>NZ_QORW01000050.1 GCF_003574735.1 Dongia deserti
TGGAAACCAGCCGCTTGATCCTGGCGGACGAATCCTAATGTGTCGAACAGGCGCAGGCTTGGCACGTTGTCGTCTTTGACTTCTGCAAGGAGTCGGCAGGGCCCAGCATCGGCGCGCAGCAAGTCAATCGCTTGCGACAGAGCCTTGCGCCCATGGCCTTTGCCACGAACCGCCGGGGACATGTTGATGCTGACGAGCCAGTAGTCGGCCATCTGATCGAAGCGCACCACGCCGAGCTTGTGGCTATCCTCTTCAGCAATCAGAATCAGGTGGCGTGAGCTTCTGATGGCATTTGGAAACCATTTCAGATGCTCTGCCTGGCCAATGGGCCTTCCTGACTTGCTGGCTGTCACGGAATCAGGATCGTTGCGCCAAGCGAGAACGTCGAGGGCATCGTCCATAGTCGCGCGTCTGAGCTTCATTGCCACCATCCCGCTGAGCGTCCGGCCTCTATCACGATTTCTAGCACCTGGCAGACGGCGGCGACTACCGCCGTCAGCATCATGACCGCGCTATACTTGTGTGCCAAGGGTGAACCCGGCCGCCATCGCTCATTTGCCACGTCTGCGCTCCGCTATATCAATTCCTGCCCCTTGATGATCTCTCTGTCACGCGGGTGACTGCAACTTAAAGCGCGAGCGCCGGCACCGATTCATGTGACGCATCGGGGCGGCAATTCGTGTAGACTTGCCCTTGACCGGAGAATGGATCTCCGAGCGGGCATGATGGCGCGACTTCATGGAGCGCCGACGATGCGAAGCCGAAAGCAGAAGTATCCAGTTCCGGCCAAGCTGCCTGAACCGGCGAAGCGGGCGGCAGCGTATGTCCGCATGTCCACCGAGCATCAACAATACTCTACGTACAATCAGATGGTCGTGATCCAGGCGTATGCAGCGCTGCATAACATGGAGATTGTACGCACCTATGCTGATGAGGGCATCAGCGGCTTGCGAGCAGAGAACCGCGCGAGCCTTCAAAAGCTGATGAGCGATGTCTTCGGTGATCGCGCCGACTTCAGCGTGATTCTTGTCTATGATGTCAGCCGGTGGGGCAGGTTCCAGGACACCGACCAGGGTGCTCATTATGAGTATCGCTGCAGACAGCACGGAGTGCGGATCGTCTATTGCGCAGAGCCGTTTGAGAACGATGACGGCCCGCTGTATGCAATCGTCAAAGCCATAAAGCGTGCGATGGCGGCCGAGTATA
>NZ_QORW01000051.1 GCF_003574735.1 Dongia deserti
GCCCTTTACTCTATGATGCTGGCGACGACGCCGGCGCCGACGGTTCGGCCGCCTTCGCGGATCGCGAAGCGCAGGCCCTCGTCCATCGCGATCGGCGCGATCAGGTGCACTTCCATCGACACGTTGTCGCCCGGCATCACCATCTCGGTCCCCTGCGGCAGCACGATCGTGCCGGTCACGTCGGTCGTGCGGAAGTAGAACTGCGGACGATAGTTCGAGAAGAACGGCGTGTGGCGCCCGCCCTCCTCCTTCGTCAGCACATAGGCCTCCGCCTTGAACTTGGTGTGCGGCGTGATCGAGCCCGGCTTCGCCAGAACCTGGCCGCGCTCCACCTCCTCGCGCTTGGTGCCGCGCAGCAGCGCGCCGATGTTGTCACCCGCCTCGCCCGAATCCAGCAGCTTGCGGAACATCTCCACACCCGTCACCACCGTCTTGGTCGTCGCCTTGAGCCCGATGATCTCCACCTCGTCGCCGACCTTGACGATCCCGCGCTCGATCCGGCCCGTCACCACCGTGCCGCGGCCCGAGATCGAGAACACGTCCTCGATCGGCATCAGGAACGGACGGTCCTTCGGGCGGTCCGGCTGCGGGATGTATTCATCCACCGCTTCCATCAGCTTCAGGACCGCGTTCTTGCCCATCTCCGGGTCCTTGTCCTCCAGCGCCATCAACGCCGAGCCGCGGATGATCGGGATCTTGTCCCCCGGGAACTGGTAGGACGAGAGCAGCTCGCGCACCTCCAGCTCGACCAGGTCCAGCAATTCCGGATCGTCCACCATGTCGCACTTGTTCATGAACACCACCAGCGCCGGAACGCCAACCTGGCGCGCCAGCAGGATGTGCTCGCGGGTCTGCGGCATCGGGCCGTCGGCGGCAGAGACCACCAGGATCGCGCCGTCCATCTGCGCCGCACCCGTGATCATGTTCTTCACATAGTCCGCATGGCCCGGGCAGTCGACGTGCGCGTAGTGACGCTTCTGCGTCTCATACTCCACGTGCGCCGTCGAAATGGTAATGCCGCGCGCCCGCTCCTCCGGCGCCTTGTCGATCTGGTCATACGCCGTATAGGTCGCACCGCCCGTCTCGGCCAGAATCTTCGTGATCGCCGCCGTCAACGACGTCTTGCCATGGTCAACGTGACCAATCGTTCCAACGTTGCAATGCGGCTTCGTCCGCTCAAACTTCGCCTTCGCCAT
>NZ_QORW01000052.1 GCF_003574735.1 Dongia deserti
CGTTCACGAGTGCGGCGTCGAAGCGCCGGTGGATGGCACGGATTGTCTTTCGTCCCGGATCGATCGATCCCACCATCTACTCCTTTCCTTGCAAGTCACGGCATCGACAGGACGAGTTCCCTTGCTCTGCCGATCTGATCTAGGCCGCAGCGAGACCTGGCATGCTCCCGCGGTTGGCCTGATAGCGTTCTCCGCTCATCATCATCTTCCAGGCGATGCGCGCGATCTTGTTGGCGAGGGCCACGGCAGCGACCTTGCGAGGCTTTCGCGCCAGCAGTTCCTGGAGCCAGGGCGAAGCGCGGCCCTTGCTCTTGCTGGCCTGGCGAATGACCGCCATGGCTCCGACCACCAGCACGCTGCGCAGGGCCGGATCGCCGGCCCGGGTGATGCCGCCCAATCGCACCTTGCCCGCCGTCGAATGGTCCCGCGGCGTCAAACCGATCCAGGCCGCGAAGTGCCGCCCCGACCGGAACACGCTCGGGTCCGGCGCCTTCATGGCCAGCATGACGGCGCCGATCGGCCCGACCCCCGGAATCTCGGCCAGGCGCCGGCTGCATTCATTCCCGCGGTGCCAAGCCATCAGCTCCTCCTCGATCTCCCGCAGGCGCCCCTGCAGACCGGCATATTCACGCGCCTGGATCGCGAACAGCGCCCGCGCCAGCTCCGGCAGCGTCTCATCCGCCTGGGCGCGCGCCAACAGATCGTCGATCTTCTCCAGCCCCTTGGGAGCAATCAGACCGAACTCGGCGGCATAGCCGCGGATCGCATTCGTAAGCTGGGTCCGGTTCCGCACCAGCCGGTCGCGCACGCCGATCAGCATCAAGGCCGCCTGCTGCTCCGCGCTCTTGGCCGCCACGAACCGCATGCCAGGCCGGCTCATCGCCTCGCACACCGCCTCGGCGTCGGCCGCATCGTTCTTCCCGCGTTTGACATACGGCTTCACCAGCTGCGGTGCGATCAGCTTCACTCGGTGACCCAAGCCCTCAATCACCCGCGCCCAGTGATGCGACCCACCGCACGCCTCCATCCCGATCTC
>NZ_QORW01000006.1 GCF_003574735.1 Dongia deserti
GTCACGATCGCACCAACAGGCCGGACATATGGACGCAAGCGATCGGACCTGCTCAACCATCCAATCAACCTTGCAGGCAAAGGGCCGTCCACATATGGATGGTCGTGCCAAGCACGACTATGACAATGGGAGAGTGAAGCCAGCGCCTCAACTACGCCTTCGCCCGTCGCTTCACCCACACCCGTTCGTTGTCGACGCTTGGCTTGAATCCCGCCTTCTTGAACAGCGTGCGGGTGCCGGTCCAGGCGAAAGCGGCGACGAGGTTCTGTTCCGGCTTCTGCGGTGTGGGATAGGCTTCGAGCACGCGGGCGCCACGTTCGAACGCAGCCTTCACCGCCGAGTTGAGCAGCGCGCTCGCAATGCCGCGCTTGCGCCAGCCCGCGGCCACGAAAAAGCAATTGATGCTCCACGTGCTGGGCGCCGCCTTATAGATCAGCACGCGCGAACGCTTGAGGCGCGGGAAGTCCTCGCGCGGGCCGAAGTTGCACCAGCCGACCGGCTTGTCCTTGGCAAAGGCGAGGGCGCCCTGCACGCGGCCTTGGCGCAGCAACTTCAGGAAGGTGCGGCGGTTGGGGTCGCCCCAGCAGGCATTCCAGGTCTTCCCGCCTTTCTCCACGCGCCAATGCATGCACCAGCAACCGCGGCATACGCTATTGGCGCTGAAGAGCTGCGTGATCAATCCAGTATCGTCCGGTGTCACGGGCCGGCACGCGATCGGCGGATTGCGGTTGTTCACTCGGCCGCCTCCGGTTCCGCTTTCGCAGCTTCGCGCGCTGCACGGTGCACATCGTGGGTGACGACACCAAGGCCGCGCGGCCGTTCCAACCATTCCGGATGCTTCAGCGTGCGGCGGATGTCGGCGAGGCCGGCCTCCCAATGCTCCCGCATCGTGGGCAGGCTGAACTCGTAGTCCTTGTGCTGCGCCTCATAGTGCTTCTCGCGATAGATCAGGTGAATGATGTTGTAGACCTTGGAGCAGGAGAGATCCCGCAGGTTCGCGATCTCCGGATCGGAAGCGGTTTCCGGGGGCAGGCAGTCGAGCGCGCGCTTCAACGCGCGGCGCAGGCGCTGCAAGTCGGTTGCCGCATCGGTCGCCATGCGGGTGCGGCTGGAATAGCGGATGTCCTTTTCGCGCTCCGCGACGTCCAGAATATTCTGCGGCTGGGGGCCATCAGCACTCCACAGATCGACCTGGAAGGCGATCGTGTCGCGGCGCGGCGTGTGGCCCAGGACTTCGGTCAGCGGCGTGTTGGAGACGAGGCCGCCGTCCCAGAAATAGCGCCCCTCGATCTCCACCGCCGGAAAGCCGGGCGGCAAGGCGCCGGATGCCATGATGTGCTCCGGCACGATCTTGATCGCGGCGTTGTCGAAGTAGGCGAAGTTGCCGGTCTCGATGTCGACGGCGCCGACGGAGAGCCGCGTCTCGCGCGCGTTGATGCGGTCGAAGTCGACCAGCCGTTCCAGCGTCTGTTTGAGCGGCGCGGTGTCATAGAAGCTGGTCGCCGCAATGCCGCCGAACGGCCAGAGGAACGGCGGCGGCACGCGCGGGGTGAAGAATCCATCCTGCCCGCCGAGCAGGGCGCGACCGGCCGCCAACGCGCTGATGGCGGCGCGGCCCGGACCGTCACCGGCCAACGCCGTGATCCGCTCCTCCAGCATCGCATCCGACAGCAGCGCGGAGCGGCAGATGGTCTCCCAGAATTCGGTGAGGCGCGGCACCCGCTGGTCGGGCGCGTTGCCGGCCATGATGGCGGCATTGACCGCGCCGATGGAAATGCCGGCGAACCAATTGGGCTGGATGCCGGCTTCGTGCAGGCCCTCGTAGACGCCGGCCTGATAGGAGCCGAGCGCGCCGCCGCCCTGCAGCACCAGGGCGACGGTCTCATAGGGCGGCAATTCGATCCTGTCCGTCATGGGGGTAAATGTAGAACGCGACCGCGGGCACCGCCAGCAGATTGCCGGTGGGGCGGATCAAATCACCCAGCGGCCCTTTGTCATCCAGCGGTCATGACGCCGCTGCTCCTTGAGCACGCTGCTCTTGATCGGCACACGTTCCGCACTGTCCGGCGTGTCGATCCTTCTAAGCGCAGCGGCGAACTTCTCCTGGAACAACCTGTCCGCCTTGATGCGAACCGCAAACGGATGCTTCTCGAGGATGCCGATGGTCGGGTTGGTGTTGATCTCGTAGACCTGCGGTCGCCCGTCAACCATCCCGAAATCGGCGCGGCCGAACTCGATCTCGCCGATCTCGAACGCTGGCCGTATCTCAGCGCAATGGCGATCCTCGGCGACGATCCGGTACTCGTCATCGTATAGGTCCTGGCCGGCGATGCCCATCTCGCCATCCTTGGCCACCCAGCTCGATTGATGGACGCAGAGCGCCGGCACCATGACGGCGCCCACGCGATAGCTCGCCAGTTTTCGGAACAAGCCCTCGCGAACCGCCTCCGCGCAATACTCCACCACCATCAGCTCGCGCCGTGGCACACCCCGGCCGATGCGCTCGGCAATCGCTGCTTCCAACGCGGCGCGGTCCCCCAGCAGTCCGCTGAACGATCCGCGATGGGCGGATTGGGCGCGCAGGAAGACGGGATAGCGGTCGGGCCATTCGCCGGCGTCCACGCTCCACACCGCGAAGCGGTTGAAACCCTGCTCGCGAAGGCGGCGCAGCAACGTGAAACGCTGGCAGACGATGGCAGGATCGTTGAGCACCGTGAGGCCGGCAGCCTTCAGGCTGCGATAGGCGCGCGCGGCCAACTCCAACTCCCACGCGCCGAGCCGGTCGAAATCAGTGAAAACCCAGGTTCCCCTTGGCACGCGCCGCGACCGGAACAGCCGGTCATAGGTATAGGACGCGGTCTTTGGCACCCCCGGGAAGCCCAGCAGGCGCCGAAAGGTGTAAGCATGTGCAGCGGTGCTGACGAAAAAGATCACAATTTCTGCGCTGGCCCCAAGGATAAATGCCGCATAAGAATTGCAAAGTCAGTTCAGGCTAGTAAAGTCTGTTTGACCAAGCTTATCCATCGGGGGATTTCTCATGAATGGCGTGCAACTCGACGTGACCCGATTGTTGGGGTTCAAGATCGTGGTCAGCGGCCAGAACGTCAGGACCGCGAAAATTGGCGGCAAGCCCGACATCACCGAGCGCGCGGTGGCGGTTTCCACCGCCAAGATCGGCGCAAAGATCGGGGTTAAGGCCGGCTGATCTGGCAGCTTCGTCGGGCGTGAACCGGTTGAGATCCGGTCCCCCATAGTGGCAGGCGGTCGGCTGCGCTCGCGTATGTCTGAAGCGGCTCCTTTCGATCCGGATCCCGGGCGCGCAATTGCGTGCGACCGCGCGATGCAGAATGGCCTGGCCGAAAGTCTGTGTCATATCCAGGAACGATGCGTCGGCAAGCTGCCCTTCGACCACGCCGGAGTCATGCGCATTGTGGCCGAGATCCAGAGAGGGCGGCGCTTTCCGCCCTCGACCTTCGCGCTGTACTATGACTTGGTTCCGGCGCTCCTGGGCGATGACGAGGCAACCGTCCTGGCGCTCTTCGACGCGCTGGCGCGTGAGCGCCCCGTCGATGCGTCGCTCCAGGTGCTTGGCCTTGACGATCCGGCGCTCAGAGCCTGCAGAGAGCGCTATGTGCGCTTCATGAACAGCGATCCGTCGTGTCCGTTCGATTTCCTGCCGCCGGCGCCGGAGCAGATCGACGCTTTCAACCGCCAGTTCGACCGCGCGTGCGACCTGCTCAGACAGGCGAGTCCGAAGTTGCTGGAGGAGATGCGCGCCATCATCAGCCAGGTCATTCTGGTCATGGGGTCGAAGGGCGCGAGAATGCAGTTCGACGGCGGATCGGCCTACCGCTTGTGGGGGGCCCTGTTCCTGAATGCCGAACGCCATCAGACCCGGATAGAATTGGCGGAGGTGCTGGCGCATGAGAGCGGGCATAGCGTGCTGTTCGGGCTCAGCACCGAAGAGGTGCTCGTGCTCAATCCCGACGAGGAACTTTTCGACTCTCCACTTCGGATCGAACCACGGCCGATGGATGGCGTGTTTCACGCCACCTATGTCTCTGCCCGCATGCACTGGGCGATGTCCCGGCTGATCGCCAGCGGGCTTCTGACCGAGGAGGAGTGTGCGCAAGCGGTGAAGGCGCGCGCCGAGGACCGGCGAAATTTCGAGAACGGCTACGCGATCGTTGCGGCCCATGCTCGGCTCACGAAGACAGGCCGCACGGCCATCGAGTCCGCGCTTTCCTACATGAGACAAGCTGCCTAGCGCGCTTCAGTGCCGGAAGTGGCGGGTGCCGGTGAAGATCATGGCAAGCCCGGCTTCGTCGGCGGCCTTGATCACCTCGTCGTCGCGCATGGAGCCGCCAGGCTGGACGACGGCGGTGGCGCCGGCTTCGGCGGCCGCCAGCAATCCGTCGGCGAAGGGGAAGAAGGCGTCGGACGCGATCACCGAGCCTTTCGCCCAGCTTTCGGAATCGCCCGCGACCTTGGCTGCTTCCGCCGCCTTCCAGGCGGCGATGCGCGAGGAGTCGACGCGGCTCATCTGCCCGGCGCCGATGCCGACGGTCGCGCGCTCCTTCACATAGACGATGGCGTTCGACTTCACGTGCTTGGCGACCGTGAAGGCGAACAGCAGATCGCTGATCTCGCGCTCGGTCGGCGCGCGCTTGGTCACGACTTTGAGATCGCTTGCAAGTGTGCGCGCGCCATCGCGGTCCTGCGCCAGGAAGCCGCCGGCCAGGCTCTTGAAGACGAGCCCCTGCGCAGCAGGGTCCGGCATGCCGCCGGTCTCCAGCAGGCGCAGATTCTTTTTCGCGCCAAGGACCGCCAATGCTTCCGGCGAGAAGGACGGCGCGATGATCACCTCGGAGAAAATCCTGCAAATCAATTCGGCGGTCTTGCCATCAAGCGCCTGGTTAGCGGCGATGATGCCGCCGAAAGCGCTGACCGGATCGCAAGCCAGCGCATGCTCGTAGGCGCTCGTCAGATCCAAGGATGAGGCGACGCCGCACGGATTGGCGTGCTTGATGATGGCGATGGTGGGTGCGTCGAACTCCGCGACCAGCTCGAATGCCGCATCGGTATCGTTGAGGTTGTTGTAGCTGAGCTCCTTGCCTTGCAATTGCTTGGCCGTGGCAAGGCCGGGCCGCTTGCGATCAGTGACATAGAAGGCCGCGCGCTGATGCGGGTTCTCGCCATAGCGCAGCAGCGATTGGAGCTCGCCCGCCACAGTCATCCGCTCGGGGAACGGCTCGCCCAGATCACCCGCCATCCAGGTCGAGATGGCTGCATCATAGGCCGCCGTGCGCGCATAGGCCTTGCGCGCCATGCGCCGGCGGAACGCGAGATTCGCCGCGCCATCGTTGGCCGTCAGCTCCTTTTTCAGCTCCTCGTAGTCGGCGGGATCGACGATCACGGTGACGGAGTCGTGGTTTTTCGCGGCGGCGCGGATCATAGCCGGGCCGCCGATGTCGATGTTCTCGATGATGGTGTCACGATCGGCGCCTTTCGCGACGGTCGCCTCGAACGGATAGAGATTGACCGCCAGCAGATCGATGTCCGCAATCCCGTGCGCCTTCTGCGCCGCCACGTGCTCCGACAGGTCGCGCCGCGCCAGCAGGCCGCCGTGGATTTTGGGATGCAGAGTCTTCACCCTGCCATCCATGATCTCCGGAAAGCCGGTATGCTCGGAAACGTCCGTGACCGTGAGCCCGGTCTGGCGTAAGGCCTGCGCGGAACCGCCGGTGGAGAGCAGCGCGACGCCACGCTCGGCCAGGAAGCGCCCCAGTTCTGCAAGGCCGCTCTTGTCAGATACCGAGAGCAAAGCGCGGCGGATCGGACGGAGCGTGGCTGGCATGAAGGGCTGTTCCCTGCGCTGTCGGATGGCGCGCCAGTTATCGCTTCGCGCTTTCCTTTTGCAAGGCCCATTTGACCTGGGTGGTGTCGTCCTCGATCGCGCCTTGCACCACCAGTTGCTGGGTGCGCCGCGCCGCGCCCGCCTGGCCGAGATAGATGCTGTCGGCCAGCGACAAGTCGCCGCCCTGCACCCGTAGGCGCCAGCCGCCACCCTGCGGCAGTTTCAAGAGCGCGGACTGGCTGCTCTGGCTCACCGAAACCTGCACATTCGGATGCAGATGGAAACGCAGGGCGAAGGTCCTGCCGCCGCGACCGGTCAGGGTCTCTTCGCCGATCAGCTCCAGGCCGTCCGGGGTCAGGAACAGGCGCCGCCGGTGGACCAGGTCGAACGGCTCTTCATAGCCATTGTGACGCGCATCCAGCCATTGCCCGGCCCCCGTCGCCTCGCGCCGCACCACCACGGCGCGTGGCGTCAAGGCGAGGCCGCCGCCATAGGGTCCGTCGGGCGGCAGCAGCATGCTGGAATTGGTGTCGTCCACCACCAGCGTCGAGTGCGCGGCGGTCGCGCGCTGGACCTGGCGCCATTCGGCTGCCGTCGGGTGCGCGCCGCAATTGACGATCATGCGCTCGCCGCCGTGGCTAAACTCGAAGGACAGCGTGCCGGCATGGGCGTGACTATCGAGCCCGTGCGGCGGTGGCGCGCCGGTGTCGGAGATGAGGACGCTCCGCCCCGCGACCATGCGCTGGAATCCGGTGTGCGGCAGTTGCACCAGATCGCGCGCCTCGACACCGCTCGCGGCATCGGCACGCATCAGCGCCAGCAGGACGGCGGAGGACTTGCTCTCGGTCGAATCATTGAACAAGGCGAGGCCGCCATCGGGATGGGTCAGCAGCTTCAGCGCCGACGCGAGATTGCCGATGGTGGCGATAAGCTGATCCGGCAGCTTGCGCCCGGTCAACGCCAGCGCATGGTGCAGATCGAGCAGATGCTGCAGCAGGTCCAGCATGACGGACGGGCTGCGCTCGACATGGCCACCATCGGGCAGGATCTGCGCGTGCAGCTCGCGGTCAAGCAGCAGGCTGGCCTTGCGCAGCCACTTCTCACCCTGCGGCAGTAAGGCGCCGGCCAGCATGAGTGCGATGCAGGCTTTCAGCAGGTCGGAACCGTTGAGCCCATCCGGCAATGCCCGCGACAGATGCTCCGCCTGGCGATTGAGAGACCGCAGCAGGTGCGCGCGGAACAGGGCGTCGGTGTTGGTCTCGAGAAACACGCTGTTGAGCAGGCAGCGCCGCAGCCGCGCTGCCAGCACGTCGCTCGACCAAGTGAGGGAATCGTACGCCGCCGTGTCGGTGAACCAGGCGAGGACCGCGTGACGCGCGAATTGCCGCGCCTGCACGCCGCCGAAGGCGCGCAGCGTATCCAGCCAGACGAAGTTCGCCATCTGCCGCTGCCACGCTTCGGTCGCGCCGAGCGGGTTGTGCAGCGGCTTCGGATTCTTCACCACATCGGCGCCGAAGTGGAACTCGCCATTGAGCAGCGCCAGCGCCGGACGCGAATCGGCCGGCCAGATCTCCGTCGGGACGGCGGCCAATTCGCCGCTCGAGCGCTTGCCGAGGGTCGAGCCGTAGAGCCGACTGCGATAGAGCGGCTGCAGGAGCCGGCGCACTGCACGATGGGCCAGCAGCTTGGGCGGCAGCGCAAACAAGGTCTGCAGGCGCGGCGCCAGCAATTTGGGCCGGCGATTGCCGCGCCGCGCCCTTTGCGGCGAAGGCTTGCGGAGCGTCTCAGCGAGGGCCGTCATCGGCCTGCCTCTCAGCCGCGCAACGCGGCGATGTTGGCGGCGTACTTGCTCGTGCCGCCCTGGAACGTCGCGGTGCCCGCCACCAGCACGTCCACACCGGCCGCGATCGCCCGCTTCGCAGTTTCAACGTTGATGCCGCCATCGACCTCCAGGTCGATCGGCCGGCCACCCTGTTTCTCCGACACTGCGTCGATGCGCCGGCGCAACTCCTTGATCTTGTCCAGGCTGGACTCGATGAAGCGCTGGCCGCCGAAGCCGGGATTGACGCTCATCACCAGCACCAGATCGATTTCAGGCAGCAGCCACTCGATGGCAGAGATCGGCGTGCCAGGGTTGAGCGACAGCCCCGCCTTCTTGCCGAGCGACTTGATGAGCTGGATGGTCCGGTGCGGGTGCGGCCCGGCTTCTGGGTGGAAGGTAATGATGTCGGCGCCGGCCTGCGCGAACTCCGCGACATAGGGGTCGACCGGCGCAATCATCAAATGGACATCGAACGGCAGCTTGGCGTGGGGGCGCAGCGCCTTCACCACCATCGGCCCGATGGTCAGGTTCGGGACAAAATGCCCGTCCATCACATCCACATGGACATAGTCGGCGCCGGCCGCCGCAATCGCGCTCACTTCCGCGCCCAGCTGGGCGAAGTCGGCGGAGAGGATCGAGGGAGCGATGCGCGTCGTCTGCTGCATGGCGGATGCTTACCACCCGCGGAGAGTCGAGGGCAAGGAACGGGACGCGCCCGTTTCCTCGGTCGTCCCCCGAAAGGTCTAGGTCGAATGCATACAGGTAAAGGTTGTGGCGGGTAATCAATTGTTACCCACCTAGCCAACAGGATAGGGGGCTAGTGGCCCAATTCATGCTGCGACCCACAAGCCGGCCATCCGAGGTGAGTAATGCGCGTATTGCTGATCGATGACGAACCGATGGTGCGCAAGATCGTGCGCCGGATGCTCGAACGTCTCGGGCACACGGTCGTGGAGGCGGAGAATGGCCGTTTCGGGCTTAACGAACTCGCCAAGAGTGCCGTCGATCTCGTCGTCACCGACATCATCATGCCCGAAGTGGAGGGGCTCGAGGTCCTGATGGCGATACGACAGCAATATCCCTCGGTCGCGGTGGTTGCGATGTCCGGCAGCGGACACGCGAGCGCATTCAACACGCTTGATTTCGCGAGCAAGCTCGGGGCCACGGCGACTCTCGAGAAACCTTTCACCTGCGACGCGCTCGCGCGCGCGATCAATCAAAGCGCCGGCCATCAGATGGTGGCATAGCCTACCAGGAACGGCCGTCCCTGAAGGGGGCGCACGCCGAAGAACGGAGGGCGAACGGCAAAGCCTTCGGCGGCTAATCACCGCGGGCGGGCACCACGCAGAACCGCTGGCCGGTCGGCGCTTCCATAACGACCCAATCCCTGACCTGTGAGACCGGCTTGGCGCCAAGCCGTTCGAGCCGCTGCACCTCTGCCTCGACGTCGGTAGACTCAATGTCGAGATGTACCCGGCTGGGATGGTCCACCTGCTGGACCTCGATGTTCAGGCCGCCTGGGCCCTTGGCGAGCTTGCGATACCCGGGATCGCCACCACCTTCTTCCAGCGGCAGGCGCAGAGCCTCGGACCAGAATTGCGCCGCAGCGTCCAGATCCTCCGTATTGCAATCGATGATGAATCCGACCAGTCCGCTCTTGTGCATCTCCGCCTCCGTCGTATTTCATCCCATGGATTAACGAATACGCCACTCCGGCCGCCGGAATTGGAATTTGAGCCCGCCGGGCTGGCAGCCTAAAGTCCGGGCAAACCCAGCCAGTCATGAGGTATCGGCCATGCAGGCCGCATTCTATCAACAGCTCGACCAGATCCTGTCACAGATCAGGGCCGATGGGTTCTGGAAGGCGGAGCGGCTGATCGGCACGCCGCAAGGCCCCGCCATCCACCTGGCGGACGGGCGCGAGGTCCTGAACTTCTGCGCCAACAACTATCTGGGTCTGGCGGACGATCCGCGGCTGGTCGATGCGGCGATCGACGGCATGCGCAGCCATGGCTTCGGCATGGCCTCGGTCCGCTTCATCTGCGGCACCCAGGATATCCATCGCGAGCTGGAAGAGGCGCTGGCCAAGTTCCTCAAAATGGAGGACGCCATCCTCTATTCCAGCTGCTTCGACGCCAATGGCGGCCTGTTCGAGACCATCCTGGGGGAGAACGACGCCGTCATTTCCGATGCGTTGAACCATGCCTCGATCATCGACGGCATCCGCCTATGCAAGGCCAAGCGCTTCCGCTACCGCAACAACGACATGGACGATCTGGAGGCGCAGCTGAAAGCCGCCGACCAGGCCGGCGCCAAGGTCAAGCTGATCGCCACCGATGGCGTGTTCTCCATGGATGGGATCATCGCCGACCTGAAGGGGATTTGCGATCTGGCGGATCGCTACGGCGCGCTGGTGATGGTGGATGACAGCCATGCCGTCGGCTTCGTAGGGCAGCATGGCCGCGGCGCGCCGGAATATTGCGGCGTCGAAGGTCGCGTCGACATCCTGACCGGCACGCTGGGCAAGGCCATGGGCGGCGCCAGCGGCGGCTACGTAGCCGCGAAGAAGCAGGTCGTGGAGCTGCTGCGCCAGCGCTCGCGGCCCTATCTCTTTTCCAATGCCCTGGCGCCGAGCATCGTGAGCGCGTCGCTCAAGGTGCTCGAGTTGGTGCAAAGCGAGGACGGAGCGGAGCGGCGCGCCCGCGTCATCGCCAATGGCCGCTCCTTCCGGCAGAAGATGAGCGTGCTGGGCTTCGAACTGGTGCCGGGCGATCATCCCATCATTCCGGTGATGCTGGGCGATGCGGCATTGGCGACGCGCATGGCCAATGCGCTGCTGGACGAGGGGATTTACGTGATCGGCTTTTCCTTCCCTGTGGTGCCCAAGGGGCAGGCGCGCATCCGCACGCAGATGAGCGCCGCGCACACCGACGAGCATATCAACAAGGCCGCGGAAGCCTTCGCCAAGGTCGGCTTGGCACTGGGCGCAATCGGCGGCAAGAAGAAAGAGGCGATCTGAGATGCGCGCGCTCGCGAAGCTGGAACGAGGACCCGGCCTCTCCCTCACGGACGTGAGGAAGCCGGAGGTCGGTCACAACGACGTGCTGATCAAGATCAAGAAGGCCGCGATCTGCGGCACCGATTGCCACATCTGGAAATGGGACGAGTGGGCGCAGAAGACCATCCCCGTTCCCATGCAGGTCGGCCATGAATATGTCGGCGAGGTGGTCGACATGGGAACCGAGGTGCGCGGGTTCGAGATCGGCGACCGCGTCTCCGGTGAAGGCCACATCACCTGCGGCCATTGCCGCAATTGCCGCGCCGGACGGCGGCATCTGTGCCGCAATACGGTCGGCGTGGGCGTCAACCGCGCGGGCGCTTTCGCGGACTACCTCGCGATCCCGGCGGTCAATGCCTTCAAGATCCCGGACGGCATCAGCGACGAGATGGCTGCCATCCTTGATCCGTTCGGCAACGCGACCCACACCGCGCTCAGTTTCAACCTGGTGGGCGAGGATGTGCTCATTACCGGCGCCGGGCCGATCGGCATCATGGCGGCCGCGATCTGCCGCCATGTCGGCGCTCGCTACGTCGTCATCACCGACGTGAACGACTACCGCCTTGACCTCGCGCGCAAGATGGGCGCCAGCCGTGCCGTCAACGTGGCGCGCGACACGCTGAAGGACGTCATGAGCGACCTCGGCATGGTGGAAGGCTTCGACGTCGGGCTCGAGATGTCCGGCGTGCCGACCGCCTTCTCGCAGATGCTGGAGCACATGAATCACGGCGGCAAGATCTCGCTGCTCGGCATTCCGCCTGCCAACACCGCGATCGACTGGAACCAGGTGATCTTCAAGGGCCTGGAGATCAAAGGCATCTACGGCCGCGAGATGTTCGAAACCTGGTACAAGATGATCGCCATGCTGCAATCCGGCCTCGACCTCTCACCCATTCTCACCCACAGCTTCCCGGTCGGCGATTTCAAGAAGGGCTTCGAAATCATGCTTTCCGGCCAGTCGGGCAAGGTAATCCTGGACTGGGCCTAGGCGTCCCCCCCCCCCGGCGCTGCTGCCCCTTGCGCCGCCTGCAGATATCGGGATAGATATGTTATAACATAACCATATCGTGAGGGGGTCGGATGATCGAAGACGAGAATCTCACGGAGATCGCGTTCTCGGGCGGCCACGTCGCACTGCTTCCCAAGTTCAATGACGCCCGGGTTCTCTTCCAAGAAGCGTTCGCGCGCTGCGATGGTGAACGGATCCCGCTCGGCAGCGCGACGGCGGCTGCCATGACGGAGTTCTTGCCGCGCCTGACTCTCGCCTACGGCACACAGCGCGCAGCCTTCCTGTTGCGGCGGCTAGCTGATGCGATCGTCGCGGAGGGGCCGCCGGATCCATCGTGGCAGTGAGCGTAGTTCCGCCGGCGCAGTCGGCCTGGCTGACGGACCTCGGCACTGGCCAGCCCGGCATTCTGCGCGGCGATTCGCCGGCGATTCTGCATCGCATCGGCGAGCGCGACGTCGGCCTCTGCATCTGGCGGCGCACGGCACCGGTGGAAATCATCCAGGCGTTGGAGGCGCTGGCACCCGGCGACCTGCCGAACGGTCGCGCGCTGGCGCAGCGTCGCCACGTCGAACCGGTGATCGCTTCCATCCTGGAGGGCACGAGACTGGCGGGCGCGCCGCTCGAGCGCTTCCTCGTCGAGGATATTGCTATGCTCGCCGCGTGCTACGCCCGCGTTGCCGCGAGCGAGATCATCGATGTGCGGCTTGAAGCGGTCAATCATGACGCCTGCTGGAAATTCCATCGCGACCGGTCGCGTTTGCGCCTCATCACGACCTATCGCGGCGCAGGCACGCAGATCGTGCCGGCCAGCAATGTCGATGAAGCACTGCAGGCTCAGCGCGCCTATCTCGGCCCGATCGTGCAGCTGCCGGCCTTTGCCGTGGCTGTGTTCAAGGGCGAGCAGACCATCGACGGTGGCGGCGTTCTGCATCGCTCGCCGCCGATTGCCGGCACCGGCATGACGCGGCTTGTGCTGTGCATGGATGGCCCATCCGCAGCCTCGCCGCCCGTGTGGACCGGGCGGTCTTGAGACGACCGGCGACGGAACCGCCGGCGGTCACTACAATGGCGTCCATGAGCGCCATGATCTACACCATCGGCCATTCCAATCATTCCGCCCTGCGCTTCATCGACCTGCCTCGGGGTGCCGGAATAGCCTGCGTGGCCGACGTGCGCTCGACACCATTCTCGCGGCGCAATCCGCAATTCAGCCAGAAGGCGCTCGCGGCGTCGCTCAAGGACGCCGGGATCGAATACTGGTTCCTGGGCGATGCGCTGGGCGCCCGGCCGAAGGATCCCGGTTGCTACGAACATGGCAAGGTCAGCTACACGCGCATCGCTGCGACACCGGCCTTCCAGGAAGCGATCAATGCGCTGATCGACGAGTCGCACGCCAAGCGCACTGCCTTGATGTGCGCGGAGAAAGAGCCGCTGGACTGCCACCGCACCATTCTGGTGGGGCGCGCCCTGGCTCAGCGCGATACCGAACTCGGCCATATTCTGGCGGACGGGCGGATCGAACCGCACGCCGAGCTGGAGGAAAGATTGCTGCATATCGCCAAGGAGCATATCGACCTGCTCTCCAGCCGCGACGCAGCCCTGGCGCGCGCCTATGACAAGCGCGGCCAGCAGATGGCGTTCTCGCTCACGTCCGGTTGATCGACACGCCGCCATCCACCAGCATCGCCGTGCCGGTCGTGAAGCTCGACGCGTCGGAGGCGAGATAGAGCGCGGATTTCGCGATCTCCTCCGGCGTGGCGATGCGCTTCAAGGCGTGCATGTTCTCAACGAACTGACGGCCTTCCGGCGTGCCGATCATGGCCTGGGCCATCGGCGTGTCAGTTCCGCCGGGCAGCAGTGCGTTGACGCGGATGCCTCTGGGGCCGAACTCCGTCGCGAGCGCCTGGGTCAGTCCGATCAAGCCGGCCTTGCCCGCGGCATAGGACGCGACGCCCGGCATGCCGGCGGTGTAGCCGACGAAGGTCGAGGTGAAGATGAGGGAACCGCCGCCGCGATCGAGCATCAACGGGATCTGATATTTGGCGGCCAGGAATGCGCTGGTCAGATTGGTTTCGAGCGCGTCGTTCCATCCGGCGAGGGAGATCTGCGGCGTTGGTCCCATCTCACCCAAGGTGCCGGCATTGTTGAAAGCGGCGTCCAGCCCGCCGAACGCACGCTGCGCAGTCTCGACGAGGTGTTGATGCAGGCCTTCATCCTTGACGTCACCGGCATAGGCGATTGCTTCGCCACCCCATGCCGCAATCTCGGCAACCAGCGTGTCCAGCGCGTCCTTGCGGCGCGCGGCAACGACAAGCTTGGCGCCTTCTTCGGCGAACAATTTCGCAGCTGCGCGTCCGATTCCGGAGCTGGCACCGGTGATGATGACAACCTTGCTCATGAGCGCGCGCATCGTGTTCTCCATTCTGTGACGAAGACATAATGCAGAGCACGTGCGCGGACTCACTCCGCTTCTTGCTCACATACACGAACTGTCGCCCCGGCCTTGAGCCGGGGTCCATCCTGCAGTCGCACGTGCGGCGGGGATCCCGGCTCAAGGCCGCGATGACGAGCGAGGGAAGGGCGACATACGAACTGTCTTTACGTCAGCTCTGCTTCAGCAGCCTTGCAGCATAGAAGCCGTCGATGCCGCCGAGCTGTGCGAGATGCGACGGCAGCGAGCGCAGATCGCCCTCCGGCGTCACCAGTTCGGTGAAGCCGAACAGCTCCTCTGCGCGGATCGGCACGCGTGCGAGTGAAGGATGGCGACTGAGCGCGGCGGCGACGCGGTCCGGCCCTTCTTCAGGTTGCAGGGAGCAGGTGCAATAAAGGATGGTGCCGCCCGGCCGCACCAGTCGCACGGCGGTGTTCAGCAGCGCATCTTGTGTCGCGGAGAGCTTGGCGACGTCGCGCGGATCCTTCAGCCACGCCACGTCGGGGTGGCGGCGGATGGTGCCGGTGGCGGTGCAGGGCGCATCGAGCAGCACGACATCGTAATCCTTGCCCTTCTGCCACAGCGTCGCGTCGGCCACCTCGCAATCGACCGCAAAGCGCAGGCGCTTCATGTTCTCCGCCACGCGCGCCAGGCGCTTGCGCGAGCGGTCGAGCGCGGTCACCTGCGCGCCGGCCAATGCCATCTGCGCCGACTTGCCCCCGGGCGCCGCGCACATGTCGATCGCGCGCTTGCCGGTCAGGTTGCCGAGCAGTTTCGCCGGCAGGCTGGCGCCGAGATCCTGCACCCACCACATGCCTTCGGCATAGCCAGGCAAATCCTCGATGCGCGGCGAAGGTCGGTAGTTGTCCGGCGCATGGGCCGCGCGCCGCACCGTGCCGCCGGGCAGGACCGTGCCGCCCAGCATCTTGGCCCAGTGGTCGGGATCGCGCCGGACCGTGAAATCGAGCGGCGGCTCCTCCAGATGCGCGATCGCGATCTGCGTCGCCTTGGCGACCCCATAGGCTTTCACCCAACTCTGCCACAGCCAGTCGGGCAACGAGATCGCGCCTGTGAAATTGCCGCTACCCGGCGCGAACTGGCGGAACAGGTCCGCCTCGCGCGCGATCCGGCGCAACACGGCGTTGACCAGGCCCTTGTAGCCGGCTTCGCCGCCGCGCTTGCCGGCGAGCGTCACCATCGTGTCGACCGCGGCATGCGCTGGCGTCTTCAGGAACAGGGTCTGCGCTGTGCCGAGGCGCAGGATGTTGCGGATGGCGCTGGCGCGGGCGGGCAGCGGCTTCTCCAGGCACTGCGCCAGCACGTGATCGATTTGCCCCAGATGCCGCAGCGTGCAGGTGACGAGCGCGCGCACGAACTGGCGATCCCGGTTGACCAGCTTGTCGAGATCCGGCTGCTCCGCCAGCGCGTCATCCAACGGCTTGCGCCGCTTCAGGACCGCTTCCAGCAGCTCAATTGCCACAGCACGCGCCGACAGCACGACACTGCCGGACTCCGGCGGCTTTTCAGCGGGCGAGGGCGGGTTGGCCATGGGCCGCCTTATGCACGATTGCGGCGGGGCTGTCCAAGGGGTGTCTTGAAGCGAGATCACCGGGTCGGCGCCTCAGCGCCGAAGCCCGGTGATCCAATTAGCAGGACTGCCGTTCAGTCCCCGCAAGAGCGGAAGACTGTAGTGCAGGAGGCCCTACATTTTCTTCGTATCTTCTAGGAAGAACCGGCCGAGGGGGTTCTGGTAGAACTCCACGACATGCTTCCCGCAGGCATTGCGGTAGGGGCTGTAGTAGAGGTCGATCCAGTTCACGTCCTCCTTCGCCATTTTCTGCAGGTCGATATACATCTGCTCGCGCTTCTCGGGATCGAACTCGATGCGAGCCTTCTCAACAAGCTCCTTTACCTCATCGTTTTTGTAGCGCGTCATGTAGTTCATGTTGGCATCGTGGCCGAGCACGAACGTGGTCTTCTGGTCCGGGTCGATGATGTCGTTGGTCCAGTAGTTGACCGAAATGTCGTAGTTGCCGGCCACCAGCTCGTCCCAGCCGGCGGCGGGATCGATCTTGACGATGTTGATGTTGATGCCGGCCTGGGCGGCCTGCTGCTGGATCAGCACCGCGATCTGCTCGTCCACCTCGTTGCCGGCCTCGACATTGTACTGCAGCGTCATGCCGGCGGCGCCAGCCGCTTCCAGCATCTCCTTTGCCTTGGCCGGATCGTACGGCCGCTTGAGGTTGTCGGCGTGGTAATAGAGCGCGCCGGCCGGAACGTAGGAATTGGCGACGGTGCCGACGCCGAAGGTGATGGTATCGACAATGGCCTGCTCGTCGATGGCGTAGTCGAGGGCCTGGCGGACCTCCTTCTTGTCCAGCGGCGGATGCTCATGGTTGATCAGCAGGTGATCCTCGCGCGTGGACGGATCCAGCAGCACGTTCAGCTTACCGTCTTGCTTGAGCTCCGCGATGCGCGAGAAGGGGATGAAGATGCCGCAATCGAGCTCGCCCGCCTGCAGCTTCAGCACGCGGGTGTTGTCGTCCGGCACCGAGATCCACTGGACGCCATCCAACGACACGCGCTCTGCCTCCCAGAACGACCGATTCTTCTCCAGGATCACCTTGTCGCCGCGGCGCCACTCTTTCATCACGAAAGCGCCGGACGAGACCGGATGATCGGACACGCCGGCCTCGTCGGCTTCCACCGCTTTCTTGGACAGGATGGAGATGCCGGGCATGGCCAGCGTCGTGAGGAACGGCGCAGTCGGCTGATTGAGCGTGACGACCAGGGTCTTGTCGTCGGTGGCGACGGCGTCCTTGATCACGGTATAGGTGTCGCTCCACAGCGATTCCGGATGGTCGCGGATGCGCAGCAGGTTCCAGGCGGCATCGCCCGCCGTGATCGGCGAGCCGTCGGAGAACTTCGCGTTCCGCATCTTGAAGGTGTAGGTCATCTGGTCGTCGGATACGGTCCAGCTTTCCGCCAGGCCGGGCTCCAGCTTGGTGCCTGTCTTGTCGACGCGGACCAGCACGTCATACATGTTGGAGAAGACCCAGAAATCGACGTTCTGCGCCGACTTGATGGGGTCCATGGTGGTGCCGTCCTCGCGCCGGCCGATGGTCAGGACGCCGTCGGCTGCAGCAATGGTGATATCGCCCGCCAGGATGGCGAGCGCGCCGGCCAGCATCAGGCCGTATTTCAGTTTTCCTTTCATGGTCCCTCTCCCTGTTGTGAGTTGAGTGGCAGATCGAAATGGCAGGCGAGTTCGCGGGTGCCTGAAGCGCGCAGCATCGGTGCCTCACCGCGGGCGCACACCTCTTGTGCGTGCGGGCAGCGCGGATGGAACGGACAGCCGGTGGGCAAATCGAGCGGGCTCGGCGGCTCGCCCCGCAACTGGGCAGGATTGAGCGTCCGGTCGGGATCGATGTCCGGCACGGCGGCCAGCAAGGCGCGGGTGTAGGGATGCTGCGGCGCCGCAAACACCTGCTCGGTCGGACCGAGCTCCACGATCCGCCCGAGATACATGACGGCGACGCGCCGGCAGAGATGCCGGACGACACCGAGGTCGTGCGAGATGAAGATGAGCGACAGATTCATCTGCCGCTGCAGCTCCATCAGCAGATTGAGGATCTGCGCCTGGATGGAGACGTCGAGCGCCGCCACGCACTCGTCGGCGATGATAAGCCGCGGCTCAATCGCGAGCGCTCGCGCAATGCCGACACGCTGGCATTGCCCGCCGCTCAATTGGTGCGGCTTGCGTGCGGCCAGCTCCGGCGACAGGCCGACTAGGTACAGCAGTTCGGCTACCCGCGCGGCGACCTTCTCCGGCTGGGTCTTGCGATGGACGCGCAGGACCTCGGCTATCGCCTCGCCGATGGCGAGCTTCGGATTGAGCGAGGCATAGGGATCCTGGAAGATCATCGCCGCCCGCGCGCGCAGCTTGGCAATCGAGGATGGGTCGTGCGAAGAAACGACATCGCCCTCGAAGCGCACTTCGCCGCCTTGCGCATCCACCAGATTGAGGATGGCGCGGCCCAACGTGCTTTTGCCACAGCCGGATTCGCCGACCACACCGAGCGTCTCGCCCGGCGCGATCGATAAGCTGACATGGTTGACCGCGTTGACGTAGCGCGCCCCGAATCCTGGCAGTCCAACGCCGCCTGCGCGGAAACGCACTGCCAGATCGCGTACCTGCAACAGGGGCAATGGTGCACTCATGACGCAGCTCGCAATGCGGACGTGAAATGGCAGGCAGCGACCCGCGGCCCTTGCGCTGGTGACAAGGCCGGCCGCTCGCGCCGGCAGATGTCGGCCACGCGGGGGCAGCGCGGGTGGAACCGGCATCCGGGCGGAAACGCGCCCGCGAGCGGTGGCTGGCCGGGAATGGCCGGGAGCTGGGCTGCGGGCTTGGCCGATCCCGGCTGGCACTTCAGCAGCGCCTCGGTGTAAGGGTGCGCCGGCGCCCGCAGCAGGTCGCGCTTCGGACCTCGCTCCATGATGCGGCCAGCATACATCACGGTGAGGGAATCGCAGGTCTGCGCCACCACGCCGAGGTTGTGCGTCACCAGCAGGATGGCGAGCCCGAGCCGATCGCGCAGGTCAAGCAGCAGGCGCAGCACCTGGGCCTGCACCGTCACGTCGAGCGCTGTGGTCGGCTCGTCGGCGATCAGCAGCTTGGGCCGGCAGGCCAGCGCCACCGCGATCATCGCCCGCTGGCGCATGCCGCCGGAGAATTCATGGGGATAGGCGCTCACCCGGCGCACCGGATCGGGTATGCCGACCTGCCGCAGCAGCTCGACCGCGCGACCCCGCGCCTCCTTCGTACTCGCGCCTTCGTGATAGCGTACGCTCTCGGCGATCTGATCGCCAATGCGCATGACCGGGTCGAGATGCGAGCTCGGGTTCTGGAAGATCATGCCGATCTCCACCCCGCGCACCTTGCGCATCTCCGCTTCATCCAGACGCGCGAGATCGCGCCCTTTCAGTGTGACGCTGCCACCCGCGATGTGCAGCTGATCATGAGGAAGCAGCCGCATCAGGGCGCGACACGTGATCGATTTGCCTGATCCGCTCTCACCGACCAGGCCCAGAACCTCGCCTTCGGCAAGATCGAGATCGACCTCCTCCACCAGGAGGCGCTCGCCAGCCGCGATCGAGAGGTTGCGGACGATCAGCAGACTCATGGCTGCCTCAATCCAAAACGCTCTGCAAGCCCGTCGGCCAGCAGGCTGAAGCCGAAGGCCATCAGCACGATGGCGAGGCCGGGAAAGGTGGTGATCCACCAGGCTGTGGTGATGAAGTTCTGGCCTTCCGCGATCATGACGCCCCATTCGGCGGTCGGCGGCTGGACGCCGAGGCCGAGATAAGAAATGGACGAGCCCGCCAGCACCACCAGCACCACGTCCGACATCGAGAAGACGATCGAACCGGCGATGCAGTTGGGCAGGATGTGGCGGAACAGGATGCGGAAGCGCCCGAAGCCGAGGGAGCGCGCGGCGGTAACGAAGTCGCTTGTCTTCAGCACCAGCACCTGCGCGCGCACCAGCCGCGCATAGGACACCCAGCCGACCAGCGCCAGTGCGATGTAGAAGCTGGTCAGTCCCGGTTGCAGGATGGCGATGATCGCCAGCATCAGCACCAGAAACGGGAACGCCAGGACGACGTCCAGGATGCGCATCAACAGGATGTCGACCCAGCCGCCGGCATAGCCGGCGATCGCGCCGAGAGTCGTGCCGATGAGGAAGGGGAACAGGACGCCAAGCACGCCCATCTGCAGGTCGATGCGCGCGCCGTATATGACACGTGAAAGGATATCGCGCCCGAAATTGTCGGTGCCGAGCGGATGAAGCAGGCTGGGGCCTTGCAGCTTGTCGGCCAGGTTGTGCGTGATCGGATCATAGGGCGCGATCCACGGCGCAAACACCGCAATCAGCGCCCAGCCCACGATGATGGCCGCTCCCAGGCGCAAATTGAGATTGGCGCGGCCGAGCCCCAGCGCGCCGAATCCCCGCGCCAGCCAGTTGCCGCGCGAGAGGGCTTCGACACTCATATCTTGACCCTGGGATCGGCCGCGACCGTCAGCAGGTCGGCGACGAAGTTCAACACAACCGTGGCGCACGCGAAGACCAGCGTGACGCCCTGAACCACCATGTAGTCGCGCGTGAAGATCGCGCGCACCAGCAGCTGCCCCATGCCGGGCAACGAGAACACCGTCTCCACGACAACGCTGCCGCCGATCAGCCAGCCGACATTGATGGCCAGAAGATTGATGGTGGGGATCAGCGAGTTCGGCAGAACATGGCGGCGGAATACCCAGCTCTCCGGCAAACCCTTGGCCCGTGCCGCCGTGGCATGATCGGACGCAAGCTCCGCGATCATGCTGGCGCGCAGGTTGCGCGTCACGATCGCCGACAAGGCGAGCGCAACCGTGAGGCACGGCAGCACCATGTGGTGGAGCTTGCTCAGCCAGCTCTCGCCGAAGCCCGCCACGGGGAACAGGCCCAGCTTCACGCTGAAGACGATGATGAGCATGATGCCGAGCCAGAAGGCCGGAAAGCCGAGACCGGCGGTGGTAAAACCGCGAATGGCATGATCGGTGGCCGTCCCGCGCTTCAACGCCGCAAGGCTGGCCAGCGGCACCGCGATGAGCAGCGTCAGGAGCACGCTGCCCACGACCAGCATCAGTGTCGGCACGACGCGCTCGGCGATCAGCGGCAGCACCGGCATCTTATACAGGAGCGAATGCCCCATCTCGCCAGCGGAGAGATTCTTCAGAAAATAAATGTATTGGGTCAGAAGCGGCTCATCCAGCCCGTACTGGGCGCGGATACGCGCGACTGCCTCCGGCGTCGATTTGGTGCCGAGCAGAAGCCGCACCGGATCACCCGGGATCGACTTCACGAGGAAGAAGCAAAGCACGCTGATGCCGAACAGCACGGGAATGAGCTGCAGCGGTCGCGTGAGGATGAAGGCGTAACGATGCACCGGACTACCCCCGCAACACGGAACTACCGTTCCGCATGAAGAGATAGTCAGTCGCTGGCGCAACGCAGGCCATGCTGCCTCTAACCCCGATGCCGCCCCAGAAAGTCCAGTAGGGCGGGATAGTAGGCCTGTGGTTCCTCATAGAAAGGCATGTGCGAGGAATTGGGGAACACCTTCAGCTCGGCATTGGGAAGGTGCTGCTTCAGGCGCAACGCGCAGGCCGGTGTCAGCTCGTCATGTTGCCCGCAGGTGATCAAGACCGGCACGGTGATTCGATGCAGGTCGGGGACTCGGTTCCAGTCCTTGAGATTGCCGGTGTAGAGGAACTCGTTGGGGCCCTGCATGGTCATGTAGGGGCCCATGTTCCAGTCGTCGAGCGAGCGCTTGACGGGCGCCGGCCATTCCTCCAGCCGGCAGACGTGGCGGTAGTTCAGGATCGTAATTGCCGCCATGTATTCCGGATGATTGATCGTGCCCTGGGCCTCGTGGCGCTGCATCATCGCCACCGTCTCGGAGCCGAGTGCGCCGCGCAACCGTTCCAGCTCGCTGATGAGATGCGGCATATCGGCGACGGTGTCTTCCAGCAACAAGGTCTTCAGCTTGTCGCCATGATGGAGAGCGTATTCGATTGCCAGCCAGCCGCCCCAGGAATGGCCGAGCAGATGCACCCGCCCGAGATCGAGGGCGGTACGGATCGTCTCCACCTCCTCGACGTAGCGCGCGATGCTCCAAAGTGACTCGTCGGTCGGCCGGTCCGATCTGCCCGTGCCAAGCTGATCGAACGTCACGGCGCGATAGCCGTGGTCCGCGAGAAAGGAATGCGCTTCGCGCAGATAGTCGCACGGAAGGCCCGGACCACCGTTCAGCAGCATGACGACGTCATTGCCGCTGCCGAAACTGTACGTGACTACACGGTATTTGCCGACCGCGACCTCTTCGGTCCGATCGGGCGCGCGCTCACCCCACATCGTGCCACCCCTGTCCAGCACCGGACCGGATAGCCGCCGGGCCGAGCGTGATAGTGTATTGTTATCCGATACTTCTTATTGCACCATACTACATGATCGATTCGGGGCTGACAATCGGGCTAGGCTGATTCGGAGCCGAACGGGGCGTCATGGGAACGGCCAGTTATCGTATCGCAAGGGGCACGGCGCAGGGCGGGCATGCCGGTCAGCTGCGCGCGCCCATGCATCGCGCGCAGCGTGAGGACGCCCTTTTCGTTGGTTCACTGGAAAAAGGTCTCAGGGTGCTGAATGCCTTCCTGACGGGAGAACCGGACCTGGGGCTCAGCGACATCTGCCGCCTGGCCAGTCTCGACAAGAGTGCGGCCCAGCGCTTCGCCCACACGCTCATGGTGCTGGGCTATCTCGAGAAGGACCCGCGCACCCGCCGCTATCGCCCGTCAACTCGCATGCTCGACTGGTCGGTCGCGTATATGCGCTCCGATCCGTTGATCCAGGTTGCCGGGCCGCATCTCGTCGAGCTGCACGAGCAGACACGCCAGGCCGTCAACCTCAGCCGCCTCGTCGACACCGATGTCAGCTACGTCGTGCGCATCCCGGCGCGCCGCGCGCGGCTACTGAGTCCGATTGTGGGCGAGCGAGTCCCGGCCTTCTGCACGGCCAGCGGCCGAGCCATCCTGTCCGGTCGGCCCGATGATGAAGTGGCTGCGATCCTCGATCGTTCGGACATGCTGCCGTTCACGGAACGCACGATCTGTGATCGCGGCGAAATCCTCGCCCGGATCGCCGCGGCGCGCCGGGTTGGCTACACGATCGCGGAAGAGGAGTGCCTGCCCGGCGAGCTGACGATTGCCGCGCCCATCCTCAATGCCGAGGGGAGGTCGATCGGCGGCGTGAACATGTCCATGACGACGCGAGACTGGACGCCGAAGCGCATGCGCATCGAGCTTGCGCCGGCGCTGCTGCGGACGGTCACCATCCTGTCAAGCCTGCAGGGCTACCGGCCATCATCCGCGGTGCCGGCCTGACGGAGCGGGTGAGTTCTAGCTCCAGGGCCCGCGCACTGTGGAATTGGGGATGGTTGATCGCCGCACGCGGGCCTGAGGCACAGGGCTTTCTGTGGTCATGATGTCGCCGTCCATCGCCAGCAGGCGGTCGACGCGCTCCTGCGTGTTCGGGTGGGTGGAGAACAGACTATCTGCGCCACGTCCGTGCAGCGGGTTGATGATGAAGAGGTGCGCGGTCGCGGGATTTGCTTCCGCGTTGTGGTTCGGAATCTGCGCCGCGCCGTTGGAGATCTTGACGAGCGCTGATGCGAGGGAGCGCGGCCGGCCGCAGATCGCCGCGCCAATCCGGTCCGCCTCGTATTCGCGCGAGCGCGAGATCGCGAACTGCACCAGCATCGCGGCCAACGGTGCCAACAGCATCACCAGCAGCGCACCGAAACCGCCGAGCGGCGCTTCGCGATCGCGGCCGCCGCCGAAGAACAACGCGAAATTCGCCAGCATGCCGATGGCGCCGGCCAGTACCGCCGTAATGGTCATGATCAGGGAGTCACGATTTTTCACGTGCGCGAGCTCGTGCGCCATCACGCCTTCGATCTCGTCGCGGCTCAGCATCTTGATGAGCCCGGTGGTGGCGGCGACCGCGGCATTCTCCGGATTGCGGCCGGTCGCAAAGGCGTTCGGCTGCGGATTCTCGATCAGGTAGACCTTCGGCTTGGGCAGGCCCGCGCGTGCGGCCAGGTCGCTCACCAGGCGATGGAACTCCGGCGCGGTCGTCTCGCCGACCGGCTCGGCGCCATACATGCGGAGCACCAGCTTGTCCGCGTTCCAATAGGCGAACAGGTTCATGCCACAGGCGATCACGAATGCGATCACCATGCCCTGCTGCCCACCGATCAGGAAGCCCGCTGCCAGGAACAGCCCGGTCAGAGCCGACAGCAGCAAGCCCGTCCGCATATAACCGCTCATCCGTCTTGGCCCCTCCTGAGGCCCTATCATCCGTCCGGTTATGAAATGGTCTTTCCGCGTCGGGAATCAAGGCGAACGCTTGGCCGGACCAGGCCGATGCGTATATCATTAACAGCATGACAAAGCCTGATGCCAATGCACCAAAGGCAGCCGATCCGGTGACAGATGCACCGGCTGGCGGAGCGTCCAAATCGCCGAACGATGCCCACAAGGCATCAAAGCGGCCGCGCGAGATCGGCGGGCCGAGTGGGCCCGAGCCAACACGCTATGGCGATTGGGAGCGCAATGGCCGCGTGAGCGACTTCTGAAGGCATGCACGAAATGGTGCACATGGCAGCGCTCGATGGAGCCAGCCAGGGCGATCCATCGAGCCAATCCGACGTCTCACCCCTTCGTGATTCGCCCTGGCGCCAGCGCAATTCCATTCTGTTCCTATGAAAATCCGCGTGGCCATCCTGTCGGCAATTTTATTGGTATTGGGCCTAGTGCTTGGCTCGGCGGCTGCCCGCGCCCAAAGCCTGGATGTGGATCTGGATGGGACCGGCGGCAGCACTGGCCCCCGGTTCGGCCAATCGCTGGTAGCGCCGAATTCGCCCGGCGCCGGATCGCCGGGGGTCGACACCGGCCCGCTGGCGGCGCCGAAGCAGGAATACACGCCAATCATCCTCACCACCGTGCCGGCCCCGATGGTGGTGGAACTGTTCACCTCGGAAGGCTGCTCTTCCTGTCCGCCGGCGGATGCGTTGCTGGGCGAGTTGACGCAGCGTCAATATGTGCTGCCGCTCTCGTTCCACGTCGATTACTGGGACTATATCGGCTGGAAGGATCGCTTCGCAGATCCCGTCTTTACCAAGAGACAGCGCGCCTATGCGGAGGCGCAGGGCTCTTCGATGGTCTACACGCCGCAGATGATCGTCGCTGGTGCTATCGATGTCGTCGGCTCCGACCGCAAGGCGGTCGAGAAGGCGCTGAAGAAAGCCTACACGCGCAACACAATGTATCGCATCCAGGTGATGCGCGAGAAAGATGGCCGCGTGATGGTGCAATTCCCGGAGGCGCCGATCGGCGTGCCGGCGACCGTGTGGTTGGTGACCTATCAGAAGAGCGCGGAGAGTCATGTGAAGGCCGGCGAGAATGCCGGGCGCAGCCTGATGACGTACAACGTGGTGCGCTCGCTGCAGAAGGTCGGCATGTGGTACGGACCCGCGACCGAGATCGAATTGAAACTGAACCCGGCCGCCAAGGCCAACTCGCCCGACGCTTGCGCCATCATCGCCAATCAGGCCGAGCATGGGCCGATCATCGCCGCCGCCGCCTTCAATTTCACCAAGGCGTGGTAGCAACTGCCATCGAACGGCAGCGGTTGATCCCTGGGCAACCCTCCGATAGGCTCGCCACTTCCTGATCGGATCGAGCCGGCCCCAAACGGGTACGTCGAAGCCGCGAACCCCGCCTGGTAGCGCCGCTTGTGACGTACGATTCTGTCCGCCTCGACCTCTTCCTTGCCCATCGCAGCGCGCTGATCGACTACGCCCAGCCGATCGTCGGCTGCAGGGCGCGCGCGGAAGACGTCGTGCAGGAGGCGTATCTGCGCTTCGCCGCTGCGACCGAGCGGGCGGATGACACGATTCTGCAGCCGGTCGGCTATCTCTATCGCATTGTGCGCAACCTGGCGCTGGACTGGGCGCGGCACCTGGCGCAGGAGGATCGGCCGCCGCCGGGGGCCATGGAACGGCTTGCATCCGCCGCTCCATCGCCGGAGCAGGCGACTGTGGATCGCGACCAGTTGCGCATCGTCATCGCGGCGCTGGATGAATTGCCGCCGCGCACGCGCCGGGCGTTCGAATTGAACCGGTTGCAAGGCGAGACGTTTCCCGCGATCGCCAGGCAGCTCGGCATCTCGGTCGGCTTGGCGCACCGGTTGGTGAAGGACGCGCTCACCCACTGCGCGGACCGCCTCGGCGGATTCGAGTCGTGAAAATCCGCAGAGCTGGAGCGTCTTCTCCTCGCATGACCTTCAAGCCTTCACCATCGGATCCAAAGCTGGCCGGCCCGATCTGGGATCGCGCGCTCGATTGGCTGCTACGCGTCCAGGCTGCACCGGAGGACCGGCAGCTGCGGGCGTCGCGCGATGCCTGGCTGGCGCAGGACGCGAGCCATCTCCAAGCCTATCGGCGTGCGGAGCAGGTCTGGCGTGTGACCGGGGCCGTGCCACGGCCTGCGCAGCCGAAGCCATCGGGGAAATGGTGGCGTCAGGGGTTTACGCTCGCGGCTGCGGCGCTTGCCGCCTGCCTGCTCTTGTGGCTGGCGTCGGATCTCGGCGTTCTGCTCCGGGCGGACTACCGCACCGGCGCGGGCGAAGTCCGTGACGTGCCGCTGCCGGATGGTTCGATCGTATCGCTCGACGCGGATAGCGCGATTGCCGTGCCGGCAGACCGTGCGGTGGCCCTGCTCGACGGGCGCGCCTTCTTCCAGGTGACGCGCGACGCGGTTCACCCGTTCACGGTGGCCGCCGGCGCGGCAAAGGTGACCGTGCTCGGCACCGCGTTCGACGTCCTGCTGTCCGACCGCGCGGTGACGGTTTTCGTTCAGAGCGGGTCGGTCTCGGTGACCGCCGATCCCGCACGTGCTGTCACATTGCAGGCGGGACAACGCGCGATCGTCGATCGCGCCGACGGCAGCATCGAAACCAGCACGATCAGCACTGCGGGCATTGCCGCGTGGCGCAGGGGCAAGCTGGTGGTTGATGGCGCACCGGTTGCCGACGTGCTGGAGGAGCTGTCGCGGCATTACAGCGGCGTTATCCTGTTGCGCGATCCAATCCTCGGCGCCCGCCGCATCACCGGCGTGTTCGACCTCCGCGACCCCGACGCCGCCCTGCGCGCCGTGCTGCAGCCGTATGGCGGCCGGATCCTCCGTCTGACGCCCTATCTGCTGGTGGTCGACGGCCGCTGAGCCCGCCGCCGTCATGAAAATCGCCGCTGCCCGTGAAAATCCTGGTGCCCCATCCGTCTGTTGCCAAGTGCAAATGCGAATTGTTTGCACTCTAGGGTATGTTGGGGCATAGATGGGGGACGGAATGACGAGGCAGGGGCGCGGCCGGTCCGGCGCGCGCAGATGGCGTTTGGCGCAACTGGTGGGCATAACCGGCTTGGCTGTTTCGTACGCCGCGACGGGAGCGGCGGCCAGCGATTGGCAGAAGCGCCTGCAACAGCTGGAGCAGGGGGCGGCGGCCTATAAGCAGATCGCGCAGGCCGGGGTCGCACCCTACGACATTCCCGCCCAGCCTCTATCGAGCGCGTTGACCGCGTTCGGCCAGCAATCCGGCCTGCAAGTCGCGGTCGACAGCGCCATTCTCGAGGGCCTCCAATCACAGCCGGTCTCGGGCACCCTGACGCCGGAGGAAGCATTGGGCCGGCTGCTCAGCGGGACCGACGTCACGTGGCGGATGAGCGAGCCCAACATCGTCATGCTGGAGCGGGTGGTGCCGCTCGAGCCGCGCGCCATGACCTTGCAGCCTTTGACCGTGACGGCGGAGCGCACCGAGCGCTCGATCATGGACACAGCCACCAGCGTCGTCGTGCTCGATGCCGACACGATCGAGCAGCGGCCTGGAATGAAATCGACGAACGATATCATGTCCAGCATTCCCAACGTCGTCGCGCCCTCCACCAGCAACATTGCGCCCGCGGTGCGCGGAGTCGACGGCACCGGTCCCGCACAGGGCGCGGACGCGTTCCTCGCCGGTACGCGGCCCCGGCTCAACGTCCAGATCGACGGGCGGCCGCAGAGCTACAACGAAGTGGTGTTCGGTGATGTCTCGCTCTGGGACGTTGAGCAGGTTGAAGTTCTTCGTGGCGCGCAAAGTACGCTGCAGGGCCGCAACGCCATCGCCGGCACGGTCGCCGTCAAGACAAACGACCCGACCTACGACTTCGAGGTCGGCGCACGCGCGATCGGCGGCGACTATGACCGGCAAACGCTTTCCGGCATGGTGTCGGGTCCGCTGATTGAAGATCAACTCGCGTTCCGCGTGGCCATCGACCAGCAGCTGAGCGAGAGCTATGTCGATTTCGAAGACGACGTCGAGAATGTCGGCGATCCGGGCGACTCCGAATTCCTGAACGCCCGCGCCAAGCTGTTGATCGAACCGAAGGCGTGGGAGGGATTCTCCAGCACGATCACGCTGACACATTCCGACTATCTCGCGCCGCAGACGGAGAGCGTGCTGCGGCCGGCCGACGAGCATGAGTCCTCGTATCCGCTCATGCCGACATTCAACCCGGTCTCGACCGGCGGCATCGTCGATACCAAGTGGCAGATCAATGACAACTGGGCGCTGGAGAACACCACGTCCGTCACCAGCATCGAGATCACGCGCAAGGCGGTTCCGGGTGACGGCAACGCGGAAATCGAAGCGACCGAGATTGTCAGCGAGCCGCGGGTCCGCTTCACGGGATTGGACGGCCGGCTGAATGCGCTCGGCGGGATCTACGTCTTCAACAACGAACAGGACGAGTTCATCGACCTGTTCGGTGGAGGGACATTCCACGACGAAACGACGACGCTCGCCGTGTTCGGCGAGGGCACTCTGACTGTCTTCGAGGACTTCGATATCACCCTCGGGGCGCGTTATGAACGCGAGGAGCGCCGCCGCACCGGGGCACTCTTTGTGTTCGAAAACGATCTCGACGAGACCTATGACGCATTTCTGCCCAAGATCGGCTTGGCCTGGCACCCGACGGACCAGCTCACCTTCGGCGCCGTGGTTTCGCGCGGCTACAACGGAGGCGGTGCCGGCTTCACTTATGACGTGCCGTTCGAGAGCTATACCTTCAAGCCGGAGTATGTCTGGACGTACGAGACCTATGCACGGGCGGAGCTGCTGAACAAGACGCTGACCCTGACCGGCAACCTGTTCTATTCCCGCTACAAGGACATGCAGGTCCCGCTCGATCTCAATCCCGACCCGAGCGTCTGGTCTTACGTCATTCGCAATGCGGACCGGGTCGACACGTACGGCGCGGAGCTTGGCGCGCGCTGGCTGGCGGCGCCCGGATTGACGCTGTTCGGCGAAGTCGGGTTGCTGGAAACCGATATCAAGGAGTATCGCAACTCCCCGTTCGAGGGCAACGATCTGGCGCTGGCGCCGAACGTGACTGCCGACTTCGGAATTCTCTATCGCCATGAGAGCGGCTTCGAAGTGAGCGCCGATGCACGCTATTCCGGCGATTACTTCTCGACCGTCGAGAACCTGAAGGAGGCAGAGGTCGACTCCTACTGGCTGCTCAACGCGCAGGTTGGATACACGTTCGGCGCCGACGCGAACGTGCGCATATTCGGCTTCGTCAACAACATCCTCGATTCCGACGATCCGACGCTGATCGATCCGGGCAGCGTCGCCACGACATCCGACGACGTGCTGAACGTCGTGCACCCACGCAGCTTCGGCGTCGGCGTGGAGGCTCATTTCTGAGGTCGCATGCGGGCACGTACCATCAAGACCTGGCATCTGGTGCATAAGTGGACAAGCCTCGTCTGCACCTTGTTCCTGCTGATGCTCTGCATCACGGGGCTGCCGATCATCTTCTATGAGGAGATCGACCACGCCACCGGCAACGTGCCTGACCTGCCGCCGCTCGAAGGTAATGCGACGCCGGCCGGGACGGATGCGATCGTCGCGGCCGCGCAGCGGCTCTATCCGGGCGAACAGGTGAAATACCTGATCTGGGACGATGAGGAACCGAACCTGGTCTATGCAAGCCTGCAGGGGCCAAATTCGGCGCCGGATGATTTCCGGACCCTGGCGTTTGACGGGCGCACCGCCGCTCTGCTCAAGGAGCCGAACTACAATTCCGGCTTCATGTATGTGATGGTGACGCTGCACATCGATCTGTTCGCCGGATTGCCCGGGACACTCTTCCTCGGCTTCATGGGGTTGCTGTTCGTCGTTTCGATCGTCTCCGGCACCGTTCTCTATGCGCCCTTCATGCGCAAGCTGACCTTCGGCACCGTGCGCCACGACAAGGCGCCGCGCGCCAAATGGCTCGACCTGCACAATCTGCTGGGCGTGGTGACGCTCACTTGGGCGTTCGTGGTGGGCGGAACCGGAATCATCAACGCCTTGGCAGAACCGATGCTGGCGCTCTGGCGCATGGACCAACTGGCGGAGATGACCGCGCCGTACCAGGGCAAGCCGCCGTTGCAGGAACCCGGCTCCGTCGACCGTGCGCTGGAGACGGCGTTGGCCGCGGCGCCGGGCATGAAACCCGACTTCGTGGCGTTCCCGGGCACCGATTTCTCCACCGATCACCACTATATGTTCGCCATGCTCGGCGATACGCCGCTGACCTCCCGGCTCATCCAGCCTGTGCTGGTCGATGCCGAGACTGGCGGGCTGATCGAGACGCGCGAGCTGCCGTGGTATCTGACGGTCCTGCTGATCTCTCAGCCATTGCATTTCGGCGACTATGGCGGCATGCCGTTGAAGATCCTGTGGGCCGCCCTCGATGTCGTAACCATCATCGTGCTGGGCAGCGGCGTCTATCTATGGCTGGCGCGCCGGCGCTCTTCGTCGATCGAGGCGGAAATTGCCGAACTGGAACGGGCGGAAGCCCGCCTCGCGGCGCAATAGCATGGCCATCAACGGATCGGCCCCCGGCGGGCGCCTCAGCCTGCGCCAGGTTTTCGCGGCGCCGCTGGCGATCGCCATCGTCAGCATCATCGGGCTCGTGTCGGCCCTTGTGGGCGACGACATCTGGGATGTCTTGTCCTGGCTGACACTGGCAGTGCCGGTCGCCGTCATCCTGTGGTACTGGTTGCGTCGGCCCACATAGACTCTTCCCAGATAGCCTCTTCCAGCCTGGGCGCCGAAATCGTAAGGTCCGGCGCATCATGACCGATGTTCCTTATGTGAGTGCGGCGGAGCTCGAGCATTTGCTCGACTATCCCTCGTTGGTGGATGCGCTGGCGGAAGGCTTCGCGGCCGATTGGACCGTGCCGGTCCGTCATCATTATTCGATCCCGATGCCGAACGGCGAGCCGGACCAGACACTGCTGCTGATGCCGGCCTGGGAAGCGGGGCAGGCGATCGGGATGAAGCTCGCCACCATCACACCCGGCAACGGGCCGCGTGGCCTTCCCGCTGTGAACGCCGTCTACCTGCTGGTCGATGGCCCGACCGGCCAGCCGCGCGCCTTGATCGAAGGGGCCAGCCTGACGGTGCGGCGCACCGCCGCCGCCTCCGCGCTGGCGGCGCGCTATCTGGCGCGGACGGATGCCTCGCGCATGCTCATGGTCGGGGCTGGCGCGCTCAGCCGGCCGCTGATCGAGGCGCATTGCTCACAGCATTCCATCAAGCGCGTGCAGCTCTGGGCGCGCGACGCTAAGAAGCGTGATGCTAAGGTGAGAGAGCTGGCCGCCCTCGGCCTGCCGGTGGAGCCGGCCGACGATCTGGAACAATGCGCGCGCGAAGCCGACCTCATCTCCTGCGCGACGTTGAGCAAGGAGCCACTGATCCGTGGCGCCTGGCTGAAATCGGGGGGGCATCTCGACCTGGTCGGCGCCTTTACGCCCGAGATGCGCGAAAGCGACGATGCCGCGATCGGCCGGGCATCCTTGTTCTGCGACACCCGCGCCGGTGCGCTCAAAGAGGGCGGCGACCTGGTCATTCCGCTCAAGGCCGGCCTCATCACCGAGGCGGCGATCAAGGCGGATCTGGCTGATCTGACCCGCGGCAAGCACAAGGGCCGCATGAGTGCGGACGAAGTGACGCTCTTCAAGTCGGTCGGCACCGCGATCGAGGATTTCGCGGCGGCGCGCCTGGCGATGCAACGCCTTCAGGCGCGCTAGTTCCATATCGGTCGGTTCACAAGTCCATACGCGTTCGGCATTGGAGGAGTGGCTCGCAGGCTCCCATCCTCGATCGTAGGCCATGCCTATGAACGAAAGGATGCCCCGATGTACGAGATGAAGAACTTGGCCCGCCTATCCGCCCTCAAGCGTACAATCCCTGACACAATGGCGGCTTTCGATGCGTTTGGTGACGCTGCGCTCGCTGAGGGTGCCTTGCCGCGCAAGGTGAAAGAGCTGATCGCGGTGGCTGTGGCGCTCACCACCCAGTGCCCCTATTGCATCGAGATCCACAGCAAAGAAGCGCGCAGTGCCGGTGCAACCGATCTGGAACTGGCGGAGACTGCAATGCTCGCGGCGGTGATGCGGGCTGGCGGCGCGATCACCCACGCCGCCCACTTGTTTCCTGCGGCGGAGCGAATCGCGCAGGCAGCAAAATAGGCGAAGTTAGTGGCTAGGAGGGGTGGCTAAGCCGCCTCTCCAACCACGTCGAAGCCGGCGTCCTCGATTGCGCTGACCACGGTCTGCTTGGCGGTAGCGCCGTCGATCGCGACCTCGCCCGACTGCAGGTCGACGGTGACCTTGACGCCCGGAGCAGCCGCGGTAATCGCGCGCTCCACGGATTTGGCGCAGCCGCCGCAGGTCATGCCCGATACTTTCAGCTTCATCATGGGTGGCTCCTCGGATCCAGATGTCCGCAATATGGACCCTCCCATCATGGGAAGGTCAAGGGAAGCGGCCGCGGCAAAATCGCGCTTGACCTTCCAATGATGGTAAGGTCCATCTAGGCACCATGACATCCTTGGAAGCTGCCGCTCCGGCACAAACCTCCGTCCAATCGCCGCGTGCCGCCGACCGTCATGTCACCATCGGCGTCACCGGCATGACCTGCGCAGCCTGCGTCGGCCGTATCGAGCGGGTCTTAAAGCGCGTGCCCGGCGTTGCCGCCGCCACCGTCAACCTCGCGACCGAGATCGCGTGGATCGAGGGCGACGCGCGCGTCACGCCCGCCGCGATCGAGGCGGCGATCGCCAAGGCCGGCTACGGCACGCGTCCGGTCGACCATGGCGGCGTGCCGGAGGATCAGGGCAAGCTGCGGCGCGAATTGGCCTGGATCCTGGCGGGCGTTGCGCTCACGACTCCCTTGATCGTGCCGATGCTGGGGGCGCTGCTCGACCGTCACGTCATGCTGTCGGCCTGGTGGCAATTGGCGCTGGCGGCGCCGGTGCAATTCTGGCTGGGCGCCCCATTCTATCGCGGCGCGTGGAAGGCGTTGCGTGGCGGAACGGCCAACATGGATGTGCTGGTGGCCCTCGGCACCAGTGCTGCCTTCGGCCTCAGCCTCCATCTGATGACGACCGGGACCGTTCACCTCTATTTCGAAACGGCGGCGGTCATCATCGTGCTGGTGCGCCTCGGCAAATGGCTGGAGGCGCGGGCCAAGCGCCGCACCTTGAAAGCGCTGGAGGCGCTCGAATCGCTTCGTCCGACCGAGGCCTTGGTGCGGCGCGATGGGCAGGATGTGGTTGTTGCCGTCAACGCTTTGCGTCTGAACGAGCTGCTGGTGGTGAAGCCGGGCGGCCGCATCGCGGCGGACGGCGTGGTGGCGGAGGGGCGATCCGCCGTCGACCAGTCGCTGCTGACTGGAGAAAGCAAGCCAGTGGATGTCGAGCTGGACGATCATGTGATCGGCGGCGCGGTCAACGGCGACGGCCTGCTGCTGGTGCGCGTGACCGCCATCGGCGCGGAATCCATGCTGAGCCGCATTGTGCGCATGGTGGCGGAGGCGCAAGGTGCCAAGGCCCCCATCCAGCGCCTGGTGGACAAGATCAGCGCCGTGTTCGTGCCGGTGGTTCTGGTCATCGCCGCGATGACGGTCGCGGGCTGGGTGATTGCCGGGCATGGGTGGGAGCCGGCGATCCTGCACGCTGTCGCGGTCCTGGTCATCGCTTGTCCCTGTGCGCTGGGCCTGGCGACGCCGACCGCCATCATGGTGGGGACAGGAGTCGGTGCGAAGAACGGCATCCTGATCCGCGATGCCGTCGCGCTAGAGACGGCCGGCGCTACCACCATCATGGCATTCGATAAGACCGGCACGCTGACCGTCGGCAAGCCGCACCTGACCGATATCGTGACGACGGAAGGTCTGCCGCGCGACCGCCTCCTGGCGCTTGCCGCCGGTTTGCAGCAGGGCGCCAATCACCCGTTGGCGCACGCGGTGACCGAAGCTGCGGCGCACGTCACGCCGCTGACGATGTCAGACCTGCGCACGTTGCCCGGACGCGGAGTCGCCGGCTGCGCGGACGGACGCAGCCTGTTGCTCGGCAACGGGCGCCTGATGCAAGAGCAGGGCATCGACCTTGCCGCCTTGAGCGCGGCTGCGACGAGGTTGCAAGCCCAGGGCTATTCCGTCTCCTATCTCGCTGACGTCGATGCCAAGCGCGCGCTCGCGGCACTGGCCTTCGGCGATGCGCCAAAGGCGAGCGTGAAGCAGGCCTTGGCGGCTTTGCATAAGCTGGGCGTGCGCACCCTGATGCTGACCGGCGACAATGTCGCCGCTGCGCGTCATCTGGCGGCTGAAATCGGCATCGACGATGTGCGCGCCGAATTGCTCCCGGCAGATAAGGTCGGTGCGGTCACGGAGTTGAAAAGCAAGGGTGAAACCGTCGCCATGGTGGGCGACGGCGTCAATGACGCGCCGGCGTTGGCGGCTGCCGATCTCGGGATCGCCATGGCGACCGGCACCGACGTTGCAATCGAGACCGCGGGCGTTGCGCTGATGCGGGGCGATCCGCTGCTGGCCCCAGCTGCTATCGACTTGGCGCGCGCGACCAGGCGCAAGATCGTGCAGAACCTGGTCTGGGCCTTTCTGTTCAATGTGCTGGGGATTCCGCTGGCGGCGATGGGCGGCCTGACGCCGATCGTGGCGGGCGCGGCCATGGCGCTCAGCAGCGTCACCGTGGTGACCAACGCGCTCAGTCTCAATCGTTGGCGATTCCGAGTCTCGGGAGGTGCGTAATGGTGATGTCGATGAACCGGGAAATGACCATCGGGCAAGCGGCCAAATCCTCCGCCATCTCGGCCAAGATGATCCGGCACTACGAATCGATCGGCCTCCTGCCGAAGGCGCAGCGCACGGAGTCAGGCTACCGGCTCTATGACGACAACGACGTGCACACGCTGCGCTTCATCCAGCGCGCGCGGTCGCTCGGGTTTCCTTTGGAGACGATACGCACTTTGCTTGCTTTGTGGCGTAATCGCCGGCGCTCCTCCTCCCATGTGAAAGATCTGGCGGAACGTCACATCGCGGATCTCGAGCGCAAGATCGCGGAAATGCAGTCGATGGTGCGCTCGCTGAAGCATCTGGCGCACCATTGCCACGGCGATGACCGGCCGGAGTGTCCGATCCTGGACGATCTCGCTGGATGAGCCTGGAATTCGCTGGCCTCGGTGGCCTCTTCCTCGCGGCCCTCATTGCATCGACGATCGTTCCGGCTTCCTCCGAAGCTGTTCTGGCCGGCCTGGTCGCGAGCGGCGCCTACGCGCCTTGGATGCTGGTTGCCACGGCCAGTCTTGGCAATGTGTTGGGCGCCACGATCAACTGGGCGCTGGGCCGCTGGGCGGCCGAGTCGCGCTGGGTGCGGGAGAATGCGCGGCTGGCGCGCGCAAGCCTTTGGTTCCGGCGCTACGGCGCTTGGTCGCTGCTGCTGTCCTGGTTGCCGATCATCGGCGATCCGCTGACCCTTGCCGCGGGCCTTGCGCGCTTGCGCTTCTTGTTCTTCCTGCTTCCCGTCGCGGTCGGAAAGGTCGGCCGCTACCTCGTGGTGTTCTATCTGGCGGACTGGATATCGAGACCGTAAGGTGCCGCGCCATGAGCGCGCGCATTGTGACCGATCTGCCGATCGAGCCGTTGGTTCCGGAGATTCTGGAGGCGCTCGCGGCTGTGCCGAACCTGGTGCTGGAAGCGCCGCCCGGCGCGGGCAAGACGACGCGCGTGCCGTTGGCCCTGCTCGATGCTGCCTGGGCGAAAGGCGGAAAGATCATCGTGCTGGAGCCGCGTCGGCTCGCAGCGCGTGGCGCCGCGGCCCGCATGGCAGCGATGCTGGGCGAGGAGGTCGGAGCGACTGTCGGCTACCGCGTGCGCCTGGACCGGAAGGTAGGGCCGAAGACCCGTATCGAGGTGGTGACCACTGGCCTTTTCCTGCGGCAGCTGCAGGGTGATCCTGCCCTCCCGGGCGTGGCCGCGATCCTGTTCGACGAGTTCCACGAGCGCACCATCGAAGGAGACATGGCGTTGGCCTTCGCGCTGGAGGCGCAAGTCGGCCTGCGCGAGGATCTGCGGCTGGTGGTGATGTCGGCAACGCTTGATGGCGAAAGCGTTGCGCAGCGGATCACCGGCGCGCGGCGCCTGCGCAGCGAAGGACGCGCCTTTCCGGTCGACACGCGCCACCTGGGTGACGATCCCAATGCGCGGCTGGAGGATCGGATGGCCTCTGCCATCCGCCGCGCCCTCAGCGAGGAAAGCGGTGACGTACTGGCGTTCCTGCCCGGCACAGCCGAGATCCGCCGCACGCAGGATCGGCTGGGGGGCGAGGACCGCGCCATCGTGCTGCCGCTCTATGGCGATCTGCCTCTGCCGGAGCAGGACAGGGCGATCCGCCGCGATCCGCTAGGCCGGCGCAAGATCATCCTCGCGACCTCCATCGCCGAGACCTCACTGACCATCGATGGCGTGCGGGTAGTGATAGATAGCGGCTTGCGGCGCAGCCCGGGCTTCGACCCCAACAGCGGCATGTCGCGCCTCGTCACCATCAAGGCATCGCTCGCCGCGACGGCGCAGCGCCGCGGCCGCGCAGGCCGCACGGAACCCGGCGTGTGCTATCGCCTATGGAGCGCGGCCGGCGAGCGGGCCTTGCCCGCATTTGATGCGCCGGAGATCGAAGCCGCAGATCTCGCGCCCCTTGCCCTGGAGCTGGCGGTTTGGGGCATCGCAGATTCCACCTCGCTAATGTTGATGACGCCGCCACCCGCGGCTGCGCTTGCCCAGGCGCGCACGCTGCTGCGCCAACTGGACGCGATCGATGCGAACAACCTGGCGACGGCGCATGGAAGGCGCATGGCGGAGCTGGGCGTGCATCCGCGCCTGGCGCACATGATGGTGCGGGCGAAGGAGCGTGGGCTCGGTGATCTTGCCTGCGACATCGCGGCCATCTTGAGCGAGCGCGACCTGCTCAAGGGGCGCGAGAGCGACGCCGATCTGCGTCATCGCGTGCAACTGCTTCGGCGCGAGTCGAATGATCCGGCGCTCGATCGCAATCAGCGCGCTCGTGTCTGGCAATCGGCGCTGGATTGGCGGCGGCAACTCGGCGTGAAAAAGGAGGCGGAATCGTCGATCGCGCAGTGCGGGCAGGTGCTGGCGCTCGCTTATCCCGATCGCCTGGCACAGAAGCGCGGCGGCGTGGGCCAGTTCCGCCTCAGCAACGGCCGCGGTGCCATGCTCCGAGCGCACGACCCGCTTGCGGCTGAGGATTTCCTGGCGGTCGGGTCTCTGGATGGGGAAGCGCGCGAGGCTCGAATCTTCCTGGCAGCGCCGATCGCACTGGCTGAGATCGAGGAGGATTTCGCCGACGCGATCAAAGAGCAAGATGTGCTCGCCTGGAATCCGCGCGCCGAAATGGTGGAGGCGAAGCGCGAACGCCGGCTGTGGTCGCTGGTGCTGGATGAGAAGCCGCTGAAGGCTCCGCCGTCCGATCGGGTGATCGCGGCGATGATCAAAGGCATTCGTGCGATGGGATTGGCCGTGCTGCCCTGGACCGACAACGCGCGCAACCTGCAGGCGCGCATCGCCTTCCTGCGCCGAACCAGCGGGGACTGGCCCGATCTCAGCGATGAAGCGCTGCTGGCGAGCCTGGAGGATTGGCTGGCGCCCTGTCTCTCCGGCATGACGCGCCGCGCGCATCTTGCCAATGTTGATCTCATGGATGCGCTGCTGTCGCAGCTCGACTGGAAGCAGCGCCAGGCTCTCGACGCGCTGGCGCCGACCCATCTGGTCGTGCCCAGCGGCTCGCGCGTGCCGCTCGATTATCAGTCGGGCGAGGTGCCGGTGCTGGCGGTGCGCTTGCAGGAGATGTTCGGCGCGACGGACACGCCCGCGATCGCGGGCGGCAAGGTGCAGGTGTTGTTGCATCTACTCTCCCCCGCGCGGCGGCCCGTCCAGGTGACGCGCGACCTCAAGAGCTTCTGGGCCAACTCCTATCGCGCGGTGAAGGCGGACCTCAAAGGCCAATATCCGAAGCACTACTGGCCCAACGATCCCCTGCAGGCGGAGCCGACGGCGCGGGCGAAGCCGCGGCCGCGCTAGCCAAACATCGCGAACGCGATCTTGCCGATTCCGAACACGACCGCCGTCAACCAGGCGATGGCTGCGATGGAAGCGAGATAGCCGAGGACTGCCATCAACCCATCGAGCTCGATCAGCGCGAGGGCGAACAGGATGAGCGCGACGGCTTGCGGCAGATTGCCCATGGGGATCGGCAGCGCCAGCGTCAGCGCGTGGATCAGAGCCACCACGCCAATCGCGCGCTCCCCGATCCCCACGACGGCCGGCGTCCAGCGCGGCCGTATTGGTTTCTCCAGCCAGCGCAGGAATGGGTTGGTCTTCACGATGAAACGCGAGAGCTGGCCGCGCGTGAAGCTCTTCTGGCCGATCCATTTCGGCAACGCGGGCTCGTCCTTTGCCAGTATGAGCTGGATGGCGATGTAGAGGATTGCCATGCCGGTAACGAAACTGACGCCTGGCACGCCGGGAAACGGCAGCAGGTTCGGCACGGCAAACGCGATCAGCAATACGCCGAAGCCGCGCTCGCCCAGCACATCCAGCATCTCGCCGAGCGAGACCTTGTCCTCCGGCTTGCCGATGCTGAGGCGATGCAAGACCTGGGACGCGGTCTCGCGCGGGTTCAGTTCTGAAGCGGCGGCAAATGGCTGATCCAAGGCAAGACTGTCCCAAGGAATTTCCTTGTGTAAACAGTTGATCGCGCCTGGAATTGCAGCGCCAACGAAGGTGTGAGCGCTGCTAGAAGTCGCCCGTCTCGCCCGGCGGGTTGGTATAAGCCGCGAAGCTGTCAAGGTGCCGGCTTTCCTGGAACTGGTGTAGGGCCCAGTGCACCGAAGGGAAGGCGATGTCGCTCCAGGGGATTTCGTCGAACTCAAACAGGCGAGCGTCCAGGCTCTCCGGCCCGGCGCTGATCTCGTCAGTCAACAGCCGCGCACGATACATGAGCTGGACCTGGCTGATGCGCGGGACCGTATAGACAGCGAGCAATGTCTCGATTTCGATCCTCGCGCACGCTTCCTCCCATGCCTCGCGCGCCGCGCCGGCCGTGGTCGTTTCGTGCAGCTCCAGGAATCCCGCCGGCAAGGTCCAGTGCCCGCGGCGCGGATTGATGGCGCGCCGGCACATCAGGATGCGCTCGCCCCAATGACAGACCGAGCCGACGACGATCTTCGGATTCTCGTAGTTGATGAAGCCGCACTCGGCGCACACCTGGCGCGTGCGCGTGTCGCCTTCCGGGATGGCGCTGATGAAGTTGGTGCCGTGTTGCGGCGCGGGGACAATGTTGGTCTTTTCAGACATTGGAACAGTCTGGCGAACCAGGTGCGGCGTGGCAAGCCCATGAACTCTTTCTTAAGGCGGGCATGGGTGTAATGAAGCCATGTATGCCCGACAATATTCCCGGATCGAGCTCGTTGCGCTCACTTTCGCTGCCCTGACGCTATGGCCGGTGGTGGCGCGCGCGGAGGTCGCGATTGGCACCGCGCGTGTCGTCGTCGCGGATGTCTCAGCCGAGACCGCTGTTGCGAACCGCCGTCTCGCGACCGCGGACGAGGTGCGGTACCAGGAACTCATCGCGACCCAGGGTAGCTCCGCTGCCGTCATCCAGTTCGTCGACGAGACGGAACTGGCGATCGGCGAGCGCGCACGTGTGAGGCTGGACGAGTTCGTGTTCGATCCGGGCGCCGCCGGCGTGTTGGATCTCACGCTGGAATTCGGCGCGCTGCGGTTCTCGACCGGGACGATGCAGAAGCCCGCCTACAAGGTTTCCACACCCAGCGCGACGCTCGCCGTCCGCGGGACAGAGTTCGACCTGGCGGTGGACGATACTGGTGTGACATATCTGCTCGTACGCCACGGCGCTGTCGAGGTCCTTGGCAACAATGGCGAGCGCAAGCAGGTCGGCGCCGGCCAGTCGCTGACGGTCAGCGACGCCGGCGTGCCGACGGACCCGCGCATTGCCGCTGCCTTGCCCGTCGGCGCGTTGCCGGCCAAGATTGCCGCGATGGACGCAACGTTGGCCGGCGCTCTCGCCGGTGCAGGTCTCTCCGCCGACGGATTGAGCCATCTTTCCGTGCTTGCCAAGGCACGTTCGCTGTCCTCTGGTTCGCCTCCCGATGGAACGCGGCCCGATGTCGGCAAGGCGGGCAAGCCCGGCCGCGACGGCAAGGACGGAAAAGGCGGCAAGCGCGGCCGGCCTTAGCGCGCCCCTGTTATTTCACTTCTGCGCCAGGGCCGCGACGCCAGGCAGTTCCTTGCCTTCCAGCCATTCCAGGAACGCACCGCCAGCTGTCGAGACATAGGAGAATTGCTCCTCCACGCCTGCTGCCACCAATGCCGCGACCGTATCGCCGCCGCCCGCGACCGACAGCAGGGATTTGGCTCCGGTGAGCGACGCGGCTTCCTTCGCGACAGCGACGGTTGCGCGCTCGAAGGGCGGCGTCTCGAAAGCACCGAGCGGGCCGTTCCACACCAGAGTCTTGCAGGTCTTCATCTCGGCAACGATTGCTTCGACCGTCTTCGGCCCGACGTCGAGGATCATCTTGTCGCTCGGCACGGCCGTGGCTGCGATCGTCGCGACCGTTGGGTTGGCCTTGAACTCGGTCGCCACCACGGCATCTGCGGGCAGCAGAATCTTGCACTTCCTGGCTTGCGCCTTGCTCAGGATCTCGCGCGCGGTGTCGGCCATCTCGCGCTCCGCCAGGGATTTGCCGATCTCCGCACCCTGCGCGAACAGGAAGGTGTTGGCCATGCCGCCGCCGATCACCAGCCGGTCCACCTTGCTCACCAGGTTGCCGAGCAGGTCCAGCTTGGTGGAGACCTTGGCGCCACCGACGATCGCCATCACCGGGCGCTTGGGATCATCGAGCGCCGCCTGCAGATGATCGAGTTCCGCCTGCATCAGGCGTCCCGCCGCCGCCGGCAACAGATGGGCGACACCTTCCGTCGAAGCATGGGCACGATGGGCGGCGGAGAAGGCGTCGTTCACATAGAGATCACCGAGCGCGGCCAGCTGCTTCGCAAAGCCCGTGTCGTTCGCTTCCTCCTCATTGTGGAAGCGCAGGTTCTCCAGCAGCAGGACATCGCCGTCCTTGAGCGCCTTGACCGCCTGTTCGGCGCTCGGGCCGATGCAATCGTCGGCAAAGGCGACCTTGCGGCCCAATGCCTTGGCCAGCGGCTCGACCAGCGGCGCCTGGGAGAATTCTGACGCGCGCTTGCCTTTGGGTCGGCCGAAGTGCGACAGCACGATGATCCGAGCACCCTTGCCGCTCAATTCCTTCAGGGTTTCTGCCGAACGTTCGATGCGGGTCGCGTCGGTGACCTTGCCGTCCTTCATCGGGACATTGAGGTCGCAGCGCACCAGCACGCGCTTGCCGGTCACAGAGAGGTCATCGAGGGTGCGGAACTTGGGCATTCGGATCCTCCAATGTGAAGCAGCAGGCGATGTTCCACAGGACCCGTTGAATTGCAATGCGCCAATGGTGCGAATTTGCGGCATGGCCTATCTTGGCGCGCGAATTCGAGAGGGGTCGAATGACATATCGTTGTGCTCTGATCACCGGCGCGTCCAGCGGGATTGGCGAAGCGTTCGCGCGCGCCCTGCCCAGATCCACATCCCTGCTGCTGACCGGTCGCGACCGGATGCGCCTCACGCATCTGGCCGGGGAGCTGGCAAATGCCGATCGCACGGTGCGCAGCATCGCCGCCGATCTGGTGACGGCGGAGGGGCGGCGGGCGGTACTCGGCTTCGCTGAGGGGCAGCCAATCGACCTCCTCATCAACAATGCCGGCATCGGATATCTGGGCCGGGTGGCGGACAATCCGCCGGAGCGGGAAAGCGAGATGGCGCAGCTCAACATGGTTGCGCCGGTGGAGCTGACCCGCGCCTTGTTGCCCGGAATGCTGAAGCGCGCGGAGGGCGGGCAGCGCGCCGGCGTGATCTTCGTCGCCAGCGCCGCTGCTTTTCTGCCCATTCCCTTGTTCGCGACCTATGCCGCCAGCAAGGCGTTCCTGCTGCACTACGCCGAGGCTTTGGCAGAGGAATTGTCAGACGACCCGATCGATATCCTGGCGCTCTGTCCCGGCGCGACCCGGACGCGGTTTTTCGAGCGGGCAAACGTGAACCGCGCCAACTTGCCGCAGCTGGATGACGCCGAACGGGTGGCGCGGCAAGGATTGCAGGCACTCGGCCATCGCGTGGTCCATGTGGTCGGTCCCGCGACCTATCTGGCGACTGCCGCGGCGCGCTTCCTGCCCCGCCGCTTCGTCGCCGCAGCGGCCGAGCGCGCAATGCGGCGGTGGCAGTGACTGATTACTGGCCTCTGTTAACCAAACATTTGTCTATTATCTAACAGGATGCGACCATAGCCGCGCCGCGCCGGCCCATGGTGGGCCAGGAGGCCGAATGACACATGTTTCGTCGAAACCGGCAGCGTCGTGGCCCTGGCTGAGATCCTATCCGCCGGGCATCGACTGGCACACCAGGTTCACCCCACGCCCGCTCTACCGCTTGCTGGATGAGGCGGCCGGGCACTATGGCCCGAAGCCTTGCATCGATTTCCTCGATCGGCGCTGGAGCTTCACCGAAATCCGGCAGCTTAGCGACAGGTTTGCGCGCGGCCTGATCGATCTCGGCGTGAAACCCGGCGATCGCGTAGGGCTGTTCCTGCCCAATTGTCCCTACTTCGTGACCAGCTATTACGGAATCCTCAAGGCCGGTGGCGTGGTCGTGAACTTCAGCCCGCTGTACGCCGACCGGGAGATCGAGCATCAGATCATCGATTCCGGTGTCACCATCATGGTGACGATGGGGCTGGAGGGCCTGGTCGGCAAGCTGCGCCCGCAATTCGAGCGCACACCGCTCAGGCGCATCATCGTCTGCTCGCTACCCAAGGCGCTGCCCTTTGCCAAGCGCCTGCTCGCGCCGTTTGCCATGGCCAAGCAGCTGGCCAAGACCGATGACGACGTCCATTTCATTCCGTTCGAGGAGCTGACCGACAATGACGGCCATGTGACGCCGCCTGCCATCGATCCCGTTACGACCTTGGCGTTGCTGCAATATACCGGCGGCACTACCGGTGTTGCGAAGGGTGCTGCCCTGACGCACGCCAATGTCGATATCAATGCGCAGCAGGTGAGCCTGTGGTTCAGCAACTATCCCACGGCTGCCGTGCGCTCGCTCGCGATCCTGCCCTTGTTCCATGCCTTCGCCATGACCTGCGTCATGAACTGGTCCTTGTCGGTGGGGGCGGAGATGGTGCTGGTGCCGCGGTTCCAGCCCGAGGCGCTGCTGAAGCTGATCGACAGGAAGAAGCCGACCGCCTTCTGCGCGGTGCCGACTCTCTTCACCGCGCTCCTGAGCACGCCGGGCATCGACAGTTACGATTTGAGTTCGATCCAGATGATCATTTCCGGCGGCGCGCCACTGCCGATGGAAGTGCGCCAGGATTTCGAACGACGCACCGGCGCCCATATCGTCGAGGGATATGGCTTGTCGGAATGCTCGCCTGTCACCTGCGTCAATCCACCTTCGGCGTCCAAAGCGGGGTCCATCGGCTTGCCGGTGCCGGCGACGATCTGCGAGATCGTGTCGCTCGAGGACCGCAAGACTGTCCTTCCGCCGGGTGAGATCGGTGAGCTGACCTTCAAGGGACCGCAGGTGATGTTGGGCTATTGGAACCGGCCTGACGCGACGGCGGAGACCATCATCGACGGGCGGCTCCATACCGGTGATGTCGGGCGAATCGATGAGGATGGTTACGTCTTCATCACCGATCGGCTGAAGGAGATGATCATTGCCTCCGGCTTCAAGGTCTATCCGCGCAACGTGGAGGAGGCGATCTATGCGCATCCCTCCGTGAAGGAGTGCGCGGTGATCGGAGTCGGCGATTCCTATCGCGGACAGACGGTCAAGGCGGTGGTCGCCTTGAAGACGGGCGAGACGCTCACCACTGAAGAACTAGGCCACTTCCTGAAGGACAAGCTCTCGCCGATCGAAATGCCGAAGATCGTCGAATTCCGCGCCGAACTGCCCAAGACCGCGGTGGGCAAAATCCAGAAGAAAGTGCTGATTGAAGAAGAACGGGCCAAGGAGGCCCTGCAGACGGAGACAAATCCATGAGCAAGGCGGTGATCGCCGGCTACGTTCGCTCCCCCTTCCATTTCGCGGGCAAGGGCGCGCTCACGAAGGTGCGACCCGATGATCTCGCGGCGACGGTGATAAAGGGCCTCATCGAGAAGACTGGGGTGAAGCCGGACGATGTCGAGGACCTGATCCTGGGCTGCGCCTTTCCTGAAGCGGAACAGGGGCTCAACGTCGCGCGCCTCATCAGCATGATCGCGGGCCTGCCGCAGACGGTCGCGGGCGCCACCCTCAACCGTTTCTGCGGGTCGTCGATGCAGGCGATTCACATGGCGGCGGGCGCGATCGCGATGGGTTCGGGCCAAGCCTTCATCTGCGCGGGCATCGAATCCATGAGCCGCGTGCCGATCATGGGTTTCAATCCCATGCCAAACCCCGCGCTCGCGGAGAAGGTCAAGGGCGGCTATATGTCGATGGGCGAGACTGCGGAGAATGTCGCGAAAAAGTACCAGATCGCGCGCAAGGAGCAGGAGGAGTTCGCGGTCCGATCCCATCGGCTGGCGACGGCCGCGCGCCAGGCTGGCAAGCTTACCGACGAGATCATCGCCATCCATGCCGGCAAGGAGAAGGTGGTGAGCGACGGCTGCATCCGCGAGGAGACCTCGCTGGAAGCGCTGGCCGGACTGAAGCCTGCCTTTGATGAGAAAGGCAGCGTCACGGCTGGCACCTCGTCGCCGCTGACCGACGGCGCTTCGGCCTGCCTCGTGACGTCGGAGGACTACGCCAAGGCAAACGGTCTCAAGGTGCTGGCGCGCATCAAGTCCAGCGCGGTCGTCGGCTGCACGCCGGAGATCATGGGGATCGGCCCGGTCGCCGCGACCGAGCGGGCGCTGAAGCGCGCCGGCCTCACCATCAAGGACATCGACATCGTCGAACTGAACGAGGCCTTCTCCTCGCAGGCCATCGCCTGCATGCGCGACCTCAAGATCGACCTCGACAAGACCAACATCGACGGTGGGGCCATTGCGCTTGGTCATCCGCTCGGCGCGACCGGCGCCCGCATTACTGGCAAGGCGGCGGCCCTCCTGAAGCGCGAGAGCAAGCAGTTCGCGCTCGCCACCCAATGCATCGGCGGCGGGCAGGGGATCGCCACCATCCTGGAGGCGGCATGACAATCAAAAAAGCCTGCGTTGTCGGCGCCGGCGTGATGGGCAGTGGCATCGCCGCCCAGATCGCCAATGCCGGCGTGCCGGTCCTGCTGCTCGATATCGTGCCGAAGGATGCGGCGGATAGCAGCGTCATTGCCAAGGCCTCGATCGACAAGCTGCTGAAGGCCGACCCGGCGCCTTTGATGTCGAAGTCGGCCGCGAAATTGATTGCGCCCGGCAATATCGAAGACGATCTGGAGCAACTCGCCGACATCGACTGGATCGTCGAGGCGATCATCGAGCGCGTGGACCTAAAGCAGGATCTCTATCGCAAGCTCGAGGGGAAGCGGAAGAAAGGCTCGATCGTCTCATCCAACACGTCCACGATTCCACTGGCACAGCTGATCGTGGGCCTGCCGGATAGCTTCGCGCAGGACTTTTGCATCACGCACTTCTTCAATCCGCCGCGTTACATGCGCTTGCTGGAAGTGGTGGGTGGGTCGAAGACGCGGCCCGAGGCCATCCAGCAGATCACCGAGTTCGGCGACATCATGCTGGGCAAGACCATCGTCCATGCCAAGGACACCCCCGGCTTCGTCGCCAACCGGATCGGCGTCTATTGGATGCAGGCGGCGGTCACGGCGGCCCTCGATCTCGGCCTCACGGTCGAAGAGGCCGATGCGATCATGGGCCGCCCGATCGGCGCGCCCAAGACCGGCATCTTCGGGCTGCTCGATCTGGTCGGCCTCGACCTGATGCCGCACGTGGACCTGAGCATGGCGGCCTCGCTGAAGGCCGATGATCCATACGTCAAGCTTCGGCGCGATTGGCCGCTGCTGACGAAGATGATCGCCGAAGGCTACACCGGCCGGAAGGGCAAGGGTGGCTTCTATCGCCTCAACACGGATGGCGGCGGGCGCGTCAAGGAATCGATCGACCTGAAAACAGGCGCCTACGCGACCTCGCGCGAGGCGCGGCTCGACTCCGCTGATGCGGCAAAAGGCGGGCTAAAGGTCCTGGTCTCGCACCAAGACAGGGGTGGGCAATATGCCTGGTCCGTGCTGTCACGCCTGCTGACCTATGCGGCGTCGCTGGTGCCGGAGATCGCGGATAACATCGTCGAAGTCGACCAGGCGATGAAGACCGGCTTCAATTTCAAGCGCGGCCCGTTCGAGATGATCGACCAGATGGGCGCGGCCTGGTTTGTCGAACGTCTGCGTAGTGAGAAGATCGACGTACCGGCATTTCTGGACAGCGCGGCCAAGGCGGGTGGCTTCTACAAGGTCGAGGGTGGAAAGCTGAATTATCTCGGCACCGATGGCGCCTATCATCCAGTCGAGCGCGCGGACGGTGTGCTCTTATTGTCCGATATCAAGCTGATCTCCAAGCCGATCCTCAAGAATATCTCGGCGTCGCTATGGGATATCGGCGATGGCGTCGCCTGCCTCGAGTTCCACAGCAAGATGAACGCGCTCGATTCGGACTCCCTTGGCCTGATGAAGCAGGCGCTGGATCACGTCGGCAAGAAGATGAAGGCGCTGGTGATCCATAACGAGGCGGAGAATTTCTCCGTCGGGGCCAATGTCGGGCTCGCGCTGTTCGCCGCGAATGTCGGGCTGTGGCCGATGATCGATGATCTGATCGGCCAGGGCCAGGCGGTGATGAAGGCAATGAAATACGCGCCGTTCCCGGTCGTGGCCGCGCCCAGCGGCATGGCGCTCGGCGGCGGCTGCGAGACAGTGCTGCATGCCAGCGCGGTGCAAGCCCATGCGGAAACCTATATCGGCCTAGTTGAGGTCGGCGTCGGTGTCATCCCGGGCTGGGGTGGCTGCAAGGAGATGCTGATCCGCGCTCAGCCAGGTCCAAAGGATCCAAAAGGTCCGATGCCGCCAGTTGCTGTTGCGTTCGAGACCATCTCGCTCGCCAAGGTGGCCAAGTCCGCGGCGGAAGCGAAGGAGCTGAAGTTCCTGCGCACCAGTGATGGCATCACCATGAATCGCGATCGCCTGCTTGCGGATGCGAAGGCGCGTGCATTGAAGATGCTGGCCGACGGGTATCAACCGCCCAAGCCGGCGGAGCTGCGCTTGCCCGGACCGACCGGCAAGACTGGCTTGAACCTGGTCGTGCACGGCTTCGCCTTGCAGGGGAAGGCACTAGCGCACGATGTGACGGTGTCTGACGCGCTCGCGGAAGTCTTGAGCGGCGGCAAGGCCGATCACACGGAGATCATGACCGAGGACCAGGTGATGAAGCTCGAGCGCGCCGCCTTCATGAAGTTGGTGAAGACCGAGCCCACTTTGGCGCGCATGGAACACATGCTGACGACTGGAAAGCCGCTGAGGAACTAGGGACCAAGCATGCCGACCTACACCGCACCTCTGGACGATATGCGCTTTGTCCTGTTCGAACTGCTCGGCGCCGACAAGCTGGCGGAGCTGCCGGGTTTCGGCGACGCGACGCAGGACGTTGTCGAGGCGGTGCTGGAAGAGGCGGGCAAGTTCGCCGCCAACGAGCTGCAGCCGATCAATCACTCGGGCGACGAAGAGGGGTGCCACTACGAGAACGGCACGGTGACGACGCCCAAGGGCTTCAAGGAAGCCTACGCGAAATTCATCGAAGGCGGCTGGACCGGCCTGCCGTGCGATCCGGAATTTGGCGGGCAAGGCTTACCCAAGGTCGTCAATTTCGCGGTCGAAGAGATGATCTGCTCGGCCAATCTTTCCTTCGGCATGTATCCCGGTCTTTCCAACGGCGCCTATAACGCGCTCGCATTGCACGGCACGTCGGAGCAAAAGGCGACGTATTTGCCGAAGCTAGTGGCCGGCACCTGGTCGGGCACCATGTGCCTGACGGAACCGCATTGCGGCACCGATCTCGGCCTCATCAAGACCAGGGCAGAGCCGGATGCGGATGGCAGCTACAAGATCACCGGCACCAAGATCTTCATCTCCGCCGGAGAGCATGACCTGACCGACAACATCGTGCATCTCGTCCTTGCGCGGCTGCCTGATGCGCCCGCCGGCATCCGCGGCATCTCGCTGTTCGTGTGCCCCAAATTCATTCCGAACACGTCCGGCGAGGCAGGGCCGCGCAATGCGGTGCGCTGCGGCTCGATCGAGCACAAGATGGGCATCAAGGCGTCGGCCACCTGCGTCATGAACTTCGATGGCGCAACCGCCTGGCTGGTGGGACAGCCCAACAAGGGCATGTCGGCGATGTTCACCATGATGAACGCGGCGCGGCTTGCCGTCGGCATGCAGGGCCTCGGCATTGCCGAAGCCGCCTATCAGGGCGCGGTCATGTACGCCAAGGACCGGCTGCAGATGCGCGCGCTGAGCGGCGCCAAGTTCCCCGACAAGCCGGCCGATCCGATCATCGTCCATCCGGACGTGCGGCGCATGCTGCTCACCATGCGCGCGCTGACAGAAGGATGCCGTGCCGTCAGCTACTGGGTCGGCATGGAGCTCGACATCTCGCGGCACCATCCGGACGAAAAGCGCCGGCAGGAAGCGGATGACCTGGTTGCCCTCCTGACACCGGTCGTGAAGGCCTTCCTCACCGATCATGGTTTCCATGCCGCCAATCTCGGCGTGCAGGTGTTCGGCGGCCACGGCTACATCCGCGAATGGGGCATGGAGCAGCTCGTCCGCGATGCGCGCATCACCCAGATCTACGAAGGTACGAACGGCATCCAAGGGCTGGACCTGGTGGGACGCAAATTGTCGCTCGGCATGGGGCGCTTGCTGCGCCGCTTCTTCCATCCCGTCGGCGCCTACTTGGAAGCTGCGGCAGAGAAGCCGGAGATGGTGGAGTTTGCCCTACCCAGCATGAAGGCCTTCGCCAAATTGCAGCAGGCGACCGCTTGGCTGGCGCAAGCCGGCCTCAAGAATCCGGAGGAGGCGGGTGCTGCCGCGACGGACTATCTGCGCCTATTTGCGCTGGTTGCGCTTGCTTACATGTGGTGCCGCATGGCCGAGATCGCGCTGCGGAAGCAGGCGGGCGAAAAGGCGCCGTTCTACGAGGCGAAGCTGGTCTGTGCGCGCTTCTTCATGACGCGCCTGCTGCCGGAGACGAACACGCTCTTCGCGACATTAACGTCAGGAAGCCAGACCTTAATGGCCTTGCCCGCCGAGGCGTTCTAGCCGTGGAAACCATTAACTTTTCCATTCGTTATTAACAGATAACGAATTATCACGGCTTTGTCGCACCGACTGTGCGCCCCGTCACAAACATTTTGCCCCGCATTCCCTACATCTCTAGGGCAGCGAAGACGTCCCCCAACGTTTTCCGCTGTGGGTTTTTCCCAAACCCTAAGTTTGCGATTGCCTTGGCGTCCGAATCCCATTCGGGGGATTCCCAAATGGGGCGTTACGACGCCGCGCCGGCGGACCATCCCCGTCCCCAAAGGTCCGCCGGCGTGCTCTTTATTGGATCAGGGGTGGGGCGGACTGGGATGAAAAATGCACAGCTCCTCGAACAAGCGCAGCCCGCGCCATGTGCCTCCGGTTCCGGCTGGCACCTTCACCGTTCTGCCGTTGTCTTTGTGGGCTCTGTTGTGGTCGCGCCGCAGCCTGAAGCGGGTGGCGACCGGCATCCCGGCCTTGCGCCTAGTCCGGGTGTTCGCAAACGACGCCTGACGCGCTCCGGCTTTCTTCGCCAGGCGTGATTGCGTAACCTGCCGCGATGGATCGCGGCAAGCTTCGCATCGACAGGGCTACACGCGCCGAGGCGCCGCTGCTGGGCGAGCTCAATCTACAGCTCGATGAAGACGAGCCGCACCCCTATCCGCTTCCCTTGTCAGCGCTGACGGAGCGCGTGACGCGCTGGATCGAAACCGGAGAATACGAGGTGCTGTTGTTCCGCCGGGGCGAGCGCGTCACGGGCTATGCCGTGTGGCGGCTGGAGGATCGCGGTGCGTACGTCCGGCACTTCTTCATCTGCCGCGACCAAAGGAGACAGGGCTGGGGGCGGGCGGCGATGCAACTGCTCCGCCGCGATGTGTTCCCGAAGGATCGCCCCGTGCAGATCGAGGCCGCCATCGGCAACAAGGCCGGCATCGCCTTCTGGCACGCCATCGGCTTCCAGGATTTCGGCCTCAGCATGGAGCTGAAAGCCGGCGACGCGCCGAGCTAGGGGCTGTTGCCTTATTCCACCGCCACTTCCGTCAGCGCATAGCCGTCGGGCAGCTTGGCTTCGCCGGGCACCAGCCGATCGGCGACGAGCGGGATGTCGATATTGGTCTGATCATCGAGGCGCAGGCGCAAGGTGATGCCGGTATAGACCTCCTGGGCAACGCCGACCTGCTCGAAGAAGGCGTGGTCGATGCCCTCCGGCTCGCGCTTGGTCAGCCAGAGCAGCTTCGACGTCCATTCCAGCGGCAGATCGCTGTCCCGGCCACCCGGTGCGCGCAGGGTCAGGCGCTGCAGCGGCTCCGCCTCGGTCGCGTAGGTGATGAGGCCGACGACGTCCCGATCTTCACTCAGTTCGTCCGCATCGCGCGCCGTGAACGCAATATGCGCGGCCACGATACGCTGGTCGTAGTTCGGGGCCTTCTTGCCCATGGTCAGCCAGTCGCCGGATTCGCCTTCGCCCGTCGCGCTGAACAGCCGCTTGCCGGTGTAGAGGCTGAACACCTCGTGACTGGGCTGCTCGACGCAGCAGCCCCACAAGGTCGCGATCACATAGGGGCCGGAGACCGCGACCTCGTCCGCCTTGGTTTCCATGGTCATGGCCTCGCCGAGGCCCCGTGGTGTCAGCGGCCGGGCCTTGATGCGCAAGACGGAGCTTTGAATGTCGATCTCCTCCTCGTCCGCTTCGCGGCTCAGGCGCTCGATCTCCGACTCCACCAGGTACCGCTTCATCTCGCCCGTGCCGGTACGGTCGTCATAGAAGGACGTGACATCGTGCCAGCGGTTGATGGTGTGGATGAGATAGGCCTTGTCATCCATGGTGATACTGGTCTCGGTCGTCGACTTCTCATCGACAATGGGATCGGCCAAGGCGGGCAGCGCGATCAGCGCCAGAAAGGCCGCGAGCGAGGCAGCGTGTCTCATGACAACTCCGTCGTTAAAGCAAATCTGATGGCGCCACCGCGCCAGACGACGGCGAGGCGAGGTCGGTCGCACCCAGTCTTACACCATCAGGCGCAGCCTGTGTCGCGCTGGGATTGGCGAATTGTGCGGGATAGGGCGCAAGGTCCGTCAGCTCGGCCCTCATGCTCTTGCCGATCTCCTTCAACACGGATGGATCGAGCCGACGATCGATCAGCGCGACCTCGCCGCCGCTGACATCGATGCGCGGACAGTGGAACGCGCCATCCAGATCCATTCCGAAATCCGCCAGGAAGGACAGGATCTGCGCAACCGCCGGCATGATCTTGCGTCCGCCGGAGGCGCCGATCGCCAGCGCACCGAGCTGCGGAGACAGCGCGACCGTCGGGCACATGTTGCTGAGCGGTCGCGCGCCAGGGCGAATCGAGTTCGGCTTTCCCGGCACCGGATCGAACCACATGATGCCGTTGTTCATCAGGATGCCGGTCGAGGGCGAGAGCACGAAGGAGCCGAAGCGCGACAGCAAGGTTTGCGTCCAGGCGACGACATTGCCGTCCTTGTCGGCGACACAGAAATGGCTGGTGCAGCTCGGCCGCGTCTCGCTGTCGCTGGCCCCCATAGTCTGCAGACGATCGCGATAAGCACGGTCGAGCGCTTCCGCATAGACGGCGTAATGCGCGGCGCCCGGTTTCTCGCCCTTGGCGACCGCAGGCAGGCGCTCGCTCCACTCGCCCAGCACGCGCTTAAGTGTCGGGCCGGCGGTCAGGCCGGAGGGCGCGAACACCTTGGCGCCGCGATAGGCGATCTCCACCGGATCGATGAAGCGTGCCTGGTAGCGCTCAAGGTCGGCGTGAGTGATCTTGCTGCCTGCCGCCTGCAAGTCGCGGATCAGATCGGCGGCGATATCGCCCCGATAGAAGCGCTCCGGCCCGTCCGGCGATGCCAGTTTCTTCAGCGTATCGATCAGGCGGCCGAGCTTGAGAAATACCGGCGCACCTTCCTCGAACGGCTGGGGCACGCGTCCGCCGGGCAGATAGAGGTTGCGCGTTGCCTCGAACCGAGCGAGGCCTTTCGCCTCCACGAGCAGGGACAGGGCGCCATACCAGTCAAGGCTCAAGCCACGCTCCGCCAGCGCGATGGCCGGCTGCACCAGATCGCTCCAAGGCAGCCGCCCGTAGGTGCGATGGGCAAGCGCAAGGCCGGAGACGAGCCCCGGCACGGCAATCGAGTGTGGGCCGAGGATATTGCGGTCCTCAAGGACGCCCGGCCAGCCAAAGAATCCCTCTGTCGTGGCGCCGCCGGTCAGGGGGTAGTCGGCCGGGTCGATGCCCTGCGGCGCGATCATGCCGTAATCGAGGCAGCGCACCTCGCGCTTGGTGGCATCCCACAGGGTCGCGAACCCGCCGCCACCCAGGCCGCTCATCCACGGCTCGACCGCGCCCAAGGCGAAGCTGACGGCAACCGCGGCATCCACCGCGTGGCCGCCCTGCGCCAGAATGCGCGCGCCGGCTGCCGCCGCGTCGCGCGACTGCGCGGCGGCCAGCCCATCGCGGCTGCGTACCGCCGGCTTGGCATAGAGCACGCTGGGTGGAACCAATAAGCCGTTCATGATTTCCGCTGCCCCTGTCTTTGTCGCGAGTCGCGATGCTAAACTTCCGCCCTCTCGAGGGGAAGCGGATGAAAATCGGTTGGGACCTGGCGGTAGGCGCGGCGATCCTGATCGGCGCGCTGGCGTTGCGTGCCGTCGATCCGCTCCCGCTGCAACAGCTTCGCAACCTGACCTTCGATTCCTACCAGCGCCTGAAACCGCGTGTGTACGATCCCAGCGTCTCGGTCGTCATCGCCGCAATCGATGAGAAATCGCTCGACACGTTCGGCCAGTGGCCCTGGTCGCGGATCACGCTGGCGCGGATCACCGATCGGCTGACGGAAATGGGCGCCGCCGCGATCGCGTTTGATGTCCTGTTCGCCGAGGCGGATCGCACCTCTCCGGCCGCGATCGCCCAAAACCTGCCGGCGGATCCGCAGTATGGACCTGTGCGGGCGCAGCTTGCGACTTTGCCGGATCCCGATGCTGAATTTGCAGCGGCACTCGCGCGCTCGCCCTCGGTGCTTGCCTTCGTCTATTCCGACGATGCTCAGCTCAAGGGTCGACCACCAATCGATTATCGCTACAGCATCGCGACCATCGGCCCAGAGGGCAGCAACGTCGCTGCGACCACCCTGGTTCGCGGCGGACCCTACGCGGTGCTGCCGCTGCCGCAGTTGATGAAATCGGCCCAAGGGTTGGGAGAAGTGCAGGCAGGCGATCCCGATCCCGATGGCGTGGTCCGGCGCGTTCCTCTGGTCGTCACCGTTGGCGACAAGCTGTTCAATACACTGGCCGGCGATGCGCTGCGCGTCGGGGTCGGCGGACAGACGGCGCAGGTCAAGCTCTCGTCCGATGGTCAGATCGAGAAGATGCGCATCGGCGAGGCAATAATCCCGGTCAACCAGCGCGGCGAACTGCTGCTCTTCGATACCGGCCTCGAGCCAAGCCGGCGCGTTTCGCTCGGGGACTTGTTCGAGCCGGATTTCGATCCGGCGCGAATCGCGGGGCATATCGTGCTCATCGGCGCCACTGCGGCCGCATTCCAGGACCTTCGCACAACGCCGCTGGCGCCCTATATGCCGGGAGTCGAAATCCATGCACAGATCCTGGAGCAGGTACTCGCTGGCCAGTTCCTGACGCGGCCCTACGACGCGGACGAGGTCGAGCAATATTACCTTGGCGCATTTGGCTTGGTGCTTCTCGCGTTTCTGTACCGCCGCAGCGCCATTGCAGGCGCCTTCGTTCTGGTCGGAGCGATTGCGGTGACGATCGGAGCGTCGTGGTGGCAGTTCGTGCAAAATGGCTATCTGTTCGATCCGATCTACCCGGCGCTCGCGGCAACGGCGATGTTCGGGAGCGGCACGCTGATCAACTACCTGCGGACGGAGCACGAGAAACGGCAGGTCCGACTGCAATTTGCACAATATCTCTCGCCGATCCTGGTCGATCGGCTTAGTGAGCATCCGGAGCAGTTGAAGCTCGGCGGCGAGCTGCGCGAGCTCACTCTGATGTTCTGTGATATTCGCGGCTTCACAAAGATCTCCGAGGCGCTTGATCCGCAGGCGCTGACGCAGCTGATGAACGCGTTCCTCACGCCGATGACCAAGATCATCCAGGCGCATGACGGGACGATCGACAAATATATCGGCGACTGCATCATGGCATTTTGGAATGCGCCCATGGATGTCCCCAGCCATGCCGAGAAATCGATCCTGGCGGCGCTCAACATGCGGGCGGGCCTTGAGCAGCTCAATGCCGCGATGGCGGCCATGGCGGGCGAGGACGGCCCCGCGGTCGAGATCAAGATCGGGATCGGCCTCAATTCCGGCACCGGATGCGTCGGCAATATGGGGTCGGAGCAGCGGTTCAATTACACGGTGCTGGGCGATGCCGTGAATATCGCGTCGCGGCTGGAGGCGCTCTCGCCGGCCTATGGCATCGACTTGGTGATAGGGCAAGAGACGGCGGAGAGCGCCTCTGGGCTGGCCCTGCTGGAACTCGATCGTGTGCGGGTGAAGGGCAAGGTCCTGCCGGTCCGGATCTTCACCTGCGTCGGTGATCGCACTGTCGCGGCCACGCCCCCGTTCCGGGCGCTCCACGAGGCCCAAGACCGCCTGCTGGCCCATTATCGCGCCAAGGAATGGGACCAGGCTGAAGCCGCTTTAGGCGAATGCCGGAGCCTGGCGCCGGAATTCCTACACGGGTTCTATGATCTCTATGCCAGGCGGATCGTTGAATATCGCCTCAGCCCGCCGCCCGCCGATTGGGATGGCGTCTATGAAGCCAAGACCAAGGCGGGGTAGAACAGGACATCATGCGGCATCTCACGGCCAAGCCTGCAGTCTCGCCTGCTTCCATCCCCCATTTGGGGGGGCGGGCGAAGCCGGCCGCCTTGCTAGGCTGATCCATGGCCAATATCGGGCTCATCGTTTTCGGGATCACCGGGCTGCTGGCCCTCACGAGCCTGCTGCCAGCTTTGGCGCAGCGGGTGAAGCTGCCTTATTCCGTGCTGCTGGCGCTGGCGGGCAGCGCGCTCGGACTGCTGATCGCCGTGCGCGGCCAGATGCCGGAAGGCGCCATGGTGACCGATTTCCTGACGGTCCTGTCCAGCTTCCACATCTCGTCGGAGGCCTTCCTGGTTATCTTCCTGCCGGCCCTGCTGTTCGAGAGCGCGCTCGCGATCGACGTCAGGCGGATGCTGAGCGACATCGCGCCGATCCTTTTGATGGCGGTGATCGCGGTCATCGTCTGCATGCTGGTGGTCGGGTTCGCGCTGGCCAGCGTGACGGAATACGGCCTGATCGCCTGCTTGCTGCTGGGTGCCATCATCGCCACCACGGACCCGGCGGCGGTGATCGGCATTTTCAAGGAGATCGGCGCGCCCAAGCGGCTGACCATGCTAGTCGAGGGCGAGAGCCTGCTGAACGATGCCGCCGCCATCGCGCTCTTCTCCATGCTGGTCGGCATGTTGCTGGGCGGGCAGGAGGCCGCCTGGGGTGGAGCCGCCGGCAACTTCCTGGTCAAGTTTGTAGGTGGCGCGCTGCTCGGCGGCGCGATGGGGCTCGGCGTCTGCTACCTCTTCCCGCTGCTCAAGGGGTTCACCACGGCGGAAATCACTTTGACGGTAGCGCTGGCCTATCTCAGCTTCGTGGTGGGCGAGCATTATTTCCATGTTTCGGGCGTCGTCGCCTGCGTCATTGCGGGGCTGGTGGTCGGCTCTCTCGGTCGCACGCGCATGTCACCCGCGACCCATGAACGGATGGCGGGCGCCTGGGGCCAGCTTGGCTTCTGGGCCAATTCGCTCATCTTCCTGTTCGCCGCCATGCTGGTGCCGGCCATCATGCGGCATACGACCTGGGCGGAGATCGGCGCCATCATCGTGCTCTATGTGGCCGCGCTGGTGGCGCGCCTGATCGTGGTCGGCGGGCTGCTGCCGCTGCTGACGTCAGTGGGGATTGCCGAACGCGTCGACAACCGCATGAAAGTCGTCGTGATGTGGGGCGGCATGCGCGGCGCCATCTCGCTGGCGCTGGCGCTGGCGATCGTCGAGCATCCCGGTGCCTCGGATTCGATCCGCGATTTTATCGCGACCAGCGTGACCGGCTTCGTGCTGCTGACCCTGTTCGTCAATGGCTCAACGCTGCGCCTGCTGATCCATTGGCTGAGGCTCGATCGGTTGTCGGCGTTGGATCGCGGTTTACGCGACCGCGCGCTGTCGCTGGCGATCGAGGAGATCGATCAGGAGGTACGCGCCATCGGTCGGCGCGAAGGCCTGGCTGCCGCCGCGATCGACATGATCACCACCCGCTATGCGATGCAGCTCAACCACTTCCGCCGCATCCGTGCAGGCCGTGGCGACCTGATGCTGGACGAGCTGCTGTCGATCGGCCTTACGATCCTGAGCGCGCAGGAGGAAGCACGCTATTTCAAGAATTTCAGGGACGGCATCATGCCGCGACGGATCGCCGCCACATTGTTGACGGATGCCGGACGGCTGCGTGAGGCAGCCCGTTTCACAGGCCGCGAGGGCTATGCCGCGGCAGCACGCCAGACCTTGCGTCATGACTGGCGGATGAACCTCGGCATCTGGCTCAATCATCGCGTCGGCCTTGAGTGGCTGCTGGCGGACGCCTTGGCCGAACGGTGCGAGACCATGCTCAATCGCCGGCTGGTGATCGGCGAGCTGCTCGGTTTCTGCCGCGATCGCCTGACCGCCCTGCTCGGCGAAGAGACCGCCATCGAGATCCGCGGCCTGATTCTGGAGCGCACGCGCGCGATCGACGAGGCGCTGACGGCGCTGCGCCTGCAATATCCGGACTTCACGCGCGAGCTGCAGAGCCGCTATTTGGGCCGGATCGCGCGCCAGATGGAAAGCGATCGCTATGAGGAGTGGAAGGAACGCGCCATCGTCGGTGGCGAGGTGGCGGATGCCCTGTCGCGCGACCGCGACCAGCGCTGGGCCGACCTCGACAAGCCGCTGCGACTGGACGTGGCCTTGTCCGCGACCGAGCTGGTCGAACGCGTGCCGCTGTTCGCCAAGCTGCCGCCGGACAAGCGCGCTTCGATCGCGCTGCTGCTGAAGTCGCGCATGACCTTGCCCGGCGATCCGATCGTGCGGCGCGGGCAGCGCGGCGATGCCATGTATTTCATCGCTTCCGGCGCCGCCGCCGTGCTGATCCCCGGCAAGCCGGTGGAGCTGGGCAGCGGCGAGTTCTTCGGCGAGCTCGCTCTGCTGACCGGCCAACCGCGCAACGCGGACGTGGTTTCTCTCGGCTATTGCCGCCTGCTGGAACTGAGCTCAGGCGACTTCCAGGATCTCCTGGCGGGCGATGCCGATCTCAAGCGCGCCATCGAAGCGGTCGCGGAGGAACGCCTGCGCCCACTGCGCGGTGCGGCCCGCAGCCAGCAAGCTGCCGACAGGCAGGTCGGTCGATAGTCCACTCAGCTGAGCAATCCAATTGACCAAAGACAATCATCTGCGGGGTATCCTGTTCCTGCTCGGCTCCGGGATCGTGTTCACGATCCTCGATTCGCTCGCGAAGGAGGCATCGCACTACATCCCCGTGCTGCAAGTCGCGTGGGGGCGCTATGTGTTCCATATCGTGTTCCTGCCATTCTATGCGGAGCGACCGGTAGGCCAGCCGATCTGGTCTACCACGCGCTGGGCGCGCATGTTCGTGACCAGGCATCCCTGGCTGCAGCTCGCGCGCTCGCTCTTGCTGCTTGCCGCCACCTTGTTCTTCTTCGGCGCGGTCAGCTACGTGCCGCTGGCGGAGGCACAGGCGGTCGCCTTCATCGAGCCGCTGCTGATCACCGCGATTGCGCATTTCTTTCTGGCTGAGCGCGTGGGCATGCGCCGCTGGCTGGCCATCGCCATGGGCTTCGTCGGTGTGCTGGTGGTGATCCGCCCCGGCTTCGGCATGATGCATTGGGGCATGTTGCTGTCGCTAGGATCGGCTGGCTGCGGCTCCATCTATGCGACCCTGACCCGTATCGTCTCGCGCAAAGATTCGGCCGGCACGTCGCTCGCCTATTCCGGCGTGGCCGGGTTCATAGGGCTGACGCTCGTCATGCCTTTCATCTGGCAGCCCGCCTCCACTTATGTCTGGATCCTGTTCTTCGCCCTCGGGATTTCGGGCGGGCTCGGCCACTATCTCATAATCAGGGCGTTCGAGGCCGCGCCCGGCGGCACGCTCGCCCCCTTCATCTATGTGCAGATGCTGTGGATGGTGATCGTCGGGTTCGTGTGGTTCGGTGATTGGCCGGCGATCACCACCTGGATCGGCATTGCCCTCATTGTCGGATCAGGTCTTTACGCCTTGCACCGCGAGCGCATCCGTGCCCGCGAACGCGCCCAAATTCCCACGCATTCCTAAAGCCTTACTGCGGGCGGTGGCATGGCCCATCCGGGTCAGGCGGGCGCACTGGCGCTCATCCCTTGCGGCGGGCTATAAGCAGGACGGGATTGGCGCGCCCATCCGTTGGTGCGCCGTCTGAAAGTTGGTCGCATTTTCTGCGCCGAACGCGGATCCACTTCGGCGGAAAATGCTTCGGAGACGCAAGGGAGGACGACATCATGAATCTCGAACAAGCAAAAGCACTGGATGCGAAAGCGCTGCACAAGGCGGCGGCCAAGCTGAAGCCCGAGACCCGCCACTTCATCGACGGCAAGTTCGTTCCTTCGAAAAAGGGCAAGACCTTCCAGACCATCAACCCCGCGACCGGCGAAGTGATCGCCGAAGTCGCCCGCGGCGATGCGGCGGACGTCGACGCGGCGGTGAAGGCGGCGCGCAAGGCGTTCAAGTCCGGCGCATGGTCGCGCATGGCGCCGCGCGATCGCATGCAGGTCATCTACAAGTTCGCCAAGCTGATCGAGGATAATGCGCTGGAGTTCGCGCTGCTCGACACCACCGACATGGGCAAGCCGATCAGCGAGATGCTGAACATCGACATCCCCGGCTCGGTGATGACCTTCAACTACTTCGGCGAGACCATCGACAAGATCGAAGGACAGGTGACCGCGACGGCGGCGACCGAGTTCCATTACATCCTGCGTCAGCCGTTGGGCGTGATCGGCTGCATTGTGCCGTGGAACTACCCACTCATGATGGCGGCGTGGAAGACAGCGCCGGCGCTTGCCGCAGGCAACTCGGTCATCCTGAAGCCGGCCGAGCAATCGCCGCTCTCAGCCAACCTGCTGGCCAAGCTGTTCATGGAAGCCGGCGGTCCGGCCGGCGTCTTCAACGTCGTGCATGGCCTTGGTGAGGAGGCGGGCAAGGCGCTCGCGCTGCACATGGACGTCGACAAGATCGGCTTCACCGGCTCGACCGAGGTCGGCAAACTGATGATGGTCTATGCTGGCCAGTCGAACATGAAGCGCGTCACGACCGAGTGCGGCGGCAAGACCCCGCAGATCATCACTGGCGACGTGCCGGATCTCGACACCGCCGTGCAGTACGCGGTCAACGGCATCTACGGCAACCAGGGTGAAGTGTGCAACGCCGGCTCGCGCCTGATCGTCGATGCCAAGATCCACGACGAATTCGTCTCCAGGTTCCAGGAGAAGGCGAAGAAGAGCTTCATGCCCGGCGACCCGCTCGATCCGTCGACGACGATGGGCCCGCTGGTCACCAAGGAGCAGCAGAAGCGCGTGCTCTCCTACATAGACATCGGCAAGAAGGAAGGCGCCAAGCTCACCATGGGCGGCATTGTGCCCAAGGGCCTGGACAAGGGTTGCTACGTCTCTCCGACGCTCTTCACCGGCGTCAAGAACGACATGCGCATCGCCAAGGAGGAGATCTTCGGGCCCGTCACCGGAGTCCTCACCTACAAGAAACTGGATGAGGCGATCGCCATGGCCAACGATTCGATCTATGGCCTGGCGGCCTCGATCTGGACCTCCGACGTGTCGGTGGCCCACAAGGCGGCGCGCGACATCGAGGCCGGCATCGTCTGGGTCAACTGCTTCGACCATGGCGACATGACCTCGATCTGGGGCGGCTTCAAGCAGTCCGGCATGGGCCGCGACAAGTGCCTGGAGACACTGACCACCGTCACCCAGACCAAGTCGGTGTGGATGCACCTGGGCTGAGGTTTGGTGCTGCGATAGATTGCAAGGGCGGGAGGCGACTCCCGCCCTCGTTGCTTTGAACGAAACCAACTAATACATGGTTTTTGCCCAGTAGATAGGGGGTTCCACGATGTGGAACCCGTATCAGCCTGAGTGCGAGCCGAAGCGCTTGTCCCGGCCGACTATCTCCGAGGCCGCAGGCGTTACTTCCCCTCAATGCTGCACGGACGTACATTTGACACAGAACCAGCCGGGAGCGCATTGTCTTCTGGCCGTCGCAGGACAGGGGCTATGGGGGCCAAAAACCTTCACATTGCGCGTGCACCGAAGCCGGATTCGCGGTGGCCTGTCGCTTTCCTGCTGTCGGCGGCAACGATCCCTGTCGTCCTTCTCGCTGGTCTCTCCACGCAAGAGTTTCACACGAATTGGCAGCAGACCGAGCGTGAGCTCGCCCGCAGCGCCGACGCGACGGCCGAATACAGCCTGCGCATCCTGGAGGCGCATCGTCTCGCGGCCGACCGCGTCAATGATCTGCTGCGCGGCTTGTCGGATTCCGAGATCCGGGCGCGCGAGTATGACCTTCATCAACAACTACGCGCGCTGATCCCGTCGCTCCCGCTGGTGCAGACGGTGGCGGTGCTCGATCGTGACGGCTATCTGCTGCTGACGGCGAATGTGTATCCGGTGCCGCGTGATCGTGACTTCAAGGACCGCGAGTGGGTGCGCGACCTGAGCAAACCCGACGCGCCTGTCACACATGTCAGCAAAGTCAATATTGGACGCCTGGACAACTTCCTCTTCTTCGGCGTCAGTCAGCGGCGCAGCGGATCGGGCAATGGCTTGCCCGATGACGCGTTTGACGGCGTCATCAATATCTCCGTACAGCCCAATCACGTGTCCTCGGGCTTCGCCGACCTCACGACGGAGGCGAATGACGTTGTCGCCCTCGTTCGCGCCGACGGCGAAATCCTTGCTCGAAATCCCGGATTTGAGAAACCGCTTCCTCCAATACCCCAAGAGAGCGATTACATCCGAGGAATCAACGGGGGCCTGGAGCGCGGCATCATGCGCGGGGTTTCGCCTGTAGACGGCGTGGATCGTCTGGTCGCCTTTCGCAAAGTGAGTGGCTACCCCCTCTACGCGCTGGTCGCCCGGGATGCGGCTGCAGTGGTGGGACGCTGGAAGGAACGCCTGGAGGCGGAGCTCCTATTCGGTGGGCCAGCGATTCTGCTCCTGTGGGCGCTTGTCGCCCTGGCATTTCGTGACACGCGGCGCGTGAAGGATGCCCAGCTCGAGCTGGCGCGCGCACAAGCACAACGCGACGCTGAGGCAAACTTCCGCGCCGTCTTCGACTCCGGCGTTGCCGGCATGGCCATTCTGAACTTCGATGGTTCGGCCGTCGCGGTAAACGACCGCCTACTATCCATGACCGGGCATTCCCGCGACCATCTGGCGCTTGGAAGGTGGAGCTGGAACGCCGTCACGGCGCCGGAATTCCATGAGGCGGACAAAGGCGCCATCGAGAAGGTGAGGCAAGGTCGAGGTCCCGAGAGCTACGAGAAGGATGTCGTGCGCGCCGATGCCAGCCGCCTGCCCGTTCGCGTCTTCGCATCGCTTCTGCCGGGCAGTCCGGGTCACGTGGTCGTCGTGGTCGAGGACATTTCGAAGCACCGCGAGGCCGAAGCACGACGTGATCTGATGACGCGCGAGGTCGAGCATCGTGCCAAGAACATGCTGGCCATGATTCAGGCAAGCGTGCGGCTGAGCGCCGAGACGACAAGCGACAGCCATGCGCTTGCCGCCGCTGTTGAGGGCCGGATCGGCGCTCTCGGTCGCGTTCAGTCACTGCTGAGTGAATCGGCATGGCTCGACGCGGATATGGCGAACTTGATCCGAAACGAGCTTGCCGCATTCCGGGACAGCGGTGAGGGCTGCTCGCTGTCGCGATGCATTATCGAAGGTCCTGCCTTGCGTCTCCCCGCAGCTGTCGCCCAGTCGCTGTCGATGATTATTCACGAGCTCGCCACGAATGCCGGTAAATACGGAGCGCTCTCGACCGGGCAGGGCCGCGTCATCGTGAAGTGGTCCACAACCGGCCATGATTCGCCGGCGATCTGCCTGAGCTGGATTGAGGAGAGCGGACCGAGGCTGTCGGAGCCGCCGACTCGCCGCGGCTTCGGCACAATGCTCATCGATACGGTTGTCCAGAGCCATCTGAATGGCACAGTCGCCAGGCAATGGGAGCCCAGCGGCCTCGTCTGCGACATCCGGATCGAAGTCCCGTTCTCGCGGAGCGAGACGCTGGTCGAGCACGGCGCCGAGCGCCGGAGGGCCTAAACAGCCACGCACGAGGCGAGTGGAACGCGTCCAACCGGCCATGGTTGACCGAGAAAGCAGCTATGGAGCGAGACATGCCGAGACGCGACAAAGAGCGTGACAAACCCGCGGTCGAGCGCGACAGCGCGGGGCACTTCATCGAATCGAATGAGCCGAGCGCAGCCCAGCCGGAACTCGCGAAAGAGAACGCCGAGACGCGCCGCCGCGCCGCAAAGTCGCCGCCGAAAGGCGGAGAGGGCGACAAGGGCGACAGCAGGCGGCGAAAGCTCCGCACCTGAGTTGACCATTCATTGGGCAGCGTCGGGTGCTTGTTGGCCGTACAAGCAAGCAGCCCGTCGGACGTGGTCCGACGGGCGTGAGCTTACTCTCCGGTCAGCTTAGCGGGCGCGGGCTCTGCGGGGCGCGCGTCTGGCCGCCTTTGCGGCGACAGCCGGCAGGCCGCTGTGCAGGTGGCGAACCTCCCCCGCAATCCGGCCCAGGACATTGTCCTTCAACGGGGCCACTTGCAGGCGGTCGGGCCGCGTCTCGCCCGGCATGACGAAGCCGTGCGGCGTCGCCGGAACGAAGCCGAATCTCTTGTAGTAATCGACGTCGCCGACCAGCAGCACGAGATCGTGGCCAAGCTGCGCGGCAAGATCGAGCGTCTTGAACATGAGGGCGCGGCCGATGCCTTTGCCGGCGCGGTCCTGCGCGATCGCGAGCGGGCCGAGCAGCAAGGCCGGATGGCCACTCTCGCCGACCAGGATCGACCAGTAGCGGATGGCGCCCACCAATCGGTCGCCTTCCAGCGCGATCCAGCTCAGCTCACGAACAGGCTCGACGCCCTCTCGGAACAGGTAGGAAGCCTTGTGGAACCGTGCTGGGCCAAACACGTCGTCGTACAGGCGTTCGACGGCGCCAGCCAGCACGGCCGGTTCAGGTTTGATCAGGTACTCGGGCTTGATGAGTTTCATCGGTGGTGATCCTTCACAACAGGTCTTCGAACGTTTCGCCGGTTTGCCCGGTCGTCCGCCGCCTGGAGGATCACCTCGCTAATGGAGGTGCTCCGGTCCTTGCGTACGAACGACCATCCCGCCCGGCAGGCTCTCGGGGATACGTCGTCGGTGACGCAAGGCGTACATCAAAGCACTCTTACGCAGTTTCAGCTGGGCGCGGAAAATACATCAAAGCGCCGACCCTGGAAATAGGAAATTTCGGCGCGGGCACAAGAGGCTGCTCGCGGAATCGTGTGTAACGGATGATGACGGGGTGCGAGGGCCGCTCACCGCACGACTGTGACGGGGCAGTGGGCGCGGGTGACGACATCCTCGGCGACCGAGCCCAGCAGCATGCGCTTGGCGCCGGTGCGCCCTTCGGAGCCGACGATGATGTGGTGATAGCCGTTGCGCTCGGCATAGCCGACGATCGCCTCCGCCGGGTCGGAGCCGTAGGCGCGTACCAGCTTCACGTTGAGCAGCTTTCGTTCCAAGGCGGCTTTGAGCGCTGCCAGCAGCTCCTTGTCCGGCGGCAGGTTCTGCGCCTTTACCCGCGCCTCGTCCCACATCTCCGGCGCCGTCTCCAGCGCGCCGTCGGCGACCAGCAGAAAGGTGATAGGGCGCCGCATCTCCTCGGCCAAGCCGACCGCGTAGGCCACGGCCTTCTCGGAAGGCGGCGAGCCATCGGTCGCGCACAGCAGACGTTCCGTGTTCACGTCGTCCTCCTGCTTCCGCGGTCGAAGCTTCATGATATCTCGCCTCGCCGAGTCGCGGCGAAGCGCCACGGTGCTTCGGGTTCGTTAGGGTGTCACCCAAACGTTAGCGATTCGTTAGGCATAGCGATGTCGCGGCGGTGAACGACTGGCGTTCGTGGATTATCCAGACCGCTCAGCCTTCGTGCTTCAGCGGGCGGGCGAGCAGATCGCGGATCGCCTGGTCGATGTCGGCACGGCCGGACAGGATGGCGGCGACGGTGTGGGCGATCGGCATGTCGACCTGCAGCCGCGCCGCCAGCTGCTCGAGCGCGGCGGCGGTCGGCACGCCTTCGGCGATGCTGCGCCGCTCCTTCAGGATCTCCGCCAGAGGTCGGCCGCGCCCCAACTCAAAGCCGAGGGAGGCGTTGCGCGACTTCATCGAGTTGCAGGTCAGCACCACATCGCCGACGCCGGCGAGGCCCAGCATCGTCTCCGCCCTCCCGCCGAGCGCATGGGCGAGGCGCGCCAGCTCGGCCAGGCCGCGCGTCACCAGGGCGGCGCGGGCATTCTCGCCGAGGTTCCGTCCCATCACGATGCCGCAGGCGATAGCGAGCACGTTCTTGGCCGCACCCGCGAGCTCGATGCCGACCGGGTCCAGGCTGCCGTAGGGCCGGAACGCGCCGTGCGACAGCGCCAGCATCAGCGCTTCGTTGAGCGCCGCATCGGGGCTGGCGATCACCACCGCCGTCGGCAGGCCGGCCGCCACCTCGCCGGCGAAGCTGGGGCCGGAAAGGACGGCGACTGGCACCTGCGGCAGCAGCTCCGCCACCACATCGGTGAGCAGGAGGCCGCTGCCCAGCTCGATCCCCTTGGCGCACAGCACCAGCGGCGTGCCCGCGCGCCAGGCATCGCGCGCCGCCATGCATAAGGCGCGCAGATGCTGTGCCGGCTGGACGTAAAGCACGGCATCGGCGGCCAGCGCCTCCGCCAGCTGTGCGGTGACGGTGACCTCCGGCGGCAGCGTGGCGCCGGGCAGATAGTCGGGGTTCTGGCGGCTCGTCGCGATCGCGGCCGCCGCTTCCGGGCGGCGCGCCCACAGGGTGGTGACGAGGCCGGCACGCGCCGCCTGGATGGCAAGAGCGGTGCCCCAGGCGCCAGCGCCGGCGATGCCGACAGATCGGATTTGCATCAACCTCTCGCTTTCGCGCAGCCAGCGACCGCGCGGATCGATTGCGCGCCGCCAGGATGCGCCTGTAATCTGCCCTGCAATGAGATGCAAGGCGAGATGGGTCGTGGAGGCGCCGGTTCGGCAGCAGCGACATAGGCGCGGACCTGCCGCCCTGCTGGTCCTGATCTTCGCTGCGGCGGCGCCCCAGCCACCCGCTGCCGCCCAGGATACCGAGCTAACGCCGATCGTGGTGGCGCTCCCGGAGGGGCCGTCGGCGCGCACGATCGGCTATTACCTGGCGAAAGCCGGCGGCTGGTTCGCGCGCGAAGGGCTCGATCCCACATTCGTGATCGCCGACAAGCGCGCGCCCTCGGCCATGCTGGCGACCGGCGACGCTGACCTTGCCGTCGACATCATGCCTCGGGCGCTCAAGGTGCGGGCGGACGGCGCGGACATTCTTCACGTCGCGCAGATCTTTCAGAAATCCGGCCTAGTGTTGGCCTGCCGCAAGCCGATCAAGGAGCCCAAGGACCTCAGGGGCATGAACATATCGCTGTGGTCCGGCGGGCGGGAGGGCGCGTTCTATGCCTGGATGGCGAAGGTCGGCCTTGGCATTTATGGCGAGGCGGACGGCGTCACCATCCTGCGCGAGGGACTCGATCCCGATGCCTATCGCCAGCGCGCAAGCGATTGCTTCACCGGCCAGAGCTATGCGCTGCCAGCGCAGCTCGGGCTGCATGGCAAGACGACCTTCGACTATCGCGTCTTCTTCTATGAGCAGGTGGGGACCGCGATCCTGGAGGACGGCGTCTATGTGCGTGCGAAGGATCTGAAATACTCCGACCGCGTCGAACGCATCGCGCATTTTCTCGCAGCCGTGCGCGCCGGCTGGCGAAACGCCGCCCACGAGGCGCGCAAGGCGGCGGAGTTCCTGGTCGAGATCGTGCCGCCGCCGGTGCCGGAACTGGCGACCCTGTTGCGCTCGATCTGGGCGGCCAACGATCTGGTGCAGGTGGACCGCATTCCGTTCGGACGGCTCGATCCGGCTGCCTACGACCGCACCGTCACCATCCTGCTGACCGCCGCCCCCGACCCGCTCCTGAAGACCGCGCCCAGGGGCGCCACCAGTGACGCGGCGGTCAAGGCCTTGGAAGCGCTGGATTAAGGCCTTTGAGGCGGGACCTGACAGGCCAGGGCGGCTCTGCTATAAGGGCTGCCGACCGGATCCTGCCTCACCCCACGTCCCCGTAGCTCAGCAGGATAGAGCGTCGGTTTCCTAAACCGCAGGTCGGAGGTTCGAATCCTCTCGGGGACGCCGCCGCCATTTTCTTCCGGCATTGACACAGGTCAAGGCTGACACGACCTACTTAAATAGCGTTGTCGGTAAGGATAGGGATCACTGCGCTAGCCGCAGCTGGGACGGCAGAAAGGCACGTCGGTTGGAAGGCGCCCGGTCCACCACCGCCTCGTTTGCAATTGAATACCGGCGGTTTCTCTCACCGTCGGGCGACGCGACGGCAACCATGCCGGACTTTGCGCGCGATTCCACGCAGTTGATCAACCTCTACCAGGCGATGGTGCTCACGCGCACGTTTGACGCGAAGGCGGTGGCGCTTCAGCGTACCGGCCGGCTCGGCACCTATCCGTCGTCGCTCGGGCAGGAGGCGGTAGCGGTTGGCGTGGCAGCGGCGATGCGTGAGGAAGATCTCCTGTTGCCCAGCTTCCGCGAGCATGGCGCGCAGCTGTGGCGCGGCGTGACTCTGCAGGACATCCTGCTCTACTGGGGCGGTGATGAGCGCGGCAGTGCTTCTTCCGGTCCCAGGCATGACTTCCCCGTCAACGTTCCGGTCGGCAGCCATGCTCCGCATGCGGTCGGTGTGGCGCTTGCATTCAAGCTCCGCGGAGAGCAATGCGTCGCAGTCTGCGTGATGGGTGATGGTGCGACCTCCAAGGGCGAGGTCGCTGAAGCGCTGAACATCGCGGGCGTATGGCGCCTGCCCGTCGTCTTCGTCATCAACAACAATGGCTGGGCGATCTCGGTGCCGGTCGCCCGGCAGACGGCTGCGGCGACGCTGGCGCAAAAGGCAGTCGCGGCGGGAATTCCGGGCGAGCAGGTCGATGGCAACGATGTGATCGCGGTCCGTGCCGCCGTCGAGGATGCATTGGCGCGGGCGCGCGCCGGCAACGGCCCTGCCCTCATCGAGGCGATTACCTATCGCCTCAGCGACCATACGACCGCAGACGACGCGAGCCGTTACCGCAGCGATGCCGAAGTGAGCCAGCGCTGGAACGAGGAGCCGATCGCACGCCTTCGCCGCTATCTTGTGAAGCGCGAGTTGTGGACCAAGGCGGATGAGGAGCGCATGCTGACCGCGCTCAGCACGCAGGTCGACGCGGCGGTCGAATCCTATCTCGCGACTGCTCCGCAGCCCGTCGAGAGCATATTCGATCATACCTATGCGACGCTGCCCGCCGATCTTGCCGACCAGCGCGCGGCTGCCTTGGCTGCAAGGAGCCGAAGGTGAGCGAGATCACGCTCGTCCAGGCCATCAACCGCGCCCTCACACGCGCCATGCGGGACGACCCGACGGTGGTGGTGCTGGGCGAGGATGTTGCCAAGGATGGCGGCGTGTTCCGCGCGACCGAGGGACTGCTCGCCGAGTTCGGGGAGGGACGGGTGATCGATACGCCGCTGGCCGAAGGGGCGATCGCCGGCCTCTGTGTCGGCCTTGCGGCGCAGGGCTTCCGGCCGGTTGCCGAGATCCAGTTCACCGGCTTCATCTATCCCATCATCGACCAGATGATGAACCACGCCTCGCGCATTCGCACGCGCACGCGCGGTCGTCTCACCTGCCCGATGGTCTTGCGCTCACCCTGCGGCGGCGGCATCCGGGCCGTCGAGCATCATTCGGAGAGCCCGGAGGCGATATTCGCGCACATGCCCGGTTTGCGCGTCGTCATCCCTTCCTCCCCGGCTCGCGCCTATGGGCTGCTGCTCGCCGCCATCCATGATCCGGATCCGGTTGTGTTCCTCGAACCGACGCGGCTCTATCGCGCGATCAAGGAAGAGGTGCCAGATGACGGCGCATCGCTGCCGCTCGACCGTGCCTTTGTCGTGCGCGAAGGCAGCGACCTCACCCTCGTGACCTGGGGCGCGATGCTCAAGGAGACCATGGCCACCGGTGAGCGCTTGGCTGCCGGCGGTGTCAGCGCCGAGGTCATCGACCTAGCAACATTGAAGCCGCTTGATAGCGAGACCGTGCTGCGGTCGGTCGCCAAGACCGGCCGCTGCGTGATCATCCACGAGGCGCCACGCACTGCAGGGTTCGGCGCGGAGGTCGCGGCGCGGATCGCGGAGCACGGCCTACTCTCGCTGCTGGCACCGATCGAACGGGTTGCCGGCTTTGACACGGTGATGCCGCTGCTGCGGCTGGAGCAGCACTACATGCCGGAGGAGCAGCGGATTCTCGCTGCCGCGCGGCGGGTTCTGGCCTTCCGATGAAGACGTTCAGGCTTCCGGATCTGGGCGAGGGGCTGCAGGACGCGGAGATCGTAAGCTGGCACGTCGCTGCGGGCGATCATGTGGTTGCTGATCAGCCGCTGGTTTCGGTCGAAACGGACAAGGCGGTGATCGAAGTTCCTTCCCCGCAGTCCGGCCGGATCGAGCGGCTGTGCGCAGGCAAAGGGGAACGCGTGAAGGTCGGCGCGTCCTTGGTCGAGTTCGCTGAAGGTGCGCGCGCCGATACAGGTGCGATCGTCGGCGAATTGACGGAGCCAGCGGCGGCGCCGGTGGAAGCGAAGCAACCGACTCTGCCGCCAGTTCCTGGCTTGAGGGCGGCGCCCGCCGTGCGCCGGCGCGCCAGGGAGCTGAGCGTTGAGCTCGCAGATGTGGCTGGCACAGGCCCGGGCGGAGCCATCACCATCGAGGATGTCGAAAAGCTGGCGCGGATCGCAGCCGCTGCGACGCCCGAGGAGGAGCTGAAAGGCGTACGGCGCGCGATGGCGGCCAACATGGCACGCTCCGGCGCGCAGATCGTGCCGGCAACCGTGGTCGATGATGCCGATATCGGCGGCTGGGAGAAGGGCGAGGACCTCACCGTTCGCCTGGTACGCGCCATCGTCGCCGGCTGCGGAGCCTCGCCTGCGCTCAATGCCTGGTATGATGGCGGCAGAATGACACGGCGGCTGCATGCCACCATAGATCTCGGCCTGGCAGTGGATACCGGCGACGGCCTCATTGTGCCGGTGCTGCGCGATGTCGGTCATCGCGATGCGGCCAGCCTACGCCGGGGCATCGATGCGCTGAAGGCGGATGTTCGCGCACGCACGGTGCCGTTGGCGGAACTGCGGGGCCAGACCATCACCTTGTCGAACTTCGGCATGTTCGGTGGTCGCTATGCCGCGCTCGTCATCGTGCCGCCGCAGGTCGCGATCCTTGGGGCGGGCATGGCACGCTCCGTGATCCTCCCGAAAAAAGATGGGCCACAGGTTCGCCGCGTCCTCCCGCTGTCATTGACGTTCGATCATCGCGCCGTGACCGGCGGCGAGGCCGCGCGCTTCCTGCAGGCGGCGCGACAGGATCTCGAGCGCGAGACCTGAGCGGGGTTGCCGACGATCTCGCTCCTGAGAAAGATCGCCCACTTTCCGTGACGGTTCGTGACGCGAAAATAGCAGACCCGGTCACGCCGCCCCCGTCAGCCTGGCAACCGTGCCAGAACAGTTCCAATTCCGCCCATGATTTCCTGGTTTTAGCTTGGCTGAGAACGAAACCCGCCTTGCCGCAGCAAAAACGCTGCGATTGATCTTAATACATTTTTCAGCTATAGGTTGTCAGGCCAAGCGACATGATGAGCTCTATTCGACGCCGCCCGCTATTGCGTGCGGCCGTAACCCCTTTTTTGATGGAGGCATGCCATGGACGAACTGCAGAAACGCACGGCGCAAGCCATCGTCAACATCTTTGAGACAGGCCGCGCCCTGGGGCGATATGGCCAGGTGACACTGCTGGCAGGCGATTCCGGACAGCTGACCTATGGCCGTTCGCAGACCACCTTGAGCAGCGGCAATCTCTATCTCCTGATCAAGGCCTATTGCGACATGCGGGAGGCGGCGTTCGCGGACCGGCTGCGGCCAAGCCTGCCGCGGCTCGAAGGGATCGACGCCGCGCTCAATCACGACGAAAGCTTCAAGTCGCTGCTGCGTGCGGCGGGCGACGATCCGGTGATGCAAGCTTGCCAGGACGGCTTCTTCGATCGCGTCTATTGGGCACCGGCGGCGACCGCGGCGCAGTCCCTCGGCATCACGACCGCGCTCGGCGTGACCACGGTGTATGACAGCGTGGTGCACGGTTCCTGGGCACGGATGCGCGATCGCACCATCGCCGCCATCAAGCGGCCGGGGGACAGCGACGAGAAGAAATGGATCACGACCTACATCGCGACTCGCCGTCACTGGCTGGCGAACCATTCCAACACGCTCCTGCGCAAGACGGTCTACCGCATGGATGCGCTGCAGAAACTGGTGGATGCCCAGGCCTGGGCGCTGCCACTGCCTCTCACAGTGCGGGGTGTCGCCATCACCGAGGAGATCCTGTCCGGCGCGCCGCCGATCCGGGTTTCCGCCGAGATCGCGGAGCAACGGCTGCTGCGCCTGCGTTCGCCCTTCATGCAGGGCGGCGACGTCGTCGCTCTCCAGGAAGCACTGACCAGGGCGGATTTCGCGCTCGAAGTGGACGGCGTTTTCGGGCCAGCAACGGAAGCGCAGCTCAAGGCCTTTCAAGCGAGACGCGGCCTGACGGCGGACGGCATCGCCGGTCCGGCAACGCGCACGGCGCTCGGGCTCTAGGCGCGCCTTAGACTCGCGGTCGCGCCGCTTTGCGAGGCTGCGCGATGGCCAGCGCGCAGGCCGCAAGGGCGGCGAACGGTGGCACCCACGCCAGGGACGCATCCATCGCCCCTAGCGTTATGCCGCTTGCCAGACACCACAGAACCGGAATCGGAAACAGGAGGACGCACCAGCGCGCGCGCGTGAGGAGCAACAGCGCCAGGGTACCGGTCGCCGTGGGATCGGGCGCCATGCCGAATATCTCCGCCTGGCTCCACGGACGCCCGCTGAGTGGCGCCAGCAGTGGATACAGCAGTGCCACGGCGAGCAGCGTGACGACAATCGCGCGCCACCAGCCTCGCCCATCGGGATCCACTTGGCGCGGGCCGCCGAGCACGAACAGAAGCATCGCCTGCAACGCGAAGATGGGCGCGACATAAATGGCTGCCCAGTTGATGGTTGCGTAGCGGTTCCAGAAGAAGCTCCAGGCCACCCACGCCCAAAGCACGGCGAGGAGCAGCGGAATAACTCGTGAGGCTGCTTTCGGCCGCAGCAGCGCGAGGCCGCCCGCGAGAAGCCCGGCCGCGAGCGTTAGCAGCGGCAAGGGCCAGAGCGCCTCGTTGTGCAACTCGAGCAGGCGCCAATAAGCGCGGGGGGAGAACAGCAGAAAGTCCGAGAGGCGGTAGCCCCACCACTCACTCATCGGAACTCCGCATCAGAGCTGCTCGATATAGGCCGCCATGCGCTGCCGCATGGCCTCGTCCGGCAGCGGGCCGCTGGCGGCTGCCACATTCTCGCGCACATGATCGACGCGCGTGGTCGCGGGAATCGCGACGGTGACGGCGGGATGCGACAGGATGAACTTCAGGATGAACTGCGCCCAGCTGCTGGCACCAATCTCGCTGGCCCACTCGGGCAGTTCTTCACCTTCGAGCCGGCGCGTCAGGTCGCCTTGCTGGAACGGTCGGTTGACGATGACGGCGATGCCGCGGTCGCGCGCCAGCGGCAGCAGGCGCTCCTCCACCTCGCGATCGACGATGTTGTACGTGATCTGCACGAAATCGAGCCTCTCCTTGCGCATGACCTCCTCGAACAGGTCGTGGCGTCGGCCCTCCGAGGTCGTGATCCCCACATAACGCACTTGGCCCGCCTCCTTCATGGCGTAGAGCGTCTTCAGATGGTCTTGCCAGGCGAGCAGATTGTGCACCTGCATGAGGTCGAAGTGCGGAACGCCCCAATAGCGCCGCGACTGCTCCATCTGCTCCGGGCCGTTGGAGCCCCACGAAGTCCATACCTTCTCCGCTGAGAACACGGGCGGCGAACCGAGCTTCTCTAGGCCGTAGCCGATCACCGGTTGGGACGAGCCGTACATCGGCGAGGAATCGATCATGCGCCCGCCGGCCTCGAAGAAGGCTGCCATCACTGCCGCGCATTCGTCGCGCAACACGGGATCATTGCCGACATTGAAGGTGATCCAGGTGCCGAGGCCCGTCGCCGGAATCGTTTCTCCGCTCGATGGAATGGGGCGCATGAGGACCTGCGGCGCCTGTGCGCTCACCGGAGATGCCACGGCCGAGGCGGCCAGCGCTGCCCCGCCGGCGAGGACGGCGCGACGGGTGGGTTGGCGAAAATCCATAGCTTGATCCTCCCGCTATCAGCGTCTCAGGAACCAGAACACGACCGACAGCACGATGCTGATGAGAATGCAGGTCGCGATCGGCGCGTAGAAGGTGAAGCCTTCCCGCCTGATGACGAAATCGCCGGGCAGCCGGCCGAGACCGATCTTCTGCAGCCAGGGCCAGAGTACGCCCACCGCGACGATCAACAGTCCGATGATGATCAGTGTTCGCGACATGGAGCAAATCCCATTGGAACACCGACGAAATATGGGGCCGCCGATGCTTAACGCAACACTGCGCTGATCGGTGCCATGTGTCGAGCCGGCCACAACCTGAAGAGCCGCTGCAACCTGCAGTGCAGATTCTACTTGCTCTTTTCGAAGAGCGGGATCATAACGCCGCTCCTTCGCGAGGCCCTGGGCCCGGGCTGTTAGTCCCGGCCGGCGCGGTGCGCTCTGCGTATCTCGTGTTCCGCCGAACGAAGACATGGCATTCGTAGCTCAGTCAGGTGAGAGCGCCGGAGAAATCCGGAGGTCGCCGGTTCAAATCCGGTCGGATGCACAACGAGGATAGCTCAGTCAGGTAGAGCAGATGGACATAGACCATCCAGTCGCGGGTTCGAATCCCACTCCTGCGCTCCGGTTCAGCTTGTCACGCTGACAACCTCTGAAGGGAACCGGACGCGCGCTTCAGTCGCGGTCCGGTCGTCTGGCCAAAAGGCCTCTCGAACGAACCAGACACTTTGAGACCGGCTCTGCGCCGGGGCGGATACCGCCCGCGCGGAACGCGAGTCCAGCTTTCCAACGCTGAACGAAAGTTCGGTGGCGGGGAGATCTGTACGCGCGCTCCGTCGGGCTGAAGCCCGGGCCCGCCGTTCTCGAAGGAAGACGCGTCCGGAACCCGGTTCCTCGGATCTGAAACGACGCTTCGCGGCATGGGCCGCGCGGCGCATGGATGGAGGGCAAAATGGTTCGCGCTGGTTTGTTCCTGCGTGTGTTGGTGAAGGACGGTGAGCGCGCGCTGTTGCTGCGCGACGGCCGCACCGTGCGTGTCCTGGAGCCGGGCTTGCATCGGCTGTTCGACCCGCGCGGCGCGCTGAAGGCGGAGAGCTTCAACGTCGTGCGCACCGAGTTCCCGGCGGACCGCTATGCGGTGCTGAAGGCGGAGCGGCCGGAGATCGCGGCCCAGCTGTTCGAGGCGGTGGAGACCCGCGCCGATGAGCTGGCGATCGTCAGCCTCGACGGGCGTCCGACGCACTTGATGGCGCCCTGGCAGGTGCGCGTCTACTGGAAGGTCGCAACCGCGGTCACGGTCGAGCGGATCGACGTGACCAGCGATCCGAAGGTCAGCGTGCGTCACCTGTCGCTGATCGAGCGTGCACGCAACCCGCACGTGATGGAGACGGTCGTCGAGAACCACGAGGCAGGCTTGCTGTACGTCGAAGGTCGCTTGGTCGAGCGCCTGGCATCGGGGCGTCACGCCTTCTGGACCGTCGGCCGCAAGATCGAGATCAAGCGCGTCGATCTGCGTCCGCAGGCAGTCGAGATCACCGCGCAGGAGATGCTGACCAAGGACCGCATCGCCCTGCGTGTGACCTTGACGGCACTGCGTCGCATCGTCGATCCCGAGCGCGCGGTGAGCGCGGTCGTGGACGTGGATGGCTGGCTGTACCGTCTGGTGCAGTTCGCGATCCGCGAGGCGGTGGCGGCCCGCACCCTGGACGAGGTGCTGTCGGCCAAGTCGGTGCTCGACGCGGAGCTGCGCAGCTTCGTGCGCGAGCGCCTCGGCGAGGCTGGCATCGAGGTGACGGAGCTCGGCGTGAAGGACGTGATCCTGCCCGGCGAGATCCGCGAGCTCGTGAACAAGGTGGTGGAGGCGGAACGGACGGCGAAGGCCAACCTGATCCGCCGCCAGGAGGAGACTGCGGCCACGCGCTCGCTCCTGAACACCGCCAAGCTGATGGAGGAGAACCCGCTTCTGCTCCGTCTGAAGGAGCTCGAGCGCCTCGAGCGCCTGGTGGAGAAGGTCGGGCGCATCGATCTCCACGCGGGTGAGGGACAGGGCTTCGACGCCCTGCTCAGCAAGCTCGTCCGCCTGAAGGCGAGCGAGAGCGCCTAAGGAAAGGCCGCGTCAGGAATGGCGCGGCCTGTTCCACGTAAGTGCGGAACATTTGTCGCAACTCGTCGCGATCACATGTCGATGAGCCTAGCTCGACCGGCCATATGGCGTATGATTGCCGAATGCGCGCCGTTGTCGCATGATCCTAACAGTGTTGGTCATGCGATAGCATTCCATGGCGTCCGGCAGACAGATCAAGTTTGGCCCGATCGATGTTGCGATCGTCGGGGCTGGGTTGGGCGGCGCGGCCTTCGCCCGGCGGCTGGCCGGCCGCGCGCCTCGCCTGCGCATCCTGTGCTTCGAACGCGGCGATTGGCTGGATCGTGCGAACCTTCCCGCGCAGCAGCCGGACTGGCAGCGCCTGTCGCTCGGGCGTTGGGCGACATCGCCTAACCTGCGGCTGCAGGCGGGCGGCAACGGCATCTCCGCCGATTATCCGATCGATGATTCAGGCTCGGACTTCAAGCCACTGATGTGGAATGGCGTCGGCGGCTCGACCATCAATTGGGCCGCGCACTTCCCGCGCCTGCACCCCTCGGACTTCAAGATCCGAACGCTGGACGGCGTGGGCGACGATTGGCCGTTCTCCTACTTCGATCTGGAGCCCTATTACGACCTGAACGACGAGGCCTTCGGCGTGTCGGGGCTGGCGGGAGATCCGGCCTATCCGCCGAAGAAATCACGGCGCATGCCGCCTTTGCCGCTGGGCCGTCTCGGCGCTAAGGCAGCACGGGCGTTCGATGCGCTCGGCTGGCACTGGTGGCCGGTCGATGCCGCGATCAACACCGTGACCGAAGGCACGCGCGAAGCCTGCAATCATTGCGGCCCATGCCAGCAAGGCTGCGCCAACGGTGCGAAATCCTCGACCGACCTCACCTATTGGCCGCGGGCGATCGCCAGCGGCGTCGGCCTGCGCACCAACTGCATCGTGCAGGAGATCGTGGTGGAAGGCGGCGTGGCGACCGGCATCCGCTATCGCGACGGCAACGGCCGCGATTGCTGGCAGCCGGCCTCCACCATCGTCGTGGCTGGCAACGGCATTGGGACAGCACGCCTGTTGATGGCGTCGGGTATCGAGTCGCCCGCGCTCGGCCGCAATCTCATGTTCCATCCAGCGGCCTATGTGCGCGGCATGTTCACGGAGGAGCTGGACGGACCGGTGGGTCCGGTCGGCTGCGCGCTCTACTCGCACGAATTCTACGAGACGGACGAAACACGCGGATTCAAGCGCGGCATCCATCTGCAGGTCACGCGGGAGAACCCGCTGCTGGTCCAGGCCTCTCGCCTCGAGCCGGCGTGGGGTGCGGAGGCGCAGCGCCTGCTGCGGGAGGAGTTCCGCCATTCCATGGCCGTGCTGGTGATGGCGGAAGATCTGCCGGAGTTGCACAACCGCGTCACGATGGCCAGGGAGATGGAGGCGGACGGCATGCCCGGCGTCCGGGTGGAATACACCTTGTCACGCGAGGCGCGTCGCGCGCTCGATTTCGGCATGGCACGGGCGGAGGAGATGCTGCGCGCGGCGGGCGCCCATCGCATCGTGCGCGTGCCGCTGGCGCCTTATACCGGCTGGCATCTCCTGGGCACGGCGCGCATGGGCAGCGATCCTGCGACCTCCGTCACCAATGCCGACGGGTGCTGCCATGCAGTGCCCAACGTGATCGTCGCCGACGGCAGCCTGTTCCCGACGGCTGGAGCCTGCAATCCCGGTTCGACCATTGGCGCGCTTGCCTTGAAGCTCGCGGATGCCTTAGTGGGGGCGAGGCCATGACCCGCACCATGCTCCTCGCCATCCTGGATACAATGCTGCCCGGCGACGAAGGCGAGCCGCCGCTGCCGCCAGCGTCGGAAGCCGGCCTCGACCTCACCAGGCTCGAGCGGCTGGCGGAGCCGGTCATCACCGCGCTTGGCGAGAACGACGGCTTCCTGGCGGCGGCTGCGGCCGATCGCGTGGCCAAGCTCCGCATCGTCGAGCTGAATGCGCCGGTTGCCTTCAAGGCGCTGCTGGCCGAAGCCTTGGCGGGCTATTACGAAGCGCCGCCAGTCCTTGCCGCGCTCGGCTGGCGCGTCGCTCCGCCGCAGCCCCACGGGCATGATGTCGCACCGAATGACGAGGCCCTGTTCCGCACTCTTGAAAAAGTGAAAAGCCGCGGACAGCTCTGGCGCGCCTAGTCTAGGCGGCGTGAGCGGAAGGCGGACGATCCACGAAGTTGGAGAGCCGCTCCACCGTCAGCTCCGCTTGACGTACGCTCGGGAAGCGGCTGCCGTCGAGTAGGCGATAGCGCTGGTCGGTCACCACCAGGCGCATCGCGCGTTCGTTCTCCGGCACCAGGACACCAACCTTGGTCGAGCCTTGAATGAGTTCAATGTTAGACGGGTTGGGCATCGTTACGCTCCTCGGCATATGCATGTTCTCGGGAAATCGATTCCCCAAATTCTACTTACCTTCGAGACGAGTGCAGCGCACCTCGTCGCCTTCACAACACATCATAGGCCCGGGCCATTGCACGAAGATGTCAGATAAAGTCATCTTTTGAATATCGCTATGTTGAACGTCACCACCATTCAACTCCACGCGCATTGCAGCAGATGAGTCTTCCTCTCGGCGTTCGCAAGGGGCTTGTCTCGGCAGGCTAGACTGCCAAGTCAGCGCGACCGCCGCTGAGGTCGAAGGTAAAGTTGCAAGCTGGTGAAACGATCCAAATGATCATTTGCGCCGCCTCTTCAATTCCCCGCAACGTCGCATGGGAATTTTCCAGGTACAGCGAGGACTAAAAAGTGCTCGCGTTTGCAACTGACAGTTCTGCCGATTGCCGCGCGCTGCTCACTTGGGACTCGCCTTCGCATCGACCTCGTCCTACCATTCCCCTGCAGGCCGTAGGAGAAGAGGGGCCCCGAGGCACAAGACCCTGACACGCGTGGCCGCGTCCCACCTCGTGCGCTCCACGCGACGGGTGGCGTTGGCACCGATCCTGGCATCCAACGGCTGCGGAGGCTGGAGTTCTTGCCATGACCGTGACGCGCCGCCTTGCTGCGATCCTTGCCGCTGACGTGGTTGGATACAGTCGGCTTATGAGCGAGGATGACGCCGGCACGCTGGCTCTCCTCCGGGCGCGTCGCATCAATCTGGTAGAGCCGCTGATCAAAAAATACGGCGGCCGCGTATTCAAGCTGATGGGCGATGGCCTCTTTGCCGAGTTTGGCAGCGCCGTCAGCGCCGTGGAAATGGCGGCCGGCCTGCAGCAAGCCATGGCCGCCGCCAATAAGGAGCAACCCGAGGGGAAGCCCGTCCATCTGCGCATCGGCGTCAATCTTGGCGACGTGCTGGTCGAGGGCGGGGATCTTTACGGAGACGGTGTCAATCTCGCGAGCCGATTGCAGGAGCTGGCCGAGCCAGGCGGCATCTGCGTATCTGCCAAGGTCTTCACCGAAGTGGCCCGGAATCTAAACCTGAGCTTCGAGGATCTCGGCGAACGTCGACTCAAGAACATAGCGGAGCCGGTGCGGGTGTACCGTCTCGACATGGCGGCGCCGTCGCCGCGCCGCCCGGGCAATACCCCATCCCTGCCGGTCAAGCCTTCAATTGTGGTGTTGCCATTCCTCAATATGAGCGGTGACTCCGAACAGGAGTTCTTCGCCGACGGTATGACCGAGGATGTCATCACGGAATTGTCGCGTTTCAAAGAGCTGTTCGTAATTTCGCGCAACACGTCCTTCAAGTACAAGGCCAAGTCGGTCAACGTCACCGAGGTCGCGCGGACTTTAGGCGTTCAGTACGTCATTGAAGGCAGCGTTCGCAAAGCGGGTGGTCGGGTGCGTGTGACGGTACAGCTCATCGATGCAGAGACTGACCGGCACCTTTGGGCCGAGCGCTATGATCGGCAGCTTGAGGACATCTTCGCCATTCAGGATGAGGTGACCTCGGCCGTGGTGTCGACCCTGGCGGGAAGAGTCGAAGCCGCGTCCCGAGAGCGAGCCGCCAACAAGCCGACAGAGAACATGGCAGCCTACGAGTGCCTGCTGGCTGGCAAGGTCCTGCACCACCGGTCGAACCCGGCCGACAACGCCAGAGCGTTGGAACTCCTGAACCGCGCGATCGCGCTGGATCCCAAGTACGCGCACGCACACGCCTGGAGAGGCTGTACTCTTGGTCAAGCTTGGGTGTACAATTGGTGCGCAGATCGCGACGCCACCATGGACGAGGTTGCCGAGGAATTGAGAATCGCGCTCAGTCTGGATGACCATGACAGCGACGTGCACCGCATTCTGGCAGCTCTGGCGGTTACGACTGACGACCACGATAAGGCTGTCTATCATCAGCAACGTGCGCTCAGCCTGAACCCTAACGACGATCTCATCGTGGTCCAGCAGGGCGAAATCCTCACCTGGCTGGGGCAGCCGGAAGAGGGCATCGAGTGGATTCAGAAGGCGACGCGGCTCAACCCCTATCACCCGGAAAGGTTCTGGAACCACCTTGGGAGAGCCTACTTTGTGGCGCACCGCTATGAGGAGGCGATCGAATCATTCAGGAGAATCGATACGCTCGACCACTCCCATCATGCCTTCCTGGCCGCTGCGAACGCGCACGCAGGCAGGCTCGACGCGGCTCGTAGCCATGCCCGTGAAGTGCTGAAATTGGCACCCGACTTCTCTGTGACACAATATATGACGACGATGCACTACAGGCAGGAGAGCGATCGCCAGCACCATATCGAAGGCTTACGAAGGGCCGGCCTGCCGGAATGATCGTCTGCGGCCCAAGAGTCTCCGCAGGCCAGTTGTTCACTCTCGATCACTAGTACGTTGCGCGACCGCCACTCAGGTCGAAGGTGAAACCGCTGGTGAAGCTGCACGCCGGTGAAACGATCCAAGAGATCATTTGCGCCGCTTCTTCCAATTCTCCGCAACGGCGCATGGGGATTTTCGCCGTCATGTAGTCGATGGTGGCCTGGGGCAGCGCCTCCACCATCGGCGTGCGGATAACGGCGGGGGCGAGCGCGTTGATGGTGATGCCGTGCTCGACATAGTCCTTGGCCAGGCTCTTCACCATGCCGATCAACCCTGCCTTGGTCGCGGAATAAGCGGTCATGCCGGCATTGCCCTCCTTGCCGGCGATGGAAGCCACATGAAGGATGCGGCCATACTTGCGCGCCAGCATGTGCGGCAGCACGGCCTTTGAGAGCAGGAACGCGCCGCGCAGATTGACGCGATAGACCTGATCGAAGTCCTCGAGTTCGACTTCATGGCCGGGAATGTTGGTGCGTCCGGTGACGCCCGCGCAATTCACCAGGGCATCGATGCGGCCGAACGTCCGTGCGGCCGCCTCGATTGCCGGCGGTATGGTGGATTCCTCCGCCACCTCCAGGCCATGCGCGATGGTGTCACGACCGCTCCTGCTGATCTCTGCCGCGGTAGCCTCTGCGGCCTTCCCCTCGCGATCGAAGCAGGCAACCCGCACGCCATGCCGGGCAAGGTGCAGGGCTGCAGCCTTGCCAATGCCACGGCCCGCACCGACGACCGCAACCACATAGTCCGGATTGTCGAAGTAGTTCACGTGACCCGCCTCCCAAGATTCCATGCACAAAGCAGCCGCGTCGGGCCATCCGGCCAAGATCAGGCCATGATGGCGAGGGGCGTGGCAAGAGGCGTCCAGCCTTGTAACATGGCCAGGATCGCGACTCGGGGACTTCCGTTCCATGAAGCAGATCGAAGTGCGGCTGGCGGTCGTGCTCTATGGCGGCGTCTCGCTGGCGGTTTATATCCATGGCGTGACGCGCGAGATCCTGAATCTGGTGCGCGCGTCGAAACAGTTTCGCGCCGGGCGCGGCGCCACCCCGCCCGCCGGTGATTCCACCGCGATCTATCACGAGCTGTTTCGCAAGCTGTCGCCGGAACTCGACCTCCGGGTGGTCGTCGATCTGATCTCCGGCGCGTCCGCCGGCGGCATCAACGGCGTGATGCTGGCGAAAGCCCTGGCGCACGATCTGCCCTTGGAGCCGCACCGGGAACTCTGGCTGAAGAATGCCGACGTCACCAGCCTCGCGGCGCCAGGCAGCCCGATCAGCCGCCTGACCAAGGCGGCGATGGCGCCGTTGTTCGACCAGTTCCTGGCCCGCCGCTTCGGGCAGCAGGTCGCGGATCCCGAGACGCGGGCCAAGCTGCGCCAGTTCGTTCAGGCGCAATGGTTCACGCCACCTTTCTCTGGCGAGCGGTTCAGCGGCTGGATCCTCGACGCCTGCGACGCGATGGAGCAGCAGGCGTCGCCGAACGGCACGCTGCTGCCACCCGGTCATCGCCTGGATCTGTTCGTGACCTTGACCGACTATCGCGGCCACCGTCATCGCATCCAGTTGCATGATCCGCCCTCGGTCGATGAGACCGAGCACCGTCGGATCGTCTCCTTCACCTGCCGCCGCGCCTTGTCGGGCGAGATCGTCAGCGAGTTCACACGGGACGACGTGCCATCCCTGGTGTTTGCAGCCAGGGCGACCGCGTCTTTTCCGGGCGCATTTCCGCCGGCGACCATCGCGGAAATGGACCGCATCCTGGCGGGGCGAAGCCGCGACTGGCCCACCCGCCGGGATTTCATCACCAAGAAGCTCGCGATCGATGATCCGCATGGGAAAGCGAACGCCGGTGGCTACTTCATCGACGGCAGCGTGGTGATGAACAAGCCGTTCTCTCCCGTGATCCACGCGCTTGGCAACCGGCCGGCCAGCCGGGAGGTGGTACGCCGCATTATCTATGTCGATCCCAATCCTCATCGCGAGGCCGTGCAGCGCGGCGATCAGGGAACGCCGGGCTTCTTCCGCACCATCCTGACAGCGATGGCGCTGATCCCGCGCAACGAGCCGATCGCCGACGACCTGATGGCGATCCAGGAATGGAACGAACGCGCGCGCCGCATGGCGGAGATCCTAGCCGCCGCCGATCCCCAAGTGGAAAAGCTGGTGGACGAGATCGTCGATGCCGATCCGGAAAACCCGCCTACCATCGACGAGATCGGCCGTTATCGCAGCGCGGCGAACGAAAAGACGCATGCCGGCGCCGGTTTTGCCTATCTCAGCTATCAGACACTGAAACTACGGCGGGTGATCGAACGCCTATCCGCATTGATCGCGGCGCTGGCCAAAGCGGGCGGCGCGGAAGCGGACGCCGCGCAGGTCGAACGGCTGCTGGACCGGATGGTGGCGCCCAACGAGGATGGCGGGACGGCGCGCCTCGTCCCCTTCCTTCGCATGTTCGACCTCGACTTCCGGGTGCGGCGCATCCGTTTCGTGATCCGCCGGCTGAACGAGCTCTACCGCACGATGGAGCAAGCAGGGCTGCGTATCGAATCCGGCGCCATCGACGAATTGAAGGGCGCACTCTACGAGGTGATGGACAGGCTGACGCGGCGGTGGGACACGCCCTGTCACGGGCCGGAGTCCGCTGCCTCTGCGATGCACATCGCCCAAGCGGCCGCTGCCTATGAGACGCCGACGCTGGAGCTGTTCGGGGCGCTGGAACGGTCGATGGGCCTCATCCAGATCGATCGCGACCTCGATGAGATCATTTCGCTCATGGGCCTCAACTACCTGCCGCCGATGGCGCGACGCGCGGTCACCATGTCCTACGTGGGCTTTGCCTTCTACGATCTCATCACCTTTCCGATCCTGCAATGGACCGACATGGACGAGATCAACGAGGTTCTGGTCGACCGGATCAGCCCTGCCGACGCCCATGGATTGGGGCCAGAGAAAATCATGCTCAAGGGCACGGCGCTGATGAGCTTCGGCGCCTTCTTCAACCGCACCTGGCGCGAGCACGACTATCTGTGGGGCAGGCTCAATGCCGCGGATCGCTGCGTCGACGTGCTCATCTCGGCGCTTGGCGCGCGCCTCACCCAACCGATCGATGCCGACCGGCTGCGCGCCGATCTGTTCCGCGCCATCCTGGACTCGGAGGGACTCCATTTGACAGCCGATCCCGGTCTGATTGCCGGGATCAGGGACAAGCTGGCTCGCGAGAGCTAGCTGCTACGCACGCGAATTGTTCGGATCATGCGACGTTGGCCCAACGCGTCAGTCCCTGTGGCGCATCAGCCGACGATGATGGCGACCAGAATCGCGACGACTATCGCCGTCACGAACAGGACGAAACTACCAGGCTCCTGGGTGCGTGCGGGCTTCATGGCTGCGCCTCCGGTGCCGGAATGATGTGGGTCATGACCTTGCCTCCGCTGGATCGTCTTCGGCGCGCAAACGGTATCCCACGCCGGGCTCGGTGAGCACGATGGCGGGAACACGCGGGTCGGCCTCGATCTTCTGCCTGAGCTGCCCGACCAGGACGCGCAATACCTGGCTGTCCCGCATCTCATTGGGGCCCCAAACGAAGGACAGCAGCTGATTATGCGTCACGACCTGGCCGGCATGCATGATGAGGATGCGTAGCAGGTCGAATTCCTTGGGTGTCAGGCGCACGTCCTTGCCGCGGACGATGACCCTTCGCCCCGACACATCGACACTCAGGTCGCTCGCCCGGTACACGGCATTGGCGCTGTCCCGCTGGCGCTGCAGCCGCAAGGCCACGCGAATGCGCGCCAGCAACTCGCCCACGCCGAACGGCTTGTTGACATAGTCGCTGGCGCCCGCATCCAGGGCGGCAATCTTTTCGCCTTCCATGTGGCGCGCCGACAGGATCACGATGGGGACCTCCGACCACTGGCGCACAATGCCGATCACCTCTTTGCCGTCCATATCGGGCAAGCCGAGGTCGAGGATGACGGCGTCGATGAGCTCTCTCCGGATCGTCTCGATGGCCTCGGCTCCAGTTGCCGCTGTCAGGACGGTATAGCCGGCGGCGCTGATCGACAGCCGGAGCGCCTTCAGGATCTGCGGCTCATCATCGACCAGGAGGATGCGCTGGGCGGCCATCCGTCGATCTCACGGGCGCTTCAGCCGCAGATGGATGGCCGTTCCGTGGCCGTCCGTGATGGGGCTCCTGGCATGGATCTGCCCGCCCATGGCCTCGATCAATCCCCGGCAGATCGACAGGCCGAGGCCGGTCCCCTGCACGCGGCAGCGATCTGCGGAGACACGATAGAACTTGTCGAACACGCGTTCCAGGTCGGCTTCCGGTATTCCGATGCCCTCGTCGGTGATCACGATCTCGGCATGCGTGGCGTCCGCATGCACGGATATCTCGATCCTGGAATCGGCGGGGCTGTACTGCATGGCATTGTCCAGGACGTTGAAGATCGCCTGCTCCAGCAGCACGGGATCCGCCTCCACCAGGCAGGTCTCGCTGGGAAATGCTCGCTTGACCCAGCCCTCGGCACCACGCGCGCCATAGCGGCGGGTCGCCGCCGCTATGATGTCGATCGGGTCGGTTTCTTCCAGCCGTACGACGATGGCCCCGGATTCGAGCTTGATCATGTCCAACAGGTTGGCGACGTAGCGGTTGATCCGTTCCGCCTGGTCCCGGATGTCGACCAGCAGCTCGCGCGCCATCGACCGCTCGATGTGGTCGCCATGCTCCAGGAGCCCGGTGGCGGAAGCCAGGATGCCTGCCAGAGGGGTCCGGAAATCGTGACTGATCGAGGAGAGCAGCGCGGTGCGCAGGCGGTCCGTCTCCGCCAGGATCTTGGTCTTGGTTATTTCCTCCATGAGGAATACGCGCTCCAGCGCCACGGCGCCGAGCTCGCAGAACACCGCGATCGTCTGCTCGTCCATCGACCGTCCGCCGTCGCTCGACGGATTATTGCGCCAGACCAGCAGGCCGATCGGCCGCCGCAACGCGCCGAGCGGGTGGGCGATGAGGCCGGATTGGCGAGAGTTCTGCAGATCGATGCGTCCCGCATGGCGCAGGCTGCTCCAGGCCGCATCGGCGAAGGCGATCGTCGCCTGGTCCGCATGCGCTCGCGCCGGACCCCGCGCCGCCCACGCGATGGTCTCATCCATGCGGATGAACACATCGGCCGGTGCGCCGGTCGCGGCCGAGACCTGGTTGGCGAGAATTGTGGTGATTTCGCCCTGGTCGGACGATTTCGCCAATTCGCGGCTGGCGTCGAACAGCATGCCGATGGTTGCTGCTCGGTCGGCCATGGCCCGCGCCTGATCGCGCACGCGCCCCGCTAGGCCGCCGGTCAGCAAGGCGACCGCCAGGAAGACCGCGATCGTCAGCGTATCGCTGAGCGGCGCGAAGCTGAAACGGAACCGCGGTTCGACGGTGAGGAAGTTGTATGCAAGAAAGGCGAGAAGGGCAGACAGGATCGCGACGTTGCGGCCGTGAATGACGCAGGCGACCAGCACCGCCAGCAGGAAAACCATCGACAAGCTCTCGTCGGGGATGAAGCCCTTCAGCGCCCATGAAATGCCGGTTGCAACCGCAACCGCGCCCAGCGGCACCAGGAACGGCGCGGCATCGCGCATTCGTGTCTGCAAGTCGCCTGCGAGCGCGAGCGCGCGTGAGATGGAAGCGTTGGTCAACATGCTCAGAACCCCGATGCGGCGTTAGAAAGCGCACGTTCCGGCGGCACTATACGATCTTCGCGGGGGTATGTTGCGGAAAACCGAACGGGCGCCGGAACGCGCCGAGTTTCTCCAGTGCTTTCTTTTTCTGCCGGACCGTGGAACAGTTTCTGCCCTCGTCCCACGGGGCATTGCGGGTAGCCGCGCTGCCTATGAGATGATATTGCGCTTGCACACGCTCGCAACTAACAAGTCCGCCATAAGAAACTTATAAGTTGCTTATGCTGCGTTCCTTCCTTGAACCGGTGGCGCGGCCGGGCGATGAGTCAAGCTCACGCGCGGCGCACTGAGCGCGGGTTGCAGCCATCCCGGCATGCCTCCACGGTGCGTCGAACGGCTCCGGCCCGAAAGAAACCCACCGTCCTCTTTCGGTGCCGGAGCCGATTTTCTCCAGCTATTGCTTGCGCAGCGCTCGCTCCAGAAACGGCAGCGACTTGTCCATCCGGTAGTCGACCGCGGTGTGATCGTCCGGAAACTCCTCGTAGACGTGCGCGATGCCCAACCGCTCCAGCGCACGATGCAGGCGGCGCGCGCCGTAGTGCAATGTGTACTGGTCGTGATCGCCGCAATCGATGTAGATGCCCTTCAGCCGCCGGAGGTGGTCGGCATATTTGTCGGCGGTTAGAGCGGGATCCCAGGCCAGCCAGTTCTTCCAACGCTCCGGGATCACTTCGGCGGTGTAGAGGTCGACCGGCATCCGGATGCCGAGGAAGCAGCTGGGGTCGGGGTCATAGCTGGCCGACATCGCGAGCAGATTGATGACCGCGATCTCATCCTCGGTCGGCTTGGGCGCCACCTCGAAGTGCGCTATGAACTTCTCGATCGACCGTCCGTGCTTGGCGAGCTCGTTCAGCACCTTCGGAACGTCGTGAAGATAGCACATCTCGAAGCCCATATCGCCGGAATGGCACGCGATCGCCGCCCAGAAATCCCCGTGACGCAGGCCGTGGGTGATGGCGCCAAAGCCGCCGGAGGACTTGCCGAAGATCGCGCGGTTGTCGGGACCGCCGCACGAAAAGCGGCCTTCGACGAAGGGCACGATCTCCTGGATCAGGTAATCTTCGTAGCGGCCGATGGCGGCGGAATTGATGTACTGATTGCCGCCCAGCCGCGAATAGCAGTCGGGGAAGGCGACGACGACCGGCCCCATCTTGCCTTCACCGATCAGGCGGTCGAGCCGCTCCGGCACGTTCTCCGTGAAGGACTTCCAGTTGGTGTGTCCCAGCCCCGAGCCGGTGAAGCCGACCACGTCCATCAGCAGCGGTAAACGTGCGCTCGCCGAATAGCCATGCGGCGTATAGACATGGAGCTCACGTTCGGTCGGGTCACCGAGCAGGTTGCCGCCCAGCACCTCGCTGGTGTGGATCAACCGGTGCACTTGCCCCCGGGGAACGGTCCGGTTTCTGCGCATATTTCCTCCCTCATGCCAGGGTAGCGATGTTGGCGGAGGATGAGGCGAAGCGCCAGAGCCATTGCACCCCCCCCCGTTGTGAATGCCAGACGCTTGCATGTGGCGGCATTTCCGATAGAACGGCAATGCATGACTCAAGCACCTGTTCCCAACAGCTGGACGAAGCGTCGCGCCCTGACCTGGGCGATCGTGCCTCTTCTGGGATTCGTCCTGGCCTTCTGGCTGCGCTACGGCATGATCCAGCCTGAAGGGATCGCCATCCTGTGCGGCCAGGCGGATGCGCCGGGGTGGTGCACGCCGCGAGAATGGCTGCTCGTTGTGCAGCATTACGAAGTGTGGGGCTGGGTCGCCCTCGCCAGCGCGGTGGTCGCGCTCGTCGTCACGCTGCCGCGGCTGCTGCTGCGCATCGTGCTCGCGATCGCGCTGTTGTTCAGCGCGCTGGCGCTGGTGCTCTACAACACCACGCTCGGGGCGCTCGCTCTGGTTCTGACGCTGCTGGCCTTGTTGCGACGATAACTCGCTGCGTTACGCTGCCGCGTGACATTCCGGAAGATCGAGAGAGAATGTCGCGATCGGCGGCGCATATTCGCCGCCGATCGCCTGCTCGCTTAGTTAGCGCTGGCGCCGCCAGCGGCTGACGACCTCGGTCAGGAACTCGACCGGAATGTTGTCCTCGTCCCACGAATCGCTGAATCGCGCCGTGTTGCTGTGCGGCCGGCAATCGTCCGGCAGCGGATCGAACATGATGCGCAGCGGAACGGGCACGCCTTCGCCGATGGCGATGGCTTCCGCCGCACGCAAGGCCGGCAGCTCCTCCAGCATGCCGCTGCCCGATTCCGGCATGGCGGCTGCCAGATATTCGCGGTCCTTGTTGTTGGTGATGCGCATCGCAAAGATCGTATTGCACTGCGACAGGATATTGCTCGCCAGCTCGGACGGACGTTGCGTCACCAGGCCCAGCGAGACGCCGTATTTGCGGCCTTCCAGCGCGATGCGCGCGATCGCGCGCTTGGTCGGCTCGAAGCCCAGCTTCTCGTTGCTCGGCGCGTAACGGTGGGCCTCTTCGCAGACCAGCAGCACGGGAACTGCGCGATCGCTCCACAAGGCGAAGTCGAACGTGAGGCGGCACAGCATCGACACGACGACATTGAGGATTTCAGTCGGAACGCCCGAGGTGTCGAAGATCGTCACCGGCTTGCCGTTGACCGGCACGCGGAAGATGCGCGACAGGAGGCGCGTCATCTCGTCCCGCACCATGAGGCCAGGGAACATGAAGGCGTAGCGACGGTCGGCCTGCAGGCTGTTGAAGCGGTCCTTGATGCGCATGTAGGGCGCCAGCTCCAGCGGTCGCTCGTACTTGCCCATCAGGTCGTCGATGATCCTGGTCACGTCCGACAGGCGATAGGGGATCGGTGTATCGACGGTGATCGCGAAATCCGGCGTGCTGCCGCTCAGCTTCTTCTTCGCCTCGACGATCACATGATTGAGGATCGCGGCCTCGATCTCCGGCATGCGGCTGGATTCGCCGATGATCAACTCCTTCATCTCGTCGAAGTTCAGCAGCCAGTACGGCAGTTCGAGATTGGCTGGGCTGATCACATCCGCCAGCTCGCCAAAGGCCGCGCCGTACTCATTGTGCGGGTCCAAGATCAGGACATGGCCGTGGTGATGTTTGGAAAGGATGCCGCGCACGATCGCCGCGAGCGCGCAGGACTTGCCCGAGCCCGTGGTGCCCAGCACGGCAAAGTGCTTGCCGAGCAGATCGTCTGTGAAAATGTTGGCCGGGATCGACGGATCCTGGTGCACACAGCCGACCCGTACGCCTTCGCGGTCCGTGCGCGTGAAGATCTTGCGCAAATCGTCGCTACCCGCCGCGGAGACGCGATCACCCAGGCGCGGGAACTCGGAAACGCCGCGCCGGAACCGCGCATCTGCATCGTTCTCCAGGATCTCGCCGATCAGATCGAGGTCCATGATCTGGTTCGGCGGACCGATGATGGCTTGCTCGGCCGCCGGCGTGCGCAGCCCGATGATGATACCGAACACGCGCGCCTCGCCGACATCGATGCGCACGACCTGTCCAATCTGCGGCGGCACCGGCCCGGCGAAACCGGAGCCGTCCTCGGCCATATCCAGGACGACGCGCGCACGCGCGCCCTCGATTGCTGCGACAGTGCCAAAGGTGACGACGTGGGCGGCCGCTCCGTCCATGAATCCGCTCCAAAATGATGGCGATACTGCAGAATTCCGGCGGCAGAGCGTAGCGCCGATATCCTATCCGTATCCTTAAAGGGAGCGGTTAACAGTGCGTTAATTATGGATCGAACTTGAACCGATTGCCGGTCTGGCCACGCGCACGCGGCGGCTGATGGCAAACAAGGGGTAGGCGAGGATGAGCAGCATCAGGCACCAGATCAGGGAATAGGCGCTGATATCGCCGCGCAGGGCCGGGCTGAACGCGGACAGAATCGATTGCCGCATCTCCGGCCGTGTGAAGACGTTTTCGTTAAGAGCAATAAAAGCAGCGGACAGCGCAAGCAGCGTGGCGAAGCAGAGCTCGATCGGCATCCGTCCCGGTCCCGATTGGCGCGTCGAGCGCAGGCGGAGCAGGGCGAATGCGACTGCCGGAACCACGAACGCCCAGATCGGGAAATCGCGGTAGCGCTGATCGAAGTCGAGGCCGAGCGCCACCACGGCCGCTCCCGCCACGACGATCAATTGCAGCGCGCCCAGCGCGAGCGCAGCATCCGGCCGGCGAGTCCACGGACGGCGCAGCCATTCCAGGCTCTGTTCAGCCTCGGCGATATCCTCGCCGGTGCCGGCCAAGATGCGTGGCAGAGCCAGCATAGCGACCAGGGCCGAGATCAGCGCCAGCGAGCCTTCGATCGCCCATTCGTACCAGTGCCAGGCGGCGAGAAGGGCATGGTCGATCTGCAGCAGGATGGCAAGTGCCGCCGCGCCGGCCAGCAAGGGGGCGACCAGCGCCGGCACTGCGCCAGATGCCGCGCGGCGCGCCGGCCACCACAGCACGACGCCAAGCGCCAGCGTTGCGCCGAGCCACGGCCATGGGTCTCCCATGCGCGCCACCGGCCCAGTCAGCGGGAACTTAGAAGTGCGATCCTCGGCGAAGACACCCCAACGTCCCCCTACCGTGCCTTCGAGGGCGCGCTTCCAAGGCTGATCGAACGCCTCGATGACGTTGTAGTCCAAGCCGTGATCGTGTGCGTAGTCGAGGAAGCCACGGATGAATCCAGCCTGCTCCACCAAGCCGGGAGTGGCCCGCTCGCGCTGCTTGCCAGCGGAGGGATAGCCGGTTTCGCCGATGTAGATCGTCTTGCCCGGCATCTCGGCATGAACATGGCGCAATATCTCGTCGATGTGTGCGACGCCCTCGCTGGCGGGGACCGGGTCGTCTTCCCAATAGGGGAGGATGTGGATCGTGACGAAATCGACATCATCGGCGAGCTCCGGATGCCGCAGCCAGAACTCCCAGACATCGGCATAGGTGACGGGCAGACCCGTCTCGGCCTTCACGTGCTGCAGCATGCTTTCCAGCGCTGCCGCCGACTGCTCCTGGCGCAGCAGCACCTCGTTACCAACGATGATTGCCTTGATGGCTTGCGGATGGGCGCGCGCCAACTCGATCGCGCGTGCAATCTGGGCCTCGTTGTCGGCTCGGGTCACGCCGATCCAGATGCCGAGCAGGACCTTGAGATCCAGCCGTTCCGCGACCGGTACCACCTGGTCGAGGCCCTGATTGACCGCGTAGGTGCGCACGCAATCGGTCTCGGTCTTGAGCCGGATCAGATCCTGCTCGATCTGTTGCGGTGGGATGATCAGGCGTTGGTCGAAGGGCGTTTGCGTGCCGCGGAACGGCGTGTAGGAGACGCAGGCGAAACGGCCGCCCGGCGCATCGGGCATCGGCACCGGCGTCGCCCGCCATAGCCAGAATGTGCTGATGGCGAGGATGGCGAGGACACCGCCCGCCAGTGCGGCGAAGATACGGGCTGCCTTCATCTCCCTTTAGCGTCCGGTTGTCAGCTCGCCGGCCGCCGGCGTACCGCCGTGCAGAACGGTGGACGGCAGGTCGGGCAGCGGCGCACGGGCGCGGCGCCACTTGAAGACCGGCAGCACGTTGATCATGGACATGATGAGGGCGGACAGGAACGGCAATGCCTGCACGCCCAGCAGCACCACCCATAATTTCGTGGTCGGCTCGATCAAGGTACGCGCCCATGCGACACCGGCGCCGGAGAGCACCAGCATGAGGAAGACCATCGTCTCCTCGCGCGCGGCAACCAGGCCACGGATGATGGCTGGCTGGTTCTCCAGCTTTGGCGTGCGGTGGAACGGCAGGTTGGATGTGAAGAGACCCCGCCAAACGGCCTTCGATACCGCGTAGGACAGCGACAGTCCGGCAAAGGCGGCGCCCAGGTTGTCCAGGAAGCTGCACGGCACCTTCCGGGCATAGAGCCACATCGATTTGCCGACCTTGCAGACGAACATGCCAAGCGTGACGATCAGGTACAGCGTCAGGGGCGGTTCGATCTTGTCCGGCAGCACCATCATGCCGACGCTCCAGGCGATCGCCAGATAGACGAACAGCAATTGCAGACCGTCCGCAATCCAGGGCAGCCAGCCGGCTAGGAACTGATAGCGCTGGGCCGAGTTGAGGCGCTTGCGGCCGAAGGGCAGCAGGTCGCGCGCATGGCCCTTGAGAATCGTCATCGCGCCATAGGCCCAGCGGTAGCGCTGCTTGCGATAGGCGTCGAAGCTGTCGGGCATCAGGCCCTTGCCGTAGCTCTTCTCGGTATAGACCGCGCGATAGCCCGCCTCGAACAGGCGCAGGCCAAGCTCGGCATCTTCCGTGATGCACCATTCGCCCCAACCGCCAACCTCGATCAGCGCCGACTTGCGGATCAGTGCCATGGTGCCGTGCTGGATGATCGCGTTCTTCTCGTCGCGGGTCTTCATGCCGAGATGGAAGAAGCCCGCATACTCCCAGAAGCACATGCGCTTGAAGAGGTCCTCATGCCCGTCGCGGTAATCCTGCGGCGCCTGCATCAACGCGACCTCGGGATCCGCGAAATAGGGCACCAGCTCCTTAAGCCACTCGGGCCGAACCTTGTAGTCGCTGTCAATGGTGGCGACGATCTCCGCCTCCGGATCGGTCTGGCTGAGCGCGTAATTCAGCGCGCCCGCCTTGAATCCCGGCCACTTCGGCAGGTGGAAGAACTTGAAGTTCGGCCGGTTCAGCGAGGCGACATAGGCCTCGACTGGTTTCCACACCGCATCATCCTTGGTGTTGTTGTCGACGATGAGGACTTCGAACTTGGCATAGTCCAGCTTCTCGAGCGCGCGGATGGTCTCGATCATCATCTCCGGCGGCTCATTGTAGCAGGGCACGTGAATGGAGACTTTAGGCAGCTTCCAGGTGCCGCGCACCGGCGGCGGGATGCGCCGGCGCTGGCTCTGGCCCAGCCACAAATTGACCGCCATCTCCACGCCCTCGATCAGGAAGATCGCAAGCAGCAGGACGGTTGCCGGCGCGATCATCGCCAGCGCCACAATGTCGAACCAGGTGAGATATCGCCCGCTATAGGTGGCGTAGATCCAGACGGCGATCATCACGCCGCTCTGCCCCAGCAGTGCCAGAAAGAACCTGCCGCGCCCGACCAGGCCCAGTTCGGCGCGTAGTATCCACAGTATGAAGGGCAGGCCCAATGCCAGGATGGCGCCGCCCAACAGACGCCAATTCTGGTAATTGACCAGGATGCCTTGCAGGGCCGGCTTCAGGTTGCGGTTGCCGTCCCAGATCCCCCAATAGGCACCGACGCCCCCTTCGAACTCCGCCTTCCACGGCTGGTCGAACCCCTCGATGATGAAATACTCGATGTGCTGCTTCTTGGCCTCGCGCACGAAGTTGCGCAGATAGAGCCCCTGATTGACGGGAGACGCGACGGCACCCTGGCGCTGCAGCCCTTGGCTCGGCCAGCCGACCTCGTTCAGCACCACGCGCTTGTCGAGGCCGCGCTGCTTCATCACGCGCACGACCTCGTTGTAGTTCCCGAGCGTCCAGTCGACCGCATCCTCCACCGGGATGCCGTTCCAGAACGGCAGGATGTGAACTCCGATGAAATCCACTTCCTTCATCAATCGTGGGTTCTTGAGCCAGATGTCGAAGGGTTCGGACGTACCGACCGGGACGTCGGGCAGGCGGCTCTTCACTTCACGGATGTACTGGATGAGCTCGTCGACTGTAACCAGGTCCTTGAAGATCGCCTCGTTGCCGATCGTGACCCGGCTGACGCTGCCGTTGTTCTTGGCCAGCTCTACCAGGTTATCGATCTCCTGCCGGTTCTTCTTCTTGTCTTTATCGATCCAAGCGCCGGCCATCACGCGCAGGCCGATCTTGTCGGCCATTGTCGGGATGCCATAGTTCGCCCCGACCGCAGAATAGGTTCTGATCTGGGTGGTGAGGCCCGCCATCAGCGATAGGTCCCCTCGCACCTGGGCCAGTGTTGGTTCCTTGCCAGTGGTCGGATTTGCCCCTTGACGATGCGGGGTATAGGTGAGGCCGGAGACGTCCTGCGTCCATGGATCGTGTTCGACTGGGCGATTCAGCAACACCCACGTGCCGGCAAACAGCACCGCCACTACCAGGCCGATCATCCAGTTCGAAAAGCGCATAATGTTTCAGTTCCGAAAAGACGCGTGCTGCCAGCGATTTGGGGCGTCCACTGACAAACGCCCGGCGAGCTTCAGCCGTTCCATGAGAACCCGAAAAAGACCGCTGGCCATCCGCAGACCGGCGGGAATCTCGGCGGCACGCCTGTGAAGATCAAGAGCCAAACCCGTGGCGCCTAGGACAATAGTGTGTGATCGGTGCGATCTTGTCCCGAATCGCGGCGCAAGGTCGCAGGTTGGTCACCGTGCGCGATCAATCGGGCAGCGCCGTTGCGTTCAGCTATGGCAATAGCGATGCCCCGGGCACGGCGCCTTTGAACGCGCCGAGGAAGCTGGGATCGGACTCCCAGGAGACCGTGATCGAATTGCCGAGATGTGGCGGCGATGTCGGCGTTGATAGGTGCCGCGTGCCAACCGGTCACTCAGTGTCATGCTCATGACATTGGGTCGGTCCTCGAATCCTTGCCCCGACGCCCAGGGAAGCGGCCATGGGCCTCTCCTCTCAGAGCAACGGCGCGCCGGTCAACGTCCGCTGCTGGCCAGCGCTGTCCCGCGCGGCGGTGCGGTGCGGGCGGCATAGTTCGACGCCATCTGCTGTCCCCGCTCGCATTCGCGCGCATAGGTGATGAGATGGTGCGAGACGAGCGCGATGTGGATCAGCTCCTCGATCTGCCCGTTGCGCAAAGCTGGCTTGGCCATGCGCCAGAATGTCCGGCGATAGTCGGAGCGGATTCCAACATGGAGGAAGATGTTGGTGAGGCAGGTCAGCGCCTTGCGGATGTTGGGCCAGTTCAGCCGCGCGCGCGTCACCGGCAGCTTGATGCGGTTCGGGAAGGTGTGGCGCGCATTGTGGTCGAAGCGGGCATAGACGGCCTCCGGCTCATAAGCATGCCGCACGCAGTGCCGCCAGCTCTCCATCACCGCCTCGTACGACTGCAGGAAGACGATATTCGAGTCCCGGGTGGCATCGTCCACCAGGCGACCGGCTGCCTTCAGCCGGTCCCACAGCGGCGTGCGCGGCAATGCCTGCAGCAGGTTGATGGCAAGCAACGGTATGTGGGAGGCATCGATGAAATCATTGATGTGCGCCGCCGTCTCGGGCGTGTCGGTATCGAGGCCAAGAATGATGCCGGAGACTACCTCCATGCCGTGACGATTGAGAGTCTCGACACCTTCCAACAGTGGAACGGCGAGATTGTGCTCCTTGTGCATGACATTCAGCGCCGCCAGCTCCGGCGTCTCGATCCCGCAGAACACGGTCGTGAAATAAGCCTCGCGCATCTGCTCAAGCAGATCCGGCAGCTTTGCGATATTGAGCGTCGCTTCGCAGGCGAACCGCAGGGGATAGCCGCGCTCCTTCTGCCAGGCGATCAAGTGCGGCAGCAGCTCGCGCGCGGCCTTGCGATTGGCGATGAAATTGTCGTCGACGAAATAGACCGCGCCGATCGGACCGCGCGCCAGCATGGCATCCAGTTCGGCCAGGATCTGCTTCGGCTCCTTGAGACGCGGCTGGCGGCCATAGAGCGCCGGGATGTCGCAAAACTCGCAGCGATACGGGCAGCCGCTGGAGAACTGGACCGAGCCCAACATGTACTGTCCGCCGTCGATCAGGTGATAGCCGGGAATCGGAAAATCCGGCAACGGCAAACGCTCGGCGGTTTCGAAGCGCTGCTGGGCAGGCGGCCGGCTGACGTCGCGATCGAGCGTGGTGATCAGGGCATCCGTGGCGTCGCCCACTTCGCCGATATGGAGATAGTCGAAGTCGGGATAGAGCTCCGGGCTGGCGGAGACCGAGGGGCCGCCAAGCGCGCAGATCTTGCCCCGCGCATGAGCGCGGCGCGCAATGTCCAGCATTGCCTGACGCTGGATATGCATGCCGCTGACGAAGACCGCATCCGCCCAGTCGAACTCGCGTTCCTTGGCCGGGCGGATGTTCTCATCGACAAACCGCACCTCCCACATCTCGGGAAGATAGGCCGCGATGAGCAGGATGCCTTGCGGCGGCATGAACGCCTTGACGCCCATCAGCTTGTAGGCGTGCTCGAACGTTCCGAAGGACGGCGTGTAGCGTGGGAAGACGCACAGGATGCGGCGCGTGTTCTGGACGACGGTCTGGCTTCTCATGGCCGGCCCCTCCCGATGGGCTATTGATTTACGGAATAAGACCGCTCCGCAACGCTGGTTCCCTGGGCTGCAGCGCGTGCAGCCCGATCGTCCCAACTCTAGGATGAATTTCGGCTGGCGGGTGGTATTTTTTGCGAGACTCGTCGCCTCAGCCGGGTGGCGGGATGCTGCCCACGGGTTCGATCGAGGCATCGGCGCCGACCTCGATTACGACGATCTCGCCCTGCGCTGGCGAGATGCCGGTCAGGGGTTGGATGTTGGCGCCATGCGTCACGACCAGCAGGTTTCCCGGTCCTTTCCATGCCTGGATAAGCGCCTTGGCACCGGCGGCGAGGGCCTCTCCTTGATTGCTCAGAACGAATGCATTGCTAAAAGTTGACTCGGTTTCGACCGGTCCCAGCTCCATCAATCGAGCCGTATCCACGCAACGGCACCAGGGCGAGGACAGAATCTTCTCGAAGGCGACGCCTTCGGCCTTGATGCGTGCCCCGATCGCGGCGGCATCTTCCCGGCCCTTGGCGCTCAGGTTGCGCTGGGTCGTGCAATCGCCGAGGGTGAAGTCGGGCGGATCACCTGCCCCTGGTGCGGAAGTGTGCCGCATCAGCGCGATATGGCCGCCGGTCCGCAAGGCCTTCCACGCCGCCGCTTCGTCGGCACGGGCGTTGTGGCTGACGGCGGCGACAATTATCAGGGCGATGGCTATGCGGGCGATCATGATGCCAGCCCTCAGAAGTAGGCGATCAGCCGCCCGGCGGTGAGCGCGCTTAGCCATAGCACGAGCGAGGCGAGGGCGGTCGCCTTCGCGCCGGTCGGCGCCTCGCCTTCCCACTTTGCAATGCGGCGCCATGGCCAGGTGTGGGCGATCACGATGTTGATCAGCGCAGCCACGATCAGCAGCAGCTTGGCCTGGAAGGCCGGATTGCGCACGACATGCGCCGCATCCGCGCTGAACAGCAGGAAGCCCATTGCGACCGCAATGATGAAGCCGACACGCGACAGCGGCAGCAGCAAGTGCGCGAGCGGCTGGATCGGGATCGTGCGCGCCAGGCCCAGCAGCCTCAGATCCAGCGCCGTGATCGCGCCCACCAGCAGGACAAATCCCATAATGTGCAAGATCTCGACCGCCGGATAAAGCGCGGGCGAAGCGCGCATGAGGTGACCCAGCGCGCTTTCCTGCAACGCCAGGAAGATCAGCGCGGCCGGCTGGTCCTCCACCGCGCTCTACCGCAATTCGATGCGCTTGCCGTCCAGGACGATGTACTCGATGCGCGCTTCGTCGGGCTTGCTGCTGTGCGGATATCCGAACACGGTGCAGGTCTTGCCTGGCGCGATCATCTCTGCCGTGATGCCGCGGCGCTGCATGCGCGAGGGCGGGGCGAGCACGAAGTGCCACAGCTTGCCTTCGACCTGGACCTCGATCTCGCAGTGCGGATTCTCATAGGTCGACTTTAGAATCTCACCCGTCACTTCAAACGATTTGGATGTGTCATACCCGCTCCAGCCGTGGTGGGCGAACGCCGCGCCCGGAACCAAAGCGCATGTCGTGGACAGGAACAGGCGACGGCTGATTGGTGTCATGGGTCTCTCCTGAGTAAGAGAACGCACGACGGTCAGCCGGATTCATAGCGTGCTTCCGGCCGCCGTTCAAACAACTCTCCAATCATCAGACTTCCGTGTGAGCGGCTAAGACACTGGCCCACCGCCGAATTCTCTAAAATGTCCAGCCTGGGACGATGCGTCTTAAAGCGCAATTTCTGATCGAAAGGTCAGGGTCGGTTCAGGCACCGTTCATCCAGCATCAGCATAGTGGAGCCCGTCGGGATCAATAACTCGAGAAAGCCTGACGCGACCAGGCTGGCAGCAGCCGGTCGGAGCAGACACCCGCGAAGGCGGACAGGGTCACACCCCGAAGGCCCGAACGCCATCAAATTCCCCCCTCTCTTCCCCTCAGAAGGGAGGGGTTTTCTTTCGAGCCTGAAGAATCGTCTCATCAGTCTCCTAGGCCACGCTCTTGAATGCCTCCATCGCCGCGACCAAGGCCGCGCGGGTGCCGGGTTCCATGGCGGAATGGCCGGCATCGGGGATGATGGTGTAGCGCGCTTGCGGCCAGGCGCGGGACAGGTCGTCGGCGCTGCGGACCGGGCAGACCAGGTCATAGCGCCCCTGCACGATGAAGGCCGGGATGTTCCGGATGCGGTCGACATTATCGAGCAGGAAGTTCTCGGGCAGGAAGATGCTGTTGCGGAAGTAGTGCGCTTCCATGCGCGCAAGGCCGAGTGCCAGCACATCGGCCGAGAACGCGCGCACCGTCTCTGGGCTCGGCAGCAGGGTCGAGCAGGCGCCTTCATAGACGCTCCATGCGCGCGCCGCCGGCATGTGGATCTTGGGATCGGGATTGGACAGCCGCGCCCAATAGGCCTCCAGGATATTGCCGCGCTCGTGCTCCGGCAAATGGCCGGCAAAGGCGCGCCAGGCTTCCGGCGCGAACTCGCGCAGGCCGTAGAGGAACCAGTCGATCTCCGACTTGCGGCATAGGAAGATGCCGCGCAGCGCGAGTCCGCGGACGCGTTCCGGATGATGTTCGGCGTAGGCCAGCGCCAACGTCGAGCCCCAGGAGCCGCCGAACACGAACCAGCGATCGATGCCAAGATGCTTGCGCAGCGTCTCCATATCCTCGACCAGATGCGGAGTCGTATTGTCCCTGATCTCGCCCAGGGGATGAGACCGGCCGCTGCCCCGCTGGTCGAAAATCACGATGCGATAGAACGCCGGGTCGAAGAACCGGCGGTGGGTCGCATTCGCCCCCGCACCAGGGCCGCCGTGCAGGAACACGACCGGCACACCCTTTGGGTTGCCGCTCTGCTCGTAGTACATGCGATGCGGCGCGGACAGGGTCAGGAAGCCAGTGTCGTAGGGCTCGATTTCGGGGAACAAGTCCTTGGCGGGCATTGCGGGCTTATGTCCGATCTGAAAGAAGGCTCAAAGGGTTGTAAGTGGTGGGTCCACTTCCCTCAACCCCAAATCGGCCACTCGCGCTGGGGGACTGCCGTCACGGGGTTTTGACGCCGAGGCCCTTGGACCGGGAACCGGCAGGACGATAGACTCGTTGCTCGAGCCATTGAGCCAAGGACCTCAAGGAGTGATCGCCATGAGTAGACCCTCAACCACCAAGACATGGCGTCACCTCGCCCTGCTGACGGTCGCCCTCGGCGCCTTGGCCAGCGGCTGCGGCACGACCGCGACCAGCCCGGCGACCGGCCGCACCTTCTCCACCCCGATCTCCGTGCAACAGGAAGCGCAGCTCGGCCGCCAGGAGCATCCGAAGATCCTGCAGGAGTTCGGCGGCGAGTACAAGGAGAGGCCGGACCTCAACGCCTATGTCAGCTCGGTGGGCCAGTTCATCGCTGCCACGTCCGAGCGCAAGGAGGTTCAATACACCTTCACCGTCCTCAACACGCCGGACGTCAACGCCTTCGCCGTCCCGGGCGGCTACATCTACACGACCCGCGGTCTGCTGGCGCTCGCCAACAACGAGGCTGAGCTCGCCAGCGTACTGGGTCACGAGACCGGCCACATTACCGCGCGCCATACGGCAGAACGCGCCGGCCAGACACAACAAACGCAGCTGGGCGTCATCGGCGCGACCTTGCTAGGCGCTGTTCTCGGCGGCCAGACCGGCGCCGAACTTGCGGGCGGGCTCGCCTCGCAATACGGCCAGGTGCGCCTCGCCGGCTATTCGCAGGAGCAGGAGTTCGAAGCCGATACTCTTGGTGTCCGCTACATGAAGCGCGCGACCTATGATCCGCAGGCTGCCGCAAGCTTCCTCGCGGCATTGCGCTCCCAGACTCAGCTCGAGGCAAAGATCGCCGGCAAGGACCCGAACGTAGTCGACGACCAGAACATGCTGGCTTCGCATCCGCGCACCGTCGATCGTGTGCAGCGCGCGATCCAGGAAGCCGGTGGCGCGCAGCCCGGGGCGATGCTGGAGCGCGACATCTATCTGCAGAAGATCGACGGCATCATGTTCGGTGATGATCCCGCGCAGGGCGTGATTGCCGGCGGCAAATTCGTGCATCCGCCGCTGCGCTTCGCATTCGAGGTGCCGAGCGGATACAAGCTGGTCAATCTCCCGGATGTGGTCGCGATCAAAGGCCCCAAGGGCACGCTGGGCAACCTGGCGCTCGCCAGTCCTCAGCCTTCCGGCAGTCTGACCGCGGCGTTGCAGAACTATGATCCCAAGGGAAACATCGTCTTCAAGAATATCGAGCCCATTACCGTCAACGGAATGGAAGCGGCCATGGGTGTCACCCGCGTCAACACCAAGTCGGGCAGCGCCAACTATCGCGCCGTGCTGATTCGTCATTCCAGCGGCAAGGTCTACGAATTCGTGTTCCTGTCGCTCGCCGATCTCGGCACGCGCTACGACAGCGATTTCCAGAAGATCGCCTACAGCTTCCGCCAGATCGACGGCAACGAAGCGGCGCAATTCAACAAGCCCCGGCGCATCCGCGTCGTGACGGTCAAGGCCGGCGAGACGGTGCAGTCGCTCGCCAGCCGCATGGACGTGGCAAGCGAGAAGGAAGGCTGGTTCCGCGTGTTGAACGGGCTGACCAGCGGCCAGCAGGTGCAGGCCGGGCAAAAGGTGAAGATCGTCACGTACTAGCGCCCCGACAGCCGCACCCTGCGTCCGTGCGGGGCCTCGACGAAATGGCTATCAGCACTGGCGAGGGGAGAGAGGTCTTGCTTCGCCGGCAACTGTGCTACAACCCATGGGTCATGTTGGCGATTCCAAGCACTGACTCATGACCATGCATCTTATGCGGGACAGCTTCGCAAAGCGCCGCTTGCGCGTGCCGATCTGGGTCGTGCTCGTTCTGGTGCTGGGTGGCATGACCAGCGTGATGGCGGTGGTCATCGGCGTGCGCTTCTACGTAGCCGGCCTCGTCTCCACCACTCAGCTGGTGGAGGATCTCGGCCGCTCCTCCCTTGCGCAACTGACCGAGATGATTGAATCGCAACTGCAGCCGGCGGCCGACCAATCCAAGTTCCTGGCCGATATCCTCAGCCGCGATCAGGTAGATCCAAAGAACAATCAGAGGCTCCAGGATCTGCTGCTGGGTTCGCTCGCCGCCGTGCGCCAGCTGCGCGCCGTCGCCTATGTGGGGCTCGATCACCGCCTGGTCTGGGCCGGCCAGAACGAGAACGGCCGCGGCTATAGCGCCAAAGTCACGCACGTGACTGACGAGACGCAGGTGCCTGCGCTGCTCGCCGAGGCCACGCGCCGCCGCGCGCAATTCTGGTCTCGGCCGATCCAGTTCGATTGGGAGACCGGCCCGCTGCTCATTGCTGTCGCGCCGGTGTTCCGACAGGGCGACGTGATCGGCATCATCGGCGCCGCGGTGTCGACGCGCGCCGCATCGGAGCGGCTCGCACGCCTGTCGGGGGTTAGCGGGCTGGTGCCGTTTGTGCTGACTCCCGACGGTCACATCCTCATGCACGGCAGCACCGCGAAGGATGTGCCGCCAGGGCGGGAATGGCGGGACGGCGCGATCCTGGCCGATCGTCAGGAATTCCCCGATCCGGTGCTCGCGGCGATGCAATGGCCGCCCAGTGCCGGCGCGGCCGACCAGCATCGGGACGCCCCGCAGACCGGCCTTCATATGGAGCGCGTGGCGCTGCCGGACGGAACACACTTCGTCATCCATCGGCGTCTCACCGGCTACGGCCCCGACGCGTGGTTCGTCGGCTATCACCTGCCTGAGACCTGGGTCGCGCAATCCTATGCGACCATCAACCGCGCCATTCCGTTTGCGCTGATCGTGCTGCTGATTGCGCTCGGGTTGGCGTACTGGCTCGGCCGGTCGATCGCCAGGCCGATGATCGTTCTCTCTCAGTCCGGACAGCGGCTGGCACGACTCGACTTCACGCCGCTCGAGATCAAGTCGAGCCTCATCAAGGAGGTCGAGCGCGCCGTGGAAGCTCAGCGGGCCATGCGCAACGGCCTGCAATGGCTCAGCAACTACATCCCGCGCTCGCTCACCCCGCTGCTGATGAAAAGCGGTGAAGAGCTGATCTCGCGCGAGCGCGATATCGTGGTGCTCTTCACCGACATCGTCGGCTTCTCCCAGATCGCGGAAGGCCGCCCCGCCGCCAAGGTCGCGGCCCTGCTCAACCGCCATTTCGGATTGCTGGGCGCGATCATCGACCAGGAGGGCGGTACCATCGACAAATACATCGGCGATTCCATCATGGCATTCTGGGGCGCGCCGCTGGACCAGGAGGATCGCGCCGAGCGCGCCGTCCGGGCCGCGCAGCGCGTTGCGCGGAAGCTGCAAGCGGACAATGAACGCCGCGCACGCAAGGGGCTGAAGCCGATCCGCATCCGCATCGGCATCCACAGGGGCCCGGCTCTGGTCGGCAACATCGGCGCTCCGGGCCGCGTCAACTACACGCTCGTCGGCGATACGGTGAACGTGGCGCAGCGGCTGGAGCAGTTCGCGCGCGAGGTCGACGACGGCGTGTCGGATGCGGTGATCGTGATCAGTGGTGAGCTGGCATCGGTCCTGCCACCAGGCGTGGCGCTGATCGACGTCGGCGACCAGCTATTCCACGGCCGCAGCACCGCAACCCGGGTGTTCCGCATGCCGATGGGGTGACGCCCTCACGCCTCGACCAGATCGAGGATGTCGCCCTTGGCATCGAGGCATGCGACCAGCGCCTTGCCGCCATAGCCGCAGCCGCCATCGAGCGTGACGGCAAAATCGCTCATGGCCGGGCCGGCATGATGGCGGTCGAAGCCGCGCACCACCTTCAGGAATTCGCCGTACGGATGATTGAGCGCGGCGAAACCGGCGCTGCCCCACCACAGCGTGTCGCCTTGCGCATCGAGCGGGCGGTCGGGATCTATGCCGGCATGGACGAACAACAGGCCGTAATCGTCGGTGTAGGCGGCGCGGCGCAGCTCCGCCATCAGCTGATAGTGGCCGGGGCGCGCCTGCATGGCGGTGCGCAGGCTGTTGGTCCAGCGCGTGATGGCAAGGGCGCCTTCGCGGCAGCGGATGATGCCCTCAGCCGGATCGCCGCCATAAGCGGTGATGGTGGTGCCGACGCCCTGTTGCAGCATCCAGGGCAGCACTTCCTTGGGGTTCGGCGCGAACTGCAGCTGCAGCAGCTTCTGCCACATCACTTCCTGCTGGCCGCGCAGATACGCGATATCGATGGTGAACATGTGCGGTCGCGCCAGGATCTGCCGGCGAAAGCTCACCAGCTCATCCACCACGCCGGCGACGTCGCTGCCGCGGCCGAGCATGCCACCCAGGTAGATCAGACGGTCGCCCTCCTGGAACTGCTCGGCCACATAGCCGTGCAGCGCGCGCAGCCGCGCCATGTCGCCGTGCACCGGCGATATCGCCCAGATGCGCCGCGCGGCGCGCAGGACGGCGAATTTCTCTTGCTCGGACATTGTGGTTGAAGCTTCCCGGAAGCCGGCAGTTCCGAACGAATCGGAGCACCGCAGGACTGTAGCAAGCCACCGACCGCCGGGCCAAAGCGAATCGAAATCCCCCGACGGATGGCGGGGAGCCATCCGTCCGACGGTCGAGACCCGAAAGTCCCGCCGCTAGGGGGCCTCTCGAGGAGAGAGCTCGGGTTTAGAGGATGGGCCGCTGTTAAGCGGCCACGGCCTTCAGCACTTGATGCAGACGCTGATGAGCGGACTGCTCGTCGATGCCATCGATCGCCGCCAGCTCGCGCACCAGACGGTCCAGAGCGGCTTGGTAGATCTGCCGCTCGCTGTAGGACTGGTCTGGCTGGTCCGCATTGCGATGCAGATCGCGCACCACCTCGGCGATCGAAACCGGGTCACCGGAATTGATCTTGGCCTCATATTCCTGGGCCCGGCGCGACCACATGGCGCGCTTCACCCGCGAGCGACCCTTCAGGGTCTGCAGGGCGGCATCCATCACCTTGCGCGAAGAGAGCTTGCGCAGGCCGGAATTCTTCGCCTTGGCGACCGGCACGCGCAGGGTCATACGGTCCTTCTCAAAATGAATAATGATCAGCTGCAGGGAATGACCAGAAACCTCCTGGATCTCTACGCCCAGGACCTTCCCGACGCCATGAGTCGGGTAAACGACGAAATCACCCTTCCGGAAGCCGGAATCCTTCTCCTTACTATCCTTCGCCACGCTCTTCTTCGCCTTCTCAACCACGATCTAACCTCCGAACCGGGCCGCCGTCCGCATCTGGAAAACCTCCACACAGGAGGCCTCGTTGCGAAGCCCTCAATGCAGGCGAAGCAGATGACCTGCCCCGGTACCGCATAGCAGCCAAACACCGCTCCCGGACCCTTGTGGATCCGGACTGGGAACACGCTATTTGTAGGCTTGGGCGGCTAAAACCAGCGCCTGGGAAACCCGCTGTTAACCAATGCGCGCCGCCAACCAGACCTGACAAAATATATATCAGAAACGCCCTTTTGGTTCAAGGAAGGGCAGACATGCAGCAGGCGCAGTTAACCTTTTCAGGGAACCAGTGCGGTTCCACTGTGGGCACCCCCTCAGGCCAAAACTCTGGAAGAGCTAGACTTTTCCAGGGTTCGGGCTGAAATGCTGGGCGAATTTCTCAGCCACGCCCTTCCATTGATCGGCGTCGGCCGGCGCTTCGCCCTTGCGCGTGATGTTCGGCCATTCAGCGGCGTATTGCCGGTTGATCTCCAGCCATTTCTCCATGCCGGCTTCGCTGTCCGGCAGGATGGCATCGGCTGGGCATTCGGGCTCGCACACACCACAATCGATGCACTCGTCTGGATGGATCACCAGCATGTTCTCGCCGACATAGAAACAATCGACCGGGCACACCTCCACGCAATCCATGTACTTGCACTTGATGCAAGCCTCGGTCACGACATATGCCATCGATCAACTCCGTCGCTTCGCGGTGTGAAATGCCTGGGACCCGCGTTCAATCGGCGCGGAGTTAGCACAGCACATAGTGGCATGCAACAGCGCGTCCGCTGCACTTGCGTGCGCTGCGCAGCAGCCATGTCTCGGCGGATCAGCTGGGCTCGCTCGATTTGAGCTGCGCAATCTTGCGGCCATCGCGCTTGGTCGGTCGGCCCGCGCCCGCCTCGCGCTGTTCGAAGGACCGCGCATCCGTGGCCTGCTGTGCGACAGGCGGGCGCGGCGGATCCAGATCCTCATAGAGCGATTGTGCTTCTGTCGCCGGTCCGCGCCGGCTGCCCAGGGCGACCACCTTGATCACGCGGATATGTGGCCCCAGCGGAAAGGTCAGCACATCGCCAACCTTGATCGCGTAGTGCGCCTTCTGCGTCGGCACGCCGTTGACCCGCATGCGGCCGTCGATCACCAGCTTGGTCGCGAGAGAACGCGTCTTCACGAAGCGGGCGAACCACAGCCATTTGTCCAGCCGCAGCGAGCCCCCAGTCATCGTTAGCGCGATGTCTCGCGCAGGCGCGCGAGGATCGAGAAGGGCGAATTGGGGTCAGGCAGCGGAACCGGTGCCCGGCGCGCTTGCCGCCGGCGCTTGTAGCTCTCTTCCGTGCGCTTGCCCTCGGCGATGAAGCCCAGTTCGCTCATCAGCGGCCGCACCAACTCCTGCGGCACGTCGAGCGAGGCCGCCAGCGCGGAATCCCACTTCAGCGCTCCCTGCGCCGACAGGCGATGCGTGCGCTCCGACAGGCGCTCCAGCCGGTCGAAGCTCAGCGCATGGCCGTTGATGGCGCGATAGCCGGCGACCGCCAGCAGGCGATCCGGCACGGGCTCCGGCAGCGCGACCAGATCACCCGCCAGGTCGGGCAGGGCCTGTCCACTTTGCGCGTGGATCGCCTGCAGGCGCATCAGCAGGTGACGCGCCGCACGCCCGCCCAGGGTCGGCAACCAGACCGTCTCCCTCCCCAGGCGCAGGCCCAAGGCGCGCAGGCGGCGGCGATCCTCCTTGCCGAGTTGGGCGATCTGTTGTGCGACTTGCCGGCGCGGCAAGGCGCCCAGCGCCTCCGCCACCTGATAGGCAAGGCCGCGCGCGTGGGCCGACAGCTCCGCACTCATCAAGGTGAACAGCGGTCGCAAGCGGCGCTGCAAGGTCGCGTCGACCCAGGCCCGCAGGCGCTTGTCGATCATGCGGCGGAAACCGCCGTCCAACAGGTCGTCGACCTTCAGCTCCAGGCGCGGATGAAGCGGGCCATCACCGGGCTTTAGGCTCGCCACGATGGCGCGGCGCCACAGGATGTCGCCGGCCTCGGTGAGCTTGAACTGCCCATCATCATCTTCGGTCAGTTGCGCGGCGCGATCGGCCAGCGCTGGCCCTAGCGCGCGCCGCGCCGCCGCGAACAAGGGCTTCGCCTCGTCCGCATCGACGCCGGAGATAGCGGAGAAACTCAGGCCTGCGAGCGTGCCGACGACGTGACCCTCGACGATGACCTCGTCTGCGGCGTTCACTGCTGCGACGACGTCGCTGCCCGACTTGAGGCGGCGGTGCAGAGCCGCGCGTCGGCGATCGACGAAGCGCTGGGTGAGCGCGGCATGCAGCGCCTCCGACAGACGATCTTCGGCCGCTTGCGTGCGCGCCTGCCAATGGCCGGGATCCTGCACCCAGTCGGCGCGGTTCGCGATGTAGGACCAGGTGCGGACATGAGCGATGCGCTGCGTCAGCTGATCGATATCGCCTTCGATGCGGTCGAGCCGCGCGATCTGGTCCGCCACCCAATCGTTCGGCAGTCGCCCTTTGATCAGGAACCGATAGAGCTGCAACAGAAGGCGCACATGCGCATCGGTCATCAGCTTGCGGAAGTCCGGCACCTGGCAGACCTCCCACAACAGCGCGACGCGATCGCGACCGCGCGCCAGCTCCATGATCTCCGGATCGCGCGCCATGTGCTGCAGCGATTGGTGATCCTCCGCCTCCTGCTGGCGGATGAGGCCCGGATACGGTGGGCGCGTCTCCAGGCTGCGCAGCAGATGATCGATCGATCGGAAATCGAGATCGGCGCGCCGCCACATCAGATGCGTCAGCGGATCGACGCGGTGGTTCTCCACCGCATCGACGATCTCAGGATCCATCGGACCCACTTCGGCGGTGGTGCCGAAGGTGCCGTCGCTCATGTGGCGTCCGGCGCGTCCAGCGATCTGGCTGATCTCCGCCTTGGTGAGAGGTCGCGCGACGCGCCCGTCGAACTTGCGCAACGCCGCGAAGCACACGTGATTGACGTCCATGTTGAGGCCCATGCCGATGGCATCGGTCGCCACCAGGTAATCGACCTCGCCCGCCTGGTACATCTCCACCTGCGCGTTGCGCGTGCGTGGCGAAAGCGCGCCCATGACGATCGCGGTGCCGCCGCGCTGTCGCCGGATCAGATCGGCGATCGCGTAGACCTCGGCCGCAGAGAAGGCGACCACCGCGCTGCGCGACGGCAGGCGCGTGATCTTCTTCGGCCCGGCATAGCTGAGCGTCGAAAAGCGCGGCCGCTGGATGAACTCGGTCTTGGGCACCAGGGCGCGGACCCAGCGGCTGATGGAGTCCGAGCCCATCACCATGGTCTCTTCGAGACCGCGCGCATGCAGCAGCCGGTCGGTGAAGATGTGGCCGCGCTCCGGGTCGGCGGCGAGCTGGATCTCGTCGATCGCGACGAAGGCGACCGGCCGCTCGACCGGCATCGATTCGACCGTGCAGACGAAGTAGCGTGCGCCGGGCGGAACGATCTTTTCCTCGCCGGTCACCAGCGCCACCTTGGCGGGGCCCTTCACCTTGACCAGGCGGTCGTAGTTTTCGCGCGCCAGCAGCCGCAGTGGGAATCCGATCATGCCGGAGCGGTGACCGATCAACCGCTCCATGGCCAAATAGGTCTTGCCGGTATTGGTAGGGCCGAGAACCGCGGTCAGCCGCGCTTCCGAGTCGCTCATGATTTTTAGATTCTCGGGTCCCATCCGAGACAATTCAAGACCGGTTGGGGACTAACGCCGCGTAAATCGCAGGAAGACGGGCCGGCGGCCCTCGCGCAAAGCCTTGGATTCATAGCGGGTTCCAGGCCAATCGGCCGGCCTCGCGCGCCAATCGCCCGGCGTCCGGGCGGTCCAGCGGAAGGCGGGGTGGCGGATCAGATGGGCGAGCACCCAGCCGATATAGATCGGATCATCGCTGGCGACCCGGAATTCGGCGCCCGGTTTCATGAGGCGCGCCAGCTGGTCCAGATTGGCGGGCTGGATGAAGCGCCGGTCGGCATGGCGCCGCTTCGGCCAAGGATCGGGGAACAGCAGAAAGACCCGGTCCAGTGACGCGTCCGGCAAGGCGTCCAGCAGATCGCGCGCGTCCTCCGGATAGACCCGCACGTTCGAGAGACCGAGCGACGAAACCTGGCTCAGCAGAGTCGCGATGCCGTTCAGGAAGACTTCGCAGCCGATCAGCCCGGCCTCCGGATGAGCACGCGCCTGCTCGGCGAGATGCTCGCCGCCGCCGAAACCGATCTCCAGCCACACTTGATCCGGCTTGTGCGGAAACAGCGCGCGCGGATCGAGCTTGCCTGATCCAGGCAAGTCGACAGCAAGGCGCGGCAGCAGCGTCTCGATCAGATGCTGCTGGCCCTTGCGCAGAGGGCGCCCCTTGCGGCGTCCATAGAAACGCCTGTTCTCAGAATCCCTGGCCTCCGGCATCGTCGTGCGATCCGGCTTCATCAGCGCAAAAAAGAAACGCGGCTAGTTGAACGCGGCCTGCAGCCCAGCGACGAGGTCGAGCTTCTCCCACGAGAAGCCGCCGTCGGCCTCCGGCTCGTGTCCGAAGTGGCCGTACGCCGCCGTGCGCCCATAGATCGGCCGGTTGAGCTTCAGGTGCTGGCGGATGCCGCGCGGGCTCAAGTCCATCATCTCGGTCAGGACCTTGATGAGCTTTTCCTCATCGACCTTGCCGGTGCCGTAGGTGTTCACATAGACCGACAGCGGCTTGGAGACCCCTATCGCGTAGGACAGCTGGATGGTGCATTTGTCGGCCAGCTTCGCGCCCACCACGTTCTTCGCCAGATAGCGGGCGGCGTAGGCGGCCGAACGGTCGACCTTAGTGGGATCCTTGCCGGAGAAGGCGCCGCCGCCATGCGGGGCCGCGCCGCCATAGGTGTCGACGATGATCTTGCGGCCGGTGAGGCCTGCATCACCGTCCGGCCCGCCAATCACGAAGCGGCCGGTCGGGTTCACGTAGAATTCGTGCTCGGGGCACATCCAACCCTCGGGCAGCACCTGCTTCACGTAGGGCCGCACAATCTCGCGCACCGCGGCCTGATCGAGGTTTTCGGCGTGCTGCGTGGAAACGACGACCGAGGTCGCCTTCACTGGCTTGCCGTTCTCGTACAGCAACGTCACCTGGCTCTTGGCATCGGGGCCGAGGCCCGGTTCCGCGCCGGAGCGGCGCGCCTCGGACAGGAGCTTCAGGATGCGATGAGCAAAGTAGATCGGCGCCGGCATCAGGTGCTCGGTCTCGTTCACCGCATGGCCGAACATGATGCCCTGATCGCCGGCGCCTTCATCCTTGTTGCCGGCGGCGTCGACGCCCTGAGCGATGTCCACGGACTGCGCGTGCACAAAGCAATCGATCTCGGCGGTCTTCCAGCTGAAGCCGGCCTGATCGTAGCCGATGTCCTTGATGGCGTTGCGTGCGCATTCCCTCATCACATCATGGGTGACGCTCCTGGGCCCGCGCACCTCGCCGGCCAGGACCACGCGATTGGTGGTGCAGAGAGTCTCGACCGCGACTCGCGATTCGGGATCGGCGGCCAGGAATGCATCGACGATGCTGTCTGAAATGCGATCGCAGACCTTGTCCGGATGGCCCTCGGAAACGCTCTCGCTGGTGAACAGATAAGATTTCTTGGACAAGGTTCGCCCCTCAGACACTCAACAGGATATCGCAGCAAAACAACACGCCGGACTGGCCCGTTTGGCGAGCCCGGCGCGTCGGGTGGCGGGATATTGGTTGAGCAAGACCGGCCGGTCAAGCGCCGGTTGAGCAAGAATTACTCGCCGGCGGTGTTAATTAGTCCTCGTCGTCGCGATAAGACTTTGCGATCGATTTGGTCAGCTCGAAGATGCGCTTGCGAACCGCCGGATCGCCGATCTTGTAGTAGGCGCGCACCAGTTCCAGCGTCTCGCGCTTGGCCATCGGATCCGGCTCATAATCGGGTGCGGGCGGATGGGCCAAGCCCATCAGCTTCGACGGCGTCTTGTCCTGCACACCGGGCGCCATGTCCTCGAAGAAATAGGAGACCGGAACGTCCAGGACACGCGCCAAATCGTACAGGCGGCTGGAGCCCACGCGATTCGCGCCACGCTCGTATTTCTGCACCTGCTGAAAGGTGAGGCCGATCGCTTCGGCAAGCCGCTCCTGGCTCATCCCCAACAGCGTCCGACGCAGCCGGATGCGGCTGCCGACATGAACGTCAATGGGATTGGGGAAGCCTTTGCTGGCCATGCGGCCGGACGATTTGCGTGGTCGCGCCATTTTCCTGGATTCTCTTGGTTCATTTCTAAGGGATTGCATCGCTTATATTCTCGCTTTTTCCAGACTTAACAACCCACCACAAGTATAGGAGGTCGGTTGCATCGGATGGTCGCGCTCGGGTGGCGGTCACGCAACAGGTTCTCGAACGGGCGGGTCTGTCAGACCCTGTGCCGATTTGCGCGCATGGTCAAGCCGACCCCCGCCGCCAGCGCCACGAAGATGAGCACGACCGAGAGCAATAGTCCGATGCGCGCAAAGACTGTGGGGGCAAGCGGTGCTGGCAGCAACACATCAAGTGCCCCCTCGGTTCCCAAGGAAAGCGCAGCGGTGACACGACCGAACGGGTCGATCATGCCGGTGATGCCGGTGTTGGCGGCACGTGCCAGCGGCAGACCTTCCTCCACCGCGCGGAAGCGCGCGCTCGCGAAGTGCTGATATGGTCCCGGCGAACGGCCGAACCATCCGTCATTGGTCACGTTCAGCAGCCAAGCCGGCCGATCGGCAGGATCGAGAACCGCGCCGGGAAATATGACCTCGTAGCAGATAAGGGGACTGAAGGGCGGCAAGCCAGGCGCGCGCACAGTCACCGGTCCGGGCCCAGCAGAGAAATCGCCGGCACCAGCCGTCAGTTTGGTGATGAAAGGGCCGAGGATGTCGCGCATCGGCACATACTCGCCGAGCGGAACCAGATGGAACTTGTCGGCCGTGGCGACGATCTCAGCCTGCGGATCGATGACCGCGAGCGAATTCCAATAGAGGTCCGGCTCGCCCTGCGGCGGATCGCCGCGCAGAGTGCCGGTGATAAGCACGCCGTCCGGCGGCGCGGCCGCGGCGACATAGCGGCGCCAATCCTCGCTGCGATCCAGGAAGAGGGTGGCCGCCGTCTCCGGCCAGATGACGGCTTGCACCTTTTCGATCCCCGGCGTCATCACGCTGAGCCGAAGATGCTGCGCGATGTCCCGATCGCGATGCGCGCCGGTCAGCTTCTCCCACTGATCGATGTTGCCCTGGACTAGGCGCAGCGTGACCGGCTTGTAGTCCGCGGGGGTTGCCCAGGTCATGCCCAGCCGAAATGACCCGTAGCCATAAAGCGCAGCCAGTAGGACTGCACTGGCGACCGCGGCGCGGATAGTGACACTGCGGCTGCCGCGTCCCATCAGCGACAGAAGGCCGGCCAGCAGAACCGTGAAGAAGCTCAGGCCCCACGCCCCCCACAATGCGGCCGACTGCATCATCGGCGCGTCGAAGCTCCAGACGTAGGCGGCGAGATTCCAGGGAAAGCCCGTGAGGAGATGTCCGCGCAGCCACTCGGCGATAGTCCAGGCCGCCGCCAGCAGCAGCACGCGTGCGAGCGCCGGCGCGTTGCGATGCCACGAAGCCGCGACCGCAAGCGCCGGATATACGGCCATATAGGCGGCCAGGCCGGCGATCACCGGCGGCACCATCCAGCCGAAGCGCACCGGGTCGATCAGGAAGGAATTGGCGATCCAGAAGAACCCGGCGAGGCAATGACCGAAGCCCCACCACCAGCCGGCCGCAAATGCCGACCGGCGACTATCGGTGATTTCCGCCGTCCAGATCAGCGCAACCAGACCGACGGCGAAGAGCGGCAGAGCGTTAACCGGCGCAAAGGCAAGCGCGGCGATCGCGCCGAAGATCATCAGGATCAGCCGCTGCGCCCATTGCCCGCGACGCTGGTACCACGCCTGGTAGCGGCCGGCGAAGCCCGAAGCGGCGGCGCCCTGCGGGGTGTCTCTCAACGCGATGGCCGGCATTACGCGCGCTCGGCCGCTTCGACCGGCTTGACGTTGCGGACGCGCAGGCGCTTGATCCGGCGCGGATCGGCGTCGATCACTTCAAAGGCGATGCCCGAAGAATGCGTCACCAATTCGCCGCGCGAGGGCACCCGGTCGGTGAGCGACATGACCAGTCCGCCCAGCGTATCGATATCGTGCTCTCGCTCCTCCTCCGTCAGCACCGGGCCCACGCGCTCCTCGAACTCTTCGATGGTCGTGCGTGCATCGGCGAGCCAGGTACCGTCCGGGCGCTGCACCAGGCTGGGCCCGCGCACCACATCGTGCTCGTCTTCGATTTCGCCGATCACCTCTTCGACCAGGTCCTCGATGGTGACGAGGCCATCGATGCCGCCGAACTCGTCGACTACCAGCGCGATATGGGCGCGCGACAGGCGCATCTGCAGCAGGAGATCGAGCACGCGGATGGACGGCGCCACGAACATCGGCGCGCGCATGATCTTGGCAAGCTGGAAACTCTCCGGATCGAAGATGTAGGGCAATACATCCTTGATGTGGACGATGCCGACGATCTCGTCGAGATTGTTGCGATAGATCGGCACGCGCGAATGTCCATGTTCGCGCACCACCTGTATGAGGCCGCGGAAATCGATGTCTTCCGGCGCAGCGCGGATATCGACCCGCGGCGTCATCACGTCATGGGCGGTCTTCTCGCCCAGCTTCAGGATGTTCAGCAGCAGCGAGGACTCGCCGATTGCCTGCTGGTCGGCGTCCGTCTCGCTCTCTTCGATGAATTCCTCGATCGCTTCGCGCAACGCGGCTTCGCTGTCGCGGCGCCTCAGGAATCGGAAGAGGCTGCGCAATCCCTTCTTTTGTCTTTCTTCGGCAGAGAGTTCGCTCATCGGCGCAGCTCATACGGATTGGCAATGCCCATGCCGGCCAGCGCGGCAACTTCCAGCGCTTCCATTGTCTCGGCCGCTTTATCTTCCTCGTGATCGTAGCCAAGCAGATGCAGCACGCCATGCACCGCCAGGTGCGACAGGTGATGCGCGATGGTCTTGCGCTGCGCCTTGGCTTCCTGGACGATCACGCCGGAGGCCAGAATCACGTCACCCAGCAGCCAAGGCATGCCGGCCTTCGGACCCATGGCGCCAAGCTTGGCGGCATCGAGCGCTGCGAAGGAGAGCACGTTGGTCGGCTTGTCCTTGCCGCGATAGGCGCGGTTCAAGGAGCGCATCCGCTTGTCGTCGGTCAGCACGAAGGAGATTTCGTGTCCGACGCGCGAGCCCTTCCACCCGTCGGCTTTCGCCTCGGCCAGCGCGTCGCGCGCGGCCCGGCGCAACAGACGCGCCACCTCCGGCACCAGTTTGGTCCAGCTGGCATCTTCGATGGAGATCGCGATGGAGAGACGAGGTCGGTCCGCCATGTGAGAGCGCGTTCGAACGGCGGTCAGCCGTCCGCCTCCTTGCTGTCTTCCTCCTTGCCGGACGACGCAGTGCTGGCAGCGGGCCGCCGCGATTTCTTGCGGTCGCGCGTATCGTAGGCACTCACGATCCTCGCAACGAGGTGATGGCGTACCACGTCTCTGTCCGAGAACCGGACAGTCCCGATGCCATCAACATGCTCGACCGCCTCGAGCGCGTCCTTGAGGCCCGACTTCTGGCCCGGCGGCAGGTCGATCTGGGTCAGATCGCCGGTCACTGCCATGCGCGAATTCTCGCCCAGGCGCGTCAGAAACATCTTCATCTGCATGGGCGAGGTGTTCTGCGCCTCATCCAGGATGACGTACGAGTTCGCCAGGGTGCGGCCGCGCATGAAGGCGAGCGGCGCCACCTCGATCTCGCCAGTCGTCAGGCGCTTCATCACCTGGTCACCCGGCATCATATCGTGCAACGCGTCATAGAGCGGGCGCAGATAGGGGTCGACCTTTTCCCTGAGGTCGCCAGGCAGGAAGCCGAGACGTTCGCCCGCCTCGACCGCTGGCCGCGACAGGACGATCCGATCTACCGTGCCCTTCGCCAGCATGGCGACGGCCACTGCGACCGCCAGATAGGTCTTGCCCGTGCCGGCTGGGCCGATGCCGAAGACCAGTTCCTGATCATGCAGCATGCGGATGTAGCGCGCCTGCGCGGGCGAGCGCGGCGTGATCAGCCGCTTCTGGGTCTTGATCGCGGTGCCATCCTTGAGCGCGCCTGTGCCGAACAGGTTCAGTTCCGCGCCGTCATCGGTGCGCCCCTCATCCTCCTGCCGCGACAGGCGGATGGCGGCGTCGACGTCGTGCTTGTCCACCTCCTGGCCGCGCTTCAGGCGTTGATAGAGGCTGGTCAGGATCTGCCGCGCGACCGTGACGCTGTCCTCGGCGCCGGAGATGATGAGCTGATTGCCGCGGGAGACCATGGAGACGCCTAGCTCCCGCTCCAGTCGCGCCAGATGCTGGTCGTGCTCCCCGAACAGCAATGGCAATAGCCGGTTATCGTCGAATTGCAGATGGACCGGCGGGGCGACGTGACCGAGGGGATGAAAGCTCAAGCAACGGCCTCTTGCAGGGTCTCGCGGTTGGAACGGTTTGGTTTGTGTTCGGATGGGACGCGGCTGCCGGACAGGCTGAAATGGCCGATATCCTCGATCCTCAAATCGACAACAGTGCCGATTTCGGATTGATCCGCGGGCGCGTGCACGGCCTGCAGATAGGGAGAGCGGCCGACCAGTTGGCCTTCGTGCCGCCCTGGCTTTTCGAGCAAGACCGGCAGGACGCGGCCGACCATGGCGCGGTTGAAGGCAACCTGCTGCGCGTTCAACACGGCCTGCAGGCGCTGTAGCCGCTCGTCCTTCACGTCCTCCGGAACCTGGTTCTCCATGGCCGCGCCCGGCGTGCCGGGGCGGATGCTGTATTTGAACGAGAAGGCCTGGGCAAAACCGATCTCTTCCACCAGCTTCAAGGTCGCTGCGAAATCAGCCTCGCTCTCGCCGGGGAAGCCGACGATGAAATCGGACGATAGGGCAAGGTCCGGCCGCGCCGCGCGCAGGCGCTCGATGATCTCGTAATAGCGGCGCGCCTCGTGCTGACGGTTCATTGCTTCCAGCACGCGGTCGGATCCGGACTGCACCGGCAGATGGAGGAATGGCATCAGCTGCGGCACCCCGGCGTGGGCCGCGATCAAATCGTCATCCATGTCGCGCGGATGGGACGTCGTGTAACGGATGCGCAGCAAGCCGTCGACCGCATCGGCCAAGTGCCGCACAAGGCGACCCAAGTCCCATTCGCCGCCGTTCGGCGCTTCGCCGTGATAGGCGTTGACGTTCTGGCCCAGCAGTGTGATTTCGCGGGCACCCGCGGCGACCAGGGCGCGCGCTTCGTCGACGATTTGGGTGACCGGCCGGGAGAATTCCGCGCCGCGCGTATAGGGCACCACGCAGAAGGTGCAGAACTTATCGCACCCTTCCTGGATCGCGAGGAACGCGGAGACAGCCTGATCAGGTGCCGGTGCCGGCAAATGATCGAACTTCGATTCCGGCGGAAAGTCGGTGTCGAGCACGCCGGCGCCGCGCCGCTTCTTGCCGTCCTTCAGGCTGCGGGCGCGGGTCGCGCGCGCCACCATCTCCGGCAGGCGGTGATAGGTCTGCGGGCCGAGCACGATGTCGACCTCTGGGGCTCGCCGCAAAATCTCCGCACCTTCCGCCTGCGCGACGCAGCCGGCGACCGCGATGATCATGTCGGCGCCCGCTTCGCGCCGTTCGGCGCGTGTCCGGCGCAAACGGCCAAGCTCGGAGAACACTTTCTCGGAAGCCTTTTCGCGGATGTGGCAGGTGTTGAGGATGACCATGTCGGCATCAGCCGGCGTTTCAGCCGTGCCATAGCCAAGGGGCGCCAGGACGTCCGCCATGCGGGCGGAATCATAGACATTCATCTGGCAGCCGTAGGTCTTGATATAAAGCTTCTTCGCCAATGCCGTTTACGACCGGCCGTCAGGTCCGGCCTTGCTCGCTCCATGTGGGTGATTGCCCGTTGCCACTCTAACATGGCGCGGGGCGTCTCCTGTACTCGATTTGCTGAGTTCCGCCAAGTTGGCTTAAGTAACTGTCATAGTTGAGATTCCTTGAGGTCAGGCGGCGCAGCAAGCAGTCGCCCGCCGAGTGCCCGGTCGACCCCGCCGGCCACCGCCTCCTGGCAATGGCGGGTGAGTTCCTTGCGTGACGGGAAGTCGCCGAGGCGCGCCTCGTCATGGAACTGCACCACCACCTCGACCCGGCCCAGCCGGGTGAATCGCCAGAGATGCCCACCCAGCTCCATCCCGCCGTACCAGGCCACCAGCGGGCGCAGGCCCCAGCCCAGCGCCACGCCATTGACGCTGGTATAGGCGATCGAGACCGGCTGGATCACCAATGGTCGCGCGGCCGGCGCCGCTTCCGCCACGCTCAGCAACGCGCTGCGGAACGGCAGGATGCGATTGCCGTCGTTGGACGTGCCTTCGGGGAACAGCACCAGCGCATCGCCCGCCACCAGCCGCGCGTGAATCGAATCGCGCTGCTTTCTCGTCGTGTTGCGCCGGCGATCGACGAACACCGTGCGCTGCAATTTGGCGAGCAAGCCATAACCCGGCCATTGCGCGACTTCCGTCTTCGCCACGAAGGAGACGGGGACCACCGAACCCAGCGCCGGGATGTCGAGATAGGAGACGTGGTTGCTAACGAACAGGACCGGGCGCTCCTTGGTCGGGCTGCCGACCACCCGCACCCTCAGTCCCATGATGCGGCAGCACAGCTTGTGATAGGCGTAGGGCACCACCCACCAGAATCGCCGCGCAACCAGTAAGATCAGGATCTGCACTGGCGTCAGCACCAAAGTGACGAGCCCATAAAGGCTGAGCCGGAAAAAACCGAGATAACTCGACCCAAACGGCGTCACGCCGGATGGCGCCAGCGGCGGATCATCGGTGATTTCCTGGGAAATGCTGCGCGGTTCGGCGAGGGACATGGCGCGATCAGGCGGTCGGACTGGACTCGTCCGTCTTGCCAGCGGCCTGGTCGTGGTAGTGCTTGGTGTATTTGTCGGCGATCAAATCATGCACGACGATCACGCTCACATCGACCGTGCCGAATTGCGGATCGATGACGGCGCCGTCGCCGACAAACCCGCCCAAGCGCAGGTAGCCCTTGATCAGCGGCGGCAATGCCATGAAGGCGCGCTTCTCGTTGATCTCCTCGATCGACATCATGTTCATCGAGACATAGCGCTCGGGCAGCGCGCGCGGCCGATATTCGGCCGGCGCCAGATGCCGATGATAGAGATAGGAGAGCGCCACCTTGTGCTCCGCAGGATCTGTTCCGGGAAACGACGCGCAGCCGAACAGCACACCGATCTTGTAATGCAGGATGTAGTCGGCGATGCCCTTCCACATCAGCTGCATCGCCGCCTTGGTGCGATAAGCCGGATCGACGCAGGAGCGACCCAGCTCCAGGATCCCCCCGCGATAATTCACCAGCGGCGAGATATCGAATTCATCGATCGAATAGAACTGGCCGCGGCGGCTCGCTTGCTCGCGCCGCATCAGGCGATAGGTCGCAATGATGCCGGCTGCGCCTTCACCCTTGTCCCGGTCGATGATGATGAGGTGATCGCAATAGGGATCGAAACTGTCGAAATCGCGGCGCAGCGCCGACATTTCGGATGTCGGCTTGGCGCTGAGCTCTTCATAGAAGACGCGATAGCGCAGGGCCTGGGCCGCCTCGATCTCAGCCGTGCTCTCTGCGACACGGAGTTCCAGGCTCGCCAAGTGGATATGGACGGGCCGCTCCTGCTCCGCTGCGGGAGCGTTCATTTCTTCTTGGCCCCGCTGCGGCCCGATGCCGGAACGGCATAGAGCTCCAGCCGGTGGCCGACCAGCTTATAGCCCAACTGCTCTGCCACCCGGTGCTGCAGCTTTTCGATTTCCTCATTGCTGAACTCGATCACCTGCCCCGACTGGATGTCGATCAGGTGATCGTGATGGCTCTCCGGCGTTTCCTCATACCGCGCGCGACCATCGCCGAAATCGTGGCGCTCCAGGATGCTGGCTTCCTCGAACAGGCGTACGGTGCGGTAGACGGTGGCGAGCGAAATGCCGGGATCGATCTTGGATGCGCGACGATACAGCTGTTCGACATCCGGATGGTCGTCGGCATCCGAGAGCACGCGCGCGATGACGCGACGCTGCTCTGTCATCTTCAGGCCCTTGTCCTGACACAGTTTCTCAAGTCGCGATACAACACTCACGATGATGCCCCGCTGTCATGAGCCTGGCGGCCCCTATCCGCGCGCGGTTGCTCCCGCTCGCTCATTCCATTGTCAGTCATTTTGCCCACAGAATACAGCCGGCGCAAACCTTTTGGCCGGCGTCAGATCATCCCCGAGTCGCGTTCGCCGAGTCGCAAGTGCTTCTTAGCGCTTCCGGCCGCCGGTGCCGAGGCCGATCTGGCGCGCGAGGGTGCTGCGCTTCTTGGCGTAGTTTGGCGCGACCATCGGGTAGTCCGCAGGAAGACCCCACTTCTCGCGATATTGCTCCGGCGTCAGGCCATAGGCCGTGCGCAGGTGGCGCTTCAGCATTTTCAGCTTCTTGCCGTCCTCCAAACACACGATGTAGTCGGCCGTCACCGACTTCTTCACAGAGACGGCCGGCTCCTGCCGCTCGGCACTCTTAGCCGGCGTTTGGCCCAGGTTGGTCAGCGCGCCGTATACTTCGTGAATAAGCTTCGGAATGTCCCCAACTGGCACAGTGTTATTGGACAAATGAGCCGCAACAATATCGGTAACCATGGACAGCACGCCATTTTTCTTGGCTTCATCGACCATATCGTCACTCCGTTCCGTACCGGAACTTGTTAATACTTAGGGCCGCACGCGCGCGCCGACAACAATTGTATATTTCATGCGACCCCATGGGCTGGCAATACTTACCAACAGAATGATGTATTGAAGTCGGAAAAGGTTCCGCAATTCTATTTATGCGGAACCCCCTGTCGGTCGATGTCGCGTACCGACAGGTCGCAGCGCAAGGTGATGGCATCCTCGCGCCCGCCGCCACGCCGTTCGTAATAGGCGCGCCGCCGCCCGATCGGAGAAAAGCCAAACCGACCATAGAGCGCACCGGCCGCCTCGTTGCCGGCGGCATGTTCCAGAAACATGCTTGCGATTCCCGCCGCGCGTGCGTGATCGAACAAGATGCGCATCAGGTGCGCGGCGTGACCACGGCGCCGTTCTTGCGGCACAATTCCGGTCAGCAGGATCTCGCCTTCATCCAGCGTAAAGCGCGCCAGCATGAATCCGATCGGCGTCTCGCCGCTGATCATCAGCCAGCCTTGCACACCCGGCATCGCCAGGATCTCCGCGAAGCTCTGCACGGACCAGGGCTGGTCCCATGGCGCCTTGAAAATGGCGGCGTGCAATTCGGCAAGCACGCCCAGATCAAAGGCCGTGACCGGGAGGACGCGCACGGCATCTGACGACTCGTGCATCATGGCTTGCGCGGCCTGGGTTGCGAAATGTCGGGCGGCCGCAAATAGATCGGCTCCGCCGACTGAAGCAGATCGGGCCGGGTGGCCGCTAGCTCCGCAACCGCGATCGCATCTGCACTGGCGCTGAGACCGCCCAGCGCAGCGAACTGCGTCAGTTCCGCATCCGCGATGAGTGCAATGTCACCAGCCTTGCACCGCGTCTCGATCTCGGCGGCTGTCAACAACGCGGCGGGCGACAAAGGCTGCAGGTCGGGGCCAAGCTCCACCGCGAACAATTCGCTGCGCCGGCTGTCCAGCACCACCAGATTGCATACCGCGAGCTTGCCGCCGGAGCGCGCGGCAGTGGCGGCCAGCGCCTGGAAGCTGCCGATCCCGACAATTGGACATCCGATGGCGAGCGCCATGGCCCGCGCAGTCGAGAGGCCGACGCGGATGCCGGTAAAGCCTCCCGGTCCGCAGGAGACGGCGATCGCCTTCAGGGACTTGAGGTCGATGCCGGTGGCCTGGGCGAGCCGCCGGATCATCGGCGCCAGCGCAGTGGCGTGGCCGTGCGAGGTCGCCATGATCTCGTGCGCCGGCGGCCGCTCTGCACTCAGGCGTATCGCGACCGAGCAGGCGGAGCCGGCAGTCTCGATCGCCAGCAACGGCGCCGAGAGAAGGGGTGGTGTCGAAGCGGCGCTCATTGAATGGCAGCCATGTGACGGACGGGCTTTGCTCCTCGGCGCAGGTTTGCTAGGGATGCCTTCGCATCAATCGCGTGTGTAGCCTTCGTCTGCCGACGTGACAAGCGTGCGTCATTCCATCGACCTCCGGATCGCATGAGCCTCATCGATATCAGCCCGCCTGAATTCGACCTTGTCGTCGAACTTGCCTATGCCACTCCCAACAATATTGCGGGCAGGCCGTTCTACCGCGCCGATGCCAAGCCCTACCTGCATCCCAAGGCTGTGGAATGCCTGCAGGTCGCGATCGCGCTGGCTCACCCGCTCGGCTATCGGCTGAAGGTCTTTGATGCCTACCGCCCGCTCGAAGGGCAGTGGGCGCTGTGGAACGCGAGCCCCGACCCGGAATTCATCGCTGATCCCAGGAAAGGCGGACCGCACAATCGTGGCGTTGCGCTCGATCTGACGCTGATCGATGCAAGCGGGCGGGAGCTCGATATGGGTACAGGCTTCGACGTCATCACGCCGTTATCACACCACGGCCGCACCGACGTGTCGCTGGAGGCACAGCGGAACCGGTTGCTCCTCCTCGGGCTGATGACGGCCGCCGGCTTCGAATTCTATACGAACGAGTGGTGGCACTATCAGCTGTTCAATGCCCGCGACTACCCCGTCGTCGCACAGGCGGGGCTGCCGCATCCGATGATGGACTAGCTCGCCTTTGCGTGTGCCGGCACGTGCTGCAGCGCCGGCGCCAGCTGCATTGTCGGCGAAGGGACATGCTCGTCGGCGGGCAAGATCACCCTGACCACGGTGCCGACGCCCTTCTCGCTGCTGATTTCCATGCCCCCGCCGATCAGGCCGACCAGACGCTGAGTCAGCGGCAGGCCGAGTCCGGTGCCCTCGTGCATGCGAGAGAAGGGCGATTCGATCTGGCCAAAAGGACTCATCGCGATCCTGATCTCACCTTCGTCCATGCCGATGCCGGTGTCGCGAACGGAGAACACGATGCCGTCGCCCACGCGGCCGACCTGGAGCATGACTTGCCCGCCATCCGGCGTGAACTTGACGGCATTCGACAGCAGGTTCAGCAGAATCTGCCGCAGCTTCACGGGATCCGTGACCATGGAATCGAGGCCCTGATCGATGTCATGGATCAGGGTGATGCTGCGCTTGCTGGCCGTGTCCTGCATCATCCCGCACACCAACAGGATGGTCTCGGGCAACGCCACGGTGGATTTTTCCACGGTCACCTTGCCGGCGTCGATCTTGCTGAGATCGAGAATGTTCCCGATGATGTCGGTCAAATGCGAGGCGGCCACCCAGATATGGCGGACATATTCCGCATAGGGCCGCGGCGTGACGGGCCCGAGCAGGCCGTGCTTCATAACCTCGGAAAAGCCGACGATGGCGTTGAGCGGCGTGCGCAGCTCATGACTCATGTTGGCGAGGAACTCGCTCTTGGCCGTGCTCGCCGCGTCGGCCCTTGCGGCCGCGTCGGCGAGGCGCAACTTGGCTTCGTGGTGGCGCTTGGCGATCGCCTCGCTGCGCACGACCATCGTAAGCAGGCATGCATAGAGAAACAGCAGGACGCTGGCCAGGAACACGCCAAGGCGGGCTTCGGCATCCCGGAATTGCGCAAGCAACCCTGTAATGTCGTCATAGATCTCGAAGACCGCGACGACCTTCCGCGGATTGTCCGCGTCGTAGATGGGGATGTAGCTCTCGACGATGTGGCGGTCGCTGGTCACGCGGCCGAAGGTGTTTATCTTGTCCTCGAATTCGACTTCGCTCTTGACCTCGCCCTTGATGGCGGCTGCGAAGCCTTCGCCATCCTCTTTCTCCGGCGTGTCGGTGGGGTCGGTCGAGTAGACCATGAGCCCGTTCGACCGATAGAGCTTTACCTTGGCAACAGATGTGTGACGCACGAGCGAGGCGATCTCCCGTGTCAGGCTTGTACGCCATTCGTCCGAGTCCTGCCGCGCCAGGACGTCGGATTCGAACTCCGGCCAGACGACATTGGAGAGCACGCGCGCCAGCGCCACGTTGTTGCGCTCGGCCGCGCGCTCGATGCTGGCCATGAACCACACGTGATTCATGGTCGCGATCAGCAATCCGGCGCCGACCAGCAGCGGACCGCTGAGCACGGCAAATCTCTTCGACAGCGGCCAGGTGCGAAACATGTCGCTTTGCTTCCGAGCCGGGCAATGCCCGCATAGGGGACGCGAAGCTCGCAGCCTGGGGCAAATTGGTTAATCGCCGGTAAACCCTGCCGGAAGCTTCCTTAACCCACGATTGTCGTCGTGGGCAGCGTTCCATGGGCGCGGGTGGCCGTGGGCCTGCAAAAACAAAGGGGCGGGATGGGCCCGCCCCTTCAAATCAATTGATCGCGCCCTTATGTCAGACCGGTCGTACCTCGATCACTTCCGGAACGTAATGGCGCAGCATGTTCTCGATTCCCATCTTCAAGGTCGCGGTGGAAGAGGGACATCCGGAGCATGAGCCCTGCATGTGCAGATACACGACGCCATCCTCGAAGGCATGGAAGATGATGTCGCCGCCATCCTGGGCAACCGCAGGGCGAACGCGGGTTTCCAATAGTTCTTTGATCTGTGCGACGATCTCATCGTCTTCGTCGTCGGCGGCCGCTGCGCTATCGTCGGATAGAATGACCGGCCGATTCGAGGAGAAGTGCTCCATGATGAGCCCGAGGATCTGCGGTTTCAGGACCGGCCAGTCCTTCTCGTCGGTCTTCGTGACCGTAATGAAATCGCTGCCGAGGAAAATGCGCGCGACGCCATCGATGCGAAACAGGCTTTCGGCCAGTGGTGAGCGCGCAGCCTTTTCGGCGCCGTCGAAATCCGCCGTGCCGCGCTCCATCACCACGCGTCCGGGAAGGAATTTCAGCGTGGCTGGATTGGGGGTTTCTTCGGTCTGGATGAACATGACGGTCTCCGGGAAAATGGCAGCATCCGGACAGCGGATGTCAGGTCTTGACCGGAACATGGTGGAAGGCTTGACCTGCTTCAACCCCAAACTCATCATGGGCTTATGAATCAGCCATTTGGCACCGGTCCCGCACTCGGCCTGCCGCCTGCAGTAGACGGGGAGTTGCGGCTGGAGAATGCGGCAATCGACCGCGCCTTCCGATGGCTGCTGCGCGACGGACGCGTTCAGCCGACGGGGCACGAGCTGCTGCGCGGCCTGGGCGTGGAGCTGACGGCGGCCGGCTTTCCCCTGATGCGCGCCTTGCTCGCCAAGCCGACCCTGCATCCGCAGATCGCCTCGATCGCCTATCGCTGGTCGCGCGCCGCGCCGCAGGTCGAGGCCTTTACACGCGAGCATGACATCTGGCAGAGCGATCAGTACCTGCGCAGCCCGATGGCGTTGATCTATGCGGGCGAACCGATGATCCGCCGGCGCCTGTTCGGTCCTGGCCTTCGGCTCGACTTTCCGATCCTCGAGGACCTGCTGACGGAGGGCGGCACCGACTATGCGATCTTCGGCCTCCGGCGTGCCGACGGACGGCCGCTCGCTGCGCTCTCGATTGCAACCGATGCGCCGGGCGGCTTCACCGACGAGCAATTCAACGGTTTCCAGTCGCTGCTACCGTTGCTGTCGCTCATCGTCGAAGCGATCGAGACGCGGCTGATGGCACGCTCGCTGCTGGAAATCTATCTCGGCGCCGATGCCGGACGGCGCGTGATGGGCGGCCTTATCCGGCGCGGCGACAGCGTCACCATCGCCGCAGCGATCTGGCAGTGCGACCTGCGCGACTTCACCGCCATGAGCAACCAGCTGCCGCGTGACGAGGTGCTGGCCATTCTCAACGATTATTTCGATGCAGTGACACGCCCGGTGCTGGCGCACGGCGGAGAGATCCTGAAATTCATCGGCGATGCCGTGCTCGCGATCTTCCCGATGAAGGACGATCTAGACCGCGACAGCAAATGCATCACCGCGCTGGAGGCGGCCGAGGAAGCGCTGGAGGCCATGCGCGACGTCAACGAATTGCGCGCCAGCGCGGGCAAGGCGCCGATCAGCATCGGCATAGGGCTTCATGCCGGCTCGGTCAGTTACGGCAATATCGGCTCGCAGACCCGCCTCGACTTCACGGTGATCGGCCCGGCGGTGAACTTAGCGGCGCGCATCACCGGCCTCTGCCGTCCGCTCAACCAGCCGCTGCTCGCCTCGAAGATGTTTGCGTCACCCTGTGGCAGCAAGCTGGTGCCTCTCGGCCACTATCCCATGCACGGCTTCGACAGCCCACAGGAAGTCTACGGGCTGCCGGAGGCGTAGACGCACCCCATCAGTCCATCGCGCTTTCCGCCCTCGCACCACCGCGAGACTTCATTGTCGCTTTCGGAATTGCGCGCAGTAACTTATGATCGTGGCGGCTCCTTTTCTGCAATTTGGGGTTACCTCTTGATCAGCGTTCCTCGGTTAGAGGCCGCTTTTCGAAATGGCTTTGGCGCATTTAGGGCTGCCCGCCTGAGCAGCGAACGTGGCGCCGATCTCAGTCAGTGGGGACTGTTGAGCAACGCCATGGCCGCCATCGCAAGCGATGCGACAGACAGAAGACGCCGGCTGTGGCGGATGAAGTTACCTGCGGTGTCGGCCGCCTGGACTGCGGTAGGGCGACTTGGATACTGGTCGTCCGTCAGCATATTCCGGAAGCTGAACGGACCCTGTACGATGTCGTGTTTTTCTTCATCTGTGTTTGTAGCAATCAAATGTTGGAATTGGCAGCCAGGTGGCGGTTGGACTTTCGCATTGCACAAGCACGCCAAGCGATTGCTCGGCCGGTGAAGCAACCGTTCGACGCCAGCACAGAGCAATTCAGTCCAGAGCACGTGCTCACCGTCGATGGGGTCATGGTTGCGGCGATTGATGCGGAGAAGCGGCTCATTCGCGTCATCGCACCGGTATTCCTTGGATTTGATGTCGTCTTTCGCGTCGATGCTCGCGTTCGCCGGGTCCGCCTTACCAAGCCAAAGATCATTGATTTGCCGGCCGTAGCCGGGATGCCGCGCGCGACTTCAGACGTGCAATGCGCGAGCGCGCTGACGATTCACGTCGATCAAGCAGCCGAGCCCGCCTTGTTCTTCATTGCGGATGAGGACCTGCCTGCCGCAATGGAATGGACCGCTGTGCTTCAGCGGTGGATGCAGGAGGACATTGGGTGGGAAAGCAATGTGAAACCCAAGGCTTGAGCGCCTTGATGATTGATTCCGGCCAAGGATATCGCCGTTGGGTTTCGCCTGCCCGGAAACAAGATGATCGCCTACTCCTCACATCAATCCCAACAGCGTCTCCCTTTGCCGCCAGGTCATGACGGCGCCGCTCAAGGCCATGAAGCCGACGACAACGGCGCGGAAATTGTGCTCGCTCATGCGGCTGATGAGGCGCTTGGCGAGCCAATTGGACATGAGTGCACCGACGCCGGCGGAGATACCGAACAGGAGCAGCCGCTGGTTCAGCGCGCCGAATGCCGTGTACGTGCCGATCTTCACCAGATGCATCGGGAAGGAGATGGCGTCGCTGGATCATTCATGCGTCATGGCCTTGTAGCGGGCTGTGCCAAAGCCGCCGATTCGGTTGCGGAAAGTTTCTATAGGATGGCTCTGTTGCAGAAAACCTGCCACGCACTCAACAGATTGCCGTTGACGCCGCAAAGGCTGCCCGCCATCTTTCACGGCGATGGGGATGGGGTCCCCCGAGAACCGCCGCAGAGGCTGATGACTCCTGCCAGCGTGGATTGCCCACGCGGCGGGGGCATGTCCGCAACCCGCCGCCCGGTGGGTTTTTTCACGCGCTGTGAGATGCAACGACGGGAAAGGAGCAGGCATGTCTGCTGCGATCGCTGTGTGGGTGACGGTGGGGAGCGCGCTCGGTGGGTTGGCGCGCTATTGGTGCTCGGGCCTCATCGCGCGGCTGGTGGGCGAAACCTTCCCGTGGGGCACGCTCATCGTCAACGTCGTCGGCTCGTTCCTGATCGGTCTCATCGCGACCATCTCCGGGACCGACGGGCGTTTCCTCATCCCGGCCGAGGCGCGCCAGTTCATGATGGTCGGCATCCTGGGCGGCTTCACCACCTTCTCCTCCTTCAGCCTGCAGACCTTGACTCTCGCACGCGATGGACAATGGCTGCTGGTCGGCGCGAACATCGTGGGCTCGGTGGTGTTGTGCCTGGTGATGGTGTGGGCGGGGCACATGCTCGCGACCCTCATCAACCGATAGGAGGCGGCGATGCAAGTTCCCAAGGACGCCATGCTGCTGCGCATTTTCCTGGGGGAGAGCGACAAGGCGGGCAAACGGCCGCTCTATGAAGAGATCGTGCTGAAGGCGCGCGAGTTTCCGCTCGCTGGCGCCACCGTCCTGCGCGGGCCGATGGGCTTCGGCCATTCCAGCCGGCTGCATACGGCGAAGATCCTGCGCCTGTCGGAAGACCTGCCGATGGTGATCGAGATCGTGGATGCGGAAGACAAGATCCGCGCCTTCCTGGACTCGATCGAGCCGATCATGGGTGCGGGACTGGTGACGCTGGAGCGCGTGCAGGTCCTGCGCTACGGCACCGAAGCGCCGGCCGAATAGAACGCTTCAGTCGATCGTCACCACCACGTTGCCCATCGCTTTCCCGCTTTCCACCGCTTTGTGCGCGTCGGCGATCTGCTCGAGCGGATAGGTCTCCGCGATCGCGTGCACCAAGGCACCTTGCACCAGAGCCTGGTTGATGTCCTGGATCGATTGCCGGCGCGCTGCCTCGGGCAGGATGTAGACCAGCACCATGCGCAGCGTGATGCCCTGAAACATCATCGGATAGAAGGGCAGCTTCGGCTCCATGATTGCGGACGAGGCATAAGCGGCGATGATGCCGTTGGTCTTGAGGCAGGCGAGGGTGGTCTGCAGGTTGCCGCCGAACTCCACCTCGACGACGCGATCGACGCCCTGGCCCTTGGTGATATCCTTCACCGCCTGCGCGACATCTTCGCTTTTGTAGTTCACGACATAGTCGACGCCGGCTGCCTTGGCATGCGCGGCCTTTTCCGCGCTGCTCACCGTCGCGATCACTTTGGCGCCGCCCCAGCGCGCTAGTTGGATCGCATAATGACCGACTGCGCCGGCGCCGCCCGTCACCAGGATGGTCTGGCCTGCGACGGGCCCATCGGCGAACACGCAGCGATGCGCCGTCATGGCGGGAATGCCGAGGCACGCGCCCGCCTCGTACGGCGCGCCATCCGGCAGATGCGGCGCCTGGACGCTCGGCAGCGCGATGTATTCCGCCGCCGTGCCGAAGGGCCGCTGCCATTGTCCGTTCCACAGCCACACGCGTTCGCCGACCCGCGCCGGATCGACCCCTGCGCCGATCGCTTCGATCACGCCCGCACCATCGCTGTGCGGAATGACTCGCGGATAGCTCATCTTGGCACGCAAGCCAGCGCGCGACTTCACATCCGACGGATTGACGCCGGACGTCTTCACCCGCACCAGGACCTCGCCGGGGCCCGGTCTGGGCATCGGCAGCTCGGCTACCTTGAGCACTTCGTCAGCGGGTCCGTTACGGTCGTAGAAGGCGGCTTTCATGAGCTGTTCCTTCGCTTCGTGCTCTCGGCCTCGAATCTGTACGAGTGATCGGGCAAAAGAAAGGGCGCGGTGGTTGCTCGCCGCGCCCATATTGTCCCGAGGCGTCTCTGGAGGGGGAAGGGCCTCGGGCGCTGAGCGGCAGTGGACCCGAGAGAGCCGAGGCGCCGCCGCTATTCCGCCGCCGCGGTGCCGCGCTCACCTAAACCCAGGCGGGCCGCCACGCCTGCGCCATAGGCCGGGTCGGCCTTGGCGAAATGGCTGATCTGACGGCGCTGGATGAACTCCGGCACGCCCTGCATGGCGCCGGCGATCGCATCCATCAGGCGGCTGCGTGCCTCCGGCGTCAGCAGGCGAAAGAGGTTGCCGGCCTGGGTGTAGTCGTCGTTGCCGGCGCGGTGGTCATAGCGGTCCGCAGGCCCCTCGATCGGCAGCGGCGGCTCCTTGAAGCGGTGATCCTCCACCGGCCCGCCGAAGCTGTTGGGCTCGTAATTGACGCGGCCGTACTCGTTGCCGTCGAACCGCATCGCGCCGTCGCGGTGATAGCTGTGGACGGGGCATCGCGGCTTGTTCACCGGCAACGCTTCGTAATTAACGCCGAGGCGATGGCGGTGCGCGTCGGCATACGAGAAGACGCGGAACTGCAGCATCTTGTCCGGGCTGTGGCTGATACCCGGCACCACGTTGGCAGGCGAGAAGCTGGCCTGCTCCACCTCGGCGAAGTAGTTCTCCGGGTTGCGGTTCAGCTCCAGGATGCCGACCTCGACCAGAGGGAATTGCTTGTGCGGCCACACCTTGGTCAGGTCGAACGGATCGAAGGAGGCCTGCTTGGCCTGGTCCTCGCTCATCAGCTGGACCATCATGCGCCAGCGTGGATACTCGCCGCGCTCGATTGCCTCGTAGAGATCGCGCTGATGGCTCTCGCGGTCCGTGCCGATCACGCTCGCCGATTCCGCTTCCGAGATGGTGGCGATGCCCTGCAGGCTCTTGAAGTGGAATTTGACCCACACGCGCTGGTTCTGCGCATTGATGAAGCTGTAGGTGTGCGAGCCATAGCCATTCATCTGCCGGTAATTCTTCGGCAAGCCGCGGTCAGAGAACAGGATCGTCACCTGGTGCAGGCTCTCGGGCGACAGCGACCAGAAATCCCACATTGCCGTCGGATTGCGCAGGTTGGTGCGCGGGTCGCGCTTCTGGGTGTGGATGAAGTCCGGGAACTTGTAGGGATCCCGCACGAAGAAGACCGGCGTGTTGTTGCCGACCAGGTCCCAGTTCCCTTCCTCGGTATAGAACTTGAGCGCGAAGCCGCGCACGTCGCGCTCGGCATCGGCAGCACCTTTCTCGCCGGCGACGGTGGAGAAGCGCAGCAGCACCTCGGCCTTCTTGCCGATCTCGGCGAACAGCTTCGCCTTGGTGTGACGCGTGATGTCGTTGGTGATGGTCAGCGTGCCAAAGGCTGCCGAACCCTTGGCGTGCACCACGCGCTCCGGAATGCGCTCGCGGTTGAAGTGGGCGTGCTTCTCGAACAGCTGCCAGTCCTGGACCAGCAGCGGCCCGCGCGGGCCGGCGGTCAGGCTGTTCTGGTTGTCGCCGACGGGAATGCCGGCCGCCGTCGTCAAGGTCGGGCGCTTGGTTTTCAACTCACTGGCCATCGGGATGCTCCTCCACTGCAAATCGGCTCGTGGAGAATGTGGCGCCGAAACGCCCGATCGATCCAACGCATTGTTTTCATCAGTTCAATCGCGTTCCTCGATCATTAACGGGCGAGGACGCGCCTGGCCGAGGAACCTGCTATCATGCCTGCTGTTAGCGTCTCGTCCTTCCTCGACAAATGAGGGTGAAAACATGACGCGACTCACTGTCCTGGCATTCATCTGTGGAGCAAGCCTGCTGGCCGGCTGCTCGGTCTCGAGGGAAGGCGCTTCGCTGTCGGAATACAGTTTCATCGACAATAATTGCAGCGGCAACGGATCCTTCCGCAATGAGGCCTGGTGCGAGGGCGACTTCGGTCCCTCAGCGGGTCCCTACGCGAAGTAGTGCGCTTCCGATTGATCGCCAGACACTCGGCAAGAACCGAGAGCGTCGGGGCGCGTACTCGCCCTATGCGATGCACTCGCCGCCATCGACCACCAGAGCGTGCCCGGTCATGTAGCTGGATCGGTCGGAGGCGAGATAGAGGATGGATTCTGCGATCTCCGCCACGCTGGCCCAGCGGCCCATCGGGATCTTGTCCTTGACGTAAGCCTCGAGCGCAGCGCGCCCGCCCATCTGGCGCATGTAGGGCTCATTGAACGGTGTGTCGACCCAGCCGGGGCACAGCGCGTTGACCCGGATGTTGTCGGGCCCGTAGTCGAGCGCCATCTGCTTGGTCATGGCGATCACCGCCGTCTTGCTGGTGATGTAAGCCAGCATGCCCTTGTCGAAGAACACACCCGAGTTGGATGAGGTGTTGATGATGACGCCCTTGCCCTGGCGCTTCATGTGCGGCAGCACCGCCTTGGCCGCGACGAAATGGGCGCGCACGTTGATATCGTAGCTGCTGTCGAGGCCGCTGACCGGCACCTGCTCCAAGGTGCCTTCGATCTGGATGCCGGCGTGGTTGTGCAGGATATCGATGCGGCCGTGGGTCTTTGCCGTTTGCTCGACCAGGCGGTCGATATCGGCATCCTTGGTGACGTCAAGCTGCCACCCTTCGGCGCGGCCGCCGGCATCGCGGATGCGTTGCGCGGTTTCTTCCGCACGCGCGGCGACCAGGTCCGTGGCGATCACGATGGCGCCTTCGCGGCCCATGATCTCCGCCCCGCCGCGCCCGATGCCGGAACCGGCGGCAGTGACGACGGCGACGCGATCCTTGAGGATCATTCCTTCCTCCTTACGTTTTCCCCTGGACGCTCTTGCGCCGCAGCAGCAGTTGTGCGCCGAATAGCATGACCAGCGAGAACATCATGATGGCCGTGCCGATGGCATTGATCTCCGGCGTTACGCCGCGGCGGATCGACGAGAACACGTAGATCGGCAGCGTGTTGAGCGGCCCGGCGACGAAAAACGCGATCACGAAGTCGTCGAAGCTGAAGGTGAAGCAGAGCAGGAAGCCGGCCAGGATCGCAGGCGCCAGCTGCGGCAGCGTCACCTGCCGGAACGTCGCCCAAGGATCGGCATAGAGATCCATCGAGGCCTCGATCAGGCTGCGATCCATGCCGGCGATGCGCGCCCGGACGATCACGACGACCAACGCCATGGAGAACAAGGTGTGGGCAGCGATGATCGAGCCATAGCCCATGTGGAGCTGCGGCGGCGTGTCGGTCGGCCAGATCTCAGCCAGCACCGCGTTCGCCGCATCGAACGTCGTGACGAGGGCGATCAAGGTCGCGATGCCGATCACGATCCCCGGCACCATGATCGCGATGTAGGTGAGGCCGTCGAAGATCACGCGCACCGGGCCTTTGACCCGCTGCAAAGCCAATGCGGCCATCGTGCCCATGATGGTTGCCAGCGCGGCGGACGAGAAGGCGACGGTCAGACTGGTCCTCAGCGCATCCAGCATCAGCGAGTTGCCGGCGACCCTGGCGTACCAGCGCAGAGAGAAACCCTGGAAATCGGCGGCGCTCAGTCCCGAATTGAAGCTGAACAGAACGATCAGCGCGATCGGGCCATAGAGGAAGAGATAAACCAGGGCGGAGTAGGCGCGCAGCATGGCTGCCTCAGATCAGCGAGGCATCGCGACGGCCGCCGGTCGCGGCGGTCGCGCGCAAATAGAGGCTGACGGTCACCAGCATGATGATGACCAGTGCCATCGCCACGGCGGAGCCGTAGGGCCAGTTCAGGCTCTGCAGGAACAGGTCGACCAGCGCATTGCCGATGAAGAACACCTTGCCGCCGCCCAGCATCTGCGGGATCAGGTATTCGCCCATCAGCAAGATGAAGACCAGCATGCAGCCTGTGATGATGCCCGGCGCGGAAAGGGGCAGCGTGATCTGGCGGAAGGTCGCGAACGGCCCGGCGCCGAGATCCTCCGAGGCCTCCAGCAGCCTCTTGTCGAGTTTCTCCAGGCTGACATAGATCGGGAACACCATCAGCGGCAGATACGCATAGACGATGCCGCACATGACTGAGAACGGCGTGTTGATCAGGCGCACGTCGCCCATGCCCATCGCATCCAGCAAGGCAGGAATGCCGCGCCCCCCGAGAATGAAGATCCAGGCATAGGTGCGGATGAGGAAGCTGGTCCAGAACGGAACGATCACGAGGATCAGCAGCATCACGCGCCAGCGTGCGCTTGATTTGACCGCCAGGAAATAGGCCAGGGGATAACCGGCGAGCAGGCAGATCAACGTGCCGAGCGGGGCCAACGTCAGTGTGTTCTTGAACGCGGCCCAGCGCGCCGGAAGGTTCAGATAATTGTCGAGAGTGAAAGCCGCCTGGTAGCCTCCGGCCGGTGCCCGCACGCCCACGCTGTAGACGAGCACGACCGCCAGCGGCAGGATCAGCAGCACAAAGAACCAGACGGCGCTGGGCGCCAGCAGCAGGGCGGTGAGCCACCGCCCCGACTGCCTGCGTTCGGTGACCGCGGGTGTTGCGATGGTCTGTGCAGTGGCGGTCATATGCGGATCTCGCGCTTGAAACAGCACGCGATGAGTCTCCCTCCCCCAAGTTGGGGGAGGGTTGGGGTGGGGGTTGCTCTCTCAAGCGAAGATTGAGTCGAGTTGAACCAACGCCCCCACCTAACCTCCCCCGACTCGGGGGAGGAACCCATATTGTGCGTTCCCAAGCTCATACGCGGGTCGTTCCGACCTATGCCGACTTGAAGCGCGCCATGATCTCGGCGCGGGCGGGATTGGTCAGGGTCGCCGCCGCGCCGAATTCCAGCGGTGCCAGCAATTCGGCGGCCGGATAGAGGATCGGATCCTCGATGATCTCCTTCGGCAACAGGTCGATGACGCGCTTGTCCGCGACGGGATAGCCGTGGAACAGCACCTCGTCGGCATTGACCTTCGGCTCCAGCAGGAAGTCGATCAGCGCATAGGCCGCCGCGCGGTGCGGCGCGCCCTTTGGAACCGCATAGAAGTCGGCCCAGATCTCGCCCCCTTCCTTGCCCAGGATGTATTGGAAGGCCGGATCGGTCTTCTGCAGCTGCTTGCCGTCGCCCGTCCAGCACACCGACATATAGGCGTCGCCGTTGATCAGCGAGGGCTTGTAGTCGCTGTTGATGGCGAACAGGTTCGGCTTGCTGTCGAGCAGCAGCTTCTCCGCGTCGGCCAGCTCCTTCTCATCATTGGAGTTGAAGGAATAGCCGAAATACTTGAGCGCATTGCCGATGGTGGTGAGCTGGTAGTCATGCACCATCGTGCGGCCCTGGTACTTGGAGTTGGTGAGGTCCCAGAACTCCTTCCAGCTGGTCGGCTTGTCGGTCACCTTGGCGGAATTGATGACGTAGCCGGTGGTGCCCCAATCCTTGTGCACGGCATAAAGCTTGCCGCCGACTGTACCGGGCTCGGTGAAGCGCGGGTCCGTATAGGATTGCGGCGCGTAGTTCGGCAGCATCGCGGCATCGAGCGGCTCGAACATGTCCTCGGACACGTAGGTCTCGATCGTGTAGTTGGTCGGCACCAGCACGTCCCAGCCGGTCCCGCCCGCCTTCAGCTTCGCGAACATCTCCTCGTTCGAGCCGAACACGGTGATGTTGACCTTGACGCCGGTCTCCGCCGTGAACTTCTCGAAATTCTTCGGCTCGTGATAGTCGGGCCAGGTGGTGAGATTCACCTGGTCGCCCAGCTCGCCGGCAGCGTAGGCGCGCCGGCCGGTCATCAGGTGCGGCACGCTGGCGGCCAACACGGCCGTTGCCGTGCCAAGGCCGGTGACACCGAGAAAATGCCGCCGGCTGATCGAGCCCTTGTGATAGCGGCGCAGTTGTTCGATGAACTCCTTGCGATCCATGTTTGCCTCCTCCGCGCATACGACGTCTTGGTTGTTGCGGGCAGCGGGGCGCGTCGCCGGCCTCGTGTCCGGGGAATCGCTTAGGTAGCGCGCAGCGCCAGCGCCTGGTCGGCGCGCCAGCCGATCTCCGCCATATCGCCCGGCTGCAGGCTCATGGCGAGCGGGTCCGATTTCGGCAGCCGCACCATCAGCTCGCCCAGCTCCGGCACATGCACGCTGAATTCCGTGTGGTCGCCGAGATAGATGCGATTGCGCACCTGACCTTGGCGACGCAGATCGAGATCGGCAGACGCGCGGCCGACCGGCCACAGGCCGATCACTTCCGGCCGCACTGCGATCACGCCATCTTCCCCGACGGACAGATGCTCGCCCGCCGCGCTCCAGCGCGCTTTGAGCGCAAGGCCATTGGACAGCGTGATGCTCGCGCCATTTGTGTGCGTCGCTGTGACCTTGCCGGCGAGGAAGTTGGACTCGCCGACGAAATCGGCGACGTAGCGGTTGACCGGCGCATCGTAGAGAAGCTGAGGTGTGCCGAACTGCACGATCCTGCCATCGCGCATGATCGCGATGGTGTCGGACATGGACAAAGCCTCTTCCTGATCATGCGTTACCAGGATGAAGGTGATGCCGACATCGCGCTGCAAGTTCTGCAACTCGATCTGCATGTCGCGGCGCAGCTTGCGGTCGAGTGCCGCCAGCGGCTCATCCAGCAGCAGAACGGTCGGGCGGTTGACCAGCGCACGGGCGAGGGCCACGCGCTGCTGCTGCCCACCGGACAGCTCCCAAGTGCGCCGCGCGCCCATCTTGGGCAGGCGCACCAGCTCCAGGGTCTCCGCAACGCGCTTGTCGATCTCCGCGCGGTCCAGCTTCGGCCGGGCCTGGCGCAGGCCATAGCCGACGTTGTCCGCCACGTTCATGTGCGGAAAGAGCGCATAGTGCTGGAACACCATGTTGACCGGGCGGCGATAGGCCGGCACGCCGACCATGGAGCGGCCGCCGATCGCGACCTCGCCGGCATCCGGCTGCTCAAATCCCGCGATCAGGCGCAAGCTGGTGGTCTTGCCGCAGCCCGAGGGTCCGAGGAAGGAATGGAACGAACCGCGCGGAATCTCGAATGAGATATCGTCGACCGCGACCACCGGGCCGAAGCGCTTGGTCACGCTGCGAAATTCCACGTCCGCCGGTGCGCTGGCCGACCGCGCGGCGGCCGCTGCTTTCGGCTCAGTCCATGAGGTCACGCCCAAACCGACTCCCTGTCAGCCCCCAGGTCGATGAGGCCCATCGCCGGGTTATTCCTTATTGGGCATCAGGTTGCGGCAAGCGGGGGTCCTTGTATATACCTCCAGAGGGGTAGTCAGGCCGTTTACCCCTGATCGTGGGGATAGATGCTTAAGCGTACGCTGGATTGGTATCCGGCCTTGGCCGAAGCGATCCGGGAGCTGGATGGACCGCGCTTTGCGCCGGCCTTGGCCCGCGCCCTGCGCCAGGTCGCCCCGTTCGACCACACGGTGATCTTCGGCTATCGGGGGGAGGAGCGGCCCCTCGACCTCTATGATGATTTCGGCCCGCAGAGGCGCGATATCTTCGTGACGGTCTATCAGGCCGGACCCTATCTGCTCGATCCTTTCTTTCATGCCAGCCGCAACAATGTGGCGCCCGGGCTCTATCGCATGCGGGGCTTGGCGCCCGACCGCTTCTATCAGAGCGAATATTACCGCTCCTACTACGTGCAGACCGGCCTCACTGAGGAGATCGGCTTTTTCCTCGCCACAGGCGATGGCGCGCGGGTCGTCATTTCGCTGATGCGCGCCGGCCATTCGCCGGCCTTCAATACGCGGGAGATGACGGCGCTGCACGCGGTCGCGCCGGTGGTGATCGCGGCGGCGGAGCGCAACTGGCGCGGCCTGGCCCAGCGCTTCGACAATGCGCCAGGAACCCTTCCCGCCGAGGCGGCCTTGCGCGAGGCTTTCGCTGCTTTCGGCCGGCACCGCCTGACCCATCGTGAAAGCGAGGTGGTGGCGCTGGTGCTGCGCGGCCATTCCTCGGAGGCGATCGCCGCCGCGCTTGGCATCGCGCCGGGCACGGTCAAGATCCACCGCAAGAATATCTATGCCAAGCTCGGCATCGGGAGCCAGACAGAGCTGTTTTCCATGTTCCTGGCATCCTTGTCCGGCGACCGAGCGTAGAGGATTGGAGGCATCGACATGGCACTCTTCAGCAAGAGCAATATCGCCCCCACCGAGGGCTACGAGGTCATCAAGTCGGACGAGGACTGGCGCCGGCAGCTCACCCCGGAGCAGTTTGCCGTCATGTTCGAGCATGCGACCGAGCGCCCTGGCTCATCGCCCCTGCTGCATGAAAAGCGGCCGGGAACCTTCGTCTGTGCTGCCTGCGGTGCGCCAGCCTATGACATGGACACGAAATTCGAGAGCGGCACCGGCTGGCCCAGCTTCGTTGCACCGATCGAAGGCGGCACCGCGACACAGACCGACCGCTCTTTTTTCATGGTCCGCACCGAGGTGCATTGCGCCAAATGCGGCGCGCATCAGGGCCACGTGTTCGAGGACGGTCCAGCGCCGACGGGCCTGCGCTACTGCATCAACGGCGCGTCCCTAAAGTTCAAGCCGAAGGCGTGAAAACAGCCAGGCGCATCAATACACGCTGGATCAGCCGGTCGCACCGCTCGCCTGCGAATGGCAACATCTCGCCGAAGCTCAGCTTCAGTTCGCGCTGCAGCCTTTCCCGCAGCTTGCGGCGGGCGCGCAGGAAACGGGTGCGGACGGTCTGAGGATTGAGGTCGAGGAGCTGCGCGACTTCCTCGACGCTCAAGTCCTCCAGCGCGCGGAGGATGAACACCGCGCGTTGGTCTTCCGGCAGGTCGCCAACCGCGTTTTCCAGATAGGGCCGCAACTGCGCGCGCATGACGGCGGACTCGGGCGACAGCGCAGGGTCTTCGACCGCTTCCGCCTTCGGCGAGCCGTCGGGCCGTAGCGGAATGATATTGCCGACCGCTGCCGCCTGCGCTTGCTTCTTGCGCCGGCGCATCAGCGCTTCATTGATGGCGATGCGGGTCAGCCACGTGGACAGCGCCGCCTCGCCGCGGAAATTGGGCAAAGCGGCGAAGGCCTTGAGATAGCAATCCTGCACGGCATCTTCCGCTTCCTGCTCCTCCCGCAAAATACCCCAGGCGGCACGATAGAGCCGCCGGTTGTTGCGGCGCATGATCTCGGCCATCGCCACCGCATCGCGCGCCAGGGCGCGCGCGATCAGGGTCGCTTCGCCGGTGCTGGTGTCCGCTGGGTCTAGTTTTGGAGTCGCCATCACCGCATTAGATGCGCCGAATGCCGGAACGTTCCCGCCTCGATTCTGCGCGCGAAGGGGAACGCGGCGCAAGGCGCCAGCATCCAACCTGTATCGCAACCAAACGGGAGGAACGCTCATGTCTCGGACCATATTGGCCGGTCTTATGCTGGCCGTAGGGCTGGCGGCGGGTTGCGCTGGCTCCGCCACGGCCCAGGACCCCGCCAAGCTCAATGACCTCGAAATTGCCCACGCAGCCTATGTTGCGGGCGATATCGATATCCGCAACGCGCATCTGGCGCTCGCTCTCTCTGACGACCCCAAGGTGCGCGAGTTCGCCGAGCTGATGATCCGCGATCATGAAGCGGTGAACCAGGCCGCACTCGATCTGCTGGAGAAACTCAAGGCCGAGCCGCAGGACAATGCATTCAGCCAGGCTCTGATGAAGGGTGCGCGCGACAACTGGGCGAAGATGGCACAGCTTTCCAGCGCCGAATTCGACAAGAGCTACGCCGCCAACGAGCTTGCCTATCATCAGACCGTGAACAAGGTGGTCGGCGAGGCCTTCATTCCGAACGTGGAGAATGGTGAGTTGAAGACCCTGCTCGGTTCCGCGCTCGATACATTCAAGGCGCACGAAACGCACGCCAAGCAGATCGTGGACGAGATCGGATCGTGACACTAGTCGCAAGGCGCGGCGCCGGTTCGCTGTCATGGGGCCGGCGCCGCTTTCTTGCACTATTGTCCACAGCCCTCTTCGTCCGACCGGCGCAAGCGGAGAGTCCGGTCGTGGAGATCCAGCAATTCGAGTTTGTGCCGGCTGATATCGAGATCGCAGCGGGCAGCACTGTCGTATTTGTCAATCTCGACCTGGCGCCGCACACGGCCACAGGCGAAGGCTTCGACACTGGCGCGCTGCGCAAGGGTGAGCGCAAGGAAATCGCTTTCCCGACCGCAGGGGAGTTCGCATACCTCTGCAAGTTCCATCGCCACATGACGGGGCGCATCGTGGTCCGTTGAGCAGGCCACCGGCAGGAATCGCCAAAGCCGTCCATATCCGTTATCTCTACTCCCCGGGAGTATCGTCAAAAAAATCAGGGACGGGGATTTCTATGCGTACCGTTGGCATGTATCTAGCCGAACTGCTTGAAGCTTATGGCGTCGAAGTGATATTCGGCATTCCGGGCGTCCATACGGTGGAGCTCTATCGCGGCCTGCCGAATACGAAAATCCGCCACGTCACGCCGCGGCACGAGCAGGGCGCTGGCTTCATGGCCGACGGCTATGCGCGGGTCAGCGGCCGCCCCGGCGTGTGCTTCATCATCACCGGGCCGGGCATGACCAACATCGCCACCGCGATGGCGCAGGCCTACGCCGATTCCGTCCCCATGCTGGTGATCTCCGCAGTCAACGCCCTGGGCCAGATCGGCTCCGGCGAAGGCTGGCTGCATGAGCTGCAGGACCAGCGACAGCTGATCAAGCAGGTCTCTGCGTTCAGTCACACCGTCATGACGCCGGCCGAGCTGCCCAGGGTGATGGCGCGTGCCTTTGCCTTGTTCGCCGGAAGCCGGCCTCGTCCGGTCCATATCGAGCTGCCGCTCGACATCATCACTGCGCCGGCGGACAAGCTGCCGCCGATCCGCGCCATCGTGCCGCCTTCGCCGCCGGCCGCTTCGCCCTCGGCCCTGCAGGAGGCGGCGAACTGGCTGAATATTGCCAAGGCGCCGGTGCTGTTGCTGGGTGGAGGCGCGCAGGATGCCGGCTCCTTCGTGCGCGCGATCGCCGAAAAGCTCGACGCGCCGACCGTGATGTCGGTCAATGGGCGCGGCTTGCTCCCGCCCCGCCATCCGCTGGCCGTGCCGTGCAGTCCATCCATGCCGCCGACCATGAAGCTGATCGAAGGCGCCGACGTCATCCTCGCCATCGGCACGGAGTTCGGCTCGACCGACTATGACTGGTTCGAGCAGGGCGGCGCGAAATTCAACGGCAAGACCATCCGCATCGACATCGACGCGCAGCAGGTCGTACGCTCGCGCCAGCCTGACCTGCCGATCGTCGCCGATGCATCTGAGGCGAGCTCCGCTTTGGTGCCGCTGCTGAGTTCCGCAAAGCGTGACGGCGCTGCACGGGCCGCTGCGGCGCGCGATGCCGTCCTGGCCGATCTCAGCCGCACCTATCGCGCTTGCCTGCATCTGATGGAGACGGTGCGCGATGCCCTGCCGGGCGCGGTGCTGGTCGGCGATTCGGCGCAACCGGTCTATGCCGGGTGCATCTGTTATCCATCGGCGGCGCCACGCTCCTGGTTCTGCTCGGCGACCGGCTATGGCACGCTCGGCTATGCGCTGCCGGCGGCGATCGGTGCGCAGCTTGCGGCGGCGGACCGGCCGGTTGTCTGCCTGATCGGCGACGGCGGCCTGCAATTCACGATCGCGGAGCTGGCGTCGGCGCGGGAGGCGGGAACACCGGTCATTGTGCTGCTCTGGAACAACAACGGCTATGGCGAGATCAAGACCTATATGGTCTCGCGCCAGATCCATCCGATCGGCGTCGACATCTTCACACCGGATTTCCAGGTCCTCGCGAAGGGCTTCGGCTGCGAAGCGGTGACGCTGAAGAAGCCGTCCGATCTCCCCGGCCTGCTGCGCGAGGCAGCCAAGCGCAAGACCGCGACCATCATCGAGATCGAGGAAAACGACTACGTCGCGAACTACGAGGGGTGATCCAATGCGGATCGAGGAGATCAGGGGCTGGGGCGCGAAGATCGCGGACTGGGCCGCGCGCTATCTCTCGACCGTGCACGAGCGGCCCGTGCGTTCGCCGCAGGCGCCGGGCGCGACGTTGAAGGCCCTGCCTGCCGCACCGCCGGAACGCGGCGAAGACATGGAGGCGATCTTCGCCGATTTCGAGAAGATCATCGTGCCCGGCCTCACGCATTGGCAGCACCCGCGCCACTTCGCCTACTTTCCCTGCAATTCCAGCCCGCCATCCGTGCTCGCGGAATATCTGACCGCCAGCCTTGGTGTGCAGTGCATGCTCTGGCAGACCTCACCGGCGGCAACCGAGCTGGAAATGCGCGTCATGGACTGGCTGCGCCAGATGCTTGGCCTGCCCGAGGAATTTCAGGGCGTCATCCACGATACGGCCTCAAGCGCGACGCTCTCCGCCTTGCTGACCGCGCGCGAAAAGGCGCTCAACTGGCGTGGCAACGGCCAGGGTCTCAGCGGCCAGCCTGCCGTTCGGGTCTATTGCTCGGAACAGGCGCATTCCTCCATCGATAAGGCCTGCTGGATTGCCGGCATCGGTCAGGACAATCTAATCAAACTACCGTCGAGCGGATCGCTCTACGGCATGGATGTCGCGGCACTCGATCGCGCGATTGTCGCGGACCGCGCCGCGGGCCATCTTCCCTCTGCCATCGTCGCGTCCGTCGGTGCCACCTCGGTGGGTGCGTGTGACGGTGTCCGCGCGATCTGCGAGATTGCGCGACGGCACAATATCCACATCCATGTCGATGCAGCCTGGGCCGGCAGTGCGATGATCTGCCCGGAGTTCCGCGAACTGTGGGACGGCGTTCAGCTGGCGGACAGCGTCGTGTTCAATCCCCACAAATGGCTGCTGACCAATTTCGACTGCACCGCCTTTTTCGTGCGCGATCCCGCGGCGCTGGTGAAGACGCTCGGCATCCGCCCGGAATATTTGAAGACACAAGGCCGCGACGGCATCATCAATTACAGCGAATGGTCGCTGCAACTCGGTCGCCGCTTCCGCGCGCTCAAGCTCTGGTTCGTGATCCGCGCCTACGGTCTCGAAAACCTGCGCAACCTGGTCCGCGATCATGTGCGCTGGGCGCAAGGGCTAGCGGAACGCATCAAGGCAACTGCGGATTTCGAGCTGGTGACGCCGCCGATCCTCTCCCTGTTCAGCTTCCGCTATAAGCCGGAAGGCACCGCCGATCTCGACGCGCTCAACGCACGCCTGATCCAGGCGATCAACGATGACGGCCGCACCTATCTCACTCAGACGCGTTTTCAGGACCAGTTCGTCATCCGCTTCGTGGTCGGCCAGACCTACACGACGGAACGTGACGTCACCTTCGCCTGGGAGGTGATCCAGGAAATCGCGCGCAACATCAAATAGCTGTCATCCCGGCCGAGCGCAGCGAGAGCCGGGACCCATTCGGCGTCAACGCCTCGCTACATCTTTGACGGAACTTGTTCGCCGACAGACCGCATGGGTCCCGGCTCTGCGTCACTTCGTGACTTGGCCGGGATGACAGTTGAAATTAAGCGCCCTCCGGCGCCACCTTGTCTCTGGTGAGTTCCAGGGCCTGGCGGGCGACCGCGGCGGCATCTTCGCCTTGTGCCACCGTCACGGTCGGGAAAGCGAAATTGATACCGTTGGCGTCGAAGGCCTTCTTGATCATGGCATAAGCCTTGCGCCGGATGACGAACTGCTCGCCGGGCTTGGTCATCATCTTCATGCGGATCTGGATGGCGTATTCGCCGAACTGCTCAACGCCTTGCATCTTCAAAGGCTCGATGATATTCGGCGCATATTCGGGATCGGCAGCCAAGTCCTTGCCGACCTGCTTGATGATCTTCTTGGCCTTGTCGAGATCGCTGTCATAGGTGATGCCGATCTGCATCTTGTCGATCACCCAGTCGCGGCTCATGTTCTGCACCGCGCCCAATTCGCCGAACGGCACGGTGTAAAGCGGCCCACGATGGTGCCGCAGCTTCACCGACCGCAGCGAGAAGGATTCGACCGTGCCCTTGTAGCTGCCGCTCTGGATATACTCCCCGACGCGGAAGGCATCGTCGAACAGATAGAACACGCCACTGATGATGTCCTTCACCAGGGTCTGCGCGCCGAAGCCGACTGCGACGCCGATCACGCCGGCACCGGCGATCAGCGGCCCGATCTCCACGCCCAAAGCCGACAACACCATCATTGCCGCCACGGCGATCACCACCACCAGCAACATGTTGCGGAGGATCGGCAGCAGCGTGCGCAGCCGCGAGCGCCGGCGCGCCTCTTCGCTGTCGACCTCGCCGGCACCCATGGCGTCGGCGATCTTGCTATCGATCACGGCGCGCACCAGCCGCCATAGGAAATCCGCGACCAGCACGATGACGACCGCGCTCAAGGCGCCACGGATCAGCCGCGTCGCCACCGTATCGCGCGCGGTCAGCTCGATCAGGTCGATGTCCCACACATGGGCGAGAAGCAGCGCGGCCACGACGACCAGGGCGGCCCGCAATCCGCGCTCCAGGGCGACGGCGGCGAGGATTGGCGCGCCGCGATCTTCCATCGCGCCCTCGACCGGTCGCAACAGGTGTGCGACCGCGTCGCGGCTGATGGAGAGGAGGAACGGCAAAGCGCTGCCGATCAACAGCAGCCAGAAGGCAGGCATCAGATGCAGCGCCCATAGTACCCACATCGCCACGAACAGGATGGTCGCAATGACGGACTTGCCGCGCCGTCCAATGCGCCGCCGCGTGGCATCCGCCGCCGGCTCGACGACCGGGCGCCGCCAGATCACCTCCATAGCTAGGCCAAGTAGGAAGAGGCCTACGCTATAGCTCAGCAACTTGAGGCTGGCGGGCGATACACCCAGCGTGCGCAAAAGACCGAGCGTGACCCAGGTGAAGGCCACCACGCTGACCGCGATGATGATGCGCCGCTGCCAGAACTTTGCCGCCGGGTCGGACATCGGGATAATGCGAAAGCGCGCAGCGCGCCCGCCACCCGGCGCCAGCAGGAAGCCCGCAACGATGCGCGCTAGCCAGCCACACAGGAACGCCACGAGGTAGCCGAGCACGATCTCGCGCAGGAGCAGCGGCCAGGTGAAGCAAAGAAATGCCCCAACGCTGCCGATCGTGAAGGACAAGGCCCAGCCGATCGCGAAAGCCAGGCGCGCCACCATCGCCCGCAGCCGATCGCCGACATTCAGGATCTCCCTGCCGATCAGCCAGTTGCGGAACGCAGTGGTCACCCACCAATAGCCCCACGCAAACAGGAAGCCGACGCCGATAAAGATCGCGATCAGCACCAGGATGGCAATGAGCCCGTGCTCCTCGAACTCGAGCGACAGGATGATCCAGGCGCGCTCGAGCTCGGCCGGCAGCTTGTGCCGGGCGGCTGCCAGCAGCGCCAAGTTGTCCCGGAGGAGCTGCAGCCGCTCGGCGAAATAGCTCGCCATGGACCGCTCGGGCTGTGGCGCAGGCGCCGGCACGTCGGCAGCGTTGTCGACCGGTGGCTGGCGCTCCAGCCATTGCTGAACGGCGGGGTCCCGCAACAATTGCAGGAGCAGCTCGACCTGATGCGGCGGCTGCTCTGCCGTGGCTTGCTCCTGCCCCTGCTGCGCCATGCTGGACGGTGCGGCCGCCGCCAGCAAGAGCACGAAACTCAATAGGCCGGCCACCAATCGCAGCCAAGCCATCACGCCAAAGTGGAAGATGCTCATTGCAGACCCCCAGGGCGGCCGCAGCGCACCGCTCCAGGCCAGCATAACGCGGGAGCGGACGCCTTGGAATCCCTGGTCTTTTGGCCAGAATCCGGCAGATTCAGAGAAAATTAGCCATCCGGCGCAAGACTGCATCCGTAGGCCACATCGTGCGGCGCCTGTGCTGCGCCATGGCCGGAGGGGCAGGAGTGTCGATGGACGGTGGTGAGGGCGGTGGGCCGCAGGTGGCGGTGCTGATTCCCTGTTACAACGAGGCGGTGGCGATCCCGCACGTCATCCGGGACTTCCGCGCGGCTCTCCCGCAGGCGCGCATCTATGTCTACGACAACAATTCCAGCGATGGCACCGCATCCGTTGCGCGCGAAGCAGGCGCGATCGTTTGCCACGAGCCCTTGCAGGGCAAAGGCAATGTCATGCGCCGTATGTTCAGCGATGTGGAGGCGGACATCTACGTCATGGTGGACGGCGACGGCACCTATGATGCGACCAGCGCCCCGCGTCTGATCGAGGCGCTGCTGGAGCAGCAGCTCGACATGGTCGTGGGCGCCCGGGTGGAGCAGGCGAATGCCGCGTATCGCCCCGGCCATCGGTTTGGCAACCGCATGCTGACCGGATTGGTAAGCATGATCTTCGGCCGCAACATTCGCGACATGCTGTCCGGCTATCGCGTCCTGTCGCGGCGGTTCGTGAAGTCGTTTCCGGCCATGTCCTCGGGATTCGAGATCGAGACCGAGCTGTCGGTCCACGCGCTCGAGCTGCGGATGAAGATCGCGGAGATCGACACGCCCTACGGCGCGCGCCCGCAAGGCTCGATGAGCAAGCTCTCCACCATTCGCGACGGCTGGCGCATCCTCAAGCTGGTCTCGCATTTGACGAAGGAGGAACGTCCGGCGGACTTCTTCGGCGCCACCTTCCTGGCGCTTGCCGTTCTCTCCGTCGGGCTGGGCACGCCCGTCATCATCGAGTTCCTGCAGACCGGGCTCGTTCCGCGCGTGCCAACCGCGATCCTCGCCACCGGCATCATGATCCTTGCCTTCCTGATGCTGACTTGCGGCATCATCCTCGAGACCGTGACCACATCTCGGCGTGAGATGAAGCGCCTCGCTTATATGAGCATTCCGCTGCGAACGTGGGACTACGCGCCAGTCCGCACCCGATAGAACCGCATACCTGATTCCGCCGGATCAGGTATCTGCTCGAGATAGTCCGGCACCTGCCCGGCCGACAGCCGCTCGGCGAGGCCGTCGTGAGTCTCCGTCTTGAACACCGTTTGGTCCTCCGGACCCGGGCAGGTGACGACCCACCCGATGCCCCGCTCCTTCATCCTTGCCTTGATCCAGGGATCGTCGTTCGAGGTGAATAGGTCGATCGTCGCGCGCAGGCCCTCATTGTTGCGATGATAGGGCGCCGCCAGAACGCTGTGCGGGGTACGGAACAGAATCATGGATCCGGTGTCGATGTAACTCAGGACGACGGCGGGCTCTATGCCCTGAAGGGGAGCGAGATCGCTGTCCCGCGAGCATGGCAAGGTCACCAGTCGCGTGGCCACTGAGCCACCCGAAAGTTTCGCGGCGATCGCGTCGTAAGCACCCTGGATGCTGGGCCAGAACGAAATGGAGCAGATGTAGAGCACCACCACTGCCGCCGCGTATCTCACCCAACGGCTCGGTCTGCGCCAGAAGTATCTGACTGTCTCGGCAACCAGCCCGGACAACGGCAGCAGGGCCATCGATTGCGCAAGGCTGACGGTCCGTATCTGCCAGAACACCATTGCGCTCGTAGCCAGCACAAGCACTGCGATCGTGCCCCACAGGATTCGGCCTCGTTCGCCCGCTCGCACGACATGCCAGACGCAATAAGCCAGACCCAGCAGAGATGCCCACAGATACATAAGCGCGCGGAACGGGAAGGCCGCGAACTGGTCCGCCCAGGGCCTGGCTTCCATGACGTGGCTCAGCCAGCGAAGCTTGACGACGGGGTCGATCGCCTCGAAGCCGCCGTCCAGGCAGTCGGGGAATGCGAGGGCGAATGCAACACCTGCGGCGACACCGCACGCTCCGGCAACGAAGAGCCTCGCGACGGACGAGCTTGCATAACGGCCAAGGATTGCCATGCCTGCAAAGCCTATTGCGATCAGCCCCAGCATCCCGACAGGCATCAGGGAAAATGCATCGCACGCCGGCGAGAACCATAAGGCGCGCGGCTGGGATGTCGCCAGGATGGCCGCGCCGATCACGGTACCGAGCAGGCCCGCCATCGCACCGTACCGGGCAAGCTGGCCGCCGGCATAGCACCAGGCCAGACCGAGCGCGACGAACCACGCAACGATCACCGGCAGGGTCTCCGCTCCGATCCAGATTGAAAGCGCGAACGGCACGCCGGCCCAGGCGATGACCTTGCCCCAGCGCGGGCGAGCCAGTCCGTAGAGCAGCAGCGTCAAGGCCGCCATCATGCTGACCAGCTGCAAGCCATGATGATCGACGCGCCCCGGAACGAATTGGACAATGCCGTACGACCCGCCGATTGCCACCAGCAGCGCGATCGGCGAGCGCGCCCGGCCGAGCATGAGGCGCGCGGCGAACGCGAAGAAGGTCAGGAACAGCAGGAAGTAGAGCGGCGGCACGAGAATCGCCGCAGTGAGGATGGCATCACGCTCGCCCAGAACCGGCGACAGAGCGAGCGTCACCAGCGCGATCGGCACATCCGGCAGCCGCGCCCAATGCATCAAGGTGCCGTCGGGCGGGTTCAGGCGATATTGCGTCAGGTCGGCCCACGCCTGGCCCGCCAGCAGGTCTCGCACCTGGACGAGGCGCATGAAGTCGTCGGTATCCCACGAGCTTCCGGACCAGGCCTTCGGGACCCAAAGTGCCGCCATTGCAGTCGCCACAATGACCCAGATGATGATGATCAGCTTGCGGTATTCTGCGGCTGGCATGCGCTTCCCGGCGTGTAATGGGTTCCCGACCAGATTGCGCTACCATAGGATCGGTCTGGTTATCTGGTGATTAACGGCACCGTTACGTTATTTCATCCAGTGCGGCACTGTGCCGTCCGCCCAAGATGCGCTCGACGCGGTGCCGCTCCGGGATTACATCCGGTGAGGCGAACGCGGCAAGAAGCGGCTTTGAAAATCATGCGCGGCGACGCGGACGAATCCTGGTTCGAAACGCACAATTTCCTCGGCAGCCAGCACGAGCGGCATGAGCGGCGCACCTGGATGGTCGTGGCGCTGACCGCCGCGACCATGGTGGTGGAAATCGTGGGCGGTGCCTGGTTCAACTCGATGGCGCTGCTGGCCGATGGCTGGCACATGGCGACCCATGCCGGCGCAATGGGGCTGGCCGCATTGGCCTATCGCTTCGCACGCCGCCATGCGCGCAATCCGCGCTTCACCTTCGGGACCGGCAAGGTCGGCGACCTCGCCGCTTATAGCAGCGGCATCATCCTGGCCGTTGCCGCGGTGATGATCGGTTGGGAATCGCTGCAGCGCTTGGCGCGGCCGCTGCCGATCGCCTTCGATCAGGCGATCCTGGTGGCGGTGCTGGGTCTGGCCGTCAACATCATCAGCGCAGGCATGTTGTGGACGCGGCACGGCCACGGTCATGCTCATGCGGATGTCCATAAGCATGATCATGGACACGTGCATCATCATACCCATCACGCTGATCACAACATCCGCGCCGCGTTCCTGCATGTGGTGGCGGATGCCATGACCTCGGTGCTGGCGATTGTTGCGCTGGTGGCCGGCCGGTGGTTCGGTGTGGTTTGGCTTGATCCGGTGATGGGACTGGTGGGTGCTGTGGTCATCCTGCACTGGTCGATCGGATTGATGCGCGATACCGGCGGCATCCTGCTCGATATGGAGGCGGGCGGCGACCTTGCCGCGCGCATCCGCACCGATATCGAATCCAAGGAAGGCGACCGGGTTGCCGATCTCCATGTGTGGCGCGTCGGACCGGGGCATTTCGCCGCCATCGTCGCCATCGTGACCCGCCACGCGACCGACGCGGGCGAGCTGAAGATGGCTCTGAAAGAGCGCTATCCGTTGGCGCACCTGACGGTCGAGGTGCTGGCGACCGCCCCTAAGGGTGGCGGCGATAGCGCTCTGCGAGAAACATAGCAAGGCCGGCGAGGATGGTGAGGGCGGCGAATCCGGCGATCATCGGCCGTACCGTTCCGTCATAGGCTTGGCCCAGCCCCCAGCCGAGAACCGATGAAATGACCGTTGCGAGCGATCCGACCACCGCCGCGGCCGTGCCGGCGATATGCCCCATCGGCTCCATCGCCAGGGCATTGAAGTTGCCGAACAGGACCCCGACGAAGAAGAAGGTCAAGAGCAGATAGCCCATCAGCGACCAGAGCGGCGGATGCCCGTCCAGCAGCAATGTCGCGATGAAGAACGCGAGGGACAAGGCGCTGGTCGCGGCCAGGCCGCTGCCTGCTAGGCGCCGCATGCCGAGCTTCATGACCAGGCGCGCATTCAGCATCGAGGCCGCGCCGAACGCGAGGGCATTGGCGCCGAAGTAGATCGGGAACATGGCGCCAAGCCCATAGAGCTCGCCCAGGATCTGTTGGGTGGAGGCGAGATAACCCACGAAGGCGCCGAACACCAACCCAGCCGCAACCGTGTAGCCCAGTGTCACCGGATTGCTGCACGCGTCTGCAAAGGCCGAGAAGATGCGCTTCAGGGAAAAGGCCGCGCGGCGCTCCTCCCGCAGGGTTTCCTCCTGGCGCCAGGCGAACCAGGCGAGGCCGAGGACTCCCTCGGCCAGCAGCGCGATGAAGATGAGGCGCCAATCCCCGAGAAAGAGCAGCCCTTGGCCCACGGAGGGGGCGATCACCGGCACGATGATGAAGACACCCATCACCATGGACATGACGCGGGCCATGGCGCGTCCTGAATAGAGATCGCGCACCAAGGCCAGCGAGACGATGCGCGGGCCAGCCGCGCCGACGCCCTGCAGGAAGCGCCCCGTCAGCATGATCTCGAACGACCAGGCGAACACGCACAGCAGGCTGCCCGCGATGAAGATCGAAAAGCCGATATAGGCGGCAGGCTTGCGTCCCAGCGTGTCTGACAAAGGACCATAGGCGATCTGCGCCATCGCGAGGCCGATGAAGAGAACGATAACGACCAGCTGCCGGTCATTCTCGTCGGCAACGGCGAGATCGCTCCCGATCAGCGGCAAGGCAGGCAGCATCGCGTCGATCGAGAAGGCGATGATCGACGTCATCACTGCCATCAGCGCGATGAACTCGAAACTGGCCTGATGGCCGCTGGAAGATTGGGTGGCGTAGTTCACGGTTTTCCCTCGCAGGGCGGTCCCCTTCGCATGATGAACACCACCTGTCAAACCGTGCTCGGCGCATGGACCGCCTGCAAAATGCGGGATCTGGCCGCGCGATCCGATATCTTGCGGGGGCAAGGCGGCCGTGATCTATTGCTGCGAATTGTTCGCAATCAGGGGGTAGACCCATGGCGGATCAGCACCAGATCGCAAGCGCGGCGGAGTTGCGGCGCCTCTATGGACATGCCGAAGGCCTGGCGGCGAAGAAGTCCCTGCCCAAGCTCGATCGGCACGCCCGCGACTACATCGCCCGTTCGCCGTTTCTCTGCATTGCCACGTCGGGTACAGGCGGCCGTGCGGACGTTTCTCCACGCGGCGACCAACCCGGCTTTGTGCAGGTGCTGGACGATTATTCCCTCGCAATCCCTGACCGGCCGGGCAACAACCGGCTGGATACGATGGAAAACATCCTCATCAATCCGAACGTGGGACTGATCTTCATGATTCCCGGATTCGAGGACACGCTCCGGATCAACGGCAAGGCCACGATCACGGCCGACCCCGCGATCCTCGAGCGCGCCACGGTTGATCGCAAGCAGCCGAAGGTTGCCATCCACATCGCGGTGGAGGAGGCGTTCTTCCACTGTGCCAAGGCCTTTCGCCGCTCGCGCCTGTGGCAGCAGGACGCGATCGTGGATCGGAAGGTTATGCCCACCCTCGCGCGTATCATCCTGGAGCAGACCGCTGCCGCCGAGGTGCCGCCGCGGGACGAGGAGGTCGCCGCCTGCGATGTGGCGATCGAAGAGGATTACAGGACGCAACTTTATTGAGGCTCACCATGATCCGGTTTGCATTGCTTGCCTTGGCTTTGATCGCGATGCCCGCCATTGCGGACACGACGCATCACGGGCAGCATTCGCCCTATGCCGGGCTGCACGCGCGTGACATTAAGGCGCTGTCTCCCGAGCAGATCGCGGATCTCAAGGCCGGCCGCGGCATGGGCCTGGCACTGGCGGCTGAATTGAACGGCTATCCCGGCCCGCGGCACGTGCTCGATCTGGCGCAAGAGCTCGCACTGACCTCCGATCAGCACCAGCGCACGAGCGCGCTGTTCGAAGCGATGCGGCAGGAGACCAGCGCGCTCGGCGAGCGGCTGATCGAAGCGGAACGCGCGCTCGATCGCCTGTTCGCGGAGCAACGGGCGACTCCGCAATCGGTCGTGGCGGCGACGCTGTCCGCGGGCACGATTGAAGGCGAGCTGCGCGCCGCGCATCTGCGCTATCACCTCGCCATGATGGACATTCTGACGCCGGAGCAGATACAGACCTATAACCGGGTACGCGGCTACGCTCATCATTGATGGTCCTCGCGCCGAGTTTCGACGTTGGCGTCCGGAAACAAGGACTGCTTAGGGCGGGTTAGAGGTCGCGTGCCCGACCACCCCACGTTGCTGCCAGCGAGGCGCAGAACGCACCGGCCAACATAGCAACGGCTGCCCACAGTGCCGTATACATGCCTGCCTGGCGCGCGACATCGGCCGCTTCCCTGGCGGTCTGAATTGCTTCTGCCCGTGCGGTCTTTGCGCGGTCGATGACCCGGTTCACCCGTTGCTCGGCCTCGGGCTGGGAGAGCCCGGTCTCCTGGGAGACCAGCTGCGCAAGATAGGTCCGGTCCTCGGACGAGAGCTCCCCATCCAGGGCCATGCGCACGATCCGACCGACCTCCTCGCGGTTGATCTCGGTGTTGGCGCCCGCCGCCTGTCCAGGCATCGCCATCATGGCGCCGGTATCGGGGCTCGCGGGCTGTGTGGTGGCTTGGCCCGCTGGCGGTTGTCCGCCCTCGGCTGTGGCACCCGGCCTGAATAGCGAATCGACGAAATACCCGATCCTGTCTCCTCCCGCACCCGCTTCATCGGTCACCGCCGCCGCCACAGCAGGAGCCGCCTGGCCCGCCGCATTGAGTCCGGCGGCGCCGAGAGCGATGCCGCCGCGGGCCGCCGACAAGGCAAGCGAGGCAATCATCAGGATGGTGACAAGTGCGCTGACCGCCCAGACCACCAATCCATGCGCGGTATCGCGGAAATAGGTTTCGTCCCCGCGCAGGCCGATGAGCTTGGAGCGCAAGCGTCCGGCCAGATACCCGCCGATCCCGGAGGCTACGGCGTGGACAACGACGAGGAAGATCGCCGTGCCGATGCCGATCGCGGCGGCGGTTTCGCCTGCATCCTGCCCCAGGAACTGCCAGGGCGTGGTGACCGACAAGCCGAACGCTGCCCCGATTGCGAGCAGCACGAACGACAGAGCGGCGGCCGATAAGGCGCCGGCGAAGATCGCTCCCCACGAAACGGCGGGGCCGCCGTCGATCATCTCGGCTTCTTCGAATGCGAATTCGGCTCGAGTTGCGGTGGGATCTTGAACAGCCATGATGCAATCCCGGTCAGTTTTCTGCGACGAGAACAGCCTCAAGGCACCGCCGTTGCCCCTGGGCTGCGACGACGGCATCTCATTTGACAAACTGACAGACAGCCGCCTGTGCCCCCTAGGCGGTTCGTTCCTTCCGGTTCTGGCGCACAAACTGGTCAAGGGCAGCACCGACGGCCGCGATGGAGAAATGCTCCTCGACGCGACGGCGCGCTGCGCTGCCGAGGCGCGCCCGCAGGGTTGGGTCCGCAACTAGGCGGTCCAGGGCCGCGACCGTGGCACTCACATCTTCCCGGGGCGTCACGATGCCGCCGTCACCCTCTCCTGCTGCGAAGATATCAGGGAAACCGTGGGCATCGCTCGAGACGATCGGCAAGCCGCACGCCATGGCCTCCAACGGCGCCACCGGCATGCCCTCCGTGCGCGAGGTCGTCAGGTAAACATCCGCCGCCGACAGCCAGCGCCGCATCTGCGCGCGATCCGTGATGTAGTCAGCGATCCAGGTCATCCGCTCCGGCGCCTGCTCCTCAAGCAAGCGGGCAAAGGCAGCGTGATCCTGCCCCGAGCCGATGACGAAAGCGCGCGCTTCGGGATGCCTGGCAGAGAACAGCTTCCAGGCCGCGACCAGGATATCCAGGCCCTTTCGGCCGATATCGGTGCGGCCATGATTGATGACGATGAAATCCGCGGCCGACAGGCCGAGCTGTTCGCGCGCTTTAACGCGGTCCTCCGGGCGCCACTCCTCGCAGTCGAGCGGATTGGGAATACTCGCGATCGGCACCTGCACGCGTGGATAGGCCGCAGCCAGTCGCGCCCGCTCGCGCGCCGAGGCCACAATCAGGCCGCTGCAGTGCCGCAAGAACCACGGACGCAGAATCCGCTCGATGGGGGAGAGCGTGACGTCGCCGCCCTGGAAGGTCGCGTAGATCGGACAGCGCGTGCGTCGCGCCAGCACGCACAGCAGATCGAAGCGGAAGTATTCATATTCCTGCGCAATGATGGCGGCGCACCGCTCCTTGGTCAAGACAGTGCGGAAATCGCGCATCGGGCTCTTCAGCCACCGCTCGAGATATCCCAAGGAGGTGATTGGATCCCGGCGCGACCGCTGCGCGGGTGCCGCCCACACAGTGGCGCCGGTACCCGCGTGCTCCAGGCGTGTCAGCGTGCCGACACGCTCCGACGCGCACACGATGATCGGCCGCCAGCCCTGTCCCTGGAGCGCCAGAACGTAGCCGAACAGCCAGCCGCCGGTCATTCTGGACACGAAGTCGTTGAGATCGAGATTAAGCGGATCGAGGAACTCCTCGATCGCCTCGCCCCAAGGGAAGATCGCAATGGTGCGGCCGGTGCGAGTGCCGCGATCTATCGTCGCCATGCGAACGCGGTCTCGCTGCCAGGCGCGCCCGGCCGGTGCGCCAGATAGCCGATGGAGACGACGGGCGCGCTGAGGGCGTAGGCGATCTTGCGCCCCCGGCGCCCAAGCCGGGAGAACGCCACGTCGTGATAGAACGACGTCACAGGGTTGATGAAAGTCGCGGACCGCTCCGGCGATGCGCCGAACAGCCTGGTCAGTTCCTGCACGCTGTATCCTCGACGGACATGTCCCCAGCTTGCCATCAACTCCGCTTCCGGCGGGCAGAGCCGTTTCATGAAGCCGTAGAAAGGATACCGCCAGTCGGTATTCGGTGTCGAAACGAGGACCGCGCCTTCTGGGCGTGCGACACGCAGGGCTTCCGTGGCCGCCAGACCATCTTCGGGGATGTGCTCGAGCACATCGAACAAGGTGACGGCGTCGAATATACCATCTGGAAACGGCAATCTTCGCGCGTCTCCACAGACGAAGGAAGAAGCGGCACCCGCCGGGCCCTGTCCATGCAGCGCGAAATCGACGTCGATCGTGACCACGTCCGCATCAGGATAGAGCAGGCGGGCGAGGCCGGAACGGCCGCCGCCGATCTCCAGGATCCGCGCGCCGCGATCGCCGACACGCTCCGGGGCAACCCTGTGGATGGCCCGCATCTTTTCCCGATAGAACAGTCCGTCCGTCCACGCATGCGGGAACGGATTGCGCGCGAGGAACGCGCCAAGCGGGGCCTTCATCATGGTCGCGATTCGCTGGTCGAGGCTCCGACCGGGCCGATCCTGGATGGGGAGCCCGACCGATCGTGCCAGCGCGGCCGGATGGCGTAGTGCAAGCCGCACAGCCAGCCCACAAATTCATCCCAGAGAATCTGGAGCCGCGGGATGCCGCCACCATCCCGCACCGCCCGAAAGGCCGTTCGCACGAAATAGCCGGGTAGCTGCCGGAAAGCGCGGCGGATGTTGCCATAGTGGCGGAACCGCGCCGCTTGCACGAACAGGGCGGAGACATGGCCTTTCATGTAAGCCCTCACCTGCCGGCGCAGCGCGTCCCATTCCTCGCGGTGATGATGCGTGACGCAGGCCCTCGGTTCGTAAAGACAGGCGCCGCCACCAGCCAGCAAGCGATACCAGAGCTCGGAATCCTCGGAGCAGCCGGATGCGCCTGCCCCCAGGCGCTCGTCGAACAAGCCGATCCGATCGAACAGCGAGCGCCGGAAGGCCATGTTCGCGCCGGCACCAATCCGCCAGACCTGGGCGCCCATGGGGCAGGTCTCGGCAAAGAAGCGTCCGTCGAAGATTATCGGTACGCACTCCGACCCGAGCCCGCCCATCCGGAACTGGAAGAAGCACTGCGCCGGCGTGGCCAGCCTGGCCGGCAGAACCAGGCCGGTCACCGCTTCCACACCCGCGCTTGAAAGGGCGCGGGCGATTTCCGCTGTCCAGCTGGAGGCGACCTCGACATCATCGTCCGTAAAGGCGATCAGCGCGCCACGACTTGCCCGGATGCCGGCATTGCGCGCAACACTCAGTCCTGGCCGTGGTTCGTGGACATACTCTACGCCGGCAACCTGCGCCGTGACGGCTTCGGCCGTGCGGCCCTTCGAATTGTCCACGACAATAATCTGGCCGGGCGGGTTCTCCTGCGCAACCAGGCTGGCGAGACAACGCTCCAGCGCGTCGGGCCGATCACGCGTGCACACGATCACACTCAGTTCCGTGACTGAAATCGCTGAGTCGTCCGCGAGCCGATCCAGCTGGTTCAGCAGGCCGCGATCCTCTGCTATGGCGCCCAATGGCACTGCGATCAACGGCCGCCCATCGATGGTTGCGCGGGCCGGACCACCGAATTGGGGTGCCCGCGCTGCCAGCTGAGTCGCTGCGAGTTCAGCTGTGAGGGCGGCAAGTTCACCGCTGTCGAGTGGAAGTTGCTCCGGCAGATACGTCCTGATTCCGAGCGGAAGCGCGCGCCACCAGAACACCACGAACAGGGGCCGCGGGTTGGCCGCGACTTCCGGCCGCTCGCCGCTGAGCTCGACGTGACGGATATCCCAAGAGCTTGCGATCACGATGTCCGCCCTCGGATCTTCTGCACGCGCTTCAGCGAGCGGTCATACTCGCCCGCCATGCCGACGAGCCCACCCCAGAGTTCGGCCATCAGAAAGCCAAGCTCTTGAAGGCGGAAGCGACAGCCTGCGGCGGCCAAGTCTCCAAACTTGTCGAGCAGCCACCAGCGCAGGATGGCGTCCTGCTTGTTCTTCAGGGCGGGGTCGTCGCGCCGGGACTTGGTGAGGAAAGCCATGAAGCCAAGACCCCAGCTCCAATATTGCCGCCTCAGCTGGGGCATTGTCTCGCGGTGCTCGTGATAGACCGCATAGCGCGGTTCATAGGCGATTGTCCGGCCGCTCCGCAGCACGCGATAGAAGATGTCGAGATCGCCGCCGCCGGGCAGCGGTGCTCCGGTATCGAGCGCCTCGTCGAAGCCACCCAGGGAGACCAGCAGCGATCGGTCGAACGCCATGTTGCAGCCGGCGCCGACGATGCCGGCGCCGACCGGGTGCAGCGGATTGTCGGCGCTCGTGGCATGAAACCGTTTGGGCTCGAAGCCGCGGCCGAAGCCACCGCGCAGCTCGAACTGGATCTGCGCTGCGGTATCGAGCCTATACGGCAGAACCAGGCCGGTGAACCCGCCCGCATCGGGGCAACCTGCCCAGGCCGCGAACAAACCATCCAACCAGTGCTGGTCCACCACCACATCGTCGTCGAGGAAGGCAAGCAGGTCTCCGGTTGCGTGACGCAAAGCCGCATTACGCGCGAAATCGAGACCCGCGCGCGGCTCGAAGACATATTGAGCACCTTCGAAACCTGCGACCGCATCGCGTGTGGCGGAATCCACCGAAGCATTGTCGACGACCAGGATCTCGGTCGACAGAAAGCGGCTTGTCTCTTTCACCAGCTTGAGCGAGTCGAGCAGGCGAGCCAGGCGCTGCGCGCGATCCTTGGTGCAGATGGCTATGGTCAGTGACGGTGGCGTCATCTCGCGGCCGCGGGACCATCGCTCGAGCAGCGCCGTTTCGACTTCCAGCGCAAGCGCCCGGCGCCCAAAGCGCTTGACGCAGAGCGCCGCCAACTCCTCGGTGGAGATGGAAGACCCTGGCGTGGCGCCTGCCATATAAAATCCCGCCAGGCGGCCCTTCCATCGGGCGAGGAGGGCAAAGCCGTCCTGATGGGGACCCAGGGTGAAGGGGGCCAGGGTTTCGGACAGCTCGACCTCGACGATGCGATACGCCATGGCCTAGCCCCGCGCGGCGATCTTGCCGAATTGCAGGTCATGGAGCTTGGCGAACTGGCCTTCGCTCCGGAGCAGAGTCGCCGGCGCGCCGCACTCCACCACGCCGCCGCCGTCGAGCACGATGACATGGTCTGCGCTCGCGACCGTTGTAAGGCGGTGCGCGATGACGACGACGGTGCGGCCGCGTGTGTACATATCCAGTGCTTGTTGGATGGCCTGCTCCGATTCGCTGTCCAGCGCATTGGTCGCTTCGTCCAACAGCAGGATGTCCGGGTCCTTCAGGATGGTGCGGGCGAGCGCGATCCGCTGCCGCTGTCCGCCTGATAATCTCATGCCGTGATCGCCCAGTTCCGTTGCGTACCCCTGCGGCAGACCCCGGATGAACTCGTCGGCACCCGCGATTGTCGCCGCCTTGCGGATGGCTTCCGCAGGCGCGTCGAGATCGCCGTAGGCAATGTTGGCTTCCACCGTCTCGTTGAACAAGCGCACGTCCTGGGACATCAGGGACAGGCGTTGGCGCCAATCGCGAAGATCGAACTGCTTCAACGGCGTTCCGTCGGCCAGGATCTCGCCGGATGTCGGGTCCTCGAACCGGTACAGCAACCTCATCAAGGTCGACTTTCCGGCGCCGGAACGCCCGACGATCGCGGTCGTGGCGCCTTTCGGTATCGTGAACGACACGTGACTGAGTGCCAGGGGCTCTTGCGGCGCGTAGCGGAACGACACGTCGCAGAACACAATCTCCTTCTCGAGCGAACCGATGCGCTTCGTTCCGCTCTTGATATATGGTTTTCTGGTTGTCTCCAGATACTCTGCCACGTCGGCGACCGAGGCGCTCAGGCTCGCGAGCGCGACTTTGGAGGACATGATTTCCCGCACCGGCGCCTGCATGCGATAGAGCACTGCGAGGAACGCAGCTAGGACCGCGAAGGACGTGCCGATCATGCCGCCAGCCAGTATGAGCAGGCCGATCAACGCCGTGGCAAAGATCTCGGCCAGTGGCGCGGGCACGGCCCACAGCATGTCCATCCTCAGCATGCGGCGATGCAGCATCTCCGATAGCGCCTTGAAGCGCGACAGTTCGTAGTCCTCCCGCGCAAAGCTGCGGATGAGCTGCAGAGCGTTGATGTTCTCCCACATGCGCAGCCCGAAGCGCTTGTTCTCGGCGACCACGTCCTTGCCCAATGCGTCTGCCCGTCGGGTCGCGACGTGAACCATCGCGGCGCTGCAGGCCAGGAACAGCATGGCGACAGCCGTGAGTTTCACGGAGATCAGGAGCAACAGGACCACGAAGACGGCACAGCTGCAGGTGCAGATGATCAGGCGATAGACCAGGATAAGCCCGTTGCTCACCTTCCAGGTCTCCGTCGTCAAGGTATTGACGATATCGGTCCGCTTGTTGTGGACGCGATAATCGATGCAGGAGGAGATCGTCTGTTCAAAGATCTTCTGCCGCAGCTGGTGCGCGACATAGCCCCCGGTGAATCGCGTCACGAACGTATTGAGATAGCTCACCAGGTTCTTCAGGAGGACCGCGGCAAATACCGCCGCTACCAAGATGGCAACGCGCCTGTCGGGCGGGACCGGCTCCAGGAGGCTGTTGAACAGATGCCCGATCTGATCGCCTGCGTTGTCCGCCGCGCTCAGGCTCTGGATCAGCGGGATGAACAGATAGAGCGTCAGGGCTTCGAGAGAGGCCGCCGTCAGGCCCAGTGCGACGATCGCGGGCGACGCCCAAGCAGGCGGATCGGCCAGCTTCAGCATCCCCATCGCGCGACTGAGAAAGGTCGGCATCAAGCTCATCTGGGCAACCGGGCCCGATTATCGAGTCAATATAAACGGCGGCATCAAGCCGCGAAACCTATCCATTCGAAACGGCGCGCTGTTCAGCGCACATCTGCTCCGCGAACCAGTCGACCGTCATCTCGACGCCGACTTCATGGGGGATGTGGCACGTCCGATCCGGAAGCAGCTTGCGCGCCAGCAGCCTGTCCACGAGATGAGAACCGACAAATCCGGCGCCGCCGGTAACGAGCACGGACTTCATGTTTCAGCCCTCTTGGTAGGTTGAAATGCAGTTCAGTTTCCCCGATGCAAACGCCGACGACGTGCTTGCCCCGACCGCGCCGTCGGAAAGCGATCGCGAAGAGGATATCGCGCTACCCTTTGGCTTCGGCCGGTAAGCCCGATCGAGCTTTGCCAACCGGCGAAGGGCGCGCGACGTTGGTGTATCGTGATTCAGATCGATACCCTCCTTCGGATCGAAATCGTAGAAGTGGCGGAGTGGCTCCGCGTTCCATGCGAGCTTCGAAAGGGCCCGTTGCAGCTTCGCCCCGACGGCCGGAAGGTCCGTCCACAGCGCGCGGATGACGAAGAGGGGGCTTGAGGCGAACTGACGCGCAAAGGATCGCAGGCTCTCGCGGGCGCGCCATTTCCGAATGCTCATCTTCAGGTTCTGCCATTCATAGCGCTTCAGCATCGCACTGGCGGATAGTCCCGGAACGTCGCGGTATTCCGAGAACGCCTGGCTGACGGCCAGAATCCCGGAGCGGATCATCTGCTCCGCGTTCGACGACATGTTGTCCGGAATCCTGCGGTAGCCAACCAGGTATTCAGCGACTTCGCCGAAGCGATAGTGCCCGGCGATTCGGAGCTGCAGCAGCAGGTCTTCGCAGCCTTCCGCGTCCTGCTGCCGCAACGAAGTGTCGAACCCGCCGAACTCCTCTATCACTTCGCGGCGGATGAGAAGAGCGCTGCCGTTGCCCACGAGATTGGTATGGAAGTGTCGATGGAGCACCCATCCGCTGACCCCATATTTGTGCGGTGAGGCGAGCACCATTCCATCAGCATCGATCAGCCGGAACGGCGAATAGACCAGCGCCGTCTCCGGCCCGCTGGCCAGCAATGCTTGGAGCTGCTTTGCGATCTTCGTGGGATGCCACAGATCATCGGCATCGATGAACGCGATGAAAGCGCCTGTGCTGGCCTTGATCCCTGCGTTGCGCGCGGATGCGACGCCTTCGTTCGGCTTGGAAACCACACGGAAGCGCGGATCGGCGATGCTATGTCTTCGTGCGATCTCGGCCGTGTCGTCGGTCGACCCATCGTCCACCACGACGACCTCGAGTGTGCGGTGGGTCTGCTGCGATATGGAGTGCAGCGTTCCTGAAATGGTTTTGGCCGCATTGAATGCAGGCACAACCACAGAGACCAGCGGGCCGCCGTCGATCATTGAACGCGCTTCGCACTTTCCACCAAAGCGCACACTCCATAGCAGGAGTGCATCATGCTCGCGGACTCAAATCAGCAAACCGCACGGCGAGTACATCGGTTGTCACTGACTGCTCATGTAGGAATCGGTGCAGCGAGGTGCGTGCGAATATCAAGATGAATGGCGGATGAACAATGATAGGCAAAAGTGCTCATGGCGCTGCGTTGAGCGCGCGCACTGCGTGGAACAAACATCAGGATTGCTCGTTGTGAAGCGTCGTTCGATGCTCAACTAACGGCGCATCGCGGGTCCATTCCGCCCGAGAAAATGTTTTGTCAGGCGCTGGCGATGATAGAAGAGGTATCTCGGCAAACGCCTTCTGTGCTCGCGATCGATGTCGTGATCTGCACGTACAATCGTGCCGCCGGCCTCGATGCCGTGCTCGCGAATCTTGAACAGCAAGACTGCGGCGGCCAGATCGTGTGGCGCGTGCTGGTGATCGACAATGCGAGCACCGACGCAACCCCCGATGTCGTCGCGTCCCACATAAAAAAGGACCACTTGCCCGGCCTGCGTTGTGTGTTCGAGCGGGAGCAAGGTCTGACCGCCGCGCGCCTGCGCGGCGTGCAAGAGACGACCGCACCTTGGATTGCGTTCGTGGATGACGACAACTTCGTGGCGCCGAACTGGCTCGCGGCAGTCGGCCGCGCGATCGAGGCGCGTTCCGATGCGGGCGGCATAGGCGGCAAGGTCGCGCTGGACTGGGAAGTGCCGCCGCCTCCCTATCTGAAAGAGTTCGGATTCTGTTTCGCGGAACAGGATCACGGCGATCGCGACTGCGTGGTCGACAGTCTGGCCGGTGCCGGCATGGTCTTGCGCCGTGCGGCGCTCACGGACTCCGGCTGGCTCGCCCGGCCATTGATTGCCGATCGGGTGGGCAGGCGCCTGGTGTCGGGCGGCGATGTCGAGATGGCCCAGCGCGTCCGCGCCGCCGGTTACAGCCTGTGGTTCACGCCGGATGCTGTGCTCAAACATCGCATCCCGGCAAGCCGCATGAGCCGTCGCTATCTTTTCCGCGTGATCCGCGGACTGGGCACAAGTTCAGCGCTGATCGGCGCGCTCACCTGGTCGGCCGACTGGCAATCCTGGCGACGGATGGCACACGAGCGCCGCCGCCACTGGTACCGCTTCGCCTTTGACCGCCTGAGAGGCGCGGCCAGCCGTCGCAGGGGGTGGACTGCGGCGATCGCCTGGACCTTCTTTGCGCTGGGTTTCGCGCAGGGTGTGCGCCGGTGCGAAGCGCTTGGCGATTCCCAGAAGGCCGCTTTGCTTGGCGCCGCCTGTTTGCCCGTGACCTAGCACTCGCGTTGGCTGGAGGAACCTCGGTTGGAGTCGCGTTGCGAAGCTTGGCCTCATACCAACGGATTGCCCGAGCAATACGTTTCCATGTTGATCGATGCCAATGCTCGGAACGGATAGGCTCCTGGTCATACTACAATGATTGCTAGACACAGCCACGATATCTGGCTGGGGCGCGGTTGCTCCTCGGGGTAGGGAAGCGGCAGCATAAGAAAGGGCGGATGGATGATGCTCCTTGAGTCTCAGCATAGGCCAGTCAGCCATCGCGTAAGCACCAAAGGTAGGCCCGGCTATTACCGTTTCTACCTCCTAGACGTTGAGGGGAAGGTATATTCGGCTGCCAGCACGTACTGCGATGACGATGTAGCGGCATTGGATAGAGCACCCTTCGAATTGCAGAGATCAGCACTCTATCCTCTGATCGAGATTTGGCATGGCCCCCGGTTCGTCGGCCGTATAGGCAGTCGTCTCATCAGCTAGCGGACTTGCAGTCAGACACGGCGCCTTGCACCTTCAGCAATCATTGCGCACACATATGAGAACAAGCTTCACTGCACAGCCAGTTGTGCTTGAAATAGAGCCATCAGGTTCGAGATCGGCGATTGGAGCGTGCCACAAATCCCTGATTGCTTTCCATGCTTGCTGGGATGCCAAGCGCGGGAACCGAAGGATGCCATCTCGCGCCGACTTCCATTCGGAAGATCTGAAGCCGTTTCAGGCACTGCTTTGCCTTATCGACGTGGTGCCCGACGAGCGCCGCTACATTTATCGTCTAGTCGGTCCGCGGGATATCGAGATGCGTGGATATGACCCTACGGGCAAATCGGTGAAGGAAGGCTATTACGGTGAATCGGCAGAGGGTACTACGCGCTATCTCGGTCGCGTCGTGCTGGCACGGAATCCTATTCTATATCGCGGAGTATACCATCCATCTGCAAACCGTGTGGAACAGGATGAGGTTCTTTTCTTGCCGCTTTCGGAGAACGGCGTCGATGTCGACCAGATCATGTTTCTGAGCCACACTGACTGGCTTGAAGATTACGACCCGATCACGACGGCTCGCACCTTGTTGAGATGGTGATCGAGCGTAGGCCGATCGTGCCGATTGCTGGTTTTATGGCATTCCAACCTGGTGCATTTGGCGGAGGGAGTGGGATTCGAACCCACGATACGGTTTTTGGCCGTATACGCACTTTCCAGGCGCGCGCCTTCAACCACTCGGCCATCCCTCCCGGTCCCGCGGCTCGGCCCCGGAACGGCGCGGAACCTAACCAAGGGAGGCCGGCAAGGCAACACCTGAAGTTGCGCCGGATGGGTGTGCCCTCCGCCGTCCGCGGGACGGCCCGAACCGATTGATTTTGCTTAAATCGTATGCACTAGCCGTGACGAGGTGGCTGTCGAATCGGGCGAGCTGGGTTATAGTAATTCTATGTCACCGCTGCGCATCGCCGGATTTATCCTCATCGCCATGGCTGTCTTGTTTGCGGCTGCCAGCCTCTGGTATGCGGTGATAGATGGCAACAGCCACCTATCTCTCTACGACGTCTGGTACAAATTCCTTCCGGCGAGCCTCAATTGGGTGCAGCGCTCCGTCTGGAGCGGCCTGTGGAATGGGATCTATACCATTCTGATCATGCCGGCCTGGGCGGTCGTTGGCGTCGTCGGCTTGATCTGCATCGGTCTCGGCCGCAAGCGCGTCGAATAGTTCGAACCTAGTTGTCGTGCATCTTGAGGGCGGCGATGAAGGCCGATTGCGGGATCTCGACGTTGCCGTACTGCCGCATCCGCTTCTTGCCTTCCTTCTGCTTCTCCAGCAGCTTCCGCTTGCGCGTGATGTCGCCGCCATAGCATTTGGCGGTCACGTCCTTGCGTAAGGCGCTGATCGTCTCGCGCGCGATCACCTTGCTGCCGATCGCCGCCTGCACCGCGATCTTGAACAGCTGGCGCGGGATCAAGTCCTTCAGCTTCACGCACAAGGCGCGGCCGCGCGTCTCCGCCTGGCTGCGATGGACGATACAGGACAAGGCATCGACCGGATCGCCATTCACCAGGATATTCAGCTTCACCAGATCGCCTTCCTGGTAATCCTCCAGGTGATAATCGAAGCTGGCATAGCCTCTGGAGACCGACTTCAAACGGTCGTAGAAATCGAACACCACCTCGTTGAGCGGCAGCTTGTAGACCACCATGGCGCGGTTGCCGGCATAGGTCAGGTCGGTCTGGATGCCGCGCCGCTCCTCGCACAGTTTCAGGATCGCGCCCAGAAATTCGTCGGGCACCAGGATGGTCGCCTTGATCCACGGTTCCTCGATGCGGTCGATCTTCACGACATCCGGCATGTCGGCCGGATTGTGCATCTCCAGCATCGTGCCGTCGTTCAGGTGGATCTTGTAGACGACGCTGGGCGCGGTTGTGATGAGGTCGAGGTTGAATTCGCGCTCCAGCCGCTCCTGCACGATCTCGAGATGCAGCAGGCCCAGGAATCCGCAGCGGAAGCCGAAGCCGAGCGCCGCGCTCGTCTCCATCTCGTAGTGGAAGCTCGCATCGTTGAGATGCAGCTTGCCAAGGGAGTCGCGCAGGCTCTCGAAGTCCGCCGCATCGACCGGGAACAGGCCGCAGAACACCACCGGCACGCTGGGCTTGAAGCCGGGCAGCGGCGTCGCCGTCGGGCGGCGCTCTTCGGTGATGGTGTCGCCGATCTTGCAATCCGCCACCGCCTTCATGCCGGCCGTGATGAACCCGACCTCGCCGGGGCCTAGGTCCGGCACGATCTCCTGCTTGGGCGTAAAGACGCCGACCCGCTCCACCTCATAGGTGGCACCGGTCGACATCATCTTGATCTCCTGCTTGGCCTTGAGCTTCCCGTCGACCACCCGCACCAGGATGATGACGCCGAGATAGGGATCATACCAGCTGTCGATCAGCATGGCCTTGAGCGGCGCAGTGTCATCGCCCCTGGGCGCAGGCAGCCGCTCCACGACAGCTTCCAGCACCTCGCCGATATTGAGGCCGGTCTTGGCCGAGATTTCGACGGCATGTGATGCATCGATGCCGATCACATCCTCGATCTGCTGCTTCACGCGGTCAGGCTCGGCGGCGGGCAAATCGATCTTGTTGAGGACCGGCACGATCTCATGGTTGTTGTCGATCGCCTGATAGACGTTGGCGAGGGTCTGTGCCTCGACGCCCTGGCTGGCGTCCACCACCAGAAGGGAACCTTCGCATGCCGCGAGGCAGCGGCTGACCTCGTACGCGAAGTCCACGTGGCCCGGCGTGTCCATCAGGTTCAGCTGATAGGTCTCGCCGTTCTTCGCCTTGTAGGCGAGGCGCACCGTCTGCGCCTTAATGGTGATGCCGCGCTCGCGCTCGATGTCCATCGAATCGAGCACCTGCTCCTTCATCTCGCGGTCGGTCAGTCCCCCGCAGGCCTGGATGAGCCGGTCGGCCAAAGTCGATTTGCCGTGGTCGATGTGGGCGATGATCGAGAAATTGCGGATGTGGGCTAGGTCGGTCATTTGGCCGGCTGTGGAAAACGTAAACGCGCCGCACCATAGGGGCTGAGGCGGGCAAGATCAACTGAGGGTTTTCCTCGCCATTTCAGGAATTTAGCGCGCCCTCACCAGTGCCAGAGCACCGGCACCAGGATCGCGGTGGCGAGGGCGTTCAGCGCCATGCCGATGCCGGCGAAGGTGCCGGCGAGATCGTTGACCTGGAACGCCCGGGCCGTGCCCAAACCATGGGCAGCGACGCCGACGGCGAACCCGCGTGCGCGCCAATCCTTGAGCCCCAGCGCGTTGAGCAGGGGTGTTGCGATGATGGCGCCGATGATCCCGGTCAGGATCACAAGCACCGCCGTCAAAGAAGGAATGCCGCCCAGCTTCTCGGCGATGCCCATGGCAACCGGGGTTGTGACCGACTTGGGGGCGATCGAAACGAGGGACTCGGCTGACGCGCCCAATGCCCAGGCGATCCCCACGGCCGAGGCCACTGCAGTGACCGTGCCAGCCAGCAGCGCCGCGAGCATGGGAACCAAGCTGCGCTTCACGGCGGGCCAGTTCTCATAGAGCGGGATGGCAAGCGCGACCGTCGCCGGCCCGAGCAGGAAATGCACGAACTGGGCGCCTTCGAAATACGTTTGATACGGCGTGCCAGTCACGGCCAGCAGTGCGACCAGCAGCACGACCGCGATCGCCACCGGATTGACGTAGGGCCGCCCGCCGGCCGCTCGTTGCGCCTTGACCCCGATCCAGTAGGCGACCAGCGTCGCGGTCAACCAGCCGAGCGGGTTGGCCTGCAGATAGACCCAGAGCTGGCCCAGCTGCGCGTTCACGGCTGCTGCTCCTGCGGTGCCGTCCCGCCCATCAGCCGGTCCACGCCGACAAACACCAGCGAGGCCACTGCGATGGTGAGCGCGGTCGAGCCGATGAGCGCTGCGATGAGTGCCAGCGCCTCAGCCTCCAACCGTGTCGCGTGCAGGATGATGCCGGTGCCCGCCGGCACGAACAGCAAGGAGAAGTTCGCCAACAAGTCATGGCTTGTACGCCCCAGGTTGTCGGGCACGCTGCGGCGGATCGCGAGCAAGGCGCACATGAGGACGGCGCCCAGCACCGGCCCGGGGACCGGAACGGCGAGCGCTCGCACGATGCTCTCGCCTGCCAGCTGGCAGAGCAGCAGGAGAATGCCGGCTTCGATCATGGCGGATCGCTCCTTTCGGGCAAATCTTGTGCCTTCGGCCAAATTGACGCAGTTGCCGCCCAGGCAGTCGAATTGGCCGAGGCCCACAAATCACACGGCTGGCACATGATGCAATCCCGCTCGATCCCGCGTGCGCTCCGCTGCCTCGCGATCACCTGCGCGCTTACGGCATTTTCCGGCGCGGCGCAGGCGGTCGAACCCGTGCCGGTTGCCGTGCTCGAGTTCGACTACATCGGTCCCTCGGGCGGCGTGACGGAGCAGGGGCGCGCGAACGTCGAACGTTTGCGCAAGCTGGTGCAGCAGGTGCGCGAAGGACTGGCCGAAAGCGGCCGCTATCGCGTGGTGGCACTGAGCTGCGATCCCGCGTGCTCCGCCGGTCGGACCGATGCGGCGGAGATCCTGGCAAAGGCGCGCGCCGTCGGCGCGCGGCTCGTGGTCTTCGGCGGCATCCAGCGCATGAATGCAGCCCTCCAGTACGGCAATGCCGAGGCCGTGGATCTCGAAGCGGACCGGCTGGTTTTCGACCGCAACATCGTCTTCAGCAACGACAGCGAGGAGGCCTGGGAGTACGCGGCGAAGGCCCTGGTTGCCGAGCTCACGGAAGCAAACCTGACCAGGTCGGACGTGAGCGTGCAATGAAGCGTGTCCGCGGGGCGCTTCGCTGGCTGAGCACGCTTGCTATTTCGTGCGGCTGCATCGGATTGGCGCTGCGAGCCGCCGTCGCCGAGCCGGTCGCGCTCGCGGTCGCTGATTTCGATTACTCGGACACCTCCGGAGAGGTGCGGGACCAGTCCGCCGAGCACACCGCGCGCCTCGAAGACTTCACCAGCCTCATCCGCGACATGCTGTCGGCCAGTGGGAATTACAAGGTTGTCGATCTGGTCTGTTCCAAGCCGTCCTGTTCCGCCAGCGCGATGGACGCGGAATCGCTCACCGAAGCAGCGCGCCAGTCAGGCGCTCGCCTGCTGGTCTATGGTGGCATCCACAAGATGAGCACATTGGTCCAATTCGGCAAAGCCCAGGTCGTCGACCTCAAGACGGACACGGTGGTCTTCGACCGCACCATTTCCTTCCGCGGTGACAACGCGGAGGCGTGGACGCGCGCGGGTCAGTTCCTCGCGGAAGATCTTCTGTCGAAGGATCTAGCGCTCCAATAGACAGCGGATCCTAGATCCATCCATACCCGTACTTTGCTGCCCTGAACGGGAGTGAGGCCAGCATCTACCCCGTCGAGACCAGCGGCGGCTACTTCCTCAGCTCCCCGCCCGTCGCCTTGTTCACTGCCGCCACGATCTTTGCGCTGAGCGCTTCGATCTCCTGATCGGTGAGGGTGCGTTCGCGCGGCTGGATTGTCACCGAGAAGGCGATCGACTTCTTGCCCTCGGGCAGCGTGCCGCCCTGGAACAGGTCGAACACCTTGGCGTCGGCGATCAGCGCCTTGTCCGCGCTCTTCGCGGCGCGGGTCAGCTTGTCGGCCGACACCGCGGCATCGACCAGGAAGGCGAAGTCGCGTTCCAGCGGCTGGAACGGCGAGGCGTTGAGCAGCGTCCGCGCCGCGCCCTTCGAGCGCGGCATCGGCAGGCGATCGAGGAACACTTCGAAGCCGACGACCGGACCTCTGAGGTCGCACGCCTTCAGCACGCCCGGATGCAGCTCGCCGAACTGTGCCAGGATCGTGGGACCAAGGCGCAGCACCGCCGAGCGGCCGGGATGATAGTAGCCCGGCGCTTCGGACAGGACCTGCAGATTGTCCACTGGCGCGCCGAAGGTTTGCAGCAGTGCCAGCGCATCCGCCTTGGCATCGAACGCGTCGACGCTGCGCGGCTTGCCTTCCCAGTGGCGCGGGCGATAGAGGCCGACGCGCACGCCGGTGGCGCACAGGATTTGCCCTTTCTCGGTCTCATCGAGATAGGAGGGGCCGACCTCGAACAAGGCGACGTCCGGGTAGCCGCGCGCCGCATTGCGTGCCGCCGCCATCAGCAGGTTGCCGAGGATCGACGGCCGCATGGCATCGAGATCGGCGCTGATCGGATTGGCGAGCATCACCAGCGGCGCATTCGCGCCTTTCGGCTGGAACAGCTTGGCGATCGCGCTTGGCATGAAGCTGTAGGTGACGGCTTCGAGCAGCCCACGGCCCGCGAGCAGGCGCTTGGCTATCGGCACGCGGCGCTGCTGCGGCGTGATGGCGGGATGCGGCAAGGCGGAGAGCTTCGGCATCGAGACCGCGGGGATGTTGTCGTAGTCGTTGATGCGGATGACTTCCTCGACCAGATCCGCCTCGCCCTCGACGTCCGCGCGCCAGGAAGGCGGCGTCACTTTCCAGCGCGTCGCGCTCTCTTCTTCCACGCCGAAGCCGAGCTTGGAAAGGATGACCCTCTGCCGCTCCGCCGGAACCTCGACGCCGCCGAGGGTTGCGACCCGCTCCACACGGAACGTGATGGTGCGATGCCAGTTCGGCCGCTCGCCGGCGCGCGTGACGTGGCTGGCCTCGCCGCCGCAAAGCTCCAGGATCAGCCTGGTGCCGACCTCGATGCCCCAATCGGCGGATTCGGGGTCGACGCCGCGCTCGAAGCGATAGCGCGCATCGGAATTGATGCCGAGTTTGCGGCCCGTGCGCGCCGTGTTGACCGGATCGAACAAAGCGGCTTCCAGGAACACGTTGCGCGTCTCGGCGGTGACACCGCTATGCTCCCCGCCCATGATGCCGCCGATCGCTTCCACGCATTCATCGTCGGCGATCACCACCATGCCCGGCTGCAGCTCATACTCGAATCCGTCGAGCGCCAGCACCTTTTCGCCCGCCTGCGCCATGCGCATGGTGGGATTGCCCTTGACCTTGTCCGCATCGAACACATGCAGCGGGCGGTTGAGGTCGTAGGTCACGTAGTTGGTGATGTCGACAAGCGCGGAGATGGGCCTGAGGCCGATCGCGATCAGGCGCTCCTGCAGCCATTGCGGGCTGGGACCGTTTTTGACGTTGCGGAAATAGCGTCCGACCGCGAGCGGGCAGGCATCGCCCACATCCTTGCGCTGCCATTTCAGCGGCGGCTCGAACGTCCCTTTGATCGGCTTCTGCTCGAACGGCTTCAAGGTGCCGAGGTCCGCAGCGGCGAGATCGCGCGCGATGCCGTGCACGCCGAGGCAATCGGCGCGGTCCGGCGTCAGCTTGATCTCGAATACCGGATCGTCATAGCCCATGTAGGCTGCGAAGCTATGTCCCACCGGCGCGTCGGCGGCTAGGTCGATGATGCCCTCGTGATCCTGGCCCAACCCCATCTCGCGCATCGAGCACAGCATGCCGTTGGACTCGACGCCGCGGATCACACCCTTCTTGAGGTCGAGGTTGGTGCCAGGAATGAAGCTGCCGACCGGCGCGAACACGCCCTTCATGCCGGTGCGCGCGTTGGGCGCGCCGCACACCACCTGCACGATCTCCTTGCCGGTATGGACCTTGCAGACCCGTAGCTTGTCGGCGTTCGGATGCTGCACCGCCTCAACCACATAGCCGATGGTGAAGGGCGCCAGGTCCCTGGCGCGATCCTCGATCCCTTCGACCTCGAGCCCGATCATGGTGAGGGTGCGCGCGATGGTTTCGACATCGGCATCGGTGTCGAGATGCTCCTTGAGCCACTTCAAGGTGAACTTCATCGCGTCAGCCCTCCGGTCATAGAGGGCACGTCCAGTGGCACGAAGCCGTAATGCTTCAGCCAGCGGAGGTCGGCGTCGAAGAACGTACGCAGATCGGGAATGCCGTATTTCAGCATGGCGATGCGCTCGATCCCCATGCCAAAGGCGAAGCCCTGATACTTGGCGGGATCGATGCCGCAATTGCTGAGCACCTTCGGATGCACCATGCCGCAGCCCAGGATCTCCAGCCAATCCTTGCCTTGCCCCAGCTTCAATTCGCCACCCGAGCGGTCGCAGCCGATATCGACCTCCGCCGATGGTTCGGTGAAGGGGAAGAACGAATTGCGGAACCGGACCGGCAGATCCTCGATGCCGAAGAACGCGCGCACGAAATCAATCAGGCAGCCTTTGAGGTGACCCATGTGCGTCGTCTCATCCACCACCAGACCCTCGACCTGGTGGAACATCGGCGTGTGGGTCATGTCGGAATCCGAGCGATAGGTACGGCCCGGGCAGATCACGCGGATCGGCGGCTTCTGGCTAAGCATGGTGCGGATCTGCACGGGCGAGGTATGGGTGCGCAGCACCAGCGCCTCTTCCGGCTTCTGGCCCGGCTTGGGCGGCAGGTAGAACGTGTCCTGCATCTGCCGCGCCGGGTGATCCGGCGGGATGTTAAGCGCCGTGAAGTTCTTGAAATCGTCCTCGATATCGGGACCCTCCGCGACCACGAAGCCCATCTCGCCGAAAATCGCGACGATCTCGTCGATGGTCTGGCTGATCGGGTGCAGGCGGCCTTCCTGTTCCGGGCGCGCCGGCAGGGTCAGATCCAGCGTCTCGCTCTTCAGGCGCTGGTTCAGCGCCTGCTCTTCCAGGGCGGCCTTGCGCGAATCGATCGCCTCGGTCAGCGCGTCCTTGAGCTGGTTCAGCGACTGGCCGGCCTGCTTGCGCTCCTCCGGCGACAGGCTGCCCAGGGTCTTCATCAGGCCCGTAACTTCGCCCTTTTTGCCCAGCGCCTCGACCCGGAGACTCTCCAGCTGATCCAGGGCTCCCGCGCTGGCAATCGCCGCCAGCCACTTGTCCTTGAGCCCACTCAGATGTTGCATCGATCCCATCCTTAACTTTCGCGCCATCCAGATACGAGAAGGGGAGGCCCGGAGCAAGTCCGGCCTCCCCTCCAAACGTTCCTGGCCGGCTTGCTATTGCAGTTGCAGCTTAAACTGGTTCAACAGCATGAGGTTCAGGGCGCCCGACAGCCAGTCCTGCCGCCGGCCGTTCAGGCGCAGCTCCTCGAATGCGACCTTCTTGGTCTGCCGGTTGTGGATATAGACCAGATCCACCCTGCTGCGCTGGCCCGCCTGTCCCAGTCGGTTGATGGTGGCGGTCACGGCAACGATGTCGTCGTTGTCGTAGACCTTCGAGCGCTCGGCCGCCCATTCGATCGAGGCACGCGCCCCGGCGAGATCCATCACGAGTTCCTCGTTGGTCTTGCCGGGAATGGTTTGGGCGCGCTTCACGGCAGCGATGTCGGCTTTGTAGCTGTCGCACCCCACCAGTGCCAGGATGCCGGCCAGCGGGAGGATCAGGACAAGTCGCCGAACACAACCGCCAGCCATCGGCTCCTAAGCCTTTTTGAGTGCCTCTTGCGCCTGCTTCGCAATGGCCGCAAAAGCCGCCGGCTCGCGGATCGCCAGATCCGACAGAACCTTGCGGTCCAGCTCGATCCCGGCGCGCTTCACGCCATTGATGAACTGAGAATAGGTCAAACCGTGCTCGCGCGCACCGGCGTTGATGCGCTGGATCCAGAGGCCGCGGAAGTCGCGCTTCCGGTTGCGCCGGTCGCGATAGGCGTATTGCAGGCCCTTTTCGACCTTCTCGAGGGCGATACGGTAATTGTTGTTGGCCCGGCCGACATAGCCCTTGGCCATGTCGAGGACCTTCTTGTGGCGCGCATGCGTTGTAACGCCGCGTTTGGTACGTGCCATGGTGTCTCTCCGTCGTCGCGCTAAGGGTTAGAGGCCGTTCGGGAGGAAGAAGCGGACCACGTTCTTCGCGTCGCTGTCGAACATCACTTCGTTGCGACGGCTTTGCCGCTTCATCTGCTTCGGCCGCTTGACGAGGCCATGGCGCTTGTTGGCAGGCTTGAACTTCACCTTGCCGGAGGCGGTGAGCTTGAAGCGCTTCTTGGCGCTGCTCTTGGTCTTCATCTTGGGCATTTTCATTGTCCTTCAATAAGTTAACTGCGGCGATGGCGCATGGGCATGCCCGTACAAGGCCCAGAGGCGGCTGTCGCTGGACGCGCGGTTATACAGAGGGGTTTTCTCCTTTGCAAGGCAGGGGATGTGGGTACTAACGCGCCGTGTGCAGGTATTAACGCGCCGTGCGCAGGCGCTATTCGCGGCCGAAAACCTTGCGCAATTCACCCTTCGCCCGCTCCAGGACGCGGAGCTGGCGCTGGGGCAGGTTCTTGCCTGCCCGGTTCATGTAGAAGGTGAGCATCGACACAGCGGAGCGGTACGGCGCGCTCTTGCGCCGCTTGCTCCGCTCGGCCGACCGCTTCAGGGACAAGGCGATCTTGTGCGGGTCGCTCGACTTGAAGACCGATTGCTCCAGATCCAGGGCGTCGCTTCGGCGCGTCACCTCGGCCGACCAGCGGCGATTCTTCCCACCGGCGGTCTTACGCCCAGCGGATCTGCGCCCACTGGATTTACGGCCCGTGGTTTTGCGGCCCGTGGTTTTGCGGCGCGCTACCATGATTCGTTCCGCCGCTGCTTGGGCTGCAGGGGGACGGGCGCGCGCTGGTGCTTGAAGACCTGCATCGCCTTTTCGCTATCCACGCTGGCCGCGCGGGCGCGATAGAGGCCAGCCTCCCAGCCGCCGAAATTCCGTGCAACGGTCCTGGGGTGAAGACAGTAGGCTTGAGAGCTCACTTTGCGGATCATCGTCGGCTCCTCTCCCGTAGGCTCAGTGGGCGCGTCTCTTGAAGAACTGCACCGCGCGCTCATGCTTCTCCGCGGCAGCGCGGGATCCAAACGTTCCCAAGTTGCGGCGCCGCCCGGTCTTGGGGTCGACCTTGCGCGAATAGAGACGGTACTGGCCAGATTTCAGCTTGCGAATCATGGCATTCCATTCCGAGTTCGGACGCCGGCCCAGGATTTAAAAACGAGAAAGATCGGCCTCGGTTCCCAGGCGCAGGGGATGCGTGGCACATCCGCGCGGCGCCGCTTTGCTCAGCCTCGCTTTCGCGCCCGCGCCGCTCGCGCCTTGCGGATGTTGCGCGTGCGGGCTTGCCGCTGTGCGGTGGTCGGCTTGGCGCGCTCTGGTACGTTCGGCCGGTCCTGGGCCTTGAACCGGTCAGCCCGGATGCGCTTGGGCGGCGAGCCGAGCCGCTTCAACACCCTGCGCGCGTCGACTGTATCGCCGACCAATGTGCCACCCTCGACATGCGCATGGTCCTTACCGATCAGCCATTTCTGGGTGCTCCATGAGCCGCTGGCACGCTTCCCGGCGACCCGCTCGATGCCGCCTTCCTTGCCGACGTCCTGGGTGCGGAAAGTCTTGAACTCGGATTTCGGTCGCACTTCGATGTGGAAGAACGCGCCGCCGCCCGCGCCTGGCTTGGTGCGGGCCCGCCCTTCCGGCTGCGAGCGCGCGCGAGCGCGAGAGGACATCGACCGCCAAGTCCGCTGTGCCTTGCGAACGTTTCCGCGGGCGACTGCTTTCTGGCGTGCGGTAGCCATCATGATCTCCTCTGTTTGTCAGAGCTGTCGGCCGTCAGCCGCAGTACTTGAAGGGCTGAATTGCGCACTCATGCCATGCCGCCTGAGCGCGTCTTCCACCTGCATCTTGCGGCCGTTCGACCGGGTCTTTCTGGTAACAGAAGAGGTAGGAGCCTGTTCCGAGGCCGTTCCTAGAACGGTGAGCCCGGCTTGCCGGAGATATCCCAATACATGCCGAGCACCCTGTGGCGCATCCAGTCGCGGTCGGACCGGCGCTGCAGGTTCTGGATCACCTGCGGGGTGCGCGCTTGCCGTTCCTCGGACGGCAAGGCGAGCGCGTCGCGGATCGCCCACGCGAGGGCCTGCGCATCATTCGGAGGCACCAGCCACGCCATGGAGCTGCCTTCGACCAGCTCGCGCGCGCACGGATAGTCGCTGACGACGAGGGGCCGACCCAGCGCCTGGGCCTCGATCACCACACGATTGTAGGTGGAGGGCGTCAAATATGGCGCCACCACCAGGTCCGCCAGCATCAAGACGGCCGGCATATCGCGGCATTCGTCCGCCAGCAGGACGCGGTCTTCCAATTCCATCATCTTGACCAGCTTTTCGAGCTGGTCGCGGTACGCGCCGCCATCCTGAGACGGACCGACCATCAGGCAGCGCAGATCGATGTCCTTGAGCTCGGTCAACGCTTCCAGCAGCAGCGCGTGGCCCTTCTGCGGCACATAGCGCGCCGGCAGCATGACGATGTGCTTGTCGTCGGGAAGGCGCCAAGCCTGCGCCATCTGGATCATGCGTTGCGGGGTCACGCGCTGCGGATCGAAGCGCGTGAGGTCGATACCGTAAGGCACCACGCTGACCCGCTCGCGCAGCTCCGGCAAGGCATCGGCCAGGAGATTGGCGGTGAGATAGGAGAGCGTCAGCACGTGGTCGGAATTGATGAGGGCAGTGCGCGTCTTTTTCGACAGCGTCGCGACCTCGCCCGGTCCATCGCAGAAGGTGGTGATCATCTTCGCGCCGGCCTTGCGTGCGGCCGCCTCGCCGACAGCCGCCAGTGTGGCGTTCTGCGCATGCACCAAGTCAACCTTCTGCTCACGGATCACATACGCCAGGCGGCGCGTGACAGTGTAGCCGGAGATTGGGTTTCGGCTGGTCAGCGCCTCTGTAATCGGTGTGATCTTGTGGCGCGTCAGCTCGTAGGTCGAAGAGGCCTCGCCGTCATAGGCGATCAGAGCGCGACCGCCGGATTCCACCAATCCGCTGGACAAGTCGATCGCTAATCGCGCTCCGCCGCCGCCGTCCAATCGGCTGACCAGATGCAAGACGGTCGGCGCGTTCGGGTTCGGCTTGTTTCGGCCGCGGGATTGCAGGACGGAGGTGTCGCTCGACATTCAGCAACCGGAAAGGCACTTTTCGCTTGCGATCATGGAAGCGGCACCATACGTGCCGGAGAACAGGGCGGCAACAGAATTGGCGAGCGATACTCCTGAAAGCATAGGCGCCGGCGGCGGCGCGGCACAATTCCTCCACCTATCGGACCGGCGGCTCGCCTATCGCAAACGGCTCGCAACCGATCGCACACGGGATTGCGCAGGAATCCTGTTTCTGCCCGGCTTCCGGTCCGACATGGCCGGGACCAAAGCAACTTCCCTCGATGCGTTCTGCGCCAAGCGCGGCCTTAGCTACGTTCGCTTCGACTATTCCGGCCATGGACAGTCGAGCGGCCGGTTCGAGGATGGGACAATCGGGCAGTGGACGGAGGATGCGATCGCCATCATTGACAAGGTCGGGGAGGGTTCGCTGATCCTGGTCGGCTCCAGCATGGGTGGCTGGATCATGCTGCTCGCCGCCTTGGCGCGCCCCGACCGTGTCGCCGGGCTTGTCGGCGTGGCGCCCGCGCCCGACTTCACCGAAACGTTGATCTGGGACCGCCTGACCGACGATGAGCGCGATCGGCTGATGCGTGCCGGGCGCCTGAAGGCGCCATCGGACTATTCGGACGAACCGACCACCATCACCCGCACGCTGATCGAAGAGGGGCGGCGGCACCTGCTGCTCTCCGCGCCGATTGGAATCCACCGTCCGGTGCGCTTGCTGCACGGCACGGCAGATCCTGACGTGCCCTATCGCCTGTCGCTGGAGCTGGCAGAGCGGATCGCGAGCGATGACGTTCGCGTGACGCTGATCAAGGATGGCGACCACCGCTTGTCGCGCGCGGAGGACCTTGCGCTGCTGGGTGCGACCATCGAGGAACTGGTGCGTTAGCCGCCGGCCCCGAGAATCGCGGGCAGGCCGACACGATAGCTTGGATAGTGCAAGGCGACGCCCAGCTCACGCTTGATGCGGCTGTTGCTGACGCGCTTGTTGTCGTCATAGAAGCTGCGCGCCATCGGCGACAGCTCCGCCTGCTCGATGGGAATCTCCGGCGGCGACGGCCGATTGAGCAGGGCGGCGGCGAAGGCGATCACGTCGGATGGCGGTGCCGGATCGTCATCGCACACGTTGTAGGCGGCGCCTGGATGCGGCCGCGCCATCGACGCTTCCAGCACCTGCGCGATATCGGCGACATGGATGCGGCTGAAGATCTGGCCGGGCTTGACGATGCGTTTGGCGCGGCCTTCGCGCACGGTGTCGAGCGCGGAAGAACCTGGGCCATAGATGCCGGCCAGGCGGAACAGATGCGCAGGCTGGCTGAGCGCCAGCCAGCCGCGTTCGGCCGCGACGCGCCGGCGCCCGCGTTCGCCCGTCGGCGCAAGCTCGCTCATCTCATCGACCCAGCCGCCATCGCGGTTGCCATAGACGCCGGTGGTGGAGAGATAGCCGATCCACGCCAGACGCGGCGCCGCGGCATCGATCTCGGTGCGGTGCATGTCCAGAACCGGATCGCCCTTCTCATCCGGCGGCACGGAGCTCAAGAGGTGCGTGGCGCGCGAGAGCAACTCGGGCAAACTGCCGATCCGATGATCGCGGTCGAACAGATGCGCCTCGATGCCGAGGCGGCTCAGCTCAATCTGATGGTCTCGGCTACGGCAGGTCCCGGTCACCTGCCAGCCCTTTGCGATCAATTGGCGCGCCAGATAGGTGGCGCTGTAGCCCAATCCGAAGCAGAACAGATGTGGCTTCATCGATGTGCGTTTTGGCGGACTTGCAATTTGCCGGCACCCGAATGATGGTTCGCCCCAGCACTAAAGCATAATCGAGCCTTGGCAAGCGATGTCTCCTTTGGTCTTACGCGCGCTTTTCTGGTGTATCGCGACAATAGCCGCGCTGAGTACTGCCGCGCCCGCCGGGGCGCTCGATAACCAGGGGCAGTATCAGGCCTGCATGTCCTTGCTGGAACGCGATCCCGGCGGGGCGCTGGACAGCGCGGTGGAATGGGAGCGGCAAGGCGGCGGCGATGCGGCGCGCCACTGCAAGGCGCTGGCGCTGATCCGCACCGGCGAGGTCGAGGATGGCGCGCTGGAGCTGGAGCGCGTGGCCCAGGCCATGCCGCAGGACAAGGCGCCGCTCGCCGCCGAATTATTCGCCCAGGCCGGCCAGGCCTGGATCAAGGCCGGCAATCCGCAGCGCGCGCTGTACACGCAGGACCAGGGCCTGAAGCTCGATCCGAACAACGTCGAGCTGTTGATCGACCGGGCGCTTACCTACGGCACGTCCGGCATGTATTTTGAGGCGCTGGACGACCTCAACGCCGCGGTCGATCTCTCGCCGAACAACCCCGACGTCTATGCCATGCGCGCCGCCGCATACCGACAGCTCGAGAATCCCGACCTTGCGGAGGACAATATCGAGCAGGCTCTGAAGCTCTCGCCCAGCCATCCCGCCGCGCTGCTGGAGCGCGGTTATCTGCGCCGCGCCAAGGGCGACGTCGCCGGCGCCCGCACCGACTGGCTGACCGTGATCCAGGTACAGCCCGGCACCGACCTCGCCAGTGAAGCGCAGAAGAACATCCAGAAGCTGGATATCAGATGACAGGGATCAGGAATCAGGTATCAGAATGCGCTTCGTCTGATTCCTGATTCCTGATCCCTGATCCCTGAATCAGAAATCCAAATTCGCGTAATGCGCCGGTGGCGTGGTGCCGGGCCAGTGGTCCGCGAGCAGCGGGCGGAAGCTGGGGCGGGATTTCAGGCGCGCATACCATTCCTTGGCGACCGGATGGTCTTCCCATGGCACGTCGCCCAGATAGTCCAGGCAGGAGAGATGCGCCGCGGCGGTCAGGTCGGCGGCGGAGATCTCTTCGCCGGCCAGCCAGTTGCGCCGGTCGATCAGCCAGCTGATATAGTGCAGATGGACGTGGATGTTGGCTTTGCCGGCGCGCAAGGCGGCTGAATCAGGCCCGCCGCGGCCGTAGAGCCGCTTGACGATCTTTTCATCCAGCAGATGCTGGGTCACTTCGCGCTGGAACTTGCCGTCGAACCAGGTGATCAGCCGCCGCACTTCCGCACGCTCCACCTTGGCGCGGCCGAGCAGAGCGGGCTCTTGATAGGCCTCTTCCAGATATTCGGTGATGGCGTAATCGCCACTCAGGGTCAGGCCGCTATCCTCGGTCAGCACCGGCGTCTCGCATGCGGGATTGAGGCGCAGGAATGCCTCCCGCCGCTCCCAAGGCCGCTCGACGACCAGGTCGCAATCGAGGTGCTTTTCCTTGAGCAGCAGGCGCAGCTTGCGGGATTGAGGTTGCAGCGGAAAGTGATAGAGGGTGCGCATGGCCCGTTAGAATCGATGTCCGCCGCAATCTAACAGCGCGCGCCCGGGCAATCCAGATGGACGGCAGGCGCTAGTCGTGGATCAACCGGAACTCCGGCGGATCCCGGTCCGCGAAGTCGCGCTTGATGTGCGGCAAGGCCTCGCGTTGGCCGGGATAGGCGAGCGTCTCGATCGCTTCGGCGAATCCGAGCCAACGATAAGCGAGATGCTCATGATCCAGCGTCACCTTCGGCTCCTGCGCGAAGGGCGCGCAGAAGATCGGCATCATCTCGATCGAATTGGCACCGGAATTGAAATAGCTATCGACGCAGCCAGTGGTATAGAGCGCTTCCGGCCTGATGCCGGTCTCTTCCTCGATCTCGCGGCGGACCGCCGCCACTGCGCTCTCGCCCTTCTCGAGCCGGCCCATGACCAGGCTCCACAGCCCGCGCGAGGTGTTCTTGTTGCGCTGGAGCACGAGGACGCGCGCGGCGTCGCCCCGGCCCGCCAAAATGACGGCTGCGACACCGCGGCTGCGGATCGGAATCTGCATTGAACTGGACTTCACGGGCGGACCCTGCGTCGTGCTGAGGGCCGCGTTATGGCCCTTTGGCGCGCACGAGGCAAGCCGCGCAGCCGATTCGCCCTTGCCAAAGTCGCCGCACTACCGTTAGTATATGTAACAAAATACCAGCAATCACAGGTTGCGACCATCCAGCAGGCCACGGGGTCAACCAGTGGGGGACAAGGAGGGTCGGGGATGAGGGCATCGCGCATCGCATGCCTGGCAGCGGCATTGTGCCTGGCAGTGCAGGGGTGTGGCGGCACGACATTTGCGCTGCCGCCAGTCAGCCCGCAGGAAGCTCTGTTGGCTGCGCGGGAAATAGGCGCGGATCCGGACCTGCCGCAATTCCCGCGTACGCGCACCTACTACCGCTCAGCGATCAAACGCATCGAAAAGCAGCTCACCGAACGCGTCGCATCGATCTGCGTGCGCGCCGAGACCAGGAACTGCCATTTCACCTTCCACTACGTCGACGATGATGAGGTGAATGCGTTCACCGATGAAGCGGGGCACATCTATCTGCATCGCGGCTTGCTCGACTATCTGGAAACGGATGAAGAGATCGCCGCCGTGATGGCCCACGAAATGAGCCACCAGATCGCCGGCCACGTCGACGAGAGCACGCGCAGTATCCTGCTCGGCGCACTGCTCGGTGGGCTCTTGATGGGCGGGGCTGCCGCAGCCGGCGGGGCGGACCGGGACAGCGTCGACGGCATGACCGCGCTCGGCCTGGAATATGGCGGGCGGATCGGCATGCTGACCTTCTCCAAGGAACAGGAGCGCGAAGCCGATCTGCTGGCGGCATACGTGCTGGCGCGCGCCGGCTTCGACCTGCAGCGCGCCGGCCGCACGTTCGAAGTTCTGGCCAAGCTCGACGACAAGACAATCGCCAGCTGGAAGGACACCCATCCCGCCGGCGCCGAACGCATCGTCGCCTGGCGCAAGGCGGTCGCGGAGGTCGAGGAAAGCCCCGACAAACTGCCGACGATGACCAAGCGTTGAATTCGCTCCGCAGCGTGCGCTGTGATTCCCCTGCCCCGGCACCGGGAGGAAGATGAAGGCTCAGACTTTTTGATCGGACAGCGGCTTGGTGAGGCGCAGGGAATCGTCCCGGTATCCTTGCCGCGCATAGAAGGCGCGGGCGCGCTGGTTGTTCGCGAACACATCCAGGCAGATGAGGCGAAAGCCTTGCTGGCGCGCCCAGTCTTCGGCGGCATCCATCAAGCGGCGCGCAATTCCTTGCCCCAGCGCCGTCTCCACGACGGCGAGAAGCGAGACATACCCGCAGGGCTCGAGCGTCACCGAATCGGTCGACGCCTCGACATGAACGAAGCCGATCCGGTCGCCCGAGTCGGTCTCGGCGATAAAGGTGGCGCATTCGGTCTCCGGCCGCGCCAAAGTGTTGGCCATGAAGCGACGCTGGAAGCGCAGCACGTCTTCGCCTGAATGCCACGGGAGCTCGGCGACCGAAGCCAGCCGTGTCGCTTGGGCGAAGATGAAGTCGCGATCGTCCGGTCTCGATCGGCGGATGTTCAGGTCGGTCATGATTCGCCTTCCAGGGCCGACAGCATCTCGATCCGCCAAGACGTCTCGCCGATCGGCGACAGATGCGCAGGCCGGCAGTGAGCTAACGGCGTGAAGGGCGACCGGCACAGATGCTGCAGGGCCCAGAACACCCCGCCATGGGCGACGATCAGGACATGGCTGGCGGTGCCGAGGGCCCGGTTGGCCGCTTGCGCCACGCGCTTGCGCACCTCAGGAAACGGCTCGATTCCGGCGACCGGCTGATCGTCACGCCAGGCGGCAATCCAGGAATAGTCGGCGACACCTTCATAGGGGCCGAGATCCATTTCCTCGAGGCCCGGCACTTCCACGACTGGCACGCCCAACGCCAGCCCGATGATCTCAGCGGTGTGGCGCGCGCGCTTCAAGGGACTGGCGCAGATCGCGTTGATGCCGAGATGCTTCAGGTGCGGCGCCGCCGCGTGCGCCTCCGCTTCGCCCTGCATGCTGAGCGGGACATCGCACCGGCCCTGGCACTTGCCGCTGCGGTTCCAGTCGGTCTGGCCGTGGCGCAGGAACCAGAAGGGCTGCCGTGTCAGCATTGTCATTCTCTCGTGTCGCCAGGAGCGCGCCGCGCTTCCTAGCATTCTATCGTCGCTCCGCGCCAGCGCACGTCAGTTACGACCGACCTGCGCGATCGCTAGGATGCGAGCCTGGAATGCAATTGAGGCAGAGTCATGCGCAAGCCCCGCTCCATGGAGGCGCTCGAGGATTTCAGCCGCGTGCGCCTGTCGCCGAACTTCTTCATGCGAGACTTCCTCTATTCGGAGATCGCCGGCTTTCACGGCCTTCCGAACCTGCCGGACGATCCCGACCTCGCTGTCGCCGCTGGAAGGCAACTGTGCGAAACACTGCTGGAGCCGCTACAGGCGGCGTTCGGCCGATTGGGCATCCGCTCCGGTTTCCGCTCGCGCCGCGTCACGGAGTTCGGCCACCGCCGGGGCGAATGCGGCAGCGTGCGGGTGAATACGGCCTACCACGTGTGGGACCTGCGGGATGCCGACGGCTGCATGGGCGCCGGCGCCACCGTGGTGGTGCCGTGGTTCGCCGATCGCTACGCCGCCGGAGCGGATTGGCGCAGCCTGGCGTGGTGGATCCACGACCACTTGCCGTACGCGCACCTGCAATTCTTCCCCAAGCTCGCCGCCTTCAACATCCAGTGGCACGAGAAGCCGGCGCGCCGCATCGACTCCTTCATCAAGCCGCGCGGCTGCCTGACCAAGCCCGGCATGGCGAACCACGCAGGCAGTCATGTCGATTGGTACACGGGATTTCCCACCTGATTGTCTTGTTGAGACAGGCCTTTTTACGGGTTCATTTGCCAAGCATCCGTGCCCCAGGATATGGCGAGTGACTCACGCATCTTACGCGCTAACGTTACGCCGAGATTGCGCAGAGTCCCTTCTATCGGCATTGCCTTCCAGGGCAGTTCCAAACTCCACCATGGCTTTGGAAACAGCGCCGTCCTCGACCATCGAAAGCTCGCCGGTATACAGCTCCCAAAACCGTCGCTGATCTGCGCTGGTATCGCCCGAACCGGTCGCGATCCGCGACGTCACCTGTGCGGCTTCCGTGTAGAGCTTCAGTTGCATTTCCAGGAACGGACGTGTGGCCTCGATCCGTCGGCTCTCCGCGTAGCGGATGGATTCGGCCGTCGCTGCGGCGCGCTCGTCATCAGCGTTGTTCTTCCAGACCCACACGCCCCACATGAAGGTGACGCAGGCTCCGAGGACCGGCAATATCTTCAGAGTTGTCTCGAGAGGCGACGATTCGGACACAGCAAGCCTCCTTGCTACTGCCCAACAATCATAGTGCGAGCCGACTGGATTTGCACGCAGAGATTGCGGAGACTTAGGCGCGGTCGTGTCCCTCCGGTGGCAGTCGCGCCAGAATTCGCTCGCCTTCCGGCCACTCGCCGTAGCCGGCGCTGGTGTTGATATGCCCGGCCTCGCCGATATCGACCAGTTCTGCGTCCCAGGCCTTTGCCATCGCAACTGCGCGATGGAAAGCGACATAGGGATCGTCGCGGCTCGCCACGACGATGGCGGGGAAGGGCAGCCGCTTCATCGGCAGTGGCCGGAACACGTGCGCTTCGGGCGGTGTGTGAGCGTCCGATTCAACGTCGGCGGGTGCTACGAGCAGAGCCGCGTGCACGGGCCTCGCGCGTTCGGCGGCCCAGCACGCCACCAGCGCGCACGAGAGGCTATGCGCCACCAGGATGGGCAGCTGCTCCGCACTCGCCACCGCTTCATCCAGCCGCGCGATCCAGCCGGCGCGGTCCGGCCGATCCCAATCCGCTTGTTCGACCCGGCTTGCGTTGGGCCAGCGCGCCTGCCAGCGGCTCTGCCAGTGATCAGGTCCGGAGCCGCCGAGGCCCGGCACGATCAGGATCGGCGCGGCCATGCCTTACTCGGCGATGTTCGCGGCGCGGACATCGCTCAGCGGCTGGGTGAGCTTGTCCAGCATCTCCTTGGGGACGACCTGCCAGAACTTGTCGCGCTCCAGCATCCAGTCATTGAGCAGGCGGCGGGCGAAACGCGATTGCGTCTCCTCGGCGTAGCTCTCGATCAGGCCGCGCAGATGCTGCTCCCAATATTGGGACTCCAGCCGCTGCCACACCACCGATCCGCCATTGGCGAACAGCGGGAAGTCGCCGGCCTCGTCATAGACGAAGGCCATGCCGCCCGACATGCCGGCGCCGAAATTGTCGCCGACGCGTCCCAGGATCACGGCGGTACCGCCGGTCATGTATTCGCAGCCGTTGGACCCGCAGCCTTCCACCACCACATCGGCGCCGGAATTGCGCACCGCAAAGCGCTCACCCGCCTGGCCGGCCGCGAACAGCTTGCCGGCCGTGGCGCCATAGAGGACGGTGTTGCCGATGATGGTGTTGTCCTGGCTGGTGAGCTTGGAGGACGGCATCTGCCGCACCACGATCGTGCCGCCGGACAGCCCCTTGCCCACGTAGTCGTTGGCATCGCCGAACACTTCGAGCTTGACGCCCTGTACCGCGAAGGCGCCGAGCGACTGGCCGGCCGACCCGCGCAGGCGCACGGTCAGGTGATTGGGCTTCAGCCCGTTCATGCCGAAGCGCCTGGTGATGTGCGCGGAGAGGCGCGTGCCGATGGCGCGATAGGTGTTGCGGATGTTGTACTGCAACTGCATCTTCTCGCCCGCCTCGAACAGCGGCCGGCAGTCCTCCACCATCCTGGCGTCGAGCGTGTCGGGCACTTCGTTGCGGCCTTCCAGCGTGCAATAGCGCGCCTGATCGCCCGGGTCCGCCTGCGACAGCAGCGGATTGAGGTCGAGGTCATCGAGGTCCGCCGCGCCGCGGCTCACCTGCTCCAGCAGCTCGGTGCGGCCGATCACCTCGTTCAGCGTGCGATAGCCGAGCGAGGCCAGCACCTCGCGCACCTCCTCCGCGATGAAGCTGAAGAGGTTGACCACCTTCTCCGGCGTGCCGGTGAACTTCTCGCGCAGCTTCGGATCCTGCGTGCAGACGCCGACCGGGCAGGTGTTGGAGTGGCACTGCCGCACCATGATGCAACCCATGGAGACCAGCGAGGCCGTTCCGATGCCGAACTCCTCGGCGCCCAGAATCGCGGCGACCACCACGTCGCGACCGGTCTTGATGCCGCCGTCAGTACGCAGCCGCACGCGATGGCGCAGGCGGTTGAGCGTCAGTACCTGGTGCGCTTCCGAAAGGCCCATCTCCCACGGCACGCCGGCATACTTGATCGAGGTGTGGGGCGAGGCGCCGGTCCCGCCGACATGGCCGGAGATCAGGATCACGTCCGCTTTCGCCTTGGCGACTCCGGCCGCAATGGTGCCGATGCCGGAACGCGCCACCAATTTCACGCACACCTTGGCAGTCGGGTTGATCTGCTTCAGGTCGTAGATGAGCTGCGCCAGATCCTCGATAGAGTAGATGTCGTGATGCGGCGGCGGCGAGATCAGCGAGACGCCCGGCGTCGCATGGCGCAGCTGCGCGATCTCGACCGACACCTTGAAGCCGGGCAGCTGCCCGCCCTCGCCGGGCTTGGCGCCCTGCGCGACCTTGATCTCGATCTCGCGGCAGTTAGCGAGGTACTCGGCGGTGACGCCGAAGCGGCCGGAGGCGATCTGCTTGATGGCGGAATTCTCGTTGTCGCCGTTCGCCTTTGGCTTGAAACGTGCCGGGTCCTCGCCGCCTTCACCCGAATCCGACTTGGCGCCAATCCGGTTCATGGCGATGTTGAGCGTGCCATGGGCCTCGCGCGACAGGGCGCCCAGAGACATGCCGGGCGTCACGAAGCGCTTGCGGATCTCGGTGATGCTTTCCACCTCGTCAACCGGAATGCTCTGGCCGGTCGGCACGAAATCCAGCAAGTCGCGAATCGCGACCGGCGGCGCCTTGGCCACCATTTCGCTGTAGCGCTTGTAGGCTTGGTAGGATTCGCTGGCCACCGCCGATTGCAGCGTGTGGATCGCCTCGGCGGCCCAGGCATGAGTCTCACCGCCCTTGCGGTACTTGTAGAAGCCGCCGATCGGCAGCGCGATCGCATCCGGGTTCCAGGCACGCGCATGCAGGGCCGTCACGCGCCGCTGGATGCCGACCATGCCGATGCCGGAAATGCGCGAGGGCATGTGCGGGAAGTATTCGGCGACCAGCGTGCGCGAAAGGCCGAGAGCCTCGAAATTCGCGCCGCCGCGATAGGACGACACGACCGCAATGCCCATCTTGCTCATCACCTTGAGCAGACCCTCATCGACTGCCTTGCGATAGCGGTCGAGGCACTCGTCGAGGCTGAGCTTGCCGAACAGGCCGCGGGCCTGCCGATCGGCGATCGACGCCTCCGCCACATAGGCGTTGACCGTGGTCGCGCCGACGCCCACCAGCACCGCGAAATGGTGCACGTCCAGGCACTCGCCGGAGCGCACGTTGAGCGAGGTGAAGGTGCGCAATTGCTGGCGCAGCAGATGCACATGCACCGCGCCGGTTGCCAGGATCATCGGGATGGCCGCCCGATCGGGCCCGGTACGCTCATCCGACAGGACTACGTGCGTGGCGCCGCCGCGCACCGCGTCTTCCGCCTGCCGGCGGATGGTTTGGATGGCATCGCGCAACGCCGATTCGCCGGCCTTGGGATCGAAGGTGCAGTCGATCGCCGCCACGCTCTGTCCCATGTAGGCACGCATGGCCTGGAACTCAGCGGTCAGCAGCACCGGCGAGTCGAGCTGCAGCAGGCGGCACTGGCCCTCATCCTCGTCCATCACGTTGCCGAGATTGCCGAGACGGGTCTTCAGGCTCATCACCCGCTGCTCGCGCAGCGAATCGATCGGCGGGTTGGTGACCTGGCTGAAATTCTGCCGGAAGAAATGATGCAAGCCGCGATATTGCTCCGACAGGATCGCGAGCGGGGTATCGTCGCCCATGGAGACGACGGCCTCCTTCGCATCCTCCACCATCGGCTGGAGCACCAGCTCCAGATCTTCCATGGAGAGACCGGCCGCGACTTGGCGACGGCGCAACGCCTCCTTGTCGAACCGCGCTGGCTCGCCGCGTGTCTTCTTCAAGAGATCGTCGATGACGGTGATGTTCTTCACCCAGTCGCCGAATTCCGCGCTGTCGGCGAGCTTGTCCATGATCTCGCGGTGGCCGTAGAAACGCCCCTCGCCGAGATCGACCGCGATCATCTGGCCGGGGCCCAGGCGCCCCTTGCGGCTGATGCGGTCCTCGGACAGTTTCACCATGCCGGTCTCGGAGCCCGCGACCAGCAGCCCGTCGCTTGTGATCGAGTAGCGCAGCGGGCGCAGACCGTTGCGATCGGTGAACGCGACGACCCAATTGCCGGCAAAGCCGCAGATCGCGGCCGGCCCATCCCACGGCTCCATCACCGAGTTGCAATAGGAGAACAGGTCCTTGTGCTTCTGCGGCATGGCGGCGCGGCCGTCCCACACATCGGGGACTAGCAGGCACTTCACCATCGGCAGCGTGCGCTCTTCCGTGGTCATGACCTCGAACACATTGTCGAGCGCCGCGGAATCGGATCCGCCTGGCTGGATGACCGGCTTCAGCTCCGCCATGCGATCGCCATAGATCGGCGAATACATGCGCGTCTCGTGCGCCTTCATCCAATTGACGTTACCTTTCAGCGTGTTGATCTCGCCATTGTGCGCAATCACGCGGAACGGCTGCGCCAGGTTCCAGGTCGGGAAGGTATTGGTCGAATAACGCTGGTGATAGATCGCGAAGTTCGAGACGAACCTTTCATCCAGAAGATCCGGATAGAATGCGGTCAGCTGCTCCGCCAGGAACATGCCCTTGTAGATGACCGAGCGGCAGGAGAGCGAGCAGATATAGAGCTCGCCGATGCCCTCTTCCGCGGCGGCGCGTTCGATGCGCCTGCGGATGACGTAGAGGTCGGTCTCGAAGATCTCCTCGCTCACGCCCTTCGAGTTGGCGATCATGATCTGCTCGATCTCGGGGCGCGTGGCATTGGCCTTCTCGCCGATGACGCCGATATTCACCGGCACCTGGCGCCAGCCATAGATCGTGTAACCGTAGTTCAGAATCTCGCGCTCGACGATGACGCGGCAGACCTCCTGCTTGCCCAGGTCGGTGCGCGGCAGGAAGATCATGCCGATGCCGAGCTTGCCGGGGCTGAGCTCCTGCCCGACCTTGCGCACGTAATCTTCGAAGAAGGCGTGCGGGATCTGCACATGGATGCCCGCACCGTCGCCGGTCTTGCCGTCGGCATCGACCGCACCGCGGTGCCACACCGCCTTCAGCGCCTCAATGCCCATCAGCACGATCTCGCGCCGCGGCTCGCCATCGATCGCCGCGATGAGGCCGACGCCGCAGGCATCGTGCTCCTCCGCCGGATCGTAGAGGCCGTTGGCGGCGAGACGGGTCCGTTCCGTTTGCCAGTCGCTGGTCGATCTATGAGTCATAGCCGTCATCCTGAAATCGAAGCATCCGCATCAAATGGGGACGTCGATGCCCTGCTCCTTCAGTTTGGGGGCGATGGTACGCAGCGCATTGATCGCGGCGCGCTGTCCAAAGGCTTGTCCGGCTTGATTGAGCTCGGTCAGCAGCGCCGGCTGCCGGTCGATGAATTTCTGCCCGGTGGGCGTCTTGTAGAAGGCGATCACGTCGGCCAGCTCTGCCGCCGTGAAGTTCCGCGCGTAGATCGCGGCAATGTCGTCGATCGCTTCCGGTACGGATTTGCGCATTTCCGGCAAGAGCAATTCTTCGAGCATCTTGCGAATGAGCGGCCCCTTGTCGGGATTGATTTGTTCGAGCATCTGCCCGACCTGTGGCGTCATCATCGTAAACACTTGATCGAGGGCTTGATCGGATTTGGTCAGGGCCATCAGTTCGCGACTGGCGGCCAGAGACTCTGGCGCGACCTCCTGGGCGGTGGCGTGAAATGAAGCCGTCGCGATGACCAGCGCCGCGGCCATGCTGCAAAGGATCCGTCGCATCTTTTGCGCTCCCTACTCCGCAGCCAACTTGGCGCGGGATTGCGTGACGTAGCCGTCGATCGCGGCCGCTGCGTCGCGGCCATCGCGGATCGCCCACACGACCAGCGAAGCGCCGCGCACGATGTCGCCGGCGGCGAATACGCCGGGCATGCTCGTCATCAGCGTGCGCCAATCGATCTTGACCGTGCCCCAGCCGGTGAGGGCGAGCTCGCGGCTGCCCGTCGCCACCGTTACATCTTCCGGATCGAAGCCGAGCGCCTTGATGACGAGATCAGCTTCGATGGTGAAGCTCGACCCTTCGATGACGCGCGGCGTCTGGCGTCCCGTGGCATCGGGCAGGCCGAGATGGATCCGATGACAGCGCACGCCGCTGACGCGATTGTCCGCAGTGCCGAGGAACGCCTCGGGTTGCGTCTGCCAGATGAACTGCACGCCCTCTTCTTCGGCATGCGCCACTTCCCGCTGCGAGCCGGGCATGTTGGCGCGGTCGCGGCGATAGACGCACTGGACGGAGGTGGCGCCCTGGCGCACGGCGGTACGCACGCAGTCCATCGCGGTGTCGCCGCCGCCGATCACAACCACGCGCTTGCCCTGTGCATTCAGCGCGCCAGACTCGAAGTCGGGCACGCGGTCTCCCAGGCCCATGCGGTTGCTGGTGGTGAGATACGAAAGCGCCGGTACGATGTTCTGCAGGCCGCTGCCAGGCCCCGCCATCTCACGCGCCTTGTAGACGCCGATCGCCAGCAGCACCGCGTCATGCCGGTCTTGCAGCTCGGCGAGCGTGACGTCGCGGCCCAGTTCGCAGTTCAGCTTGAATTCGATTCCGCCCTCGATCAGCTGCTCGGCGCGGCGCAGGACGATCGGCTTTTCCAGCTTGAAACCGGGAATGCCATAGATCATCAGACCGCCGACGCGGTCATAGCGGTCATAGACCGTCACCTGGTAGCCCTTGCGGCGCAGGAACTCGGCGGCAGCCAAGCCCGCCGGTCCGGCGCCTACGATGCCGATCGATTCCCCGCGTTCGCGCGCCGGCTTGATCGGTTTCACCCAGCCCATCTCGAACGCCGTGTCGGTGATGTAGCGCTCGATCGCGCCGATCGTGACCGTGCCGTGGCCGGATTGCTCGATCACGCAATTGCCTTCGCATAGGCGGTCCTGTGGGCAGATCCGTCCGCAGATCTCCGGGAAAGTATTCGTGGCGGAGGCGATCTCGTAGGCCTCCTCCAGCCGGCCCTCGGCGGTCAGCTTGAGCCAGTCGGGAATGTTGTTGTTGAGCGGGCAATGGACCTGACAAAAGGGCACGCCGCATTGCGAGCAGCGGCTGGCCTGGGCCTTCGCCGCGGGCGCGCGGAACCGCTCGAAGATCTCCTGGAAGTCGGCGCGCCGCAGCTCGGCCTCACGCTTGTCAGGCATGGCCTTGGCAAGATTAACGAATTTCAGCAGATGCTCAGCCATCCCGCGCCCCGTCCCAGTCCTGAATTTGGCGGAGGTTCCCAAAAACGCGGGGCAGATTAGGTCAAACCATGCGACCAATCCAGCAGATTCTGCTCTATATGGCAGTGTTAATGACATTTTTTACCCGAGCGCACCGACGAAAACCTGTCGAATATCATGAATGAAGCTAGAGTCGGATCAGATAGTACCATTTTGCGACTACTTGTTGCGTTTTTCGAAGGAATCCAACGTGCTATAAGCTCTTCCACATCCGGGGATCATCCGAGTGCCGAATATCGACATCCTGGTCCTGGCGATTCTCCAGGGCGCGACCGAATTCCTGCCAGTTGGTTCAAGCGGTCACCTGATCCTGGTGCCGCAACTTTATTGCTGGGGTTCGCAAGCTCCGGGGACGGAACTGGCGGCCTTATTGGGTGCCCTGCTCGCCGTGACGCTCTGCTTCGCCGGTGACCTGATCGGGATGCTGCAGGGCTTTCTCAAGGTGCTGCAGGGCAAGCGCGACGGCCGCGTGCGGCTGATCGGCCTGCTGCTGGTTGCGGCGATTCCCTACCTCGTGGTTGCCTTCCTGGTGGAGCGCTATGCGGGCGACGCGCTGCGCAGTCCGATGGTGATTGGCGACGCCCTGGTCATTTTCGGCCTTCTTCTCTATGGGGCGGACAAGTTCGGCCTCACCGTCCGGCGGGTGGAGCACATGACGTTCGGTCAGGCTCTGACGTTCGGCGTGCTGCAATGCTGCGCGGTCATTCCGGGCGCCAGCGCAACCGGCATCACCATGACAACGGGCCGTGTGCTCGGCTACGAGCGGCCGGATGCCGTGCGATTCGCCTTTTTGCTGTCGATCCCGATCCTTGTCGTCACGGCCGTCTATAAGGGATGGCTGGTGTTCCAGTCCGACAGCACGATCGACCTGCCGCAAGCCGGGCTGGCCTTCGGCCTCTCGGCAATAACCGGTCTGCTGGCCATCGCCTTCATAAGCTATTGGGTGCGCCGCTCCGGCTTTGTGCCGTTCGTGGTCTACCGCGTCGCGCTCGGCGTCTATCTGCTCTATCTGTTCTACTTGGCAGGCGGTCCAAGCTGCTGATTCACGGCCGGTGGTAGTAGCTGCGGGCGCGGTATCGATCGAGATAGGTGGGGATGATTGCTTCGACCGCGGTCGGCGCGATGCCGAGGTCGGTCAGGCCGGCTGAGCCGGCACTTGGCACGTTGTCGCGCTTTAAGAGGCGCACCTGGTCGACGGTCAATTGCGGATTGGGCAGGCATTGCATGGCCGCGCCCATCATGCTGGCGATCGGGAAGGGCAACGTCATCAGCAGGCGGCTGCGTCCAATCTCCCTCAACATCAGCCGCATCAGCTCGGCGAAGGTGTAGATCTTCGGCCCCGCCAACTCGTAGGTCTTGCCCACAGCATCCGGATTTTCGAGGACCTTCATCACGGCTTCGGCGACGTCGCCGACATAGACCGGCTGGAACCGCGTCTTGCCTCCGCCGACCAGCGGCAGGGCAGGCGACAGCATCGCCATCCGGGCGAAGCGGTTGAAGAAGCCGTCCTCCGGTCCGAAGACGATGGACGGGCGCAGGATGGTCGCGCTGGGGAAAGCCTGGCGCACAGCCGCTTCGCCTTCGGCCTTGGTGCGGGCGTAGGCGGAATCGGAATTCGGATCGGCGCCGATCGCCGAGATATGGACAAGAAGTCGCGCGCCAGCCTTGGCCGCTTCCTCCGCGATGAGGCGGGGACCTTCGGCCTGCACAGAATGGAACTTCTGCCGGCCGGCCTCGTGCAGGATCCCCACAAGATTGATCACCGCATCCGCGCCCCCGACGGCTCGCGCCACCGAGCCGCGGTCGCGGACATTGGCGGCGACAGGGGTGATCTGCCCGATGGCACCGGAGGTTTTCAGGAACAGCGCTTCGTCCGGGCGCCGAACGGCAGCGCGCACCAGCCAGCCTGCTTGGGCTAGGTTGCGCACCACATAGCGGCCGATGAAGCCCGACCCACCGAACACCGTCGCCAAGCGCTGCATGCATCCCTCATCCCGAGATCATTGATTTGGCTAGGTATGTGGCAACCAACCGCCGTTGTAAACGCCGCTCTCGGCTCTTAAATGCCGGTTGACTTTGAGCCGGTTCTGGACAGAATGCGCCGCGCCGCGCGACCCGCCGATCCGGCATGGTCGCTCAGCCCAGGTGGCGGAATTGGTAGACGCGCAGGTTTCAGGTACCTGTGGGGCAACCCGTGGAAGTTCGAGTCTTCTCCTGGGCACCATCTCATCAGCATTAGGCGTCCGATCGGCAGCCGATGGCCGACGCGCTTTGCCAAATGGCGCGAATGGCGGCAGGATGGCGCCGATGATCGAATCGACCGGTAAAGGACGCTGAATGACCATCGAGCTGTACCGCGGCGACCTGCCGGCGGATCTGAAGCTTGGCCCGGTGGTCGCGGTCGATACCGAGACCATGGGGCTCAATCCGGTGCGCGACCGTTTGTGCCTGGTCCAGCTGAGCCAGGGTGACGGGATCTGCCATCTGGTGCAGATCCCCAAGCCGGCGCCCGGCCAGCGTGTGAGCGCGCCTAATCTCAAGGCGCTGCTTGAGGATCGCACGACCCTGAAGTTGTTCCATTTCGCCCGCTTCGATCTGAGCGCGCTCAAGGTTAACCTCGATATCGATTGCGCGCCGGTCTATTGCACCAAGATCGCGGCCAAGCTGGTGCGCACCTTCACGGATCGCCACGGACTCAAGGATCTGTGCCGCGAGTTGCTGGGCATCGATCTGTCCAAGCAGCAGCAGAGCTCGGACTGGGGCGCCGAGACCTTGACCCCGGAGCAGCTGAAATATGCCGCTTCCGACGTCCTCTACCTTCATCAGCTGAGGGACAAGCTGGACCCGATCCTGGATCGGGAGGGTCGCCGGGCGCTGGCGGAACAGTGCTTCGGTTTCCTCCCGACGCGGGCTGCCTTGGATCGGCTGGGTTGGGACCAGCCCGATATTTTCGAGCATTGACCGAGGTCTGACGGAGAGTCTCGCCTCGAATTTCTCCATTTCTGCGCAAAGACTTGGCCGACCGGGAGGGAGGCTCATGGCGGGAGTTCGCTGGATTTGCCGGGCGCGCGGCGCTATGGTCCGGCCAGTCTTGATGGATTGCCGCCGTAAATTGAGGAGAGGGCATTGACGGCACGGGCAAGAGGCGAGGCGAGCGAGGCGCATCTGGCGTCCGCGGCCCGCGCGCGGACATCATCCACCGCCGCTGAGACGACGGCCGAAGGGCTGGCGGCGGCGCAGCGCGTCCTGACCCAGGAGGCCGATGCCCTGGTGCGGCTGGCGCGCGAACTGGATGAGCGGGTGCTGCGCGCGCTCGACATCCTGGCCGGCGTGACCGGGCGTGTGATCGTGACCGGCATGGGCAAGAGCGGCCATATCGCGCGCAAGATCGCAGCGACTTTTGCCTCGACCGGAACGCCCGCGCAATTCGTCCATCCCGCCGAAGCCAGCCATGGCGATCTCGGCATGGTGACCGCCGCCGACGCCGTGGTGGCGCTCTCTAATTCCGGCGAGACCTTCGAGCTGGCGGACATCGTCAGCCATACCCGCCGCTGGTCGATTCCGCTGATCGCAATCACCGGCAACGCGAATAGCAGCCTGAGCAACGCTGCCGATGTCGCGCTGTCGCTACCTAAGGTCGGCGAAGCTGGCACGATGGCGATCGCGCCCACCACCTCGACCACCATGATGCTGGCGCTGGGCGATGCGCTGGCGGTGGCGCTGCTGGAGCGGAAGGGGTTCTCGACGGAGGATTTCCGCGCCCTGCATCCGGGCGGCAAGCTGGGGCAGAAACTGCTGCGGGTTTCCGATCTCATGCATGTCGGCAAGGAATTGCCGCTGATCAGCGTTGAATCGGGGATGCAGGAAGCGATCCTGGAGATGACCACCAAGACCTATGGGTGTGTTGGAGCAATCGATGGCGACGGTGATCTCGTCGGCATCATCACCGACGGCGATCTGCGGCGGCATATGAATGTTGACCTCATGCACCGCACGGTCCGCGAGGTGATGACGGAACATCCCCGCACCATCCGCGCCGAAGCACTGGCGGCCGAGGCCGTGCACCTGATGAACGAGAAGTCGATCACGTCGTTGTTCGTGCTGGAAGACAGCAAGCCGGTCGGGATCGTGCGGCTGCACGACTGCCTCAGGGCTGGCGTTGCATGACGAAAGGCTGACGGGCTCATGGCAAACACCAGCGAAAACCTGCCAGGTCCTCCGGTCTCCACGCCGGACGCGGCACCGTCCGGCATGCGCAAGATCGCGCCGCGGGCCGGCAAGCCGCAGGCGCGTCTCAAGGCTCGGCGCGGCCGATCGGTGCGCATGCTCAAGGTGGCGCTGCCTTTGATCGTGGCCGCGACCCTTGGCTATGTCGGCTATCTCTGGCTGGAATCGCGGGACAATATGGTTAACCCGGACCTGATCCAGCAGGTGCCCAAAGAAAATACCGAAAAGGCGGAAGTGACGGTCCAAGACGTCCAATATGACGGCAGGGATGACAAGGGCCGGCCGTTCAGCATCACCGCGACATCGGCTTCTCACGTCGACGGGGACGATCGCCACATTTCCCTGAAGAAGCCGCTGGCGGATATCGTTCTGTCCGGCGGCGCCTATGTGGCCTTGACGGCCAATGACGGCCTCCTCGATCGCGACGCCGACATCATGACCTTGATCGGCGACGTGACCCTGTTCCACGACAATGGCTTGTCGTTTCAGACCCATAGCGCCACCATCGACCTCAAGGCCAAGACCGCCGAAGGCGACGATGTCGTGGAAGGCCAGAACGGCGACGGCGAACTCATCTCGCAGGGGTTCCGCGTGCGCGACGATGGCGATACGATAGTGTTTACGGGCAAAGCTTACATGAAGATTTACCCCAAGCAGAAAGGCCAGGGCGGATGAGCCCGAACGGCGTCACTATCGATTCCACAGCGCCAGCTTCGCGCTGGAGTCTGGCGCGCCTCACCGGCGCGATCGCGGCGAGCTTGATCCTGGTCCTTGCGTCCTCGTCCTGGGCGCAGGAGACCGGCGGCGCGGCAAGCGACAGCGGGGGCGGCGGGTTCGGCTTCGACGACAACGACAAGGATCCGATCGAAATCTCCGCCGAGAACGGTATCGAATGGAAGCGCGATGCGCGCACCTATACGGCGCGCGGCAATGCCCTCGCCAAGCAAGGCGACACGTCGATCGCCGCCGATACCTTGGTCGCCTATCTCGACGAACAGGATGAGCTCGCGCGCTGGGAAGCGTTCGGCAACGTGAAGATCGTGACCGGTCAATCCACCTCCTACGGCGACTATGCGGAATATAAGGAAGCGCAGCGGCTCCTAGTCCTCACCGGCAAGAACCTGAAGGTGGTCACTGAGGAACAGAGGGTGACCGCGCGCGATCAGATCGAATATTGGCGTGACAAGGATGTGGTGGTGGCGAAGGGTAATGTGGTCATCGTGCGCCCCAAGAAGGACACCACCATCCATTCCGACGAGGCGACCGCTTTCTTCCGCGACAAGGCCGACGATCCTGCGACGCCGGAGAATGAGGCGGACGACGGCCAGGAAGTCTATCAGGTCGACGCCCGAGGCCATGTACGCGTGGACCGCAAGGATCAGACCGCCTTCTCCGACCGGCTCGCCTATAATCCCGAAACCGAGATTGCGATCCTGACCGGCAATGTCGTGATCCACAGCAAGGACAACGTCTATCGGGGCGGCCGGGCGGAGCTTGATCTCAAGAACGACGTCAGCCGTCTCCTGCCGGCGCAGGGCCAGCGCGTCTTCACCACGATCAAGCCGAAGGACAAGGACAACGGTTCGAACACCGGAACGCCATCGGCACCGGTGACACAATGATGGATACTGGCGACCAGCGCGAGGACCAGGTGAACGGCACGACCCATCCGGTTGGCCCCACCTTCGTCGTCAATGGCGCGGAGGTCGACCCCACCGGCATCGAAGGCTTGGTGGCCTATCACATCGGCAAGCAATATCGCCGCCGACCGGTGCTGCGCGACGTCACGATCGGCGTGCAACGCGGCGAGGCGGTCGGTTTGCTCGGTCCGAACGGCGCGGGCAAGACGACCTGCTTCTATATCATGACCGGCCTCACCAGTGCCGATGCCGGTGCCATCTATCTGGACGGCGAAGAGATCACCGACCTGCCGATGTATCTGCGCGCCCGCGGCGGCATCGCCTATCTGCCGCAGGAGAGCTCGATCTTCCGCGGCATGAGTGTCGCGGACAACGTCATGGCCGTCCTCGAAGTAACCGAGCCCGACAAGCGGGAGCGCGACCATCGCCTGAACCGTCTGCTGGCGGATTTCGCGGTCAGCCATCTGCGCAAGGTGCCGGCGACGGCCCTGTCAGGCGGCGAGCGGCGGCGGGTGGAGATCGCGCGCTGCCTGGCGGCCAAGCCGAACTACGTGCTGTTGGATGAACCGCTGGCGGGCATCGATCCGATTGCGGTCGCCGACATTCGTGACCTGGTTTCACACCTCAAGGATCGCGGGATCGGTGTGTTGATCACCGATCACAATGTCCGCGATACGCTTGACATCGTCGATCGAGCCTACGTCCTCAATGAGGGCGGCGTACTATCCGAAGGTACACCGGCCCAAATTGTGAATGACCCAGCGGTCCGACGCGTTTACCTTGGCGAAAGGTTCTCGCTCTAGCTTCGGGCCCAAATGGCCGTATCGCAACGTTTAGATCTGCGCCAAGCGCAGTCCCTCGTCATGACGCCGCAACTCCAGCAGGCGATCAAGCTGCTGGAGTTGTCGAATCAGGACCTGGCTGCCTATGTCGAAGATGAGCTGGAGCGCAACCCGCTGCTCGAGCGCGCGGATGATTCGGAGCGCGAAGCACCGTCCGAAGCCTCCGCCGACGGCGTCGATCCGGACCGCATGCTCGACACCAAGGAGTTCGGCGACCGCGAGCATCTGCCCGACGCTAAGGATTCTCCGATCGATGCCGATTACGACAACACTTATACCGGCAACAGCGCCGGCGAAGGCAGCGCCGATTTCGGCGAACCCTCGGGCCAGGCCAATTGGCGCGTGGGTGCTGGCCGTGGCGACTTCCCGGACGAGGACGGCGATTTCCAGGAGACGCTGACGCGCGACCTCACCCTGCGCGAGCATCTGGAGCAGCAGCTCGGGATCGAGGTCGCCGATCCGACCGAGCGGCTGATCGGCTTGCAGGTCATCGATCTGATCGACGATGCGGGCTATGTGCAGGGCGATCTCATCGCGCTGGCGGAGCGCCTCGGCTGCTCGCTCGAATTGGTGGAATGCGTGCTCAAGAAGATACAGCAGTTCGACCCGGTCGGAGTTGCGGCGCGCAATCTCGCCGAATGCCTGGCGCTGCAATTGAAGGAACGCGACCGGCTCGATCCGGCCATGCAGGCACTGCTTGATCACCTCGATCTCCTCGCCAAACACGATCGCGCGCAACTCATGAAGGTGTGCGGCGTCGACGCTGAAGATCTTGCCGATATGGCGGCGGAGATTCGCTCCCTCAATCCGCGGCCAGGCTACGCTTTCGATCGGACCGAGGTGCAGGCGATCCAGCCCGACATCATGGTCTATCGCCTGCCGGACGGATCGTGGTCGGTGGAGCTCAACAGCGACAATCTTCCGCGCCTGCTGGTGAACCAGCAATATCATGCGCGCGTCACCGGGAAGGCGCAGAGCAAGGCTGACAAGGAGTATCTCGCCGATCGACTCTCCGCCGCCAACTGGCTGGTGAAGACGCTGCATCAGCGCGCCACCACCATCCTCAAGGTCGCGACCGAAATCGTCCGTCAGCAGGAAATGTTCTTCCTGCACGGCGTCAAGCACTTGAAGCCGCTGATCCGCCGCAACATTGCAGACGAGATCGGCATGCATGAAAGTACGGTGAGCCGTGTCGCCGCCAACAAGTTCATGGCAACGCCGCGCGGCCTATTCGAGCTGCGCTACTTCTTCTCGGCCGCGATTCAGGCCGCGGACGGCGCCGACAGTCACTCGGCCGAGGCGGTGCGCTCGCGCATCAAGGAACTGATCGACAAGGAGCCCATCGAGGCCGTCCTGTCAGACGACCGGCTGGTCGCCGTGCTCAAGAATGAGGGCGTGGATATCGCGCGCCGGACTGTCGCTAAATATCGGGAATCATTAAGAATTCCATCATCTGTCCAGCGCCGTCGCGAGAAGTCCTTGCGTTCGGCTTGAGGCGCGCTACATCATGCCCCCAGGATCGATGGGGAGGCTGCCCTTGACTTGAGAGGGGGCGGTACATATGGTCCCGGCCCGCCGTCGGACGGGCACGAAGGTACAAGGCCGAATGGCCACCTTAACAGCTATCGGCATCACACCCGTCTGTTGGACAAAGATCATGAATCTGACAGTCAAAGGTAAGAATATCGACGTCGGTGAAGCGCTGCGGACCCATGTCGCGCAGGCGCTTGACCATGGCATCGCGAAGTACTTCGGCAATCCGATCGAGGCGACGGTCACCTTCTCGAAACAGTCGCATTTGTTCAGTGCCGACATCTCCGTCCATATCGGCCGCGGCATCCTGGTCCAGGCGGAGGCCTCGGCTGATCAGGCCTATGCCGCTTTTGATCTGGCGATGGATCATCTGACCAAACGCATGCGGCGCTATAAGCGCCGGCTACGCGACCACCACCGCGCAGAGACGCAAAGCTTCCGCGCCGCGCAGTACATTCTTGCGCCGGAGCCGGAGGAGGAGAGCGAACCCGCCGTCGCCCACGGCAGCGAGGCGCCCGCCGTCATCGCCGAGATGCACACCGAGATCCCGACCTTGACGGTCGGTGAAGCAGTGATGCGACTCGATCTGTCGGATTTGAAGGCCATGATGTTCACCAATCGGGCACATGGCGGATTGAACATGGTGTATCGCCGCAATGACGGCAATATCGGCTGGGTCGATCCGCGCCTTGGGACGGCGCGGCCGGCCAACTCCGGCAGTGAACGGGCTGCAGGCTGAATCGGGACCCAAGGACACATTCATGGAAATTGAAGACCTCATAACGCCGGCGCGGGTCATGCCGCGCCTGAAGGCGACCAGCAAGAAGCATGTCCTGCAGGAACTGGCGAAACGTGCGGCCGAACTAACCGGGCTGCATGAACGCGCCGTCTTTGATGTGTTGCTGGAGCGGGAGCGGCTGGGGACCACGGGCGTCGGCAATGGCATCGCGATTCCCCACGGCAAGCTGCCGGAGATCAAGGAACTGTTCGGCCTGTTCGCGCGCCTGGATGAGCCCGTCGATTTCGACGCCATCGACGAGCAGCCGGTGGATCTGGTGTTCCTGCTCCTGGCGCCGGAGGGTGCGGGCGCCGACCACCTGAAGGCGCTGGCGCGCGTCAGCCGCCTGCTGCGCGACAAGTCCGTGTGCGAAAAGCTGCGCGGCGCCGATCAGACCGATGCGATCTATGCGCTGCTGACGGACACGGCGAAAAGCCACGCCGCTTAGAGCGTCTTCCGCCGAGCCGGCGGGGCTGCCGGTCCGGCGCGGAAAGAGCGGCCAATCGTGTTCAGGCGGTTGCGCCGCTCGCAAGCAGCTTCAGGAAAGCCTCGTCGGCGATCACTCTCTTGGCGGTGACGTTGCTCGCGAGAATCCGGCTTGCTTTCACGTTCTCGAAATTGGTTTCATCCAGCTTGCAGCCGTTGAAGCGCGGCGGCCATTCGCGCGCCTTGCCGTCGGAGAGGATCGCAATCTCCACCTCCAGGTCGCACTTGCGGAAGTCGGTCCGCCGCAGATTGGCGCCGGTGAAGTTCGTGCCGCGCAGCGATGCCCCTTCGAAATTGGCGCCGGTCAAGTCGCAGCGCGAAAAGTCGGCCAGATCGACGATCGTGCGCCGGAACTTGGCGGAACGCAGCCGAGAATCAATAAACAGCGCACCGCGCAGGTTGCGGCTGGAAAAATCCAGGCCGGAGATATCAGCGTGGGAAAAGTCGGCGCGTTGGCCTTCGACGCCGGACGAGGTCACCCACTTTTCGTGGGCGATGATCATCTCGCCGATCAAGGCCTGGGTCTCCGCCGAATCATCCACCGAGATCGCCACCGATGTGTCGAGGCTGTTGAAGATTGCCTTGTTGAGCTCGACGCCGTGCAGGTTCGCATCGGTCAGGACGACGCCGTCGAGGAACGCGCCTTCGAGCACGGCGCGATTGAGCTGCGTGCCGCTGAGATCAGCATTGGCTAGGTTGGCGCCGCGCAGATCGGCATCCTTGAGGGAAGAGCCGTCGAGATTGGCGCCGCTGAGATCGGCATTGCGCAGGACAGCGCCGGAGAAATCCGCCTTGCGGATGATGGAATTGCGCAGCTTCGCGCCGGTCAGGTCGGCACGGTTCATGGCGGTATCGGACTTGGTCGGCTTCCATTCCTCGCGCTTCGGTGGCTCGACGCTGCCGCCGCTCGACACCAGCAGCGATCCTTCGCGGAAGTCGGTGCCGCTCAGCTTGGCTTGGGAGAAGTCGGCGCCTTGCAGATGGGCGCCGCGGAAATCGCAGTCCCGGCAGTCGGCCCCGACGAAGCGGCTGCCGGCAAGATTCGCGGCGAACAGATCGCTTTCCCGGAGATTGGCGCCGCTGAGATCGCAATTGATAAGCTGAATGCCGGTGAGCTTGGCCTTGGGCAGATGAAGGCCGCGCAGATTGAGGTCGCGGAAAACCTTCAAGGCAAGATCGGCGCGCCGGCCGCCACGCTCGTTGCGCAGCCAGACGCGGTGCGCCGTCACGATCTCTTTCAAAGCCTGCAGGTCCACACAACGTCCCCGATTGAGGGCGGACATTTCCGCCGGGAGAGGACCTAGGCTGCGGCGAACGTGGTTAGAAAACCCTTAAGGGTACTGAAGGGGCATTCAGTCTCAGGCAGGACCTTCGATCAGTGCACCGTCATCGGAGCGAGGCCATTCTGCCAGGCGGCAGCGACCGCCGTCTGTCGGTCTTCCATGACTGCAATCTGTTGGCCATTGGCGGCAAACAAAGCGACCGCTGTCTCGCCATCGACCTCGATATCTTTCATATAGGCGATGTTCTTGATCCCCAGCATCAGCAGGTCATCGGGGGTCAAGGCACGAATGCGTTCCAGTTCCGTCATATTTTCACTCCGTCACCTGAGGATCCAATGCCCGCCTGGCGGCACCTCGGCTCCTTGCGCTCTCATTTGCTCTCAGCGTCCACTGTCAACCTTTTGGCAGTGGCCTTGTCGCCCGTGCCCCGACTGATCGGGATGGTACGCGCCTGACTGACGGCCTTCGGCCGTTGCAGGTCGACCGACAGCAGGCCGTTGTCGAGGGTCGCCGCTTTGACCTCGATTCCTTCAGCCAACACAAAGCTGCGCTGGAACTGTCGCGCCGCAATCCCCCGATAGAGGTAGACGCGGCCCGTATCGTCCTTCTGCCGACCCTTGATGGTGAGCTGATTGTCCTCGATCTGAATCTCCAGATCGTCGAGCCCGAACCCGGCAACCGCCAGCGTGATGCGCAGGCGATCCTCGCCGATCTGCTCGATATTGTAGGGCGGATAACCTTCCGCGCCGCTCTTGGCGATCCGATCCAGAGTTCGCTCGAAATGATCGAAACCGAGCAGCAGCGGGCTGTTGAACAAAGACAAGCGCGTCATAATTTCCAAGCTCCTCCAGCACGAGCGAGCTACCCAATTCCGGCACCGCCCGATTCGGCGCGGCCCCGGATGACCCGATTGCGGCCATGTTTAGAATCTAGGTGGGAAATTAACGATTTCAAGGCCGGCTAGGATGGCCAGCTCCGGGCCAAGATATCTTCATAGCCGTCCTCATTATCAATGTGGCTGCCGATCTGGGTAAAGCCGAGTTTGCGTGCCATGGCAACGGAGGCCGGGTTATGGGGACTGATGGAGACCACAAACCGGCTCACCCCATGCACCCGGTTGGCCCAGTCCATCATCCCCAGGGCGGCTTCTTGAGCAAGGCCTTGGCGGTGGAAGTTCGGCATCACGGAGTAGCCCAATTCCACCGCGCCAGGCGCCAGCTCCTTCAGATAATCCGCACCCGGCTTGGTGTGGAAATTGAAGTAGCCGACGAACGTAAGATCAGGCTTCAGCGCCATGGCCCGCAGCGACCATGGAAGATAGGTGAGGTCTGTGACCAGGTCTTGTAGCCTCATCGCTGCGAGTGGGAGTGCTGCGTCAGGAAAATCGTCCAGCCTGCAGCCAGCCAAGCGTGATGCTTCGGCCCTATCATGTGCGACCAGGGCAGCGAGCGCCGCAGGAGGAAGCGTGCGCAAGATGAGGCGTCGAGTCTCGATGCTGAGCCAATCGGAATCCATGCCTCGGTTGTTACCATGTCGATGGCAGGTGTGACAGTTCGGCGCTTCGGCTGTTCCTTCGCACAACTTGTGCTGTGCGCAGCGCAGTGCAACGCTTCTGCCGAGGGGGAGATCATGGGGCCCACCACCAGAACGCCATCGCATTGCGCCACTGAAGCTCTTCCCGATCTGGCCAACTTCGAGTCGGACATCGCCACGTTCTATGCCTATTGGGATCACAAGCGCCGCGACCGTCGCATGCCGTCGCGCGCCAACATCGACCCGAGCGAAATCGTGCCATTTCTTCCCGGGATCATGCTGGTCGAAGTAGTCGCCGACGAACGCCGCTTCCTCTATCGGCTGGTCGGCACGCGCGAAGTCGCGATGCGGGGGCGCGATCCGACGGGCAAATCGGTAGCCGAAGGCTTCTATGGCGCATCGGCCGACGCGTCGATGGCGAGTTATCAGGACGTCGTCGCCCGGCGCGCGCCGCGCCTGGAGCGCCGCGAATTCACGACACCCGATGGTCGCTACGCCCGCGAGCAGGTCATCCTTCTTCCGCTTTCCGATGATGATGCGCGCGTGAACATCATACTCGTGTATAGCCATCACATGGTGGACTGAGCGACAGATCGTCGCTGTGTCAAAGGCGCTATCTCTTCAGTCGGAAATAAAACGCGCCGTTAACGAGCGCTGCATGGTTTGCGCGCCCAAGACGCGTTTGGAGGGTGATTATGCGTTTCGGAGACCTCAAGATCGGGCGGCGAATGGGACTGGTGGTGGCGGTGTCGGTGATCGGCACGCTGCTGGTCGGCGCCGTCGACGCCTGGCGGACGCGCGCTATGCTGCTTGAGGACCGCCAAGTCAAGACGCAGCACGTAGTCGAAATCGCCCACGGCATCATCGCATCGTATCACAAGCAGGCCGCCGTGACGGGCGAGCAGGAGGCGCAACAAGCCGCGCTGGCGGAGCTGGCCGCGCTGCGCTACGGCGGCGAGGAATATTTCTGGGTCAACGATATGGTGCCGCAGTCGGTTGCTGCGGCGACCGAAGAACTGTCGACGTCGATCCGCGAGATCAGCCAGCAGGTCGCCAACTCGGCGAGCATTGCCAATCACGCGGTGCTGGAGGCAAAGCGCACCGACACCACCGTCACCGCTTTGTCGGAGGCCAGCCAACGCATCGGAGCTGATGAACCGCGAGGTCGGCAACTTCCTGGCGCGGGTACGTGCAGGCTGATGAGCGTGGCTTCCACCGCTGTGACAGCTCGAAGGGATCCCACAGCGTCTAACCCTTCGCTGATGACAAGGTAGGCTGTGACCCGCCACAGCAGTTCGTTGCTCGCGGCGAACAAGCCCGCTATCCTCGGATGAAGCGCCTCTGGCGCTCACCACTGAGGATAGCGACGATGATGGGTGTTGTGCGAAGCCTCGGGGCCCTCCTGGGGCTCGGCATCACTGTGCAGATTGCATGTTCCACGCCTGCGGCGCTGGCCGGCAGCGAAGACAACACGGTCCTGCAGATCTACGGCCTCGCCCTGGATGAGACCCGACTCGGTAATGGCTTCTGCGAAAAGAGGGAGCTGGGTGAGCCGGTGCGCCGCGGATGCGGCATGAGCAAGCAGGCGCTGCCGGAGATCGTGGCGATCGATGTGCAGACCACACCTGCACCCTATGTCCGGCTCGCCCTGGCTCCTGATTCCGGCGGCCGGGCGCGCGACGTTCGGATCTGGTACGCGCCGCGCGAAGAGGGCGGGCAGAGCTTCATGATTGCGGCCACGACGTACCGCGAGCTCGGCCTGGAGAGCGCACGCGACGAAGTCCTGGAAACCTTCGGTTTGCCGACCATCCAGTTCTCCCACGCCGACATGGAAGCGCGGGGAATCCACGTATCGGATCTGACGGTCGACACGCTGATCTATGTGGATCGTGCGTTGCCCGGCGCGCAATGGGCGCGGATCGCCCATCGTCTGCGGACGGACTTCAGGGCGACGGGCGCTGAATTGTTTTCCGTGACCAACACCAGACTACGCACGCTGGCGCGGCTGCTGGGCCCGGACTTCCGCGGTGCCATCGTCCAGATCAGCGTGTCCGGCTGGACCCATCAGAGCACCGTCAGCACGATCCTGCTGGACCTCAGCCGCGCGCGCTCTGTTTTCCGCTTGGATGGGTGATCGTATCGGGCGCGGTGCGAGCCGCGCGAGCTACCCAGGTCGCGCGGGACGAGACCGCGCGCACGATCAATCGCGTGAGTGAAATCTCCACCGCCATCGCGTCGGTGCGCCTGAGAGCCGTCGCCCGGATCTCTTGCAAGGAAAAACCCCCGCGCATCTCTGCGGCGGGGGTTTTCGTCTGGTGGACCCAAGCGGGATCGAACCGCTGACCTCCACAATGCCATTGTGGCGCTCTCCCAGCTGAGCTATGGGCCCGAAACTCCTTGCGGATCGCCGTCTGGAATGGGCGGTCCGAAACCGGGGCAGAAGCTAAGCAGCGGCCCCCTTTAATTCAAGCGAATAATTACCGCTGGAACGGCTGTGAAAGCCTTAACGCTCCTTCTCGTCGTCGACGCCTTCGATGACTTCGGACATATCCTCCTCATCCTCGCCCAGCTCGGAGGTGTCCTCGATGACCTCTTCCTCTTCGGTGCCGAGGGCCTCGGTTTCCGTTTCCGCTTCGACCTCCGGCACCTCGGGCTCCAGCGGCTTGACCGGCGTCAACTTCTCCACCACCCGGCCGCGGCGGGACTTGAGCACCGCCTCGGGATCATAGGTTGCCCCGCATTTCGGGCAGATGATGGTGTCTTTGCGCAGGTCATAGAAATGCGCGCCGCAGCTCTGGCAGGTGCGCTTGGTTCCCCACTCCGGTTTGCTCACGTCGCTCGCTCCTTTGGCCGGGGCCCCCGGGTCGTTGGCCCGCCGGCCGGTTGTTCATGAAGTCGTGGCCCCATTGCCACGCTCGGCCAGCACTGTCAACCGGCCTCGCGGCTTCGTGTGACGGCGATTATTCGAGGGTTGGCGCTGCTGGCCGGCCCTGTGCTAAAGCCACGCCGATCCCGTTCGAAAGTCCAACCGCCGTGACCGCTTCCAGCTCCGCCGCAGCCCCTCAACCTTTCCGCTCGCGCAAGGCCGCGCCGCTCAGCGGCACCGCGCGCGTGCCCGGCGACAAATCCATCTCGCATCGTTCCCTGATGCTGGGAGCGCTGGCGGTGGGTGAGACAGAGATCCACGGGCTGCTGGAAGGTGAGGATGTGCTGCGCACCGCCACCGCCATGCGCCTGCTGGGCGGCGAAGCCGAGCGGGGCGCGGACGGCGTGTGGCGCGCGCAGGGCCGCGGCATCGGTGGCCTGCGCGAGGCGCCTGAAGTGCTGGATCTCGGCAACGCCGGCACCGGCACGCGCCTGCTCATGGGGCTGGTCGCGCCCTATGATTTCGTCACGTTCTTCACCGGCGATGCGAGCCTGCGCTCGCGCCCGATGGGGCGGGTGTCGGAGCCGCTGTCACGCATGGGCGCGCGTATCGTCGCGCGCGCCGGCGGCCGCCCGCCGCTCGCGGTGATCGGTACCGCCGAGCCGATGCCCATCACCTACAAGCTGCCGGTCGCATCGGCGCAGGTGAAATCCGCGATCCTGCTGGCCGGCTTGAACGCGCCCGGCATCACGACGGTGATCGAGCCGGAGCCGACGCGCGATCATACCGAGCTGATGCTGAAAGGCTTTGGCGCGACCTTGACGGTGGAGCAGACACCAGAGGGCCGCGCGGTTTCGCTGACCGGCCAACCGGAGATTTTCGGGCGCAAGATCATCGTGCCGGGCGATCCGTCGTCCGCCGCCTTCCCGATGGCCGCCGCCTTGATCGTGCCCGGCTCTGACCTCCGCGTGCCGAATGTCGGTCTCAATCCGCATCGCATCGGCCTCATCGAGACTTTGCTGGAAATGGGCGCAGACATCGTCATCGAGAACCGCCGCGAGGAAGCGGGCGAGCCGGTCGGTGACCTGCGCGTGCGTCACTCTGCGCTGAAAGGGGTGACGGTCCCGGCCGAACGTGCGCCCTCGATGATCGATGAATATCCGATCCTCTCGGTCGTCGCCGCCTTCGCAGACGGTGAGACCAGGATGGAAGGCCTCGCCGAGCTGCGCGTGAAGGAAAGCGATCGCCTGTCCGCAATGGCACAAGGTCTCGCTGCCTGCGGTGTGAAGGTCAGCGAAGGCCAGGACAGCCTCACCGTCACCGGCGGCAAGGCACCTGCAGGCGGCGTGCGCATTCCGGTGAAGCTCGACCACCGCATCGGAATGTCGTTCCTGGTGCTCGGCATGGCCGCGCAAAAACCGGTGGAGATCGACGACGCCGAGGCGATCGGCACCTCGTTCCCCGGCTTTGTTGATCTCATGAACGCCCTCGGCGCCATGGTTACCAAGGCCGACCGATGACCGAGAAGCCTAGGTTAATCATCACGGTAGACGGCCCCTCGGCGGCTGGGAAGGGCACGTTGGCACGGCGCTTGGCCGACCATTTCGGCTTCGAGTTCCTGGATACCGGCGCCCTCTATCGCGGCGTCGGGCTGTCGGTCTTGCGCCAAGGCCTTGATCCGGCCGACGAAAATGCCGCGACCGCGGCCGCCAAGGCGCTCAAGCCCGAAATCCTGGGCGAGCCAGCCCTCCGGGCGGAGGAAACCAGCACCGCTGCATCAAAGGTGGCGGCGATCCCCTCGGTCCGGGCTGCCATCCTCAACTGGCAGCGTGATTTCGCCCGGAGTGCCGCAAGGAATAGTGGCGGGGCGGTCCTCGATGGCCGTGACATCGGGACCGTCGTGTGCCCCGATGCGGATGCTAAATTGTTTGTTACCGCGAGCCTTGAGGCCCGCGCGGACAGGCGGGTCAAAGAGTTGCAAGCGCGCGGCGAGACGGCTATATACGCGCGGGTTTTGCAGGACATGCAGGAGCGGGATGCCCGCGATCAGGGCCGCTCCATTTCGCCGACCAAACCGGCGACAGACGCGCTGACCATAGACACCTCCGACCTCACGGCCGACCAGGTGTTTGAGCGCGCACTGGCTTTCATCGCGACGAAGATGAAGGCGTAGCGCACGCCTCTGCCGAATCCGTTTGTGCAACCAGCTTTCAAGACCGCCGGAGACAACCGGTTGGCCGGAATAGCGATGAAAGGACCAACACCAATATGGCTAAGTCAGCCTTGAAGGAAAAACCGCAATCTGAATCGTTTGCTGCACTGCTCGAGGAAACCCTCGGTGCCAGCCAGGGCCTCGAAGGCAGCGTGCTCAAGGGCACTGTCGTCGGAATCGAAAACGAATTCGTCCTGGTCGATGTCGGCTTGAAGTCCGAAGGGCGCGTCGCGCTCAAGGAATTCGCCACGCCGGGACAGAGGCCCGAGATCAAAGTCGGCGACATCGTCGAAGTCTATCTCGAGCGTATGGAAGACAAGAACGGCGAAGCCGTTCTCTCGCGCGAAAAGGCCCGCCGCGAGGAATCCTGGACCCAGCTCGAGCGTCAGTTCAAAGACAACCAGCGCGTCACGGGCGTGATCTTCGGCCGCGTGAAAGGCGGCTTCACCGTCGATCTCAACGGCGCCGTCGCGTTCCTGCCCGGTAGCCAGGTGGATATCCGCCCGGTACGCGATGTGGGTCCGCTGATGGGCACGCCGCAACCGTTCCAGATCCTCAAGATGGACCGCGCGCGCGGCAACATCGTTGTGTCGCGTCGCGCCGTGCTCGAAGAGAGCCGCGCCGAGGCTCGCAACGAGCTGGTTGCCAACCTCAAGGAAGGCCAGGTGCTGCAGGGCGTGGTCAAGAACATCACCGACTACGGTGCGTTCGTGGATCTCGGCGGCGTCGATGGCCTGCTGCACGTCACGGACATCGCGTGGCGCCGCATCAACCATCCGAGTGAGGCGCTCTCGATCGGCCAGACCGTGAAGGTCCAGGTCATCCGTTTCAATCCGGAGACCCAGCGCATCAGCCTCGGCATGAAGCAGCTGGAAGCCGATCCGTGGGAGGGCGTCGACCAGAAGTATCCGGTCGGCACCAAGTTCACCGGCCGCGTCACCAACATCACCGATTACGGCGCGTTCGTGGAGCTGGAGCCGGGCATCGAAGGCCTGGTCCACGTCTCAGAGATGAGCTGGACGAAGAAGAACGTGCATCCAGGCAAGATCGTCTCGACCTCGCAGGAGGTCGAAGTGATGGTGCTGGATGTCGATCCGGTGAAGCGCCGCATCTCGCTGGGCCTCAAGCAGTGCCTGGACAATCCGTGGACCAACTTCGTCGAGAAATATCCGGTCGGCACCGAGCTGCAGGGCGATGTGAAGAACATCACCGAGTTCGGCCTGTTCGTCGGCCTGCCGGGCGAGATCGACGGCATGGTGCATCTCTCCGACCTCTCCTGGGACAAGCCGGGCGAGGAAGCTGTCCAGGCCTACAAGAAAGGCGACAGCGTGAAGGTGAAGGTCCTCGATGTCGACGTGGAGAAGGAGCGCATCTCCCTCGGCATCAAGCAGCTGCAGAAGGATACCTTCGCGGAGGCCGCCACCAGCCTGAAGAAGGGCGCGGTCGTGACCTGCACGGTCGCGGCGGTGGTGGACGGTGGTCTCGAAGTGACCATAGGCGATGGCGTGTCGGGCTTCATCAAGAAGGTGGACCTGTCGCGCGAGCGTTCCGAGCAGCGGCCTGACCGCTTCGCGGTCGGTGAGAAGGTCGATGCCAAGATCATGCAGGTCGATGCCAAGACCCGGAAGCTGACCCTGTCCATCAAGGCCCGCGAGGTCGAGGAGGACAAGCAGGCGATGGCGGAGTATGGCTCGTCCGACTCGGGCGCCAGCCTGGGCGACATCCTGGGCGCTGCGCTCAACAAGGCCAAGAAAGGCAAGAAAGAGGGCGAGGAAGCTTAAAAGACCGGTCGGTCTCCGCTTTTCGAGCCGAAATCTGGGGCCGGCGGGCCGAAAAACCCGCCGGCCCCTTGCTTTTGGGCTCTTTTCAGATGGCTGGGAAGCCGGCGGCGGGCTGGGGCGGCTGGAACCGCCCTGCAAAAAACTCATATAAATGAGCGACTTATCCTTGACGCCCGGGCGGATGCTTGGCAGGCTTGGGATGAGGCGCGGGATGGGCGCCGTTCTCATAGGGGCCGCCCGGGCGCCGAGATACATGCGTCGGGGTGGGGGGATAAAATCAGATGACCAAATCGGAGCTCATACTGCGCATCGGGGAACTTAACCCCCATTTGTATCACCGCGACGTCGAGCGGATCGTCACCACGATTTTCGAAGAGATCACCCAAGCACTTGCCAAGCGGGAGCGTGTCGAGCTGCGCGGCTTCGGCGCCTTTTCCGTGAAGTTCCGCGAAGCCAGGCGCGGCCGCAATCCGCGCACAGGCGAGACCGTTGCCGTGGAGCAGAAAGTCGTGCCGTTCTTCAAGACCGGCAAGGAGTTGCGCGACCGGCTGAACGGCCGTATCGAGACCGAGCCGGCGAAGACGCCCTCGTCTGCAGGCGGCGCCGGCAAGGAGCCCTAGCATCGTCCAGGCGCGCGATGCCGGCTGCGGCACACGGATGTTTTGCGCCGCGTCTTTGGCCGCAATAGACTGAGTCTCAAGATTCTTTTCGCGGAGCATCGAGCATGCGCACCGTCCTGCGATTCCTGCAGTGGTTCCTGTTCCTGGTGGTGGCGTTGATCGTCGTCACGTTCGTTGTCCAGAACCGTGACGTGGTGGACGTGCGCCTGTGGCCGCTGCCCTACGTCATGCCCGCGCCCCTGTTTGCCGTCATCATCGCCTGTGTCCTGCTGGGCTTCGTGGTGGGCGCGTTCAGCGCCTGGCTCAGCGGCGGTGGCGCCCGCAAGCGGGCTCGCGAGCTGGGCCGCCTGAACGCCGAAAAAGCCCAGCAAATCAGCCAGTTGCGCCAGCAGCTCGAGGCTCAGAAGCAGGCCGGCCCACAATCCCGTCCACCCGCCATTACCCATGCGGCCTGAGTAAGGCTGATTGCTTGACTTAACTACCGCCTAAGCCTAGTTTCCGCGCGCCTTACGGCATTGTTGAAGGCCGGTCCCGAGGGGCCCCGTCCGTCCGCGAGTTTCGCGCACGGGCGTGAAACTGTTTTGCGCCAGCCGCGGCACGCGGCAAACCGACTGACGAGCGTTTGAGGATCGACAGAGCGACATGTTCGAGAAGCTGCAGGAACGGCTGAACGGCGTCTTCGACAAGCTGACCCGGCGCGGCGCCCTGTCGGAGGCAGATGTCGACGAGGCAATGCGCGAGGTGCGCGTGGCCTTGCTCGAGGCCGACGTCGCCCTGCCGGTGGTCAAGGATTTTGTTGCCAAGGTGCGCGAAGGCGCCGTCGGCGAACGCGTTGTCAAGTCGGTGACGCCCGGCCAGATGGTGGTGAAGCTCGTCCATGACGAGCTGGTGAAGACCCTCTCTGCCGGCGAGGGCGTCGAGCCTGGCCTCGATCTCAATGCGCCGGCACCCGTTCCGATCCTGATGGTCGGCCTGCAAGGCTCGGGCAAGACCACAACCACGGCCAAGATCGCCAAGCGCTTGTTCGAGCAGCGCGGCAAGCGCGTGCTGATGGCCTCGCTCGACGTGCGCCGGCCCGCCGCGCAACAGCAACTCGCCATCCTCGGCGAGCAGGTCGGCGTGAAGACGCTGCCGATCGTGCTGGGCGAGACGCCGGTGGCGATCGCCAAGCGCGCGATCCAGATGGGCCGCCTCGAAGGCTTCGACGTCGTGCTGCTTGATACCGCGGGCCGCCTCGCGATCGACGAGGAGTTGATGAGCGAAGTGGCGGAGGTGCACGCCGCCGCCAAGCCGCATGAGACGCTGCTCGTCGCCGATGCGATGACCGGCCAGGACGCGGTGAATGTCGCGAAGGCCTTCAAGGAACGCGTCAACGTCACCGGCATCGCGCTGACGCGTGTCGATGGCGATGCGCGTGGCGGCGCTGCGCTCTCCATGCGTGCGATCACCGGCTGCCCGATCAAGCTGATTGGCGTCGGCGAAAAGATGGATGCGCTGGAAGACTTCCACGCCGACCGTATCTCCAGCCGCATCCTCGGCATGGGCGACATTGTCAGCCTGGTCGAGAAGGCGATCGAGACGACCGAGGCCGAAGAAGCCGAACGCCTCGCCAAGAAGATGCAGAAGGGCGAGTTCGATATGAACGATCTCGCCGGCCAATTGAAGCAGCTGCAGAAGATGGGCGGCCTCGCTTCCATCGCTGGCATGCTGCCCGGCCTGGGCAAGATGCAGAAGCAGCTCGAGGGGCGCGTCGACGACAAGGTCATCCGGCGCTCCCTCGCCATCATCTCGTCGATGACGCCGAAGGAACGACGCAACCCCGACCTCATCAAGGCATCGCGCAAGAACCGCATCGCCAAGGGCTGCGGTATGCAGGTGCAGGACGTGAACAAGCTGCTGAAGCAGCACCTGGAAATGGCCCGCATGATGAAGCAGGTCAGCAAGCTGGGCCAGAAGGGCCTGATGCGCTCTGGCATGGCCGGACTGATGAAGGGCGGCGCTGGCGGCATGGGCGGGCCCCCACCATTCGGAGGACGGCGATGATCGATCACATCTCGATCGGCGTATCCGATCTCGGCAAGGCCAAGGGTTTCTATGACGCGGTGCTGCAGCCCCTCGGCTATGCCTGCGTCTACACCGTCGATATTCCCGGTCAAGGCGTGATCGCGCACGGCTATGGCGAGGCCGAGAAGCCCAGCTTCTGGATCGGTGAGCCGGAAAAGTTCGACAAGGAGTCGAATGCGAAGGGCGGCACCCATGTCGCCTTCCAGGCGAAGAGCCGGAAATCGATCGACGAATTCCATGCAGCCGCACTCAAGGCCGGCGCCAAGGACAATGGCGCGCCGGGCCTCAGGCCGCACTATCACCCGAACTATTACGGTGCATTTGCGTATGACCCGGACGGCAACAAGATCGAAGCTTGCTGTCACCATCCGGAATAGATAGCTGAGACGAACAACAGACCATCCAAAGGAGAGAACCAAGTGTCGTTGAAGATCAGACTGACCCGCGGCGGCGCCAAGAAGCGCCCGTACTATCGCATCGTGGTTGCCGAATCGCGTTTCGCGCGCGACGGCCGCTTCGTCGAGCATATCGGCGCCTACAATCCGATGCTGCAGAGAGATGACCCGAACCGCGTCACCTTCGACGTCGAGCGCGCTAAGCATTGGCTGAAGATGGGCGCGACGCCGAGCGAGCGCGTGCAGCTCTTCTTCTCCCGCGCCGGCTTATGCGAGGCGCCGAAGCGCCACGAGCAGAGCAAGCAGCATCTGCCGAAGGCAAAGGCGCAAGAGCGCGCGAAGGCCCAGGCCGAAGCGGCCGCCAAGGCTGCTGAAGCGCCGGCTCAGTAAGCGGGGCGGATCGGACACAATCATGCCAGCTTCGGCAACATCGCAGCGACTTGTGCTGATGGGCGCCGTCCTTGGCGCGCACGGCATCAAGGGTGAGGTGAAGGTGAAATCCTTCGCCGCCAAGCCCGCAGCCATTGCCGAATACGGGCCGCTGACCGATCCCAAGCGCAAGCGCACCTTCGAGCTCAGCATCGTCGGCACCGCCGATGCGGCGAAGGGCATCCTGATCGCGCGCATGGCCGGCATCACCGACCGCAACGCGGCCGAGGCGCTGAAAGGCGTGGAGCTGTTCGTGGACCGCGGACGTCTGCCGGCGCCGGAAGATCCGGAAGAATACTACCTCGCGGATCTGATCGGCCTCAGCGCGTTCGATGGCAAGGGCGAGAAACTGGGCGAGATCGTCTCGGTCGACAATTACGGCGCGGGCGATCTGCTGCTCGTGGTGCCGGAGTCGGGCGAAGGCTTCGTGGTGCCCTTCACCAAGGCCTTTGTACCGGTGGTCGACATCAAGGGCGGTCGCGTGGTGCTGGACTTGCCGGCGGACTTCTTCGAGGTCCCGGAGCACGAGGAGGAAGAGGCGGCCGAGTTGCAGGAGGCCGCGCCATGAGTTGGACCGCGCGCATCCTCACCCTGTTCCCGGAGATGTTCCCGGGACCGCTTGGCCACAGCCTCGCCGGCAAGGCGCTGGAGCGCGGCGATTGGACGATCGAAACCATCGACATCCGCCGCTTCGCCACCGACAGGCATCGCACGGTCGACGACACGCCGTTTGGCGGCGGGCCGGGCATGGTCATGCGGCCGGATGTGGTGGATGCGGCGCTCGATCACGCGACGCGCGATGGCCTGAAGCCGGCGATCTACCTGACACCGCGCGGCAAGGTCCTGAACCAGGAGATGGTGAGGGAACTGTCCACCGGTCCGGGCGTGGTGCTGCTGTGCGGCCGCTATGAAGGGCTGGATGAGCGCGTGATCGAAGCGCGCGGCCTCATGGAAGTGAGCCTCGGCGACTTCGTGCTGTCGGGCGGAGAGCCGGTGGCGATCGCGCTCATCGACGCGGCGGTGCGTCTGCTGCCCGGCGTCATGGGCGCGGAAGAGACCTTGGAGGAGGAGAGCTTCGAATCGGGCCTCCTCGAATATCCCCACTACACGCGGCCTGCGGACTGGTGCGGCCGGCAGGTGCCCGAGATCCTGATGAGCGGGCATCACGAGAAGATCAAAGCCTGGCGCAAGCTGCAGGCCGAACAGACAACGGAATCGCGGCGGCCCGATCTGTGGGCTGCCTATCAGAAACGGATGGCGCAGCAGAGCGCCGGACAGATTCAGAAGAAAGGACGTGGATCATGAACACCTTGCAGAAATTCGAGAAGGCCCAGGTCGCCAAGCTTGGCGGCAACAAGGCGCCGGACTTCGCGCCCGGCGATACCGTGAAGGTCAACGTGAAGGTGGTCGAGGGCGACCGCGAGCGCGTGCAGGCCTTCGAGGGCGTATGCATCGCGCGCAAGAACGCCGGCATCAACTCCTCCTTCACGGTGCGCAAGATCAGCTATGGCGAGGGCGTGGAGCGCGTGTTCCCACTGCACTCCCCGCGCCTGGTCTCGATCGAGTTGGTGCGCCGCGGCGACGTGCGCCGGGCGAAGCTTTATTACCTGCGCGGCCGCCGCGGCAAGGCTGCCCGCATCACCGAAAAGGCTGGCCCGATCGGCGCAAGCGCGGAAGAATAGGGCGCGGAAGAGTAGGCATCAGGCAAATCGGCTGGAACGGCATCGGTCATGGCAAAACCTCGGACCCTGTTCGACAAGATCTGGGACAACCATCTGGTCCATCAGCAGGACGGCGGGACGTGCCTGATCTACATCGACCGGCACCTCGTGCATGAGGTGACCTCGCCCCAGGCCTTCGAAGGCCTGCGCAGCTCGGGCCGCAAGGTGCGCCAGCCGAAGGCGACGCTGGCGGTGGCGGACCACAACGTCCCCACCACCGATCGCTCCAAGGGCATCACCGAGGAAGAGAGCCGCATCCAGGTCGAGACGCTGGAGCAGAACTGCCGCGAATTTGGCATCGACTATTTCTCCATGGATGATGTGCGGCAGGGCATCGTGCACATCATCGGGCCGGAGCAGGGCTTCACCCAGCCCGGCATGACCATCGTGTGCGGCGATTCTCACACCTCGACCCACGGCGCGTTCGGCGCGCTGGCGTTCGGCATCGGCACCTCGGAGGTGGAGCATGTGCTCGCCACACAGACGCTGATCCAGAGGCCGGCGAAGAATATGCGCATCACGGTCGAGGGTCATGTCGGCCCGGGTGTAACGGCGAAGGACATCGTGCTGGCGATCATCGGTCGCCTCGGCACCGCGGGCGGCACCGGCCATGTCATCGAGTATGCGGGCGATGCGATCCGCGCGCTCTCGATGGAAGGGCGCATGACGATCTGCAACATGTCGATCGAGGCTGGCGCGCGCGCCGGCCTGATCGCGCCGGATGAGACCACCTTCGCCTACTTGAGGGGCCGGCCGATGGCGCCGAAGGGCGGCGCGTGGGAGCAGGCGGTCGCCTTCTGGAAGACATTGCCCAGTGATCCCGGCGCGAAGTACGACACCGAGATCGTGATCAAGGCCGCCGACATCATCCCGCAAGTGACCTGGGGTACCAGCCCGGAAGACGTGTTGCCGATCACCGGCAAGGTGCCGAACCCGGCGGATATCGCCGACGAGAACAAGCGCCGCGCTGTCGAACGGTCGCTGGAATATATGGGCCTGCAGCCCGGCACGAGGCTCGAGGAGGTCAAGGTCGACCGCGTCTTCATCGGCTCCTGCACCAACGGCCGCATCGAGGACCTGCGCGAGGTGGCCAAGATCGCCAAGGGCCGCAAGGTCGCCGCGCACGTGAACGCGATGGTGGTGCCCGGCTCCGGTTTGGTGAAGCACCAGGCCGAAGCGGAAGGGCTGGACAAGATCTTCCTCGAAGCCGGCTTCGAATGGCGCGAGCCCGGCTGCTCCATGTGCCTCGCGATGAATCCCGACAAGCTCGCGCCCGGCGAACGCTGCGCCTCGACGTCCAACCGCAACTTCGAAGGCCGCCAAGGCCGCGGCGGCCGCACGCATTTGGTCAGCCCCGCGATGGCCGCGGCAGCGGCGGTGACCGGGCACCTGACGGACGTGCGGAAACTGTCGTAGGTCCAAGCACGCGCCTCTCATTTCGCTCTACCCGCGCTTGGTACGGGCACCCACGAGTTCGCTCCACGCTTTGATCTCGCCCACGGCCAAGCCTTTGATGGCGGTAGGCTACGACCTTTTCTGATCAGCCCGCACCCTCGGGCTGGAGCTGATGGCGATAGCGGTGGAACAAGGCGGCGATCCGGTCGGCCGCCAAGCGCACACGCGGCCGGTCGCGCATGTCTTCATGCACGACGAGCCACAGGCCCTCGCGGTCCAAGTCGTCGATCGGCGCGGTCAGCTGCACCAGCGATGGTTCTTCCGCGGCGAGGAAGCAGGGCAACACGGCGAGGCCCGCGCCGGTGACCAGGGCGTCGAGGATCGTGCTGGCGTTGCTGCAGCGAATGTGCGGCGCACGGCCGAGCTTGGCGGTCAGCCACAGCAGGCTTTCGCTGTAGCCGCGCGTGTCATCGAAGCCGATCCAGCGGCATTCCTCGTAACGCGCCTCGGTCGCCGCCACCGGGTGGCGCGCGACATAGACCTTGGAGCCAAACACGGCATAGGTTGGTTGCGGCAGGGCGCGCATGGCCAGCCGGCCTTCCTCCGGTCGGCGGTTGCGCAGTGCGATGTCCGCTTCGCGCCGCGAAAGGTTGATCAGCGAATAGGAGCTGTAGAGCTCGATCTCGATCCCGGGCAGCGCATCGAGCAGTTCGGGCAGCCGGCGGGCGATGAAGCGGATGGTCATCGGGCCGGAGGCGACCCGGACGATGCCGGTGGCGTCCTCGGTGAAATCCGGCCTGGCCCGCTCGATTGCTTCGCCCGCCTCGACCATGCGCTCAACAAGGGGCAGGAGCTCGGCGCCTTTGGGCGTCAGCACATAGCTGCCGGCCGGCCCGCCGCCCACTCGTTCCAGCAGCTTGGCGCCCATCTGCGCTTCGAGAGCCTGCAGCCGGCGGCTCATGGTCGGCTGGCTCAACTTCAGGCGCCGGGCGGCCGCGCTGAGGGAGCCTGCCGCTGCAATGGCTGCGAACAGGCGTAAGTCATCCCAGTTCGGCACTGATCCATTCATAATCGCATGAAATATATCGAATGATGGCGAATGTCGATCCGAACTTGTCGCGCATAGAGTCGAAGCCACGGAGGATCGCCATGGCCCACGCATTCACCCTTTGGCTCGCCCGGTTCCGGTTGGGAGCCCGTCCGGTCGCCCACGTGCCACCGGTCGCGAAGCCGCCGTTGAAGATCGAGATCAGGCGCCTGCCGGATTATCTTTGGCGGGATCTCGGTTTCCCGGCCCCGCAGCATCCAGACCAGGAGTGAACTGCTTCACTCCGCGCCGGCCCGACAGCCCTTAGGTCTCCTGCCACCAAAGCAAGGAGACTGAGATGTTAACGACTTCGCGTTTTTCGTCGGCCCCCATCTTCGCCATGGATTGGCTGGGCGAGGCCCTGCTGAACTGGGGCTTTCTGCGCACGGGCCTCCGGCGGTCCGCGATCGAGGAACTGCCGGACCATCTGCGCCAGGATGTTGGGCTGCCGCCCGTCGACGGCCCGTCGGACCCACGCGATTGGCGCTGGTAGACCCGTCCAAAAGATGTGCCCGCGTGAAGGGCTTGTGAGGGGCCGCCGCGCCGTGACATAACCGCCCGTCGGCGGCCCCACACGGCCGCTCTTCGCGGATATGTCTGATGCAGAAATTCGACCAGCTCACCGGGGTCGCAGCGCCCCTGCCGATGATGAATGTCGATACCGACATGATCATCCCCAAGCAGTTCCTGAAGACCATCAAGCGCACCGGGCTCGGCAAGAACCTGTTCGACGAGATGCGCTACACGCCCGACGGGAAGGAGATCCCGGATTTCGTCCTCAACAAGCCGCAGTACCGCAATGCCAAGATCCTGGTGACCGGCGCTAATTTCGGCTGCGGCTCGAGCCGCGAGCACGCGCCCTGGGCGCTGCTCGATTTCGGCATCCGCTGCGTGATCGCGCCCTCGTTCGCGGACATCTTCTATAACAACTGCTTCAAGAACGGCATCCTGCCCATCACGCTGCCGCAGGAAGAGGTCGACAAGCTGATGGACGATGCCAATCGCGGCGCCAATGCCGTGATCTCGATCGATCTCGAGAAGCAGGAGATCCGCGGGCCGGACGGCGGTTGCATCAAATTTGAGATCGACGCCTTCCGCAAGCACTGCCTGCTGAACGGCCTCGACGACATCGGCCTCACCATGCAGAAGGCCGCCAACATCGACAGCTACGAGCAGAAGGCCAAGGTCGGCCAGCCCTGGCTGTGGTAGGCCGCCGGCGCTAGTCACACTCTCGTCCGTCATGGTCGTGGCCAATGGTTCAAGCGGGGCACGACCATCCACGAGTTTGTCCGACGCGCCGCGGCTTTGCTCACCGAAACTCGTGGATGGTGGGACCAAGTCCGACCATGACGAAAGGAAAAATCGGCGGCGTTGCCGCGTGCAAGTCTGAGGAAGCTACATGCCCACCAACAAGAAACTCCTGATCCTCGCCGGCGACGGCATCGGTCCTGAAGTGATGACGCAAGTGAAGCGCGTGCTGGACTGGTTCGCGAAGAACCAGGCGCTGAAGTTCGACGTCGAGGACGACCTGGTCGGCGGCTGCGCGATCGACAAGCACGGCATGCCCTTGACTGACGAGACCATGGCGAAGGCGATGAAGGCCGATGCAGTGCTGCTCGGCGCCGTCGGTGGGCCGAAGTGGGACAATCTGCCGTTCGAGATCAAACCGGAGCGCGGCCTGCTCCGCCTGCGGAAGGATATGGAGCTGTTCGCGAACCTGCGTCCCGCGATCGTGTTCGACGCGCTGGCGGAAGCCTCGAGCCTGAAGACGGAGCTGGTGGCCGGCCTCGACATCGTGATCGTGCGCGAGTTGACCGGCGGCGTCTATTTCGGTTCGCCCCGCGGCATCGAGACTCTGCCGAATGGCGAGCGCCGCGGCATCAACACCCAGGTCTACACCACCAGCGAGATCGTGCGCGTCGCGCGCGTTGCCTTCGAGCTGGCGCGCAAGCGGGGCCGCAAGGTCTGCTCGGTCGAGAAGGCCAACGTGATGGAAAGCGGCGTGCTGTGGCGCGAGGAAGTGACCAAGCTGCACAAGGCGGAATACAGCGACGTCGAGCTCAGCCACATGTACGCCGACAACTGCGCCATGCAGCTGGTGCGCCAGCCCAAGCAGTTCGACGTGATCGTGACCGACAATCTGTTTGGCGATCTGCTCAGCGATTGCGCGGCGATGCTGACTGGCTCGCTTGGCATGTTGCCGTCGGCTTCGCTCGGCGCGCCCGACGCGAATGGCCGGCGCAAGGCGCTCTATGAGCCGGTGCACGGCACCGCGCCCGACATCGCCGGCAAGGATCTCGCCAATCCGCTGGCGTGCCTGCTCAGCCTGGCGATGATGTTCCGCTATTCCTTCGACCTCGGCTCCTCGGCCGACCTGCTCGAGCAGGCCGCTAAGAACGTGGTCGCCGCTGGCTTCCGCACCGGCGACATTATGGCCGCGGGCTGCACCAAGGTCTCGACCACGCGCATGGGCGACGAGATTTTGAAGGAGCTCGATAGGCTCGCGAAGTAGCTCTTCGCCCGCTTCTGTCCATACTCTTTCTGTCACCCCGGCTCTTCGGCCGGGGTGACATTGAATTGTGCGCAGCTGTTGGGGCTACTCAGCCGCCGCCGATTGTTCCTTCCAACTCCTCAAGCCCAGCAGCTTCTCGCCCAACTCCGTCAGCTTGGCGCGGTCGTAGCGCGTCTTCTCCCACTGCCGCGGATCGCCGGGGAAGGCATAGCCCTTGGGTGGCTCGCGATCGCGCCAGGATGCGATGCGCAACTCGCGCAGCGCCTGGTTATCTTCATCCGCCGGCGCCATGGAGATGTATTGCGCCATGCGCACGCGGTTCTCGGAGCGGTTCGGCCGGATGCCGTGCGCCAGCAGCGAGTTGAAGATCAGGAGATCGCCGGCCTGCATCGGCACGTTCACGATCTCGAAGCCGGTGGTGTCCGGCACCCAGCCGTTGCGGTCGGCAGGCTGCGTCTTGCGCCAGTCTTCCAGCGTGCGGAACAGCTCCGGCACGCATTGGAAGCCGCCCACTTCTGAGTCGGTATCGACCAGCGAGACCACGCCTTGCACGTTGACCGGCAGCGGGTCCAACCGTGTGTCGGCATCCCAGTGGATGAAACCGTTGAAGCCGCGCGCCTTGCGGTTCGGCGGGTTCAGGTTCGCGCGATCGATCGTCACCCAGAGCTCTTCTCGGTCCCAGATGTCAACAAACGCGTCGTAGACACGGCGGTGCTGGCGGTTGTCCCAAAGGTGCTGGTGGTTATAGATCTCCACCATGCCGCTGTTGTTGAGCTCCTTCATCTCGTGATCGCGGAGCTGCGGTTTGTACCAAGTCGCCGGATCCTGCGGGTCCATCTCCTGGAACTCCCAGAGCAGATCGACCAAACGGCGGACGTTCGCCGCGGGGACCGCGTTCTTCACCACGACATAGCCCCAGGTCGTCCAGTGCTCCCAATCGGCGGAGGAGAGCACGCGCAGCGGAAGCCGCTTCTTGATGTCCTTCAGCTGCGTGGTCGCGGCATAACCGACCGAGGGATTGCCGGGCTTGCCATCGCCATATCCATAGCGGTCCATGAACACCTCTCCCAAAGCACAACAAAAACACAACAAGAGCAAAAGGTGCCGAGATGCTAGGTCAGCGCGCCAGGTCCATGTTCGCCGGCTCTGTCAAAAACATATACTCATCGGTCAAGTTCGGCGTATTCTACGCGCGATGAAGCCCATTTTCGAGAAAGTGACTGTGCCGGCGGGGGCGTCCTGGACCCTGTTCCACCGGCGGCTGCCCTCTTTCCCGTTCGAGTGGCACTACCACCCCGAATACGAGCTGACCTTCACGCTGAACAGCTTCGGCCAACGCTATATCGGCGACCACATCGCGCCCTACCGCGATGGCGACCTGGCGCTGGTCGGGCCCAATCTGCCGCACACCTGGCAATCGGCGCGCCCGATCGATCCGGCCAAGCCGCATACTGCCGTCGTCATGTGGTTCAACCAGGGCTGGGTCGAGCAGGTGCTGCGCCCGTTGCCCGAATTCCGTGCGACCTGCCGCATGCTGGATGCATCCACGCGCGGCCTTGGCTTCTCCCACAAGAGCGCTGCAGAGGCTCGGAGCCGCATTCTGGCGCTGCTAGCGCGCGATCAGACCGCGCAGGTGATCGGACTCATCGATCTCTTGGCCATGCTGGCGCGCGATGCCGATTTCATGCCGTTGTCGTCGCCGGCCGTCGCCGCAAAGGCGGTCAGCGAAAGCGAGGATGAGCGCATCGCGCCGGTGCTTGCCTATCTGCACGAGAACTATGCTGACCCCGCGCTCTCCGTCGCGACGCTCGCGCGCCGGGTCCATATGAGCCTCAGCACCCTGCATCGGCTGTTCCACCGTCACGCGCATATGAGCGTGACGGATTATGTGGTGCAGCTCAGGATCGGCCGCGCATCGGCTCTGCTGATCGGGAGCGATCGCCCCATCGCCCATATCGCCGACGAGGCCGGCTACCACAACCTCGCCAATTTTCATCGTCAGTTCAAAGCGATGAAGGGCGTCACGCCGCGGGCATTTCGGCGGGCCTACCGGGAAAAGCGCTGAGGCGGATTCCCTCTCTGCACCTGATCCAGATCAAGCAACGGGAACGAAATTGCGCTATGCTCCGTTCCAACAACAATAAGGAGGAGGGCTTGGACCATGTCCTTCAAGCATGTTCTTGTTCCGCTGTTCGGGCTGGACTCGGATCGCACGGCGCTTGATGCAGCCCTGATCGTCGCTCGCGCTCATCAGGCCCATGTCCAGGCGCTCCATGCGGTGGCCGATCCCTTGAAGACGACGCCCCTGATGGTCGATGTCGGTGTCGCGATTGCAGAAGTGGTAGCTGCTGCCGAACGCCACGCGGAAGCGCGCTCCGCGCAGGCGAAGTCGGCCTTCGATGGATGGATGCGGGCGAACAACGTCGCGCTCGGCGATCGGCCGGAACCGCACCCCAGCGCGACCGCGGAGTTCCGCGCAGAGAAGGGGCAGGAATCGGAGCTGCTCGCGCGCTTCGGGCGGCTGACGGACCTCATCATCATGGCGCGGCCGAAATCGGAGCAGGCGCTGGATCTGGTCGCGGTGGCGGTGGAGGATGCGCTGTTCTCCGCCGGTCGCCCCGTGCTGCTGATCCCCTCCGATTGCACGCCGGCGCAGCTCGAGGCGATGATGAATGGCGCTGCGATCATCTCCTGGAACGGCAGCATCGAGGCCATCCGGTCCATCAGCGCGGCGCTGCCGCTGCTCGGCGATCGTCCACGCGTACGCGTGATCAATGTGCAGGATTCCCATGCCGGCGTGCAGTCGGCGGCCGACCTGGTACATTACCTCGCGTGGCACGGAATCTCGGCGTCGGTCGGCGAAGGCGCGGAGATGGGCGGCAGCATCGCCGAGAAGCTGCTGTTGGCCGCGCGCGAGGTCGATGCCGGCCTGCTGGTCATGGGCGCCTACACACACAGCCGCCTGAAGCACCTGGTGCTGGGCGGAGTCACCAGCCACATGATCGACGCCGCCAACGTTCCGGTCTTCATGACGCACTGATCGCGACCGCTCTCCCCTATTGACGAGTAGTCCGCAACCGGCCGTGATGGGCCGGCTCATGCGCGACTATGCTTAGTCCAATTCATAAGGAGGGGCAGATATGCTCTACAAAGGCGGCTGCCATTGCGGCAACTTGGCTTTCGAAGTCGAAGGTGAATTGACCGAAGTCGTTTCCTGCAACTGCTCGATCTGCTCGCGCAAGGGTGCATTGCTGTGGTCCGTGCCGCGCGACAAGCTGCGTCTGCTGGGTTCGGGGCAGGGTGTGGGGCGCTACACCTTCAACAACCACGTCATCGAACATCGCTTCTGCCAGACCTGCGGCATACACCCCTATGCCGAGGATGCGGGCTCGCAGGAGGGACGCTCGGCTTACATCAACGTGCGGTGCCTGGAGGGTGTGGAGGCCGCTTCGTTGCCCGTCATCAATTTCGACGGCCGCGCGATGTGATGTCGGCTTCCGGCCCGCCCGTTCGTCCTTGCTGATGAGAGGCAAGCAGCGGAGGCGACGCGATGAGAAAGCTGATCTTGAGAATGAACCTGTCGTTGGACGGCTTCATGGGCGGTCCAAACGGCGAAATCGACTGGATCTTCAAGAGCTTCGATGACAGTGCGAGTTCCTGGACCGTCGAGACGCTGTGGCAAGTGGGGGTCCACATCATGGGCAGCCGCACCTTCCGCGACATGGCGGCCTATTGGCCGAGCTCGACCGATCCCATCGCAGCGCCCATGAACGAAATCCCGAAGGTCGTCTTCACGCGCAGAGGGTTGGAACAAGCCTCGACGACCCAGGCCCTGAAGGATGCGCCACGCGCGCAAGCGAAAGGCTCCGCTGCGGTCCCGCCTTCCGTTCTGGAGTCCTGGGCCAATCCGGGGATCGCGCGCGGCGAGCTGGCCTCCGAGATCGCGCGGCTGAAGCAGCAGCCCGGCAAGCCCATCTTGGCGCACGGTGGGGCCAGCTTCGCGCGCAGCCTCGTGCGGGAACGGCTGGCCGATGAATACTGGCTGCTTGTGTATCCGGTCGCGCTCGGTCGCGGGCTGGCGCCCTTCTCGGATCTCGATCGACCGCTCGACCTCAAGCTTGTGAGCTCGACCGCATTCGACGGCGGCTTGGTCGCGCACACCTATCGGCCAGTATGATCCCAGGTGCCCGTGCGCAGTGACTGCGGCGACCAGCCATCCGGCTGGAAGGTCCAGCGCAGCGGCAGCGCATCGGGGCGGTAGAGCATGCGGCGCGGGGAGAAGCGCCACAGGCGCTCCGCGCCTTCGAAAGCGGCGATCTCCGGCGAGTCGAGGATCACCTCGGCGTCGCCGGTGAGCTGCAGGAGGTCGCCGGCCTCGAAATCGACGAACAGCAGCCCGGCCTTCGGATTGGCAATCAGGTTGCCGAGGGTGTTGAAGAACCGATTGCCGGAGAAATCCGGAATCGTCAGCACACCGTCCGCATCGACGCGCACGAAGCCAGTTTTGCCGCCACGATGTGAAACATCGACCTCGCGTCGACCCGGTGCACGGTCGACGTAGGATGCGACGAAAAAGGTATCTGCCTGGGCGATTATCATCCGCGCGAGCTCGTTCAGCCGGTCGAGCACGCGTGGCGCTTCGGCCGTCGGTGCGGAGGGGTCCCGCACGAATGCGAAATCGCGCAGCTGGATGTATTGCGGGCAATTGCCGAAGCTCTGGTGGACAGTCACGTCGAATCCTCCGTCGTCGTGTCGCCGCACCAAGCCATTCAAGCGATTGCGGCGCCGCGTATGCAGCTCGATGCCGAGCAGGCCGACGGCATCGCCGTCATTCATGCCGTCATCCGCAGGATCGGTCCCCTCGCGCGCAGCCGCAATGCTGAGCCGGTACGGATCGGGCGCGTGCAGGAAACCCGGACTGCCGGTGCGGATCGTCGCCCAGGCATCGCCTTTGCTGTCGACCGCTCCCGCCACGATGAACGGCAGTTGCGGATAGAACAGCCGATGTTGCTCGATCAGATGATCGCGCAGGAGCAGATGCCCGTGCGCTGCCAGCTTCTCGGCGGAACCGGCGCTGCGCTGCATGGCGACCTCGCCGGCGTGCCAAGGCGAAGCGAAAGCCTGTTCCGCAACGTTCGACATGGCTGACCTTTCTTTCCTGCTCATGCCGCGTGCCGGACCTGCGCCTTCTGGAATGGGACGAAGCCTGGCAGCGCCTCGATGCGGCGAAGCCAGGCCTGGACGTTGCGATAGGGGGAGAGGTCGACATTCCCCTCCGGCGCGCGCGCGATATAGCTGTAGAGCGCGACGTCTGCGATGGTGGGCTGGGGCGCGGCGATCCAGCTCCTGCTTGCCAGTTCCTCGTCGATCACCGTCAGCACCACATGGGCGCGGGCGATCACCTCCTCGGCACTGAACTTGGCGCCGAACAGGGTGACCAGGCGTGCAGCCGCGGGCCCGAATGCGATCTGCCCCGCCGCGACCGACAGCCAGCGCTGCACCGATGCCGCGGCTTCCGGCGTTTCCGGCAGCCAATCGCTCCGGCCATACTTCTTCGCGAGATAGACCAGGATCGCGTTGGAATCGCTGATGATGGTGCCGTCATCATCCAGCACCGGCACCTGCCCGAACCGGTTCAGCTTCAGGAACTCCGGCGCCTTGTGCGCGCCCGCGGCGAAGTCGACCGGCACCAGCTGATGTTCCACCCCGATCAGCGACAGGAACAGATGCGCGCGATGCGCATGGCCGGATACCGGATGGTGGTAGAGTTTCATGGGTCCCTCTCCCTGGTGAGTGCGCAACGCGCTCGTCGCATCTCAAGATGATTATTTCAGGCACAGACGGAAGTAGGGCAATTCAGGAGTAACTCTTCCAAAGTACGAGAGGTCAGTTCTGCCGGCGTTTCGCCGGCTTTCCCGTCACTTTTCTATCGACAGAGGCCGCGAACCTCTGTAAAAGGGCCGCCGACCGGAGCCAGCGGGCTCATTGAGGGATTTGTAACGTGATCCAGTCCGTGATCACCCTGAAGACCAAGAAGACCACCGGCACCAAGACCGGGTGGTGGAGCGCGGCCTGACGGGATCTCGACGGATCAAAGGAAACCAGGGGCCGCAGCAAGATGCGGCCCTTTTTGCTTTTAGGTGAAGGAGCGGATCATGGGTTATCGGGTAGCAGTGGTCGGCGCCACGGGCAACGTGGGGCGCGAGATGTTGCAGACGCTGGCGGAGCGCAATTTCCCGGTCGACGAGGTCGTCGCTCTGGCATCGCAGCGGTCCGCGGGCGGCGAGGTCTCCTTCGGCGAGGGGGAGGTGCTGAAGGTCCAGAGCCTCGACCAGTTCAACTTCAAGGGCATCGACATCGTCCTGTCCTCGGCCGGCGCCAAGGTCTCGGCGGACTTCGCCCCGCGGGCTGGCGCGGCCGGTGCTGTGGTCATCGACAACACCTCCTATTTCCGCATGGACCCCGACGTGCCGCTGGTGGTGCCGGAGGTCAACCCGCAGGCCATTGCCGGCTACAAGAAGAAGAACATCATCGCCAACCCGAACTGCTCCACCATCCAGATGGTGGTGGCGCTGAAGCCGCTGCATGAGGTGGCGCCCATCAAGCGCGTGGTCGTGGCGACCTATCAGTCGGTGTCGGGCGCCGGCAAGGATGCGATGGACGAGCTGTTCAACCAGACTCGCGGCATCTACATGAATGCGCCGCTCGATCGCACCAAGTTCACCAAGCAGATCGCCTTCAACTGCATCCCGCACATCGACGTCTTCATGGACGACGGCTACACCAAGGAAGAATGGAAGATGTCGGTCGAGACCAGGAAGATTCTCGACCCCAAGATCAAGGTCACGGCGACCTGCGTGCGCGTGCCGGTCTTCGTCAGCCACGGCGAGGCGGTGAACGTGGAGTTCGAGAAGCCGCTTTCCGCCGACGAGGCGCGCGCGATCCTGAAGGCCGCACCGGGCGTCGGCGTGGTCGACCACCGGGTCGATGAGGGCTATGTGACCCAGGTCGAGGCCGCCGGCGAGGACAAGGTCTATGTCAGCCGCATCCGCGACGATGCGACGATCGATAACGGCCTCTCCTTCTGGGTGGTCGCCGACAACCTCCGCAAGGGCGCCGCGCTCAACGCGGTCCAGATCGCAGAGAAGCTGGCGAGCGACTATCTGAGCGGCAAGGCCGCCGCGTAAGTTCGAAGCCCTTCCTCCTTTGTTCACTGAGCCCCGTGTCCCGCGCGGGCGGGGGCTCAGTTCACTCCGCGGGCTGACGAGCCCGCCCGTTGAAGATGAAAAAGCTGAGGCCGGCCAGCGCCCAAACGCCGGTCCCGCCATACAGCATTACCCAACCAAAGCCTTGCGCCAGCGCTTCGTGGACAGTGGCTTCGGACAGTCCAGGAACTGAGACGACGTTTCCCGCGGCGATCCGCTCGGCAAGGAGCCACAACTGACTGGCGTCCATCTGCCCCGGCAACGCACCCGCGAGGTGGGCCAGCACGCCGTTCGCCAGGATAAAGCCCATCACCGCTATGTTGATTGCGAGCGAGACCATCCGCGCGCTGATGTCGATGCCGGAGGCCATGCCGGCGCGGTCGCTCGAGACCGAGCCCGTCGTCGTGTTGGTGACGGGTGTGTTGGTCAGGCCAAGGCCGATACCGGCAATCAGGCAGCCGGGCAGCATCGTCAGCCAATCTGGCTGCGCGATGGTGCTGCCGACCTTCATCAGCACGAATCCCACACCGATCGTGAACAATCCGGCTGGAATGACGAGACCTGGCCGGTAGCGCAGCGAAAGCCGCTCCCCGATGGGCGGCATCACCAAGGTCGGCAGGGTATAGGCTAACAAGGCGAGGCCGGCCGAAACACTGTCATAGCCTAGCCCGGCTTGGAACCAGATCGGCAGGTAGATCATGAAGGGCCAGAAGCTGATGTTCATCGCGGCCGAGCCGATGATGGCGCCCGAAAATGCGGGGATGCGAAAGACCGAGAAGTCGAACATCGGCCGCGGGCTGACCTTCTCCGCGATGAGGAAGGCGATCAGGCCTGCAATGGAGGCACCGAGGATCGCGAGGCCCGTCGGGCTGGTGAATCCGAGATCGGGTCCCTGCGTAATATAGAAAGCCAGGCAGAAAACGGACAGCGACAACGTCAGAATGCCGGCGATGTCGAGGCTGCTCGCCTTCGGGTCCCTCGACTCCTGGACGCTGTCCAGCGCGAGCACGAATGCCAGGATTGCAAACACCACGTGGACGAGGAACACCCACGTCCAATTCAGCACCGTAACGATGGTGCCGCCGATGATCGGGCCGAACCCCAGCCCAATGCCGAAGATGACTCCCCACCAGCCAAAGGCGATGGCGCGTTCCCGTCCGCCCTGGAATTGATGCGACAGCACCGCAATCTGGCAGATCAGCATGGCGCCGCCGCTCAAGCCCTGAAGAAACCGGGCAATGATGAGTGTAAGGACGTTCTCGGTCACGCCGCAGATCAATGATGTGAGGCCAAATGCGGCGACCGAGATCATGAAGATACGCTTGCGCCCGTAGCGATCGGCCAGGGTTCCGGTCGCCATCAAGACCGTGGTCACCGCGATGGTATAGGCGTTCATGATCCACTGGAGTTGCTTGAAGTCCGCGTGCAACTCCTTTTCAAGCGTCGGCAGGATTGCCGGGATGCTGGAAATCTCCAGTCCGAACATCAGGCATGATAGGCACACGGCGGCTAGGGCCATCGCGCTTCGGCGCGTCAAGGCAGCAGGCATGGTTCGACCTTTCGACGATATGGTCGGCAAACACGGGAATTCGACGATGACGAATGAGAGCTCCGGTCGCTCTCCGCAGATTGCTCTGCGACGTAGAGGTAGTCGCCGCTTGATGATCTTGGAATTGGATGATTGACTATTTCAGAGACAACGAATTTGGATAGCTGGCATGACTACGTTGGATGTCGATGCCGTCCAGGCATTCGTGGCGATCGCCGATCACCAAAGCTTCACGCGCGCAGCAAAAGCGCTCGGCTCCACGCAAGGTGCGATCAGCGTCAAGCTGAAACGGCTGGAGGAGCGGATCGGCCAGAGGCTGATCGAGCGGACGCCGCGGTTGGTGCGTCTGTCTGCGCAGGGCGCGGTGTTCCTAGATTTTGCGCGCGACTTTCTGGTCGCCCATGACCGCGCGGTGGCAGGCTTGCACGCGGGACGCCGCCGCCTTGTGCTCGGCATCGCAACCCACGTCGGCGGGGCCGAGGTTCCGACGCTGCTCGCCCGGCTGAACGCACACGACCCGGCACTCACCATCGAGGTGCGGCTCGACAATTCACGCGCCTTGCTGGATGCATTCGACCGCGGGGAAGTCGACGCGGCCATCATCCGCCGCGAAGACGACCGCCGCGATGGTGAAGTGCTTGCACCGGAACATTTCGGCTGGTTCGCAACGCCGAGTTTTGTGCATCGACCGGGCGAGCCATTGCGTTTGGCAGCATCGTCCCCGTCCTGCGGCATCCGGAACATCGCCACCCGTGCGCTGGACGCTGCGGGGATCGCGTGGACCGAGGTCTTCCTCGGGTGCGGTACCTTTGCCGTCTCCGACGCCGTCTCAGCCGGCTTGGCCGCCGCAGTATTCTCTCGCCGGCTTGCGCCGCCTGGCACGGTCGAGATCAGCCAGCGCTGGGGACTTCCGCCGCTCCCGTCATCCGAGATCGTGCTGCTGTCAACGCCCTCGGATGCGAGATCCCGCGCGACGCTGAAGACGCTCGCAACAGCCTTTCGCGAACACAGTACGTCAGAGTCCGTAGGCAGCGCCGCATGAGCGAGGCCTGTCGGCGCTATTTTGCCCAGTCATCCTGCGTCTGCACGATCAGCAGCTCGTCCGCATCCGCCGCCTCGGTCGCGGTGCAGATCACGTCCATTGCACGCATCGCGAAGTCGAGGGCGCCGGCAGCGTCGCGGTCACGCACGTAGTGTCCGGTGAAGAGGGCAGTGAATGTGTCGCCATTGCCTGACACGCGTAGTTTGCGGCGCGGCGCTTCCGCGCGATGCACCTTGCCGCCCTCCAGTGCCAAGGCGGCAATGCGGTCAGGCCGGTCGGCCGGAATACCGGTCGCCACCAGAATCTTCACGCCGGACTTCTGCTGCAAAGCCTGCGCAGCCTCGAGCGCCGACTTGCCATCCTTGACTGTGCGGCCGGTCAAGCGCGCCAGCTCGAAAGTGTTCGGCAACAGCACATCCGCGATCGGTACCAGGTCGGTGGTGATGGCGTCGGCTAGATCCGCCTTCACATAGAGCGCGTCATCATCGCCCATGACAGGATCGCAGGCGAAGATCGCGTGCGGCCTTTGCGCGCGGATGATTCCGGCCAGCTCCGCGGCCAGACGCGCGGTATCCGCGGTTCCGAGATAGCCTGTCAACAGCATGTCGACGTCGTCGAGGTAGCCCAGCTCTTTCAATCCCTGGATCAGCTCGTTCGCCTGCTCCGCCGGCACGGCGCGGCCGCGGAAGGTCGGCTTGCCGAGGTGGTTGGAGAACAGGACCGTCGGCACCTGCCAGACGGCATGGCCCTGGCGCTGCAGCACGAAGGCTGCGGCGGAGTTGCCGACATGTCCGTAGACGACTTGGGACTGGATGGAGAGGACGTTCATGAAAGAGGCGGACGCGGGCTGATGGGTGGACGGCGCCCGGTATCCTCATGATCGCTGCCGCGCTTGCAAGCGAAATCGGCCCCAAGACGGGGCCGATCTTGTTGCCGGACAATTGACAGCGCTATCTATTGGCCGCTCTCGGAGACAATATGGACAACGTCTGCCGGGCTGGCGATCCAGAAGCCGCGGAAGCCCTCCGGTAGCTTCTCGATCGCGTCGCAGCGGACAACCTTCCGCTCGCCCAGATGGCTGGCGGCCTCCTCGCTGTTGCTCGCCACGACTTCCAGCCACAGCTCGGTCTGGGAGAATTGTGGGCAATGATCACCAGCTTCGACTCGCCGTGATCGGTGACCGTGAGGCCGAGCGTGTCGCGGTAAAACTTCACGGCACTTTCGCAATGATGTGGCGGCAGCTTCATCGCCACGTTGTTGCCGCCGCGGTACTTGACGTTGGCCATCACGCTGCTCCCTTTGTCTGCAAGGCTGCGATCCTGTCGCTGTAACTGGGATGAAGATCCCCGAAAATCTTCGCGACGTCGATGGCGTCTCGGCCGGCCGTACGCGCCTCTAGGTTGTCGAGATACGCATGCCAGCCGGCGCTATGATTGGCCAGCTCATGGATCGGAAGGCCCGAGTGGAGCAGGGTCAGCAGCACCTTGTCGCCCTTCTCCGCAAGTTCGAAGCGCACCTCGCCTTCATCGCTTCCCTGGTACGAGCCGTCCGGCTGCTGGCGCTGCTGGAACCAGGAGAACGCGATGATATGCGGCTTCCGGAACTCGCGGATGGTTCCGCGAACACCGTCCGTTTCGCAGGCATGATCGCCGAAGCGAATCGCGATCGCGCCGCCGACCCGCGGCTCCAGTGTGACGTCGGCAAACCAGGTCTTCAGCAGCTCCGGCTTGGTGAGATAGTCCCAGGCCAGCTCGATCGGGCCCGGCAGCAGCCGTTTGAACTCCACCGTATGCAGATCGAGGATGCTTCCGTCGTGACTCATGGTTCCGTCCTTTTGGCTTGCTTGGCTAGAGGCTACCCGACGCTTGTCGTGACTGTCCTTTGCAGCCACTGTCTTGTTGGGATGAACTCAGTGGCTGTCAGTGCCCAGGTCGTCAGAATACCCGGCCCTCAGGCGAGACCACTGGGAGGTAGGACGTCCATCGATACGCATATGTTGCGTGCCTTCAAACCGTTGCGGCCAGCCGTTCGGCGAGTCCTCCCACGTTTCCTGGCGTCCATAGGCGGTCAGGTCGAGCAGCCGGAAGCTGTTGTCCATGGCCTCGACGCCGCGCCGCGTCGTCCAGTACGTCTCGAAGACCTTGGTTCCTTGCCGCAGGTAACAGACGATGTGCATCATGCCCACGCGGCGCCCAACCAGGAGGCTCTCGAGTGAGGCCTTGGGCGGCGAGTACCATGGCATCTCCCAGCCCATGAAGGCACGATACCGGGCGCTCTCTTCATAGGGGCCTTGGCAGAACACCGCGAAGGTCGCGTCTCGGGAATGAAGGTAAGACAGTTCGCGGACCTGCGATGTAACCCAGGTGCATCCCTCGCACTGCTCCGGCGCAGTTTGGCCGGGGCGCCACATGAAATAGTAGGCGATGAGCATCCGGCGTCCCTCGAACGCGTCCAACAGGGTCAGGGGTCCGCGCTCGCCGATGATCGGTATCGCGCCGTCAACCTCGGCCATTGGCAACCGCCGGCGGGCGGCCGCAATCGCATCGCCTTCTCGCGTGTGAGCTTTCTCGCGAACCCGCAGTGCCGCCAGCTCGGTCTCGAAAGTGCTCCGATCGACCACCGCAGGTGCTGTTGCAAATGCATCTGTCATGGCGTCTTTCATCGGTCCGACTCCATCCAGCTCTACTGTTCAGCGCTTGTCATAGTCGTCGTGGTGGCGCAGCCAATAGCCCGGCTCGTTGCGTCCCTTGGGCGCGCGGTCGAGCCACTGGTACATGCCCCAGAGGCCATCCAGTCCCCGGGCATAGGTGGAATATGTGTGATAGACGACGCCGTCCTCGCGCACGAAGGCGCTCATGCCCGGCCGCTCGCGCGTATACGTGGGCACGTCGGTGCCGGTCATGGCAGCGACGGGCCCGTCGTCGGGCATCGCGCGCGAAGGCATCGTGGCAAGAGGCGCCTCGCGCTGATAGTTGTATTCGATGCCACCTTCGCGCTGCTGCTGCTCGCTGAACCAGACGTTGAAGTCGGCGTTGAAGTCGCCGCCAAAGGATGATGCCCAGGGAAAGGTCCAGCCCATGCGCCGCTTGAACGCCTGCAGCTTCGCGAGCGGCGCCCGCGAAACCGCCCACAGCAGCACGTCGTGGTTGGCCAGGTGCACGGCAATACCGTTGAATCCATCCGCGATCGCCGAGCAGGAGGGGCACCCTGCCTTGTAGTCAGGCCCAAACATGAAGTGGTAGACGAGCAGCTGCGAGCGCCCTTTGAAGAGGTCCTTGAGGGAGGCGCTGCCGTCATCAGTCTCGAACCGATACTCCTTGTCGATCCGCACCCACGGCAGGCTCTGCCGTTGCTGCGCGACGGCGTCGCTGCGCCGCGTCAGCTCCTTCTCCGTCTTGAGCAGATCGAGCCGTGCCGCCAGCCACTCGTCGCGTGTTCCGGTCCTATGTGCCGTCATTACTCACTCCCTTCGCGTTGTCGGCCCTCGATTGGGAACTGAGAGCCCCCGGTCACGCCGCTCCCGATCGCTGCAGGGATGCGATCCGCTCTTCGTATTTGGGGCGAACGCGCTCCACAACTTCCATGAAGTCGATGCCACCTCGACCGGCGATCCGCGAATCCAGATTGTCGAGATAGGCATGCCAGCCGGCGCTGTGAGGTGCCAGCTCCTCGGTCGGGAGGCGCGAATGGAGTAGCGTCAACAGCACCTTCTCGCCTTTCTCTTGCAGCTCGAAGCGCACTTCGCCTTCATCGATTTCCTTGATCGAGCCGTCGGGCTGTTGATACCGCTGGAACCATGTGAAGCAGAGCACGTGCGGCCGCCGGAGCTCGCGGATGGTGCCGTGGACGCCGGCCGTATGACCGCCGCAGGTCTCTGTGCTGAAGCGCACGTCGACGGTTCCGCCGACATGCGGCTCCAGCGTGACGTCGGCGAACCAGGTCTTCAGTAATTCCGGCTTGGTGAGATAGTCCCAGGCCAGCTCGATCGGGCCGGGCAGCAGGCGCTTGAATTCGACGGTGTGCAAATCGAGGATCGATCCATCGCGACTCATGGCTTCTTTCCTTTCGGCTTGCGTGGTTTGGAACGCGGCTTCTTGGCTTCCTCGGCCTTGTGGCGCTGTATCTGCCGCTCCAGCTCGTCCAGCCGCGGAATCCAGAAGCGGCGGACGTCGGAGAGCCACTGCTCGAGCTCGGCGAAGCCGGCGGGGTCGAGCGCGTAAATCCGGCGTTGTCCGTCGACCCTGACCCGAACAATGCTCGCTTCCCTCAGCACTTTCAAATGCTGCGAGACGGCCGGGGCGCTGATGTCGAAGGCGCCGCCAATCTCTCCGGCCGCCAGCTCGCGCCCTGCCAGCATCTCCACGATGCGGCGCCGGTTCGGGTCGGCAAGGGCGATCAGGGACTGCATGTCGCATATGATGAAGTATGAACTTAATTAAGTCAAGACGAAAATAATGGCGCGAGGGGTGTCCAATCGACCTTGCCTTGGGTCGGTCGCCTTTCAGAGGGTGGCGGAGTGGTGAGTCCTAGTTGTGCGCGTGCAGGTCGCTGGCCGCGATTTCGAAGCGCAACAACTCCTTCTGCGCGCCCTCGCTGCGGTAGGTGACGCGCACCTGCGCATCCTCGTCGAGCGGCAGCGTCACAAGGTCGGTCTGCGGCAGCAGGAATTCGAGATAGCGCAAACTGTAGTGGCGGTATTCGAAATCGACGCCGTTCACGGCGAAGCGCTGACTGGTCTCAATAAACAGCCCGTCGGGCTGCCGATCGATGGCGGTTGCAGCGACCGGTCCGGCCTCGATCGACATCTGCGTCGCATCGCGCGCCGCGGCCCGGCTGTGCCATAGGGTCCAATATTGATAAAGAACCGTGGGCGCATAGGAGAGATAGAGCACCCAGAGGCCGAGCTGAATCGGCCTGCCGGCCGACCTCCACCTACGCGCTTTGGCCACATGGGAGAAGGCGAGCAGCAGCACCGGCACGGATAGCACGATCACCAGTGGACCCGGCTGAAGTTGTGCGGCCCCCGCATCCAGCACGGTGGTATATTCGGACTTCATCGAACGCTCCCCTGTCCGGCGCGTCGCTGTTGTCCCCCGAGATCGTCATTATCCTCAAATTCCTAATGCCCTGTTAATCTTTGGGTGGATTTGAGCCAAGGGCGGCAGCATTTGGGCATGCCTTTGCGGGACGTGGCTAAGCCGTTATGTTGCGGTGCGATAGGGCGAGCGATGGGCGCGACATGTCGATCAAGACCAACGCAGGCAATTTCTTCGAGGATTTCCGGCTGGGGCAGGAGATCGTCCACGCCGTGCCGCGCACCGTCACGGCAGGGGATGTGGCGCTCTATATCGGCCTGACCGGTGCGCGCTTTTCGCTGCATTCTTCCGACGGCTTCGCGCAGGCGCTTGGCTACGGCAAGGCGCCGGTCGACGACCTCCTGGTCTTTCATATCGTGTTCGGCCGGACGGTCGCCGATGTCTCGCTGAATGCGGTCGCCAATCTCGGCTACGCGCAATGCAAGTTCGGCGCCCCGGTCTATGTGGGCGACACGGTCAGCGCGCGCTCGACCGTCATTGGACTCAAGGAGAACTCCAACCGCGAGAGCGGCATCGTCTATGTGCGTTCCATCGGCCGCAATCAGCGCGATGAGATCGTGCTCGACTACGTGCGTTGGGTGATCGTGAAAAAGCACGACCAAGCAGGGCCGGCACCCGACGCACATGTGCCCGATCTGGCCGACGTCGTTGCGCCGACGGACTTCTACATCCCTGCAGGCCTGCAGATGCAGCGCTATGATCGCGCGCTCGCCGGCTCGCCTCATGTGTGGGAGGATTATAAGAAGGGCGAGCGCATCGACCACGTCGACGGCATGACTCTCGAAGAGAGCGATCACATGACCGCGACGCGCCTCTATCAGAACAATGCCAAGGTTCATTTCAACCAGCACGCCGAGTCCAAGGGACGGTTCGGTAGGCGCCTGATCTATGGCGGGCACATCATCAGCCTGGCGCGCGCACTCAGTTTCAATGGCCTCGCCAATGCCTTCCGCGTGCTCGCCATCAATGGCGGCCGGCATACCAATCCCAGCTTTGCGGGCGATACGATCTATGCTTGGAGCGAGGTGCTGGACGTGATCGAGCTGGCCGGACGCGCGGATCTGGGCGCCTTGCGGCTCAGAATGGTCGCCACCAAGGACCGGATGTGTGCAGACTTCCCCGGTCCGAATGCCGCCGGCAAGTACCCGGCGGAGGTGGTGCTGGACCTCGATTACACTGTCCTATTGCCGCGGTAGACCGACTAAAGGTGGGGGTCCAGCGAGTGCCGTCGCATTTGACGCTGCACTGCAAAAACGCTAATCAGGCAACAGCGTCTTCGTGGGGTCTGGCGGCCTGCGCACGGCCAGCGGCCTCATTTCTGGGACCTGGCGACAGGTAAGACCGACAGGGCAAAACGACCATGGCTTCGCATCCGCGACCGATTGCGCCGCATCTGCAGATCTATCGGCCGCAGCTCACTTCAATCACTTCCATCCTGCATCGGATCACCGGGATCTTCCTATCCCTCGGCGTCCTGCCGCTGATCTATTGGCTGGTGGCCGCCGCGACCAGCACGGAGGCTTTCGATCAGGCGCAGGCGCTGGCGGGTTCGATCATTGGGCGCACCTTGCTGTTCTTCTGGACCGGCGCCTTCTTCTATCACCTGCTGAATGGCATCCGGCACCTCGCCTGGGATGCCGGCTGGGGCTACGAGCTGACCACTGCCTATCGCACCGGTTGGACTGTCTTCATCGGGACGGTCATCCTCACGATCGCCGCTTGGGCGCTCGGCTACTGGGCGCGAGGGAACGTTTAATGGCGAACGCCAAGGGCAATCTGCGCAGCGATCTCGGCCGCGTCCGCGGCCTCGGCTCCGCCAAGGAAGGCGTGCGTCACTGGTGGGTGCAGCGTGTCACCGCTATCGCGCTGATCCCGCTGTCGCTCTGGTTCGTGGCCGGCATCGTGTTCCTGATCGACGTCGACCGCGCCACCGCGATCCAGTGGCTGGGCTCGCCGGTCACGCTGGGCCTGATGAGCCTGTTCCTCATTGCGCTCATTTATCACACGGTGCTGGGCTTGCAGGTCGTGATTGAGGACTACATCCATTCCCATGCGGTGAAGCTCACGCTGCTGCTGGCGATCCAGTTTGCAGGCTGGGGGCTGGCCGCGGCGGGGATCATCGCGATGCTGCTGATCACGATCTACGGCGGCTGAACACCGGAGAAATCGGCACCATGCCCGAAGAGAATGTCCACGACACGCCCGTAAGCGCGCCCAAGATCAACGGCCAGGCCTACCCGTTCACCGACCACACTTATGACGTCGTGGTGGTCGGCGCCGGTGGCGCGGGCCTGCGCGCCACCTTCGGCATGGCGGAGAAGGGACTGAAGACCGCCTGCATTTCCAAGGTCTATCCGACCCGCTCCCACACCGTGGCGGCGCAAGGCGGCATCTCCGCCTCGCTCGGCAACATGGGCGAGGATGACTGGCGCTGGCACATGTACGACACCGTCAAGGGCTCCGACTGGCTCGGCGACCAGGATGCGATCGAATACATGGTGCGCGAAGCGGTCCCGGCAATCATTGAGCTGGAGCATTACGGCGTGCCGTTCAGCCGCACCGAGGAGGGCAAGATCTACCAGCGCCCGTTCGGCGGCATGACCACCCATTTCGGTAAGGGCATCGCCCAGCGCACCTGCGCTGCCGCCGACCGCACCGGCCATGCGATCCTGCACACACTCTATCAGCAGGCGTTGAAGCACCGGGCACAGTTCTTCGTCGAGTATTTCGCCATAGACCTCATCATGGATGAGGAGGGGAACTGCGTCGGCGTCGTCGCCTGGAACCTCGATGACGGCACGATCCATCGCTTCAATGCCAAGATGGTGGTGCTGGCGACCGGCGGCTATGGCCGCGTCTACTTCTCCTGCACTTCCGCCCACACCTGCACCGGCGACGGCAACGCAATGGCCTTGCGCGCTGGACTGCCGCTGCAGGACATGGAGTTCATCCAGTTTCACCCGACCGGCATCTATGGCGCCGGCTGCCTGATCACGGAAGGCGTGCGCGGCGAAGGCGGCTATCTCACGAACAGCGCCGGCGAGCGCTTCATGGAGCGCTACGCCCCCTCGGCCAAGGACCTCGCCTCGCGCGACGTGGTCAGCCGCTCCATGACCATCGAGATCCGCGAAGGCCGCGGTGTCGGCCCCAACAAGGACCACATCCACCTGCATATCGAGCATCTGGATCCGAAGGTGATCCATGAGCGCCTGCCTGGCATCGCGGAGACCGCGCGCATCTTCGCCGGCATCGATGTGACGCGCGAGCCGATCCCTGTGCTGCCGACCTGCCACTACAATATGGGCGGCGTCCCAACCAATTACCGGGCCGAGGTCGTGACCCTCAAGAATGGCAGTCCGGATTCGGTGGTGCAGGGCCTGATGGCCATCGGCGAAGCGGCTTGCGTCTCGGTGCACGGCGCCAACCGCCTCGGCTCCAACTCGTTGCTCGACCTCGTGGTGTTCGGCCGCGCCGCCGCCCACCGCTGCGTCGAGGTCGTGAAGCCGGAGGAAGCGCCGCGGCCGCTGCCCAAGGATGCGGGGGAGCTGGCGATCAGCCGCCTCGACAGGGCGCGCCACGCCAACGGCGACATGCCGACGGCCGCCCTGCGCCTGGAGATGCAGAAGGTGATGCAGTCGAACTGCGCCGTCTTCCGCACTGGCGAGGTGCTGCAGGAGGGCTGTGATCACATGCAGCGGATCTGGGCCCACCGCGACCGCATCAAGGTCGAGGATCGCTCCATGATCTGGAACAGCGACCTTGCGGAGACGCTGGAGCTCGACAATCTGCTCTATCAAGCGGTGGTGTCGATCGAATCCGCCCGCAATCGCCAGGAAAGCCGTGGCGCCCACGCGCGCGAGGACTTCCCGGAGCGCGATGACCAGAAATGGCTGAAACACACGATCGCCTGGGCACGCGAGGACGGAAAGGTGGAGATCGACTACCGCCCGGTCCACCTGCAGCCGCTCAGCAACGACGTGCAGAGCTTCCCGCCCAAGGCGCGGGTCTACTGATGAGCGTCTCCAAGGCACCCCTTCAAAATAACCTCCCTTCCCCCCTTGCGGGAGAAGGGGATCTTTCTGAGGGGAAGAGGCGTTCTTCTTTCGAGGTTCAATTACATCATGGCTGAACTGACGCTCGCGGCAAAGGATCGTCCGGTCGAAGGGAAGAAGTTCCCTGCGCCCGCCGGCGCCAAGCGCACGCGCACTTTCAAGGTCTATCGCTGGGACCCGGACAAGGGCGGCAATCCGCGGATCGACAGCTACGAGGTCGATCTCGATACCTGCGGCCCGATGGTCCTGGACGCGCTGATCAAGATCAAGAACGAGATGGATTCGACCCTGACCTTCCGGCGCTCCTGCCGCGAAGGTGTGTGCGGGTCCTGCGCCATGAACATCGATGGCACCAACGATCTCGCCTGCACCAAATACATCGCGGATGTGAAGGGCGACGTGAAGATCTATCCCCTGCCGCATATGGCGGTGGTGAAGGACCTGGTGTCGGATCTCAATACCATCTTCGCGCAGTATGCCTCGATCGAGCCGTGGCTGAAGGCGGACACCGCGGCGCCGGCGCGCGAGCGTCCGCAATCGCCGGAGGAGCGCGCCAGGCTCGACGGCCTTTGGGAGTGCATCCTCTGCTTCTGCTGCTCGACCTCGTGCCCGAGCTATTGGTGGAACAGCGACCGATATCTTGGGCCTGCCGTCCTGCTGCAGGCCTATCGCTGGATCGCGGATTCGCGCGATGAGGCGACCGGTCAGCGGCTCGACAATCTGGAAGATCCGTTCCGGCTCTATCGCTGCCATACCATCATGAACTGCACCAAGACCTGTCCCAAGGGCCTCAACCCGGCCAAGGCGATCGGCGAGATCAAGAAGCTGATGGTCGAACGGCGCTGACGTCCAGATGACAGGTATCAGGAATCAGGTATCAGAAGTGGGGCGGCGTTCTGATCCCTGATTCCTGATACCTGATCGCTGCAACTTTAACTGACAATTCAGACCGCGGTGGCTATGGTGCCGCCGTGAGTTGATGGGGCGACTTCAATCTGAGAAAGATCTGCGACATGACAAGCAATCGACGGGTGAGGCCCGGGCGTATCCTCTTGGCTTTCGGCATGGCTGGCGTGCTGGCATTGGCGGGCTGCGACAAAGGCCCCGACAAGGAACAGATGGCTGCCGAGCTCAAGAGCAGCGTCGAAGCGGAGCTGAAGAAGATCGAGGGATCCTCGGGGCAGAACATCCTGAGCCACGGCGCGGTCAACGTCACGCCCCAGGATCATGCCTATCTCGTCACGATCGAAGGCTTGAAGTTGCATCCGTCGCCGGAAGGCTCGCTCGACATCGGGACCGTCACCTACCTGGCGAAGCCGAAGGACGAGAAGTCCTACGAGGTCTGGGATCTGAAAATACCGCAGACTATGCTTTTCAAGGGTCCGGACGGGAAGGAGAAGGGCAAGCTCACCGTCACCACCAAGTCCTTCAGTGGCCTTTATTCGAAAGAGCTGGCGACGTTTGAGAAGCTGGACGGCGAGTTCGCCGATATCTCTGCGACGGATGACACGGGCGGCGACGTCCGGATTGCCAACGCGAAGTTTACCGGCGGCCTGACCGACAAGGGCGGGGGCGTCGCGGATTCGGCCGGCAGCCTGGTGCTGTCCGGTTTGACGGCCAAGGATACCGGCGGCGGTCTCTTCTCCATCGCTGAGACGCAGATCGACGGCAAGTATGATTCGATGAAGGTGGTGGACTATCAGGCCGCGATGCTCAAATACCAGGAGCTGATCGTGAAGCAGGCCGCGCTGGTGGAGCAGGGTGCCTCCGGTCAGCCTTCCTCCCTCAGCCCCGAAGACCAGAAGGCGCTGACTGACGCGGTCAACACCTTGGCCGCTTCGGTCAAGGGCGGTGATTTCAAGATCGCTTTCAAAGGCCTCAAATACAGCGAAGCCGGCGAGGAGCCTTTTTCCATGGGTGGCCTGAACCTGGGCATGCTCATCGACGGCATCAACCAGGAGAAAGGCAGCTTCAATTTCGATATCGGGCTCCGGGAGCTGGCGGTGTCGATGGACGAGATGAGCAGCCCGCTCGAGCAGGCCGCCATGCCCAAGGACGGGAACCTCAGCCTCAAGATCACCGAGATCCCGAGCAAGGACATCGTGAAGGTCCTGGCGGACAACCTGCCGGGCATGGCCTCCGCCAACAGCGCGATGGCGGAAGCGAACGCGATGGCCATGCTGGTGGCGTTGCAATCCGTGCTGCAGACCTCCGGCGCCAAGATCGAAGTGGCGCCCTCGCAGCTCGCGGCGCAGCTGGTGGAGATGAAGGCCGACGGCATGTTCAACGTGGTGCAGCAGTCGATGTTCGGCGTCGTCGGCGCGCTCAACGTGGCGATCCGCGGCATGGATGATCTGGTCGCGCTCGCCCAACAGACGCCGGAGGATTACGAGGCGCAGCAGGTGATGGGCACCGCCGACATGCTGCAGGCGTATTCGACGCGCGAGCAGGGCGCCGACGGCAAGCCGCTCGACAAGTTCAAGATCGAGATCAACGAAGCCGGCCAGATCCTCGTCAACGGCAAGCCGCTGATGTGACCTGCATCACAAATGAGTCTCTTCCTGTTTCGAGCCGCATCGATCTTTCGATGCGGCTCTTTTCATCGCGCCGGTCGCGCGATCGAAGCATGATCTGTTGCAGCGATGACTCAGTCGAGTGGCGAAAAGAAGACGGATCGCGCGGCCGCGAATCACTTCCATGTAGTCAAGTGACGCAAAATGTGATGTCATATGCGCAACATGCATATTGACCGAGTCGCCGCTTTCACTGTGTCAGACGCGCTGGTCTCTTCACCCATCGAAGACGGACCCCTGTCGCGCTACCGTGCTCTACAACGCGCGGGCACCCTCGCGCACGATTCCGCGCAGGAGCTGGCGGCCGAAAAGCTGCAATCGCTGCACAAGGCGCTGAGGAATTATCAGCCGCGCGAGAAGGCGAGCGGCTGGCGCGAGCGCCTAGGGCTGGCACGCCGGCGGGAAGCGGATGCACCGCAAGGGCTCTACATCTTCGGTCCCGTTGGTCGCGGCAAGTCGATGCTGATGGACCTGTTCTTTGCGACCGCGCCGGTCGCGCACAAGCGCCGCGTCCATTTCCATGCCTTCATGCTCGAGGTGCAGGCGACCCTGCATCGCTGGCGGCAGGAGAAGGACGGACCGGACGACGTCATCGCTGCCCTCGCGGACAAGATCTCCGGCGAGGCGATCCTGCTCTGCTTCGACGAGTTCCATGTCAGCAACATCGCCGACGCCATGATCCTCGGCCGCCTGTTCGAGGCGCTGTTCGATCGCGGCGTGGTCGTCGTCGCGACGTCGAACTGGGAGCCGGACGATCTCTACAAGGATGGGCTGCAGCGGGATCGCTTCCTGCCCTTCATCGCGCTCATCAAGGAAAGGCTCGATGTGCTGGAACTGGATGCAGCGCGTGACTACCGCCTGCAGCGCATCAAGGATATGCGGGTCTACTTCCACCCGCTGGGCGAATTGGCTGCACGCCACATGAAGGAGAGCTTCGCGCGCCTGACCGGCGGGGCGGAGCCGCAGCCCGACCGCATCATCGTGCAGGAACGGCGTCTCGAGGTGCCGCGCCAAGCGGAGGGTGTGGCGTGGTTCGACTTCGACGAACTGTGCAGCCGGCCGTTGGGCGCCGCCGATTACATCGCAATCGCGACACATTTCAACACTGTGTTAATTGATTGCGTGCCAACGTTATCGCCGGATCAGCGCGACCAGGCGCGGCGCTTCGTGACTCTCATCGACGAGCTCTACGAACATCGCGTCAACGTGGTGATCGCCGCAGCGGCTCCGCCGGAGCGGCTTTATCCATCGGGGGATGGATCGTTTGACTTCGAGCGCACGATCTCGCGCTTGAACGAGATGCAATCGGTCGACTACCTCTCGCGACCGCATTTGACGTGAGTGCGTGACGCAAAATGAGGAATGTCGTTAACGCTTGCTCTTGGGGTTAAATGATAGTATTAACACAACACCTAGTATTGTGCGCAATGGGGCAATCTGTGCTGCCGGAATCAACGGCGGCGATGCGTAAACCGGGGTCTAGGGTCCTGAATGGCACGTAAGAAGATCGCGCTCGTCGGCGCTGGACAAATCGGTGGAACGCTCGCCCTTCTCGCTGGCATGAAGGATCTCGGCGACGTCGCGCTGTTCGACGTGGTGGAAGGCGTGCCGCAAGGCAAGGCGCTGGATATCGCCCAGGCATCGCCTGTCGAGGGCTTCGATGCCACCTACGTCGGCACCAACAAGTACGACGCGCTGAAAGGCGCGGACGTGGTCATCGTCACCGCCGGCATCCCGCGCAAGCCGGGCATGTCGCGCGACGACCTCATCGCCACCAACGCCAAGGTGATCGATACCGTCGGCAAGAACATCAAGAAGCAGTGCCCGAAGGCTTTCGTCATCGTCATCACCAATCCGCTCGACGTGATGGTGTATGTGATGCAGGAGGCCTCGGGCCTCCCCGCCAACCGCGTCGTCGGCATGGCGGGCGTTCTCGATTCCGCGCGCTTCCGCTATTTCCTGGCCGACGAGTTCAAGGTCTCGGTCGAGGATGTGACGGCCTTCGTCCTGGGCGGGCACGGCGACACGATGGTGCCGCTGGTGCGCTATTCGACGGTGGCCGGCATACCGCTGCCCGATCTCGTCAAGATGGGCTGGACCACCAAGGAACGGATCGATGCGATCGTGCAGCGCACGCGCGACGGCGGCGCCGAGATCGTCAATTTATTGAAGACCGGGTCGGCGTTCTATGCGCCGGCCGCGTCCGCCATCGCCATGGCGGAATCCTATCTCAAGGACAAACGGCGAGTTCTGCCCTGTGCCGCCATGCTGAACGGCGAATACGGGGTGAAAGGGCTCTATGTCGGCGTGCCGGTCATCATCGGCGCGAGCGGCGTGGAGAAGGTGGTCGAGATCGATCTGAACAGGGCCGAGCAGGCCATGTTCGACAAATCGGTTTCGGCCGTTAGGGGCCTCATCGATGTGGTGAGGAAGCTTCAAAGAGGAGAGAAGCAATGACGAGTATCGCACTGGCGGCCAAGAAGGCCGCTAAGAAGAAGGGTGTGAAGAAGGCGGCGTCGAAGAAGGGCGCCAAGAAGAAGGCCGCGAAGAAGAAGTAGTAGCCTTCCCGATTCGCTTCTAGCAATCGGCTAGCGACGGCGGCAGTCCGCACACCGCCCGCTCTAAATGTCGGATTCATTGTCGGTTGTGGTAATAATCGGCTTGAACCGGACGTAGGGATGGGTAGATTGCTGCACCACAGCAATTCAGGACTGCCGCTGTCGCCCGCTTTCCTCCACGCAGAACGGCCTTTGTTCTCAAGGGTCTGGGGTCAGGGCTCCGGCGGATGCAACCGCATCTGTGCGCCGCGTTTGGCGTCGCTTTAACTGAGGCCCAGACATGAACATCCACGAATATCAGGCGAAGGGGCTGCTCGCCAAATTTGGCGTCGGCGTCCTTTCGGGACAGGTAGCCTATACCCCCGACGAGGCGGTCGAGGCCGCCGAGAAGCTTGGCGGCCAGGTTTGGGTGGTCAAGGCCCAGATCCACGCCGGTGGCCGGGGCAAGGGCGGCGGTGTCAAGGTTTCGAAGTCATTGGACGAGGTGCGCGAGAACGCCAAGCGCATGATCGGCATGAACCTCGTCACCCACCAGACCGGGCCCAAGGGCAAGCTGGTGAAGCGCATCTATGTCGAGAGCGGCTGCGATATCAAGCGGGAGCTCTACCTCGGCATGCTGGTCGATCGCGCCACCTCGCGCATCACCATCATGGCTTCCTCCGAAGGCGGCGTGGAGATCGAAGAGGTCGCCGCCAAGCATCCGGAGAAGATCATCAAGGTGGCGGTCGATCCCGCCAGCGGCATCCTGCCCTTTCATGCGCGCAAGATCGCCTTCGGCCTCGGCCTCGAAGGCAACCAAGTCTCGTCCTGCGTGAAGTTCGTGATGGCGATGTATCGCGCGTTCGTGGAGCTGGACTGCTCGATCGTGGAGATCAACCCCCTGGTCGTGACCGGCGCCGGCGACGTGATCGCCCTCGATGCCAAGATGAATTTCGACGACAACGCGCTCTACCGCCACAAGGACGTGGAGGAGATGCGCGACGAGGACGAGGAAGACCCGGCGGAGCTGGAGGCCGGCAAGCACAACCTCAATTACATCAAGCTGGACGGCAATATCGGCTGCATGGTGAACGGCGCCGGCCTCGCCATGGCGACCATGGACATCATCAAGCTCTACGGCGGCCAGCCTGCCAATTTTCTGGACGTCGGCGGCGGCGCGACCAAGGAGCGCGTCACCACCGCCTTCAAGATCATCCTCTCCGACGCCAACGTCGAGGGGATCCTGGTCAACATCTTCGGCGGTATCATGCGCTGCGACGTCATCGCCGAGGGCGTGGTCGCGGCGGCGAAAGAGGTCAGCCTCCATGTGCCGCTGGTCGTTCGTCTCGAGGGGACCAACGTGGAGCTGGGCAAGAAGATCCTGGCGCAATCCGGCCTGCCGATCCTCAGCGCCGACAATCTGGCGGATGCCGCCGAGAAGATTGTCAAAGCGGTGAAGGAGGCCTGAGCCATGGCGGTACTCGTCAACAAGGACACCAAGGTGATCTGCCAGGGCTTCACCGGCTCGCAGGGCACCTTCCATTCGGAACAGGCGATCGCCTACGGCACAAAGATGGTCGGTGGTGTCACGCCCGGTAAAGGCGGCACCACGCATCTCGATCTGCCGGTGTTCGACACCGTCGCCGACGCGGTTGCCAAGACCGGCGCGACGGCCAGCGCCATCTATGTGCCACCGCCGTTCGCGGCCGATGCGATCGTGGAAGCGATCGACGCCGGCATCGAGCTGGTGGTCTGCATCACCGAAGGCATCCCGGTCCTGGACATGGTCAAGGTGAAGCGGGCGCTCTCGGGTTCCCGTAGCCGCCTGGTCGGGCCGAACTGTCCCGGCGTCATCACGCCAGGCGAATGCAAGATCGGCATCATGCCGGGCCATATCCATAAACGCGGGCGGATCGGTATTGTCTCGCGCTCCGGCACGCTTACCTATGAGGCGGTGGCCCAGACCACGGCCGCCGGGCTCGGCCAGACCACTTGCATCGGCATCGGCGGCGATCCGGTTAACGGCACCAACTTTGTTGATTGTTTGGCAATGTTCCTGGGGGACGATGAGACCCAAGGGATTGTTATGATCGGCGAAATCGGCGGCACGGCCGAGGAGGACGCGGCCGAGTTTCTGAGGCGCGAGAAGCGCAAGAAGCCTGTGGTGGGTTTCATCGCCGGCGTCACGGCGCCTCCGGGCCGCCGGATGGGTCATGCGGGCGCGATCATCTCCGGGGGCAAGGGTGGCGCCGGCGACAAGATCGAGGCCATGAAGTCCGCAGGCATCCATGTGGCCGAATCGCCCGCCAGCCTCGGCTCGGCTATGCTGAAGGCAATGGGGCGGTAAAAAGGGGATTGAGACGGAAGTGGGCCAAGGTTCGCGGCGATCGGGCGCGGACGGCTCGCTCCCCGGAATCGGCTGAATGATGGGCCGTCGCCCGATCGCGGTCCCCTGAAACGAGCGACGCATGAGCACCATTCCGTCGACCTTCCTCTCCGGTCCCAACGCACCGTTCATCGAAGAGCTCTACGCCCGGTATCTGGAGCAGCCGAACTCGGTCGATCCGTCCTGGCGTAAGTTCTTCTCCGACCTGCAGGACGAGAGCGAGATCGTCTTGAACGACATTCGCGGCGCCTCCTGGGCGCCGCGGGAGCGCGCAGTGGAGATCGCGCGCGAGGATGGGGACGGGAACGGCCATTACGAGGCAGCGACGACTGCCCGCGCGGCGCGGCCGCAGGACCTGAAGCGGGCTGCCCGCGATTCGCTGCGCGTCATGATGCTGATCCGCGCCTATCGCGTACGCGGTCATCTGGAAGCCAGCCTTGATCCATTGGATCTGAAGCCGCGCGCCAAGCACGCCGACCTCGACCCCCGCACCTACGGCTTCACCGAGGCCGACATGGATCGCGAGATCCATATCGACAACATCCTGGGCTACGAGAGCGCGACGCTGCGCCAGATCGTCCATGTGCTGCGCCAGACCTATTGCGGCAGCATCGGCGTCGAGTACATGCATATCCAGGATCCGGACCAGCGCAAATGGCTGCAGCTCCGGATCGAGGGCAGCCGCAACCACCGCGAACTCACCGACCGCGGCAAGGTCGCGATCCTGGAGCGCCTGACCGCCGCCGAGATGTTCGAGAAATTCCTCGACAAGAAATACACCGGCACCAAGCGCTTCGGCCTGGATGGCGGCGAATCCATGATCCCGGCGCTGGAGCAGATCATCAAGCGCGGAAGTCAGCTCGGCCTCAAGGAGGTCGTGATCGGCATGGCGCATCGCGGGCGCCTCAACATGCTCGCCAACTTCATGAACAAGCCATTCGCGGCGATCTTCTCCGAGTTCCAGGGCAATGCCGCGAACCCGGAGGACGTCCAGGGTTCGGCCGACGTCAAATACCATCTCGGCACCTCCGCCGACCGCGAGTTCGACGGCCGCGTGGTGCACCTGTCTCTGACCGCGAACCCCTCGCACCTGGAAGCGGTCAATACCGTGGTGCAGGGCAAGGTCCGCGCCAAGCAGCGCCAGCGCAACGACCGTAGCCGCGAAGAGGTGATGGGCCTGTTGCTGCACGGCGATGCGGCCTTCGCCGGCCAGGGCCTGGTGCCGGAATCCCTCGATATGTCGGAGCTGGACGGCTACAAGACCGGCGGTACCATCCATTTCATCATCAACAACCAGATCGGCTTCACCACCAGCCCAACCGCCGCGCGCTCCAGCCCCTATTGCTCGGACGTCGCGAAAGGCGTGCAGGCGCCAATCTTCCACGTCAATGGCGACGACCCGGAATCGGTGCTGCATGCCGCGCGTATGGCGATGGAGTTCCGCCAGGAATTCAAGTGCGATGTGGTAATCGACATGTTCTGCTATCGCCGCTTCGGCCACAATGAAAGCGACGAGCCGGCATTCACCCAGCCGCTGATGTACCGCAGGATCGGCACCCATCCCACCACCCGGCAGATCTATGCCGACAAGCTGGTGGAAGAGGGCACGCTGACGCGTGAGAACGCCGACCGGATCACGGAAGAGTTTCAGGCCCGGCTGGAGAAGGAGTTCGAAGCCGCCGGAGCTTATCGCCCGAACAAGGCCGACTGGCTGGAAGGGGCCTGGTCCGGCCTTGCCATTGCTTCCGGCGATGAGCGGCGCGGAACGACCGACGCCAGCATGGAAGCATTACAGGAAGTGGGAAAGGCTCTGACCACTGTCCCTGCGACCTTCAACGTCAATCGCAAGATCGCGCGACAATTGTCGATGAAGGAGCAGATGTTCAAGACCGGCGAGGGCATCGACTGGGCGACCGGCGAAGCGCTCGCCTTCGGCACGCTGCTGAAGGACGGCTACTATGTCCGCCTGTCGGGCCAGGACGTGAAGCGCGGCACCTTCTCCCAGCGCCATGCTGTCCTGGTCGATCAGGAGAACGAGAGCGAATACATTCCGCTCAACAACATCGCGCCAATGGGCGGACCGGGGGGGCAGTCGGAGTTCGAGGTCATCAATTCGCCGCTGTCCGAAGCCGGCGTGCTCGGCTTTGAATACGGCTTCAGCCTCGCCGATCCGAAGGCGCTCGTGCTGTGGGAGGCGCAGTTCGGCGATTTCGCGAACGGCGCCCAAGTCATCATCGATCAGTTCATCAGCTCCGGCGAATCCAAGTGGCTGCGCATGTCGGGCTTGGTCATGCTGCTGCCTCACGGCTACGAGGGACAGGGGCCGGAGCACAGCTCCGCCCGCCTAGAGCGTTATCTGCAGCTGTGCGCCGAAGACAACATGCAGGTCGTCAACTGCACGACGCCGGCCAACTACTTCCACGCCCTCAGGCGGCAGATGCACCGCAATTTCCGCAAGCCGCTGATCGTCATGACGCCGAAATCGCTGCTGCGGCACAAACTCGCTGTCTCGACCCTGGCGGAGCTTGGCCCCGGCTCGAGCTTCCACCGCATTTTGTGGGACAGCGGCAAGACCGCAGCGGACAAGGACATCCGGCGCGTGGTGCTGTGTAGCGGCAAAGTCTATTACGACCTCTATGAGGAGCGCGAGAAGCGCGAGATCACAGACGTTCAGATCCTGCGCCTCGAACAGCTCTATCCGTTCCCGCACAAGCCGCTGAAGACCGAGCTTTCGCGCTTCCCGAATGCGGAGATCGTCTGGTGCCAGGAGGAGCCGAAGAACATGGGCGCCTGGACCACGGTCATGCCCGAGATCGAATCGGTGATGGCCGAGATGGGCATGAAGCAGCAGCGGCTGCGTTATGCCGGCCGGCCGGCGGCGGCTTCGCCAGCGACCGGCTTGTTGCGGCGGCACCTGAAGGAACAAGCGGCGCTGGTCGAAGAGGCGCTGGTGGTCGAGGCGCCTGCGCAGCGCGCGGCGCAATAGGAGAACAGGAATGCCAACACCCGTTGTTGTGCCGGGACTCGGCGAATCGGTGACCGAGGCAACGGTCGCCAAATGGATGAAGAACGTCGGCGATTCCGTAAAAGCCGACGAGCCTCTGGCAGAGCTGGAGACCGATAAGGTCACGCAGGAACTCTATGCGCCGACGGCGGGCACCTTGGGCGAGATCACCGCGCCCGCGGGCAGCGTGGTGGCGATCGGCGCCGTGATCGGGCAGATCGTGGACGGTGCGGGCGCAGCAGCCGCTCCCGCCAAGCCGGTGCCGGAGGCGCCGCCGAAACCTGCACCGGCAGCGCAGGCAGCACCGCAAACTCCGCCGCAACAGGCGGCGCCGGCCGCACCCGCCGCGAAGACGGCTGCGGAGGAGACGCTATCGCCGGCTGTGCGCAAGATGGTGAGCGAGCATAATCTCGACCCGTCGGCCATTGCCGGCACGGGCAAGGATGGCCGCCTGACCAAGGGCGACGTGACCGCCCATCTGGCGAAACCCGCCGCGCCGCAGATCTCACCGGCGCCGCCCGCTCCGCAGCCGGCGACGCGTCCGGCCCCGCAACCGGAAGTCCCGCACGTGCCGCGTGCCTTGGCACCGAGCGAGGAGCGGGTGCCGATGACGCGCCTGCGCCGGCGCATCGCCGAGCGGCTGAAGCAGGCGCAGAACACGGCCGCCATGCTCACCACCTTCAACGAGGTGGATATGGGCGCGGTCATGGCGCTGCGCGAGCAGTACAAGGAGAGCTTCGAGAAGCGCCACAAGGTGAAGCTCGGCTTCATGGGCTTCTTCGTGAAAGCCTGTATCCAGGCGCTGAAGGAGATCCCTGCCGTCAATGGCGAGATCGACGGCAACGACATCATCTACAAGAACCACTACGACATCGGCGTCGCCGTCGGAACGGAGCAGGGGCTTGTCGTGCCCGTGGTGCGCGACGCGGACAAGATGAGCCTGCCGCAGATCGAGGCAAAGATCGGCGAACTCGGCAAGCGCGCCCGCGACGGCAAGCTTGCGATCGAGGATCTGCAGGGCGGCACCTTCACCATCTCGAACGGCGGTGTCTATGGCTCGCTGATGTCGACGCCGATCCTGAACCCGCCGCAATCCGGCATCCTCGGCATGCACAAGATCCAGCAGCGCCCGATGGCGGTCGACGGCAAGGTCGAAATCCGCCCGATGATGTATCTGGCGCTCAGCTACGATCACCGCATCATCGACGGACGCGAGGCCGTCACCTTCCTGGTGCGCATCAAGGAATGCCTGGAAGACCCGCAGCGCCTGATCCTGGAACTGTGATCGTGGCGAAGCTGCAGGCCAAGAGTGCCGTCCGCAAGGTGGCGCCCAAAATTGGCCGGCGCGGTCGCGTTCCCTACTACAACCAGACGACGGATTTCACCTGCGGCCCGTCATCGCTGCTGATGGCGATGAAGGCGCTCAACCCGAAGACGGACGTCTCGCGCATGCACGAATTGCTGCTGTGGCGCGAGGCCAACACCATCTTCATGGGTACCGATGGGCCCGCCGGCTGCGGGGCAACTGGCCTCGCCCTGGCTGCGCATCGTCGTGGCTTCGACGTCGAAGTTTGGGTGAACCACAAGAACACTTTGCTTGGCTCGCGCGCCAAGACAAGGGACCGCGCCAAGGTGATGGGCCTGCTGCAGCAGGCCGATCTCGCTGAGATGAAGCGTCTGAAGATTCCCTATCGCATCGGCGCGCGGTCGATCGACCAGCTGCGTGCAGATATCGAGGGCGGCGCCCTGCCTGTCGTGCTGGTCAGCATGAATTATATCCACCAGGACGCGACCGCCCACTGGGTGGTGGTGACCGGGATCGACGATGAAAACGTGACGGTCAACGATCCCTGGATATCCAGGAACCTGGGCAATACGCGCCGGACCATGCAGGACTATGTGGTGCCGCGCGACGCATTCCACGCAATGACGGCGTACGGGCCCAAGAAGGAACGCGCCATTGTGCTGCTCCGGCGGCGCTGAATAGGACGAAGGAACGGACATGGCGGAACAGGCATTCGATGTGGTGGTGATCGGCGGCGGCCCGGGCGGCTATGTGTGCGCTATCAAGGCGGCGCAGCTGGGCTTGAAGACCGCCTGCGTCGAGAAGCGCGGGGCCCTCGGCGGCACCTGTCTCAACGTCGGCTGCATCCCGTCCAAGGCGTTGCTGCAATCCTCCCATCTATACGCGATGGCGGCGCACGACCTGGCGCAGCACGGCGTCAAGGCCGGCAAGGTCGAACTCGATTTCAAGACCATGATGGGCCGCAAGGACAAGGTGGTCGCCGATTTCACCAAGGGCATCGAGTTCCTGTTCCGCAAGAACAAGGTGACGTACCTCAAGGGCCTCGGCCGCCTGGTCGGCGACGGCAAGATCGAGGTCGTCGCCAACGGCAAGGGCGAGACGGTCAGCGCCAAGCACATCATCATCGCGACCGGCTCCGACGTGATGCCGCTCAGGGGCGTGGAGATCGACGAGAAGCAGATCGTCTCGTCCACTGGCGCGCTGGAGCTGGAGAAGGTGCCAGAGCATCTGATCGTGATCGGCGGCGGCGTGATTGGGCTGGAGCTCGGCTCGGTGTGGCGGCGCCTCGGCGCCAAGGTCACTGTCGTCGAGTTCCTCGACCGCATCGTCGCCACCATGGATGCGGAGATCGGCACGGCGTATCAGAAGGTGCTCACCAAGCAGGGCCTGGAATTCAAACTCGGCACCAAGGTGACGGCGGCGAAAAAGGCCAACGGCAAGGTGACGCTGACGATGGAGCCCGCGAATGGCGGCGCCTCCGAGGAGCTGACCGGCGACGTCGTTCTGGTCTCGATCGGCCGGCGGCCCTATGTCGATGGGCTGGCGCTGGAGATGGTCGGGGTGAAGCTCGACAATAAGGGGCGAGTGATGGTCGACGATCATTTCCAGACCAGCGTGCCCGGCATCTACGCCATCGGCGACGTGATCCACGGGCCTATGCTCGCGCATAAGGCGGAGGAAGAGGGCGTCGCGGTCGCGGAGATGCTGGCCGGTCAATCCGGGCACGTGAATTACGAGACCTGCCCCAACATCGTCTACACTTGGCCGGAGCTGGCGAGCGTCGGCAAGACCGAGGAGGAGCTGAAATCCGCCGGCGTGCAGTACAAGGTCGGCAAGTTCCCCTTCCTGGCGAATTCGCGTGCCAAGGCCAACGCCGACATGGAAGGCATGGTAAAGCTGCTGGCCGACGCCAACACCGACCGCCTGTTGGGCGCGCACGTGCTCGGCCCCGAAGCCGGCACCCTGATCCACGAGATCTCCATGGCGATGGAATTCGGCGGGTCGGCGGAAGATGTGGCTCGCGCGTTCCATGGGCACCCGACGCTGAACGAAGCGATCAAGGAAGCGGCCCTCGTGATCGCGAGCAAGCCGATCCACGTGTGATTTTAGGAAGCCCCAAAGGCGTCCAGTTCAGATTCTAGTGCGTCAACGCAGTCATCGACACGGCGGCCTGCCGTATCGATCCTGATACGTGGTCGACTCCACGGCTGATAGTGGCGGTTCTTTATTTCTTCCCAAGTCGGAAGAACGAGCCCGCTGACGTCGGACGAGCGCGTTTCCACGCGGCGTCGATGTTCCCTCTCGTCGGAGCAAATGATCTCGACGTTGATGAGCGATGTACTGGCCGCTTGCGCGACGCCGGCCCAGGCTTCGCGCGCGATCTCAACGCCGTTGACTGCATCGGCAATGACGGTCAAGCCTAGTTCCAGATTGTCCTTCGCCACGCGATAGGCAGTCTCGTACCCTTCTTCCATGATCTCTTCGAGCGTCCCACAGGCTCGAAGCGCCTGTTCGACAGTATCAATGCGCAGATATGCCGCTCTGATGCGTCGCGCCAACTCTCGCGCGATGGAGGTCTTGCCGGTTCCGGGCAATCCTGAGAATACGATCAGCATGGACTAATTTGCCGCTTCCTGCGTGGCATGCTTCGCGAGATAGTCCTTCGCGAACTGGCCCCACACCGTCAACTTGCCGTTCTTGCGGCGCAGGCTCGGGCCGTAATCGGGGTTCCAGCACCAGGCGGTCGATGACAATTCGCGCGCATCCATGAAGTCGGCGAAAGGCGTGCCGTAATCCCCGGCGGTGCCGGACCAGTGCTGCTTGGCGTCCGGCTCGAAGCCCCATTCGGTCACGATGACCGGCTTCTCCTTGTCGAGATCGTCGAGCGTGTCGGACCATTCCTCCGGATAGTGGCCGGGGTAGACGTGCCAGACGTAGCCGGTGTTCTCATCCGGCAGCAGGGACTCGCGCAAGCCCTTCAGGTTGAAGGCCCAGAGCGGCGGCGCGACGAGCACGACGTTGCTGCTGCCGCTGGCGCGGATCGCGTCGGTCAGTACGCGCCAATAGGGGCGGTATTGCTTCCAGTAGGCGAGGTCGCCGCCTTCCTCCTCTTCGGTGTTGCTGCTCGGTTCGTTCCACAATTCGAACAGGATGCCGGGATCCTGATAATGGAGCGCGACGGTCATCCAGAAATCCATCGCCAGGGTGAAACGCGAATCGTAATAGGTCGTCCTGGTGTCCGGCTCCGTGACGTCGAAATACTCGAGTGCATAGCCGTCCGGGAATCCGATGACGTGGTAGTCGATGATGACGTAAAGGCCGGCGGCGCGGGCCTGATCGACATGCTGCCGCAACGTGCTCAGCGCCTTGTCCTTGTTGTCGCGCCAAGCGCCGGGATGGATGGAGAGGCGCACCACATTGGCATGCCACTCATTCTTGATATCGGGATAGGGATCCACATCGGACGGCAGGTCGGTGACGTCGCCCATCGCAATGCCGCGCAGGATGACCTTCTGTCCGTTCTCGACGAAGGAATTTCCTCGGACCTCCAGCGCTTCGGCGAACGCCGGCAGCAGCAGGAACAGGAGTGCCGCGATCCGACCTAGAGCGCGTCGGCGCGGAGCGTCATCACGGCGAGCGCGTCGCTCTCCAGTGCGCCAAGCTTGCGATAGAAATCGAACGCCATTTTGTTGGGCCGGTATACATACCATTCCAGCCATTCCCCGCCCCATTTCCGGCAATCCGCCGCGCAAGCCGCCACCAGGCGGCGGCCGATGCCCTTGCCGCGCGCGTCGGGTTCCACCCACAGGTCGCAGATGAAGAACAGCCGATACGCGACGTCTACATTATATCCTTTGCAATAAAGGAGGTAGCCGCAGGGTGAGCCCTCATCTTCGGCGATGTAGCCGGCAAAAGCCGGGTCGGGACCGAAACCGTCCTTGAGATAGCGCTCGGTGGTGAAGTGCTTCACCGCAGAATCTGGATCACCCAGCTCCTCCAGATAGGCCATGAAGGAATCGTGCATGGCGACGACCGCGTTGGCGTCGGCGGGGGTCAGGGGGCGGATGATGGCCGCCATCAGGATTCAGCGCCGAGCGCGGGGGTGGGCAGCCTGATAGACCTGCAACAGGTGCTGCGCATCGACGTCGGTGTAACGTTGGGTGGTCGAGAGCGAGGAATGGCCGAGCAGTTCCTGGATGGCGCGCAGATCGCCACCGGCACCGAGCAGGTGAGTGGCAAAGGAATGGCGCAGGGCGTGGGGTGTCGCCGTCTCCGGCAGCCCGAGCGCCAAGCGCAGGGTCTGCATCGCTTTCTGCACCAGACGCGGGCTGAGCCGACCGCCCTTGGCGCCCATGAAGAGGGGATCGCTGCCGGTGCCGCCCCAGGGGCAGGCCTTCAGATAATCGCGTACGGCCGTCACGATCTCCGGCAGCAGCGGCACGATGCGGGTCTTGCGCCCCTTGCCGGTGACCGTGAGCGTGCGCGCCTCGCCAGTCATCGGCAAATCGCGGCGATTGAGCGAGACCGCCTCGCCAATGCGCAGGCCAGCGCCATAGAGCAGCATCAGGATCGCGGCATCGCGCTTGCCGATCCAGTCCTCCTCCTGCAGCGAGGCGACCTCGTCCACCACGTCCATGGCCTCGCCGACGGTCAGCGGCTTGGGAACCGCGCGCGGCAGTTTGGGCGCGCGCAAGCTCGTGATGGCGCCATTGGCGGCAAGGCCGCGCTTGGCAAGAAACCGGAACAGGTTCTTGAGCGCGCTCAAGGCGCGGGCGAGGGAGCGCGCCTCGATCCCCTCCGATTGGCGTGCCGCCATCCAGGCGCGGAAATCGCTGCGGCTTAGCTGTGCCAGGCTGGCAAGGCGCGGCAGCTCACCCTGATGGCGGGCGAGGAAGGAGAGGAACTGGCCGATGTCGCGCGTGTAAGCTTGCCGCGTCAGGTCGGCCACGCGCCGCTCATGCGCCAGCCAGCTCAGCCATTGACCAAGCGCATTCTGCAGATCGGGGGCGGCGCGGAAGCCGTCCGCCGCTTCGGCCCCGTCCGTCAAGGCCGCGGCAGGTCCAGCCACGAGCGGATGCCGAATTCGATAATCCGGCCGAGGAAGCTGAGCAGCTCGGTGCCTTGCCCGGGGTGGAAGTAGCCCGGATGGCGCGTGCCGAAGGCGAGCACGGCATTGGGTGCCGCCTTGCTGGGCTTGAGGCGCACCAACGCATCGGAGCGCACCAGCTCCGCGGCGCCGCCAAATACTTCCGGGTCGCCGATCGTGTCGTCGCGCAGCAGGACCTGCCGCCCTTTGCCCATGATGCGGTCGACCGCACCCTGTTCCAAGAGTTCCAGGCCGTCCAGCTTCGGGCGGCGATTATAGCCTTCCGTGCGCTCGATGCAGAGGCACACCACGTCGACCTCGAGCAGCAGCACCAGGTCGCCGGTGATGATCTCGATGAACTCCTCGAACGTGTCGGCTTCCAGCAGCGCCAGGACCGCCTTGTGGATGCGCTCCTGGGTGCCGAGGTTGTCGCGGCTGTTGGCGATGATCTCGTCCTGGTGGGCGCGCAGCTTTGCAACGTCATTGCGCAGGCGCTCCACCATGAAATGCTGCAGATCGACGACGGCACCATCGCTATGGCGCGCGGGCGGCGCCTGCAGATCCAGCAGCTCCGGATGGCGATAGAGAAAGTCGGGATGGCGCCTCAGATAGGCGATCACCTGGGCCGCACTCGGCAGGGCCGGCGATTTCTTCTGCAGCTCCTCGGTGCGCTCCGCCATGCGAGACCCGTACGCTAGAGAATCTTCTGACCGGTCTTAGCCCAGTCGGCCAGGAAGGCGGCGAGGCCCTTGTCCGTCAGCGGATGATTGAACATCTGCCGCAGCACGCTGGGCGGCATGGTCGCGACATCCGCGCCCAGTTTCGCCGCTTCGATGATGTGGATCGGATGGCGCACGGAGGCGACCAGCACTTCGGTCTTGATGTGGGCATAGGCACGATAGATCTGCACGACGTCGGCGATCAGCTTCATGCCATCGGTGCCGATGTCGTCCAGCCGGCCGACGAAGGGCGAGATGTAGGCCGCACCCGATTTTGCCGCCAGCAGCGCCTGCGCCGGCGTGAAGCACAGCGTGACATTGACCTTGGTGCCTTCCTTCGACAGCTTGTTGCAGGTCTTCAGGCCATCGGGTGTCAGCGGCACTTTCACCACGACATTGGCGGCGATCTTCGCGAGCTTGCGCCCTTCGGCCAGCATGGTCTCGTGATCGGTGGAGATAACCTCGGCGCTGACCGGGCCGGGCACGATCTCGCAGATCTCGCGCACCACATCGACGAACTGGCGGCCAGACTTCAGCACCAGAGAGGGATTGGTAGTGATGCCGTCGACCAGCCCGGATGCGGCCAGCTCGCGGATATCATTGATCTCTGCGGTATCGAGAAAGAATTTCATGGCAGTCGTTTCACTCGTAGCAATTCGTCACAAATCCAGGTTTCGGCGGATGCGGTGGCGCGGTACGATGCCGCTGTCCCGAATCGACCCCCGGACGTCGCCCCGAGTCTAGCCCATGGCATCGCTCTTCGCCAGCAATACGCCACCTGAAACGGAAGCGGCTACGGATCGCCGGATCGGGGTATTGCTGCCGCTGCCCTTGAGCGGTGCCTATGACTATCTGGTGCCGGATGGCATGGACATTGCGGCCGGGGATTTCGTGGAAGTGCCCCTCGGCTCCCGGTCGATCCTCGGCGTGGTGTGGGGCGAGGCCAAGGACGATGTGCCGCGCGCCAAACTGAAACAAATCGAAGCAAGACTTGAAATAGCGCCGCTGCCGGAGATCTCGCGACGCTTCATCGACTGGGTGGCGAATTATTGCCTCTCAGCGCCCGGCGCCGTCCTCAAGATGGCGATGAGCGTCAGCGACGCCTTCAAGCCCGAGCGCAGCCTCAAGGCCTATGCGGTCGGCGATCCATCACTGGGTCAAATGACAGCATCGCGACAGCGCGTTCTGGAGGCGCTCGCCGACATTCCGTCGATGCTGCCTAGCGATCTGGCGAAGAGAGCCGGCGTGACGGCCGGCGTGCTCACCAAGATGGCCGAGCTTGGGCAGTTGCGCGTGGTCGCGCAACCGCTCGCCAAGCCGTTCGGCCAGCCCGATCCCGATCTGCCCGGCGCGCAGCTTTCGCCTGCGCAGCGCGCGGCCGCTGATGAGCTGATCCAGGCGCATGCCGGTGTCACGCTGCTCGATGGTGTCACGGGCTCCGGCAAGACCGAAGTCTATTTCGAAGCGATCGCTGCATGCCTCAAGCGCGGCAAGCAGGCGCTGATCCTGCTGCCGGAGATCGCGCTCACCACGCAGTGGCTGGAGCGATTCATGGAACGGTTCGGCGCGGCGCCGGGGCAATGGCATTCGGAACTGACGGGGCTCGAGCGGCGCTTGACGTGGCGCGCGGTGCTGCGCGGCGATGCGAAGGTGATCGTCGGCGCACGCTCGGCGCTGTTCCTCCCCTTTCGCGATCTCGGCCTCATCATCGTCGATGAAGAGCACGAGCAGGCCTTCAAGCAGGAAGATGGAGTCGTCTATCAGGCGCGCGACATGGCGGTGGTGCGCGGGCACTTGGCGCAGATTCCCGTCATCCTCGCCTCCGCCACGCCCTCGCTGGAGACCATGCATAATGTCGAGATGGGGCGATATCGCTTCCTGCATCTGCCGGATCGGCACGGGCCCGCGCAATTGCCGGAAGTGCGCCTTGTCGATCTGCGCCGCGAGCCGCCCCCTCGGCAATCCTGGCTCTCGCCGCCGCTGCGCGAGGCGATCCGCGCCACGCTGGAGCGCAAGGAACAGGCGCTGTTGTTTCTCAACCGCCGTGGCTACGCGCCGCTCACTCTCTGCCGCGCCTGCGGGCATCGATTGCAATGCCCCAACTGCAGCGCCTGGCTGGTGGAGCATCGCTATCTCGGACGCCTGCAGTGCCACCATTGCGGATTCGAGGCGCCGCCGCCGGCCAAGTGCCCGGCTTGCGGTGCGGAAGGATCAATGGCGGCCTGCGGTCCCGGCGTGGAGCGCGTGGCGGAGGAGGCCGCAGCGCTTTTCCCGGAAGCGTCCCGCCTTATCCTCACCAGCGATACCGCGAGTGGCCCGGCCAAGACGGCGGAGCTGCTGCGCATGATCGCCCAGCGCGAGGTCGATCTGGTGATCGGCACGCAGATCATCGCCAAGGGGCACCATTTCCCGAACCTCACGCTGGTCGGGGTGGTGGACGCCGATCTCGGCCTCTCCGGTGGCGACTTGCGCGCGGCGGAGCGGACCTTCCAGTTGCTGCACCAGGTCGCAGGCCGTGCGGGCCGCGCCGATCTCGCCGGTCTCGTCCTGATCCAGACCTACGATCCCAGCCGCCCGGTGATGCAGGCGCTGAAGGCGGGCGACCGCGACCGCTTCTATGCGCTCGAGGCGGAGGAACGCAGGGTCGCCGGCATGCCGCCCTTCGGGCGCCTGGCGGCGGTGATCATTTCGGGCAGCGATCCGGACGAAGTGGATCGCTTCGGCCAGCATCTCGCGCGCACGGCGCCGCATCAGGACGGCATCCATGTGCTGGGTCCAGCGCCGGCACCGCTCGCCTTGCTGCGCGGACGGCACCGCCGGCGCTTTCTGGTGAAGGTGCGCCGTGACGTTCCGGTACAACCGGTGTTGCGCCACTGGCTGGGTGGCGTGAAAACGCGTGGCGACCTGGCGCTCGAAATCGACATCGATCCCTACAGCTTCATGTAGCCCAGGCGATCTGCGGCCCGTTGAAAGGGGCGGGGTGGCGTCCGCATGGTTGTCCCATCGGCCGAAGGGGCAGTTTAGCTGACGGATCCCGGTCGTCAGACGACGTAGACACAGGCTCAAATCGTCGGCTCTGCCGGGCCACTTTGCGCAAATGTTTCAAACCCTTGACCAGGGGTGCGGCACCTTGCCCCGGTGCTGTTGCGCACCCCTGCTTCCTGTGTTACACACCGCACGCTTTTCGCGGCCGGGACAAGCTGCGATGGGCAGCTGTGGTGTTGGCTGGACGGGTCCGGCGCCGCGGCGTTGGTCGCGGTTTCCACGCGATTTCATCAAATCGTTTCAATGGTTGAGCTGGATCGGCGGCACCTCAAGCCGGCGACCGCAGAGCAGGGCAGGGGGCGGATTTGGCGGCCCAGATATCAGAGCACGGCGGGCTGGCGCAGCGTTATGCCGCGGCGCTGCTCGAACTGGCGGAAGAAAAGCGCGGGCTCGACGCTGTATCGGCGGATCTCGTCGCACTTAGCCACATGATCGCCGAGAGCAGCGACCTCCAGAAACTGATTACAAGTCCCTTGATGGATCGCGCTGACCAGTCGCGCGCGATCGCGGCCGTGGCCAAGGCAGCCGATTTCGACGATCTGACCCAGCGCTTCGTCGGGCTGATCGCCGCCAAGCGGCGCCTGTTCGCGCTACCCGCGATCATCAAGTCATTCCAGAAGATGCTGGCCGACAAGCGCGGCGAGGTGGCGGCGGAAGTGACCGCCGCCCACGCTCTGACTGACACGCAGAAGTCGGCCGTCGTTGAAGCAATCAAACGTGTGGTCGGCGGCAAGGTCTCGATCGACATGAAGGTCGATCCCAGCCTGCTCGGCGGACTGATCGTCCGCGTCGGCAGCCGCATGATCGATGGATCCGTGAAAACGAAGCTGCAGAAGCTGCAGCTCGCGATGAAAGGGGTTGGATAATGGAAATCCGCGCCGCCGAAATCTCTGCCATTCTGAAACAGCAGATCGAGAATTTCGGCACCGAGGCTGATGTCACCGAAGTCGGCACCGTGCTCTCCGTGGGCGACGGTGTGGCCCGCGTCTATGGCCTGGACAAGGTGCAGGCCGGCGAAATGGTCGAGTTCCCGGGCGGCATCCGCGGCATGGCCCTCAACCTCGAGACCGACAATGTCGGCGTCGTGATCTTCGGCGATGACCGTACGATCAAGGAAGGCGATACCGTCAAGCGCACCGGCGCCATCGTCGACGTGCCGGTGGGCAAGGGCCTACTGGGCCGCGTGGTCGATGCGCTCGGCAACCCGATCGATGGCAAGGGCCCGCTGACCGACGTGAAGCGCCAGCGCGTGGAGGTGAAGGCTCCGGGCATCGTCCCGCGCAAGTCGGTGCACGAGCCGATGCAAACCGGTCTCAAGGCGATCGACAGCCTGGTGCCGATCGGACGCGGCCAGCGCGAGCTCATCATCGGCGACCGTCAGACCGGCAAGACGGCAGTCATTATCGACACCATCATCAACCAGAAGACCATCAACGCGTCGGGCGATGAATCGAAGAAGCTGTACTGCGTCTATGTCGCGGTCGGCCAGAAGCGTTCCACTGTCGCGCAGATCGTGAAGTTGCTGGAAGATGCCGGCGCGCTCGAATATTCGATCGTGATCGCCGCCACCGCGTCCGAACCCGCGCCGCTGCAGTTCCTCGCGCCCTACACCGGCGCCTCGATGGGCGAGTTCTTCCGCGACAACGGCATGCACGCTGTCATCTTCTATGATGACCTCTCCAAGCAGGCCGTCGCCTATCGTCAGATGTCGCTGCTGCTGCGCCGTCCGCCGGGACGCGAGGCCTATCCGGGCGACGTGTTCTACCTGCACTCCCGCCTGCTGGAGCGCGCGGCGAAGATGAACGATCAGCATGGCGCGGGCTCGCTGACCGCCCTGCCGGTGATCGAAACGCAGGCCGGCGACGTGTCGGCCTACATTCCGACCAACGTGATTTCCATTACCGATGGCCAGATCTTCCTGGAGACCGGCCTGTTCTATCGCGGTATCCGTCCGGCGATTAACGTCGGTCTGTCGGTCAGCCGCGTCGGATCCGCCGCTCAGATCAAGGCGATGAAGCAGGTTGCGGGCCGCATCAAGCTGGAGCTCGCGCAGTACCGCGAGATGGCGGCCTTCGCGCAGTTCGCCTCGGATCTCGATGCCGCCACGCAGAAGCTGCTGGCGCGCGGCGCGCGCCTGACGGAGCTCTTGAAGCAAGGCCAGTTCCAGCCGATGCCGGTCGAGGAGCAGGTGGTTTCGATCTTCGCCGGTGTCCGCGGGTATCTCGACACCATCAAGGTCGAGGATGTGAACCGCTTCGAGGCGGCGTTCCTCAACGAGGTGCGCGCCAAGCATGCCGATGTGCTGGAGTCGATCCGCAAGGAGCGCGAGATCGTCAAGGCGACCGAGGACAAGCTGAACAACGTCCTGACTGCGTTCGTGAAGTCGTTCGCCTGATCTGAAGGGCCCTAAGGCATGCCAAGCCTCAAGGACCTCAAGGTCCGCATCAACAGCGTGAAGAACACGCAGAAGATCACCTCCGCCATGAAGATGGTGTCGGCGGCGAAGTTGCGCCGCGCGCAGGGGCAGGCGGAAGCCGCGCGTCCCTATGCCGAGCGCATGGAGCGCGTGCTGGCCTCGGTCGCCTCGACCGTGCAGAGACGCGAGAGTGCGCCGGCACTCCTTGCCGGCACCGGCAAGGACCAGGTCCACCTGATTGTGGTGATGACCTCCGACCGCGGCCTGTGCGGCGCCTTCAACTCGTCCATCGTGCGCCAGGCGCGCCGATTGGCGCGCGAACTGCGGCGCGACGGCAAGACGCTGAAGATCCTGTGCGTGGGCCGCAAGGGCCGCGACCAGCTGCGCCGCGAATTCGCCAACGAGATCATCGGCACGATCGAGGGTGTGGGCAAACCGCGCCTCAACTATGACGAGGCCGATAAGATCGCGCAGCGCATCCGCCACATGTTCGACCGCGGCGAGTTCGACATCTGCACGATCATCTACAACAAGTTCAAATCGGCCATCACGCAGATCGTGACCACGCAGCAGCTGATCCCGTTCGCGCCTGCGGGTGCTGCCAACGAGGATGCCGATCCCGAGCTCGCGAGCTATGAATACGAGCCGGAGGAGGATGCGATCCTGGCAGATCTGCTGCCGCGCAACATCGGCATGCAGATCTATCGCGCGCTGCTGGAGAACGCGGCCAGCGAACAGGGCGCCCGGATGTCGGCGATGGACAGCGCGACCCGCAATGCGGGCGAGATGATCAACCGCATGAGCATCACTTACAATCGCACGCGCCAAGCGTACATCACCAAGGAACTGATCGAAATCATCTCCGGCGCCGAGGCGCTGTGAGATCACGGACGGATTGAAGGAGAGATCGATGGCCAAGAACCTGGTCGGCAAGATCACGCAAGTGATGGGCGCCGTCGTCGACGTGCAGTTCGTGGGCGACCTGCCGGCGATTCTGAACGCGCTGCATGTGCAGAACCACGGCAAGCTCCTGGTGCTCGAGGTCGCGCAGCATCTGGGCGAGAGCACCGTCCGCACCATCGCGATGGACACGACCGACGGTCTGGTCCGCGGCCAGGAAGCAGTCGACACCGGCGCCGGCATCACCGTGCCGGTCGGCCGCGAGGTACTGGGCCGCATCATCAACGTGATCGGCGAGCCGGTGGACGAGCGCGGGCCGGTCAAGGCCAAGACCAGCTATCCGATCCACCGCCCGGCGCCGGAGTTCGTCGACCAGGCGCCCGAGCCGCAGGTGCTCGTCACCGGCATCAAGGTCATCGACCTGCTTACTCCCTATCCGAAGGGCGGCAAGATCGGCCTGTTCGGCGGCGCGGGCGTCGGCAAGACGGTCACCATCATGGAGCTGATCAACAATGTTGCGAAGGCGCATGGCGGCGTGTCGGTGTTCGCCGGCGTCGGCGAGCGCACGCGCGAGGGTAATGACCTCTATCACGAGATGATGGAATCGAAGGTCATCCAGCTCGACGGCGAATCCAAGGTCGCCCTGGTGTATGGCCAGATGAACGAGCCTCCGGGAGCCCGCGCCCGCGTCGGCCTGACCGGCCTCACCCAGGCGGAGTATTTCCGCGACGAAGAAGGCCAGGACGTGCTGTTCTTCATCGACAACATCTTCCGCTTCACCCAGGCGGGTTCGGAAGTGTCGGCGCTGCTGGGCCGCATCCCCTCGGCGGTCGGTTATCAGCCGACCCTTGCCACCGACATGGGCGTGCTGCAGGAGCGCATCACCACCACCAAGAAGGGCTCGATCACCTCGGTGCAGGCCATCTACGTGCCCGCCGACGACTTGACCGACCCGGCGCCCGCCACCTCGTTCTCGCACCTGGATGCGACCACTGTGCTGTCGCGCCAGATCGCCGAGCTCGGCATCTTCCCGGCGGTCGACCCGCTCGACTCGACCTCGCGCATCCTCGATCCGCGCGTCGTCGGCGAAGAGCACTACAAGGTGGCGCGCGAGGTGCAGCGCGTGCTGCAGACCTACAAGTCGCTGCAGGACATCATCGCCATTCTGGGCATGGACGAGCTGTCCGAAGAGGACAAACTGGTCGTCGCCCGCGCCCGCAAGATCCAGCGCTTCCTGTCGCAGCCGTTCCACGTGGCCGAGGTCTTCACCGGCACGCCGGGCGCGCTCGTGAAGCTCGAGGACACCATCAAGGGCTTCAAGGGCATCGTGAACGGCGACTATGACGACCTGCCCGAGTCGGCCTTCTACATGGTGGGCACGATCGAGGAAGCGGTCGCCAAGGCGCAGAAGATGGCGGAGGCGGCGTAAGCCGGGCTTGCCATGACGGCGACGGGCGGACAGGGCACGTCGCCAGTTTGGCCGGTCTCCATCAAGGGTGTCTGCCTGGTCGGCGCCAAGGTTGTTCTCCTCAAGAACGAGCGCGACGAGTGGGAGCTGCCCGGCGGCCGGCTGGAAGCGGGGGAAGATCCGGTTCCCTGCCTGAAGCGGGAACTGGAGGAGGAGCTGGGAATCGAGGCCGAGATCGGCGATCTCATCGATTGCTGGCGCTATCCGGTGCTTCCGACCCGCGCGGTGCTGATCGTGACCTTCGGCGTCCTGCCGATGGCTGAGCGAAAACTCCGGCTCAGCAATGAACATAAGGAACTGGGCCTGTTCGCCCCGGCCGAGATCGCGGGGTTGAACATGCCGGAAGGGTATCGCCGCTCGATCCGGGATTGGGTTTCCCGGCTGGGCTAGGTGGGAAGGATGGAAGATGCCGGATACGGTCAAATTCGAGCTGGTCTCGCCGGAGCGCTTGCTGTTCTCCGCGGATGTCGAGTCGGTGGTGGTGCCGGGCACCGAGGGTGACTTCGGCGTCCTGCCGGGCCACGCGCGCCTCATCTCCACCGTCCGGCCCGGGGTGATCTCGGTGTTCCAAGGCGGCAAGGTGACGGACCGCATTTTCGTCGAGGGCGGCTTCGCCGAGGTCACCGGCGCCGGCTGCACGGTTCTGGCCGAGCATGCGCTCCCGGTCGCGGAAATCCAGCGTGACCAGGCTCTGCAGGCCATCCAGGACGCCCGAGAGGATGTCGAGGACGCCAAGGACGACGAGACCCGGAAAGAGGCAATGAAGACCCTGGAAGTCGCCGAGGCCCGGTTACAAGCGGTCGACGTGGTTGTTTACTGACCTGCCGGCTTGAGACGGGCTTCCTGTCACATGCTTGTCAGAGTGGCACGCCTCGCCTAACCTCCGGGCCATCCCCATGTTCGGCTGGCATCCTGAGGGGAGAGGAGCCGGCTATGTCAACTGAGTGGTAACGCACCGACGACCATGAAGCACTGGACGCTGGAGCAGATTCCCTGGAATCAGTTCGACCCCGCGCGGGTCGATCCGGAATTCGTAAAGCTGGTGAAGGCCGCCGCCATGGTGGAATTCAACGGCGGGGACTACGCGACCTATCTCAACCGGGTGTTTGCGGACGACCCGGAGTTCCAGGCCGTCGCTGCCGAATGGGCGCAGGAGGAAGTGCAGCACGGGCAGGCCCTTGCCCGGTGGGCAAAGCTGGCCGACCCCAGCTTCGATTTCGCAACGGCCTTCAAACGTTTCACCGACGGCTATTCCATCGACATTGATGCCGAGGAATCAGTGCGCGGTTCGCGGGCCGGAGAGCTGGTGGCGCGCTGCATCGTGGAGACCGGAACCTCCTCCTACTACGCGGCGCTTCGGGAGGCGACGGACGAGCCCGTGCTGAAGGAGATCTGCCGCAACATCGCGGCGGATGAGCTCAGGCACTACAAGCTCTTCTATAGCAACCTGCGGCGCTACCTGGATCGCGAAGGCCTCAACGGCTGGAGGCGCTTGAAGGTGACGCTGCAGCGGCTTGGCGAATCGGAGGATGACGAGCTCGCCTACGCCTATTTCGCCGCCAACCATCCGGATGAGAAGTATGACCGCTCGCGCTTCGCCCGGGCCTATGCGCGCCGGGCCTATGCGGTCTATCGCCGGCACCACGTGGAGCGCGGCATCGCCATGGCGCTGAAGGCGAGCGGCCTTGCGCCCACCGGCCGGCTCAATCGCTGGCTGACCACGCTCGCCTGCTGGTTCATGCAGGTCCGCCTCCGGCGCCTCGAGGCCATCAACGCCTAAACCAGGTCAGGACGCCGGCCGCAGCCGATTCCGGACCACCGTCCGGCGGAGCAGATGGCGCAGCCGCTTGTGCCAGGGTTGATAGCGCCCAACGTTGGCGTGGGGCAGCGGTTGGTTGGGCACGGGCTTGCCCAGGAACCGGCACAGCTTAGGCCAGCCGTCACCGTTCTCCCAATTCATGACCAGAAGATCGTTCGGGCGCCCGGCAAAGTAGCGCAGGACCTCGTCGTTATGCCGCAAGTAGCGGTCGACATAGGCCTGCCTGTGCTGAAGGTCTTCCTCAAAGCCATAAATGATCTTGCGGATTTCCACGATGTCGGGACGGGGACGGGCGCCGCGCGTGCTGATGTGGTTCTCGTAGCTCCGCCACCACCGTTCGATGTCCCGCACGGTCAGGATGAATTTGCTGTTGGGGTAGCGTTGGTCGAGCTCCTTGTAGAGCAGGATCCATGGCCAGTCTTCGAACACATCAAACTGGTCGACAACCGAGAAGATGCGGTCAAGGTTGCCGTCTCTGACATTGTAAACGAGGTCAAGATCTTGACCCTGATGCTTGTAACCTAGAATTTCCAGACAGGAACCGAGCGTCGTCGTGCCCGTCTTGGCCCAGCCGATACAGAAAACCTTGCCGTCCGTCATATGCTCATCCCAAAAACCCGGCGGGCCCTCGAGCCGGGATGACCATCAGCACGTGGACGCTATGACACAAATTGCCATCCGGCACAGAAACAAATCTGCGACACCGGTCGAAGTGATCAGCCCTTCAGGTCGCGATCGACCTCATGCAGCAGGGCCGCATAGCCCTTGATTGCGCCGGCGGCGGGCGAGGCGATCTGCCGATAGACCAACACAAAGGTCACGAACGCTGTCGCGCCCATGAAGAACAGGGGGTGAAAGAACCAGCCGACCCAGGCGAGGGCATAGTAGTAGGTGCGGAAGCCGCTGTGGAAATTGGTGACGGCGCTGTTCAGCACGACCGACATCTGGTTTCCCATCTGCTCGATCATCGCGTCAGTCAGTTGATCCTTGAGCGGCGCCGAGCCCAGCAGTGCCAGATAGTAGTTGTATTGCAGCAGTGCCCAGGTGAAGCGATAGAAGCCGTAGATGAACACGCACACCAGCCCGATCAGCTTGATCTGGAACAGCTCGACGGTGGTGTGCGCAACGAAGCTGCTTTGGGTCGCGAGCCGGTAGGCCATGTCGGTATTGCCGAGCACGCCAAGCAGCGCCACCACGATCAACAGCGTGGCCGAGCTGAACAGGGCGATCGAATTGATGGAATGGCCGGTGAGGATCGAATCCAGCACCCGATCCTCGCGCGCCAGATAGCGCCGCATCCAGCGGGTCCGAATCTCGCGCATTCGGGCATTGAGCAGCCGGTCGCCACTGTGATCGGCATAACGCGAATAGGCGACGATGGCCGCGAAGAACAGAGCCAGCGCCAGGACGTCCAGTGCACTTGCGTTGAAGATCATCGCAGGCGCGCTACATCGTCGAGATCAGCGCCGCTTGAAGCGGTCGGCGAAGCAGCGCTCAAAGAACTCGTAGATCTCCGGACTCATCGCGTCGAACTGCAGGGCGATGCTTTTGCCGGGCACAACTCGGATCACCTTGACCGCGATCCGCATGCGGAAGTCGGCGGTGTTGTCCCTGGCCTTGATATCGATCTGCACGGCGTCGCCCGCCGCGCGCTCGCCCGCGTAGCCTTCGATCAGCAGGCCGCCCAAGGACCAATTCATGGTCTGGTAGGCGACGCCGTCCAGCCGCACCGTGAAGATCGGCAATGGCAGACGTCGGTCGCGCCGCCGCTCCGCCCCGCGAACTTGCTGGTACCCCATCGTGTAAGAGGTCATGAACTCCCCCGGTCCTCTATTCGAATCACTCTATCAGACGGTCGACATGCTGTCTGCGGCGACGGCCGGGCTATGGTCCAGACTAGAACTGGCTGTTAAGGACGGGTGAATCCGGCCCTTCGATCACGCTCGCCGGCCAGATCGCGACCCATCGGTCGCGCGCCACGCCGCGGAACATCGGCAGGGCCGGCAGGCGCAGCGGCGAGCCGTCGAAATAGGTGACGATCGCACCGGCCGGATGGGCGGCGGCCCAGCGCGCGGCCTCCACCCGCGTGCGGACGGGCTGCGGGGCAATCTCCAGCCTGCCCGCGAAGTCGAACTCGCCGCGATAGTCGGAGAACACCGCGACCGACAGGCCGGCATCCTGCAGCTGCTTCATGCGGCTGGCGACCGGCGTCAGGTCGAAGAAGGGCCTGAGATTGCCGTCGAACTCTAGGTTGAGCGACGTCATGAGCAAGGTCGGCAGGATCGCGACCTGCAGGGTGCGCGAGACCTGATGGCTCGGTGACAATTGCGCCAGGATATAGCCGATCACCAGCAGTGAGAGGCCGGCGGCGAGCCCGATGCCGCCGAGCCAGATCGGCAGCGGCGCGCCGAACACCTGGCGCCAGACCACATCCAGATGCGCGGTCGGCACGATGTTCATCAGGAAGAAGATGAGCCCGATGAAGAGCGCGAAGAAGCCCGGCACCACGGCATGGAAGTCCTTCGGCTTGATCTCCTGTGTCGCGAGCAGCCGCGCGCCCAGAAGCGACAGGGGGCAGACCACCGACAACAACCCGACGAGCTGCCAGCCGGAAACGACGCCCGCGATTACCGTGGCCGCCAGAAACGCGAGGCAGAGGCGGAAGCCGACGCCGACCTTTTCCCGCAGATGGCGGCTGAGCGCGCGCGACAGGGTCTTCCAGCAGATCCAGGGGTACAGCACGACCGGCAACAGGAGCAGCGACCATGGCTCGGAGCGAGACGCTTCGGTGGCCGGATCGCTCCAGCCATTGCCAAAATGGAACAGCATCTGCTCGCCGCCCAGCGTACGCAGCCAGAGCCACGCCGGCAGCAGGGCCAACGTGCTGATCACCAAGCCCCCCAGCATCCACAGGATGATGCTACGCTCCTGCCGCGTCACATCGTCCAGCAGCCAGATGCCGATGGCGCACAGCATGGGCACCAGCGCCCAGGACCAGCCCCCCGCCATCACCGCCAGCGCGGCCGCAGCCGCGCTCAGCAGCCAGCCTGCGATGGTGCGGAAGAAGCCCGGCTTGCCCATCCACAGTTCGCTCAGGGCATGAAAGCTGGCGAGGATGAAGGGCAAGGCGACGGTCTGCGGCTCCACCATGGTCATGGCCACCGCAAAGGCGCCGACACCGGTCAGCAGCAGCCGCGCGAAGATCGGCGTGGCTGCCCGATGCGGCCACAGCACCAAGGCGGTCCGCCCGACGAGAAGGACGGTAGCGATGGCCGCCAGCGCCGGCACCAGCCGTGGCCACCACTCGCTTACGCCAAAGACCTGCCAACCACCCACGATCAGCCAATGCAGCAGCGGCGGAATCTCCGGCGCAAGCAGCCCATTGCGCAGCGGTACCAGCGTGTCGCGCAGATACATATGCCAGGCGGATGCCAGCGTCTCGAGTTCGATCGGCGCCGTGGTCGGCCGCCAGGCGAGCGCCCCGAAGATCAGCACGGCCATGAACAGGAACGGCGCCGTCCGCGACAGCCTCTGCAGGAAGGGAGAAAGGCTCGTCTCCTCCGGCAGCGCCTCGATGCGCGGCGCGTCGCGCTCTTCTGCCGGAATCAGTTGTTCGTGCTGCCGGGTCTCCAGACTCACGTTCGCCATCCTCCTGTCGCGCCTAGCATATCGACGCCCGCGCGCTCTAGGAAGCGGGCGGAAGCATGGCTACAATCCGCGCCGACCACGCCGTTTCCATCAAGGGAGTCCAGTCTTGTTCGACCATCTGATCGACCGCGCGGCACAAGCTGTCGAGATCGTGCCGCTGCGCGCCCAGCGCCTGGAGGCCTGGATGAAGCGCCAGCCGCAATCGGTCGGCCAATGGATCCGCGCCGCGGGGTTCACCGCCAAGCCGGGAAGCACGTGCCTGGTGCCGAACGGCGAAGGCGGCCTGGCGCAGGTGGTGGTCGGAATCGAGGAAGGACTCGATCGTTGGTCGATGGCCTCGCTGCCCACGTCGCTGCCGAAGGGCGATTACAGGCTCGCGGACGAGGTCGATGGCGCGGAAGCAGAGGCGGCCTGCTTCGCCTGGGCGATCGGCGCCTACCGGTTCCAGCGCTACAAGAAGCGCAGCGGGGACCTGGCGCGCCTGGTCTGGCCTGCGGGTGTCGATCGCCCTGCGGTGCGCCGCACGGTTGCAGCCCTGACCCTCGCGCGCGACCTCATCAACACGCCGGCGGAGGATATGGGCCCGCCGCATCTGGCCGCGGCCGCGCGTGCCGTCGCCAAGGCGCATAAGGCGAAGTTCAACGTCATCGTCGGCGATGATCTGCTGAAGAGGAACTACCCGGCGATCCACGCGGTTGGCCGCGCCGCCGCGCGGCCGCCGCACCTGATCGACATGAGCTGGGGCACCAGCGGCCCGCGCCTGGTGCTGGTCGGCAAGGGCGTGTGCTTCGACAGCGGCGGACTGGATCTCAAGCCCTCCAGCGGCATGCTGCTGATGAAAAAGGACATGGGCGGCGCTGCCTTGATGCTGGCGCTGTCCCGGATGATCATGGATGCAGGGTTGAAGGTGCGCCTGCGCCTGCTCATCCCCGCGGTGGAAAACGCGGTCAACGGCAATGCCTATCGCCCGCTCGACGTCATCCGTACGCGCAAGGGCATCACGGTCGAGATCGGCAACACCGACGCGGAGGGGCGCGTCATCCTGTGCGACGCGCTGGCGGAGGCGCATCGTGACAAGCCCGACCTCATCCTCGATGCCGCCACGCTGACCGGCGCGGCGCGCGTGGCGTTGGGGCCCGATCTGCCGGCCCTGTTCTGTAATGACGACGACGTCGCGGAGGCGCTGCTGCGCCACGCCAAGGCGGAGGATGACCCGATGTGGCGCCTGCCGCTGCACAAGGGTTATCGCGCACTGCTCGACAGCAAGGTTGCCGACATCAGCAATGTCGGCAGCGGTTCTTTTGCCGGCGCCATCACCGCCGCGCTCTATCTGCAGGAATTCATCGAGCCCGGCACGCGGTGGGCCCACATCGACACCTTCGCCTGGAACAACCGCGACCGGCCCGGCCGGCCGGAAGGCGGCGAGGCGCTCGGCCTGCGGGCCCTCTTCTCGTTCGTGCAGGCCTGGGCACAGCCGGGCAAGGGGAAGGGCAGCGCCATCATCGCACCCAAGCCCGCACCGCGGCCGCGGCCGGTGAATCAAAGGACGCGAAGAAGGCGGTAGTGCAACTTTCGGAGATCAGGTCGTATGCCACAGTGCCTGTTCTGCCAGCTGATTGCTGGTGAGGCCCGCTCCGAGGCGATCTACGAGTATGATCTCTTGATAGCGCTCGCCGACATCCATCCAATTCGGACGGGGCACACCCAGATCGTCTCGCGCGAGCACGTTCCCTATTTCGAGAGCCCGCCGGAAGCGACCGCCAGCCGATCGATTAATGTCGGCCAACGCTTGTCGCGAGCGATGAAGACAGTCTATGGCGCTCCGCGCGTCGCCTTCGTATTGACAGGTGGCGATCACGCGCACGTACATGCGCATGTGGTGCCGATGCACGAAATGACGGATATCACGTCGCGTCGGTACATCGCTGAGGAAAAACTGACCTTCCGTTCGACGCCCCGCGCATCTGACGAAGAATTGGCGTCCGCCGGCGCAGCATTGCGCGCCGCGTTGCGGGGCTCTTAGTATCCACGCGCGCAATCGACGACATGGTCCAGCCCCTCGCCGGCTTCAAATTTGGCGATCTGCTTGGCGATGCGCCAAGCCGCGGAGCGCGGGTCGGTGATGCTGGCATTATGCGGCGTGATATAGAGCCGCTCAGTCGACCAGAAGGGATGCTCCGGCGGCAGCGGTTCGGTCTCGAACACATCGAGCGTGGCGGCATTGATCTGGCCCGACGCCATCGCCGCCGACAGATCCGCTTCGACCAGATGCCCACCGCGCGCGGCATTGATGATGCTGGCGCGGCGCGGCAGCTGCGCGAACAAGGCGGCATTGAGGATGCCGCGTGTATCGGCCGTCAGCGGCAGCAGGCAGACGAGTATTTCGGTCTTGGAGAGGAATGCCGGCAACTGGTCCGCGCCAAAGAAGCTCTCTACCTTCGGCAGCGACTTGGGCGTGCGGCTCCAGCCGCGGACCGTGAAGCCGAACTCGACCAGTCTTTCAGCGGCGGCTGATCCCAGCTCGCCCAGGCCCATGATCCCGATGGTGCGGTCCCATGGCGCGGGGTAGCTGTGCGGCCGCCACGTGGAGCAACTCTGCGCCGCTTCCAGCTCCCACACCTTGCGGTGATGGAACAGGCACTGCCAGAGCACGTATTCGACCATGCCGCGGGTCAGCTCCGGCTCCACCATGCGCACCAGCGGCACATCGCGCGGCAGACTGGAATCCGCCAGCAAGCGGTCAACGCCGGCGCCGATGCCGAAGATGATCTTGAGATTTTTCATAGCCGGCCAGATGCCAGGCGGTGCTTTCCAGGCGAGACAATACGGAACGTCGGAGACATCCTGCCCCGGTTCATAGGGCTGGAAGTCGATCTCCGGTGCGACCTCGGCGAACGCGTTGATCCAGGAGTCCGTTCGCGCGCCGGCGCCGACGAACAGCAGGGTGCGGTTCATTGCCGGATCGCCTCCAGATGTGCGACTTCCATATGGAGCGCGGCCGCCAGCAGGGCCTTGGTGTAGTCTTCCTGCGGCGCTTCGAAGATCTGATTGGCGGTGCCTTTCTCCACCACCTTGCCGTTGCGCATCACGATCACCCGGTCGCTCATGGCGCGGATCACGCGCAAATCGTGGCTGATGAAGAAATAGGTAAAGCCGTGCTTCTTCTGCAGGTCGCGCAGCAGATCGACGATCTGCGCCTGTACCGACATGTCGAGCGCAGAAGTCGGCTCGTCCAACACGATCAGCTTGGGCTTCAGGATGAGGGCGCGCGCCACCGCGATGCGCTGGCGTTGCCCGCCGGAGAATTCGTGCGGATAACGATGGCGTGTTTCGGGATCGAGGCCGACTTCCTTGAGCGCCGCGACCACCGCAGCGTCGCGTTCGCCCTCGTCCTTCATCAGGCCGTGCACGTCGAGCCCTTCGGACACGATCTCGCCGACAGACAGGCGCGGCGAGAGTGATCCGTAGGGATCCTGGAACACGATCTGCATCTCTCGGCGCACCGGCCGCAGATCCCAGCGCTTCAGCTTCTCAATGTTGCGCCCCATAAATAGGATCGCCCCTTCCGATTCCACGAGACGCAGGAGGCCGAGCGCCAGCGTGGTCTTGCCCGATCCCGATTCGCCGACGATTCCGATGGTCTCGCCCTCGCGCACGTCGATGTCGATCCCGTCCACCGCCTTCACGTGGCCGACCACGCGGCGGAGCACGCCGGCCTTGATCGGGAACCACACCTTCAGGTTCTTCGCCGACATGATTTCGCTGCCGCCGGTCCTGAGCTCGCCTTTCGGCTGCGGCTGGGCGGCCAGCAGATGCCGCGTATAGGGATGCTGCGGATTGCGGAACAGGGTCTCGGTCTCGCTCCGTTCGACAATAACGCCGTTCTGCATGACGCAGACTTCGCGCGCGACGTTGCGTACCAGGCCAAGATCGTGGGTGATGAGGAGGATCGCCATGCCGAGCTCGCGCTGCAGCTCCAACAGCAGCTTGAAGAGTTGCGCCTGGATCGTGACGTCGACCGCGGTGGTCGGCTCGTCGGCGATCAGCAGGTCCGGATTGTTGGCGAGCGCCATGGCGATCATGACGCGCTGACGCTGTCCGCCGGACAATTCGTGCGGGAAGGCGCTCATGCGCTTTTCCGCGTCGCCGATCTGCACCAGCTTCAGGAGCTCCAGCGCTTCCTTGCGTGCCGCCCCGCGCTGGAGCTTGCGGTGCAGCGTCAAGGTCTCGATCAATTGTCGCTCGATCCGGTGCAGTGGATTGAGCGAGGTCATCGGCTCCTGGAAGATCATCGCGATGCGATCGCCGCGCACCTCGCGCAGCTTGTTCGGCGAAGCCTTCATCAGATCCTCGCCCTGGAACAGGATGCGCCCCGACGGATGATGCCCGGCCGGAGGCAGCAGCTTCAGGATGGAGAGCGCGGTTACCGACTTGCCGGATCCCGATTCGCCGACCAGCGCGAGCGTCTCGCCGCGTCCGATCGAGAAGTTGATGTCCTGCGCGACGACCCGGTCGCGGAACGCGACGGAGAGGTTCTCGACCTGCAGCAATGGTCCGTCGCCCGAAGCCTTGTTCATGCCATGGATTTCCGCGGGTCGAAGGCGTCGCGGACCGCTTCACCGACGAAGATCAGCAGCACCAGCATCCCGCCAACCGCGACGAAGCCGCTGATCCCGAGCCATGGCGCTTGCAGGTTCTCTTTGCCTTGCTGCAGCAACTCGCCCAGCGACGGCGAGCCGGGCGGCAGGCCGAGGCCGAGGAAGTCCAGCGCCGTCAGCGTCGTGACAGATCCGCTCAGCGTGAACGGCAGGAACGTCAGGGTCGCGACCAAGGCGTTGGGCAGGATGTGCTTGATCATGATGCGCCAGTCGCTCATGCCCATGGCCTTGGCGGCCCGCACATACTCGAAGTTGCGCGCGCGCAAGAATTCCGCACGGACGACGCCGACCGGCCAAGTCCAGCTCACCAGCAGCATGATGCCAAGCAAGGTCCAGAAGCCCGGCACGATGACGCTGGAGAGGATCAGCAGCACGTAGAGGAATGGCAGGCCACCCCAGATTTCGAGCCCGCGCTGGAACAAGAGGTCAGTCAGGCCGCCATAGAAGCCTTGGATCGCCCCGGCAAGCACGCCAATCACCGTGCTGGCGATGGTGAGGATAAGGCCGAACAGGACCGAGATGCGGAACCCGTAGATGACGCGCGCGGCGACATCGCGTGCATTGTCGTCTGTACCAAGCCAGTTGACGCTATCGGGTGCGGTCGGTGCCGGCCCCGGCAGATTGCTCACCGCCGTTCGGTAGCTGAATGGAATCGGCGGCCAGATCGCCCAACCCTTCTCAGCGATCTTCTGCTGGACAAAGGGATCCTTGTAGTCCGTGCCGGTTGTGAAGGTACCGCCGAAGGTCGTTTCCGGATAGTCCTTCACGACAGGCATGTATATTCCGCCATCATAGAACACGACGATAGGTCGATCATTGGCAATGAATTCCGCGAACAGCGTCACGACGAACAGGATGCCGAAGATAATGGCGGAGACGAAACCGCGGCGATTCGCCTTGAAGGCGCGCCAGCGCCGCATAGTGATCGGCCGCACGCGGATTCCCAGCACGCGCCGGTCGATCGCAAAGGGTGCAGTGGCAGCCACTTCCGTCATGCGCGCGCCTCGAAGTCGATGCGCGGGTCGACGATCGTGTACATCAGGTCGCTGATGAGCTGAGTGAAGAGGCCGATCAGGGTGAAGATATAGAGCGTCCCGAACATGATCGGATAGTCGCGTGCGATGACCGCCTCGTAGCCAAGATAGCCGAGACCATCGAGGTTGAAGATGATCTCGATCAGCAAGGCGCCGCTGAACAGAATGCCGATGAATGCACCGGGAAATCCTGCGATCACGATCAGCATGGCATTGCGGAACACGTGGCCATACATGACGCGGCGCTCGGTCAGGCCTTTGGCGCGCGCCGTGGTGACGTACTGCTGGTTTATCTGATCCAAGAAGGAGTTCTTGGTCAGCAAGGTAAGGCTGGCAAAGGACCCGATCAGCAGAGCCATCAGCGGCAATGTCAGGTGCCAGAAGTAATCCACGATCTTTTCGGGCCAGCTCATCATGTCCCAATCGGGCGACGTCAGGTGCTGCAGCGGGAACCACTGGAAGAAGCTGCCGCCGGCAAACAGGACGATCAGCAACACGGCGAACAAGTAACCGGGGATGGCGCTCGCGACCACGACGACGATGCTCGTCCAGATATCGAAATCAGTCCCATCCCGCACCGCCTTGGCAATGCCGAGCGGGATGGAGACGATATAGATGATGAGGGTCGTCCACAGGCCGATCGAGATCGAGACCGGCATCTTCTCGATCAGAAGGTCGACGACGGGCCGGCCCTTGAAGAAGCTCTCACCGAAGTTGAAGGTGGCGTAGTCCTTCATCATCAACCAGAAGCGTTCGTGCGCCGGCTTGTCGAAGCCGTACATGCGCTCGATTTCCTTGATGATGGCGGGATCCAGGCCGCGCGCGCCGCGGTACTCGCTGTCCTCGTCCCCACGCCGGCTGAAATCGGAGGCGCTGCCGACGATGGGGGCAGTCGGCGAGACGACCGTGCCCTTCAGTCGCGCGATCGTCTGCTCGACGGGCCCGCCGGGCGCGAACTGCACGATGACGAAGTTCAGCACCATGATGCCGAACAGGGTGGGAATGATCAGCAGCAATCGTCGAACGATGTACGCAAGCATGCCGCTATCGGTCCATGCCGCTACGAGCTCTTGCGTCGGCGCCGGCCGAGCAGATAGGCCACCACGACGACCGCGATCGCGCCGCCCGCATAGATCAAGGGCGATTGCCCGCGGTCTCTCTCTGCCTCCGCTTGCCCAGTTGGGGCGGTTTCCGCGGCCGGGGCCGGCGCGTCCTGCGAAGGCTGCGCCTGGGCTGGAGCGGGGGCCGGCGCAGCGGCAGCCTGATCGACCGGCTGGTCCGCGACCTTCTTTCCGGCAAGAGCAGCATCCTTGGCCTGGTCGATCCACCAGGCGGTGCTGCCATAGCTATAGAGCGGATCGGGGCGTTGCTTCGGCATGCCGAACCTGTTCCAGTACGCGACGCGGAACTCCCTGCTGTGGAAATGCGGCACCAGATAGTAGTTCCATTGCAGGACGCGATCGAGCGCGCGGCACCGGATGATCAGCTCCTCGCGAGTCTGCGCATTCACGATCAACTCGATCAGCTTGTCGACTGCAGGATTCTCGATGCCGATCGTGTTGCCGCTGCCCGGCGTGTCTGCCGACGCCGAGCCCCAGTACTCCGATTGTTCGTTGCCAGGCGACAGGGATACACCCCAGATATCGCTGGTCATGTCGAAGTCGAAATTCTCCATGCGCGACTGATACTGCGCGGAATCCACCACCCGTACTGTCGCCCTAACGCCGATGCGCTCGAGGTTCTGCGCGAATGGCAGTGCGACCCGCTCCATCGGCTGATCGTCGACCAAGATTTCGAACTGGAACGGCCTGCCGTCCTTGACGCGCCGGCCGTTCTCGACCTTCCAGCCGGCTTCATTGAGCAGCGCAGCCGCCTTTTCAAGATTGTCGCGCGCGTTGCCGGAGCCGTCGGTTTTGGGCGGGTTGTATTCGGTGGTGAAGACCTCCGGCGGGATCTGATCCTTCAGCGGGTTGAGTATCTCCAGCTCCTCAGGTGACGGCAGGCCCTTCGCCTCCATCTCGGAGTTCTGGAAGTAGGAGCGCGTCCGCGTGTAGAGGCCGTAGAACAGCGCCTTGTTGGACCATTCGAAATCGAAGGCGTAGATGATCGCCTCGCGCACCTTCGGATCCTGGAACATCGGCTTGCGGATGTTGAAGATGAAGCCTTGGATCGGTGCCGGATTCTCGTGCGGGATGACCTCCTTGATCACCCTGCCATCCTTGACGGCGGGAAACTCGTAGCCGGTCGACCACCGCTTGGCGGAATTCTCGTTGGGCCGCGTGTCCAGCACGCCGGACTTGAATGCCTCCATCTGGATCTCGGGATCCTGGAAATAGGTCACGCGCACCTGGTCGTAGTTGTTGGTGCCGATGTTGATGGGCAGGTCCTTGCCCCAATAGTCGGGAACGCGATCCATGGTGTAGGAGCGGCCCATGTCGAACTTGCCGAGTTTGTACGGGCCGCTGCCGAGGGGCGGCTCGAGCAGTACGTTCTCGAAGTTGCGGCTCTCCCACCAGTGCTTCGGCAGAATCGGCAGCTGCCCCATGATCACGGGCAACTCGCGGTTGCCGCCGTGCTTGAACTGAAACTTGACGCGGCGCTCGCCCAGCTTTTCTGCCTTGGCGACGTCGGCATAGTAGTAGCGCCACTGCGGGTGGCCCTTCGTCATCAGCGTATCGAAGCTGAAGACGACATCATCGGCAGTGATCGGTTTGCCGTCGTGCCAGCGCGCCTCCGGTCGCAAGTTGTAGATGATCCAGGATTTGTCCGGCGCGACCTCCATGCTCTCGGCGATGAGCCCGTACTCGCTCAGTGCGTCATCCTCGGTCTGCGTCGTGAGCGTCTCGAAAAGCCCGCCAAGGCCGGCCGGTGTCCCCTTGATGATGAAGCGATTGAAGCTGTCGAATGTGCCGGTTGCGCCTGACGTGATCGTGCCGCCCTTCGGCGCGTTCGGGTTCACGTAATCGAGGTGCTTGAAATCCGGTCCATATTTCGGTGCGTCGCCGAGGCTGAGGGCGTGGACTTTAGTCCCAGCTTCTTGCGCCAGGGCGATGGGGCCGGTTGCGAGGGAAAGGCCGAGTGCCAGCGCAAAAACAAACCAACGGCGCAAACTCATGGATCGGTATCCTCCGATCTTGTAACCACCTCACCGCAGTCTAGTTCATTCGGCGCCTGAAAAAAGGCCGGAATTCCGTCAGCCCGCTGCGCTCAGTTGGCAGCCCGCTGCGCTCAGTTGGCCAGGATCGCCAGCGCCTCGTCCAGCACGCGCGCATCGCCCACCGCGACTACCCGATCGCCGGAACCCATTTTCAGCCCGTTTCCATGCCAGTCGGTGATCTTGCCGCCAGCGCCTTCGATGACCGGGGTCAGCGCCAAGTAGTCGTATTCGACCAAGCTGCACTCGATCACAATGTCGAGAAAACCGGTCGCCACCATACCGTATTGGTAGCAATCGCCGCCGAAGGTGGTGGAGCGCACCGTGGCCTCAACTGCCTCGAACTTCCGGCGCTTGTCCGACGTGTCGAACATCAGCGGGGTGGAGGCGGAGAGATAGCCTTCACGGAGCGCCGCGCAGGCGCGCGCCGAGACGCGCTCGCCATTCAACATGGTCGGGCGGCCGACGGCACCGACCCAGCGATCGCCCAGCACCGGCATGTCGATGAGGCCAAGCAGCGGCACACCATTGCGGGCGAGCGAGATCAGCGTGCCGAAGGTCGGGCGACCGGTGACGAAGGCGCGTGTGCCGTCGAGCGGGTCCAGAACCCAGACATATTCGGCATCTTCGCGCTCCTTGCCGAACTCCTCGCCGAAAATGCCGTGATCCGGAAACGTGGTGCTGATCAGTTGGCGGATGGCGGCTTCGGCCTCGCGATCGGCCTGCGTGACCGGCGATGCATCCGACTTGATGTCGATGTCGAGCCTGCGCCGGTAGTAGGAGCGCAAGATCGGCCGGCTGGCATCGGCCAGCCGGTTCGCGAGGTCGACGAAGTCCTGCGTGTCCTGGCTCAAGTTATTGCGGCAGCGGGACTGGCGAATCGCTCTGGTCGCGCAGCCAGCGCAGCAACGCCGCCCGGTCCTCCGCCTTCGGCAGACCGGGGAAGGCCATCTTGGTGCCGGGCGCATATTCCTTCGGCTTGGCCAGGAAGTGATCCAGTTCCTCGAAGTTCCAAGGCTTGTCGGCCATGCCCTTCATTGCGTCGGAATAGGCAAAGCCTTCCACGGCCGCGTGCTTGCGGCCGACAATATCCCAGAGAGGCGGGCCAACCTTGCTCTTGGCAGCACTGGTGAGGTCGTGGCAGGCCTTGCACTTGGCGGCGACCTTCTCGCCGGCCGCTGGATCGGCGTTGGCGATCATGGCGACGGCGTCATCTCCGCCTGCCGCGGCTCCTTCCTGCTGGGCCTGACCTTCGGGAGCGGCCGCTTCGCCGCCAGCCGGCGCGCCTTCGGTTGCGGGAGCGCCTTCGCCTTTCGCCGCCTGCTGCTGGCCGCCGAGGGCAGCCTGCTCGGCGGCAATCTCTTCTTCCGTCGGCATCGGCGCAGGTTTATCGGATTGTTGGTTCATCCAGGCGAGCAGATCGGCGCGATCCTGCACGCTGGGCAGGCCGGGGAAGGCCATCTTGGTACCCGGGATGAACTCCTTCGGCTTCGCGAGGAAATGGTTCAGGTCGGCAAAGGTCCACGGCTTGTTGTGGGCCTTCATCGCCTCGGAATAGGCAAAGCCTTCATGTGTGCCGGCGACCCGCCCGACCGCACCATAAAGGCCGGGGCCCACCTTGTTGGCGCCAGCGGCATCGAAGGTATGACAGGTCTGGCACTTCTTGGCGATGGTCTCGCCCTTCGCAACGTCAGCCTTGGCGATGAGGCCAAGGACCGGCTCGAGGCCCGATGGCTCCTTGGCGGCCGGCGCTTCGCCACCACCTTCGGCTCCTCCCTCATGGGCGCCTTGCTGGGGCTGGTAGATGAAGTCGGTGATGATCCCGACGCTCAAGGTGATCATACCGCCCACCAGAATGGCGGCGGCGATCTTGTTGCCTTCCAATGAAGCCATCACTCAACCCTTCGCTCGAACGGCGTCCGGATCGCCCGGCGCGGCGATGCACATGCTCACCGCTGGGCGATATTCTCCCTAAACACGCATGCCCCGGACTGGTACTCTCGACAATCCCCCGGCCGGCTGGCCGAATTGGGGCGCGAATTTAACGGCTTTACCCGGGCCTGTCCAATAGGGGCTGAAGGTGGCTAGCCCTTGGGAAAAGCCGGATTTCTTGGACCAATCAGGGTACCTGCAGGTGCGGGCCACATCGGTTCAAGCGGCATAATGTCGCGCCTTGCCAAGGTGGGATGAGTCAGGCCATGACAAGGTCCCATCGACCGCTCGCAAGGTCTCCATGGCTCGTCCGCGATCACCCATCATCATCATCCCCGCGCGCATGAAGTCGGTCCGCCTGCCCGGCAAGCCGCTGGCCGACATTTGCGGAGCGCCGATGATCGTGCAGGTCTGGCGCCGGGCGATGGAGGCGGGACTAGGCCCGGTCTGCGTGGCCGCGGGCGAGCCGGAGATCGCCGAGGCCGTGGCCCAGGCGGGCGGCGTCGCCGTCCTGACCGATCCTGAGCATCCCTCCGGCTCCGACCGCATCTTCGAGGCCCTGGGCAAGGCCGATCCCGACCGGCGCCATGATGCGATCGTCAACCTGCAGGGCGATCTGCCGACCATTGATCCCGCGATCATCCGGCGTGTCATGGAACCGCTGGAGGAGGGCGCGGTCGACATCGCGACCCTGGCCGTGGAAATCACCCGCGAAGCGGAGCGCACAGATCCCAACGTGGTGAAAGCCGTGGCGGCATTCGATCCAGCCGGCGGTAAGCGCATCGCACGGGCACTCTATTTCAGCCGCGCGACCGTCCCGGCGAACGAAGGGACGCACTATCATCACGTCGGCATCTACGCGTACCGGCGCGCGGCGCTCGAGCGTTTCGTTGCGCTGCCGCCGGGCTTGCTGGAGAAGCGCGAGAAGCTCGAGCAGTTGCGCGCGCTGGAAGCCGGCATGCGCATCGACGTGGCGCTCGTTGACACGCTTCCGCTGGGTGTCGATACTCCCGCGGAACTTGAGCGGGCGCGGGCGGTCCTCGCCCAGTCGGCGTAAGAGTAGCAGCGCACTGAACCCCCGCAATCGAAGGCGCACAAAGTGGCGAGCAAGTCCGACAACATCATCGCGTTCCAGGGCGTGCCTGGTGCCTATTCCGATCTGGCCTGCCGTGCGGCGTATCCGGCCATGACGACGCTGCCGTGCCCCAGCTTCGAGGATGCGTTCGCGGCGGTGAAGAACAATGATGCACGGCTCGCCATGATCCCGATCGAGAACTCGCTCGCCGGGCGCGTGGCCGACATCCACCACCTGCTGCCGGAAGCGGGGCTGCATATCATCGGCGAGCATTTCCAGCGGGTGAATCATTGCCTGGTGGCGCCGAAGGGCGCTGCCATCGCCGGCCTCAAATCGGTGTGGAGCCATGTGCAGGCGCTCTCGCAATGCCGCAACTTCATCAAGCAGCGCGGGCTGAAGCCGGTTGTGCGCGCCGACACCGCAGGCTCGGCCCAGGAGGTCGCAACCCTGGGCGACAAGAGCGTCGCGGCGATCGCGTCGTCGCTGGCGGCGGAGATCTACGGCCTCGACGTCCTGGCAACCGACATCGAGGATGCCGAGCACAACACCACGCGCATGGTGGTGATGGCGCGCGACCCGATCGATCCCGATCCCGGCAAAGGCCCGGTGATCACCAGCTTCGTATTCCGCGTGCGGTCGGTGCCGGCGGCCCTCTACAAGGCGCTCGGCGGCTTCGCGACCAATGGCGTCAACATCACCAAGCTGGAAAGCTACATGGTCGACGGCAACTTCACCGTCGCGCAGTTCTATGCCGACATCGACGGCCACCCCGATCAGCGTCCGGTGCGCCTGGCGCTTGAGGAGCTGAGCTTCTTCTCGCGCGAGGTGCGTATCCTCGGTGTGTACCCGGCCAACGCATTTCGCGCCGGACAGAAGTAAGCGCGGAATTCGACGCACGACGTCCGTCTCACACTCAACCGTCATCCCGGCCTCCGGGATCCATTGCGCCGCCGCACGTGCGACTGAGCCATGGATCCCGGATCGCGCCGCTTGCGCGGCTTGTCCGGGATGGCGGGCGGGGGGTGGGCGCGATACGAGGCGGCGCCTACTCCCGCCTGATCCAATCCTCGATCAGTACGCGCGAGATCGAATCCTTGCGCGACAGGCGCAGCGTTTCGTCCTCCGGGGAATTGAGCAAGTCGTCGCGCGTGAACCAGCGGGCCGCTTCGATCTCCTGTGTGTTGAGCATGATGCGATCGTCGGCGGCGGTCGCAACGAAGCCCACCATCAGCGAAGCGGGGAAGGGCCATGGCTGCGACGCAAAATAGCGCACGTCGGTGAGCTCGAGACCGACCTCTTCCTTCACTTCGCGCCGCACCGAGTCTTCCAGCGTCTCGCCGAGCTCGACGAATCCCGCCAGCACGGAATGCATGCCCGGCGCCCAACTCGCTTGGCGCGCCAGCAGAACCCTGTCGCCATATTCCACGCGCATGATCACGGCCGGATCGATGCGGGGAAAGAAGATCGAGCCGCACTCCGGACTGCTGCAGCGGCGCTGATGCCCTGCTTGCTCGCTCGCGGTCGGTGCGCCGCATCGTCCGCAGAAGGCATGGCGCTCATGCCAATAGGCCATGCCGCGCGCCAATGCAGACAGCGATGCGTCACGTTGCGGCAACAGGGGACCGATGGTGCGCAGGTCAACGGCGGGACCGAAACGCGTGATGAACTCTTCTGGCTGCGAGGACAAGTCGATGGCGATATGCGCGACTTCCGCATCACAGCCGAGCAGCACAACGGAGCGCGCCAGATCGATCAAGTCGGCGGCAGCCGTGAGGTTGAGCATCAAAAGCGTGTTGTGATCTTCCTGCCGCACCAAGGTGCGCCCCTGCCACACTACGTGGAAAAGGGTGCTTGGGCTCCTTAAGGATTGATGGAACCAGGCTGTATCGGCGCGTCTTTCTACCGCGCGATCCCACCCAGCGGTGGTGTAGAAATTGACAGAGCGTATGGAAGAATGAATCATCGCCGCCGATCGGTGGTGAAACGAAGCAAACGACGGAGCCCGTCATGCTACGCCTAGCGTCGCCAGTCAACATCGCCATCAACTCCGCGCTGATGCGCCGTGTCGCCTTGGCGACTGGATTAATTGTTTCTCTCCTTAGCACGGCTGGTGCGGCGACCCTATCGCCGGAGAGCGCGCAGACTGGCACCTATGCCTATCAGGTAACGCGCGACGGCGAAGTGGTGGGGGAGCAGCGCGCCGACTTCGAACGGCGTGGCAACGAGCTGCGCGTCATAACCGACGTACGCATCAACATCACGCTGCTGGGCATGAACGTCTACGATTTCACGCAGCGGATCGAAGAAAGCTGGCAAGACGGCGTGTTGATGAGCCTGACATCCGTCGCGGTCGATGACGGCAACACGCGGAACGTGAAGCTGGCGCGCAACGGTGACCGGCTGGTTGGCACCTATGATGGCAAGAAGCGCGACTTGCCGGGCCACCTCGTCCCTTCGACCTTGTGGAACTCGGCGGTGGTCGAGCATGCGTCGGTGCTGGAGACGACCAAGGGCCGTGAGCGCACCTTCACGGTCACGCAGAAAGGGGTCGAGCAGGTCAAGCTGCCGATCGGCACCGTGCGGGCACGCCATTTCGTCTTCACCGGCAACTTCAAGCGCGAGGCCTGGTACGACGAGTCGGGTGTCCTGGTGGCCGCGCAAATGGAGGCCAAGGACGGCTCCATCATCCGCCAGGAACTATTGCGGATGCCTTGATTCGGCAGGCTTTTTTCGGCTCGATTCCCCAGTTGCATCCATCGCTGGACTGGCCCATATACTGCGCCGGGAGGTTGGCGCGGACGGGCGCCTCGTCAACCCGGTCAGGTCCGGAAGGAAGCAGCCGTAACGAGTTTTCGCCCGGGTCGTGTTCAGCCTCCCACCTTTGATCCGGACTCGGGTACCGGGTCTCGTTTCCACGCCGCGGCGCACAGGATCAGATGCAAGACGGAACAGAGCCTTTCGCTTCCTCGGCTGGCGGCGCGCAGCAGGGGGCGGTCGAAGGTTATCGTGTCCTGGCGCGCAAATACCGCCCGCGCGATTTCTCCGGCCTGATCGGACAAGAGGCCTTGGTGCGCACTCTGCGCAACGCGATCGCGCAGGGCCGCCTGGCGCATGGCTTCATGCTGACGGGCGTGCGCGGCGTCGGTAAGACGACGACCGCCCGCATCCTGGCGCGCTGCTTCAATTGCATCGGTCCGGACGGCCAAGGCGGCCCGACAGCGGAGCCCTGCGGCCAGTGCGAACATTGCCGCGCCATCGCCGAGGATCGCCACGTCGACGTCATCGAGATGGACGCCGCCAGCAACACCGGTGTCAGCGACGTGCGCCAGATTATCGACGCGGTCCGCTACACGCCCGTCAGCGCGCGCTTCAAGGTCTACATCATCGACGAAGTCCACATGCTCTCGACGCAGGCCTTCAATGCCCTGCTGAAGACGCTGGAAGAGCCGCCGGAGCATGTGAAGTTCATCTTCGCGACCACCGAGATCCGCAAGGTACCGGTGACGGTGCTGTCGCGCTGCCAGCGCTTCGACCTGCGCCGCATTAGTGCCGAGGAGTTGACTCAGTATTTCCTGAAGATCGCCGCCGCGGAAGGCGCCAGGATTACCGAGGGCGCTGCCGCGATGATCGCGCGCGCCGCCGACGGCTCTGCACGCGATGGCCTGTCGCTGCTCGACCAGGCGATTGCCTTGTCCCATGGCGAAATCGACGAAGCGCAGGTGCGCGACATGCTGGGCCTCGCCGACCGCACGCAGCTTATCGATCTCTATGACGACGTGCTGAAGGGCAAGGCGGCCGAAGCGCTCAAGCGCCTGCAGGCCATGCATCAGGCCGGCGCCGATGCCGCCGTCGTGCTGCAGGACATGCTGGAGCTCACGCACTGGCTGACCCGCGCCAAGATCACGCCGGAGCCGTTGTCCGATCCGGTCACACCGGAAGCCGAGCGCGCGTGGGGCGCCAAAGTGACTCCGGAGCTCTCGATCCCCGTGCTGGCGCGCTTGTGGCAGATGCTGCTGAAGGGCTTGAGCGAAGTGCAGGCGGCGCCGCAGCCGCTGGCGGCAGCGGAGATGGTGCTGATCCGCCTGATGCACGCCGCCAACATGCCCGATCCCGCCGATCTGGTGCGGCGCCTAGGTGAGGGCAACGGTGCCGCGGCGGCTCCCGTGCCGCGGGGCAACGGTGGTGCGGCGCGCACCGTGCCGGCACCGACGCAGCGCTTGCAGACCCAGCAGCAGATCGCGCCCCAGGCGACGCAACAGATCGCCCCGTCGCCCGCGCCGCGTAACGCCCCGCAGGCGTCTGCCTTGCCGCAACCGCAGAGCTTCAGCGACGTAGTGGCGCTGTTCCACGCCAGGCGCGAGGCGATCCTGGCGGCGCATCTGCAGAACGATGTGCATCTGGTGCAGTTCGAGGTCGGCCGCATCGATTTCCGTCCCGGGGAGCGCGCGCCGAGCAATCTGCCCAACCGGGTCGCGGCCTGCCTCGCCGAATGGACCGGCAAGCGCTGGCTGGTCAGCGTATCGGCCCAGACCGGCGAGAAGACGCTGAAGGAGCAGGCAGCGGAACTGGCCCAGGCGCAGCGTGAAGAGGCGGCGCGCCATCCGTTGGTCCAGGCGGTATTAGCGGCGTTTCCGGGCGCCACCATTGACGAAGTCCGCAATCTGGCGCCGGAGCCGGCGGCCGACGCAACAATCTCTCCGCCAGGCGATTTGCCTAACGTGGACGAGCCAATAGAGGATGAGATCGCATGAAGAACCTGAGCCAGATGCTGAAGCAGGCGCAGGAGATGCAGTCCAGGATGGCGGAGATGCAGACCGCTCTCGCCGACATAGAGGTGGTCGGCCAATCGGGCGGCGGCTTCGTCGCCGTCACGGTGAACGGCAAGGGCGAGTTCAAGCGCGTGAAGATCGACCCCAAACTCGTCGACCCGACCGAGGTCGAGGTGCTGGAGGACCTGATCGTCGCAGCCGCCAAGGATGCGAAGTCGAAGGCCGACGCCCGCATGCAGGAAGAGATGGCGAAACTGACCGGCGGCTTGCAGCTTCCGCCCGGCTTCAAGCTGCCGTTCTGATCCGCAAGTTTCGCGCATGGCCGCGCCCGAAATCGATCGCCTGATCCAGGTCCTGTCGCGCCTGCCGGGGTTCGGGCCCCGCTCGGCGCGGCGCGCGGCCTTGTCCCTGATCAAGCGCAAGGAATCGGCGCTGCTGCCGCTCATCGACGCGTTGCAGGGAGCAGCCGATCACGTCCGTAACTGCTCGCAATGCGGCAATCTCGATGGCACCGATCCTTGTGGGATCTGCACTGACGAACGGCGTGACGCGGCGACCTTGTGCGTGGTGGCCGACGTCGCAGATCTGTGGGCGCTGGAGCGCACCGGCGCCTACAAGGGGCGCTATCACGTGCTGGGCGGCGTCCTCTCCGCGCTCGACGGGATCGGGCCGGAGCAGCTTAATCTCGGATCGTTGTTCCGCCGCATCGAAGGCGGCGGTGTGAAGGAAGTGGTGCTGGCGCTCGGCGCCACGGTCGACGGCCAGACCACCGCGCATTTCCTGAGCGACCGGCTGCAGCCCTTCGGCCTTGCGGTTTCGCGCCTGGCCCACGGAGTCCCAGTCGGCGGCGAGCTCGATTATCTGGACGACGGGACTCTGATCCAGGCGCTGCAGGCAAGGCAGTCTGTCTGAAAGCATCGCGCGCTCACCTAGCAAGACCTTGCTGTTGCACGCAAACTCGTGGATGGTCGTGCCAAGCACGACGATGGCGAATTGTGGCGCGGTGGTGTGCCGGCACTGGTTCAATCAACAAGATTTGAGCTTCCGCGTGAGCCGCGTCATAGTTGCCGCCTTGGTCTCGCCGCAATTTTCCGGCGATCTATCATCGGTTATCGTCATGGCCGCTTCCGGCCCCCACTGCGATAGGGATATTCCATGCGTAAGTTTCTGATGCTGGGCGCTGCCGCCGCGGCGCTCCTCGCCGCGCCAGCTCTTGTCACGAAGGGCGCCTTGGCCGAGACTCCGGTCGGCGCAGACAAACAGACCGCCATTGCGGTTACCATCTACAACAACGACCTGGCGCTGGTGCGCGACTCGCGCAATGTCACGCTGACCCAAGGCGAGAACGACATCGCCTTCATCGAAGTCAGCGCCGGCATCCGGCCGGAGACCGCCTTGTTGACCGGCCGCGGCGCGCAGCTCGACATTGTCGAGCAGAACTTCGATTTCGACCTGCTGACGCCGCGCAAGCTGTTGGAGAAATCGGTGGGGCGGACCATCCGTGTGGTCCGCACCAATCCGGAAACCGGCGTCGACTCGACAGAGGACGCGACCGTTCTGTCGGTGGCGGAAGGGCAGGTGGTGCTGAGGATCGGCGACCGCATCGAAGTGACGCCGCCAGGCCGCCTGGTCTATAGCGCTGTCCCCGCCAATTTGCGCGACCGCCCGACCTTGGTGGTGAAGCTCGCCAGTCAGCAGGCGGGCGAGGTTCCGGTCGATCTCTCGTACCTGACGCACGGCCTTTCCTGGTCGGCCGACTATGTCGCGGAACTGGCGCCGGATGAGAAGACCATTAATCTCAACGGCTGGGTCACGCTCACCAACATGAGCGGCATCGCCTACAACGATGCCAAGCTGCAGCTGGTAGCGGGCGAGGTGAACCAGTATCAGCCGCAGCCGCCCATGCCGATGGTGCAGGAGATGGCCGCTGCCGACGGTATGCGGCGCGAGAAGATGAGGAGCGAGGCGGCATTCGAGTATCATCTCTACAGCCTCGACCGGCCGACCACGCTGAAGGAGAACCAGACCAAGCAGGTAGCCCTGCTGGCGGCAGAGTCCGTGCCGGTGACCAAGCAGTATGTGCTGGCGAATGTCGCGCAGCTCGGCGGCACCTATGGCTCCCGGATCGGCGAGACCCAGCGCGTCAACGCCGAGGTCCGCGTGAAGCTCGAGAACAAGGAAGCTTCGCATCTCGGCCTGCCGCTGCCCTCCGGCGTAGTCCGTGTCTACAAGGCGGACAGCGACGGCGACGCCGTGTTCGTCGGCGACGATCACATCGACCACACGCCGAAGAACGAGGACGTCGACCTGATGCTGGGGCGTGCCTTCGACGTGACCGCCCGCGGCAAGCAGCTCAACCATGCGCGCATTGCCGACAACGTGTTCGAGAACGAATACGAGATCGAGGTGAAGAACGCGAAGCCGGAGCAGGTGACAGTCACCGTGCGCGAGTTCGTGCCCGGCGACTGGAGGATGTTGGAGGAATCGGTGAAGCACAACAAGGTCGATGCCTCCACCGCCGAATGGCAGCTGCAAGTGCCGGCCGAAGGCAGCGCCAAGCTGACCTACAAGGTGCGGATTATTTTCTGATCGTCCGCCCGGCGCACAAACGCTCCTATGTCACCTCGGACAGTCGCCCTCGGGTCCGCGCTGCGCGCGGCCCAAGGGCAGGCTGCGCGGCGTGATCCGGGGTCCATTCTTCCGCTGCACGTGCGACTGCGGAATGGATCCCGGTTCGGAGGCTGGGATGACAGGGGAGTGAGTGTGGAGAGCAGTGGACACTGGCTCCACCGAAATGCGTTGGTGCTGAACGCGCGTCCACCTAGAGTGCCGGCGGGTTTCACCGCCGGGGTCTTTCATGCTCGCCGAATTGTGGGCCGCTGTGCAAAGCGACTGGGAGGTGCTTGCGCTGTCGAGCGCGGCGATCTTCCTCGCCGCCATTGTGCGCGGCTTCTCTGGCTTCGGATTCTCTCTGCTCTCGATCACGGCGATCTCGCTGATCCTGCCGGTCGCGCAGATCGTGCCATCAATCTTCCTGCTGGAGATTGCTGCCTCCATAAACCTCATCCCAAGCATCTGGCGCGAGATCCATTGGCGCTCGCTCACGTGGCTGATGGTCGGCTATGTCATCGGCCTGCCGGTCGGCGGCTATGCGCTGATCCACGCGCCGGAAGCGCCGGCGCAGATCGTGCTCGGCCTGTTCGTGATCGGCACGGCGATCCTGATGCTGCGCGGCTTCCACCTGGAGCGGACACCCGGCACGGCGGCCAGCACCGCGACCGGCACGGCCTCCGGTGTGCTGAACGGCGCGTTCGGTATCGGCGGGCCGCCGGTGGTCTTGTTCTATTTCTCGACGCCCGGCGCTGCTGCGATCGGCCGCGCGTCGATCATTTTCTTCTTTCTGTTCACCGATCTTTTGGGTGTCGGCTATTTCGCGACCCAGGGCATCGTCACGACCCAGAGCTTCGTGCAATCGCTGGTCTGGCTTCCGGCCTTGCTGATCGGCGTGTGGATCGGCGCGCACGGCTTCCGCAAGCTGAGCCAGGAGACGTTCCGCCGCTGGGTGCTGGTGATCCTGATTGCGCTGGCTGGGCTCGGAATGGGCAAGGCCGCACTGATGCTAATGAGCGGCGCCTGAATCCCAGAAGCCGCGCGCGATCGTCGAGACCCCGATCGCGAACAACAGTAGAAGCGCGACGCGTCGGAAAGTCCTTTCGTTGACCCTGGCGAACAGCTTATCGCCGAAGTGATTGCCGATCAGCAGCGGCGCCATCAGCAATGCGCCGAGAACAACCGAGTCCAGCGTCATGAGCCCGCGCCACGCGGCGGAGGCGGAAGACAGAGTGGCGACGAACAGGAAAAAGGCGGAGAGCGAAGCGCGCCCGATCGCGAGGGAAACGGGTGAGGATAGGAACAGCACAATGACCGGCGGACCCGGAATGCCGGCTGCGCCCGATCCAATGCCCGCCAGAATGCCGAGCCCGCCAGACAGCCAGTGTGGCGGCCGCATCTTGAACCGGAAGCCAGAGGCTAGAAGCGCGGCTGCCAGCAGCACGGCAACACCTATGATGAGCCGCATCGTATTGCTGTCGAGCAGGTCGAGAACGAGGGAGCCAAGCGGAATCCCCACCAACGCGCCCACCAGGGTGGACCACAAGAGTTTCCAGTCGACGTGGCCGCGAGTGCGCAGATAGATCTGTATACCGGCGAGTACCTGCAGGATCAGGATCGGCGGCACGATCTCCGCTGGCGGGAACAGGAGCACGAGCAGCGGTGTCGCGGCGATTCCGAAGCCGAACCCCGTGAACCCGCGAATGACTGCGCCGACGAACACGCAGAGGCTGGCGCCCGCCAAGACCGACAGCGATAGATCGATCATCTGCGCAGGAGGCGCTGGGTGTGGCGTGCGATGGTCAGCTCTTCGTCCGTCGCTACGATCCAGGCGGCGACGCGCGATCCGGCGGCGGAAATGCGGGCATCACCGCGCCGGTTGGCCTCTTTATCTAGGTGCAGACCGAGCCACGCCGCATCCGTGCACACCTGTGCGCGGATCGGTGCGGCGTTCTCGCCGACTCCGCCGGTGAACACGAGGGCGTCAAGCCCGCCGAGCGCGGCGGCCAGCGATCCCAGCTCCCGCCCGATACGATAGCAATAGACATCGATCGCCAGCTGTGCCTTGGGATCGGAACTCTCCAACAAGGTCTTCATATCGGCGGTCAGGCCCGAGACGCCCTTCACCCCGCTCTCATGGTAGAGCAGTTTTTCAAGCTCTTCGCGGCTCATCCCATCCCGCAGCAAATGCAGCAGCACACCGGGATCGATCGAGCCCGCGCGCGTCCCCATCACCAGACCATCGAGCGTGGAAAAGCCCATGGTGGTCGCGATGCACTTGCCCTCGTTGATCGCGGCCATGCTGGCGCCGTTGCCGAGATGCGCGACGACGAGTCGCTTCGGCACGCCGCCCGCGGCGGCGGGCAAGGCCTGCAAGATCGCCTCATAGGAAAGGCCGTGGAACCCATAACGCCGCAGCCCTGCCTGCCAGTATTTCTCCGGCAGCGCGAACCGCATTGCGATCTCCGGTTGGCACGCATGGAACGCTGTGTCGAAGCAGGCGACCTGCGGCAACTCCGGCAGCGCCGCCTGCAAGGCCTCGATCGGCGCGACGTTGTGCGGCTGATGCAGCGGTGCGAGCGGAATCAACGCCACCAGCTCCTTCAGCGTTTCAGGTGTCACCTTGACCGGCTCGGAGAAGCGCGCCCCGCCATGCACGATGCGATGGCCGGCGCCCAGCCACTCCTCCGGACGATCCTGCATTAGCAGGCGCTCGATCAGCAGCCGAACGGCATCGGCATGGGTCGCCATGTGCTCCGCCTTGCCCCATCGCGCACGATTGCCATGCTCGTCGGTGACCGTGAGCTTCGGCTCGCCTTGGCCGATGCCGGCCAGCTGCCCGCGCAAATCGAGCGACGGCACATCGCTGCCCGAAGCCGCGAAGGTCGCAAACTTCAGGCTCGAGGAACCGGCATTGAGGACCAGGATGCGCTGCGTCATGCTGCTCGGTCAGGATCGAGGTCGGGAAACTTCTTGATGACCGGCCTCAGCAAAGCAAGGGTCATGCCCATCACTTCTCCGAGCGCGAGACGAAACGCGCGTGCTTCGTCGGGGTCGGAAATCTGCTGTGACAGCGAATCGAGCGCGTTGAACGGCGGACTCAGATTAGTGATGGCGTTTACGATGCGCTGGGCGAGGTCGCGATCCATGTTCAGGTCCCTGAAAGAGAGAGGGCCGACTCAGTCGCCCGAGCCGGCCCGCCCATCATGCACCGTTCATGGCCCTCAGGCGACGGTGTAGTCCTTGTACTTGTCCAGCAGCCGCTTGGGCTTCTTCAGTGCGTCGCGGCGGAAGGGGTCGCCCAGCTCTTGCGTCACCATCAGCTCCAGAATGGTGGGCTTGTTGCTGGCGATTGCCTGCTTCAGCGCGTCGCCCACTTCGCCCGGATGGCTGACCGTGATGCCTTCCGCGCCCATGGATTTGGCGATGCCGGCGAAGCTGGGGTTCGAGAGGTTCGTGCCGACGTAGCGATCGGCGTAGAAATCTACTTGGTTCTTCTTCTCGGCGCCCCACTGGCCGTTGTTGAACACGACGGCCACGACCGGGATGTTCTCGCGCACGCAGGTCAGCGTCTCCTGCAGGCTCATGCCCCAGGCGCCGTCGCCGACATAGGCGATCGCCGGCCGGTCGGGCGCCGCGACCTTGGCGCCGACCGCGGTCGGGAAGGCGTAGCCGCAATTGCCGAAGCTCATGGCCGCGAAGAAACTCTGCGGCTGGTCGAACCTGAGATAGGAGTTGGAGACGGAGCAGATATTGCCGATGTCGGTGGTGACCATGGCGTTCTTCGGCATGGCCTTCTCCAGCTCGCGCAGCGCGCGGCGCGGCACGATAGGCGCGCCGTCCTTCATCGACCAATCGGTGAGCTCGCGCTCCCACGCTTCCTGCTGGTTCCTCACCTCGGTTAGGCGCGCCTCTTTGTTGCCGTGGCAGGCGATGCTGGCATTCATGGTTTGCAGGCGATGCAGGATCTCCGCCGCCGCCTTGCCCGCGTCGCCGTGCACGCCGACATGCATCGGCTTCACTAGGCCCAGCACGCGGTGATTGATGTCGACCTGGATCAGCTTGGCGTTCTTCGGCCAATACTCGATGCCATGCTGCGGCAGCGTGCCGAATGGGCCCAGACGCGAGCCCAGCGCCAGCACCACGTCGGCCTGCGCGATGACCTTCATCGCCGCCTTCGAGCCCTGGTAGCCCAGCGGCCCGCACATCAGCGGATGGGATTTCGGGAACGCGTCGTTATGCAGGTAGGAGGTGACGACCGGCGCCTGCAGATATTCGGCCAGCTTGACGGCTTGCGCCTGCGCGCCGCCCATGACGACACCGCCGCCCGCCATGATAACCGGGAACTTTGCGCCCGCCAGCAGCTTCGCCGCCTCGTCCAGGCTCTCCGGCCCGCCGGCACCGCGCTCGATCCTGATCGGCTTCGGGATCGTCACGTCGATCTCGCCATAGAACAGATCGCGCGGGATGTTGAGCTGGGTCGGCCCGCGCTCGGTCAGCGCGTAGTCGAAGCAGCGGCTGGTCAGCTCCGCGATGCGGCTGTTGTTGCTGACATGCGCCTGGAACTTGGTGATCTTGGAGAAGATCGGCATCTGGTCGGTTTCCTGGAAACCGCCCAGGCCCATGCCGTTGGAGCCGGTCTCCGGCGTCACCATGACCACCGGCGAATGCGCCCAATAGGCCGCCGCGATCGCGGTCACGAAGTTGGTGATGCCAGGGCCGTTCTGCGCGATGCACACGCCTTGCTTCCCGCTGACGCGCGAATAGCCGTCCGCCATGTGTCCCGCGCCCTGCTCATGGGCGACCGAGATGAAGCGGATGCCGGCCGGCTCGAAGATGTCGAGCGCGTCCATATAGGCCGAGCCGACAATGCCGAAAACGTGCTTCACGCCGTGCGCGACGAGTGTCTCGACAAAGGCCTCGGAAGGCGTCATGCGGGTCATTCTGTGCACTCCTGATCCATGGATGCGGAAAGCATAGGAGCGCGGCTGGCCCAGTCATAGGTCCAGCACTTTGCGCCCGCTTGGGCCAGGGGTTGCTTGCGCCCTATCCCCGCTTCAGCTGCTCGCGCACCGTTTCGGCGAGCAGCGTGATGCCGCGCTCGATGCGTTCGGTGGGGATGGAGGAGACGCCCAGGCGGAAGTAGTTGGCAGGTCCTGGTTGCGCCATGAAGTGCACTGCGCCAGGCTCGATCACCACGCCGCGCTTCAGCGCCTCCTTCTCCACCGCGTTCATGTCGAGCTGCTTCGGCCCCCTGATCCACAAGGCGGTTCCGCCGGCAGTGAGATTGACGGTGAATTCCGGCAGATGCTTGACCAGCGCAGTGATCGCCGCCGCCAGCCGCTCGCGATAGACATTGCACAGGCGCCGCAGCAGCGCATCGTGATGCCCGTCCGCCAGGAACATCGCCACCGTGCGCTGGTTGTTGGCGGCCGGGTGACGGATCATCAGTCGGCGCAGGGCGCGCGCCTCGCGGATCAGCTCCGCGGGACCCACCATGAATCCCATGCGCAAGCCCGGCGCCAGCGTCTTCGACAAGGACGAGATGAATATGACGCGGTTATTGCGGTCGAGGGATTTCAGCGCCGGTTGCGGCGAGCCCTGATGCGCCAGCTCGCTTTCGTAATCATCCTCGATCACCACCACGTCGGAGGCGGCCGCCCGCTCCAGCAGCGCGTGGCGCCGCTCCAGCGACATGGTGACGGTGGTGGGGAACTGGTGGCTTGGCGTCACATAGGCGTAGTCGCAGGAATCGAGTTCGGAGCTCAGCACCATGCCTTGTTCGTCGACCCCGATGCCGACCACGCGCCCCGCATGCAGGCTCGCGATGTTGCGCGCGTCGGTATAGCCGGGGTTCTCAATGCCGAAGGTGGTGTCGCGATCGAACAGCAGGCTCGCGATCAAATAGACCGCGTTCTGCGCGCCCACGGTCACCAGGATCTCGTCGGGCGCCACGCGCACGCCGCGGCGCGGCAGCAGGCGCGTGCGAATCTGCTCGATCAGCAGCGGGTCATCCTCTGCGAAACGATCCTTGGACCAGTCGCGCACGGCGGTGACACTGAGCGCCTGGCGCGAGCATTCGCGCCACGCCGCCAGCGGGAAATTGCCCTGGTCGACCTGGCCATAGATGAAGGGATAAGGATAGTCCTGCCAATTGGCCGGCTTGACAATATTCCTTTGCGCGCTGGGGTGCAGGCGAAAGCGTTCCTGCCAATCCGGCGCCGCGCGCGTGAGCGGCGCTTTGGCCTCGGCAGCCTGATCGGCGATCTCGCTGGGCCGGACGCGACCGCCCAGGATGTCGGGGTTGGCGAAAAAGCCGCTGCGCTCGCGCGCGATGAGGAAGCCCTCTTCCACCAGATCCTGATAGGCCAGCACGACGGTATTGCGGGCGATCTTCAGCGTCTGCGCCAGCGATCGGCAGGAGGGCAAGGCACCGCCCGGTGGAATCTGGCCATCGAGAATGGCGGAGACGAGCATGCGACGGAGCTGCGCCTGGAGCGTCGTGCCTTTTTCGGGCTCGAGATGAAACAGAAACGTGCGGGACGGGTGGCCCAAAGCATTCTCCCGGTCTGGCCCCAGCATCTGGCTCCAAGTCCAGGCCGAGCGATATGGCAGGACTATATCACTGCCATGAAATAATCGTGAAGCACATTGCCAGTCGCGCGCAACTTCAATTACGCTCAGTCGTGGCGTGGAGTTCGGGGAGCAGGCGTCAGAGCGTTGCACATCCGGTTGGACCAGAACTTTGGGCCAGTCGGGTTTCTCAGCGTCTACTCCCGAAGCGCCGGTCGGCCATGCGGCCGCCGGGCCAAGTTCGTCGAGGGAGGTACTAATGACGAAGCTTTCCAAGGAGCAAAAGCGGACGCGGGAGCTGTTGCTTTCCGCACGAGCCTTCAGCCGCCGCACGATGCTGAAGAGCGCAGCCGCGGCGGGCGCGTTTGCGGCCGTCGGACCGATGTATGTGCGCGATGCGTTCTCGTCTTCGGGCGAGCTCAATCTACTGATGTGGTCGGACGAGTTTCCTGATCCGGTGATCCCGAATTTCGAGAAGGCCACCGGCATCAAGGTCAACCAGACGCCGTTCTCGCAGAACGAAGAGCAGATCAACAAGCTGCAGGCGACCGGCGGTGAAGGCTTCGACATTTGCCAGCCGACTGCCAATCGTGCGCCACAGTACAGGGAGCTTCAGGTCCTGGCCCCCTGGGACACAAACAAGCTGAAGAACATGTCCGCGCTGATTCCCTCGATGATCGGGAACTCGAAGAGTCTCTGGACGTGGGACGATGGCCTTTACCACTTGCCGCATGTCTGGGGCTCGGAAGCGCTCTCCTTCCGGACAGATCTCTATAAGGGCGACCTGACGAAGCTGAGCTTCGGTTCGCTGTGGGACGAAGAGGTCAAGGGCCATACGCAGGGCCGCGGCCATTCCTTCCTACTCGGCATCGGCCTGTGGTGGGATTATACCGGCAAGCAGCCGTCCAATCGCATGGTGGACGGCTATAAGGACGCAGAGACGTTCAAGAAGCTGTGGGACCCGATCCTGAAGTTTGCGATCGAGCACAAGTCCTGGGTCAAGCAGTTCTGGGATTCCGCCGACAATACCAAGTCGGGCCTGATGGAGAACGACGTATGGCTCGGCCAGACCTGGGACGGTCCGCCGCTCTCCCTGAAAAAGGAAGGCAAACCGGTGAGCTATCAGGCGCCGGTCGAAGGCGCCATCGTCTGGCTCGACGGCATCTCGCTGATGAAGTCTGCGAAGAACACCGAGCAGGTCTACGAGTTCATCAATTACCTCCACACGCCGGAGGTCTCGGCCCAAGTATCCGATGTATCGAACTACAATCCGGTCGTGACCGGAGCGGATGCGCTCACCTCGGAAGCCTTCAAGAAGAATTTCCAGGAAGCTTATCCCGGCGATTCGCTGGACCACGTGTGGCCGTGGCCGGCAGAGCCGAGCTGGTATGCCGAAATCCGCAGCCAGTACGTCGATCAGTTCGTCGCCGCCTAATCAATAGCAGGATAGAGAATGTGGTCGGCCCCGGTTCGCCGGGGCCGACTCTTTTTGGCCCAACCGGTTCCTGCTTGATCTTGTCTGGCCTAGCATGGAAACTCGCCGGAACCACAAGAATAACGGGACAGGGCAAGGCAGATGAGTGCGGGCGTCGAACTGGACCATGTGACGGTCCGATTCGGGGATTTCACAGCCGTCAGCGGTGCAACCCTGGACATCAAGGGGGGCGAGTTCTTTTCCTTTCTCGGTCCGTCGGGCTGCGGCAAGACAACGATTCTCCGCACCGTGTCGGGCTTTCTCGAGCCCTCCGAAGGCAAGGTGCGAATCGGTGGAAAGGACATGGCGGGGATCGGCCCCAACAGGCGTCCCACTGCGCTGATCTTCCAGAACCTAGCCCTGTTCCCGCTGATGACAGTTGCGGAGAACATCACCTATGGCCTGCGCGTGCGTGGCATCGACAAGGACATGCGCGCGAAGAAGGCCGACGAGCTGCTGGAACTCATTGCCCTGCCGGGCCAGGGCAACAAGCAGATGAGCGAACTCTCCGGCGGGCAAAAGCAGCGTGTGGCGATCGCGCGCGCTCTGGCCGTTCAGCCGCAAGTGCTGTTGCTTGATGAGCCGTTATCGGCACTGGATCTGAAGCTGCGCCAGCACATGCGCAATGAGCTGCGCATCATCCAGCGGATGGTCGGCATCACCTTCATCTACATCACCCATGATCAGGGCGAAGCGCTGACCATGTCGGATCGCATCGCGGTCATGAGCGACGGTGTCATCCAGCAGGTCGCCGACGGCAAAACCATCTATGACGAGCCGGCCACTGCCTTCGTCGCCTCCTTCGTGGGCGAGAACAATCCTTTTGCCGGGACCGTCGCCCAGGCCGATGGTTCCTCCGCTTTGATCGAGACGAAGTTCGGTCGCTTGCGCGGGCGCAATCCGCGCGGCTTGCGGGCGGGGGACAAAGCCATCCTGTTCGTGCGACCGGAATCGATCCGGCTTGGAGCAGGAGCCACCGATACCACCTTGTCGTCGGCCGTGAAGAGCGTCGCGTTCGAAGGCAACATGACTCACGTCTATCTCGAAGGCGTGGGCAAGAAAAACATCACCATCAGCGTCGGCCGCCAGGGTACGACCAGCATTCCGGAGCAGGGCCAGGTTGCGGCCATCTCCTATGATGCCGCGCTCGGTCTCGCCTTGCCGGAAGGGCAGCTGGCCCGTGAATAGCCGCCTCATCGTCCTCGTCGTTCCGTTCATCGTCATCGCCATTTTCTGGCTGATGGCGCGGCGGGAGGCGAAGCTTTCCCATGATCCGACGCACAAGGGCTATTTCGAACGCAACGGCATGACGCTCGGCATCCTGTTCATCGCGCTGGTGGCTTTGTGGACCCTGTTCCTGGTCGTGCTGCCCTACCTCTACATGGTGGTCGAGAGCTTCCACCCTCAGCTGCCGCCCTCCAAGCGCGGCGGACCCGAGGACGTTCTGACGCTGGCGCAATACCAATCGTTCTTCGTGCAGCCGGTCGGCGGCGGTCTCAACGTGACGCATATCGGCGCCTTCGTCTTCTCGATCATCGCTTCGATCGCGGTCACGGCGCTCAATTTCGCGATCTGCTATCCGCTCGCCTTCTACATGGCCCAATCGGGCGGCGCGCAGAAGGTGCGCCTGCTGATGCTGGCGCTGATCGTGCCTTATTGGGTGAACGAGATCCTGCGCGCTTTTTCGCTCCGCTTGCTGCTCGCCTCCAAGGGCTTGATCAACCAGATGCTGATGGGATTCGGCTTCACCGATGCCCCCATCGATTTCCTGGGGGCCAATGTTGGCCTCTATGTCGGCCTGTCCTATGCGTATCTGCTCATCATGGTCTTCCCGCTCTACAATGCGATCGAGAGCCTGGACAAGAACCAGATCGAAGCCGCGCGCGATCTCGGCGCGCCCTGGTGGCGCATCCACAAGGATGTGGTCATTCCCTATGCAAAGCCGGGCATCGCGTCCGGCTGCACCATGGTGTTCATGCTCTCGGCGGGATCGCTGGCCGCTCCGCAATTCCTCGGCGGTCCGCGGACGCTGTGGTTCACCTCGGTCATCTACAATTTCTTCTTCCAGAACTTCAATTGGGCGCGCGGCTCCGCCTACGCATTCATCCTGCTGGCCGCCTGCATTGCGCTCGTCATGCTGATGCTGCGTCTCTTCAAGGTGTCGCTTGGGGAGACCATAAAATGAAGTCGATCTGGATCATGAAGGGGATGATCGGCTTCTATATCTTCCTGTTCTTCGCCTATTTGTTCGGGCCACTGGTGGTGATGGGCATCACCGCCTTCAACACGCCAACCTATCCGCAGGCCTATCCATTCGAATCCTTCACACTCGACTGGTTCGTGAAGCTGTGGAACCACCGCGCCATGATGGAAGGCCTGTGGAACTCCATCATCATCGGTCTTGGCGTGGTGGCGGTCTCGGTGCCCGCTGGGCTCGCCGCCTCCATCATCATGAGCCAGATCTATCATCGCGCCCGCGGCCTGTTCTATCTGGTGACGATCTCGCCGCTGCTGACGCCCGGCGTCATCATCGGCATCTCGACCGTCATCTTCTGGAAGGACGTGCTCGGCATCACCGACTTCACCAAGGCGGTGTTCTACAAAGGCATCATCCTGGCCATCCTCGGCCAATCGAGCTTCATCTCGGCCTATTGCCTGCTGATCTTCATGGCGCGGCTCACCCGCTTCGACCGGGCGCAGGAGGAAGCGGCCCTCGATCTCGGCGCCTCCTATCCGCAGGTGTTCTGGCACATCCTGCTGCCGTTCCTGAAGCCCGCCATCATCTCGGCGATCGTCATCGGGTTCCTGTCCTCGTTCGAGAACTACAATACGACGACCTTCGCGATCCTGGCGGACAAGACGCTGGTGACCGTGCTGGCCGGCGAGGTGCGGCAGGGAACGACGCCGGCGCTCTCCGCTTTGGCTGTCATCATCATCGGTGTCTCGCTGTTCGGCGCGATTCTGTACGAACTCGCCAAGCGCCGGGAGCAGAAGCGGGCCGAACAGGCGCAGAAGCGTGCCAAGGTCGCCGAACGTAGCGAAGGCGAGACCGCTGCTTTGCCCCAGCCGTCCTCAGCATAGGGGAACGTCCCGAGCCCGTGGCCTAGCCTAGCTTGGCCAACGCTCAATCAGCTTCAGCGAAACCCATCGCGGCACCTTCCATCGCCGCAGGCGCAGATAAGTCCGGAAGGCGCGCTTGCCAGGGATAAGGGAGGCACTGCGCAACAGTTCGTCGATCACCGACAGCGCAGCCGGATCGGATGCGATCAGGCGCCTGGACTTGTCGATGAAGGACTGAAATCGACCCACGCTGCGGTCCAGCGTCGCCGCTTCGGCCCAGAAGGCGAGGTCCGGTGGCGTCAGCCGTGCCGCCCGACGCGCCGCCCTGTCAATCGTCGCATAGAGTGTCCCGAGCAGGTCGGTTCCGTCGCGGTGCCGCGCGGACCGGGCCACCAGAGAACCCGAGGTCACGTGACGCAAGTATGCCAATAGTGGCAATGGTGACACACCCTCGGGCCGAACCCCGGTACCCAACGCAGAAATCGCTGCCAGCAGGTTGGCCAGGTCGCGTTCGGGTACGGGCGAGAGCGGCCCGCGAGCGCCGTCCCCAAGCACGAGAGGGAGCGTTGCGCGATACGTCTTGCGGGCGCGCCGCCACGCTCTGGAGCTGCCGAGGAAATCCGCAATCATGCGCGCTCTGATCGCGAAGTGTAGCGACGGCTCGATCGGCGTGGCGCTCAGGGTGGCCTCACTCAGCCGTCGAACGGTCAATTCGGCATCAAGGCCGATCACCTTGATCTCGCGTAAGGCAAGCTTGCTCCAGAGGCGCGTATCCTCGCCCCGCTGGAGGTCTTCTTCGAAGCCACCCGCCGACAGCAGGGTGAATCGCGGCAGCATGACGCAGGATACGTAGAATGGATGCGGGTGTCCGCAATTCAGCAGGCTTATGGTCGGACAACCGGGCCCGCTGCCCGGGCGTATCACGGGTGGCAAGTCAGCCGCGCGTGCTCCCTTCATCACCGCCAAGCTGTAGCAAAGCTCCGCATCGGCAAAATGAGCAAAGGCTTCGATCTTGCGCGAGACTGCCTTGGGCAGCAGCAGATTGTCCGAATCGAGAAAATGGATGAAATCTCCCGTGGCCAAGCGGATCCCGGCGTTGCGCGCGCTCGAGACGCCGCCGTTCGGTTGGCGATGAAGACGGACTGCACCTCCAAAGCGCGCCAGCGCACCGGCAAGGTCGTCCGTCGAGCCATCGTCGACCACCAGGATTTCCAGTGCCTTGCAGTCCTGCGCCAGACAGCTCTCGACCGCCTCAATCGCCATCGCGGCGCGATTGAAAACAGGAATGAGTATGGTGACCCGCGGCTGATACTCGGCCCGTTCAGGCGCCAGAAGATGAGCGAGCCACCGCGCATGGTACAGCCGCCGCGCGCGATCCAGGTCAGACTCTCGTTTTTCTCCATTGCCAACATGCTCAAGCAGCCTTTGCCAGTGCCATTGAGGCGCAGGCAGGGCGCAGTCCCGCCCGGCCAGATCCAGCGGCCTCTCCAGCGCTGGACGCCAGGCAGCCATGCAAGCCGACAGTTGCGCCCGCACGGGATCGCTCGGCGCGTTGCGCGCGGCGCCCTCGGACATGATGATGTCAGCCAGGTATTGCAGCTCGACCTGCTGCGAGCACGCAGGATTCGACTGGTTCTCGACGGATGGATCGCAGCCGTTCATTGCCGTCGTATCCAATAGGCGGAGCGCCATGTGAGCCGCGCCGCAAGCGCGCCGGACCGAAGCCTGCGTCGCAGCTTGCGATAGCGTTTCACTGTTTGCGCGGCCGGGCTCGGGCAGCAGCGGCGGAGCACGGGATCGATCCGCTTCGGCAAATCGGGGTCACGCGCCGACAGCTTGGCCAGCACGCGAAACAAGTTCCCAATAGAGGTGTTCCGACGCGCTCGGGTGCTGCCGTCCGCCCAATATGCGACATCGCGGCTCGTCAATGGCGCGGCGGATTTGAGAGCAGCTGACATGACCTCGCGCACTTCGTGCAAGATCGAGAGCACGCGTTCGCTCGGCACGACCCCGTGCGCCACCTCGAGCCGGTTTCTCAGATCGGCCAGCAGGGGTACGGGTGATAGCCCGTCCCGTGCACGGCCGTCGCCCAAGTCCGCCAAGGTCGAGACCAGCCGTTCGCGCGCCAGGATGTCGCGGAGGGGCTGTGGTGAAACGTTGTCGGCATCCTCCATCTTTCGCATCACCTGCAGGAGAACGGATCCGGCGTGGGGCCACACCGCGGGCGACAGGATCAGGTCGCGTAGATTCCTCACGCGGAGCACGAGCGCCGATTCGCCCACATTGGGCGTCACGCTCAGGCCGTCGGGAACCACGCGGCGGATGATGAGCGGCTCCGCATGACCGATCGCCTTGACGCCCGCAAGGCCCAGCCGAAACCAATAGCGCGTGTCCTCCCCGCGGGGCAGGTCCTCCTCGAAGGGGTGGGCGGCGAGCATCGCCCAGCGCGGCATCATCACGGTCGGCGTGAAGAACGGGCAGCGGCTGATCGCGGCCGCCAGGAAATCGGAGGTGGCGCAGTGGTCGGTACCGTTGGGCACACGAATTTTCGGCACGGCCACGCCTGGGAGATTGCGCTCGAGCGCCATGCCGAAGCAGAGCGTCGCATCCGGTATGGCGGCGAATGCTCCCACATTCCGTTCAATCGCGTGGGGCAGCAGCAGGTCATCGGAATCGAGAAAGTGGACGAATTCGCCCCGCGCGAGGCGGATGCCAAGGTTGCGCGCACTGGCCACGCCGCCATGCGGCTTCCGGTGAAGCCGGACGGCATCGCCAAACGTCTGCAGTGCCGCGGCTACATCCTGCTCCGACCCGTCATCGATCACCAGAATTTCGATCGGCCGCCAACTCTGCTCCAGGCAGCTCCGGACGGCGTCCGGCAGCAGAGTCGCGCGGTTGTACGTCGGGATCAGGATGGTAACGAGTGGGCGGTTCCGATTCTCCTGCGGCGCGACTAGGTAGGCCAGCATGCGGCGGTGATAGATGAGTCGGGCTTGCTCCGCGGGCGACAGCGGCGGGGCGCCGGTCTCCCGATGGAGGCCTTCCAACTGCTGGAGATGCCACCGTGCGGCCGGTACCGGGCACGGACGGCCAAACAGGCGATCCGGAGCACTAGGGCCCGGGATTTCATCGACGATCATGCGCAGCACGGCGAGCGCGTCGCGCCAGCTTTCATCATTTACCGACCCTTCCGCGAGGAGGAGGTCAGGCAGGTTCGGCCATGGACCTGTGGGCGCCGCCTGCTGGGGATGTTGCACCGTCTCCCCCTAAGGTCCGACTGCTGCGCCAATCGTACGCGTGCGATCTGCGATCGCAGACGTGGCAGCTGCCGCAAACCGCAATTCCTTCCACCCCCGCCACTGCTCGGGAAATTGCCGTACCCATGGCTCGTGTCGGCTCAGATACTCGGCCGTCGCGGCAGTGCAGTATTCAGAACTTACCATATCCGGCGATGCGGAGATCGGCGGTTCGACCAGTGCGACAAAACGGCCTCCCCGGTCGCGGATCGAGAATACCGGCAGCAGCGCCGCGCCAGTCAACGCCGCCAATCTCGGGGCGCCGGTTGCAAGCGCCAGGGTTCCACCGAGAAACGGCCCTTCGACCAGGCCGCTGCCTTCCCAAGCGCCGGCTGTGATCGACACGATGTTGCCGCTCGCGAGCGCACGCGTCATGCGCCGCATCGCGGTGGAGGGCGCGCGCCGGTCATAAACGATGCGCTGCGCCAGGTAGCGGTCCTCCGGGATGCAGCGCACCGGATTGAGCCATTCAATCCCGAACCGGGTCTTAGAGAACCCATGCTCCGGACGGCTGAGATGGGAGACGCGATAGCCCCGTTTGTGGAGGGCGACCTTTGTGATGCCGCCGTTGAAGGCGAAATGCGCCACCCACAGAATGACACCATTGCCGCGTTCCAGTGCGCGGACGATGTGCTCTTCCCCTTTGAGTGCGACCTCGGGGCGCCAGCCTCCGGGTCGCCAGCCACGCAGGTTCTGCATGCGCAGCTCATAGACCGCCGCTTGCAGATCCAGTGCGATGGTACTGGCGCGCCGGTGATCGAGTTGAAGACCTCTGACGATTCCAGCGATCGTCAGACCGAGCGTCTTGCGGTCGACCAGCCCTGGAGCACGCGCTACTGCGCGGCACAGTCGCCGCCACGACCGCTCGGGCAGCAGCCAGGAGGGTGGCAAGAGCGCTACCAGCGACCCGGCGATGGCAAGGTCGGACCTATGCCAAAGACGTTTCTCAGTCAGGTCGCGCGGCCGATGCACGATCGTGCCGGCCGACGCGTCGCCCACCTTCGGCGAAGCCCCCTGTCGCTTCTGCTCCCCACCTCCCATCGGATCACGCTATTCCCCAGACCAGAGCGCCGCAAACATTCACATATGGCCATAATCGAAGCGGTTTTAGCAGAGGCCTACGGAGAGTGCCTAGGCCCTGGGGCGGCCTTCCTGCACTGACGCCGCACCAGCTGTCCCGGTTGGCGTGCTCGATTTGGCTGGACTGGCCCTGTCCCGCGTCCCGCCGGCCCCTAGCATGGCGCCATCGCTCGGCCTCGATGGACCAGGAGCCATGCAATACACCGCGAACACCCTCGAAAACCATTGGATGCCATTCACCTCCAACCGCGACTTCAAGGCCGACCCGCGCCTGATGGTCAAGGCCAAGGGCATGCATTACTGGAATCACCATGGCGACAAGCTGATCGACGCCTCCTCAGGTCTGTTCTGCTGCGCGGCCGGCCATGGCCGGACCGAGATCACCGAGGCGGTGCACGCGGCGATGAAGGAGATCGACTACACACCGCATTTCCAGTTGGGGCACCCGGCTTCCTTCGAGCTGGCGCGCAAGGTGGCGAAGATCACCCCCGGCGACCTCGACTACGTGTTCTTCTGCAATTCAGGGTCTGAGTCGGTCGACACCGCGCTCAAGATCGCCATGGCCTATCACACCGCCAAAGGCGAGGGGCAACGCACGCGCTTCGTGAGCCGCGAGCGCGCCTATCACGGTGTCAATATCGGTGGCGTTTCCTTGAGCGGCATGGTGCGCAACCGCGAGGCCTTCGGCGCGGTGATGCCGGGCGTCGCCCACATGCGCCATACCTGGATGCCGGAGAACCGGTTTGTACGCGGCCAGCCCGACAAAGGCGCGGAGTTGGCGGATGATCTGCAGCGCTTCGTCGACTTGTTCGGGTCGAAATCGATCGCCGTCTGCTTCGTCGAGCCGATCGCCGGCTCGACCGGCGTGCTGGTGCCGCCCAAAGGCTATCTCGAGCGCCTGCGCCAGATCTGCGACAAGCACGGCATCCTGCTGGTGTTCGACGAGGTGATCTGCGGCTTCGGGCGCACCGGCAAGGCGTTCGCGGCGCAGTCGTTCGGCGTGCAGCCGGACATGATTACCATGGCGAAGGCGCTGACCAACGGTGCGCTGCCAATGGGCGCGGTGGCGGTCAGCGAAAAGGTTTATCACACCGTGACGAGCGCGGCGCTCGATGGCGCTGTGGAATTCTTCCACGGCTATACCTACTCCGCCCATCCGGCCGCTTGCGCGGCGGGCATCGCTGCGCTCGATATCTTCGAGCGCGAAGGTTTGTTCGAGCGGGCCGCGGAGGTGTCGGTTTACTTCCTCGACCGCATGTTCGATCTCAAGGGAATCAAGGCGGTCACAGACATCCGCGGCTTCGGCATGCTGGCGGGTATCGATCTGGCACCGGCGGAACGGCTAGGCTTGCGCGGCTATGACGCCACCAAGCGGCTGTTCAAGCGCGGCCTGCACATCAAGTTCACCGGCGATTCCGGCATCTGCGCGCCTGCTTTGGTCGCTGAGAAGCGCGATATTGACGAAATCTGCACTATCTTCCGCGAGGTGTTTTCCGAATACTGACCGGCGAAAACGAACCGCCGGTTTCTGGGAGGGGGCTGCGGCCCGGGCATGTCAGACCGCCGCTATATCGCGGAGCCGCAATCGCCGCCGAAGCAGCGCGCTGGTGAGCAGGCGATCGACTACTCGCCGCTGGTGCATGACCAGGTCGCGACCACGACGTGTTACATGTGCGCCTGCCGTTGCGGCATCAAGGTGCACCTGCAGGACGGACGCATCCGCTATATCGAAGGCAACCGCGACCACCCGGTGAACAAGGGCGTGCTGTGCGCCAAGGGCTCCGCCGGCATCATGACGCAATACTCGCCGGCGCGGCTGCGCAAGCCGTTGAAGCGCGTGGGCGAGCGCGGCAAGGCCGAGTTCCAGGAAATCGAATGGGACGAGGCGCTGAGGATCGCGACCGAATGGCTGGGCAGGATCCGCGCGACCGATCCCAAGAAGCTCGCTTTCTTCACCGGCCGCGATCAGAGCCAGGCACTGACCGGCTGGTGGGCTGCTCAGTTCGGCACGCCCAACTATGCGGCCCACGGCGGCTTCTGCTCGGTCAACATGGCGGCGGCCGGGCTCTACACTATCGGCGGCTCGTTCTGGGAGTTCGGCGAGCCGGACTGGGAGCGCACGCGCTATTTCCTGATGTTCGGCGTGGCGGAGGATCACGGCAGCAACCCGATCAAGATCGGATTGGGTCAGCTCAAGAATCGCCCGCCCGAGAACCGCGCGAAATTCGTTTCGATCAATCCGGTGCGCACCGGTTATTCGGCGATCGCCGACGAATGGATCGGCATCACGCCCGGCACCGACGGGCTGTTCGTGCTGGCGATCATTCATGAACTGCTGAAGGCTGACCGCATCGATCTCGATTTCCTGGTGCGCTATACCAATGCGCCCTGGCTCGTGGTGGAGGCGCCGGGCACGGCGGGGCACGGATTGTTCGCGCGCGATAGCGCCGGCCATCCGCTTTGCATCGATCAAAGCGGAGCCCTTCGAGATGCGCTGGAGGCGGACGTTGCGCCGCGTTTGATTGGCGAGGCGATGCTATCCGATGGCCGCAAGGCGCGGCCGGCGTTCGAGCTGATGGCAACGCGCTATCTTGATGAGTCCTATGCACCGGAAAGAGCCGCGGAGCAATGCGGCGTGCCGGCCGCGACCATCAAGCGTATCGCGGCGGAGCTTGCAGAGGCGGCGTTCGACCAGGCGATCGAGATCCCCATCGGCTGGACCGACTGGGCCGGCCGCTATCACGACAAGATCATCGGCCGCCCGGTTTCCATGCACGCGATGCGCGGGGTTAGCGCGCATTCCAACGGCTTCCAGACCTGCCGCGCCATCCATCTGCTGCAGATGCTGCTTGGCTCGATCGACTGCCCCGGGGGCTTCCGTTACAAGCCGCCCTTCCCGAAGGCGGCACCGCCGCCCGCCAAGCCGGCCGCGCAGATCGGTCCGATGCACGCGCTGCATGGGTTGCCGCTCGGCTTCCCGCAGGCGCCAGAGGATCTGCTGCTCGACATCGACGGCACGCCGCATCGCATCGACAAGGCGTTCTCGTGGGAGGCTCCGCTCGCCGTCCATGGCCTGATGCACATGGTGATCCACAACGCCTGGGCCGGCGATCCCTATCCGATCGACACGCTCTTCTTCTACATGGCGAACATGGCGTGGAACTCGGCAATGAACGCGCCGGACGCCATGCGCATGATGACCGACAAGGACGAGGCCGGCCAATACAAGATCCCGCACATCATCTATGCCGACGCGTTCTTCTCGGAGATGGTGGCCTACGCCGATCTCGTGTTTCCCGACACGACCTATCTGGAACGCTGGGACTGTATCTCGCTGCTCGATCGGCCGATCAGCGATCCCGATGGCGCGGCGGACGCCATCCGCCGCCCCGTCCTCCAGCCCGATCGCGACGTACGTCCGTTCCAGGACGTGCTGCTGGAGCTCGGCGCAAGACTGAAGCTGCCGGGCATGATCGATGGCCACGGCAAGGCGCTCTATCCCGGCGGGCTCAAGGACTATCTGGTGTGGCACGAACGGCGGCCCGGCATCGGCATGCTGGCCGGCTGGCGCGGCCACGAGGAAGACAAGCAGGGCATGGGCGAGCCGAACCGGCGCCAGCTCGAGCGCTACATCGAGAACGGCTGCTTCTGGCGGGGCGAGATCCCGGAGAAGGCGCGCTTCTACCGCTTCGCTAATCGCGACTTTTTCGACTGGGCGATTCCGCGCGGCTTTCTCGACAAGCCACAGCAGATCGTGCTCCAGCTCTATTCGGAGCCGCTCCGCAGGTTCCAGCTCGCCGCCGAAGGCCACGGCACGCGCCAGCCGCCGGATCATCTGCGCGCGCGCGTGATGGAAGGATTCGATCCGCTGCCGAGCTGGTATCCGCCGTTCGGCGCGGCTGCGGACAGCGAGGGTTACCTGCTACACGCGATCACCCAGCGCCCGATGCACATGTATCACTCCTGGGGCTCGCAGAATGCCTGGCTCCGGCAGATCCAGGCGCGCAATCCGTTGTTTATCGCGCGCAAGCTAGGTGAGCGCCTCGGCCTCGTCGATGGCGACTGGGTGTGGATCGAAAGCCCACATGGGCGCGTGAAGGCTGAGATCAAACTGATGGAAGGCGTGAACCAGGACACGGTCTGGACCTGGAACGCCATCGGCAAGCGCGCGGGCGCGTGGAACTTGTCAGGCAGCGCGCCGGAATCGGCGAAAGGCTTCCTGCTCAATCACGTGATCTCGGAGCTGCTGCCGCCGCAGCCGGACGGCCATCGCTATGCCAACATCGATCCGGTTACGGGGCAGGCGGCGTGGTACGATCTCAAGGTGCGCCTGAAGAAGTGCGCGGCCGATGAATACGGCGAGACCGCGCCGAGCTTCGATCCGCTCAATTCATCGCTTCCAAAAACGGGCGACGACCTCGCCTATGGCGCGGAGTTCCGCGCGCGAAGAGAACGCGCATGACGTCGCTGCCGGCCTATCCGTCCGACCGCAAGCTCGGGCTCGTCATCGACCTCGACATTTGCGTCGGCTGCCACGCTTGCGCAGTGAATTGCAAGGAATGGAACACCGGCGGCCACATGGCGCCGCTGACCGACTACGAGGCTTGGGGCGATTCGCCGTCGGGCGTGTGGTTCAACCGCATCCATAGCTTCGAGGCCGGCGAGGGGGTGAACGGCCGCACCGTGCATTTCCCGAAATCGTGCCTGCATTGCGAGCAGCCGGCCTGCGTGACGGTCTGCCCGACCGGCGCTTCCTACAAGCGTGGCGAGGACGGCATCGTGCTGGTGGACGAAGACCTCTGCATCGGTTGCAAGCTCTGCTCCTGGGCCTGCCCGTACGGCGCGCGCGAGTTCGACGAGGATGTCGGCGTGATGAAGAAATGCACGCTGTGCATCGACCGCATCTACAACGACAAGCTGGAAGAGATCGACCGCGTGCCCGCCTGCGTCGCTACCTGCCCGGTCGGCGCACGCCATTTCGGCGATCTCGGCGATCCCAAGTCCGAGGTCTCGCAGTTGGTGGCGCAGCGCGCCGGCTATGACCTGATGCCCGAGCTCGGCTACAAGCCCGTCAACAAATACCTCCCGCTGCGTACCAATCGCGCGCAAGCCGGCTGCACCGGCGCACCCGCTGCGCCGCTCAAAGACCCGCGCGAAGAGGGCACCGGCAGCAGGCTGCTGCGCTGGTTGGATCGCGCGCTGTCGCGGTGATCAATCAATGACAGTCGCGGACACCACGCGTTGGAATCCCCTCCCACAAGCTGTGGGAGGGTTAGGGAGGGGGAAGCCGCACTTCGGTGTGAGGCAATCTTCGCTCGCTTCCCCCACCCCGACCCTCCCCCAGCTTGTGGGAGGGGGAAGAACCTAATGCACCCCGCGCTCTCCGTCATTCTGTTCACCAGCGCGTCCGGCGGGGGCTATGCGATGCTGGCATTGTTGGGGCTATTCGGCGCGGGTGGGGTGCTCTCACCGGATCCGCTCTCCGGATGGGTGGCCTTCATCTGGGCGCTCGGCATGGTGACGTTCGGCCTTCTCTCGTCGACCCTGCATCTCGGTCATCCGGAGCGCGCGTGGCGCGCCTTTTCGCAATGGCGCTCGTCATGGCTGTCACGCGAAGGTGTGTTGTCGGTCTTTACCTTCTTGCCGGCAGGCATCTATGCGATCGGTTGGCTCGTCTTCGAAGACATCTGGCGCTGGGCGGGTGCGCTCTTGAGCGTCAGCGCGATCGCGACCATCTGCGCGACCGCGATGATCTATGCCAGCCTGAAGCCGATCCGCGCCTGGAACAATCTATGGACGCTGCCGGGCTATCTCGCGATGGGCCTCGCCAGCGGCGCGCTCTGGTTCACCCTGTGGGCGGAGTTGATGCCGGTGCCGCACAAGCCGGCCTACGACTTCGCTGCCGTCGGCCTGGTCGCGTCGGCCGCGATCAAGCTGTTCTACTGGCATTTTCTTGATTCGGGCGCCCGCGCCGCGACCGCGGAAAGCGCCACCGGCCTCGGCTCGTTCGGCAAAGTGCGCATGCTGACCGCGCCGCACACCGAAGAAAACTACCTGCTCAAGGAAATGGGCTTCCGCATTGCGCGCAAGCATGCGCAGAAGCTGCGCCGCATTGCGTTGTTCAGCGGCTTCCTATTGCCGCTCGCCGCCGTGCTGGCCGCGCTGCTGACGACGCACCTGGTCGATCTCGTGCTGCTGGCCGTCGCGGTCGTCCTGAACGCAATCGGCACCATCACCGAACGCTGGCTTTTCTTCGCCGAAGCTAAGCACACGGTGACTCTGTATTACGGCGCAGAGCGCGCTTAGCGCGCGGCTTCCACCTTCAGGATCGCGCCATCAACGCCCGTCACCTTGATCTGCGTGCCGGCTGGCAGGTCTGCGCCTTGCACGCGCCAGACGGTGTCATCGAAGCGCGCCTTGCCGCGGCCGTTCTGGATCGGCTCGCTCAGGACCGCGATCCGGCCGATCAGCTGCTCGCCGCGGCGGTTCAGCGTGGAAGCGGGATCGTCCTTGTTCCCGTTCCTCTTGACGTAGCTGCGCCAGAACACGACGCTCGCGACCGCGAGCATGGCGAAGATCAACGCCTCGATCTCCCAGCCCATGCCGGGAATGAACAGCGCGCTGAAGCCGGTCAGTGCCGCCGCTGCGGCGAGCCAGATGAAGAACACGCCTGGCGCCAGGATTTCGATGCCGGCGAAGATTGCTGCCAGGATCCACCAATGCCAGAACTGCGTTCCGTCGAGCCAGGTCAAGATGTCCATCGCTTCCTCCGCTCACCTCACGTGCGCGGCTGTTGCCATGGCCCGCTGCCGCCACCCGCGGGAGGCGTTCCGCCATTGCCGCGGCCAGCCGTGCGGGTCTGCATTGCATCCCTCGCCAGTTCGGCAATGCCGCCCAGGGCGCCGATGACGTTGGCGGCGTCGAGCGGCATCATGATGAGCTTCTGGTTCGGTGCGGTCGCGACCATCTGCAGCGCTTCGACATACTTGACGCCGAGGAAGTAGTTGACCGCCTGCACGCTGCCCTTGGCGATGGCGTCCGACACCATCTGCGTGGCCTTGGCTTCCGCTTCCGCCAGACGCTCGCGCGCCTCGGCCTGGCGGAAGGCCGCCTCGCGCTCGCCCTCGGCTTCCAGGATAGCTGATTGTTTCTCACCCTCGGCGCGCAGGATCGCCGCGGCGCGTGAGCCTTCGGCTTCCAGGATCTGCGCGCGCTTTTCGCGCTCGGCCTTCATCTGGCGCGCCATGGAATCGACGAGGTCGCGTGGTGGGGCGATGTCCTTGATCTCGATGCGGGTCACCTTGATGCCCCAGGGCTGGGTGGCATCGTCCACCACGTGCAGCAATTGCGCGTTGATCTTGTCACGTTGGGAGAGCAGCTCGTCGAGGTCCATCGAACCCATCACGGTTCGGATGTTGGTCATGGTGAGGTTGAGGACTGCGTTCTCGAGATTGTTCACCTCGTATGCCGCCTTGGCCGCCTCCAGCACCTGGTAGAACACCACGCCATCGACCGAGACCATGGCGTTGTCCTTGGTGATGACTTCCTGGGTCGGCACGTCCAGCACCGATTCCATCATGTTGATCTTGGCGCCGATGCGGTCGATGAAGGGCACGATGAAGCCAAGGCCCGGCCTGAGCGAGCCGGTGTAGCGCCCGAACCGCTCGACGGTCCATTCATGGCCCTGCGGCACAGACTTCACCGACATGACCACGACCAGGATCATGAGTGCCACAACGGCAATGACGAAGATGGTGAAAGGCGACACGACCGCTTCCAAGAGACCCTCCCCAAGCAGGCCTAGCTAGGCCGTAAGCAGAACGATACGTCCGAACAATCGGCACTATGTGTTGCGGCTTGGTTAATTCAAGCGCGCGAGTGCCGGCTGTTCGGGAATTTGCGTGATATTTCCGTCGGTTGGACCAACCTCCACATCCTTGATGGCTGCCGTCTTCTGGGCGATCTTGTCGCTCGAGATGGCAACCTGACGCACATCATCGACCACCTGGTTGAAGTGCCTCTGCAGTTTGTCGACGCGATCGCCCAAACGGTTCACGTCGAGCGCCAGCTCGCCGACCTTTTTTTGGATGAGATGCGCCTGCTCGCGCATGCGCACGTCCTTGAGCACGGCGCGGATGGTGGTAAGCGTCGCCATGAGAGTTGTGGGCGAGACGATCCACACCCGCGCCTTGCCCGCTTCATCGACCAGGTTGGGGAAGCTGGCGTGGAGTTCCGCGTAGACCGCTTCGGACGGCAGGAACATCAGGGCAGAATCCGCAGTCTCCCCCGGCACGATGTATTTCTCCGCGATCGCCCTGATGTGCAGCCGGATCGCGCTGGTGAAGTCGCGCCGCGCCTGGGCCATCGCGATCTCGTCCTTGGCCTCGCGCAGCGCGCGATAGGCCTCCAGCGGGAACTTTGCATCGATGCAGATGGCGCCCGGTGGGTTGGGCAGGGTCAGCAGGCAGTCGACCCGCTTGGTGCCCAGCTGTGCCTGGAATACGTAGGTCTGGGCCGGCAACGAGGATTGCACGATGTCCTGGAGCTGCACCTCGCCAAAGGCGCCGCGCGCCTGCTTGTTGGACAGCACGTTCTGCAGGTCGACCACCTGGCTCGACAATTCGGCGATGTTCTTCTGCGCGGCATCGATTACCGCCAGCCGTTCGCGCAGTTCCGTCAGGGTCTGGCCCGCCTGCTCGGCGTTGGATTGCAGCGTCTGTCCGACCCGGTCCTGCAGGCTGTTCAGCCGCTCGTCCAGCTTGGCGGCCAAGGCGCGCTCCTGCGCCTGCAGCCGCTCGGACAAGGCGTTCTGCGCGGCCGCCTGCTGTGCGGCGAGCTGGTCCAGCCGGCCCGTCAGCCGTCCCGCCTCCGCGCCAGTCCCGCGTCTGCCGAATGCCAGGAAGGCGAGCGCGAGGCCCGCCAAGGCAATCGCCACCCAGACGGCAATATCTTGAACTTCCATGGCTTTCTACCCTCGACTCGGGAGGCGGCGAAGACCGCCCTCGCTTGACGATACAGCGCCGAAACCCTAGGTAAAGCGCCGAAGGAGAAACCATGGCTCTCTTGCCTATTCTGACCGCGCCGGATCCGCAGCTCAAAAAGATCTCCGCCCCCGTCAAGGAGGTGGACGCAAGCGTGCGCAAGCTGATGGACGATATGCTGGAGACGATGTATCAGGCGCCCGGCATCGGCCTCGCCGCGCCGCAGGTGGGCGTCTTGAAGCGGGTCATCGTGCTCGACATCGCGCGCGAGGGCGAGGAGCCGCAGCCGCTGCGCATCGCCAATCCGGAGATCGTCTGGGTGTCGGACGACGACGCGACCTACAACGAGGGGTGCCTCAGCGTGCCGGAGCATTATGCCGACGTGGTGCGTCCTGCCGCTTGCCGCATCAAGTATCTCGACCAGGACAATAAGCAGCGGGAGATCGCGGCGGAAGGGATGCTCGCCACCTGCCTGCAGCACGAGATCGACCATCTCGATGGCATCCTGTTCATCGACCATCTGACCGCACTCAAGCGCAACATCATCCTGCGCAAGCTGCTGAAGGCGAAAAAGGCCGCAGCCGAAGCCGCCATGTGAGCCCGGGCGGATGGCGGCGCTCCGCATCGTCTTCATGGGAACGCCGGCCTTCGCGGCCTTGGCGCTCAAGGCGCTGGTGGATGCCGGCCATGACGTGATCGCCGTCTATAGCCAGCCGCCGCGGCCCAAGGGGCGCGGCATGGATACCCAGAAATCGCCGGTGCATCTGTTGGCGGAGGAGCAGGGCATCGCCGTGCGCACGCCGGTATCGCTCCGGAACGCCGACGAGATCGCGACTTTCCAGGCGCTGAACGCCGATGTGGCGGTAGTCGCAGCCTATGGTCTGATCCTGCCCAAGGGGGTGCTCGATGCGCCCCGCTATGGCTGCCTCAACATCCACGCCTCGCTGCTGCCGCGCTGGCGCGGCGCCGCGCCGATCCAGCGCGCGATCATGGCGGGCGACAAGGAGACCGGCGTCACCATCATGCACATGGAAGAGCGGCTGGATACCGGCCCGACGCTCCTGAAAGGGTCCATGCCCATCGGCCAGGACATGAATGCCGGCGCGCTGCATGATGCATTGGCGGAGATCGGCGCGCGCTTGATCTGCACCGCGCTGGACCAGCTGCCGGGTGGGCTCAAGCCCGTGCCGCAGCCGGCGGAGGGCGTGACCTACGCTGCGAAGATCACCAAGGAAGAATGCCGCATCGACTGGCGCCGCAGCGCGGCGGAGCTCGACCGACACATCCGCGGCCTGTCGCCGACGCCGGGCGCCTACATCCAGATCCAGGGCGAGCGGCTGACGATCCTCGCTGCCGAGATCGTGCCTAGCCAATCCGGCACGCCTGGCACAACGCTCGACGATCGTCTTACCATCGCCTGCGGCGAGAGCGCGCTGCGGCCGACGCTGGTGAAACGTGCCGGCAAGCGCGCCATGAGCACGGACGAGATGCTGCGCGGCTTTGCGGTCCCGAAAGGCACGGCGCTCTCGTGACGCGCTTCAAGTTCACGCTGGAATATGACGGCGGCGCCTTCGTCGGCTGGCAGCGCCAGGACAATGGCATGTCGGTGCAGCAGGCGCTGGAAGAAGCGGTGTTCAAGACCTGCGGCGAGACGGCGACCGCGCACGCGGCTGGCCGCACCGATGCCGGCGTTCACGCGACCGGGCAGGTGGCCCATGTCGATATCGAGAAGGAATTCACGGCCGACAAGATCCAGGCGGCTCTCAACTTCCATCTCAAGCCATGGCCGGTCGCCATCATCACGTCGGAGATCGCGCCGCCGGACTTCCACGCGCGCTTCAGCGCAACAGGACGCGCCTATCTCTATCGCATCATCAACCGCCGCCCGCCGCTGGCGCTGGAGGAAGGGCGCGCCTGGCTGGTCAATGCGCCGCTGGACGCGACGGCGATGCACGAGGCGGCGCAGGTGCTGGTGGGAAAGCACGATTTCTCCACCTTCCGGGCCAGCCTGTGCCAGGCGCAATCGCCGGTGAAGACGCTATCGCGCCTCTCCGTCTCGCGCGCCGGCGAAGAGATCGACATCATCGCCGAGGCGCGCTCATTTCTGCACCACCAGGTGCGCAACATGGTCGGCACGCTGCGCCTTGTCGGCGAAGGCAAGTGGAGCATGGAGGATGTGCGCCGCGCCCTCGAAGCGCGCGACCGCACCAAGGGCGGCCCGACCGCCCCGCCGCACGGTCTCTATCTCACCGGCGTGCGATACGATTAGGGTACTGCCCAGCTCAGCGCCATCGCGGCGGTCCAGGAGAAGCTGCCGCCACCGAGGCCTTCGCCGGTAGTCGGATCGTAGTATTCTGCAAAGCCGCTCTGGCGCATTAGAGTCTGCGTATCCTCGCGGATGCGCGCCGCCAGCGCACCATGATCATAGGCGCTCAGCCCCTCGTTGATCATGCGGTTGACGATGGCCCACACGGGACCGCGCCAATAGCGCTTCGGCTCGAAGCGCGGGTCGAACGGCGACAGGCTGGGTACGAGATAGCGTACCTTTCCTCCCCAGCGTTCAATCTCGGCAGCCATGCGGGCCGCCTGGTCGTCGGTCGGGATGCGTGCGAACAAGGGCAGCAAGCCCCCGCTGGTCGACACCGGGATCCGCTCGCCGGTGATGAGATCGAGTGATTGGTAGAGGTTGGCTTCTTCGCTCCACAGCCGCGCGATTGCCGTGCGTTGGCTTTCGAGGCGCAGCGCGATCGCGCTGTGATCCGCCGGTGTGCCGAAGCGGTTGGCCAAGGCCATCAGGTCGGTCTCTGCACGATGCAGGATTGCGTTGATGGCCAGGTCGGCGACCTTGAACGGCGTCGCGTCCCACATCCGGTCCGGCGCCCAGGCGAGGCTGCGATACAGATCGACGAGCGTGATGTAGCGCTCGTAATCCGCCTGGCTCGGCCGCATGTCGGCCTGCACATGGCTGATGTCGCGGCGCCGGATCGGCGTCGTCGGCGTCGCCGGCACACGCACCATCGCAGCGTCCCAGGCCGGGCTGTTGTCCATGCCGGATTCCCACGGATGCAGGATGGCGACCAGGCCGCTGTGCTGCCGGTCGCGCGCCTCCGTCCACCAGCGATGCAGCGCCAGGGCACGCGGATAGAGCGCCGCGGCGTGCGCTTCCGCCTCTGCCGTGTCCTTCGCATTCTCCAGCAGCAGCCGGATGGAGGTCGCGAGCACGGGAGGCTGGGTGATGCCCGACGTCGCCGGATGATGGTGTGTGCCCCACACGTCCGGCCCGGGGAAGTAATCGTCGCTCGGCGCATGGAAGATGATGTGCGGCAGCATGCCGTCCTCCCACTGCCCCTCGATCAGCCGCTCCAGTTCGCGCCACGCACGCCCTTCGTCGAAGGTCGCCCAACCCAGCGCAACGAACGCCGAATCCCAATTCCACTGGAACGGATAGAGCCGGCTCGTCGGGACGGTGTAGCCGCCACGGTCGTTGGCTTTCAGGACATCGCGGGCAGCGGTAATCGTGACTGTCATGCGCTCCTTCCCAAGGCTGTGCCGCTGCCGGCATCCATCCACACGATGCGCTGCTGAACCGGCGCAAGGCCGATCTCCGTGCCGGCCGCATGCGCGGTGTCCGGCGGCGCGACCACGCGGATGATTTGGTCCGCGACGCGACCGGTCATCAGCGCGTGCGATCCCAATGGCTCGACCACCAGCACGTTAAACGGCAGGCCCTTATCGCGTTCCACCAGCGCGAAATCCTCGGCGCGAATGCCGGCCAGCACGCTCCCCGACGCAACAGGCGCCGGCAGGGACAGCGCGCCGAGCTTGGCCTGGCCGCCGGTCACGTCCACCTTGATGAAGTTCATCGGCGGGCTGCCAACGAAGCCGCCGACAAAGGTCGATTGCGGCCGGCCGTAGACCGCCATCGGCGTGTCGAACTGCACGATCCGCCCGCCATGCATGACGGCGATGCGGTCGGCCAGGCCCATCGCCTCGGTCTGATCGTGCGTCACATAGATGGTGGTGGTTCCGGCCTCCTGCAGGATCGCTTTGAGGTCGGCGCGCATTTCGAGACGCAGCAGCGCATCCAGATTGGAGAGCGGCTCATCCATCAGCAGCACCGGCGGCTCGACCGCCAAGGCGCGCGCCACGGCGACGCGCTGGCGCTGGCCACCGGAAAGCTTAGCCGGATAACGATCGAGCAGCATCTCGATATGCAGCAACTCGGCCGCACGCTTCACCTGCGCTTGCACGCGCGTGGTGTCCGCGCCCTGCATGCGCAGGCCGAAGGCGATGTTCTCGTAGACGGTCATGTGCGGAAAGACGGCGTAATTCTGGAACACCATGGCGAGGCCGCGATTGCGCGTCGGCACATCGCTGAGATCGCGCCCACCGATCACGATGCGCCCCGCGGTCCGCGTCTCGAGCCCTGCAACGATGCGCAGCAAGGTGGTCTTGCCGCAGCCGGATGGGCCGAGCAGTGCGACGAACTCGCCGTCGGCCACGTGAAGCGTGATCTCGTCCAGGGCCCGCACCGCCCCGAAATCCTTGCGCACGCGTTCGATCTGGATATCAGCCATGGGCGCCTCAGCGGTTTGCAATGCCCCACATCGCGAAGAGGTACTTTCTCACCGCGAAGATGAAGACGACGGAGGGAACGATCAGAAGCAGGCCGCCCGCGAAGCGATAGTGCAGGGGCGACTCAGACAGGATCTTCAAGAGATAGGCGGTCAACGTCCGCTCGCGGACAGTCAGGATCGATGCGGCAAACACCTCGTTCCACGAAATGACGAAGGCGAAGATCGCCGTCGCCGCGATGCCTGGCAGAGCGAGCGGCAGCACGACCTTGAGGAACGCCTGCCAGCGCGTGCAGCCGAAGATCCAGGCCGCTTCCTCCAGCTCGCGCGGGATGCCGACGAACAGGCTGGAGGTGATGAGCGCGGCAAAGGGTAGAGCGAGCGCGGTGTGGATGAGCGCGACGCCATAGGGCGTGTCATAGAGCCCGATGCGGATGAAGGAGACCGTGAGCGGCAGCGCCAGGATCGCGAGCGGAAAGGCGCGCGTCATCAGGATCAGCAATCGGTAGAGATTGGCGCCGCGGAATCTGAAGCGCGCCAACGCGTAGCCGGCCGGCGCGCCGAGCGCGATTGACAGCAGCATGCAGAGCCCGGCCGCGATCACGCTGTTGAGTGCTGCTTCCCAAACGCCCTCGATCTCCAGGAAGCGCTGCATGGCGCCGAGCAACACTCTGTCCGGCAGGCCCGTCTTGGGCCAGGCGAACACGCCGCCGCGTCCGCCGAACGCACCGAGCGCGATGAAATAGATCGGCACGAGCACCCAGGCGCAGATCGCAATGATGCCGGTTGCGTAGACGATGCGGCGGAGCGCATTCATGGCTGCTGCTCCGGCGGCGTGCGTAGGGCGCGCAGATAGAACACGGTCGACGCCAAGGAGATGACGACCACTAGCATTGCATACGCAGCCGCGACGCCGGTGTTCTGGTTGTCGGTCTGCCACACGAAGGCCTCGCCCACCAGGACCGGGAAGTTCCGCCCGCCGATCGCATACACCACGGCGAAGACTTCGAAGGCGAGCACGGTCCGGAGGATCAGCGCGGTCTGCAGGCTCGGCCGCAGCAATGGCAGCGTGATGCGCCGGAAGATGGTCCAGGGCCTGGCCCCGAACACTTCCGCCGCCTCGGCATATTCCCTGGGAATGAGCTGCAGGCCGGCGACCAGGATCACCAGGACGATGGCAGTTGCGCGCCATACTTCGGCTGCGACCACGCTGAAGAACAGAGCAACCGGCGTTTCATAGGTCAGCCATGGCGTCGGGCCATCGATGACACCGAGCGCCATCAGCGCGGAATTGAGATAGCCGCGATCCTGCAGGATCGCGAGCCACACCAACCCCGCCGCCAGATCGGACACGCCGAGCGGAATGGTCCAGATCCACAACACGATGTCGCGCCCCAGGCGCAGCTTCTGCAGCATGGTCGCCATGGCAAGCGCGAACACCACTTGCGCCGGCACGACCACCAGGACCAGGACGAACGTATTGCGCAGAGACGGCACGAAATTGAGGTCGCCTACCATGCGCTGATAATTCGCCGGTGACAGTTCACCATTCTCCGTCAACGAAAGTCCGATGGTTTGCAGCAACGGCACCAGGAACAGCGCCGCCAGAAACAGCAGCGACGGCGCCAGCAGCAGATACGGCAGCAGGGAGGTGCGGGCGCGAGTCATGACACAGTTGCTTTCCCTCTCCCCCAAACTGGGGGAGGGCTGGGGTGGGGGAAGCGAGCGATGACTCGTTCCGGCGGAGGCGCGGCTTCCCCCTCCCTAACCCTCCCCCGTATCGGGGGAGGGGACAGTGGCAGAATCTGCACGCTTACTTCACCGGACAGGCGCCTTGGCTTGGCTTGTCGGGCTGCCAGCAGGGCGCGTTGGTGGCCTCCATGATGGCCGACAGGGCCTTGGCTTCGTCATCCAGCACCGTGCGCGGCGCTTCGTCGCGCAGGACGATGCGCTGGAAGGTATCGAGATAGATCTTGTTGAACTCGCCGCCCTTGTCCGCGAGGCCGACGGGCAGCAGAGCCGCCAGCGCATCATCAGCACCCTGGGTCTTGGCAACGGCATCGGCGATCAGCTTGATGCCGGGTTCCAGGTCGGCGGGCAGTTCCGCCTTCACCACGGGAAAGAAACCGACTTCCTGCGCGGTCGTGATCTGGGTCTCCGGCCTGGTCAGATATTCGATCAGCGCCGCCGCCCCAGCCCGATCCGGCGCGTCTTTGGGAATCGCAAGGCCAGCGATCACCGGCATGTAGCCGCGCCCCTTTGGGCCGGCTGGTGCCGGAAAGGTGACGAAATCGTCCGGCGCTTCGACCAGCGCCTCCTTCACGCGCGCCACGTGATCGAACGCGATCCATACCTCCTCCGCCAGCAGTGGATCCTGCATGAAGTCATAGCTGGCGGAGTTGGGGTTGACGTACTGCCAGAGGCTCTTGAAGGCGGTCCACATCGCCTCCGCTTCCGGCGATTTGAAGGGTGTGACCACACCGCCGGTATAGGAGGGATAGAGATAGCCCTGGAAGAAGCGGTGCATTAGCCCCTTGGGTCCCGCCGGGAAGCCAAGCACACGCTCGCCGGTGTCGTCGGTGATCGCCTTCGCCCAGGCTTCCAGCTGCTCGTAGGTCAGCTTGTTGATGTCCGCACCCTGCGGCAGATAATCAAGCGCATCCTTGCGGGCGACCATGATGTAGGTTGCCTGCATCCACGGCACATAGACCTGCTTGCCGGTGCCGAACTTCCCCAATTCCATCAAGCCGGGTGGAATCCCGCGGTCGGTCAGCTTCGCCGCCACGTCGTCGATGGTGTCGAGGTCGGTCGTGGCGAGCGGCTGTAGCTCGCCATGCAACGCGCCGACCAGGTCGATGGTGCGTTTGCCAGCCTGGCCTTCCGCGCGCATGCGCACGTCGAATTGCGGCGGCTCTTCCACCAGATAATTCACCGAGCCGTCGAAGTCCTCGAGGATGACGTCGCGGACCTTCTGTGCCTCTTCGATCGGGCGCAATTGGGTGGAGAGGAAGTCGATTTCCTCCTGCGCAGTCGCTGGGTTTGCAGCGGCCAGGCTGCCGGACAGCAGAATTGCTGATGCCGCTGCCTTCATGGATTGTCTCATGATCTTTCCTCCCGTCTTCTTGGGTTTCGGAATGGCGGCTCTGGCGGCCGCTTGTCACATGTGCGTCAGGCTCCCTCCCCGGAGGAGGCGCGCGGATGCTGAACCAGGGGCCGAACCTCCTGCAGATCGCGGATATCGGCGCCGCCCAGCCGCGCCAGCACCATCTCGGCCAATCGTTTGCCGACCTCGCGCATCGGTAGCTCCATGGTGGTCAAAGGCGGATCGGTGAAGAGCGAGGCCGGTATGTTGTCGTGGCCAGTGACGGCGGTGTCGCTTCCGACCTTCAGCCCCGCGCTCTCGATCGCGCGCATCGCGCCCACTGCCATGCGGTCCGTGGTGCAGATCATCGCTGTCGGGCGCTCCGGCATCGCAAGGAACCGAGTCGCCAGCGCATGGCCGCCTTCTTCGGTATGCGGCCCTTCCGCGATCAGGTCGGCTGGAAGCCCGGCGTCGCTCATCGCACTGCGCCAACCGGCCGCGCGGCGCGACGCGAACATCAAGCTCAACGGCGCGCACAGCAAGGCGATGCGGCGGTGACCGCGCGCGATCAACCGCGTGGTCAACGCGCGGAAACCTGCTTCGCCGTCGCCGTCGATATAGGCGTAGGGCTCGACGCTGTCGGTCCGGCCATGGCAGATGAAAGGCACACCCTTCTGCTGCAGATAATGCACGCGCTCATCGTCCTTGCGCGTGCGCACGACGATGAAGGCATCGGCGCGGCGGCCCTCGACCAGGCGGCGATACAGCGCCGCTTCGTCGGGCCCGGGCCGCGCCGCCAACAGAACCAGATCGTGATGATGTGCGGACAGATGCTCGCCGATGGCGGCGAGCTGTTCTGCGAAGACCGGCTCATAGAACCGCCCCGGCTCGGTCGGCATGACGAAGGCGACGGTTTCGCCCGTTCCCTTGCGCAGGCGCCGCGCCGTGGCGTTGGGCCGGTAGCCCAACTCGGCGGCTGCCTTGCGCACGCGCTCGCGCGTCTCCGGCGCAACGTCGGGATAGCCGTCGAGCGCGCGGGAAACGGTGGTGATGGATAGGCCGAGCGAGCTGGCCAGGGTTCGGATCGAGCCCATTTTTCTCAATCCAAAACGTTTTGGATAGTAAACCGACCATGGCCACCGCTGTCAAGGCGGTATCGAGCCGTTGTGAATGGAAGGGGCAGCCGGCCGTTAGCTGACGCCGCCTACGATCAGGAAGATCGGCATCACCAGATGCCGCATGAGCAAGTAATCGGCAATCGTCGCCAGGGCCGCCTGCCACAGCGCGATCCGCAGGGTGTGCGTGAGGAGGAAGGCCTCCCACACCAGCCAGACGATCAGCAGGATATTGTTCGGCACGGCCATGATATCCGCTGGCGCACCTGCCATTTCCACCGCGACCAGCGGCAAACGGGTGGCGACCGTGAGCAAAGTCAACCAGTTGTACAGTGCGATGCAGCCCGGCACTTCGGATTGGCGGCCGATCAGTGGTGCAACCCAGGTCAGGATTGCCGGCGGCAGCAACCACAGGACGACGTAGCCGATCGACATCGTCATGGTGAAGTACGTCACGTCGGCCACGCGCTCGAGCAGTCCGGACTGCGCGATCACCAGAATCGAATAAGGCAGGACCGGCACCGCCAGCCCGAAAGAGCGCAGTGCCCCGCTTGGCGACCGATCGAAGAATCGCTGGAAGTCAGCATCGAACCGCGCCAGCCGCAGCAGGCCGACGGTCGCGAGACGGAACTCAATCCAGCTTGGCATCAAAATAGGAATGGAGAATGTGCTCGTAGATATCGGATAGCTGGAGAATATCCGCGATTGTAACGTTCTCGTCCACCTTGTGCATGGTGGCGCCCGCGAGGCCGAACTCGATCACCGGACAGTAATCCTTGATGAAGCGCGCATCGGAGGTGCCGCCGGTGGTCGACAATTCCGGGTTCAGACCCGTCACCGCTTTGACCGCATCGGTAACCAGATCGCTGAGCGGCCCCGGCGGGGTCACGAACGACACGCCGGAGCACTCGGTGCGTAGCTCATACTCGCCGCCGACGGTCTCGAGCCGACGCCGCACTTCCGTCTCCAGGCTCTCCGGCGTGAAGCCGTCATTGAACCGGCTGTTGAAGCTGGCGCGCGCCTCGGCGGGAATGACATTGGTAGAGGGATTGCCCACATCGATGGTGGAGACCTGAAGCGTGCTCGGTTCGAAATGCGCGGTGCCGGGATCGAGCGGCGCCTCCGTCAGCGCCACGACCATGCGCGCCAGGCGATGAGTCGGATTGTCGGCGAGGTGCGGATAGGCGATGTGGCCCTGCACGCCTTTGACGGTGAGATGCCCGGTCCAGCTGCCACGCCGGCCGATCTTCGCCATCTCGCCCAACCGTCTGGGATTGGTCGGCTCGCCGACCAGGCAGGCATCGATTTTTTCGCCCTCCGCCGCCAGCGTTCTCAACATCGGCTTGGTGCCGTTGACGGATGGGCCTTCTTCGTCACCGGTGATGAGGAGCGAGATCGCACCGGCAAAATCGCCGCCGGTCCTCGCAACAAAGCGAGCCGCGGCGGCGGCAAACGCCGCAACGGCACCCTTCATGTCAGCCGCGCCTCGGCCATAGAGCCTGCCGTCGATGATCTTCGCGGCAAATGGATCGACGCTCCAACTCGCGCGCTTGCCGACCGGCACGACATCGGAATGGCCGGCGAAGCTGAAATGCCTGCCCGGCCGCTTGCCCGTGATCTTGGCGTAGAGATTGTCGACCCGTGCCGTGCCCGGCGCTTCGAACGGCATGCGCCGGCAGCTGAAGCCCACAGGCTCGAGCGCCCGCGCGAGCGTATCCAGCGCGCCTTCGTCTGCCGGCGTCACGCTCGGACAGCGGATCAACGCCTGGGCGAGGGCGATGGGGTCGATTGTCATGTGGCTCGGCTCCGCCTCGCCGGCCCCTCACCCTGTCCCTCTCCAGCAAGGGGAGGGGGGACGCTGCTGCTGGGTTCGTGCGAATAGCCCCTCTCCCCTCGAGGGAGAGGGGTTGGGGTGAGAGGGGAAGCGAAAATCATGGATGACGTCGCTCTAATCCCGCAGCAGCTCGTTGATCGACGTCTTCGCGCGGGTCTTTTCATCGACGCGCTTCACGATCACGGCGCAATAGAGGCTCGGGCCCATCTCATTATTGGGGAATGGCTTGCCCGGCAGCGCACCGGAGACGACGACGGAGTAGGGCGGCACCTTGCCGTAATGCACTTCGCCGGTGGCGCGGTCGACGATCTTGGTAGAGGCGCCGATGAAGACACCCATGGAGATCACCGAGCCTTCGCCCACCACCACGCCTTCGACCACTTCGGAGCGCGCGCCGATGAAACAATTGTCCTCGATGATCACCGGCCCGGCCTGGATCGGCTCCAGTACGCCGCCGATGCCGACGCCGCCGGAGATGTGGCAGTTCTTGCCGATCTGCGCGCAGGAGCCGATGGTGACCCAGGTGTCCACCATGGTGCCGCTGTCGACATAGGCGCCGACATTCACGAAGCTCGGCATCAGGACCACGCTGGGCGCCACATAGGCGCTGCGCCGCACGACGCAATTGGGCACGGCGCGGAAGCCGGCGGCGCGGAACGTCTCCGCATCCCAGCCGGCGAACTTGGACGGCACCTTGTCGTACCAGGCGGCCTGGCCGAAATGCGGATAATTGCCGCCGCCAGGGATGAGCTCGGAATCCATCAGGCGGAAGGACAGCAGCACGGCCTTCTTCAGCCACTGATTGGTTTCCCACTTCCCGTCGCGCTTCTCCGCGACGCGCAGCGCGCCGCGATCGAGGCCGTCGAGGGCGGCATGCACGGCATCCAGCACATCGCCTTTGGTCCCAGGGTTGATTTCCGCGCGCCGCTCCCAGGCCGCGTCGATGATGGGCTGCAGGTCCTTCGTACTCATGCCTTGGATCCGTCCTTCGTCACTGCGTGAAGCCAATCCGCCAGGTTTTCGGCGATGTGATGAATATAATGGGTCTGCTCCGCCGGCTGTGCCCAGCTGACATCGGTCTTCACCCAGACCGTCGTCATGCCGAGCTCCGCCGCCGGCGCCAGGTTGCGCGGCATGTCGTCCAGCATGATCGCCTTGTTGGGATCGAAGCCGTGTCGTGCGACCAGCGCGCGATAGGCCATGATGTCGGGCTTAGGCACAAAGGCAGCTTCGGCGATGTCGAAGATGCCCTCGAAATGCCGCGTAACGCCGAGGCGGGCCATCACATTCTCCGCATGGCGCACCGAGCCGTTGGTGTAGATCAGCTTGCGCCCCGGCAAGCGCTCAAGCGCTTGACCCAGCCGCTCATCTGCCAAGACTCCGGACACATCGATCTGGTGCACGAATTCCAGGAAGTCCGCCGGGTTGATCCCGTGATGGATCATAAGGCCATTGAGCGTGGTCTGGTGATCGCGGAAATACTGCTTCTGCAGGGTACGCGCCGCGTCCGGCTCCAGGTTGAGCAGCTGCTGGACATACTCCCCCATCCGCCGCTCCACCTGGTCGAACAGGCGGCACGACGCCGGATAGAGCGTGTTATCCAGGTCGAAAATCCAGCATTGGGCGTCGGCAGGTCGCATCAGGACAATAGTCATCAGCTCTGGGCAGGTCGGCCGGCACGTTACGGATGCCATACCCCGAGCGCAAGAGTTGGAGCGACGCTTAACCGCGTATTAAGGCCGAGGTTTCAGGGTGCGGGCATGGCCCGTTCCCTCTCCAGCCCTCCGACCAATCCGGCCGATGCCGCCGGCGGGGATATGGACGTTACCTTGCGGGCCGCCCTCATCGAATCCCGCCAGCGCATGAAGGAGCTGCTGGAGCTCTCGTGCGACTTCGCCTGGGAAACCGATTCCAATGGCCTGTTCAGCTTCGTGACGGCCGGCGGTGCGCTGGGCCACGAAACCCTGGACCTGCTGGGCAGCGATCCTGCGGACCTGGTGCTCTCGCCAGAGGATGGCCGGCATTTCCAGGCCGATTCGCCGCCGGAGGGGCTGCTGGTCTGGGCCAGCACCAAGGCCGGCATGCCGCGCTGCCTCCATCTGAAGGCGCGTGCAATCTTCGATCAGCACGGCGAATTTCAGTGTGTGCGCGGTGCCTGCCGCGATGTGACGGCAGAGCAGGACCGCGACGCGGCCCTGGCGGCCGCGCGGCACCGCGAACGCTCGCTGATCCAGCTGTTTCGCGCGCTGCGCCAAGCCGCCGACTCCAAGGCCGCGATGGAGATGGGCGTGGCGACCGCAGTCCAGGCAACCGGCGCGGCCGGTGCCACGCTGTGCACCGTTCTCAACGGCGAACCTAGCGAGGTGGTCGCGCACTTCGGCACGCCTGTTGCCGCGTCGCAGTTGGCGCGCCAGGCGATCGAGAACAGGCAACCGCATCGCTCCGTGGTGGCAGGCCGGCGCGTGCTCGCGCTGCCGGGCGAGCTCGGCGGGCGCGTGGCCGGTGTCCTGGTGCTGTGGCGGCCGGAGGATCAGCCCGACTGGCCGGAAGACGATTTGTTCCTGCTGCGCGAGCTGACGGACCAACTCGCGGTCGCGATCGTCCAGGCGGACGAGCAGGCGGCCCTCTCGCGTCTCAGCCAGACCGACGCCTTGACCGGATTGCTGAACCGCCGCGGCTTCGAGGCGCGGCTCAAGGACGCGGTGGCGGCCGCATGCGCTACCGGCAGCGGTGGCGCGCTCATTTATGTCGACCTCGACAATTTCAAGCAGATCAACGACCGGCACGGCCATGCCCAGGGTGACGCGGCCCTGCGCGCCGCGGCTGAATTGCTGCGCCGTTTGTTCCGCGCCAGCGACCTGGTGGCGCGGCTGGGCGGCGACGAACTCGGCGCCTGGATGGACGGTGTCGACGGCGCCGAGGCGCTGCGCCGCGGGCAGGAGCTGGTGACGGCGGCGGCCGCGCTCCAGCGCTTTGCGCCGGAGTCGGAGAAGAAGATCGGGTTTTCGGTCGGCATTGCTCTGCTGCGGCCGGGTCAACCGATGAGCGATGGTGATCTGATCGCACTCGCCGATCGCGCGATGTATCAGGTGAAGCACGGCGTCAAAGGCGGCGTCGCCCTGCTGGATGAGTAACGACGTGGACTACGAGCAGGCCAAGCTTCTCTCAACCGATCCGGACGCCAAGGTCCGCCGCACGGTCGCTGAGCAGCCGGATGCCAAGCCGGAGATCCTGTTCTATCTTGCCGATGATGCGGATGCCGGCGTGCGCTGCGCCGTTGCGGCCAACAAGGCGACTCCGCGCCAGGCCGACCTCATCCTGACGCGCGACGAGGATGATTCTGTGCGCGAGCGGCTGGCGGCCAAGATCAGTGCGCTGGTGCCGGACATTGCCAACGAAGAGCGCGCGAAGATCCGTGCGCTGAGCAGCAAGGTATTGGAGACGCTGGCGCGCGACCAGGCGGTGAGGGTGCGCCAGATCGTGGCGGAGGCGCTGCAGGATTCGGTGGATGCGCCGGTCGCCGTGATCCAGAAGCTGGCGCGCGACATCGAGATCCAGGTCGCCGGCCCGATTCTCGAGCACTCGCCGCTGCTGACCGACGAGGACCTGCTGGAAATCATCGCCGCCGGCCCGATCCGCGGCGCGCTCACCGCCATCGCCAAGCGCCGGCAAGTGAGTGAGAAGCTGAGCGGCGGCGTGGTCAGCGCGGCGCTGTCCGATCCCGCCGAATCCAACACCGTGCGCCGGTTGCTGCAGAACAAGAGCGCGCAGATCCGAGAGGATACGCTGGATCTGATCCTTGATCAGGCCGGGCGGATCCCGACCTGGCACGAGCCGCTGGTCGAGCGCCCGACCTTGCCGATGAAGGCGATCAAGCGCCTGGCAGCCTTCGTCAGCCGCAGCCTGCTGGAAGCGCTGCAGCGGCGGCCCGACCTTGACGCCGCCACTGCCAAGGATGTGGCGAAAGCCGTGCAACGCCGGCTGGAAGCCGAAGGCGCGGCGGCCGAGGCGCCGCCGGTCGGCGAAGACGCAATCGCTGCCGCCATCGGCGCCGGCAAGCGCGACGCTGTCGCCGCCGCCCTGGCGCGTGACGCCAAGCTGCCGGCCGGCGTGGTCTCCGCCATTCTCGCCTCGAAAAGTGCCAAGGCCGTCACCGCGCTCGCCTGGCGGGCAAAGCTCTCCATGCGCCAAGCACTGCAGCTGCAACTGCGCATCGCCCACATCCCGCCGACCGCCGCCTTGAACCCACGCGGCGGCAGCGACTACCCGCTCACCCCGGCGGAAATGGAATGGCAGCTGGGGCTGTTCGGGACTGCGTGATCCGCGTCGAAGCAAGAACGCACTAGAGCACGTTTCCCGAAGTGTGAATCTGGTGGGGATTCCCAGCTGGGGTGATTTGTGATTCAAGATGCTGACTGGGGTGGAGGCCAGCATCGATGTCACGACCCTATTCACTGGAT
>NZ_QORW01000007.1 GCF_003574735.1 Dongia deserti
CGATGGAAGTGCACCTGATCGCGCCGATCGCGATGGACGAGGGCCTGCGCTTCGCGATCCGCGAAGGCGGCCGAACCGTCGGCGCCGGCGTCGTCGCCAGCATCATAGAGTAAAGGGCCTAGGGCCGAAGGATCTGAACAATGGATAACCAAAATATCCGCATCCGACTGAAGGCGTTCGACCATCGCGTCCTCGATCAGTCGACCAACGAGATCGTGACGACGGCGAAACGCACCGGCGCTCAGGTCCGCGGCCCGATTCCGCTGCCGACCCGGATCGAGCGGTTCACCGTGAATCGCTCGCCGCACGTCGACAAGAAGAGCCGCGAGCAGTTCGAGATCCGCACCCACAAGCGCCTGCTGGACATCGTCGACCCGACACCGCAGACCGTGGACGCGCTGATGAAGCTCGACCTCGCCGCGGGCGTCGATGTCGAGATCAAACTGAAGAACTAAGGGGCGGCTTCGATGCGTACCGGATTGATCGCCCAGAAGATGGGCATGACCAGGATCTTCGCGGAGGACGGCAGCCACGTGCCCGTCACCGTGCTGAAGGTCGACACCTGCCAAGTCGTCGATGTTCGCACCGAGGACAAGCATGGCTACAACGCCGTGCAGCTCGGAGTCGGCAAGGCGAAGGTGAAGAACGTCTCCAAAGCCGAGCGCGGCCGCTTCGCGAAGTCGAAGGTCGAGCCAAAGGCCAAGGTGGCGGAGTTCCGCGTGTCGAAGGACGCGCTGCTCGAGGTCGGCGCCGAGCTGTCGGTCACGCACTTCGTGCCCGGCCAGTTCGTCGACGTCGTGGGCACCACCATCGGCAAGGGCTTTGCCGGCTCCATGAAGCGTTGGAATTTCCGTGGCTTGCGCGCAACCCACGGCGTCTCGATCTCGCATCGCAGCCACGGTTCGACCGGCAACCGCCAGGATCCCGGCCGCACCTTCCCCGGCAAGAAGATGGCCGGTCACCTGGGTGTCGAGCGCGTGACGACGCAGAACCTGGCTGTCGTTTCGACCGACGAGGCCGAGGGCCTGATCTTGATCAAGGGCGCGGTGCCGGGTCACGACGGCGGCTATGTGCTGATCAGCGATGCGGTGAAGCGCCAAGCGCCGAAGGGCCTGCCGTTCCCGGCGGCGCTCAAGGCCAAGGCTGAAGCGGCGGCCTAAGGACAAGGACGAGCAGTCATGAAACTGAAGGTCACGGACATCAGCAACAAGGCGGTCGGCGAGGTCGAGATCGACGACGCCGTGTTCGCCGACATTTTCGGCCGCACCGTGCGCAAGGACATCCTGGCGCGCGCCGTCAACTGGCAGCTCGCGAAGCGCCGGGCCGGCACGCACAAGACCAAGGAGATCGGCGAGATCTCCGGCACGACCAAGAAGCCGTACAGCCAGAAGGGCACGGGCAACGCCCGCCAGGGTTCGCTGCGCTCGCCGCAGTTCCGCGGCGGTGCGACCATCTTCGGTCCCGTCGTGCGCAGCCACGCGCACGACCTGCCGAAGAAGGTGCGTAAGCTGGCGCTGAAGCACGCGCTCTCGGCCAAGCACAAGGACGGCAAGCTCATCGTTTGGGGCGAGACCAAGGCCAACGGCAAGACCAAGGAGCTGGTCGGCCAGTTCAAGAAGCTGGGCTGGAACTCCGTCCTGGTGATCGACGGCCCCGAGGTGAATGAGCAGTTCGCCAGGGCCGCGCGCAACATCCCGAACGTGGATGTGCTGCCGCAGCAGGGCGCCAATGTGTATGACATCCTCCGCCGCGACACCCTGGTCCTGACCAAGGGCGCGATGGAGCATCTGGTGGAGCGACTGAAATGAGCCGCGCGCGTCCGATGAAGAAGCCGGTCGTCAACCTGAGCCAAGCGGAGATGTACGACATCATCCGCCGGCCGGTGGTGACCGAGAAGAGCACGATGGGCTCCCAGTACAACCAGGTCACGTTCCGGGTTCCGCTCGATGCGACCAAGCCGGAGATCAAGGCGGCGGTCGAGGGCGTGTTCAAGGTGAAGGTGACCGCGGTGAATACCCTGCGCAGCCAAGGCAAAGTCAAGCGTTTCCGCGGCTTTATCGGCAAGCGCAATGACACCAAGAAGGCAGTCGTGACTCTGGCCCAGGGCCAGACCATCGACGTCACGACGGGAGTGTAAGCGATGGCTTTGAAGACTTTTAAGCCGACCTCCGCGGGCATCCGCCACGTCATCATCGTGGACCGGTCGGACCTGCACAAGGGCAAGCCGGTCAAGGAGCTGACCGAGGGCCTGAAGAAGAGCGGCGGCCGCAACAACTACGGCCGGCTGACCGCCTTCCGGAAGGGCGGCGGTCACAAGCGCCGCTATCGCCTGATCGACTTCAAGCGCCGCAAGTTCGACGTGGCGGCGACGGTCGAGCGCCTGGAATACGATCCCAACCGCACGGCCTTCATCGCGCTGGTGAAGTACGAGGATGGCGAGCTCAGCTACATCCTGGCGCCGCAGCGTTTGAAGGCGGGCGACGTGGTCGTCTCCGGCGAGCGTGTGGACGTGAAGCCGGGCAACGCGATGCCTCTGAAGAGCATCCCGGTCGGCACGATCGTGCACAATGTCGAGCTGAAGCCCGGCAAGGGCGGCCAGATGGCCCGCGCCGCCGGCGCCTTCGTCCAGCTCGTGGGCCGCGACCAGGGCAAGGCGCTGCTGCGCATGTCCTCGGGCGAAGTGCGCATGGTGCAGGCGGACTGCATGGCGACAATCGGCGCCGTCAGCAATCCGGACAACCAGAACACCACGCTCGGCAAGGCTGGCCGCGCGCGCTGGTTGGGCATCCGCCCGTCGACCCGCGGCATCGCCATGAACCCGGTCGATCACCCGCACGGTGGCCGCACCAACGGCGGCATGCACTGGGTCACGCCCTGGGGCATTTCGACCAAGGGGAAGAAGACTCGTCGTAACAAGAAGACGGACGGCCAGATCCTGCGCCGCCGTCACGCGAGCAAGTAAGGAGATCACTCGATGGCTCGCTCGGTTTGGAAAGGTCCGTTCGTGGATGGCTATCTGCTGAAGAAGGCGGAAGCTTCGCGCGGTTCGGGCCGCAATGAAGTGATCAAGACCTGGTCGCGGCGCTCGACGATCCTGCCGCAGTTCGTGGGTCTGACGTTCGGCGTGCATAACGGCCAGAAGTTCCTGCCCGTGCTGGTGACCGAGAACATGATCGGCCACAAGTTCGGCGAGTTCGCGCCCACGCGCACGTTCACCGGCCATTCCGCCGACCGCAAGGCGAGGAGGGAGTAGCCATGAGCAAGGCAAAGACGCCGCGCGCGCTCAAGAACACGGAAGCGATGGCCAGCGCTTCGGTCATCCAGGTCAGTCCGCGCAAGGTCAACCTGGTTGCGCAGATGATCCGCGGCCTCGGCGCGCAGCCGGCGCTGTCGGCGCTGACGTTCTCGAAGCGCCGCGCCGCCAACGACGTGAAGAAGGTGCTGCAGGCGGCGATCGCGAATGCGGAGAACAACCATTCGCTCGACGTCGACCGCTTGGTGGTGGCCGAGGCATATGTGGGCCGCAGCCTGAAGCTGAAGCGCTTCCATGCCCGTGCCCGCGGCCGCGGCGCGCGCGTCACCAAGACCTGGAGCAACATCACCGTGGTCGTGCGCGAACGTGCCGATCAGGAGGAGAAGGCGTAATGGGACAGAAGGTCAATCCGATCGGCCTGCGCGTCGGCATCAATCGCACCTGGGATTCACGCTGGTTCGCGGGTCGCGATTTCGCCAACCTGCTGCACGAGGACCTGAAGCTTAAGAAGTATCTGGCGGAGCGTCTGGGACAAGCCGGCGTGTCGCGGATCGTGATCGAGCGTCCGGCCAAGAAGGCGCGCGTCACGATCCACACCGCGCGCCCGGGCGTCGTCATTGGCAAGAAGGGAGCCGACATCGAAAAGCTGCGCGCCGACCTCGCCAAGATGACCGGCTCGGAGGTGAGTCTCAACATCGTCGAGATCCGCAAGCCCGAGATCGACGCCAAGCTGATCGCCGACAACATCGGGCAGCAGCTGGAGCGTCGCGTCGCCTTCCGTCGCGCCATGAAGCGCGCGGTCCAGTCGGCGATGCGCCTCGGCGCCCTCGGCATCCGCATCAACTGCTCCGGCCGGTTGGGCGGGGCGGAAATCGCCCGCATGGAGTGGTACCGCGAAGGCCGCGTGCCGCTGCATACGCTGCGCGCCGAGATCGATTTCGGTGAATCGACGGCCAAGACGACCTACGGCACCTGCGGCGTGAAGGTCTGGGTGTTCAAGGGTGAGATCATGGCTCACGACCCGATGGCCCTCGACAAGCGGGCCATGGAGCATCAGGCGGCGCGCTGAGGCGCATCGCCGAAGAATAAGGACGAAGGAACATGCTTTCGCCAAAGCGAACCAAATTCCGCAAGGCGCACAAGGGCCGCATCCACGGCGATGCCAAGGGCGGCACCACGCTGAACTTCGGCGCCTATGGTCTGAAGGCGGTGGAGCCGGCCCGCATCACCGCGCGCCAGATCGAGGCCGCCCGCCGCGCCATCACGCGTCACATGAAGCGCGTCGGCAAGGTGTGGATCCGGATCTTCCCGGATGTGCCCGTCAGCCGCAAGCCGGCCGAAGTGCGCATGGGCTCGGGCAAGGGCACGCCGGAATACTGGGTCTGCCGCGTGCATCCCGGCCGCATCATGTTCGAGATGGACGGCGTTCCCAAGGCGCTGGCGCACGAGGCGTTCGCGCTGGCGGCCGCCAAGCTGCCGATCAAGACGCGCGTCGTCGGCCGATTGGGCGATGAATAGGGCGCAGGAGAATTGAAGATGGGTGCGGAAGAACTGCGCATGAAGACCGAGGATCAGCTGAAGACTGACCTCGCGAGCCTGAAGAAGGAGGCCTTCAACCTGCGTTTCCAGCAGGCCAACGGCCAGCTTGAGAACACCGCGCGCGTGCGCACGGTGCGGCGCGACATCGCGCGCATCATGACCTTCCTGGGCCAGAAAGCCGCCGCGGCGGCCGGCACCTCGAAGCCGGCGGCCGAGGCCAAGCCGGCGCCGAAGGCGAAGGCCAAGGCCAAGGTGAAGAAAGCGGCGAAGCCGAAGGCTGAAGCCAAGGCGAAGAAGCCGAAGACCGAGACGCCGAAGGCCAAGAAGGCGGCGGCCAAGAAGACCGCGAAGGCGAAGGCCTGAGCGAAGGAAAGGGATTAGGAGCGAGACATGCCTCGGCGAGTGTTGCAAGGCACCGTGGTCAGCGACAAGAACGACAAGACCGTGATCGTCTCGGTCGAGCGTCGCGTCATGCACCCGGTCTATAAGAAGTTCATCCGTCGTTCAAAGCGCTATGCGGCGCACGACGAGGGCAATGTTCACAAGATCGGCGATACGGTTTTCATCCGTGAGTGCGCGCCGATTTCCAAGAGAAAGCGCTGGGAAGTGGTGTCGGAAGACGCTGCTGCCGGCCATTAAAGAAGAAGAAAGGGTCCGGCCATGATCCAGATGCAGACGAACCTGGATGTCGCCGATAATTCGGGCGCGCGCAGGGTGCAGTGCATCAAGGTGCTGGGCGGTTCGAAGCGCCGCACCGCGAGCGTAGGCGACGTCATCGTCGTCTCGATCAAGGAGGCGATCCCGCGCGGCAAGGTGAAGAAGGGCGACGTTCACCAGGCGGTGATCGTCCGCACGGCGAAGGAGATCCGGCGCGCCGACGGCACGTCGATCCGTTTCGACCGCAACGCGGCCGTGCTGATCAACAAGCAGGGCGAGCCGATCGGGACCCGTATTTTCGGCCCCGTGACGCGCGAGCTGCGCGCCAAGAAGTTCATGAAGATCATCTCGCTCGCGCCGGAAGTGCTGTAGGCCGAGACGGGAAAGGACCAGGTCATGGCGACGAAGTTGAAAGTGAAGAAGGGCGACAAGGTGGTTGTGATCACCGGTCGCGACAAGGGCAAGCAGGGCGAGATCCTGAAGGTCTTCCGTGAGGAGAACCGCGTGATCGTGCAGGGCATCAACATGGCCCAGCGGCATCAGCGCCAGACGATGCAGCAGGAAGGCGGCATCGTCCGGAAGGAGCTCCCGATCCACGCCTCGAACGTGGCGCTGATCGACCCCAAGACCGACAGGCCCACGCGTGTCGGCTACAAGATGGACGGCGAGCGCAAGATCCGCGTCGCGCGCCGCTCCGGCGAAGCTTTGGATTGAGGGAGAGGCCGATGGCTGCCCGTTTAAAAGAGCACTACGAAAAGGTCGTGCGTCCCGCGCTGATCGAGGAGTTCAAGTACCAGAACCAGCTCGAGGCACCGCGCCTGGACAAGATCGTGATCAACATGGGTGTCGGCGAGGCGACCTCCGACTCCAAGAAGATCAATGCCGCGGTGGCGGAACTGGCCGCGATCGCCGGCCAGAAGCCGGTGATCACCAAGGCGCGCAAGTCGATTGCCACGTTCAAGCTGCGCGAAGGCATGAATATCGGCTGTAAGGTCACCCTGCGACGCGAGCGGATGTACGAGTTCCTCGATCGCCTGGTCAACATCGCGCTGCCGCGCGTCCGCGACTTCCGCGGCGTCAGCGGCAAGAGCTTCGACGGCCGCGGCAACTATACCCTGGGCCTCAAGGAGCAGCTGGTGTTCCCGGAGATCGACTACGACAAGGTCGACAAGGTTCGCGGCATGGACATCGTGATCTGCACGACTGCAAAGACTGACGCCGAGGCGAAGGCGTTGCTGAAGGGCTTCCAGATGCCCTTCGTGGCCTGAGCCTTAGAGGAGAGGACGAGATGGCAAAGACCAGCTCAATCGAACGCAACAAGAAGCGCGAGCGCCTGGCGAAGCAATACGCCGCCAAGCGCGCGAAGCTGAAGGCGATCGCGGACAATGACAACCTGGCGATGGAGGACCGCTTCGCGGCCCGTCTGAAGCTGGCTGAAATGCCGCGCAATTCGTCGAAGGTGCGCATCAAACATCGCTGTGACCTGACGGGCCGCTCGCGCTCGGTCTACCGCAAGTTCCGCTTGTCGCGCATCGCGCTGCGGGAACTGGCCTCGACCGGCCAGATCCCGGGCATGGTCAAGGCAAGCTGGTAAGGAGGATCGGACCGATGCCATTGAGCGATCCGTTGGGAGATATGCTGACCCGCATCCGGAATGCCCAGAAGGCGGGCATGTCCAGCTGCACGACGCCCGCTTCGAGGCTGCGCGCGAACGTGCTCGAGGTGCTGAAGCGGGAAGGCTATATCCGTCACTACACCGTCGATCAGACCAATCCGGGCGGCGCGATTACTATCGAGCTCAAGTATCACGAGGGCTCGCCGGTGATCCGCGAGATTCATCGCGTGTCGAAGCCGGGCCGCCGGGTCTATTCGAAGATCGCGGACCTTCCGCGCTACTACAACGGGCTTGGTATTTCGATCCTGTCGACCCCGCGGGGCGTGATGTCGGAGAACGACGCGCGTTCGGCGAACGTCGGCGGCGAAGTGCTGTGCCGCGTGTTCTAAGAGGAACGAGATGTCCCGCGTAGGCAAGAACCCGGTCACCATTCCGCAGGGCGTCACAGTCGACGTCGCCGGCGGCGTCGCGACCGTGAAGGGCAAGCTCGGCACGCTGAAGCTGCCGATCACCAAGGAAGTCGATGTCTCGGTCGAGGACGGCAAGGTTTGGGTGAAGCCGGTGGCTGACACCACTCCGTCGCGCGTCCTGTGGGGCACCACCCGCGCCAATCTGCGCAACATGGTCGAGGGCGTCAGCAAGGGCTACAGCAAGAATCTGGAAATCAACGGCGTCGGCTATCGCGCTGCGGTCCAGGGCAAGAACCTGCAGCTCCAGATGGGTTACAGCCACGACGTGAGCTATCCGATTCCGGAGGGCATCACGATCAAGTGCGAGAAGCCGACCGCGATCACGATCAGCGGTTTCGACAAGCAGAAGGTCGGCCAGGTGGCCGCCGAGATCCGTGCCGTGCGTCCGCCGGAGCCGTACAAGGGCAAGGGCATCAAGTACGACACCGAGACCATCCTGCGCAAGGAAGGCAAGAAGAAGTAAGGAATGGCCATGGCTAAGGCAAACAAGCTGTTCGAGCGGCGTCAGAATCGCGTCCGTGCGGCACTCCGGCAGAAGGCCTCGGACCGGCCGCGCCTGTCGGTGTTCCGCTCCTCGATGCACATCTATGTGCAGATTATCGACGACGCGCAGGGCACGACTCTCGCCGCGGCCTCGACGCTCGACAAGGAGCTGAAAGGCAAGCTGAAGACCGGCGCCAATCTCGATGCGGCGAAGGAAGTCGGCAAGCTGATCGCCGCGCGGGCCACTGCGAAGGGCGTCAAAACCGTGGCGTTCGACCGCGGCGGTTACAAGTATCACGGCCGCATCAAGGCGCTGGCCGACGCCGCCCGCGAAGGCGGCTTGGCGTTCTAAGCGCCGATCCAGGAAGGATGTAGCTTTATGGCAAAGGCAGAAAGAAGAGAACGGCGCGGCGATCGGGATCGGGAGCGCGAGCGCTCGGCCGAACCGGAGCTGATCGAGAAGCTGGTCGGCATCAATCGCGTCGCCAAGGTGGTGAAGGGCGGCAAGCGCTTCGGCTTCGCGGCGATCGTGGTGGTCGGCGACGGCAAGGGCCGCGTCGGTCACGGATCCGGCAAGGCGCGCGAAGTGCCCGAGGCCATCCGCAAGGCAACCGAGCACGCCAAGCGGCAGATGATCCGCGTTCCGCTGCGGGAGGGCCGCACCCTCCATCATGACGTGGTCGGCCACTATGGCGCCGGTAATGTGGTGATGCGCGCTGCGGATGCGGGCACCGGCATCATCGCCGGCGGCCCGGTGCGCGCGATCTGCGAGGCGCTCGGCATCCACGACGTGGTGGCGAAGTCCGTCGGCACCTCCAACCCGCACAACATGATCAAGGCGGCGTTCGACGCCCTGTCGCGCAGCAACTCGCCCCGTTCGGTGGCAGCGCGCCGCGGCAAGAAGGTCAGCGAGATTATCGGCAAGCGCGGCGCGGACGCCGAGGTGCGCGAGTAGGATGAGGCGAACATGTCCGGCAAATTGAAGATCACCCAGATCGGCAGCCCGATCGGCCGCAAACCCGGCCAGCGCGACACCCTGAGGGGTCTCGGTCTCGACAAGATGCACCGCAGCAACGAGGTGGACGACACGCCGTCGATCCGCGGCATGCTGCGCAAGGTCGGTCATCTGGTGCGGATCGAACCAGCGAAGTAACGAACCCATGCCGCAGCTGCGGCGTGAGAGGATAAGATCATGAAACTCAATCAGCTTTCCGACAATCCGGGCGCCCGCAAGAGCCGCATTCGCATCGGCCGCGGCATCGGCTCGGGCAAGGGCAAGACCGGCGGCCGCGGCGGCAAGGGCCAGACCGCGCGCAGTGGCGTCGCCATCAAGGGGTTCGAGGGCGGCCAGATGCCGCTCTTCCGGCGCCTGCCGAAGAAGGGCTTCAACAACATCTTCCGCGCCGATCTGGTGGAAGTGAATCTTGGCCGCCTGCAGGCGGCGATCGAAGCCAAGCGCCTCGACGTGAGCAAGACTGTGAGCGGTGCCGATCTGGTCGCCGCCGGCCTCGTCAGCCGGGTGCGGGACGGCGTGCGCCTGCTGGGCAAGGGCGAGCTCAAGACCAAGGTGACCATCGAGGTGGCGGGTGCCTCCAAGTCGGCGGTCGCGGCGGTCGAAAAGCTGGGCGGCTCTGTTATCGTGACGGCGCCCAAGCCCAAGAAGGAAGAAACCAAGGGGAAGGCCAAGGCCTAAGGGCCGCGCGCTAGCGGTTACCCCATAGGTTTACCTGGGCTTGGAGTAGGCGGGCCGGAGATACCATATAGACTGCGGACCGCATTAAAGGAGTTTGCCCAATATGGCATCGGCCGCGGAACAACTGGCCTCCAGTATCAATTTCGGCGCGCTTTCCAAGGCCACCGAGCTCAAGCAGCGGATCTGGTACACGCTCGGCATCCTGATCGTGGCCCGGATCGGCACCTACATCCCGCTGCCGGGCATCGATCCGGTCGCGTTCCAGGCGATCTTCGAGCAGCATTCGGGCGGTGTGCTCGGCATGGTGGACATGTTCGCCGGCGGCGCGATCAGCCGCATGACCGTGTTCGCCCTTGGCATCATGCCCTACATCTCCGCCTCAATTATTATGCAGCTCCTGACCTCCGTCTCGCCGACGCTGGAGCAATGGAAGAAAGAGGGCGAGAGCGGCCGCCGCAAGATCAACCAATGGACCCGCTACGGCACCCTGGCGCTGGCCCTGGCCCAGTCCCTCGGCATCGCTAACGGCCTGCAGAATATGTCAGGCCCGAGCGGCGGCGCCGTGATCGACCCAGGCGTCTTTTTCATTTTCACCACGGTCGTGACGCTGACCTGCGGGACGATGATCCTGATGTGGCTGGGCGAGCAGATCACCGCCCGCGGCATCGGCAACGGCATCTCGCTCATCATCTTCGCGGGCATCGTCGCGCGCCTGCCGAGCGCGTTGGCCCAGGTTTTCGAGCAATTGCGCGCCGGATCGATCAGCCCGATCCTGGTCCTCGCCATCGCGGTGGGTGCGGTCGCGGTCATCACCTTTGTGGTGTTCTTCGAGCGCGCGCAGCGGCGCTTGATCGTCCAGTATCCTAAGCGCCAAGTCGGCAATCGCATGTTCGGCGGCGAATCCTCGCATCTGCCGCTGAAGCTCAACATGTCGGGCGTTATCCCGCCGATCTTCGCATCGTCGATCCTGCTGCTGCCGCTGACAGTCGCCAGCTTCTATTCCAACCAGGCGAACCTGCCGGAGTGGGTGCAGACCCTGATCCGCTGGTTCAGCCACGGCCAGCCGCTCTATATCGGCATGTATATGGCGCTGATCGTATTCTTCGCGTTCTTCTATACGGCCATCGTCTTCAATCCGGACGAAACGGCGGAGAACCTGAAGAAGAACGGCGGCTTCCTGCCGGGCATCCGTCCGGGCAAGAACACCTCGGAATATCTGGATTACGTGCTGACGCGGCTGACGGTCCTGGGCGCGGCCTATCTGTCCTTCGTCTGCGTGTTGCCCGAGATCCTGATCTCGCAATACTCGGTGCCGTTCTATTTCGGCGGCACCTCGCTCCTGATCGTCGTGTCGGTTACGATGGACACCGTGTCGCAAGTGCATTCGCACCTGTTGGCGCATCGGTATGAAGGTCTCATCAAGAAAGCCAGGCTGAAAGGACGTCGGGGGTGAAGCTAATCCTGTTGGGGCCGCCAGGGGCGGGCAAGGGGACACAGGCAAAGCGACTTTATGACCGGCACAAGCTGGTGCAGCTTTCGACCGGCGACATGCTGCGGGCGGAGGTCGCTTCCGGCAGCGAACTGGGCAAAGAGGCCAAGCGGGTGATGGAGGCCGGCCAGCTGGTCTCGGACGAGATCGTCATCAACATCATCGACAAGCGGATTGACGCGCCGGACTGCAAGTCCGGCTTCGTGCTGGATGGTTTCCCGCGCACGGAAAAGCAGGCGATCGCCCTCGACGAGATGCTGACCAGGAAGGGTGGCAAGATCGACGGGGTGATCGAGCTGGCGGTGGATGAGGACGCGCTGGTTGAGCGCATCTCCGGCCGTTTCGCCTGCGCCAAGTGCGGCGCCGGCTACCACGACAAGTTCCAGCGGCCGAAGAAGGAAGGCGTGTGCGATGTGTGCGGCAGCACGGAGTTCACCCGCCGCAAGGACGACAATGCGGAGACGGTGAAGGCGCGGCTCAAGGCCTATCATGAACAGACCGCGCCGATCCTGCCGTACTACCGGAAGAAAGGGCTGCTGCAGCGCGTGGACGGCATGGCCGACCCCGATGCGGTCACCCAGGAGATCGAGAGAGTGCTTTCTCGGATCCGGCCTTAAGCTGCTGATTTTTCAGGCGAAACCGAGCTGGCATGAATTCGGCTTTCGCCATTGACGAGGGGGCGAATCGCAATATAATGCGCGCCTTCTCGATCGCCGGGGGCGACCGGGCCGACTGGCTTTGCCCTGATCGAACAAGAGCTTAGCTTTAAGGAGCAGCATCGTGGCGCGTATTGCGGGCGTCAACATTCCGACGCAGAAGCGGGTGATTATCGCCCTGACCTACATCACCGGCATTGGCCAAGCCAAAGCCAAAGAAATCGTCGCGAAGGTCGGTATTCCGGTCGAGCGGCGCGTGTCGCAACTGACCGACGCCGAGGTGGTTCGCATCCGTGAAGTCATCGACCAGGACTACACGGTTGAAGGCGACCTGCGGCGCGAAACGGCGATGAACATCAAGCGCCTGATGGATCTCGGCTGCTATCGGGGCCTGCGCCACCGCAAGGGCTTGCCGGTCCGCGGGCAGCGCACGCACACCAACGCGCGCACCCGCAAGGGTCCGGCCAAGGCGATCGCTGGCAAGAAGAAGACGGCGTAAGGCCCACTCAAGGAAACGGAACGGATTATGGCGAAGGCACCAGCAGCGGCATCGGGCGCGAGCGCCCCGGCGGGTCGCGTGAAGCGCCGCGAGCGCAAGAACATCAGCTCCGGCGTCGCGCACGTGAACGCGAGCTTCAACAACACGATGATCACCATCACCGACGACCAGGGCAACACCATCGCCTGGTCCTCGGCCGGTGCGCTGGGCTTCAAGGGCTCGCGCAAGTCGACGCCGTACGCCGCTCAGGTTGCCGCCGACGCGGCCGCCAAGAAGGCCTCCGAACACGGCGTGAAGATCCTGGAGGTCGAGGTGAAGGGACCCGGCGCCGGCCGCGAGTCCGCGCTGCGCGCGTTGCAGGCTGCCGGCTTCACTATCACGTCGATCCGCGACGTGACGCCGATCCCGCACAACGGATGCCGTCCGCCCAAGCGGCGCCGCGTCTGATTGGGTTTGCTGCCCGGCCCCGACGGGGCCGGAGCTTTATCCGGCCACCAGCGGGCTCGCGCCCCGCGCATGAATGTAACCGGCTGGCCGGTGCCTGAGTATCGAGGTTGAACCGGGCGAGAGCGATTGAATGGCTGCTCGCCCCTGATGCATGAAAGTCGAAAGCCGTGATTCAGAAGAACTGGACCGAACTGATTAAGGCCAACAAGAAGATCGATGGCGGCCACGACGCGAAGCGTTTCGCGACCGTGGTGGCCGAGCCGCTGGAGCGCGGCTTCGGTCTGACGTTGGGCAACGCCCTGCGCCGCATCCTGCTGTCGTCGCTGCAGGGTGCCGCCGTGACCGCCGTCCACATCGACGGCGTGCTGCACGAGTTCTCGTCGATCCCGGGCGTGCGCGAGGACGTGACGGACATCGTCCTCAACATCAAGCAGATCGCGCTGCGCATGGGCGGCGACGGGCCGAAGCGCATGCGCCTGCGCGCCCAAGGCCCGGGCGAAGTGAAGGCCGGCCAGATCGAGACCGGCCACGACATCGAGATCCTCAATCCGGACCTCGTGCTGTGCACGCTCGACCAGGGCGCGACGCTCAATGTCGAGTTCACGGTCAACAACGGCAAGGGCTATGTCGCGGCCTCGCAGAACCGTCCGGAAGACGCGCCGATCGGCCTCATCCCGGTCGATGCTATCTTCTCGCCGGTGCGCAAGGTTTCGTACAAGGTCGAGAACAGCCGCGTCGGCCAGGTGACCGATTATGACAAGCTGTCGATGCAATTGGAGACCAACGGCGCGGTGACGCCGGAGGATTCGCTTGCCATCGCCTCGCGCATCCTGCAGGAGCAGCTGCAGCTCTTCATCAACTTCGAAGAGCCGTCTGCCGCGAGCGAAGAGGCGAAGACGGTTGAGCCGCCGTTCAACAAGAACCTGCTGCGCAAGGTGGACGAGCTGGAGCTGTCGGTCCGCTCGGCCAACTGCCTCAAGAACGACAACATCGTCTATATCGGCGATCTGGTGCAGAAGACCGAGGCGGAGATGCTGCGCACGCCGAATTTCGGCCGCAAGTCGCTGAACGAGATCAAGGAAGTGCTGGCCCAGATGGGCCTCCATCTCGGCATGGAGATTCCGAACTGGCCGCCTGAGAATATCGAAGAGCTGGCGAAGCGGCTGGACGAGCCGTTCTAAGCCAAGGCGTTTGAACATCGGGCCATGGTGGCCCACCCTGTCGTTCATGGTGCCCGGTCGCTGAGATTGGGCGCTGCGGCGGCGAGGGATCGCAACCGGTTTTTCGCGGACCTGATGATCGGGCGAGCGAAGCCAAGAGGAGAGGAGAGCCGCTATGCGTCACGCCGTTGCCGGCCGCAAGCTGAACCGCACATCATCGCACCGAAAGGCGATGTTCAACAACCTGGCTGCTGCGCTGGTGAAGCACGAGCAGATCAAGACCACGCTTCCCAAGGCGAAGGATCTGCGTCCGATCGTCGAGAAGCTGGTGACGCTGGGCAAGAAGGGCGGGCTTTCAGCCCGCAGGCAGATCCTCGCCTCGATCAAGGACGAGAAGTTGGCGGACAAGCTGCTGACCACGCTCGCCGACCGATATAAGACCCGCGCCGGCGGCTACACCCGCGTGCTGAAGGCGGGCTTCCGCTATGGCGACATGGCCTCGATGGCGATCATCGAGTTCGTCGACCGAGATCCGGCTGCCAAGGGGCAGGATTCCGGCCCGAGCCAGCAGAAGGCGGAAGAGGCCGAGGGCGAGGCTGCTACGGCTTAAGGCCCGGTGGGATAGACCACGCAAAAAGGGGCAGCCTTGTCGGCTGCCCTTTTTGCTACCATGTTGCTGCCATGAGAGCGGTTCTTCTCCCTCCCGCTGTAGGGCGGGTTGCCGCATATGAAGAGCGCGCTGTGATCCCCTCCCCAGTTTGGGGAGGAGAATGATGCTCTGGAGTGACTGAATGCGGTTTTGGATTGCGCGGATCGGTCTCGTTATAGCTGCCTTCATCGCCGCCCCGGCGATGGCGCAGGATGCCGTTCCGACTTCGACCCAGCAAATCAACCTGACGTTCGCGCCCGTGGTGAAGATGGTGGCGCCAGCGGTGGTCAACATCTACACCAAGAAGGTCGTGCGGCAGCAGGCGCTGTCGCCGTTCTTCGATGATCCGTTCTTCAAGCAGTTTTTCGGCGACCAGTTCAATTTTGGCCGCTCGCGCGAGCGCATTGAAAATGCGCTCGGCTCCGGCGTGATCGTGCAGGCGGACGGCCTCGTCGTTACCAACAACCACGTGATCGACGGCGCGGACGAGATTCGCGTCGTGCTCAATGACGGCCGCGAGTTCGAAGCCAAGCTGGTCTCGCAGGAGGAGCAGATGGATCTGGCGCTGCTCCGCATGGAAAGCAAGGGCGCCAAGCTGCCGACGCTGGCCTTCCGCGATTCCGACGACCTCGAGGTCGGCGATCTGGTGCTGGCGATCGGCAATCCGTTCGGCGTGGGACAAACAGTCACCAGCGGGATCGTGTCCGGCCTCGCTCGCACGCGCACCGGCATCAATGATTTCGGCTTCTTCATTCAGACCGACGCCGCGATCAATCCCGGCAATTCCGGGGGCGCGTTGGTGACGACGGACGGCAAGCTGGTCGGCATCAACACGGCGATCTTTTCCAAGACCGGCGGATCGATCGGCATCGGCTTTGCCATTCCCTCCAACATCGTGCGCGCCGTCGTCGATGCGGAAGCCCAGGGCGGCAAGCTGGTGCGGCCGTGGCTCGGCGTGACCGGCGAGGCCTTGAGCGCCGAGATCGCGGAAAGCCTTGGCTTCGATCGGCCGGGCGGCGTGGTGGTGAAGGAACTCTTCCCCGGCGGGCCGGCGGACGAGGCCGGCATCAAGCCGGGCGACGTGCTGCTGGCCATCAACGGCCGCGACGTGTTGGACCCACAGGGCATGGCGTTCCGGCTCGCGACGTTGCGCATCGGCGACGAGGCGACGGTGACAGTCGTCCGTAAGGGCAAGCCGATGGCGTTGGCAGTGCAGCTCACGCCGGCGCCGCGCGAACCGGAGCCGGACGAAACAGTGCTGGACGGAGATCATCCTCTGACCGGCGCGCGCGTTGCCAATCTCTCCCCCGCCCTCGGAGAGGAGCTTTCGGTCAACGGTTGGAGAGGCGTCGTCGTCACAGGACTGAAGCGCGGTTCGTTCGCGCGCAACCTCGGCATCCGGCCGGGTGACATCATCGCGCGCATCAATGGCGTGCAGATCCAAAACGTCAAGCAGTTGCGCCAGCTGGTGTCGGCCGAGCAGGACAAGTGGGCGCTAACGGTCGAGCGCGACGGCAAGGTCAAGACCGTCACGGTGCGATAGGGAGAACCAGGAGAATGTCGGGCCTGTTCGAAGCGCAAGCGCCGCGGCCACTGGCCGACCGCCTGCGTCCGCAGCGCCTGGAGGAGATCGTCGGGCAGGATCACCTGATCGGGCCAAATGCGCCGATTGGGCGCATGGTGGCGGCCGGGCAGATTTCCTCGATGATCCTGTGGGGGCCGCCGGGCTGCGGAAAGACCACGCTCGCGCGGCTGATCGCGGAAAAGGTCGAGCTGCATTTCGAGATGCTGTCGGCGATCTTCTCCGGCGTCGCGGACCTGCGCAAGATCTTCGACGCGGCGAAGCAGCGACGCATGATGGGCCGCGGCACGTTGCTGTTCATCGACGAGATTCATCGCTTCAACCGCAGCCAGCAGGACGGCTTCCTGCCGCATGTCGAGGACGGCACCATCGTGCTGGTCGGCGCGACGACGGAGAATCCATCGTTCGAGCTGAATGCCGCGCTGCTGTCGCGCTGCCAGGTGTTCGTGCTCAACCGGCTGCACGAGACCGACCTCGAGACATTGCTGAAGCGCGCCGAAGAATTGATGGGTTTTGCGCTCCCCCTGAATGGCGAAGCGCGCACTGCACTCATCGCGATGGCGGATGGCGATGGGCGCTATCTGCTCAATATGGCAGAAGAACTGTTCCGTCTGCCGCCTGACTTGATCCTGGATCCTGCTGCCCTCGCCAAGGCCGTGCAGAAGCGCGCGCCGCTCTACGACAAGGCGCAGGAAGGCCACTACAATCTCATCTCCGCGCTACACAAGTCGCTGCGTGGATCCGATACGGACGCCGCGCTCTATTGGCTGGCGCGCATGCTGGTTGGCGGCGAAGACCCGAAATATATCGCGCGCCGGCTGGTGCGCTTCGCGGTCGAGGATGTGGGCTTGGCCGATCCGCAGGCGCTCACGCAAGCTTTGGCGGCGTGGGATGCCTATGATCGCCTGGGCTCGCCGGAGGGTGAGCTAGCGATTGCGCAATGCGTCATCTATCTAGGGACGGCGCCCAAGTCCAATGCCGCCTACGAAGCTTTGAGCGGCGCCAATGAGGCCGCACGCAAGACCGGATCGCTGATGCCGCCGAAGCATATCTTGAATGCGCCGACCCGGCTCATGAAGGAACTGGGTTATAGTAAAGGCTACGCGTACGACCACGACACGGCCGAAGGCTTCTCAGGCCAGAACTACTTCCCGGAGGGAATGGCCCGCCAGCGCTTCTACAGGCCCGTGGAGCGGGGCTTCGAGCGGGACATCCTGAAGCGCATCGAATACTGGGACCGCCTGCGCGCGAAGAAGGGGCACGGGGAGCCCCAGGACTGATTTGGGGCCCGATTTTCGGGCCTATCCGGCTTCTTCTCCGTCATGCGAGAAATGCAGAATTGGCGGCTGTGGCATGCGCCGTTTGGACTTGTCCCGTTACAATGCCCTCGTTAGGGTCGCCGCTTGTGGCTGGACCAAAGCGGATGGGGCCAGTCGCAAACGGAAACCACAATTCAGGGTTCGGGGATGAAGGACTATCTGTCGCCGGAGCGCCAAAAGGCTGCGTTGCTCACCATCGATGCTCAACGCGATTTCATTCTTCCAGGTGCACCGGCCACAGTGAGCGGAAGTAGCGCGGCCGCACCCCAGATGCGCCACCTGGTAGAAGCCTTCCGCGCACACCACGCGCCCATCATTCATATGGTACGGCTCTATCGCTGCAACGGCTCGAACGTCGATCTGTGCCACCGCGCGCTCATCGAAGCCGGCCAGCGTATTGTCATGCCGGGCACCCTCGGCGCCGAACTCATCGACGATCTGAAACCGACATGCGGGCTGCGCTTGCAGCCCGATCTGCTTCTGGACGGCAAGCTGCAGGAGATCGGCCCGAAAGAGTGGATCTGCTACAAGCCGCGACTTTCGGCATTTTTCCAGACCCCGGTCGAAGAGCATTTGAAGTCCCTCGATATTTCCACCATCGTCATTTGCGGCACCGATTTCCCGGCTTCTCCACGCTCCACCGTCTACGCCGCCGCCAATCGTGATTTCCGGCTTGTCCTTGCCACCGACGCCATTTCGGGCGCGACGGACGCAGGGCTCGATGAGATGGCGCAGATCGGCGCCTATCTGATGCCGACCGACCAGTTGTTGGAATGGCTCCCCCGCAACCGGGCCGCGGCTTGATTCCACCCGCCGTTCGTGCTGTCTCACGCCCATGAGCGGCGTGCAGCAAATCGAAGTCAGACAAGAGGATGCCGACCAGCGGCTAGACCGCTGGTTCAAGCGGCACTTCCCGGCGCTTGGCCACGGCCGACTGGAAAAGCTGCTGCGCACGGGGCAGATCCGGCTCGACGGCAAGCGTGCCAAGGCCGCCGACCGCATCGAAGCGGGGCAGGTGGTGCGTGTTCCGCCGCTGGGCGAGGCCACCGAAAGGCCCAAGCAGCCGCAGCAGCGTCGAGCCAGCGCGGCGGATGATCGCTGGGCGAAAACGCTGCAGAAGGCCGTGCTCTACAAAGACGACGACGTGCTGGTAATCGACAAGCCAGCGGGGCTTGCGGTGCAGGGCGGCACCAGTCTTTCCACCAGCGTCGACGACCTCCTGGATGCGTTGCAGTTCGATGCCAAGGAGCGGCCGCGCCTGGTCCACCGCCTCGACCGTGACACCAGCGGTGTGCTGGCACTGGCGCGCAATGCCAAGGCGGCGCAGCGTCTGACCGAATCCTTCCGTCACAAGGATGCGCGCAAGGTCTATTGGGCTGTCGTCGTCGGCGTGCCGGAGGTGCGCGGCGGCCGCATCGACGCGCCGCTGCAGAAGGCCGGCGGCAAGGGCGCCGAGCGCGTGCATGTCGATGAGGAAGGCAAGCGTGCGGTCACCGAATTCGCGGTCATCGAGCGCGCGGGCAAGAAGGCGGCCTGGCTGGCGCTGATGCCGGTGACGGGCCGGACCCACCAGCTGCGCGCCCATTGCGTCGCGCTGGGGACGCCGATCCTGGGCGATGGCAAATATGCGGGTGCCGCTGCGTTTCTCGCGAAAGAGAATCTGGCGCGGCAGCTCCATCTCCACGCGCGGCGGCTGCGCATTCCGCACCCGACCGGCAAGGGCTGGATCGATGTGACCGCGCCCTTGCCGGAGCATATGCGCAAGACCTGGTCCTTCTTCGGCTTCGCCGCGAAGCCGGAGAAGGACCCGTTCGGCGAGCGAAACACGTGACGTGATGCTCAGCGACATCCCACATCGTCTGTTCGTGTTCGACTGCGACGGCACGCTGGTCGACAGCCAGCACAACATCGTCGCGGCGATGGCGGCGGCCTGGGCACGCTATGACCTGCCGGCGCCGGCCGCCGGCGATGTGCGACGCATCGTCGGTCTGACGCTGGAGATCGCGATCGCGCGCCTGCTGCCCGAGGGAGACGACGTCAAGCATCGCGCGCTGGCGGCGACCTACCGCGAGATCGTGCACGAGCTGCGCATGGGCAACGCACAAGGCATCGCCGAGGAGCCGTTGTTCCCCGGCATCCGCGAGCTGATCGAAGCATTGGCCGCGCCGGAGATCTTCCTGGGCGTCGCCACGGGAAAGAACCTGCGGGGGTTGGAGCACACGCTGACGGTGCATGGACTGCGCGATCGGTTCCACACGCTGCAGACCGCTGACGTTTGCCGCAGCAAGCCGGACCCGGAGATGGTGCTGCGCGCGATGCATGAGACCGGCATGCAGGCCGCGGCGACCGTGGTCATCGGCGATACCAGCTTCGACATGGAGATGGCCCGCTCAGCCGGTGCCACAGCCATCGGCGTCGCCTGGGGCTATCACGAGATCGCGGAGCTCACCGAGGCCGGCGCGCACGCCATCATCTACCAGCCGGCCGACTTATTGGCTGAATTGCGGCGGCTGGTGCCTGCGGCGTAGAATGGCCTGGGGACGCCGGAGGTTCGGCGCATGAGATTAAAGATCATCCTGACCGGGATCGGGCTCGCTCTGGTGGCGCTCGTGGCCCTGGCTTTCACGGTCGTGATGGCCACCGATTTCAACGACTATCGCGACCTGGTGCAGCAGCGCGTGAAGGCGGCGACCGGCCGGGACCTGGTGATCGCCGGCAATATCGACGCATCCTTTTCGCTCTCGCCCCGCTTATCTGCCAAGCAGGTGAGCTTTCGCAACGCGCCCTGGAGCGACATACCGCAGATGGCGAGCCTCGACGAAATCGAGGCCGAGATCGCGGTGTTGCCGCTGTTGACCGGGCTGATTCGCATCAAGGAGGTCGTGCTGCGCGGCGGCCAGGTGGTCGTCGAGACCAACAAGGAAGGCGTCGGCAATTGGGTTCTTAATCTCGGGCCGCAGACGAATCCGGAGAGCGCTAGCACCAATGCCAGCGGACTGCCGAAGATAGATCGCATGACGATCGAGGATGTGACGCTGCTCTATCGGGACGGCGAGACCGGCGGCAAGCAGACACTCGCGGTCAAGCGCTTTGCGGCAGAAGATGCGCCCGGTGCTGGAATCAGGATCGCGATGAAGGGCGCCTGGAACGACCGGCCGCTGGAATTGGCGGGCACGATCGGCGCTCCGCGTCAGTTCACCGAGGGGCCGTTGCCCCTCAATCTCGACGGCAAGCTCAGCGACGTCGCGCTGACATTGCGCGGCGAGGTTGGCGACCCGACGACCTTTTCCAATCTCTCGCTGGAGGTGGAGAGCGCTGGCCCATCCCTCGCGGCCCTGGGCGACATCTTCGGAATCGAACTGCCGAACTCCGCGCCCTACACGCTCGAGACGCGCGTCAGCGGCGACGCGGGCAAGTTCACCTTCTCCGATGCCAAGGCGAAGGTGGGCGGTTCCGACGCGGCCGGCAACATCGTTCTCGACACGTCGCTGGACGTCACGGAGTTGACGGCGACGCTGGCGTCGCAGCGCCTCGATTTCAAGGATCTGGGACTCGACGAGGGTGGGGGAACGGCGACCTCCAACAGCGACGGCAGGCTGTTCTCCGCCGAGCCCTGGCCGCTCGACTGGCTCAAGGACATCAATGGTGATGTCACCTGGCCGGTCGGAACGCTGGTGCGTGGCGGGGCCAGTGCGAGCGACGTTGCCTTGGCGCTCGGAGTGAAGGATGGTACGGCGACGCTCAAATACGTGAAGGCACACATCGAAGGCGGCACCATCAACGGCAATGGGACCCTGAAACCGGGAAAGGGCAGCCCCATCCTGGCGATCAAGCTCGGCGCCAATGGCATCCAGTCTGCTCCGCTTCTGAGCATGATGGGATTGGAGGATGTGCTGACGGTCGGGCGCGTCAACATGAACATGGATGTGAATGGCCCTGCCACATCCTTGCGCAGCCTGATGGCGGGGCTGAACGGCAAAGCTTCGTTCGTGACCGGCGAGGGCGAGGTGCGCAACAGCTTTGCGCGCCTGCTGCTCGCCAACCTGTTCGGGTTGCTGACACCTTCCGGAGACAACGGCTCGCGCATCTCCTGCATCGCCGGCAATTTCGACATCAAGCAGGGCATCGCCAGCACGCGTGGCACCGTGGTCGATACGCCCGGCGCAACGGTGGTGGGCGCTGGCAACATCGACCTGCGCAGCGAGCGCATCGACATGCGCGTCGATCCGAAGTCGAAGAACCTGAACCTCAGCGCCATCGCCGTGCCGATGCGCGTGACGGGACCGCTCGCCAGCCCGAACGTGCTTCCCGATCCGGTCGCGACGGTCGGCAACACGGTCAATTTCGCGACCGGCACGGTCAACGTTGTGACCCTCGGCATCTTCGGCGCGATCACCGGGCTGGGAAAGGGCGAGAACCTCGGCGAAAATCCGTGCGCGACCGCGCTCAACAACGCCCTCACCGGCAAGTCGAAGCAATCGACCGGCGAGAAGGTATTGCAAGGCGTGGGCGGGGCGGCTCAGGGCATCGGCGAAGGTGCCGCCGACGTGCTAAAGGGCGTGGGCGAAGGGATTGGTAATCTGTTTGGGCAATAGTTCATGTTGAGTGCGCCGCGCCGGTTCTACAAATCTGCCACTGTCACCCCCGTCGAAGGCGGCTGGAGCATTCTGCTGGACAGCAGACCGCTGCGTTCTCCCGCCAAACGTCCGTTCGTGGTGCCGACGGGGACGCTGGCTGCCGCCATCGCGGAAGAATGGCAGGCGCAAGGCGAGCAAATCGTGCCGCGTTCCATGCCGCTGATGCAATTCGCGGCCACTGCGATCGACAGGTTGGCTGATGATCGCGGCGCGCTGATCGAGGAGACCGCCGGCTACGGGCGCAGCGATGTCGTCTGCTATCGCGCCCATGAGCCGGCGTCCCTGGTGCGGCGGCAAGAGGAATTGTGGCAACCGCTGATCGCTTGGGTTGCGGAGCGCTACGACATCGCGCTCAACGTCACCGCCGGGATCGTCGCGGTGGAGCAACCGCCTCATACGCTGGCGACCTTCCGCCGCGTGCTGGAGGCGTGCGATCTCTTCGCGTTGACTGCGCTGGCCGCAGCGACCAGCGCCGCGGGATCGCTGGTCATCGCGCTGGCACTGGCCGAGGACCGCCTCAGCGCCGAGGAGGCGGCCGATGCCGCGCTGCTCGATGAGCTGTTCCAGGCGGAGAAATGGGGCAGCGACCCCGAGGCCGAGCGGCGCCGCGAGGCAATCCGCGCCGATCTTGCTGCCGCAAAACGATTCCACGCGCTCTCCCGCCGGTAACATATTGAAATGATTGGCTCTTCGGCTTGCTGGTCGATCGCGTGGCTTCGTGCTATGTGAGGCCGCCTTGCAATGCAACAAAAAATGCCGGCTGACGGTCACACGATGGCCGGTCACAACCGGCACCAGAAGATCAGGGACAGGGAGCGGGACGGGGGATGCAGGAAATCCTCAGGCAACTGGAAGAGAAGCGTGCGGCCGCGCGCGCCGGCGGTGGCCAGCGGCGCGTGGATGCCCAGCACGCCAAGGGGCGCCTCACCGCCCGCGAGCGCATCGAGTTGCTGCTGGATCCCGATTCCTTCGAGGAATGGGACATGTTCGTCGAACATCGCAGCAGCGAGTTCGGCATGCAGGACCAGAAGATCCCGGGCGACGGCGTCGTCACCGGCTACGGCACCGTCAACGGCCGGCTCGTCTTCGTCTTCAGCCAGGACTTCACCGTCTTCGGCGGCTCGCTCTCCGAATCCCATGCGGAGAAGATCTGCAAGGTCATGGACCAGGCGATGAAGGTGGGGGCGCCGGTCATCGGCCTCAACGATTCCGGCGGCGCGCGCATCCAGGAGGGCGTCGCCTCGCTCGCCGGCTATGCCGAGGTGTTCCAGCGCAACATCATGGCCTCCGGCGTGGTGCCGCAGATCTCTCTGGTCATGGGTCCCTGCGCTGGCGGCGCGGTCTATTCGCCGGCCATGACCGACTTCATCTTCATGGTGAAGGATAGCTCCTACATGTTCGTCACCGGCCCTGACGTGGTGAAGACGGTGACGCATGAGACCGTCACGCACGAGCAGCTCGGCGGGGCCGTCACCCATTCACAGAAGTCAGGCGTCGCCGACCTCGCCTTCGAGAACGATGTCGAGGCCTTGCTGCAGGTGCGGCGCTTCATCGATTTCATTCCGTCCTCGAACCGCGAGGCCGCGCCGCCACGTCCGACGCCGGATCCGATCGATCGCGACGAGTTCTCGCTCGATACGCTGGTGCCGGCCAATCCCAACAAGCCCTACGACATGCATGAGCTGATCGTGAAGGTGGTCGACGAGGGCGACTTCTTCGAGCTGCAGCCGGAGCATGCCAAGAACATCATCATTGGCTTAGCGCGCATGGGCGGCGACACGGTCGGCATCGTTGCCAACCAGCCGATGGTGCTCGCCGGCTGCCTCGACATCGATTCCAGCCGCAAGGCTGCGCGCTTCGTGCGGTTCTGCGACTGCTTCAATATCCCGATCGTGACCTTCGTCGACGTGCCCGGCTTCCTGCCTGGCACCGCGCAGGAATATGGCGCGATCATCAAGCACGGCGCCAAGCTGCTGTTCGCCTATGGCGAGGCGACGGTGCCGAAGGTCACCGTCATCACGCGCAAGGCCTATGGCGGGGCCTATGACGTCATGAGCTCAAAGCACATCCGCGGCGACGTCAACTTCGCCTGGCCGTCGGCGGAGATCGCGGTCATGGGACCGAAAGGCGCGGTGGAGATCATCTTCCGCGCCGATATCGGCGATCAGCAGAAGATCGCCGAGCGCACCGAGGAATACCGGCAGAGGTTCGCGAACCCGTTCGTCGCCGGTGCCCGCGGCTTCATCGACGACGTGATCCTGCCGCATTCCACCCGCAAGCGCATCTGCCGCTCCCTTGCCATGCTCCGCGACAAGAAGCTCGAAAACCCGTGGAAGAAGCACGACAACATTCCGCTGTGATGATGTTGAACGAAATTGAATCGCCTTACTCTCCTTCGTCATGGTCGGGCTTGGTCCGACCATCCACGAGCTTCGCGGGGCAGCACCGAACGATAGTAGGCAAACTCGTGGATGGTCGTGCCAAGCACGACCGTGACGGGTGGGGGCGTGCTGACAGCGCGCATCAGGGTGGCCATGTTCAGTAAAATCCTGATCGCGAATCGCGGCGAGATTGCCTGCCGGGTCATCCGGACGGCGAAGGCCATGGGCATCAAGACAGTCGCAGTCTATTCCGAGCCCGACGCCGATGCGCTGCATGTGCGCGAGGCGGATGAGGCGGTGGCGATTGGGCCGGCAGCGGCGGCGCAGAGCTATCTTGCGATCGAGAAGATCATCGCCGTCTGCAAACAGACCGGCGCCGAGGCGGTCCATCCCGGCTATGGGTTTCTCTCTGAGAACCGCAAGTTCGCGGCGGCGCTGAAAGAGGCCGGTATCGTTTTCATCGGGCCCGATGCACATGCGATCGCCGCGATGGGCGACAAGATCGAATCCAAGAAGCTGGCCAAGGAAGCGGGCGTCAACTCCGTGCCCGGCTATCTCGGCGTCATCAAGGACGCCGAGGAGGCGGTGAAGATCGCCAAGGAGATCGGCTATCCGGTCATGATCAAAGCCTCGGCCGGCGGCGGCGGCAAGGGTATGCGCATCGCGCGCAACGATCAGGAGACACGCGACGGCTTCCGCTCCGCCAGCAGCGAGGCGCGCTCCAGCTTCGGCGATGATCGCGTGTTCATCGAGAAGTTCGTCGAGGAGCCGCGCCATATCGAGATCCAGGTCCTGGCTGACGGCCACGGCAACTGCATCTATCTCGGCGAGCGCGAATGTTCGATCCAGCGCCGGCACCAGAAGGTGATCGAGGAGGCACCGAGCCCTTTCCTGGATGAAAAGGCGCGCCGCGCGATGGGCGAGCAGGCGGTCGCGTTGGCGAAGGCCGTGCACTACAAGTCGGCCGGCACCGTCGAATTCATCGTCGATGCCAAGCGCAATTTCTATTTCCTGGAAATGAACACGCGCCTGCAAGTCGAGCATCCGGTGACCGAGATGGTGACGGGGCTCGATCTGGTCGAGCAGATGATCCGCATCGCGGGGGGCGAGAAGCTCAAGATCAAGCAGTCGGATGTGAAGCTGAACGGCTGGGCGATCGAGGCGCGGGTCTATGCCGAGGATCCGCTGCGCAACTTCCTGCCCTCTACCGGACGCCTGGTCCGCTACCGCGAGCCCGCGGAGGGACCGGCGGTGCGCGTCGACAGCGGCGTCTACGAAGGCGCCGAGATCAGCATGTTCTACGATCCGATGATCGCCAAGCTGGTGACCCATGGCGAGGACCGGCCCTCCGCCATCGCCGCGATGTGCGAGGCGCTGGATTCCTTCTATATCCGCGGTCTTGGCCACAATATCGGGTTCCTGTCGGCACTCATGGCGCACCCGCGCTTCCGTGCTGGGCGGCTGACCACCGGCTTCATCGCCGAGGAATTCCGCGACGGTTTCCAGGGCGTCCATCTGCCCGAAGAGGCCAGAGGCGACATCGTCGCCGTGGCAGCGGTGGTGCACCAGAGCTATGCCCGCCGGGCGGTCTCGAGCGCGCCGCGCTTCAAGAACGCCGCGCCCGTCGCCAATGGCAAGTGGGTTGTGAAGATCGGCAAGGAGCAGCACGAGGTCACGGTTGTTGAGACCGCGATGGGCCATGCGGTGATCGAAGGCAAGCGCAGCCGGGAGCTGGTGAGTGCCTGGCAGATCGGCGACCCGATCTATCGCGGCCGCGTCGACAACCGGCCCATCATCGTACAGATGGAGCGTGACGGCATCGGCTATCGCATCGCTCATGGCGGCGCGCAACTGAAAGTACTGGTGCTGGCGCCCCGTGCGGCGAAATTGGCCGGCCACATGCTGGAAAAGACGCCGCCCGACATGTCGAAATACCTGCTGTCGCCGATGCCCGGCCTGCTGGTTGCCATCGCGGTGCAGGAGGGACAGGATATCAAGGCGGGGCAGGAACTGGCCGTGGTCGAGGCGATGAAGATGGAAAACCTGCTTAGGGCCGAGCGCGACGGCAAGGTCGCGAAGCTGCACGCCAAGGCTGGCGACAGCCTCTCCGTCGACCAGGTGATCGTCGAGTTTGCGTGAACAACCAATGGCCGACCGCAAGATCGTTCATGTGCTCATTTCTGGCAGCGTCCAGGGCGTCTGGTTCCGCGCTTGGACTGTGCAGGAAGCGAAGGTGCGCGGTCTCGACGGTTGGGTGCGTAACCGGCGCGACGGCAGGGTGGAAGCGGTATTCGCCGGCCCGGCTGCGCGCGTCGACGAAATGCTCCTGGTCTGCCGCAGCGGTCCGCCGGCAGCGGAGGTAGAAGACGTGCATACGACACCGCACAGCGACGATCCCGGTGCGGGCTTCCGGAAGCTGGCGACCTATTGATTCACTCGAAATCACCCAAATATGCGATTCAAGAAGCTCTACCGGCGCCATCTGCGCTATCCGCTCTGGCGATTGCGCCATCCCTTCACGCCATACGAGACCTACTACGCCTGGGTCGTGACCCGAAAGCTGAAGGACGGGCGCGGGCATCCCGCCATCGGTCCGACCGCGAGGGCGGCGCGCGGGCAGCGGGAGATGATCGACGTGCTTCTGCGGCATGGATTGCAGCCGCACCACACCTTCGTCGATTACGGTTGCGGCAGTTTGCGCCTGGGCAAGCCGCTGGTCGAATTTTTGGAGTGCGGAAGATTCTGGGGCCTGGACCTCGCGCAGGAATTCCTCGACGAGGGCATCCGCTATATCGGATCAGACCTCAATCACCTGAAGCAGCCAACTCTTCGCGTCATTGATGATGCCGGCCTTGCCGCAGCAAAATCCGCGCGGCCCGATTTCATCGGTGCATGGCATGTCTGCGGCAAGATCCCGGACCATATCCTCGATGGCTTTTTCCGCAAAGTCCTGGGCCTGATGCATGTAGGCACGCAGGTCTTTCTGCAATTCGAGGACAGCGGCAAGCGCGAGCAGCTGCACGGGCTGGCCTGGTCGCTGCCGGAAGAGACGATGATCGCGGCAGTGAAGGGCATCGATCCGAAGCTGACCGTCGACATCTTTCAGCTCAGCAAGCGCCGCCACCGCAACATGCGCTACCTCTGCGCCCACATCCGCTATTAGGAAGGATCATTGCCTCGATCATCCCAAAAGGAAGCGGATGAGCGTTGGCTCGATCTGCCGCCACATCACGGCCATCATCGTCAAGGCGGTTGCGATTCCCATCATGTAAAGCGTCGGTCGGACAGGCCGAGTTCGTGATCGGAAGCTCTGCCACCCAACCCACACCCAAGCACTGGCCACGATCACGACCGCGAGGGCGGTAACCCAGGCAAGCGCGCCCGCGAGCAAAGCGATGACGCTTCCGAACCCGGCAAGCGCCACGGCGGGGAGCGCAAAAGGTAGAACGCAGCATGCGGCGCACGTCGCCGCTCCTGTCGCGGCGGTCATTGCAAAGGCACTGGCCGCTTTCGCCGGCACTTTTTGCTCTGGCATGAGATGGTCTTCCACGGGCGGCAGGGCTCAGCAGCAGCCGCAGTCGGCGCGAGCTTCAGCCGATGACAGGAACTGGCCGAGCAACATGTCGGCAGCGTCCCGAGCGCGCTCCGGAGCCCTGATCGTGAGCCGGACCTCACCCGGCTGCTCATCGAGGTCGAAGCTCAGGAATGCGCAGCACTCTTGCTCCGTCCGCACCATCTCGCGCACGCGTTGCGCGGCCTCGGCGGCATAGACAAGCTCCAGTTCGAGATCGCGACGCTCGTGGCGCCGCAAGGCGTCGCGGGCGAGGTCGTTGATCCATGCAAGACGGGCCTTGTAGTCGCCCGGTGTCAGCGTACAGGCTATCGGTGTGCTTTCGACATTCGGCATATCAATCACCTCTGTTTGTGCCGGTCACGTCCGTTGGAGGTTGACCGGCCGTGGTTATTGCGTTTGTGTAGCCCTTCAAGTCACTTGAAGTTCAAGAGGCAAATTCGGGAATTTGCACGATGCCCAGCTTGAGGATCGGAGCCTTGGCGGAACGGGCGGGCACAAATGCACCAACCATCCGCTATTACGAGGAGATCGGACTGTTGCGGCCGGCGGATCGGGAGGTAGGCGGTCAACGGGCTTATGGCGAGGAGGACGTAAAAAGGTTGACGTTCATCCGCCGCTGCCGTGATTTCGGCTTTTCGATTGAGCAAGTGAGATCGCTCGTGGCGCTCGTTGAGGATCGCGAGCGGTCCTGCATGGAAGCGCGCGACCTGGCGCAGGAGCATTTGGCCGCCGTGCGCGCGAAATTGGACGAGCTGAAAGGCCTGGAGCGTAGCGTCGTCAGCTTCATCGCGAGCTGCGATGCATCCTGCGCAGGCGGTCCTGGTCCCGACTGCGCGATCCTCGACGACTTGACGAAACCCTGATGGACGCCCTCGCGCTCTCCGGCCTGTTCTCCGTGACGATGACACGAGCAGGTGGTGAAGCAATCGAAGCGCTTACTGCGCGGCGCTCTTGAGATCGCTTTCGAATATTTCCTCGAACGCAGCGCGCAGGGCCATGTCGAACTCGGCCATCGAGATGATGTAGCCCAGCCGCGCGAGGGAAGTGACGCCCAGGTTCTGCTCCTGGACGCCGCAGGGCACGATGCCGGCGAAATGGCTGAGGTCGGGATCGACGTTGATCGCGATGCCGTGGTACGTCACCCAGCGCCGCACGCGAACACCGATGGCGGCGATCTTGTCCTCGCGCCCGTCCTGCGCGACCCAGATACCGACGCGCCCGTCACGCCGCTCGCCCGTCACGTTGAAACGCGCGAGGGTGAGGATGATCCATTCCTCGAGATTGCGCACGAAGCGGCGCACGTCCGGCCCGCGTTCCTTCAGGTCCAGCATCACATAGGCCACGCGCTGGCCCGGTCCGTGATAGGTGTACTGGCCGCCACGCCCGGCCTCATAGACCGGAAACTGGCCGGGCAGCAGCAGGTCGCCGGCCTTGGCGCTGGTGCCGGCCGTGTAGAGGGGAGGGTGCTCGAGCAGCCAGACGAGCTCCGGCGCGCCACGGGTGCGGATGGCCTCCACCCGCGCCTCCATGGCGCCCAACGCTTCCTCATAGGCCACCAGCCCCTCGGAAATCTGCCATTCCATTGATTATCTAAGCCTTTGGGGCCCTTTCCGCGCTTGATCGCTGGGTCCCGATTTGCTATTCCCCCGGTCGGCTTCTGACAAGGACTACGGCCCGCCTTTCGGGGGCTCTGATGCGGTCGTGGCGGAACTGGTAGACGCGCAGCGTTGAGGTCGCTGTGGGGCAACCCGTGGAAGTTCGAGTCTTCTCGACCGCACCAGCCTAAGCACCCTGCCTAGCCATAACGCTCTGAAAGAACTGGGAGAATCCGGCCGGAGCAGCCGGACGGCGACTTTCATTGGCGGCGCCGATGGCTATAATCCGCCGGATTCGGACGGGCAGGGGACCTTATGGCAGACGATTCCAAGAAGGCCGGCGACGATCTGAAGGCCGGCGCACTCGAGTATCACCGCCAGCCGCGGCCCGGTAAGCTGGCCATCGTCGCCACCAAGCCGCTGGCCAGCCAGCGCGACTTGGCCTTGGCCTATTCCCCTGGCGTCGCCGCCGCCTGCGAGGCCATTGTGGCCGACCGCAATGCCGCCGCGGAAGTCACCAGCCGCGGCAACCTGATCGCCGTCATCACAAATGGCACCGCTGTGCTGGGCCTCGGCGCGATCGGCCCGCTGGCCGCCAAGCCGGTCATGGAAGGCAAGGCGGTCCTGTTCAAGAAATTCGCCGATCTCGACGTGTTCGACATCGAGATCAACGAGACCGATCCCGACAAGCTGGTCGATGTAATCGCCAGCCTGGAACCGACCTTCGGCGGCATCAACCTGGAAGACATCAAGGCGCCGGAATGCTTCGAGGTCGAAAGCAAGCTGAAGGCGCGCATGAAGATCCCCGTCATGCACGACGATCAGCATGGCACGGCGATCATCGTGGCGGCGGCCCTGCTGAACGGTCTGGAGGTCGTCGGCAAGCGCATCGACCAGGTGAAGCTGGTGGCATCCGGCGCGGGCGCGGCGGCCCTGGCGTGCCTTGATCTGCTGGTCGATCTCGGGCTCAAGGTCGAGAACATCACCGTCACGGACATTGTCGGCGTGGTCTATGAGGGCCGCACCGAACAGATGGACCCGCGCAAGGCGCGTTATGCTAAGAAGACCAACGCGCGCACCTTGGCCGACGTGATCCCCGGCGCCGACATCTTTCTCGGCCTCTCCGCGCCGCGCGTGCTGACACCGGAGATGGTGCAGCAGATGGCGCAGCGTCCCCTGATCTTCGCGCTCGCCAACCCGACGCCGGAGATTCTGCCGGAAGAGGCGAAGGCGGTGAGACCAGACGCCGTGATCGCGACCGGCCGCTCGGACTATCCGAACCAGGTCAACAATGTGCTGTGCTTCCCCTTCATCTTCCGCGGCGCGATCGATGTCGGCGCGACAGCGATCAATCAGGAAATGAAGATCGCCTGCGTCAAGGCGATCGCCGATCTCGCAAAGGCCGAAGCCTCCGACATTGTCGCCAGCGCCTATGGCGGCGAGACGCCGGCCTTCGGTCCTGACTACCTGATCCCGCGGCCGTTCGATCCGCGCCTCATCGTACAGATCGCGCCGGCAGTCGCCAGGGCGGCGATGGACAGCGGCGTTGCGACGCGGCCGATCACCGACTGGACGGCGTATCACGACCGGCTGAACCAGTTTGTGTTCCGCTCCGGCCTGCTCATGAAGCCCTTGTTCGAGCGCGCGCGGCACGACTGCAAGCGCGTGGTCTATGCCGAGGGCGAGGAAGAGCGCGTACTGCGCGCCGTCCAGACGGTGGTGGACGAGAAGCTGGCTCAGCCGATTTTGATCGGGCGGCGCGGCGTGGTGGAGCGACGGATCGAGAAGCTCGGCCTGCGCATTCGCGAGGGCAAGCATTTCGCCCTGGTCGATCCCGAGAACGATCCACGCTACAACGAATATTGGACGTTCTATCACAGCCTGACCGAGCGCAAAGGCGTGGCGCCGGACGATGCGCGCACCATCGTGCGTACGCGCAACACGGTGATTGGCGCGCTGATGGTGCGCAAGCGCGAGGCCGACGCGCTGCTGTGTGGCACGGTCGGGCGCTTCCACTCGCATCTGGGGCACGTCAGCGACTGCCTGGGCAAGGCGCCGAGCGTGATTGGCTTCTCGACCTTGACCGCACTCATCCTTCAGGCCGGCACGGTCTTCATCACCGATACCGAAGTCAAAGTTGATCCGACCGACGACGAGATCGCGGAAATGACCGTGCTTTCGGCCGAGGCGGTGCGGCGCTTTGGCATTGCACCCAAGGCGGCCTTGCTGTCCCATTCCAATTTCGGCACGTCCAACGAAGCCAGCGCGCGCAAGATGCGGCGCGCCCTTGGCCTCATCCTGCAGCGCGACCCAGAGTTAGAAGTAGAGGGCGAGATGCGGGCCGATAGCGCCTTGTTCGAGGCGTTGCGTGAGCGCCTGTTCCCCAATTCGCGCCTCAAGGGCAAGGCGAACCTGCTCATCATGCCGTCGCTTGACGCTGCCAACATCGCGCTCAACCTGCTGCGCGGGCTGGGCGAGGGTCAGACCATCGGGCCGATGCTGCTGGGCTGCGCGCGGCCGGCGCACATCCTGTCCCCTGCCGTCACAGTGCGCGGCATCATCAACATGACGGCCATCGCCGCGGTTGAGGCCCAGGACCGCAAGCCGCATGGCCGGGCCTGAAACCCTCAAGCCCGAGGACGAGGACCGCCCGCGCGTCGATAAGGCCGACGAGGAAGAGTTCTACGGACCGTCAGAGGAATTGCTGGAGAATGTCTCCGCCGCCCTGGCAGAGAGTGACATTCCCCAGGTCGAGGCGCTGATAGAGGATCTGCACCCGGCAGACGTCGCCGACCTCATCGAGCATCTCGAGCCTGAAGAGCGCAGGCTGTTCGTCGACATCACCCGCCATGTGATCGAGCCGGAGACCATCTCGCATCTCGATGAGACGGTGCGTGAGGAGGTCGTCGATCAACTCGGCCCGCAGGCGCTAGCCCAGGTGGTGAGCGGCCTCGACACAGACGACGCGGTCGAGCTGCTGGAGGATCTGGAGCCGGAGCAGCAAGAGCAGGTGCTGCAGAGTGTTCCCGCCGAGGATCGCGTGCTGCTGCAGCAGAGCCTCACTTTCCCGGAGGACAGCGCCGGTCGCCTGATGCAGCGCGAGCTGGTGGCGGTCCCCGCGCATTGGACGGTCGGCGAGACGATCGATTTCCTGCGCGCCGAGAAGGAGTTGCCGGACGATTTCTATAACCTGTTCGTGGTGGATGCGATGCACAAGCCGGCTGGCTCTGTGCCGCTGTCCCGCGCCATGCGCTCCCCACGCGCGACCAAGCTCACGGACATCATGGAAACGGAGCTGCGCCCGGTGCCGGCGGACATGGACCAGGAGGCGGTCGCCTATCTCTTCCGGCAATATGCTCTGGTCTCGACGCCTGTAGTTGACGAGGCAGGACGGCTGATCGGCGTCGTGACAGTGGACGACGTGGTCCGCGTGATCGACGAAGAAGCGGAGGAGGACCTGATGCACATCGTCGGCGCGTCCGATACGGACTTTCACGCGCCGCCGCTCATCATCGCCTGGCAGCGCGTGCGCTGGCTGGTCGTCACATTGATCAATACCATGATCGCCGCCACGGTCATTTCGCAATTCCAGGAAACGATCCGGCACACCGTCGCGCTGGCGGTACTGATGCCGATCGTGGCTGCGATGGGTGGCAATGCCGGCGTGCAGGTGATCACCGTAACGGTGCGCGCTCTGGCGACGCGAGATATCACGCCGCAAAGCAACCTGCTGCGCATCATTGGCAAGGAGTTGATCGTCGGCTTCCTCAACGCCTTGGTGTTCGCCGCGATCCTTGGCGTGATCGCGGCCTGGTGGTTTGGTCACGTAGAGCTGGGCTATGTCCTGGCCGGCGCCATGATTTTCAACATGGTGTGGGCGGGAATGGCCGGTACGCTCATCCCGCTGGTGATGGATCGCCTGGGGATCGACCCCGCGATCGGGGCGGGACCGTTCCTCACCACCACGACCGACGTGCTCGGCTTCTTCTCCTTCCTGGGTCTCGCCACCTTGTTCCTGGTTTAGAGCATAGTCCGCTTAGCCAGACGCATTCTGACGGAGCGATTTTCGGCCAGGGGAGGAAGAGGCCGCAGATCGTAGTGGGTCTACGGGCAAGGCCTCTGACGCGGCCCTGGCCGAGGGGCGCCCGTCCCTTCGGGTTCGCCGGTGGCGATCCGCGGGCGTCAGGCCGCTTGGCCGTAGTCCCACTACGGCCAAGCGGCCTGACTACCGGCTGCCACCGGCGAACAGAATGCGCCTGGCTGAGTGGACTATGCTCTCGGAGGCGTGGCAGGATGTTGGTCTCCCGTCAGAGATCAGGAATCGACCATGTCCCGCCAGCTCATCTCCTCCGGCTCCAAGTTCGAGGCTGAAGCCTGCTACTCCCGCGCGGTGGTGGACGGCGACTTTGTGTTCGTCTCCGGCACCACGGGGTTCGACTATGCGACCATGACGATCTCCGCCGACGTTGCGGAGCAGACGCGCCAGACTTTCCGCAATATCGAAGCCGCGCTGCAGAAGGCCGGCTCCTCGCTGAAGGACGCGGTGCGGGCAACCTATTACGTCGTCAATGCAGATGATTGGCCGAAGATCTATGCGGTGTTCAAGGAGTTCCTGGCGGACTCGCGCCCCGCCGCGACCGCGATCATCTGCGGCCTGGTCGATCCGCGCATGAAGATCGAGATCGAAATCACTGCACGCAAGAGATTATAGAGATGCATACCGGCACCGTCCTGATCACTGGCGCCAACCGCGGGCTTGGGCTCGAGTTCGCCCGGCAGTATGTTGCGGATGGCTGGCGCGTCATCGCCTGTTGCCGATCGCCCAACGATGCGCCGGAACTCAAGAAGCTGGGCAAGCATGTGGAGGTGCACGCCCTCGACGTTACGTCACAGGAGTCGATCCAGCATCTCGCGAAGGTACTGAAGGGGACGCCGGTCGATGTGCTCATCAATAATGCCGGGCTTCATGGTGATCGGCGCGCGTTCGGCGAAACGGATATCGAACTGTGGAAGCAGATCTTCGCGGTGAACACCATCGCGCCATACCAGGTACTGTCGGCGTTGCTGGACAATGTCGTCGCCAGCACGCAGAAGAAAGTGGTCAACATCACGAGCAAGGTGGGCTCGATTGGCGACGGGCCAAGCGGCGGCTCCTATGCCTATCGCAGCTCGAAGACGGCCCTCAACACCGTGATGGTGAATGCCGCGCACGAGCTGAGGAACCACGGCGTTACCATCCTGTTGCTCCATCCCGGCTGGGTGCAGACCGACATGGGCGGGCCGAGCGCTCCCGTCAGCATCGAGCAGAGCATCGCCGGCATGCGGCGCGTCATCGACAAGGCAACCCAGGCCGAGACCGGGCATTTCTACGATTACACAGGCAGGCAGCTTCCCTGGTGAGGTTATCGCATATGATGCGTGACGAACGGGCAGTCCCCTTCCCCCAAGCTGGGGGAAGGCTGGGGTGGAGGAAGCGAGCGAAGGTTCCTGCCAGCAGAAACGCGGCTTCCCCCTCCCTTACCCTCCCCCGTGTCGGGGGAGGGGATCGCAGCTCGCGGGCGGACGGAGCCGGAGGAGACGTTGCATGATCCTGACCGAAGAGCAGCAGCAGATCGTCGACATGACGCGCGACTTCGCGGAGAGCGAGCTGAAGTCGCATGCGGAGGAGTGGGAAGCGGCGGGCTACATCCCCGACGAGATCGTCAAGAAAATGGGCGAACTCGGCCTCATGGGCATGCTGGTGCCGGAGGAATGGGGCGGCGCCGGCGTCGACTACGGCACCTACGCGCTGGTGGTGGAGGAACTGGCAGCAGGCGATGGGTCGGTCAGCACGTTGATGAGTGTGCATACCTCGGTCGTGTGCCTGCCGATCCTCAATTTCGGCACGCAGGCACAGAAGGAGCGCTTCCTGCGGCCGCTCGCGACCGGCGAGATGGTGGGAGCCTTCTGCCTAACCGAGCCGGGCGCAGGCTCGGACGCCGCGGCGATCAAGACCCGTGCTGTCCGCGAGGGCGAGTCCTACGTGCTGAACGGTAGCAAGCAGTTCATCTCCAACGGCAAGCGGTGCGGCGTCGCGCTGGTGATCGCCGTCACTGATCCCGCGGCGGGCAAGAAGGGCATCAGCGCCTTCCTGGTGCCGCAGGGCACCAAGGGCTTCGACGTCGCGCGTCTGGAGAGCAAGCTCGGCCAGCGCGCCTCCGACACGGCACAGCTGGTCTTCCAGGATTGTCGCATTCCTGCCGACCTGCGCCTCGGCGCGGAAGGCGAGGGCCTGAAGATTGCACTCGCCAATCTGGAGGGCGGGCGCATCGGCATCGCGGCGCAGGCGATCGGCATGGCGCGTGCCGCGTACGAGGCAGCTCTGGCCTACGCCAAGGAGCGCAAGACTTTCGGCAAGACCATCGCCGAGCATCAGGCCGTCGCGTTCCGCCTAGCTGACATGGCAACGCAGATCGAGGCGGCGCGCGCGCTGACCCAGCATGCCTGCGCGATGCGGGCCGGCGGTCAGCGTGCACTGAAACATGCGGCGATGGCGAAGCTGTTCGCGACCGAGATGGCAGAGAGGGTCTGCTCCGACGCCATTCAGATTCATGGCGGATACGGCTATCTCAAGGACTTCGGCGTGGAGCGCATCTATCGCGACGTGCGCGTAACCAAGATCTACGAGGGCACCAGCGATATCCAGAAGATCATCATCTCTCGCGAGCTGCTGGAGCGTGGTGCATGAATGGCGCGCCGATCGAGTTCTATTTCGACTTCTCCTCGCCCTACGGCTATCTCGGCGCCCAGCGCATCGATACGATTGTTGCTGAGTTCGGGCGCACGGTGACTTGGCGGCCGATCCTGCTGGGCGCGATCTTCAAGATCACGGGCCAGGCGCCGTTGGTCAGCCAGGTCATGCGCGGCCCCTATGCCGCGCGCGACATGGCGCGCAGCGCCCGCAAGCTCGGCGTCACGTTCGCCCTGCCCGAGGCGTTTCCGTTCTCATCGGTCTATCCCTGCCGCGTATTCTATTGGCTGAATAGCCACTCGCCGGACGCGGCGAAGAAATACGCGCGCGCCGTCTATCATGCTGCGTTCGCGGAGGGAAAGCCGCCGGCGGAACCGCAAGCGGCAGCCGACGTGGCCGTCGGCCTGGGCCATGATCATGCCGCAGTGCTGGCCGGCATGCAGGATGCCGCTATCAAGGAACGCCTGCGTACGGAAGTGCAGCAGGCCATGGACAAAGGCGTGTTCGGCTCGCCCTTCGTGATCGTCGATGGCGAACCCTTCTGGGGCAATGATCGCCTCGGCGAAGTCCGCGAATGGCTGCAGACGGGCGGGTGGTAGCGGCCGCCGAACCTGGACCTTGGATCAAGTTCGGCTGTTCGCGTTGTTCATACGATCGCGGATCGGGTTACGCTCCTTGCCTCGATAGGCGCAGTGCAAGGGAGCGGAACGATGGCGGTCTATGTAATCGCGGACATCAAGGTGACCGACGAGTCGTGGATTCCGGACTATGCGAAAGCGGTCCACGAGATCGTGCACAAGCATGGCGGCAAGTATCTCGCGCGCAGCGCCAATGTGAAGACGCTGGAAGGCAAGCCGCTGGATACCACGCTGATTGCGATCTTGGAGTTTCCGAACGAGGAAGCGATCAGGCCTTTGCGTCGGATCCGGCCTACGCGCCCTATGCCAAGATGCGGCAGGACGGCAGCGACAGCCGATTCCAAATGATCGACGATACCGACGCGGCGGGGACCATTCCCCACCTGCGCAAGGATTGATTGATTACGCGCCGCTCAGCACCCTGGCATACACATCCGTGTCGACGTTACCGCCGGTCAGGATGAGGCCGACCTTGCCCGCCTTGCGCGCTGTGTCCTTGAGCGCGGCGGCGAGCGGCGTGGCGCCCGCACCTTCGGCGACGTTGTGCGTATCCGCGAAGTAGGCGCGCATGGCGGACTTTATTTCGCCCTCGGTAACGCAGATCACGCGGGATGCGCCGCGCCAGACGATCTCCAGCGCATCCTCGACCGGCACGCGGCACGCAACGCCGTCAGCGATCGTATCGGCGCTGTTGGTCGAGATAGCCTTCCGCGCTTCGAAGGAGAGGGAATATGCGGCGGCATCCTCCGCCACCACGCCCACGATCTCGGTCTTGAGCCCAAGCGCATCACGTGCCTGGATGGTGGAGCAGATGCCGGAGCCCAGGCCGATCGGCACATAGATCGTCGCGAGGTCCGGGACGGCGCGCATCAGCTCCCAGCCGTAGGTCGCGACACCCTCCAGCAGCCAGGGATGGAACGAACGCACGAAATGGAGCTTGCGCTCTTCGGCGATCGCGTGCGTGGCCTCGTAGGTGGCCTGGAAGTCGTGGCCGGTCTCGATCAACTCCGCACCATAGGCGCGCATCGCCGCGTTCTTGGACCGGCTGTTGCCGTACGGCACCGTGATGACGCAGGGCAGTCCGAACTGCCGCGCGGCAAACGCGATGCTCTGGCCGTGGTTGCCGCGGGTGGCCGCGATCACGCCGCGGATGGCGGGCTGCTCCTGCCGGAGCCGGGCGATATAGGTGAGCCCGCCGCGCACCTTGAAGGCGCCGGTCGGCAGGTGGTTCTCGTGCTTGACCCAGGTCTCGGCGCCCACGCGCTCGGACAGCAGGGGCCAGCAAATCTGCGGGCTCGATCCGATCGCACCATGAACCAGGGCGGCGGCCGCCTCGATCTGCTGCGTGGAAGACATGCCTTCTATTCCGGCTGCGGCACGAAACTGCGCGCTTCGGCTAGAGCGGCTTCGATCTGCTGGGCGCTCAGGTGCTTGGCAAGGTCGTCCCGCGCGATGGCGATGCGGGCTGCATCCTTGGAATCCAGGTGCTGGCTGCTGGCCAGGACCAGCCAGCGGTAGGAGGCCGCCTTGTCCTGCGGAACGCCCTGGCCATGGCCATAGATCACCGCCAAGCCCAGCATCGCATCGGCATTGCCCTGCCTCGCCGCCCGTTCATACCACTGGCGAGCCTTGGTGAAGTCCGCCGCGGTGACCTTGCCCCAATGATAGAAACCGGCAAGCTCGTACTGCGCCTCTGCATCCCCGGCCTCGGCCAGTTCCTTGAGATATTGGAATGCGTCGAACGAGCGCTTTTCAGCCATCGCCTGGCGCACGTCGTCCATCGTCACGGCATAGGCCGGCACCGCCACCAACAATGGCGCCGAGGCGCCGCCAAGCAGCGCCAGGCAAATCGCAATACGGACCAACATGACCCTCGACCGTCTCACCCCATCGCCGCGCCAAATCGGCGCGCCGTAGTCTTAATGGCTCCGACGGCCGCTGTCGAACCGGTCAATGCGTCGCGGTCGGTAAATTGAACTCGCCCGTGCGGATGATCTCGACCAGGTCGCGCACAAACTCGGCGGTCGTCTCCTGCCCGTGAGCGGCGACCAGCGCGAACAAGGCCGCGGAGATCGACATGGTGCCGATCGTGTCGAACGGGATGCCGCGGTCGGCCGCGTCCTGCCAGAAGGTGTTGAACATCTCGAAGCAGGCAACGCGCTGTTCAGCGTCCGTCATCGGGCGCTGGTCTTCAAGGGCTTGAGCGAGAGCGGGTAGCATTGGGGTAATCTCCTTGGTTCTTCTAACCAGGGAGCCTCGTCGCAAGCTCTGTGCCATTCCGTCAATGAAAAGATATCTTGTAAAATCAATCTAATAAGTCCGGCGGCTTGAAAACTGGTTCGGCAAATTTTGCCGAGCACTTAGGTCAGAAACGGTGCATCCTCTCGCACCTCGATCAGGGTCGGCCCCCTGGCCGAGAACGCCGCCACGACCGCATCCTTTAGGGCCTGCAGGCTGCCCGGGCGGACCGCGTCCGCACCGAAGGCGCGGGCCAGCGCCAGGTAGTCGGGGTTGCGCTGACGTACGCCGAGCTCCGGGATGTCGCGCGCGTTCATGCCTTGGGCGATCTGGCCGAAGGCGTCGTTGTTCCAGACCAGGACGGGGAGGGGAAGGCCTAGCTCCACGGCGGTTCCCAGTTCTTGCATCGTGAACAGGAACCCGCCATCGCCTACGATCGCGATGGTCGGGCGGTCCGGGCAGGCTATCTTGCCGCCGATCGCCGCAGGCATGGCATAGCCCAGGGTTCCGAAGCCGAGCGGATGGAACCAGCGCCGCGGCACCTCGCAGGGGAAGTAGAAGTTGGCCGTGTAGGCAATCTGGGTCATGTCGGTGAAGACCTGTCCGTCTGCCGGCAGAGCGGCCCGCACGGCGTCGAGCACGGCGACGTGCCTCTTCTCCAGTGGCTGGAGATCCTCTGCATTGGCAGCGCGGATCCGGGCGATGCGTGTCCCGTCCGGCTTGCGGCCCCCGCGGATGCGCTCGGTCAGGGCTGCGAGAGTCGGTCCTGCATCGGCGAGCAACGCGATACTTGGCGGATAGTCGCGCGTGAGGGTCGGGGCATCGATGTCGATGCGGATCAACTTGCCGCGAAAGGTGAGTGATCCGCTCCAATGGTCTGTTTCTGCAAGTTCTGTCCCGACTGCGATCACCAGATCGGAGTCTGCCAGCGCCTGCTGTGTGGCCTCGCTTTGCAGGCTGGAACTCAAGGTCGCCGGATCGGAATCGGCGATCACGCCCTTGCCGGCGGTGGTCGTCACCGCGACCGCGCCGGACTTGCGCAGGAAGGCGCGTGCCTCCGCCTCGCAGTCGGCACAGCCGCCGCCGAAAATGACCATCGACCGCTCCGCCGCGTCGATCAGCTTGGCCGCCGCTTCGATGTCCGGTCCCTTCGGCTGCGGCCGGCTCGCGCGCCGGCGCTGCACATCGGTCACGGCAGCTGGCGCGCGCAGCATATCGAGGGTGAGGTTGAGGACAGCAGGTCGCGCACGGCCGGCCTCGAACAAGCGGAATGCATCCGCCATCGCGTCGGGCAGTTCCGCTGGGTCGCGGATGGTGCGCGTGAGGCCGGTCAGCGGCTGGATCGCGGCCTGCTGGTCCGTGATCTCGTGCAATCGCCCCCGGCCTTTGCCGAGATCGCTGCTGTCATTGACGCTGGCCAGCACCAGGACCGGCACGGAATCCGAGTAGGCCTGGCCGATCGGTGTCGCCGCGTTCATCAGGCCTGGGCCGGTGATCAGGCAGCAAACGCCGGGCCGGCCGGAGGCGCGGGCATAGCCGTCCGCCATGAAGCCCGCGCCCTGTTCATGCCGTACGCCGATATGGCGCATCTTGCGATCGGCGATGCCGCGATAGAGTTCCAAGGTGTGGACGCCCGGAATCCCGAACACCGTGTCCACTCCATATGCCTCCAGCAGGGCGATCGCCGCGTGCCCGCCAACCTGATTGGAACGCATGCACTTTTCCTCGTCGGATTGCCAACTTAGCCAAAGCTGTGTACAGCTTGCTGGCGATTATCGTAGGGCGAATGTCGGGGGTGCGGCAATCGTCCTTCCTGTGCCATAAGCGAGGGGCCTCATCGTGACTCCGGGGGAAAGGGTTCTTGCTCAGTCAATTGAGTGCGGTGGTCCTGCCGGTACTACTGGTTGCCGGCATCGGGTTCACCTGGGCCAAGATGGGACGCCGCTTCGACAGCGTGTTCCTCACCGATATCGCGACGAATATCGGCACGCCGTGCCTGGTGGCCCACGCGCTGATGACACTGGAAATCGCGCCCAAGGCCATCGCGGAGATGGGCGTGGCAGTGTTGACGGCCGTCGCCGGCTTCCTTGTGCTCGGCTTCATCGTGCTGCGCGTCCTCAAGCTCTCGATCAATTCCTATCTGCCGGCACTGACCTTCCCCAATACCGGCAATATGGGCCTGCCGCTCGCCTTGTTCGCGTTCGGGCAGGAAGGGCTGGCCTTGGCCGTGGTCTATTTCAGCTGCACGGTCACGCTGCAGTTCACCCTGGGTATCTCGCTGTCGGCCGGCAACCTGTCGCTCTCGCGCCTCGTTCGCACGCCGACGATCTATGCCGTCGTGATCTCGATCGTTCTGCTGGTGCTGGGCATACAGCTGCCGACCTGGATCGAGAACACGATCGGCGTCCTGGGCGACATCACGATCCCAATGATGCTGCTGATCCTGGGCGTCTCGCTGGCGCAGCTGAAGGTGAACGAACTGGGGCGCAACCTGCTGCTCTCCATCGTGCGGCTGGCGGGTGGGTTCCTGATCGCGCTGGTGGTGGTCAATGTCTACGAGCTGCCGCCCACCGCGGCGGGCGTCCTCATCATCCAGAGCGCGATGCCGGTCGCTGTGTTCAACTTTCTGTTCGCGCAGTATTACGGCCGCGCCCACGCCGACGTAGCGGCTATGGTGGTGATCTCCACCGCGCTCTCGTTCCTGACGCTGCCGCTGCTCGCGTATTTCGTCCTGCACTGAGGGTGCCATGCAGGTGGTGACAGAGTTCCCGCGGCGCATCCGCTGCGTCGACAACCTGTGGATTCCGATGGCCGACGGCGTGCGGCTGGCGGCGCGGATGTGGCTGCCCGAGAATGCCGACGCCGATCCGGTGCCCGCGATCCTCGAATGCTTGCCCTACCGCAAACGGGATGGCCTGAAGACGCGCGATGAGGAGATGCATCCCTATTTCGCCGGGCACGGCTACGCCTGCCTCCGCATCGATCTGCGCGGCACCGGCGATTCCGAGGGGCTGCCCGACGACGAATACACGCCTGCGGAGCAGGCCGATCTGATCGCCGCCATCGCCTGGGTCGCGGAGCAGAGCTGGTGCTCGGGCAAGGTCGGGATGATGGGAATCTCCTGGGGCGGCTTCAATGCGCTCCAGGTGGCGATGCACCGGCCGCCAGCCTTGAAGGCCATCATCACCGTCTGCGCATCGGACGACCGCTACAACGACGATGTGCATTACATGCAGGGCTGCCTGCTGCACGACAATTTCGCCTGGTCCTCGGCGATGTATGCCTTCGTCTCGCAGCCGCCCGATCCGGCGGTGGTCGGCGAACGCTGGCGCGACATGTGGCTCCAGCGCCTCCAGCACTACAAGTATCCGGCGCGCATCTGGTACGCCCACCAGCGCCGCGACGACTATTGGCGCCAGGGCTCGGCCTGCGAGAACTATGACGCGATCGAATGCGCCGTGTTCGCGATCGGCGGCTGGGAAGACGGCTATTCCAACGCGGTCGGGCGCCTGGTGGAGAGGCTGAAGGCGCCCTGTCTCGGTTTGGTCGGGCCATGGGGCCATGCTTATCCCAACAAGGCACTGCCCGGCCCGGCGATCGGCTTCCTGCAGGAGGCGCTGCGCTTCTGGGATCACTGGCTGAAGGGCCGCGACACCGGCCTGATGGCCGAGCCGAAGCTGAAAGCGTGGATGAACACGTCGCATGCGCCGGATCCCTGCGCGGCGTTGCGGCCCGGCCGCTGGATCGCCCATCGCGACTGGCCGGCGCCGCGTATTGCGATGCAGGACTTCTGGCTTGGTCCGCGCGGGCTTGAGGCAACACAGCAATCCGATGCACCCCTTTGCACCAAATCACCCCAGAATACCGGCGCCATGACGGTCGAATGGTGCTCCTATGGCGGCAGCGACGGCGACTTCCCGGACGATCAACGCACCGATGACGGCTGTTCGCTCTGCTTCGATACCCTGCCGCTCGATGCACCGCTGGCATTCTTTGGCACGCCGCGCCTGCACTTGACGTTTTCGGTTGACCGGCCGGTGGCCAAGATCTGCGTCAGGCTCAATGATGTCGCACCAGACGGCACATCGACGCGCATCACCTACACCCTTTTCGGGCTCAACCATGCCTGGGACGAGGCCAATCCGATCGCGCTGGAGCCGAGGAAGATCTATCGCGCCACCATCCCACTCAACACGATCGCCTATGAGGTCTCGGCCGGCCACCGCTTACGCGTGGCGATCTCCACGGCCTGCTGGCCGCAGCTTTGGCCCGGGCCTGAAGCGCTCACGCTCACGGTCCATGTGCATGACAGCCGGCTGGCGCTACCAGTGCGGCCGCCGCATCCGGAGGATTCGGATCTGGGTCCTTTCGATCCGCCTGCCAAATCGGCGCGGGAGCCCTACACCATCACGCGCGCGGATGACTGGCGCCGCACGATTACGCGCGACGTGGCGACTGGCGCGACCGAGCTGGTGATGGTGAAGGACAGCGGCGGGATCCGTTATGACGATATCGACTGGCGGCTGGATTGCGGCGCCATCGAGCGCTATCGCATCCGACCCAACGATCCGCTGTCGGCCGAAGCGGATTGCGTCTATCACCACGAACTGTCGCGAGGCGACTGGGTTGCGCGCAGCGTCACGCGGACGACCCTGAAGGGCGACGCGACGCATTTCCATTTCACCGCGACGGTGGACGCCTATCTCAACGGCGAGCGAATCTTTTCCGACCAGGATGTCTTTTCCATCCCGCGGGATTTCATGTAGGGCGGAAAGCTACTTCAGGGGAACGGCGGTCGCCGGCAAGGACTCGCCGAAATGGGCGAGCAGGGCAGGCACCATCTGCTGCATCGATGAATCGACGTTGACTTGCAGGCTGTCACGTTCGATCTGCCCGCGCCAGACATAGAGGCCGGACTTGCGGTCATAAACCGACAGGCTGACGCGCAGCAGATGACCGCCACGTTGAACCTCGACCGGTGACAGGAACGCGCCTCTCGTATTGTCGAAGAAGTTGCCTTGTGTCAGCGGATCGCCGGCCGCGCTCTTTTCGGAGTTGGTGTACTGGTCACCGCGGACCGACCCTTGCGTCGCGCGCGGCGCGTTCTGCTCCTGCCCGACACCACGTACGAGCACGGCGGTAACGTCGAGTGCATAGGGCGCGTCGCGCGAAATGGTGTAGCCGCCCTGCTTCAGCGTGCCGCTGGTCAACTCGACGGCATCACTTGCGAGCTCGGTGCTTAGGCCGGTCGAGACGTCCAAGGCAGTGCCGGCGGGGATTTGCGTGTAGCTGGTTGCGGTCGCGATCGCGATGGCATTGGAGTCAATCGACGCCTGCTCCAGGTCCAACGGCGCGTCCTGCGCCAACGCCGGCTGCCACAGCAGCAGCGCCAATGCCGAACAGGCCAGAAGGGTCCGCGTCAGTCGCATGCTCATAAACCTAAATGTAGGTACCTTAACCGTCGATTACCAAGGGTAACGTACGGCCACATCAATATCGTCCATAACGATACAGGCGGGTGTCGAGTTCCGTCGCCCTGCCCATCATTTGATCAGCGAGCAGGCGCGCCGAGCCGCAGCACATGGTCCAGCCGAGATAGCCGTGACCGGTGTTAAGCCACAGATTGCGCACAGAAGTTGGCCCGATATAGGGCGGCCCATCGGGTGTGGCCGGACGGAGACATGCCCAATGTTCCGCACGATCGAGGACGATGCCGTCGCGAAACAATTCGCGGCCGGTCGCTAGAATTTTCGTGAAATTCTCGGGGCTATAGCTCGTGTCGTAGCCGCCGACCTCGGCAACCGACGTCATGCGGACGCGATCGCCCAGCCGCGCGAACGCGACCAGAGTGCCCTCGTCGAGCCCGCCGGTACGCGGCGCTTGCTCCGGATCACCGACTGGCGCCGTGATGGAATAACCTTTGACCGGATAGATGGGCAGATGCAGACCGGCGCGGCGCGCCAGTTGCGGCGAATAACTGCCGGCTGCCAGAACAAAGGCATCGGCCTTGATGGGCCCGCTGGCAGTCTTCAAGGCTGTCACGCGATCGCCTTCGAGGTCGAGCCCGTCGATCGTGGTGGAGAGGCGAAAGGTGACGCCGCGCGCCTTGCAGACCTCGGCCAGAGCCTCGGTAAAGCGCCGGGCGTCGCCCACCTCGTCCGACGTGCCGTGCATGGCACCGACGAACTTGGAGCAGGCGTGCGCGAGGCCGGGCTCGATTGCCACCACCTCGTCCCAGGAGATCGGCTTGATCGCCGCGCCGACTTCGCGCAGCAGCGCTAGGTTCCTGTCGTTCAGCTCCAACTCATGGCGGTCGCGGAACAGGTAGAGGACCCCTTGGGAGCCACGCTGCCAGCTGATGCCAGTTTCGCGCGTAACCTTGTCAGTTTCCGCCATGCTGTAGAAACACAGCCTGGTCTTGGCGAGGGTGTTGGCGCGGTGCCGGCCGGGCGTGCAATGGCGCAGGAAGCGCAGGCCCCAGTCGAGCAACTGGCTGTTCATGTGCGGCTTGAAACGCAAGCCGCTGTCGGCCTGCCACAGCGACTTCAGCAGCAGCCAGGGCGCGCTGGGCGCTGCCCAGGAGAACGAATGATTCGGGGTCAGCAGGCTGGCATTGGCAAAACTGGTTTCCCGCGCCGGGCCTGATTGCCGGTCGAGCACCAGGATTTCGTGGCCTTCCTTGGCCAGGTAATAGGCGGACGCCACGCCTAGCAGGCCGGCGCCGATGATCGCGATGCGCATGGGGTGAAGACGGTCGGCAGTTGAGCAGGTTGTTGAACGCGGCGCAAGACTGCCATAATCGGGGTGGAACCGATATGGGAATCACAATCACGCTGGAGCCGCCATGCACTGTCTTCGTGCTACCCGCCCGCTTTTGCCATCCGCTTTGCTCGCCGCCGTGATCTTCGGAGCCTGGGTGACCGGATGGTCTCCCGCGGCCAATGCGCAATCCCAGGCGCCGGCCGGCCCAGCAATGACACCGGACGAGATTGCGGCGTGCCTGTGCCAGAAAGAGGTGCTGGATCAGCAGCAATCGAACGTGGACACGCAGGGCGCACTGCTGCAGGAGCGCCAGCGGGAGCTGACCAACCTGGACACCCAGATCAAGCAGCAGGCGGCGCGGACACCCTCGACCGACGTTGTCGGCCAGCAGGTGCTGCAGGACCTGATCGCGCAGCAGATCGCGCTCAGGAACCTGATCCAGCTCCAGATCCGGCCGGCCTACAATCAGCAGCTCAACCAACTGCGGCAGACGATCGAGACCTACAACGTCCAGTGCACCACGCGGCCGCGTTATGTACTCGACGTGGAAAAGGCGCAGCAGAACCTGGTCTGCCCGAAGCCCTAACGGTCCCAATCGTGCTCCCTCCCCCGCAAAGGGGGAAGGGAAGCCTCTTGGGAATGTGGGAGCTACACCTGCTCCCAGCGGCAGGAGAGGTTCATCTGGCCGGCGGTGTTGGCGACGGTTGCCATGCAGACGGCTTCCTTGCCCTTGGGCACGGAGATCGACATCCGCAGCAGGAAGCGCGCTCCGCTCGCGCCCGGCACGCTCTCGGAATTGAGCTCTACGATGTTCGCGCCGATCTGTCGGAGGGCCTCACTGAGCCGCGCGATCAGGCCGGGCGAATCATCGCCGGTGATCTCGATCCGGTGCGTGATGTAGGCGGACGGGTCGTGTGTCTCGCGGTAGACGAAGGGCGCGACGGAAAGCTCGGCGCCCCGCAGCACCGGCATCGATCGAAGGTCTTCCTCCACGTCAGGGATGGTGACGTCCGGCGGCAGCTTCGCGACCAGAGTGAACTTCGCGCCGCTGCCCAGCACAGCAAAGGTCGTGTCACCCAGGTTGATGCCGAGCTCATAGAGCCGCCCGGTGACATCCGCGATCAGGCCGGCGCGATCTTCGCACATGATGGAGACAAGGGCGGTTTGGGTCGCCATGGCTAGATCTCCTTTGCTCACACGACATTGGCCTCGCGGATCGCCTGGCCGTTCAGTACTCGATCATAGCCGAAGCGCCGCAGATCCAATGTGCGATACTCCCCGAAGGTCACGAGCTCGCTGAGCGCGCGCCCGATCGCGGGTGATTGCTGAAGCCCATGGCCGGAGAACCCGTTCGCCATCAGAAAGTTCGGCACGTGCGGCGCCGTGCCGATAATGACGTTCTGATCGAGGGTGTTGTAGTCGTAGTGACCGGCCCAGGCGCGGATCAGCTTGATCGCCTCGAAGGCCGGCACGCGGTGGGCAAGGGTGGGCCAGATCACCTCCTCGAACAGGCTGTAGTCGAGTTCGAAGTCCGTGCTGTCGGGATCGTTGGCTTCTTCCGGCGAGACGCCGCAGACGAAGTTGGCGCCCTCAGGCCGCACCCACACGCCGGTCGGATCGATGGTGAGCGGAACGTCGGTCAGCTCTTCGCGGCAATCGAACACATAGACCAGGCGCTTGCGCGGCCTGACCGGCAGATCAAGGCCGATCCACGCCGCGATGCGCCAGGCATTGATACCCCCGCAATTGATGACCGCGCCGCATCCGATCGTCTCGCCGGAGCGCAGCGAAACCGAAGTCACGCGGTTCTGCGAGACGTTGATGCCCGCGACCTCTTCCTGGATATAAGTCACGCCGAGTGAACGCGCCTTGCGCCGGAACGCCTGCAGCAGGCTGTAGGGATCGAGCCAGCCCTCGTTGCGTGGGCCGAAGCTGCCGCCCGCCAGATCGCTGCAGTTGAGCCAAGGGAAGGTGGCGGCTAGTTCGTTGGGCGTCAGCAAACGTGTCTCGGCGCCGAGTTGATGCTGCAGCTGCTGGTTGGCAATCAAGGTGCGCAGGCCCGCGCCGGTCGCCAGGAAGAGATATCCGCCTTCATGGAACTGCAGGCTCGGCGCCTCGCCTGCGACCGTCAGGTACTCGGCAGCCGACTTTATGAAGGAGGCGCCGAACGACGAAATCAGCACGTTCTCGGGCGTCGAGAATTGCTGCCGGATACCGCCGGCCGAGCGTGGCGTGGCGGCTTCGGCATACGTGGGATCCCGCTCGACAACAGCTATACTTCCGCCAAACGCTTCCTCTGCAGCCAGGAAATAGGCCGCTGAGGAGCCGATGACGCCGCCGCCGACGATCACTACGTCGAATTTTCTCGACATTCCATAACCCAGCTTTAGCCGATTGGTTTCATTGGATTGTTGTGCCCCGTCGTCCACCTGGGCCGCGTGGGTGGCAGCACAGGAACTGCCACCGGATTCCTTTGACCCGCAACCAAATCTGATGGAGTGTATTGGGATATGAGGTCCGCAACATTGGGTCAAGCATGAGCCGCGCTTTCGTCAAGGAAAACGACGAGCAGGGCAATGAGCTTCCGGAACGGCCGCAAAGTCCGTATCCGAACCACATTACGCCTGCCGGTTTCGACGCGCTCCACCAGCAGCTTCAAGCGCTGGAGGAGGCGCATAAGCGCATGGTCGAGCCGGTCGGCAACGAGCTGATCGACCAGGATGCGAAGCATGCGCTGGAGCGCGATATCCGCTACGTCCAGGATCGCATCGCACGGGCGATCGTGATCGACCCGGCGGCGCAGCCGAAGGGTCGCGTGGCCTTCGGGGCCACCGTCGAGACCGAGGATGAGGAAGGCACTCGCCGCAAGTTCCAGATTGTGGGTGAGGATGAGGCGGATGCCGCAGTCGGCAAGCTCTCGTGGGTTTCGCCGCTGGCTCGCGCCTTGACCGATGCCAAGGTAGGGGATGTCGTCATCTGGAAGCGGCCGGCGGGCGATCTGGAACTCGAGATTCTCTCGATCGCCTTTCCGACTTAGCGCACGCAAAAATGCCGGCGCGCCAGAGAGCGCGCCATTGCGCTCGTGAATTTCATGACAAGGCAGGCCACCCCGTGCTGTCCGATCCCCAATCGGACAGCGTGACTGCCTCCCCGCCGTGACTTCCATTCGTCGCTAAGGTCGCGCCCGGCTGCCCGCCGGGACAGTCTTAGCGCGGCTCGTATCCGCCGCGCGGGCCCCCGCCGCCCGGACCACGACCACCACCGCCGAACGGACGGCGCTGGGGAGGACGGCGCGGTGTTGCGGTGCTGGTGTCGAGCGTAATCACGCGCGTCACCTGAACGCCCTTGCGGCCTTGGCCAACTTCGCAATGGATCGTTGCGCCTTCCGGAGCGTCCTGCAGGCCGGCATCCTTCAACGCCGAGATATGAAGGAAGACGTCAGGTGCACCGTCGGCGGGCGTAACGAAACCAAAACCCTTTTCCGGATTGAACCACTTGATGCGGCCCCGCAACTCACTCGCGGAACCGCCTTGATTTTGATCGGACATGTCCAACTCTCAGTCGAAGAACCCCACGCGAGCGCTCCAACACCCCGGCCCACCGCAGACGATCGGCCCCTTAGCTGCAACGCCATGGTTAGCATGGGGCCGATTTGCGACAAAAAGCAAGCCCGATTGGGGGGCAAAACAGGAACTGGAAGGCCAATTCGAGGTTTAGGAGCCGCTCTTCATGCGTTGTGTTCGCCGGTTTTGGCGAGCATCGGCAACCACATAGCCCCTGCACGCGATTGGCTCGAATGCACGCTAAATGCGGCTGGCGCTTGGCGGATCAAGTCGGTTCTGGCAAGCATGGGCAGGCCCCGATCCGACGCTCAGGCAGGCGGACGGCGGGGCGAACTGGAGCGGCAGGCGACCGATCGTGAGGGGGAAAGGCATTTTGGGTTCCGTGCTGAGCGTTCTCATCGCCGTCGGAGCGATGTATCTGACGGTCCTCGGCTATCTATGGGTCACCCAGCGCAGCCACGTCTTCCGCCCCGGGATCGGGCCGCTCGACCTCATCAACTCCACCGTGGCCTCCTACATGAGCGAGGAGACGATCCGCACCACCGACGGACTGGCCCTGACTGCGTGGTACGCGCAGGCCCAGCCTGGGCAACGGACCATCGTCTATATCCACGGCAATGCCGGAACGCTCGGCGATCGGCATGGGCGCGTGCAGCCCTATCTCGAACGGGGCTTCGGTTTGCTGCTGGTCGGCTACCGCGGCTATGGCGGCAATCCGGGTGAGCCGACGGAGACCGGCCTCTACGAGGATGGCCGCGCGCACCTGGACTGGCTGGCGCAGCAGGGCGTCAAGGACGATCAGCTGGTCCTCTATGGGGAGTCTCTCGGCGCCGCCGTCGCCACCCAAATGGCGATCGAGCGCAGGGTTGGGGCCCTCGTGCTGGAAGCACCGTTCGCTTCGATCCTGCTGTCGGCGCGTGCACGCTTTCCCATGTTCGCGTTCGACTGGCTGATCAAGGACAAGTTCGCCAACATCGAAAAGATCGACAAGGTCAATGCGCCGCTGTTCGTGATCCATGGCGCGCGTGACTGGGTCACGCCGCAGCGCTTCGGCCGCATGGTGTTCGAGCGCGCGCGAGAGCCGAAATCGGCGCTGTGGCTGGAAGAAGCGGGCCACAACAACCTGGTGCAGTTCGGCATGATCGAGGCGGTGATGCGGTTCCTCGACGGGCTTCCGCCGCCGGGGTCAAAAGGCAGCTGAGGCCGCGCGTTTCAAGGCCTCGAACGGCAACAGCACGCAATCACGCCGGCTCTTGGCGCCGTGCACGGGGCGGAAGATCTCGAGACATTGCCAGCGCGGCTCCAGCCCACCGCCCTCTGCCATCAGCTTGCGCGCGGCCTGGGTGATGGCGTCCAGCTCGTCCTTGCTGTTGCCGCGGCAGAACTCGGCGATGGTGGCTGCTGCCGCTTCGCACAGTAGGCAGCCGCGCACATGGTGGGTGATGGTCTCGATATGCCCGTCTTTCACCGCCAGATCGAGCGTGACGCGGTCGCCGCATAGCGGGTTGTCCACCGTCGCGCTGCTCGTGGCATCGGGCAGGCGGCCCTTGCCGAAGGCGGCGCGTGCCCGGTCGACCAGGGCCTTGTGATAGAGCGCTTCACTCACCGGATTGATCCCGCTTCAAGGTGCGATACGCCTCTGGCGTGTCGATATCGAGAAAGATGCCGGCATCCTCGGATTCGATCTCCGTCACCAGCTCCGCGTGCTCACCGATCAGATGACGCGCGCCGACATCGCCGTGCAAGTCCATCATCTCGCCGAAGAAGCTGCGATCCCAAAGGACCGGGTTGCCGCGCTTGCCCTGGAAGGACGGAACGATGATGGCGCGTCCTTCGGTCGGATTGAAGGCGGCGATCATGCGGCGGATAAGGGTGCCGCCGACCCGCGGCATGTCGCCCAGCAGAATGAGCGCAGCATCGATGTCGGCGGACAGGGCCTTGAGGCCACAGCGCAACGAAGCGCTCATGCCATCCGCATAATCGGGGCAGGGGACGACGCGCACCGTCTGCTCGGCGAGCGCGGCGCGCACCTCTGTCTCCTGATGACCAGTGACCACGACAATTTCCGCGAGGTCCGCGGCCAACGCATGCTCCACGACCCGCGTCACGATCGGCTTGCCATCGTCGTCCATCAGCAGCTTGTTGGCGCCCATGCGGCTGGAGCGGCCGGCTGCCATGACGAGGCCGGCAACGCGCGGGCGCCGCGCCTCTGGACGAGGGCGGGATTCCCGCGGCTGCGGCCGGGCCGGAATCTCGTTGAGCAGGCCGCCCGCTCCCATGCGGCGCAGGTCGCGCGCGGTCACCGGGATATCGGCCATCAGGCGCTGCAACACCCAGTCGAACCCGTTCAGCTTCGGCGTGCGCGCGCAGCCGGGCAGGCCGATCACCGGCTTGCCGCCGATCTCGCCCAGCAGGATGAGATTGCCGGGATCGACCGGCATGCCGAACTGCAGCACCGTGCCGCCGCCCTGTTCGATCGCGCTGGGAATGACATCGCGCCGGTCGATGATGGCGGAGCCACCCATCACCAGCACGATGCTGGCGCCGTCTGCGAGCGCGCTCTTGATGACCGAGCTCAAGGCTGCGGGCTCATGCGGTGCGCGCAGGTCGGCGGCTTCGCCGGTACCCATCGCGGCAAGGCGACGGTTCGTGATGGCGACCGTCTTGTCGAGCAAGCTCGGCTTCAGCGCCGCCAGCTCAGTCTGGATCAACGCGACCTTGCGCGGCCGGAAAGCGTGGAATGTCAGGACCGGCTTGTGCCGCGCGACGGCAAGGCAAGCGTCCAGCTGCGCGCGCTTCACCGCGAAGGGGATGATCTTGACGGTTGCCGCCATCTGATCCGGCTCCGTCGCGGCATAGTCCGCGAGGGTTGCCAGCGTGATGGCCTCATCCACTTCGTTGATCGCATCGACTTGTGCCGCATCGACGCGCAGGATGCCGCGCTCCCGCGCATAGATGTTCACGCGCCCTGTGAACGGCGCCTCCACGCGCAAGCCATCCGTCGCAAGCAGTGTGCCGAGCGCCGCCGCCGCCGCATCTTCGCCGATATCGTCAGCCTCGAGCCGCGCGACGGTGATCGTGCGGCGGCCGGACCTCTTTAGCACGTCGATATCGGCAGCGCTGAGCACCCGGCCTTTCTTGAAGGCGACCTCGCCGTTGCGCACCGCATGCGCCAGGATGGCGCCGGTGCAGTCCGCGACGGGCAGATCGGCGAAGATCATCGGGTGGACTGGCCGTGGCGCGCAGCGGTCAGTTGCGCCAGGACGGAGATGGCGATCTCGGCCGGCGATTTCGCGCCGATGGCAAGGCCTGCAGGGCCGTGGATGCGGGCAAGCGTGGCCTGATCGAACCCAGCCTCGGTGAGGCGCTGCAGCCGCGCCGCATGGGTCTTCTTGCTGCCGAGCGCGCCGATATAGAAAGCCCTTGAGCGCAAGGCGCGATCGAGCGCGGGGTCGTCGATCTTGGGGTCGTGTGTCAGTGTCACGACGGCGCTACGCTCATCGAGCCTGATCGCATCGAGCGCCTCGTCCGGCCAATCGTGCCGCAGCGTCACGCTGGGAAAACGCTCGCCGGTCGCGAATGCGCGGCGCGGATCTACCACGATGACTTCGTAGCCGGCCAGTGCCGCCATCGGCGCCAATGCCTGAGTGATATGGACCGCGCCAACAACGACGAGGCGCGGGTCAGGCACGCGCGCCTGCACGAACAGGGGGCGGCCTTCGATCTCGATCTCGCCGGACCGGTTGGCGGCGAGCGCCTCCGCGACGGCGGCCTGTTGGGCCGGAGAAAGGCTGAGGGATGGGGCTTCGTTGCCGGCTTCGAACAGGGCCTGCTGATGGCTGCCGAGATCCGTGACCAATGCGATCGGCCGCCGTTCGGTCTTGGCCGTAACGAGGCGCGAAAGGTCGCTGGCCTTCATTCCAGCCGCTCGACATAGACCTGCAGCTTGCCGCCGCAGGCAAGGCCGACTTCCCAGGCCTGCTCGTTCGTCACGCCGAAATCGAGCAGGCGCGGCTTGCCGTCGGCAATCGCATCCAGCGCCTCGCGCACCACCGCGCCTTCGATACAGCCGCCGGAGACGGAGCCGACCATCGCGCCGCTGCCGTCGACCACCAGCTGGCTGCCCGCCGGTCTGGGTGAGGAGCCCCAGGTGCTGGTGACCGTGGCGATCGCCACGTCGCGGCCGTCCTTTTTCCAGTTAAGTGCGGTTTGCAGAACGTCTTCTTCCTGATGCGTCATGCCGCCACCTTTGAACGCGATTCCTGGCCGCGCGAGCCCAGTTCGCTCAGCGCCGCCGCCAGATCCTGCATGCTTTGAAGATTGTGGATCGGCCTGAAATCGTCAACGTGCTTGATCATGGCTTTTGCGCCCTGGGCCTGGGGACGATAAGCCTCATAACGAAGAAGGGGATTAAGCCAGATCAGCCGTCGGCAGCTCTTGTGCAGCCGCTCGATCCCCTCCTCGAGGCCCACGGCCCCCTCCCGGTCCAGCCCGTCGCTGATCAAAAGGACCAGCGCCCCCTGGCCCAACACTCGCCGGGACCAGCGCCGGTTGAACTCCGCCAGGCAATGGCCGATGCGGGTGCCGCCGGACCAGTCCGGAACGTTTTCGGAGATCCGGTCCAGCGCCACGTCGACGTCGCGGTGGCGCAGATGGCGCGTGACGTTGGTGAGGCGCGTACCGAACAGGAAGGAGTGGACGCGGTCGCGGTCGGTCGTCAGCGCGTGAATGAAGTGCAGCGCCAGGCGCGAATAGCGGCTCATGGAGCCGGAGATATCGCACAGCACGACCAAAGGCGGGCGCCTGCGGCGGCGCGACTTGAACTGCAAGGGGATGATGTCGGGATCACGCAGCCCGGCGCGGAGTGTCGCGCGCATATCGACGCGATGGCCGCGCGTATCATGCTTGAAGCGGCGGGTCGCCACATTCTCGACCGGCAGGCGCATGCGCGCGATCGCCTTCTTTGCCGCCTCGATTTCGGCGAGGCTCATCTTCTCGAAATCCATCTTCTGCAGCAACTCGCGGCTGGAGAAGGTGAGGGCGGCATCGACCTCCACCTGTTCCTGATCTGGCTCGCGCGCTTCGCCTTCCTGGCCCGCCTGGTTGCCGCGTAGGGCGTCGGCGACGCGCGGGCTGATCTCCTGATGGCTCGCGTCGATCTCCTCGCCGCGGAAGGAGGGCAGCATTAGCGTCATCATGCGTTGCAGGAACTGCGGGTTGCGCCAGAAGATGTGGAACGCCTGGTCGAAGATCTCGCGCTGCTCGCGCCGCTGCACGAACACAGCGTGCAGCGTCCAATAGAAGTCCTCGCGATCGCCGATGCCGACTGCCTTGACGGCTTCCACGGCGTCGATCGCCTTGCCGGGGCCGACCGGCAGGCCGGCGGCGCGCAAGGCGCGCGCGAATTGCATGATGTTCTCGGATAGGCGGCTAGTCGCTTCGGGCCCGGCAACCATCTGCTGCCCTAGCGCCGCGCGGCGGCCATCTCCGCGCGCACTTCTTCCAAGATCTTGGCGGCCTCGCTACCGCGGATGCGCGCGATGTCGTCCTGGTACTTGAGGAGGGCGCCGAGCGAATGGTCGATCGAATCCGGCGTCAGGGTCACTTGATCCAGCTGCACCAGGGCGTCGGTCCAATCGATGGTCTCCGCCACGCCAGGCAGCTTGAAGAGATCTCGCCCGCGCAGCTTCTGCACGAAGGCCACGACCTCGCGCGACAGATCCATGCTGGCGGCCGGCAGGCGCGCGCGCAGAATTTCCAGTTCGCGTTCCGCATTCGGATAATCGACCCAGTAGTAGAAGCAGCGGCGCTTCAGCGCGTCGTGGATCTCGCGCGTGCGGTTGGAGGTGATGACGACGATCGGCGGCTCGCCCGCCTTGATGACGCCGAGCTCGGGGATGGTCACCTGGAAGTCGCTGAGCAGCTCCAGCAGGAACGCCTCGAACGGCTCGTCGGTCCGGTCCAGTTCATCAATCAGCAGCACCTTCGGCCCGCTGGCTTCGCTTTCCAGCGCCTGGAGCAAAGGGCGCTTGATCAGGAAGCGCTCGGAAAAGATGTCCGCCGCGATCCGCTCCTTGGAGTCGATGTGCGCCGCCTCGGCGAGGCGGATCTCTAGCATCTGCCTGGGATAGTCCCACTCATAGACGGCACTCGCGACGTCGAGGCCCTCGTAGCATTGCAGGCGCACCAATGTCCGGCCGAGCGTGGTGCTGAGCACCTTCGCGATCTCGGTCTTGCCGACGCCCGCCTCGCCCTCGAGGAATAAGGGCCGCTTCAGCTTCAAGGAAAGAAAGACGGCAGTCGCTAGGCTGCGATCGGCGATGTAGTGGCCTTGCCGTAGAAGGGTGAGGGTCTCCTCGATGTTCCGCGGGATCGCCGCCATCCATCCGTCCTTACTTCTTCACCCAATTGCCAGAGGAATCCATGTAGTACCAGCCCGGCTTCACGCGCTCCTTGATCGTCTTCTCGCCGGCGATCGCGCCCACCTGCTCCGCCGGCACGTTCTCCTTCTTGGCGAGTTCCTGGTATTTTAGCAGGCGTTGCGCGTTGATGGATTGAACGAGTGATTTGACGCTCGCCGGCGCATTGGGGTCGACCAGGCCAAGGAGCCCATCCGGCCGCTCGCCGACCAGACCGGCGGCGCGCGCCTGGTCCAGGGACTCGGCCATGGCCGGCGCCGAGAACAGCATCGCCAGTGCCATGAGCAACCCGCCCAGCAGCGATTTGATCTTGAAGCTCGTCATCGCGGTGCTCCGTTAGAACAGATCGGGATTATTTTGCAACAACGTCTCGACGTCGCGGTCCACTTTGACGCGGACCTCCTGCTCGATCTTGACATTGAGGTTGATCACGATCGGCTTGTCCGGGGCCTCGACCTTCACGGTCGGGGTGCAACCCGCCAGGGTTGCGGCGGCCATGCCGCCGATCAGGCAGGGGAGCAGGACGCGCGTTCGGCGTGGATGAAGTAGTCGCACAGCGGGGCCCTCTATTGCAGCTCGTTCAACCGTTCTTCGATGATAGAAGGCAGGCGGTACCCCGCCAAGCCCTTGCGCAGAACCTCATCCAGTTTCCCGGATAAGTTGAGATTAAATTCGACTGGATAGCCGTTGTAGAAACTAGGGTTGCTGCCGGCTATGTGCAAGCCCAGCTCGGCATCGCCGGTCAGCTTTCGGTTCAGGCTCACGATCAATTCCTTGTAATGGAAGTTTGACAAAGCCTGCAACGCCAGTCCGACCGAATCGCCTGCGCTGCTCAAGGCCGCCGGCGCTTGGGCAGGATCGTAGCGCAGAATTCCCGGCGCTTCCGCCGCGAACTTCGCGTTGTCGACGATAATGCCGTTGGGAAACAAAGTGATGGGTGCCGTGCCGGAAATCGCGCCTTCGCCGCTGAGCCCCGCCACGCCTGTGATCTTGAACAGCTCGCTGACGGAAAGTTGATCGATGTTGAGAGTCATTCTCTGTCCAGCCGCGTTCAGCGCGATCGTGGTCGGCGCGATGCTGGCACGGCCACCCGCCATTTGCAGACGGCCCTCGGCAATCTGCAGCTGTGGCCCGTGCAATTCGAATCGGAGCAGGGCGTTGGTCATTGGCAAGCCGGTAACGAGCTGCTCGATCGCCAGGACCTGATTTGGCCGGGTCGAAACCGGCCAAGGCTCGTCAATCTCGATCACGCCGTTCAGGTTCTGAAACAGCACGGGGCCGCCCTGTCCCGTCAGCCCTTCGAGACCCAGCTTCACGTCGGCCTTCGCCTTGCCCTTCGACCAGGTGACCGGGCCTGCCAACCGCACGCTGCCTGAGAAATCGCGGAGATAGCTCTTCGCACGCGGGAACAGGTCCGCCGGCTGCAGCCCGTCCGGCTTGAAGGTGATCGGCCCCATATCGAGATTGGCGACATAGTCGCGCGTGTTGAAGTTGCCGGTCAGCTTGATGCCGCCGAGCTTCACGCCGCCGCCGGCGCCGGTGATAGCGTTGAGCTGCGCCGCAAGCTTGCCCGCATTGATGCGCCCGGTCCCGTTGAGCGTGAAGGTCGGTAGGCCGTAGCCCGCGTCCAACGAGCTGACACGCAGCTCGCCTTCGATCGCCTCACCCTTGCCGGACAGCTTGATAAGCGCATTGGTGGCCGAGACACCGCGCGCCTTGTTTGCAAGGGAGATCTTGGAGCTGGCCATGTGCCACGTGAGGCCGGCTTCGTTGCTCTCGACCACCGCGTCGAGTGCCGGAATGCGCAGATCGACAGTCTCGCCCCAGGACTTGGCGCTGAGTGCGATGGCGCCGGTGATTGCAGCTGCGTTCCAGGTGCCCGTCCGTGTATCCATGCGGAACGCGGTGCTGTCGCTCGTCAGCTTCACCGAGCCGCCGCCGATCGTCGTGCTCTTCGCCGTGTCGGAAATTCCCTTGTGCGCGATCTGGCCCTCGGCGGACAGCGCGGTGGCCAGCACGCCGTTCACTAGCGTCATATGCACGGGCGCGGTGATCTGCGGCTGGCGCACCTGCCAGCCAGAAAGCGCGAAGCTCTCATCCGACGCGCTGATCGCGGCGTTCAGGTCCAGCGCCAGCTTGCCGGCCGACAAGGCGACCGTGGCCGCGCCGTTCGCCTGCGCCGTCGCCTTGGGCGACAAGCCGCCACTGAGCTCCAGCACGATGTTGTCGATGTCGAGCGGCAGATGCGTGGAGCGGATCTCCGCAGACAATGTGCCGGAGAGCGGCGCCGCAAGCAGGCCGTTTCGGATCTGGTTGAGGCGCAGCGAGAAAGACAGAGGCTTGGTTCCGGGCGTTGGCTCGATGCCGGCGGTGACCTCGTCGAGACGCAGGCTGGCTTCGACGGTTCCCTCCTGCGGCGCGATCTCCGGGGCGAAGGCCCACAGCGGCGATTGCGGGGCGAGCGCGATCTGCACATCGCCGGTCATGATCGGCTCGTCGAACGCGCTCGATATATCGATCTTCGCCGCGGCCTTCGTATGTCCGGCTGGATCGGTCGCCGTCAGATCGAGCGCCAACGCGCCTTGGCCCAAACGTGCCGAACCGCCGATGGCCACTCCACCCATCGGCGTCTCCAGCGCCAGATCGAGCCGGTCAACGGAAATGACCTCCGGCAACGCGGTGTCGGATGCCGCCGCGCCTTCATCGCCACGTTCCATCAGCGGCTGCAGGTCGCCCAGCGTGACGGTGCCGCCTTCAATCCGGCCGTGGGCGTATGCTGTCCCGACGCTAACCGCCTTGAGGTGACCCGGGAGGTCGTATTCCAACCGGATGTCGCTGGCTTCGAACGGCGCGTTCCGGCCCACCCTGACATGGGCGATGCTCGCTGACGATGTATCGATCTCGCTCACGGCGATGGTCAGCGGCACGCCGTAGGTGCGCTCGACATAGGTGGAGATGACGGCTTCGGCTAGCGGATTGCGCCAGATGACTGCCGCGCCCGCCGCTACGACTAGCAGGATGAGCAAACCGAACAGCCCGAGGCTGACGACAGTGCGGCGGCGCATGCAGGATGGACCCTCGTCGCGACGGGCGCAGTCTAGCGGGCTCACGCTCCGCCGCAAAGGAGGCTTGCCGGCTCGGTGCGCGGCCAGCAAGATGAGCCGTTCCGTTGAATCGAGGCGAGCGGCTGCAACGCATGAAACTGGGAATTTGGGTCGGAGCGCTGGGCCTTGCGTGCCTCGCCGGCCTTTCGGGAGCGGACCATGCGCAGGCCGACCCTGGCAAGCTGGCGCGAGCCGATTGCTGGTTCAAAGCGCCGGACAAGATCACCACCCGATGCTATCGCTTGCGCGTTCCGGAAAGCCGTGCGGGACGCAGCGAGGTGACCCTCGAGCTGCCGGTGGTTGTCATCTCGGTTGCCGAAACGCGAAGGCGGGAAGATCCTGTCGTCTACCTCGCCGGCGGACCGGGTGACGGCGCGTGGCTGGATTCTGACCGAATTGATTTCTGGTGGCAGTTTGTCGCCGACAATGCCTGGGTGAATGAGCGCGATCTGGTGCTGATGGATCAGCGCGGGACAGGGCTCACCGCCCCGCGCATGGATTGCCCGGAGCAGGAAATTGTGCAGATCCGCTCCCTGAGCTTTGGGCTCAACCGCAACGCAGCGCGCGAGGCATGGGTCAAGGCGGCTGCGGATTGCCGCGTGCGTATAGAGAAGGAGGGGCACGATCCGCTTTCGTATACCAGCAGAGATAGCGCCACCGATCTGCACGATCTGATGGGTGCGCTGAAGTTGCAGCAATGGAACGTCTATGGCCTGTCATACGGCACACGCCTGGCGCTGACCTATGCGCGCGACTATCCGCACGATGTGCGCAGCCTGATTCTGGATTCGGTCTATCTGCCGGAATCCGCCTTCCTGGAGGATGACGCCTGGCGCACGGATCGCGCCTTCCGCGTGCTGTTCGAAGGCTGTCGCCGCTCGCTCAACTGCGATCGCTGGTATCCGAACCTCGAGCAGCGCTTGCGGGCACTCGTCGACAAGCTCAACAAGACGCCGATCGAGCGCGAGGTGGAGCTGGAAAGCGGAAAGAAAGCCAAGGTGGTGGTGACGGGGGAGCTACTGCTGAACTACCTGTTCCAGAACATGTACAACCGGTCCGGCATCGAGACCGTCCCGCAGATCATTGACCTGTTCGAGAAGGGATCCCCTGCCGCCGTCACCAACGAAATCGGCTATCTCGCGGATCTCTATGTCGACCGGCCCGACTGGGGAGATGCGCTAAGCCTGTCGATCGATTGCCACGAGGAGGTGCCGTTCAATGACTTGGCGAAGTTACGGCGGGACTATCTGCGCTATCCGCTGCTGAAGAGCTTTGCGGATGATGGTTCCTGGGGCGTCGCCTGCGTCAAATGGCCGATGGGTCCCCTCGATCCAGTGGAGAATCAGCCGATCTATTCAGACGTGCCCACCTTGTTGCTGACCGGCCTCTATGACCCCATCACGCCGCCGCAATACGCCCGGCTGGCAGGCAGCCGCCTCATCAACAGCTTCTATTTCGAGTTCCTGAGCGTCGGCCATGACGTGTTGAGCAACGAGACCTGCGCCGGCGAGCTGGCCAAGCAGTTCCTGGATGACCCCACGCGCATGCCGGGCCATGCCTGCCTCGGACGCCTGAAACCGCCCGAGTTCCGGCCGCCGGCCCGATAACTACGCCTGCTTCAGCTCGTCCGTAGTGATCACGCGGTTCCGACCGCGGCGCTTGCCGACGTACATCACCTCGTCTGCGGCATGCAGCAGGCCATTGGCGCTCGTGGCATCCTGAGGGCAGAGGGCAATGCCGATCGTGGCGCCGATGGCGAGGTCGGTGCCCGGAGCGGAAACCGTGAGTTGGAGCTCCTGCCGGACCCGCTCGGCGACAGTGATCGCAACTTCGCGCGCCTCTTCCGGCGGGATCTCCACGATCACCGCGAATTCATCGCCGCCGAGACGGGCGGCGAAATCGTCGTGCCGCATCGCCGCACCGAAAGTGCCGGCGACCTGCTGCAGCAGGCGATCGCCCGCCTCATGGCCGAGCGTGTCGTTCACATCCTTGAAGCGGTCGAGATCGATGAACAGCAAGGCGATGGTCGATCCGCTGCTCGCGGCGTACTCGACCCGCCGCTTCAGCTCCCCCTGGAAGGCGAGCCGGTTCGGCAGCCCGGTCAGCATGTCGTGGCTGGCGAGATAATCGCTGTGCTGCTTCTGCTCGGCCAATTCCTCGGCCAACTCGACCGATTGCGAGGCTTGGCCTTCCAGCGCCGAATGTGTCATTTCCAGATCGGCGAGGAAGCGCTTCAGCTCCTCTTCGCGCGCCTCGGCGTCTCTTTTGAAGGCCTCGTGCATCGTGCGCTCGCAAGCCAGCTCCGTCTCCAGAGCATGGAGGCGCACCTCGCGCGGATCAGGGGCGGCGAGGTCCAAGTCGGCGATGGAACTGCGACGCAGCAGCAGGACGCCAGCCGCTGCGCCGGCAAAGGCGCCAGTAACGCCGGCCATCACCGGAAACGTGTCATGCATCGCCACTGCCAGCACAGCGCTGACAATGGCGCTGACCACGGGGACCAGCGTCTCGCGCGTACTTGCAGATGAGGCGAAGTCTGTTTTCGAGATGACCATGTTTCCCCAAAACACAGTACGACCGAACGACGCGATCATACTAACCCATAAGTATTAAGGAAAGACGTAACGGCTATCTTCGGGTGTGAGAAAATAAAAAAGGGCGACTTCTCTCGAAGCCGCCCTAATTACGAGGAAAATTGTCTTTAATTCTACGAAGCGGCTGCCACAGCGCGCGATGCCATTACGGAGATGAGATGCGCGCGATACTCGGCCGTGGCGTGCAGATCGCTATTCAGTCCGTCGGCACTCAGCTTCACCGCCTTCACCGCGTCCGGCGTGAAGTTCGCGCTGAGCGCGCCCTCCAATTCCTTAGAGCGATAGGCGCACGGACCGGCTCCCGTCACCGCGACACGTATGCCGCCGCTCGTCCTGGCAACGAACACGCCGACGATAGCGTAGCGCGAGGCTGGGTTCGCGAACTTGGAATAGCCTGCTTTCTCCGGCTTCGGAAAATGGATGGCGGTGATGATCTCGCCATCCTGCAACGCCGTCTCGAACATGCCCTTGAAGAAGTCGTCGGCCTTGATCTCCCGCTTGTTGGTGCGGACTGTTGCGCCCAAGCCGAGCACGGCGGCCGGGTAGTCCGCAGCCGGATCGCTGTTGGCGACCGAGCCGCCCATGGTGCCGCGATTGCGCACCAGCGGATCGCCGATCCCGCTGGCCAGTACAGCTAGGGCGGGGATCGTTTTCCGCACGTCCGTCGAACGCTCGACGTCTGCATGCGTGGTCATGGCGCCGATGGTGATGCCGCCGCTCTCGACTTTTATGCCCTTGAGTTCGGCAATGCCGCCCAGGTCGATAAGGTCGCTCGGCTGCGCCAGCCGCTGCTTCAAGGTCGGGATCAGGGTCATCCCGCCCGCGACGATCTTCGCTTCGTTTTTGCCCGCGAGCAGCCCGGCGGCGTCCGCCGCGGAGGCCGGCCGGTGATATCCGAAATCATGCATGATCCGTCCTCCCCTTATTCCGCCGCCACCTTGGCGGATGCGCTGTGGATCGCCTGCCAGACCTTGAGCGGTGTTGCCGGCATCGAGATGTCCTCAACGCCGAGCGGCGAGAGGGCATCAAGCACCGCATTGATGACCGCCGGCGGTGAGCCGATGGCGCCTACTTCGCCGACGCCTTTGGCGCCGAGCGGATTGTGCGTGCACATCGTGGATTGCGTCGCCACCTTGAAATTCGGCAAATCGTCCGCGCGCGGCATGCAGTAGTCCATCAGCGAGCCCGTCAGGAGCTGGCCCGATTCCTCGTCATAGACGCAGTTCTCGAGCAGCGCTTGGCCTATGCCTTGTGCGACGCCGCCATGGACCTGGCCCTCGACGATCATCGGGTTGATGACGCGGCCGATGTCATCGACCGCGGTGAAGTTCACGATCTGGGTGACGCCGGTGTCGGGATCGACCTCCACCTCGCAGATGTGACAGCCGCCCGGATAGGTGAAGTTGAGCGGATCATAGAACGCCGTCTCTTCGAGGCCCGGCTCCAGCTCGGTAATCGGATAGTTGTGCGGTACATACGCAGTGAGGGCAACGGTGCCCCACGGCACGTTCTTGTCGGTGCCGGCCACGGTGAAGGTGCCGTTCTTGAACTCGACATCCGCAACCGATGCTTCCATCAGGTGCGCCGCGATCCGCTTGGCCTTGGCGACGATCTTGTCCATTGCCTTGACCAGGGCGGAGCCGCCGACCGCCAGCGAGCGTGAGCCATAGGTGCCCATGCCGAAGGGGATCTTATTGGTGTCGCCATGCGACACTTCGACATTCTCGATGGGGATGCCGAGGGTGTCGGAGACAAGCTGAGAGAAGGTGGTCTCGTGGCCCTGTCCGTGGCTGTGCGTACCAGTGAACACGGTGACGGAGCCCGTCGGATGCACGCGGATCGAGCCGCACTCGTAGAGGCCGGCACGGGCGCCGAGGCTGCCCACTACCGCCGACGGCGCGATGCCGCAAGCCTCGATGTAGGTGGAGATGCCGATGCCGCGCAGCTTGCCGCGCTTTTTCGCGTCCGCCCTGCGGCTCTCGAAGCCCGCCCAGTCGGAGGCCTTCAGCGCCGCCTCCAGCGTGGCGAAATAGTCGCCGCTGTCGTACTGCAGGGCGACCGGCGTCTGGTAGGGGAACGCGTCTCGCGGAATGAAGTTCTTCCGGCGGATTTCCACCCGGTCCATCTTCATCTCGCGCGCCGCTTTGTCGACCAGCCGCTCGAGCAGATAGGTCGCTTCGGGACGGCCGGCACCGCGATAGGCGTCGACCACGACGGTGTTTGTGAACACCGCTTTCACTTCGGCATAGATTGCCGGTGTGGTGTAAACGCCTGCCAACAGCGTGGCATAGAGATAGGTCGGCACACAGGGCGCAAAGGTCGAAAGGTATGCGCCCATGTTCGCGACGGTGCTGACCCTCAGCCCCAGGAACTTGCCGTCCTTGTCCATCGCCAGCTCGGCATGGGAGACGTGGTCGCGGCCTTGCGCATCGGTCAGGAAGGATTCGCCGCGCTCGGCCGTCCATTTGACCGGGCGACGCAGCTTGCCCGCGGCCCACGTCACCAAGGCCTCTTCCGCATAGTGGAAGATCTTGGACCCGAAGCCTCCGCCGACATCCGGCGCGACGACGCGCAGCTTGTGCTCCGGGATCTGCAGCACGAACGCGCCCATCAGCAGACGGATCACGTGCGGGTTCTGGCTGGTGGTGTAGAGGGTGTATTCGCCCGTGGCGCGATCGTAATCGCCAACCGCCGCGCGCGGCTCCATCGCGTTCGGCACCAGGCGCTGGTTGACGAGGTCGATCTTGGTCACGTGATGCGCCTTGGCGAAAGCCGCGTCGGTCGCTGCCTTGTCGCCGAGGTGCCAGTCGAAGCAGGTGTTGTTCTTGGCGTCGGCCCACACCTGCGGCTTGCCGGGCTTGTCGGCATCGGCGGTCGAGATGATTGCCGGCAGCTCCTTGTAGGTGACGTCGATCTGCTCGGCGGCGTCCTTCGCCTGGGCATAGGTTTCCGCGATCACCAGCGCGACCTGGTCACCAACATGGCGCACCCGGTCCTTGCACAGCGGCAGGTGCGGCGGCTCGATCATCGGCGAGCCGTCCTTGCTGTGGATCTGCCAGCCGGCGGGCAGCCCTCCCTTGTCATAGTCCGCGCCGGTGAAAATCGCGATGACACCCGGCGCCGACTCAGCAGCCGACGTGTCGATTTTCGCGATCTCCGCATGCGCATGCGGCGAGCGCAGAATGTAGGCATAGACCTGACCATGACGATTGATGTCGTCGGTGTAGCTCCCCTGGCCGGTCAAAAAACGGTAGTCTTCCTTGCGCTTGACGGACGCGCCGATCCCTGTGGCTGTCATGGCATCACCCCTTCATCGCAGCGGCGCCGGCCTTAACGGCCTTGACGATGTTGTGGTAGCCCGTGCAACGGCAGATGTTGCCTTCAAGGCCGTGACGGATCTCTTCCTCGCTCGGGGCTGGGTTGTTCTTCACGAGGTCGATGGCGGTCATCACCATGCCCGGCGTGCAGAAGCCGCACTGCAGGCCGTGATTGTCGCGGAAGGCTTCCTGCATCGGGTGCAGCTTTTCGCCGTTCGCCAACCCTTCGATCGTCATCACGGAGGCCCCGTTCGCCTGTACCGCCAACATGGTGCAGGACTTCACGGCACGCCCATCGATGTGCACGACGCAGGCCCCGCACTGGCTGGTATCGCAGCCGATGTGGGTGCCAGTCAGGCCAAGTTTTTCACGCAAGAACTGAACGAGCAGAGTGCGGCCCTCGACTTGTGCCGAAGCGCGCTTGCCATTCACCGTCATTTCCACGGTCGGCATCGATTCCTCCCAGAATTCAAGCGACGGCGGGCGCCGTCGCTGGCGTTGGCCGGTTAGGACCGGCCTTCACTCCCAGCACAACATTCTAACGACCGCGCTCGAGCATGTGTCAAGCGCAGGCCAAGATGTGAACGTGTTTTGCGTCCGATAGCGTAGAAAGATGTCTCTCCGCAGCGGTCGCGAGCGTCATCGCAATGCAACGAAACCTAGGATGATGGCGATGATGACGACCAGCCCGACGATCCAAACGACAGGGGAGAGGCCACGGCTTGGGGCTTCTACGGGCTGCGCGACCGGTGGCGATGGCGGCGCTGGTTCTGCCGCAGCCGGTGCCACCTCAGCCGCCGCGGGGGCAATGGCTGCTGCCTGGACGGCGAAAGCAGCGAAGAACTCGTCCGCCAGCTTGCGCGCGGTTCCCTCCACCAGGCGCGATCCGATCTGCGCCAGCTTGCCGCCGATCTGTGCGTCTGCGGCGTAGTACAGGACGGTGGCCGCTCCCCCATCGACTGTTTCCAGCCGCACCTTGGCGCCGCCTTTGGCGAAGCCTGCCGCCCCGCCTTGGCCCTCGCCGGTGATGGTATAGCCAGCTGGCGGGTCGAGGTCGCTCAGCCTCACCTTGCCGTTGAATCCGGCCTTCACCGGCCCAATCTTGGCGATCACGCGCGCAACGAATTCGCTGTCCGAGGTCTTGTTCAGCTCCTCGCAGCCGGGAATGCACGCCCTCAGGATGTCCGGATTGTTGAGCGCTGCCCACACGGTCTCGCGCGGGGCAGGAATGCGGTACTCGCCGGTCAAATCCATCGTGCTCTCCCAGAGTCCAGGGCAGGATGCCATCGAAGCGAATCTTGACATGTTGTCAAGCAACGTCGGAGTTTGGCGACATGATCCAAAGGCTAGTATTCATCTGCGCGCTGCTGCTGGCGGCGCTCCCAGGATTCGCGGCGGAACTGCCGCGCGACGTGGTGCTGCTCGAGGTCGGAGCCAGCCAATATCGCTTCGAGGTCGAAGTGGCCGACGATCCCAGCGAGCGTGCGGAGGGGCTGATGTACCGCACCAGCCTCGCCGATAATGCCGGCATGCTGTTTCTCTATCCCAAACCCCAGCCGGTGGAATTCTGGATGAAGAATACGCCGCTCTCGCTGGACATCGTCTTCGTGCGCGAGGACGGCACGATCGCACGCATCGCCGAGAGCACGCAGCCGATGTCCGAAGAGCTGATTTCCTCCGGAGAGCCGGTGCGGGCCGTGCTGGAGGTCAAGGCCGGCACCATGCGCCAGCTCGGCGTCACCGTCGGCGCCCGCCTGCGGAATGCGAGTTATTTTCCATGAGCGAGCTACGCTCCGAGCCGATCCGCCAGCTCTGCGAAATCCTTCACCACGAAATCCCAGTCCTGTTCAGGCGCAAGGTCCTTGGTCTGACCCGGCCCGTGTTCCGTTGGGCGCGGAACGAACGCCGTGCGTAGGCCGCAGCCGCGGGCGGCAGCAAGGTCGCTGTTGTGGGCAGCGACCATGCACACTTCGTCCGGGCGCATGGCCAGGCTGTCGAGGGTGCGCAGATAGGCTTCGGGCGCCGGCTTATAGGCCCGCGCCAGCTCCGCGCCCAGGATCGCATCCCAAGGCAGACCGGCGCGCTTCGCCATGTCGAGCATCAGGATAACGTTACCGTTGGAGAGCGGCGCAATGATGTAGCGCGCTTTCAGCCGCGTCAGGCCCGGCACTACGTCGGGCCAGGGATCCAGGCGGTGCCAGGCGAGGTTCAGCTGGTCCAGCTCCGCTGCCGGAACGCCCGCGGGCTGGATACCGAAATCCGGCAAGATTGCTTGCAGGTTCTCCCGGTGCAGGACGTCCAGACGCACGAAAAGACGTCGGCCGCTGCGCACCTCCTCCATCGCCGGTTCATAGCGTTTGCGCCAGGTATCGGCAAAGGCGGCTGAATCCGTGTTGCTTGCACCGTACTGCAGCAGAAACGGCGCGGCTGCGCGTGCCACGCCGCTGCGCCAGTCGACTACCGTGCCGAACACATCGAAGACCAGGGCGCGGACGCGTTCCACTGTCATCGCGCTCGAGATGGACGCGATCTATTCCTCGTCCGGCGCCGGAACGTATTGCGCGCCGGATTCGAGCGAGCTTTGCGCCACGGTCTTGCGGCGGGTTGGATCATTCACCGCCACGATATGGGCATAGGGCGTGCCGTCGATGCCTTCGAACAAAGTGACGACTTCCCAAACCATATAGGGCAGGCCCGCCGTATAATATCTCGAGCCCACCGAGACCGTGGAATGCTTCTCTCTCCTAAAGAGCTTGAACATCGCTTACCAAATGCCCCGTATCATCCAAGGCAACCTAGCACGACAGCTGTCCTGTCTCAACAGAACCTCAGTATAGCGAACGAAGTAATTCAGTCTAAGAATTCCTCAAATACCAATCGTAATCGAGTTCCGTCACCCGCGAGAAAAATCGATTCTGTTCCGCGCGCTTGACCGCAATGAACACCCGGTGAAAGTCGGGCCCGAAGTAATCTTTCATCCGCTCCGACGCCTCAAAGAGGTCGAGCGCCTTGAACCAGTTGTCCGGTAGCTTGACGCCCATCTCGGCCGCCTGGGCGTAGCCGTTGCCGACGATCGGCGCGCCCGGGTCGAGCCGATGCTTGACCCCGTGATGTATCGCCGCCAGCAAGGCGGCGACCGCGAGGTAGGGATTGGCGTCGGCGCCGCACACGCGGTGCTCGATATGCCGGGTCGGTGCCGGACCGGCCGGCACCCGGAAGCTGACGGTCCGGTTGTTGATGCCCCAGGTCGGCGCCACCGGCGCATAGGAGTTGGCACGGAAGCGGCGGTAGGAGTTGGCGTTCGGCGCAAACACCGCCATGGAGTCCTCGAGCAGCGCCTGCATCCCGCCCACTGAGAATTTCAGCAGCTCAGTGCCCTCCGGCGCTTCGCTGGCGAAGGCGTTCTTGCCATTGCGATCCGCCAGGCTGACGTGCAGGTGCATGCCGCTGCCGGCCACGTCGGAGAAGGGCTTTGCCATGAACGTCGCCTCGACGCCATGCTGGACAGCGACGCCCTTGATCGCGCGCTTGTACATGATCGCATCGTCGGCGGCGCGCAGCGCGTCCGGCCGGTGGCGTAGCGTCATTTCGAGCTGGCCGGGCGCATATTCCGAGATCGCGGATTCGACTGGGATGCCCTGCACGTCGCAGGCCGCATAGAGATCGCGGAAGAACGGGTCGAAATCGTCCAGCTCGCGCAGTCCATAGACCTGGATATCCCACGGCCGGTTGCCCGTAACGGGCGATGCCGGCACCCTGAGCTCGCCGTTCGGTCCGCGCTCGTGATCGACCAGGAAGAACTCGAGCTCGCAGGCGACGACTGGCGTCAGGTCGAACTCCTTGAACCGGTCGATCACGCGTCTGAGGACATGGCGCGGATCGTACACACATGGGGTGCCGTCGAGCTCATAGACGCTGAGGAGCACCTGCGCGAAGGTGGAGCCGAGCCACGGCGCGCGCACCAGGGTTCCCGGGACCGGCCTGCCCAGGTAGTCGGCGTCACCATTGGCCCAGACCAAGCCGCTCTCATCCACGTCCTCGCCGGTGATGTCGAGGGCGAGCATGGTACCGGGCAGGTACCGCGCATGCTGATAGATCGCCAGCAGCTCGTGGCGGCGCAGGTTCTTGCCACGCCCCACGCCGCTCTGGTTGGTAAAGACGATCTGGATGGTGTCGATGTCCGGGTTCTTGGCCAGGAATTCCTCGGCCTCGGCGACATCGGCAACAAGCACACTCATGATTTCTCCCTCGAAGAGTTTCTACGTGACCAGCTCGGCTAGGCAACCGTCGATGGTCGCGACCAGCCGGTCGACCTGATCCGCGGTCGTGGCCGGGCTCACCAATGTCATGTTGTGGAACGGCGCGATGATGAAGCCGCGATTGAGCAGATAGAGATGAATCGCCAGCTCCACGCGCGGATGCATGGCGGCCTGCGCTTCCGTGCCATTCTTCGGCTGCTCCGGCGCACAGACGAATTCGGCGCGTGCGCCGACATTCGAGACGTGCCAGGGCAGATTGCGTGCCTTGATCTTGGCCTCGGCCCCGCGTGCGAGCCGCTGCGACATCGGCAGCATGTGCTCGTACGCGGCGGGCGTAACCACCTGCTCCAGATTGGCACGCATCGCATGCAGTGCCATGGCGTTGGCGCTGAGCGTCGTGCCCATGCCGGAATAGCCGGATGGATTCTCCGCTTCCGCCTTACGCATGCGCGCCTCGACCTCCGCCGTGAAGCCGAAGACGGAGCAGGAGATGCCGCCGGCGATCGGTTTTCCGACCGTCAGGAAATCCGGCTCCAGGCTATGCGTACGCGTATAGCCGCCGTAACCCGTCGAGATCGTATGCGTCTCGTCGATCACCAGCAGCACGCCGTGTTTGCGCGTGACGGCGCGCAACGCATCAAGGAATCCTGGCTGCGGCAGTACCATGCCGATGTTGGTCAGCGCAGGTTCGGTCAGCACGCAGGCGACGTCGCCCGGCGCCAAGGCTGCTTCCAAGGCGGGTATGTCATTGAACTCCACCACCTTGGTCAATTGCGTCAAGTCGTAAACCTGCCCGAGTAATCCCGGCCGATGGATCGGCTTGCCGTCCTTCAAACGCACGAAGGTATCGTCGGCCGCGCCGTGATAGCAGCCGTGGAATACCAGGATCTTTGGACGCTTGGTGATCGCGCGGCACCAGCGGATGACGAAGCGGTTCGCGTCCGTCGCCGTTGTCGCCGCTTGCCAGAACGGCAGGCCGAACATCTTCGCCAACAGTTCGCCGACGATCGCCACGTCTTCGGTGGGCAGCATGTAGGTGAGGCCGCGCGCCGCCTGTTCCGCGATCGCGCGCGCGATCGGCTCCGGCGAATGGCCGAACATCGAGCCGGTGTCGCCGAAGCAGAAGTCGTCATAGGAATGGCCGTCTACGTCCTCCAGGCGCGCCCCCTTGGCGCTAGCGACATGGATGGGAAAGGGCGTGCCCCAGTCCAGCATCCAGTGCATCGGGACACCGTGCGCCCAATGCGCCTTGGCGCGCTCTGCGAGCTCGCGGGACTTCGGGTGACGCTGGACGAAAAGATCCTTCTCGCGCTGCAACATGGCGTCGACGTTCGCGGGGGCAACGCCGGCTTCCAGCTTTTGCATTTTGAGGGCTACTCCTGGTGATGCGCCGCGAGAGTGATACTCGGGCATCCAGGGAGATCGCAAGGGGGAGCCGATGAGCAGGGCTAAGGGACGCCTGGCATCGGTGACCGGCGCATTCCGTGCAAGTTTAGTCGTAGTCCAGCGGTCCCCGAAGCGTACCGCTTGCTGACCGATGCTCCAGCTCGACCAAGCGGGAGAACAGCAGCGGGCCGAGCGAGCTGTCGCCAATCGCGCATTGATGCGCGCGCTGGAGGAAGTCCACATCGGGATAGGAATTACCCTCTAACAGCAACGCACCGTTCGTCCCGACCGCAATGTCCCACCCGACCAGCAATCGATCCGCGCAAGCGGAATGGGCCGCCAGCGCGATAGATTGGACTTCGTTCCAGCAGGGCACGACACGGCCGAGCACTCTCGCGCGCGTGATGGGATGATCCTCGGACCACTCCAGCCACATGTCGGCCTTGTCCCCCGTCATCATGCCAAGAGCGCCGGTTTCCAGATCGATCGCCGCTCCGAACTCGATATCTGTCGGCCAGTTAGTCTCCAGCTTGCAAAGGTTGCTCAGCACCGCGTGCGTGATAACTGGCTTTCCCGCGTCATCAAGGCAGGTGATGACCCGAATGCGCATCAGAGCTTGATCGGCCAGATCCGCCAGACCTGCGTGGTTCTTGATCAGCGGCTGTACCAGGATGGGCTCTCGCTTGGATAGTCGCGCAATGAACTCCGCGAGACCTTCATGGTCCAATGTCGCACCGCTTTCAGTCGTGAATTTTCCTCCGGAGTAGCGAATGACCTCGGTTCCCCTTGAGCCCTTCAGCTGCCGCGGCTTGATGAACAGGTCCTGCTCCAAGCCCGCCGGATGTTCGCATCGGTTTTGCAGCTGGCCATCCTCGGCGATAATGAGGATGGGAATCGTCGGGATGCCATTCTCCTCGCAGATGCGGTACATCCCGAGCTTATCGCCGAGCATGATGCGCCGCTTGGTCTTCGGCACTTGCCAAGTCAGCACCTTGTACAGCCCGTTCTTCATTTCGTACCGCGTGAGATAGCCGGACGTGCGGGCACGGTACTCGCTGCGATATAGCTCGAACATGTAATAGACTTGCGCATCGAGGCCATGGCGGATCGCGACGATGCAGAGCTCGCGGAACTGGCGCCACATGCCGACCCCGAACTTGTCGCGCACGCGCGGCGCGATCAGCGGGAACCACGTGAGCAAGCGGACCAGAACGAACGCGAGCTTGTGGCCCGGCACTGTATAGTTGCCAATGCGAGGGTGGCGGACCTTCTTGAATAGGCGCGAGGTCGCATACAAGTAGCGGGCATAGTCCCCCACGTCCGAAGCGCGACGTTGGACAACGAACAGTTCGCGACGCACCGACGCTACCAACAATACCGTGCCCAGCAGATAGAGCTGCATCGAGATCAGGGCCAGGAAATCCCCCGCAACAACCCACCCCGCCTGATCCTCAAGCAGGCCGGGCCTTTCGCTCAACAGGGGAGCAGCGGTTCCTGCAACCTGGACTGCAAAGGCCAGCCAGAGCACGCGTCGCGTGGCGGCCGGCACGAGATCGAATCGAACGATCAACCAGAGTAATGCAAGGATCCCCACCAACAAGCCGACTCCCGCACCGCCGATGGCGAGATAAGTCGATATGCGTTGGTCGAAAGGCGCGGCAAGCTGGCTGACGCAGACTAGCCCGGAGAGGGCGAGCGCTGCCTGCCAGGTTCGGCGAGCCGCCAGATTTGGAGTGCCGAGAGCCAGCCTGACGCAGGCCATGAATGCTGTAGCGGCCGCGACAACCCCCGTCAGCAGATTCAATAGGCTGATGTTGGCAGGCCCCGGTCTGAGGATCGTGTAGAGCGCGATGAGCGTCGTAACACTCAGAAAGATCAAAACCGAGCGTTGAGAGTCGACGAATTTTGGTGCTCCGGCTCTGCCCATCTTGCCTCGAGACTCCTCTATCCACATTCGCTGCGGCTATTCAAACTGGCCGGGCCTGCTCCGCCCGCTTCGATAAAATCTCGACTCAATATGAATCTGTGATCGTCGCGCTGCGGGCCGACCACGGCTACCGACCCGGCCACAAACGCGAAGGACCGCATTGGAGGCCTTTAATCTTGGTCAGGAGCCGGTCGGTCCGACGCCAAGGTCTATTGCATATGCTGTGCTAGCGCCTGATCCGTACTGGTTGCGATGCCTCGGAGAGGACCGCTTCCTTGTGCTCCATCAGTTCGGGGAATGCCTCGCCAGCGGTGCCGTCGAGCAAGGTCGGCATGCCGAACTGCTTGGGCCCTTCGTTTGCTCGCTCGATGATGTCGATACCGGCGTTGCTCTGGTTCTTGATCCAGGGCTCCAGCTTCTGGTCAATCTCCGGATTAACGAACATCAGAAGGGCCGAGCGCGGATCGCGCCGACGGGTGTTGCGCACCTGGTGATACATCGGCTTGATCTTGTACCCAGTCATAAGCGATAGCAGGCTGCCTGGCATGAACACGATGTCATTGCCGTCCGATTCGGCGGAGACATAGGTACCATCGACCTCGATCTCCAGGCCTGGCGCGTTCGCCTTCGCCAGGGTCAACAGGTGCGCGTCCTCGTGGGGATCCTGCAGCAGTTCTGCGCTGTGCTGCGCCGGCTCGTAATAGTTCACTTGCACATACGTGCCGTTGTAAAAGCGCAGCTCCGGGCTGCCAGGCGCCCAAGCATCCGCCATGGCGCGGAAGATGCCACGCACCATTACCGAGAATTGGTCCGATACCTCGCGCAGCGCGCGGTGCAACTCGAGACCCCCGACCACCTCTTCGACCTCCGGCCTGCCGCGGTTGCGGTTCCAAGCGGAGAAGGATTCGGTCAGGTCTGGCCGCTCCGGCACCTGGGAGTATTCCGGACCCAGTTCGCGATAGCCCTCGACGAAGGACTGCATCGAGTACCGTTGCTTGTCCGCTTCCGAGCGCACGAAGAACTCCTCTCCGAGGCGGTAGATCCGGTCGATGTCGCGAGCTAGCGCATCGGACACGGGGATGCGGGCGAAACCCGCTTGTTCGAACTGCTGCAAGAACGGGGCATAGTCGAGATCATCGTAAACCGAGCGGATCATCAGGCTGTCCTTCAAGGGATTTCTCTGGGAATGGGAGATGGAGCGGCGACTGATCCCCAAATACCGGGAAACCAGCAAAAATACCACGGATTAACTCTGACTGATGGCTGACGGCGCAAGGGCTTAGCAGAAGAGGCGGGCAAATCAAGGCGCATCACTCGGCCTCGGCGGAAAATCGGAGCAGGAACAGGCGATTGGCCCTCGCGGGCGGCGGCAATACGGAAATCCATGCAATCGTCGATGCTAAAGGCCTTCTTTCAGTCCTGTTGACCTGTGGCGAGCGCACGAACTTTCGCTCGCCTCGCGCCTGATTCGCCGAACAGGAACTCCTCGGCGACGGATGGAACGCCGGCTTCCAGCTCTCGCATTTTGCGGCTACTTCTGGTGATTCGCGCGAGAGCGATACTTGGGCAAACGAGGCATTCGCGAGGGGGGCCGATGAGCGGTGTGAAGAGACGCGTGGCGCTGGTAACCGGTGCGGGCAGCGACAGCGGGATCGGCTTTGCCTGCGCCAAGGTATTGGCCGCTGCCGGCGCGCGCGTGGCGATCACCTCGACCACCAAGCGGATTCATTCCCGCTGGGATGAATTGCCGTGCAAGGAGGGCGACAAACTCGCGGTCGTCGCTGACTTAACCAAACCGGCGGATGTGAAACGAGTGCTCGATGAAGCCAAGCGGCAGCTGGGCCCCATCGATATCCTGGTGAACAATGCCGGAATGGTGCAGACCGGCCGGCGCATGCCACATGGTCGTGCCCACGACATGAGCGATAAAGAGTTCCAGCATCATCTCGATCTCAATCTGAAGACCTGTTTCGCGATGACGCGCGGCGTGCTCCCGGCGATGATACGCCGGCGCTACGGCCGCATCGTCAATATCGCCTCGGTGACGGGACCGCTGGTGATCAATCCCGAATCGAGTGGCTATGGCACGGCGAAGGCAGCGATGGTCGGCTACACCCGCGCGGTCGCAATCGAGGTCGCAAGCAAGGGCATCACCTGCAACGCCGTCGCGCCGGGCTGGATCGCCAGCGGCTCCGCTTCCAAGAAGGAAGTTCTCGCCGGTCGGCAGACGCCGGTCGGCCGCTCCGGCACGCCGGACGAAGTGGCCGCGCTCGCACTGTTCCTGGCCGGCGAGGAGGCGAGCTACGTCACCGGCCAGATGATGGTGGTGGATGGCGGCAATTCGATCCAGGAATTCAAAGGCAACCGCGAGGCGTGGTACTGATCAATAGAACGGTCAATATGGTTATTAACCAAGGACTTCCGGTGGTTCTATGCTAGTCTCTACGCGCCGCGACCGCTGATCGGCTCCTGGGGAAGTGCGGGCGAGGATTGGGTCCGATGAGTGACAAAGAGGGCAAGGATCAAAGACGCCAGCCGCGCTTTGATTTTGGCGGCACGGCGATGCTCGTGTTCGACGACATCAACAAGCGCCGTACGCTGGCGATCACCAACTATCGCAACATCTCGAAGGGCGGGGCCTGCATCATCACGCCGGACTCGCAGAGCTTCCAGATCGGCGATCACCTGTTCCTGATGCCGGAGCGTTACCGCAAGAAGCGCGAGGCGGTCGTAGTCGATCTCGGCACCGGCCGGCTGCATCTGCACATTCCGGCAAGCGAAGAGTTCACCGACTTCGAGCTGGCCGAAGTGTTGCAGCGCTTCCAGGCTGCCTTGGATAAATGATCAGGCGTTGACTGTCTGACCGTAGAGTTTGCTGACGACCAGCAGCCCGCGAAAGCTGACGGCGACGTGCGAGGGTGTCAGGCGGACGACCGTCCCGATGGTCGGGCCGCAGTGCGGCAGGTCGACGGAAATGCGGTCCCCGACGCCCAATCGACGGTCGGTGCGGAGCAGGGCACCGCTGGCCGAGACGTCCACCAGATGGCACGCGGCCGACATGCCATTGATCGACAGATGCGCCGGCAGATCGACGGCGTAGCGCGGAAAGGCGCGCCGATCGGATTTCGAACGCCGGTCGAACGGTCTGGGCGGGTTCATGGGGCCGAATCCTGAGAGTGTCTTTGTCGGCCTCAGTTTCGGAGGCGCGAATTAATAAACCTTTACGCGAGTACTGACGTAAGCCTACCTAGCCTTTTGGCGGGTCAGGTGCTGAAACCGCCAGGCCAGGGCGGCGGATGCCGCGGCCAGGGCCGCCAGTAGGGACCATGTCAGTGCATTCGGTCCTAGGCCATGGTGATAGCCCCACCAATAACCAGCCGGCACACCGATGATCCAGAAACTGACGCCATAGATGATGGTCGGGATCAGCGTATCGGCGCAGCCGCGCAACGCGCCCATCAGCACGCCTTGCACGGCGTCCACCACGACTAGGAAACTCACTACACCGGCCAGGACCGGCACCAACATCGCCAGCACGTCGGGATCATCTGTCAGGATGGCGGCTGCTTCTTCCGCGAACAGCACGGTCAGCAATCCGGCAATCAGCATGAGCGCGCCCGCAAGCCCGACCGCGATCCAGCCTGCGCGTTGCGCGGCGCGCCAATCGCCGCTGCCGACCGCGTTGCCGACCCGGACAGCAGCAGCGGTCGCAACGCCGATGGTCAGCATGTAGACGAAGCTGGTGTAGTTGACCGTCGCATGCATGGTGGCGAGCGAGACCAGACCGAGCCAGCCCGACATGTTGACGATCATATTGAAGCACGCCGTCTCCAGGCCGATGGCAGCAGCCAGCGGAATGCCCAAGCGGAGCAGGGCAACAAGCCCGCTCCATCCTTCGACATGGCGTAGAGTGATGCCATAGCGGTGCCGATCGATGGTCAGCAGCACCAGCAGGACGCCGCCGATCCCCAGGCCCCAACGCACGATCGTGGTCGCGAGTGCCACGCCCATTACGCCTGAAGCGGGTAACCCGAACGCGCCGGTGCCGAGGCCATAGGCCAGAATGGCATTGAGGATGTTGCCGACCAGCATGAGCAGCATCGGCGGTACCGGCCGGTTGATTCCCTCCAGGAAGTGCGCGCAGGCGATAAAAACCAGCATGCCGGGCATGCCCCAGCCGAAGATGCGCAGCACTGCACCGCCGCCCTCCGCCACCTCCGGCGGCTGGCCAAGCAACTCAAGAATAGCCGGCCCATAGGCAAAGAGCAGCGTGTACATCCCGCCAAGCAGCAGCCCGAGCATGAGACCGAGACGCCAGACTTCGCCGCAGGCTTGTGGTCTGCCCGCGCCCTCAAGCTGCGCCGTCCGCACGATGATACCGATCAACAGACCGATTGCGGCCGTCTGCAGAACGCCCACGGGAATAATGGCCGCCCCGAGCGCGGCTAGCTGCTGTTGCTTGGCAAAAGCAAGGTGCCCGACGATCATCGTGTCTACGGTCAGCATTACGACCATGCCGGCGCGCGAGAGCATAACCGGCAACGCCAACCGTACGGTACGGTTGAGATGGTGGGGCAGACTATTCCCGTTCCCGTTGTCGGCCGGGGCGAGTGGCACTTGGGTCGCCGATTGTTCGCCCGGCGGGAAGGATTTGCGTTTCATTTGGACTGAGGTGGTGATATCAGGCGTTTGAGTGCTTATTAACCACTCTATTTTCAGTATATTGCTGAAGTCTTGGCAAGCCTGACTGCGCGGGCGGGGACCAAAGGACGAACGCGAGTGCTGAAGGCGATGGGGTTGCTGAAGAGGAAACCGCCGAACAGAGCGCCAAAAGCGCCATTTAAGCAGCGCTTTCTCGCCTGGTGGGAAGGCGTCGAGTTGCCGCCCGTGGAGGCGGCACCGCCGCGCGCCCACGAGCCGGAATCCGAACCGCCGCCACCCCCGATCAGGCTCGAGCCGTGGGAAAACGCCAGTATCCGCGTGCGCCACGCAATCTGGGGCGAGGGGTTTCGGGGACCGGGGGGCGTCCCCTTCGCGCTGGAACTGGTGAAGCCCTTCGCGATCAACAATTCCATGTCGGTGCTGGATTTCGGTTGTGGCGCGGGTGGATCTGCGCGCGCCATTGCCAAGGAATTCGACGTCTGGATCACCGGCATCGAACGCGAGCGCGACCAGGTGGAACTGGGCAAGCTGCTCTCCACCAAGGCGGGACTCGAGCGGCGGGCCGAGATCATTGCCTATGATCCGGAGAACTTTGTGGCCCGCTCCGGTGGATTCGACTGCATCCTGTCGGTCGACACCATGTTCCGCTTCGAAGCACGGGAGGTCATCCTGGCACGGCTGGAGAACTGCCTGAAGACGCGCGGTCAGCTGACGGTCTGCGACTATGTGCGGGCCGGCGATGCCGTCCCCGACGATCCGTTGCTCATCGCCGCGCTCGGCGCGCAGACGCCCCCGCTCTGGACCAAGTCCGAATACGAGAAGCGCTTCACCGACCTGAAATTCGACCTCAGGGTCAGCGAGGACATCACCGACAAGTTCCGGCTGATGGCGCTGATTGCGCTGGATCAAGTGACCAAGGTGCCCGAGGGTAAGGCCGTCATCCGCACCTTTCCCGACGCCTTCATGGCGGAGGTGAGCGACTGGGAGCGCAAGCTCAGCGCGATCGAGACCGGCGTGCTCAAAATCTTCCGGTTCTACGGAATCAAGATGGGAACCGCGACCTTGATGTCGAACTGGTCATGAAATGTCGCCTTTTCAGTGATTTAAGCGAATACGGGGCGGGTTGACAGGATTCGCCGCGGTCTCTATGTTCCGCGCCCGACCCTAAAGACCGGATTTCGAGGACCGACCCATGAAGATCATCAATTCGCTGAAGTCGGCGAAGGTGCGCCACAAGGACTGCCGCATCGTGCGCCGCAAGGGCCGGGTCTATGTGATTAACAAGACCAACCCGCGCTACAAGGCGCGCCAGGGCTAACAGCCCAGTCGCAAGCCGCCAGTTTCGAACCGCGCCGATCGCAAGATCGGCGCGGTTTCGTTTTGGGCGCCACTCTTCCTATATTACTGCTGAGAGAGACGCCGAGGCGATCATGTTGACCATGCCGGCATTGGATGAGGAAGCCATCTCAGCCCGCGAGCAGGTCGCGGCGGATCTGGCGCGGCTGGTCGCGCCGGCTTCGGTAATCGCCGCGCCGGCGGCGCTCAAAGCCTATGAGAGCGACGGACTGACCGCCTATCGCCAGCCGCCTTTGGTCGCGGCCCTGCCGGGCAACACCGCGGAGGTTGCTGCCGTGCTGCGCTACTGCCATGAGCGCAAGCTGAAGGTGGTGCCGCGCGGGTCCGGCACGTCCTTGTCCGGCGGCGCGCTGCCTTTGGCGGACGGCGTGCTGCTGGGCCTGGGCAAGCTCAACCGCATTTTGGAGATCGACTACGACAATCGCTGCGCTATCGTGCAGCCAGGCGTTCCCAATCTCGCGATCTCCCACGCGGTCGCCGAACGCGGCTTCTATTACGCACCCGATCCCTCCAGCCAGATCGCCTGCTCCATCGGGGGCAACGTGGCGGAGAATTCCGGTGGCGTGCACTGCCTGAAATACGGCCTCACCACCAACAATCTGCTGGGGCTCGAAGTCGTGCTGATGGATGGCGACGTGATGCGCGTCGGCGGACGGCATTTCGATGCAGCGGGCTATGACCTGATGGGCATCCTGACCGGATCGGAAGGCCTGCTCGGCGTCGTCACGGAAGTGACCGTGCGATTGCTGCGCCGGCCGCCGACGGCGCGCGCTTTACTCGCAGGGTTTGCGAGCAATGAAGCGGCAGGCGAGGCGGTCGCGGCGATCATTGCCGCCGGCATCATTCCGGCCGGCATGGAGATGATGGACCGCCCGGCGGTCGCGGCGGTGGAGGATTTCGTACATGCCGGTTATCCGCTGGAAGCGGAGGGGCTGCTGATCGTCGAGCTGGACGGAACGGTGGCCGAAGTCGACGAGCTGATGGGTCACGTGCAGGCGATCGCGCAGCAGAAGGGCGCGACCTCGCTGCGTGTCAGCCAATCGGAGCAGGAGCGGCTGACATTCTGGGCCGGGCGCAAGGCGGCCTTTCCCGCGGTCGGCCGGATCTCGCCGGACTATTACTGCATGGACGGCACGATCCCGCGCAGCAAGTTGCCGCTGGTGCTGAACCGCATGGCGGAGATGTCGCAGCGCTTTGGCCTCCGGGTCGCCAACGTGTTCCACGCCGGCGATGGCAACCTGCACCCGCTCATTCTCTATGACGCCAACAAGGCCGGTGACTTGGAGCGTGCCGAGCAGTTCGGCGCGGAGATCCTGAAATTGTGCGTCGAGGTCGGCGGCGTATTGACGGGCGAGCATGGCGTCGGGGTGGAGAAGCGCGACCTGATGCCGACCATGTTCAGCGAGGTCGATCTCGCGCAGCAGATGCGCCTCAAATGCGCGTTCGATCCGGAACAGCTGCTCAATCCCGGCAAGGTGTTTCCGACCCTGCACCGCTGCGCCGAGCTGGGCGCCATGCACGTGAGCGGCGGAAAGCTGCCGTTCCCAGACCTGCCGAGGTTCTGAGTTCGTGCAGCGCATCCAACCTGAGAGCATCAGCGAGATCGTTGAAACCGTGCGCTCCTGTGCTGAGGCGCGCCGGCCGCTCGCGATCGAAGGGTCGGGCAGCAAGAGCGGGCTGGGGCGTCCGGTTGATGCCGAAGCAATGCTGTCGCTGCGGGGTTTGAGCGGGATCCGGGTCTATCAACCGGACGAGCTGGTGCTGACCGCGTGGAGCGGTACGCCGATGCGCGAGATCTGGGACGCACTGGCGGAGAAGCGTCAGCACTTGGCCTTCGAGCCAGCGGCAAGCACGCTCTACGGCAGCGGCAACGACGCCGGCACGATCGGCGGCGTGCTGGCGGGCAACCTGTCCGGGCCACGCCGACCGAGCGCAGGCGCGGCGCGCGATCACTTTCTCGGCTTCAGCGCGGTGAACGGCCTGGGCGAGGAGTTCAAGGCGGGCGGGAAGGTGGTGAAGAACGTCACCGGCTATGATCTCCCGAAGCTGTTGGCGGGATCGATGGGCACGCTGGCCGTGATGCTGGAGGTGACGGTGAAAGTGCTGCCGGCGCCGGAGAAGCAGCGTACGGTGATGATGCCTGTCTCCGACGTCGTGGCGGGTCATCGCTGCCTCATCACCCAACTGCAGGAGGCGTTCGAGATCGACGGCGCAGCGTTCCTGCCGGCTTCGGTTGCGGCGCGCTCCAGCGTCGACCTGGTGCGCGCACGGGGTAGCGCGCTCGCGCTGATGCGCCTCACGGGATCGCCGGTGTCGGTCGCCGATCGCTGTGCCGCCTTGCGTGCTGCGGTTGGGTCTCCGACCGAGGAACTGCACAGCGCGCGCTCGCAAGCGCTCTGGAGCGAGATCAACGAAGTCGCGGCGCTGCTGCCGGCGGAGCTGACTGCTCTGTGGCGTTTGTCGGTGCCGCCGGCCTCGGGTGCGAAGATTGCCGCTGAACTGGGCGAGGGCGGGGACTGGCTAATGGATTGGGGCGGTGGCCGCCTGTGGATCGCACGCCGCAACGCCACCGTTGAGGACACGGCCCTGGTGCGGAAGGTGGTCGAGGCGCTCGGCGGCCACGCCACGCTCGTGCGCGGGCCTGAGCACCTGCGCAAGGCGATCGATGTATTTCCGATGGAGGCGCCGCCTTCTTTGCTGCAGCGGATGAAGGCGGCCTTCGATCCGCACGGGATATTGAATCCCGGCCGTTTGTATCGGGACTGGTAGGCATGCAGACGAGTTTCTCACTGGCGCAGCTCGCCAACCCCAACATCGCAGAAGCCGATAAGATCCTGCGCGCCTGCGTGCATTGCGGATTCTGCACCGCGACTTGCCCGACCTATGTGCTATTGGGCGATGAATTGGATTCGCCGCGGGGGCGCATCTACCTGATCAAGGACATGCTGGAGCAGGATCGCGCCGCCGGCGAGGTCGAGGTGAAGCACATCGACCGCTGCCTGTCGTGCCTGTCCTGTATGACGACCTGTCCGTCCGGCGTGCATTACATGCACCTGGTTGACCAGGCGCGGGTCCATATCGAGAACACCTACGCCCGGCCGACGTCGGACTACTGGCTGCGCCGATTGCTGGCGACGATCCTGCCAAGCCCGTTCCTGTTCCGCCTGGCCTTGACGGGCGGGCGCCTGGCGCGGTCCGTCGGTGCGCATCGCTGGCTGCCGCAGCGCTTGCGCGCGATGGTGGGGTTGGCAAAGGACTGGCCGGCAACGCCGCGCCCGACGGATCACCCCGGCATTTTCCCGGCGCAAGGAGAGAGGCGCGGCCGTGTCGCCATCCTGGCGGGCTGCGCGCAGCCTGTGCTCCGGCCGGAGATCAACGAGGCGGCGATCCGTCTGCTGAACCGCCTCGGCATCGAAGTCGTGGTGGCGGAGGGGGTAGGGTGCTGCGGCGCGCTCACCCATCACATGGGACTGGAAGAGGCGGCGCACGAAACCGCCAAGGAGACGATCGCCGCCTGGCATCGCGAGATCGCGGGCAAGGGGCTTGATGCGATCGTCATCACGACCTCCGGCTGCGGCACGGTCATCAAGGATTACGGCTATCTCTTCCGCAACGATCCGGAGTGGCGGGACCGCGCGCGGGCCGTCTCTGAACGGGCTCTCGACATCAGCGAGTATCTGGCGGGACTTGGGCCGCTGCCGCGGACGGAGAATGCGAAGCCGCGCCTGGCCTATCACGCCGCCTGTTCGCTCCAGCACGGCCAGACGGTGACCGCCGCGCCGAAAGAACTGCTGCGGCAGGCGGGATTCGAGGTCGCCGATGTGCCCGAGGGGCATCTGTGCTGCGGCTCGGCAGGCACCTACAACATGCTGCAGCCGGAGCTATCCGCCATGCTCCGCGATCGGAAGGCCGCCAACATCAACGGCCTCGCGCCGCAAGCGATTGCGACCGGCAATATCGGCTGCATGCAGCAGCTTGAGGACGCCGTGCAGGTGCCGATCGTGCACACGGTCGAACTGTTGGATTGGGCGACAGGGGGGCCGGTGCCGGAGAAGCTGCGCGGCCGGCTCTAGCTTTCGCCAAGGCAGCGCAGCATGCGCTTCATGACATAGTGGCCGCGTTCGAGCACCATGTCTTTCCAGTCGTCCTTCTCCTGGTAGAAGGCGGCGCGGATCTGGGCCTTGATGTCACGGCCTTTCGGCGAGTTGACGTCGCCATAAAGATAGAGCCAGTTGTCGGCGCGCACAGCATTCATCATGTCCCTTTTTTCTGGAATCGTGCCGTATTCCAGCGTGATGCCGGCGATCTGCGCGTGGGGCAGGCTCTGGTTCACAGCGAACTGCGTGTCGCCTACCACGTAATAGGATGACGATGTGCCGTCGTCGAAGTAGGTCGCTTCGCTACCCCACCATTGTTGCATGATCATGTGGCCGGGATCGCGCGCGGCGTGATTCGACATGATCTCCCCGAACCCATAGGGCCCGATACCGGTGTGCAGATCGATGAACGCCGCGTGCTTCACCGTGGCTGCGAAGGGCGCCAGGATCGCGCGCAGCGTGCGGTTTGACCAGGTCGGCTGCAGGCCGCCAAAGAACACGCCTTGCGGGTCGACGTACTGACCGGAGGCGATCGCGGTCTCTAAAGCGTCCATGCCGTGAACCAGCGCATAGGTGTGCAGCGCGGCCAGGTTCCGTTGCTCGCTTTCCTCCGTCCACTCTTTGGGACAGATGAAGTCGCGCAGCTCCATGTAGCCGGGGTTCTCCGGCTTGGCGCAGGCGTGGTCCACGAAATTGCGGTTGAGATCCACATTGTCTTCGGTCACGCGGCGGACATGGGAGAAGCCATAGGGATTGATCGCGTGGACCATCAGGATCGCGGTGTCAGCCGGCAGACGCTCGGCAGCCGCGACCCAGCCGACCTGGATGCCGGAGCCGCAGAAACCTTCCGCGCCGTGGGTGCCGGAGAGCACGATCATCAGCCGGCGCGCCTCCTCGGGGCCGATCAGGGCGACGTCGGTGGTCAACCCTTCGCCCTCTGCTCCTTTGGCGGGGTTTCGATGGCTCTGCAGTTTCAGCCCGCGCGCGGCTGCGGCCTGGCGGAAGGCTTCGCGCGCGGTGGCATAGGTGTGACGGAAATACTGGCTGGCATTCATGGTTCGCGGCCGTTCAGTGCGATTCGATGTGCATTATGCATAGCTGAGGCCGGCCGCCGAGTGCTATCCTTTCGATATGCGATATGCACTTGCGATCCTCATTGCCATCTTCGGCCTTGGGCTCGCGGATGCGCAGTCGGACCAGACCGACCCGCGTCTCAAGGGTTTGTTCGAACAATTGCGGACGGCGCAGTCGCCCGAGGCGGCAGCGGCCATCGAGAGCCAGATCTGGGTGATCTGGTCCAAGACGGGCGATGCCGAACTGGACCAGGTGCTACAGATCGGCAGCCGCGCCATGGCGATCGGCGATACCCGCACTGCGCTCAAGATCTTCGATACCATCGTCCGCAAGGCGCCCAACTTCGCCGAGGGCTGGAACAAGCGCGCGACCGTCCATTACATGATCGGCGACTACGAAGCATCGCTGGCCGACATCGACCGGACGCTCGAGCTGGAACCACATCATTTCGGCGCGCTCGCCGGCCTTGGCCTTATCAACGTCGAGCTCGAGCGCGACGAGGCCGCTCTCGATGCATTCGAGCGGGTCCTGAAGGTTACCCCGCAAAGCGAAAGCGCCAAGCAGAACATCGAGTTCGTCAAGCAACGCATCAAGGACAAGTCGATCTGATTTCGGCGGCACGATCGAAAAAACATCCAATCCCCTTTGCGGGGCAGGGCAATCGCACATGAAGAACGCGCCGCAATCCCCTCGCCCAAGCTGGGGGAGGTTAGGGAGGGGGAAGCCGCGTTTGGGTGCGAGACAATCGTCGCTCGCTTCCCCCACCCCGACCCTCCCCAGTTTGGGGGAGGGGGAACGATACTGTTGGCCAAATGCCATAGCCCTCCCGCAAAGGGGAAGAGGTGCTTTATCAAACAACCGACTTTGGCCGACGGCCGGTAAGCGCGTCGGCCAATAAGTAACGAACCGTTAAGCGAGTGAGCTTCACTCTCGCGACTCATCTTGACAATGGGTGTGCCGGACCTTGGACTGGCCGTCCGGCCGCTTCGGGGGAAAAAGATGTACGACCGCAGCTATTGGCGTCTGATTCGCGATCCGGGCTTCGCGTGGCTGCTGGCTGCGCAATTCCTGGGCGCGCTCAACGACAACATCTATCGCTGGGCCATCACCTTCTTCGCCCTGGATCTGGCGCGCCAGCCTGGCGGCGGATGGGATGCCGACGTGCTGGTCGCCGTCATCACCGCCACCTTGATGGTGCCGTTCCTGATCTTCTCCAACTATGCTGGACAACTGGCCGATCGTTTCTCCAAGCGCTCCGTCCTGATCGCGACCAAGAGCCTGGAGATCGTCGCGATGTTCGCCGCGCTCGGCGCCTTCTTCATCGGTGACATCACGGCCATGATCGTCGCGCTGTTCCTCATGGGCGCGCAGTCGGCGCTCTACAGCCCGGCGAAGTATGGCAGCCTGCCGGAACTGCTGCCGGACCGGGATCTGTCGCGTGGCAATGCGCTCATCGAGATGAGTACGTTCCTGGCCATCATCCTGGGCGGCGTGCTGGGCGGTACCATCTACGAAGCATTCCGCGACAATCTGCCGATGATCGGCGTGATCGCCGTCGGCATCGCGATCGTCGGCACGCTCTGCTCCTTCGGCGTCGGACGCACGCCGCCGGGCCGCAGCACCAAGCGGTTTACCTGGAATCCGCTGGGGGACGTCTCGATCGGGCTGCGCGAGCTCCATGCCAATCGCCGGCTTTGGCTGACGGTGCTGGGCCTCAGCTACTTCTGGTTCGTCGGCGCGCTGGTGCAGCAGCTCATTCCTCTGTTCGGCGACCAGGTCCTGAAGACCGCGCCGACCGAGACGCAATTGCTGGGCGCCGTCATCGCCATCGGCATTGCGATCGGCAGCCTGGCGGCCGGTCGCCTGTCCGGCCACAAGGTCGAGCTCGGGCTGGTGCCGATCGGGGCTGTCGGCATGGGTATCGGCGCCTTCGTGCTGGCGGGCGTCGACCAGAGCTACACGGCGGCGGCGATCTGCCTCGCCGTTCTCGGTTTCTTCGGCGGCATGTATAGCGTGCCCTTGAACGCCATGCTGCAGCAGAAGGCGGATGAGGGCAAGCGCGGCCGCTTCATCGCCGCCAACAACGTGATGAACACCTTCGGCATCATGCTGGCGTCCGGGTTCCTGGCAGTGAGCGGCGGACTGTTTGACCTGTCGCCCAGCGTGAACATTGCGCTCGCCGGGGTGACGGCGCTCCTCGTCATTGCCTATCTGTTGATCCTGCTGCCGGATTTCCTGATCCGCTTCTGCCTCTGGATGCTGACCCACAGCATCTATCGCATTCGCATCGTTGGGCCGGAGAACGTGCCGCTGAACGGCCCTGCACTGTTGGTGGCCAATCACCTGTCTTTCATCGATGGACTGCTGATCGGCGCGTGCGTGCAGCGCTTTGTGCGCTTCATGGTCTATGCGCCGTTCTTCGAAATTCCGCTGCTAGGCAAGCTGTTCACCCTCATGCGCGCGATTCCGACCGGAGGCGGCGGTGCGCGCGGCGCCGTCGGCGCGATCCGGCGCGCGCGCGAGGAACTGGCGGCCGGTCACGTCGTCTGCATCTTCGCCGAGGGGGCGATCAGCCGCACCGGCAACATGCTGCCCTTCAAGCGCGGCTTCGAGAAGATCACGGAGGGGCTCGACGTGCCCGTGATCCCCGTCCATCTCGATCAGGTGTGGGGCAGCATATTCAGCTTCAAGGACGGCCGCTTCTTCTGGAAATGGCCGAGCCGGCTGCTCTATCCGGTCACCATCACCTTCGGTCGGAAGCTGCCGGCGACGGCGCGCGCATGGGACGTGCGGCAGAAGCTGCTGGAGATGGGCGGCGATGCGTTCCGGCACCGGCGCAAGAAGGTGGACCTCGTACATCGGCGCTTCGTGGCGCAGGCCAAGCGCTCGTGGCGGCGCTTCGCGATGACCGATTCCCTTGGTCAGACCGTGACCTTCGGCAAGGCCTTGACCGGTGCGTTCCTGCTGGCGCGCAAGCTCGACCAGGTGCTGCCCGATAATCGCCATGTCGGCGTGCTGCTGCCGGCTTCCGTCGGCGGTGCCCTGGTCAACATGGCTCTGCTGCTCGGCGGCAAGGTGCCGGTCAACCTCAACTTCACCATCGGGCCCGAAGCGATGCAGGCCGCAATCGACAAGGCTGGCATCGAACACATCATCGCGGCGCGGCCGTTCCTGGCGAAGGCCAAGCTGGACGAGCGCCCTGGAATGGTCTTTGTCGAAGACATCATGAAGAGCATCGGCAAGTTCGAGCGCGTGTTCTACTACGTCGCGCTACGCCTGCTACCGGTGGCGTGGATAGAGCGGATGGCGGGCGGCGGGAAGAGCACGCCCGACGACCTCTGCACCATCATGTTCTCCTCCGGCTCGACCGGGACGCCCAAGGGCGTGATGCTGTCCCATCACAACATCATGTCGAACCTGGAGGCGATCGCGCAGATCCTGTGGATCCAGCCGGACGACCGCATGATGGGCGTGCTGCCCTTCTTCCATTCCTTTGGATTCACGGGAACCCTATGCGTGCCGCTGGTCTGCGGCATCGGGGCCGTCTATCACCCCAATCCGCTGGATGCCAAGACCATCGGGAAGCTGGCGCGGGAAAACAAGGCGACCATTCTCATTTCCACGCCCACCTTCTGCCAGGCCTACTATCGCACCTGTGGGCCGGAGGATTTCGAGTCGCTGCGCCACGTGGTGGTCGGCGCGGAGCGGCTGCGTCCGGATTTCGCCGTGCAGTTCAAGGAGAAGTTCGGCCTCGAGATGCTGGAAGGCTACGGCTGCACGGAGATGGGGCCGGTCGTCTCAGTCAATGTGCCGAACGTCGTGCATGGCAAGGAGAAGCAGGTCGGCCACAAGCCCGGTACCGTTGGGCATCCTCTGCCGGGCGTTACGGCAAAAGTGGTGGATCCCGAGAATGGCCATGACCTAGCGGAAGGGCAGGAGGGATTGCTGCTGCTCAAGGGACCGGGGCGTATGGTCGGCTATCTCGCCGACGACAATGCGACCGCGGCGGCCTTGCGCGACGGCTGGTATGTGACGGGCGATATCGCGGTCCTCGACGAGGACGGCTTCATCCGCATCACCGACCGGCTATCGCGCTTCTCCAAGATCGGCGGGGAGATGGTGCCGCATCTCAAGGTCGAAGAGGCCATGCTGCGTACTCCGGGCGTGGAGGCGGCCTGCGTCACTGCCGTTCCCGACGCACAGCGCGGCGAGCGGCTGGTCGGCTTCTACGTCGCGAACGAGGCGATGGCGCCGCAGCTGATCTGGCAGGCGCTCGGCGAGTCCGACCTGCCGAAGATCTGGATCCCGAAGGCCACGGACCTACGCCGCATCGAAGCCCTGCCGGTGCTCGGTACCGGCAAGATCGATCTCAGGGCGGTGAAAACGCTAGCGGCCGCGGCTGAATAGCCGGAACACGAGCGGCGCCGCCAGCACGATGATGAAGATGCGCACGATGTGATGGCTGGAGACGTAGGCTGCATCGACGTCGAGCGACAGGGCGATGAGGCTCATCTCCGCCAGGCCGCCAGGCGCGAACGCCAGCAGGGCGGCGGAGAAGGGGATGCCGAGCGTCGTCTCCACCGCCTCCCCGAATAGTGCAGCAAGGATCAGCAGGATGGCCGTCGCGAAGATCGCCAGCAGGAGCGCTTGGCCGACCACGCGCGGCGCGACGCCATCGAACCGCGAGCCGACCATCGCGCCGACCACGATCTGCGCGGCGGCGATCAACCACACCGGGGGACGCGAGTGGGTCATGCCGGTCGCGTGCACAATGGCGCTTAGCAGCATCGGCCCGACCAACGCATAGGCCGGGATGCGCAAAGCCCTTGCGATGCCGAAGCCGACGACGCCGCAGCCGCCGAGCAGCAGCCAGTCGACCCAATTCATTGGGTTGCTGCTGGCGGCAGCACCGGTGCCCGTGGGCGTATAGCCGCCGAACCAGCGATAGCCGAAGGAGAGCACGAAGATCGCAATCAGGATGCGCGTGGCATGGCTCATCGAGATGCGCCGCTCATCGCCGCCGAGCGCGCCACCCGCCAGGATCATCTCGTTGAGGCCGCCCGGCGCGGCCGCGAAATAGGCCGTGGTTGTGTCGTATTTCGCCAGCCTGCCATAGAACAGCCATATGCCGGCAGTCGCCACCACGACGTAGAGACCAAGCCAGGCGAAGCTGCCGAGCCAGATCGCAAAGCCCTGGACTACCTCCGGCGTGAAAGCGCTCCCCAGCATAATGCCCAGGATCGCGACGAAGACCAGGCGCAGGCGCGGCATCAACGCAATCCGAACGCCTGAAATCGCCGCGACGGTGGTCGCCGCCATGGCTCCCAGCATCCAGGGCAGCGGCAGGTTCAAGACATAGAACAGCGTTCCACCCGGGATGCCGATCGCCAAGGTCATCAACTTGGCGCGAGTCAGGGATGGGGCGTGCATGGCAGATCAAAGGACGTCGAAGGCTCAAACCTAAATTCCCTCCCCCAACTTGGGGGAGGGAGAAAAGGTGATGCGTCCGGTCTTGCGCTAGAGAGCGGAAGGCGTTTGCGCCGCATCCCGCTCACGCCTTCAGCCGCGCAAGAAGGCGGTCCATGAAGGCTTCGCATTGGGCGAGCTGGGAGAGGGCGACGAATTCGTTCGGCTTGTGTGCCTGATCGATGCTGCCGGGTCCGCACACGATCGCGGGAATGCCGGCCTCCTGGATCAGGCCGGCCTCCGTGCCGAACGCGACCTTGACGGTTGCGTTGGCCTGGGCGAGCGCCTTGGCCAGCACGACGATCTCGGTATCGTCCGGCGTATCGAGGCCGGGAAACGCCGAGATCTCCTCCCACGAGAATCCGGAATCGACCGTAACGGCCTTCATCTCGGGCAGCAGCTTGGATTCCGCGAACCTGCGGACCTCCTCGTAGAGGGTTTCCGGATCAACGCCGGGCAGATAGCGGAACTCGAAATCAAAGCGGCAATCCTTGGGCACGATATTGAGCGCGGTGCCGCCATGGACGATCCCCGTATGCACGGTCGTCCAGGGTACGTCGTACTCGTGATCGAACGGCCCCTCCGCTGCGAAGCGCCGCGCCATCGACTTGAGATAAGCGATGACCTCCGCTGCATATTCGATGGCGTTGACGCCTTTGGGCGCCAGGGAGGAATGGCATTCATGGCCGTGCACGTGACAGCGCACGCTCTTCTTGCCCTTGTGCGCGGTGGTGACGCGCATTTCGGTCGGCTCGCCGATGATGCAGCCCTTGGGCCTGACCGGCATGTGCTTCAGCTTTTCCAATGCGCCGCGCACACCGAGACAGCCGACCTCTTCATCATAGGACAACAGCAGGTGAACCGGCGTCCTGAGATTGCCGCGCGCGAATTGCTCGATCCAGGTCAACGCGACCGCGACGAAGCCCTTCATGTCGCAGGTCCCGCGGCCATGCAGCAGGCCGTCTTTCTCGGTCAGGATCCAGGGATCGGTCGACCAATCCTGTCCGTCGATCGGTACCACGTCGGTGTGGCCGGAGAGACAGATGCCCGGCAGGTCGGTAGGACCGATGGTGGCGTAGAGGTTGGCTTTCTTGCCGGTCGCGTCCGGGACCAATTCGCTGGCGATGCCGAAATGGTCCAAATGATCGCGCACGAAGTCGATCAATTCGAGATTGGAGTTCCGGCTGGTTGTGTCGATGGAGACCAGACGGCGCAGCATTTCCGTGCTGCGCGGATATTCAGCCACGATCCGCTTCCTGTTGACGTGAAAGGCAATAAAGCAAGAATAGCGCCTGACTCCACAATAACAAGCCGAACCAAGTCATGCTGCCGTTGGCCGATACCGATCGCGCAACCCTGGGGCGTCATGTGCCGGGGGTCTTGTTGAGCCGGGGACCGCTGGGCCTGGCGTTGCCGCTGGTCTTCGATTCACCCCACAGCGGGCGCGACTATCCGAAGGATTTCGGCCATGCCGTTCCGGTTGAGCTGCTCCGCCGCGCCGAGGACGCCTTTGTCGACGAGCTGATCGAAAGCGGGCCGAGCCATGGGGCGACCGTGCTCACCGCTTTGTTCCCGCGCGCCTACATCGATCCCAACCGGCACGAGCATGAAATCGACTTGACCATGCTGGGCGAGCCCTGGCCGCATCCCATCATCGCCAGCGAGAAATCGGAAATGGGGCTTGGCTTGGTCCGGCGCATGATCAAGGGCAATGTCGACATCTATGATCGGCCCTTGATGGTGGCAGAGATCCTGGCGCGCATCGAAGGGTTCCATAGGCCCTACGTCCTGGAACTTGCGAGGCTGCTGGACAGCGCGCACGAGGCTCATGGTGCAGCCTGGCACGTGAACTGCCATTCCATGCGTTCGGCCGGGCGCAAGCGCGGGAAGAGCATTCCGCGCGCCGACATCGTGCTGGGCGACCGCGACGGCACCAGCTGCGATGCCGACTTCACCGCGTTCGTGGCCGAGGTGGCGTGCGATCTCGGCTATCGCGTCGCGCTGAACGATCCCTTCAAGGGCGCGGAGCTGGTCGCACGGTTCGGCCGGCCGCACGAAGAGCGCCACTCGCTGCAGATCGAGATCAACCGAGCCCTCTACATGGACGAGGACCGCATCGAGAAGCGCGCGGACTTCGCCGCGTTCAAGCAGGACATGGACCGTTTGATCGGCGCCATCGCGGATTATGTGCGGGATAGAGAATAAGCTTTCACCATTGCCAGGAAACTTTGCATGATTCACGTCCTCGCCATCATCACCGCCAAGCCCGGTCAACGCGGTACCCTGTTGCAGGCCTTCAAATCGATCGTGCCCACCGTGCATGCGGAGATCGGCTGCATCGAATATGGCCCAGTCGTCGACGTGGACGGCGCCGATCCGGCCTTTGGTCCCGATACATTCGTTGTGGTGGAAAAGTGGGAGAGCCTAGCGGCACTCAAGGCCCATGCGGTCGCCCCGCACATGAAGGCTTACGGCGAGAGAACCAAGAACCTGGTGGCCAAGCGGGCAGTGCATGTTCTCACCGACGCTTGAACGGAGAGAAGGATGCCAAAGGCAAAACCGACCCTTGGCCAGTTGAATCTCGTCAGCGGCGACCCGGCAGCGTCGATCGCGTTCTATCGTCGGCTGGGCGTGGAAATCGCCGATGCCGCGGTCTGGCGGACGGCCACCGGCACGCATCACGTCAACGCGCGCAGCGGCGAGGTCGATTTCGAACTCGACAGCACGGCCTTTGCGCAGATCTGGAACGAAGGCTGGCGCGGCCGCGGCGATCTCAAAGGGCGCATCGTCCTTGGATTTCGCATGGTGTCACGCGAAGCGGTCGATGAGGTCTACGCCGATCTCACTACCGCCGGCTATGCCGGGCTCCAGGCGCCCTACGACGCATTCTGGGGCGCGCGATATGCCGTCGTCGAAGACCCAGATGGCATCGCGGTCGGCCTGATGAGTCCGATCTCGCCGGATTTCAAGTCGCTGCCGCCCGAGATCTGAGCCCTCTTCCACGTTATCGACCGGAATAGATCGGCGGCCGCCGTTCCTTCCAGGCCCCGAGGCCTTCACCGAGATCACAGGTGGGCACCATCCGTGCGAATTGCTCGCTTTCGACCTGCAGACCCTCACCAATGCTCATGTTGAGGCCGCGCGTGACTGCGGTGATGATACTGCCGATCGCCAGCGGTGAGTGCCGTATGATGCGCTCTGCTAGCCTGCGTGCCGCGGGGATCAGCGTTTCGGGTGGGACGACCATATTGACCAATCCCATGTCCAGCGCCTGCGCCGGTGAAAACGGATCTCCGGTCAGCAGTAGCTCCAGGGCGCGCTTGCGCCCGGCCAGACGCGGCAGGCGCTGGGTGCCGCCAAACGTCGGCGGCATTCCGAGATTGATCTCCGGCTTGGCGAACAGAGCCCGGTCGCTGGCAACCGCCAAGTGGACCGCCTCGGTGATCTCGCAGCCGCCGCCGAACGCGATGCCGTTGACCGCGGCGATCACCGGTTTCCTGAAAGCTTCCAGCCGTGAAGTCATCGCTTGTCCGCGCCGGACAAAATCGCGCACTGCCGCGTCAGCTCCTTTGTCGACGCTGACCGCGAATTCGTGGATGTCGCCGCCGGCGGAGAAGGCCCGCTCGCCGGCGCCGGTCAGAATGACCGCCCGCACATCGGACAAGAGTTCGATGCGGTCGAGATGCGCCAGCAGTTGGTCGATCGTCTCGTAGTTCAGCGCATTTAGCTTGTGTGGCCTATTAAGGGTCAGCAGTGCGATATCGTCCTCGATTGCGAGAAGCACGGTGTCGGACATCAGCTCGTCTCCTTCGGCAAGTACGTTGCGGCAGAGGCTAGAGGGCATGGCCGATTGTGTATATTCACTAGACGGTATACATTGGAGCGATGCCACGTACCTCTGAACCCACTCGCGAGCGCATCCTGTCGGCCGCCGCCAAGTTATTCTACGCCGAGGGCATCCGGAGCGTCAGCGTTGATGCTGTGGCCGCGAAGGCTGGGGTCACCAAGCGCACGCTCTATTATCACTTCAAAAGCAAGGACGATCTTATGGCGGCCTATCTCGAAGGGCGCGATCAGCCGAACCTCGCATTGTTCCAGCGCTGGTTCGCCGAGACGACGGGTGGCGTCGCCGACAAGGTGCGGGGCGTGTTCCGCAATCTCGCAGTGTCGGCGCGCCATCCGAAATGGAAGGGGTGCGGGTTCCTGCGCACCTCGGTGGAGCTAGCGACCATGCCAGGTCATCCGGCCATGAAGGCTGGGGTGGCGCACAAGAAGAGGGTGGAGGACTGGCTGCGCGCCACGCTCGAGGCGGAGAGGATCGGAAATGCGGCGACGCTCGCCCGTCAGATCATTCTCCTGATGGACGGCTCCTTTGCGGTCGTCCTGTTGCACCGCGATCCGTCCTACATGGAGACGGCCGGAGACGCCGCGGCTGCCTTGATCCGGGCAACAGCGGCCCGGCGCGTCTAGGCCTGGAACTGCTCGCGCAGGATGCGTTCTTCGAGGTGATGCTCTGGATCGAAGAGCAGGGTCAGGCTGATGCCGCTGTCTTCGGTCACCGTCACGTCGCGCACGTCGCGGATCTCGCGGAAGTCGGCGGTGGCGCTGACCGGCCTCTTGTCACGTTCGCTGATCACGAAGCGCACTTCCGCGCGGTGCGGCAGAATCGCGCCGCGCCAGCGTCGCGGCCGGAACGCGCTGATCGGCGTCAGAGCGAGAACACCGGCGCCCAGCGGCAGGATTGGCCCATGGGCCGAGAGGTTATAGGCGGTGCTGCCGGCGGGCGTTGCCATGATGATGCCGTCGCAGATCAGTTCCGGCAGCCGTTCGATGCCGTCAATGTAGATCCCGAGCTTCGCCGCTTGCGCGGTCTGGCGCAGCAGCGAGACCTCGTTGAACGCGAGCGCGCGCTCCTCGCGGCCGTTGCGGTCCCTGGCGCGCATCAGCAGCGGATGGATGATGCTGCGCTTGGCATGGCTGAGGCGGCGGGGCAGATCGTCGATGTCGAACCGGTTCATCAGGAACCCGACCGTACCGCAATGCATGCCGAAGATCGGCTTCGGGTCGTTGATCACGCGGTGCATGACCCTGAGTATGGTGCCGTCGCCACCCAGCACGACCAGGATGTCCGCGCTCTGCCAGTCCACGACGCCGTAGCGCTGGGTCAAGGCAGCTTCGGCCTCCTTGGCCTCGACGCTATCGCCTGCGATGAAAGCGAGCTTGGGCGTGGACAAAGGGCGGACTCCCCTAATGCGAGGGCCGGAGTATACTGACGCCATCCGCGCGCGGGAAGCGCGGCGTGATTGGGGGATGAACATGGGTTTGAGCCTGCGCAGCCTTGTCTTGGTCGGTGCCGTTTTGGCCGGCTTTCTTTTCGTCGCGCTGAGCGCTCAGGCTCAGGACAGCAAAAGTGGGACCGCAACGGCGCAGCCCGCCGCGATGATGCCTGAGAACCAGGTCGAAGCGGACGAAGGCGACCATCACGAAGGCTATTACTATCCGAAACCCGGCAGCTTCGAGCACTATCCCGCGCGGGTCTACACGCTGCCGGATAGCGATCGCGTGCGCCGGCAGGCCTTCGTCATCGGCCTCACCAAGCAGCTGGTCGGCGGGCACTACGCCCCGAGCTACGCGATCTTCGCCAAGGGCAATGGTTCGGGCAAGCTGATCATCGTCGCGCTCGCGGATGGGCAGCTGAACACGATCTATCGCGCCCGCGCGCTGCTTGCGACCTTCACATCGGTCGCACGCTCGACCCCGTTCTTTCAGCAGAACACCCAGCCGGATGAATCCACGTTCCTTGATCTGCTGAAGCTGCTCGGTTTCAAGCAGGTCACCGTCAGCGACGGCCGCGCCTTCGCGCATCAGATTATTATCGATTGAGGCGCCGCGGATACTCGCACTCTCTACTCCCTCATGGTCGGACCAAGCGCGACCATGACGAATACGGAGAGTTACTATCCGCCCGTGACGCTCATGTGGCGTTGCACGGCGGGGCCCTTGTGGCGGCGGTCGATGATGAAATCGTGGCCCTTGGGCTTGCGGCTGATGGCTTCGTCGATGGCTTCCATCAGCAGCGCGTCGTCGTCGCTGGCGCGCAAGGGCGCGCGGAGGTCCGCGGAATCATCCTGGCCCAGGCACATGTAGAGCATGCCGGTGCAGGTCAGGCGCACGCGGTTGCAGCTTTCACAGAAATTGTGGGTGAGGGGCGTGATGAAACCGACGCGCTGTCCCGTCTCCGCGATCCGCACGTAGCGGGCGGGGCCGCCGGTGCGGTAGTCGATCTCATCCAGCGTGTAGCGCGTCTTCAGCTTCGCACGCAGCAGCGAGATCGGCAGATACTGGTCGAGCCGGTTCTCGCCGCCGATGTCGCCCATCGGCATCACTTCGATGAAGGTGATGTCGTACCCTTCGCGCGCGCACCAGTCGATCAGGTCGAAGGCCTCGTCGTCGTTCACGCCCTTGAGCGCGACGGTGTTGATCTTGACCCGGATGCCGGCTTCGTTCGCGGCCTTGATGCTGTCGAGCACGGGGCCGAGCTTGCCCCAGCGCGTGATGGCGGTGAACTTGTGCGGATCAAGCGTATCGATCGAGACGTTGACGCGCTTCACGCCGCATGCGGCGAGTTCCGCGGCATATTTGCCGAGCTGGCTGCCATTGGTGGTGAGGGTCAGCTCATCGAGCGCACCGCTCTCGAGGTGCCGCGACAGGCGCCGGATCAGCCACATCACGTTCTTGCGCACCAGCGGCTCGCCGCCGGTCAGGCGCAGCTTGCGCACGCCCTTCTGGACGAACGCGCTGCAGAGGCGATCCATCTCCTCGAGCGTCAGCAGCTCGGCCTTGGGCAGGAAGGTCATGTCCTCCGCCATGCAGTAAACACAGCGGAAGTCGCAGCGGTCCGTCACCGACACGCGCAGATAGGAAATGTGCCGCCCGAATGGATCGATCATGCCATCACCGTCATATCCCAGTGAATATAGCGATCCCCTGCGCGGATTTCCTCCTCAAAAAACGTAGGGATTCGATGCATTTGCGTCGGAACGGCGCTTAAGCGACAGTTCTGGCAGGATAGGAGGAACAATGCCGGACAGCAAAATCGGCCCGATTGTCGGCGTCATCCTGGCGGGCGGGCGTGCCGAGCGCATGGGCGGCGGCGACAAATGCCTGCTGGAGGTGGCCGGTAAGCCCATCCTCGCACGCGTTACTGAGCGTGTGCGGCCGCAGGTGGATGCGCTGGTACTGAACGCGAATGGCGATCCGGTGCGGTTTGGGCCGTACGGGCTGCCCATGGCGCCGGACAGTGTTCCGGACTTCGCCGGGCCGCTCGCCGGCGTGTTGGCGGGACTTGAATGGGCCGAGGCCCATCACCCGCACGCGCGGCATATCGTGACGGTGCCCGCGGATGGGCCGTTCGTGCCGCGCGATCTGGTGAAGCGGCTCGCCGAGACTCTCGTGGCTGACGATGCCGAGCTGGTCACGGCCGCGAGCGGCGTGCAGACCTATCCGGTCGTCGGCCTCTGGCCCGTGAGACTGCGGCAGGCGCTGCGCGATGCACTGGTGAGGGAGGATCTGCACAAGGTCGATGCCTGGACCAGGCGCTTCCGACGTGCCATCGCTGCCTTCCCCGCCAACCCCATCGATCCGTTCTTCAACGCCAACACGCCCGAGCAGCTGGCGGAGGCAGACCGCTTGGCGGCGCTCTATCCCGACATCTGAGCAATCGCTTTCCGCCAGGACTTCATGTAAGACCCATTCACATGGGATGGTCGAAAGATGGATCCGAGGGCCGTAAGGGCTACCACCACGGCAATCTGCGCGAGGCGCTGATCCGGGCGGCGCTCAATCTTATCGGCGAGAAGGGGCCGGCCGGCTTCACCTTTGCCGACGCGGCGCGGGCGGCCGGCGTGAGTTCCGCGGCCCCCTATCGCCACTTCCGGGATCGCGACGCGCTGATGGCGGACATCGCCAAGCGCGGTTTCGAGCTGTTCCGCGATTCCTTGCAGAAGGCCTGGAACGACGGCAAGCCCAACCCCTATGTCGCGTTCGAAGCGGTGGGGCGGGCCTATCTTGCTTTTGCGCGCAGCGAGCCGGCGCACTACTCGGCGATGTTCGAAGCCGGCATTGCCATGGATTCGACGCCCGGGCTGCAACAGGCGGCGGACGACGCGTTCGCCGTCTTGCGCAGCGCGGCCGAGGCGCTCAGCGCCCACATGCCCAAGGAGAGCCGGCCGCCGGCCCTCATGATGAGCCTCCACATCTGGGCATTGGCGCACGGAATCGCGTCGCTCTTCGCGCGCGGCGATCCCGGGCGCCGCAAGCTGCCGATGCTGCCGGAGGACCTGCTTGAGGCGGCCATCCTGGTCTATCTGCGCGGGCTCGGGCTCACCGGCGGGAAGTAGGCTGGGCGGACAAAGCGGATCACAATTTTCGATTTTCGGGCCGCACCGCTTGACAGAAAGCCTTGCTGGTGCCATTTATGTTAATGTAATTAACATTCACATCCACGTGGTGTAAGAGGATATCCTGATGGGCTTTGCTGCTCGGATGGACGAGATGGGCAAGCCGGCTTGGATTGCCCTGCTGGTCCTGACCTTCATCATCGCTTGGCCGATCGGCCTGGCATTGTTGGCTTACTTGATATGGAGCGGACGCATGGGCTGCGGTGGTCACGGCCGTTGGTACGGCCGACAGGAACGGATGGAGCGTTGGCGCGAAAACTGGCGGCGGAGCCCCTGGAGCGGGTCGAGCGGCAATGCGGCCTTCGATGAGTATCGCGCCGAAACGCTCAAGCGGCTGGAAGAGGAAGAGAAGGAGTTTCGCGGCTTCCTCGACCGCCTGCGCAAAGCCAAGGACAAGGCCGAGTTCGACCAGTTCATGGCCGAGCGCAAGAACCGTCCCCAAGGTCCGACCGAAGGCGAGCAGCCCGCGTAACCGAAGCCTCGTTTTTCACTTCTCTCGAGGAAACTGCCGCTCGGCTTACCAGCCGGGCGGTGCCCCTCATATACGGTCTCTCCGCGACAGCTGGGTGGGCGTACGCCGATTACCCGGCATCGATCTGGAAGCCGATCTTCCGCAGCCCGTCGCGCAGATGCTCATTGGCAGCATCAGATAGATAGGGCCGCCAGTTGGTCCGGCCCGCGATAAATCCGGGGTGAAGGGCACTGCACCGGTCCAGGGCGGCACGCGCATCAGCCGCCCGGCCGAGGTGTCCGAGGGCAATAGCGAGGACGAACTGGGCGTGAGGATAGCTCGGCTGCCGCTCGATCGCGGCCCGGGCGCACGCCACCGCCTCCTCGTAGCGGCGGGCATTTACGTAGGCGCGGGCCAGAAAGCAGAGATGGGAGTGCCTGTCGGGATCCTGCGGGTTGAGCTTTTGCGCCTGCTCCATCGCCGGCAGGCCTTCGGGGTCACCGGCGAGGTCCGCCTTGTTGCCCCACGCGTGAAGGACCTGGGCGTCGCTCGGATTGAGTTCGAGCGCGCGCCGCGCCTCGTCGAGCGAGAGCGCGTGCTCGTTGCGCCAGAGGTATGCTGTGGCAAGTGCCGCATGTGCGTTGGACGAAGCTGGATCCAACGCGACCGCGCGGTGAGAAGCCGAGGCTGACTTCTCGATAGCAGCATTTCGGTCGGCGGCGCACTCCAGCAGCAGATCGCGATGATAGCTGACAGCGAGGCCGGCATATGCGTCGGCATATTCGGAATCAAGCGCGATAGCCCGTTCGAACATATCTCTCGCCTGAGCGTTGCCTTCGCGCGTGAAGGACTGCAGGAAGGATAGTCCGCGGAGATAGAGGTCCCACGCGTCAAGATCAGCAGGGCGCTTGTGACAGGCGCGCTTGATCTCCAGTCGTTCCAGCTCCGGCACGATCGTGGCGGCGATACGATGTGCCAGCTGATCCTGAAGCGCGAAAATGTCATCCGGAACGCAGTCGTACCGGGCGGCCCAAACGTGGTGGCCTGACCGGCCATCGATCATCTGCGCCGTGACACGAATCTGGCCGCTGGACCGGCGAACGCTTCCCTCGACGATATATCGCGCGCCCAGTTCACGGGCAATGCGCGTCACGTCGATCGCCTTGCCCTTGTATGTGAAGGTCGAACTGCGGGCGATCACGGGAAATGACCGCCAGAATGCGAGTGAAGTGATAAGTTCTTCGGTGATGCCGTCGCTGAAATATTCCTGTTCGGGGTCGCCGCTCAGATTCACAAACGGCATGACGGCGATGGAAGGCTTGCCGATCGTCGGATGGCGAGCCGCGACATTCGCGCCACCAACATCCGCCACGCGGTAGAGGCGCACGGGCTCGACGAGATTCCTGAGGTTGGCAGCGCCGAGATCGTCGAACGCCACGTTAATCTTGCCTCTGACATAGTCGTGTACGGTGGCGGAGAGAAGAATTGCGCCCGGCTGCGCGAGCCCTTGCAGCCGGGCGGCGACATTGACGGTGTCGCCATATAGATCGCTGCCCTCGATCATAATGTCGCCCAAGCTGATGCCGATGCGGAGCACGATCCGACGATCCTCGGGAAGTGCGTCATTGGCAACGGTCATAGCGCGCTGCAGCGCAATTGCGCATTCCACCGCGTGTACCGCGCTGCCGAACTCGACCAGCACACCATCCCCCATGAGCTTGAAGATGCGGCCGTGATGTTCGGCCACGAGAGGCTCAAGGATCTGATTTCGCCGTGCCTTGAGAGCGGCGAGCGTGCCGCGCTCGTCCTGTTCCATGAGCCGGCAATAGCCGACAACATCGGCCGCAAGAATGGCGGCCAAGCGGCGTGGGATGTGCTGCTCGATCATGCGGTCGAGTTCCCGACCCGTACCCCGCAGAATACTATCGGCGGTCCAACCGCGCGTCTATCCGACACCACCTATTCAACCATTGCACCATACGCATGCGAACCGAGGCGATGGCAGGCCACGTTTCTATAGGCCTGTCTCGTGGAATTAAATCATATCGACGCCGCCCGGGTGGGGGGAGCCCGGGCGGCCTCGTCTTAGGGGAGGGAGGGTACGCGTGAGAGCGGGCCTTGGGGATCAGGGACAGGAGAGCCCGTTTCACGCATCAGAAGATGCGCCTTCCCGCGCCAGAACAAAAATGCCGATGGGCTATTGTGGCGATGCCCGTGCGTTATCGCGTGGGCTGAAGGTCGGGGAAGAGTGCGACAAGGCCAGCGACCAGATCCTCGATCATCGCTTCCAGAATGAATTGGCCTTTCGCTGTGCTCGCCAACGTCGGATCGCCGAAAGCGCCGGTTTCACTGTAATCGGCGGCACTCGGGTCCGTGCTCTGCATCGTCGTCGGCGTTGTAAAAACGCCTGCCGGCGGCCCCTTGCCGTAGTCGGCGCGCGCCTGATCCATGCGCACCAGTTCGGGCGCGATCGCGAGCATCACCGACGTCTCGCGCTCATCGGCATGGCTGCCGACCTTCTGCTGAAGCAAATGGTCCGCCTTGCGGCCGAGGCGGCGGATGTCGGCAACTCCGATCGCGATGCCACGACGCTCGAGAATGCCGCGCGTCGCCAGCCCGACCGGCCCTTCGGTCGAGACTCCGGTATTCATGATTGCGATGCGTCGTGCACCCTGATCGATCAATCCCTCGAGCAACTCCGTCAGCAGCCGCACGAAGGTGTCGGCTGTTACATGCTGGCTGCCGGGATAGGCGCGGAAGACCGGGTAGTAGCCGAACGGCACGATGGGGGCGATCAGAACGGGCAACCGTCCCGCGATGCCTTCTATCAGGGCGCGGGCCAGCAGCCAATCGGCCTTCATCGGCAGATGGCGCCCATGCTCCTTGGACGCCGCGCCGATCGGGAGGACGACCGGCACATCCGCCTTGAAGGCTTCAGCGACCTCCGGCCAAGTCAGGTCCTCGATGAACCGTCCCGTCGCCGCCATGGGAACCATTCCCTCCGCTACCTGTTGCCGGTTTCTGAACCTGGAGTATCCACCACAATTAACGGGGCGGCGGCGAGGTTCAGCACCAGCTTGCCGCGGTGCTCAAAATTGACTGTGACCTTGTCGCCGATAGCAGACTGCACCTGGCCCAGCCCCCAATCCGGATTGGCTGGAGAGCGGACGAAGGTTCCAGGCGCCAGCCGGTCAACGGATTCATTCATGTCACGTTCATTTCCCTGTGTCCCGGCGGACCCAGCCTTGCCCCAAAACCGCCAATGTGTAACGAAGCATATACGCTTTCCCGCCAGGATCGGGACTAGATACTCAAAGGCCGGCCGTCTTATTACGGCCTAACGAAAACAAGGGCTTTGGCATGGATATCCACCTGCGTGCACTGGAACTGGCCTGCTCCAAGCTTTGTCATGACGTGATCAGCCCGATCGGGGCCGTCAATAACGGTCTAGAACTGCTGGAGGAGGAGGAAGACGCGGCGCTAAGGGAGGAGGCGGCCGCCCTGGCACAGCGCAGCGCCAAGCGGGCCAGCGTGCTCCTGCAGGTCTATCGCAGCGCCCTGGGGAACGCCGGCAACCAGCAGACCTTCGGGCCGCGCGAAGCCGTCGCGCTGGCTAAGGAATTCCTGCAGAACGGAAAAGCCCAATTGTCCACGGGCGAGCTGCCGGAGTCGAACTCTGTTCCCGCAGGCTATGGCAAGCTCACCCTCAATCTCATCATCCTGGGTGCCGAGAGCCTGCCGCGCGGCGGCACGATCAACCTGCAAGTTCGTTCGCCCCAGTTGGGGAACGGGACGATCGAGCTGGACTGCATGGGCCAGCAGATCGCTTGGTCGGAAGAGTTCGGGCGCGCGATCAATCGCAATCTTCAGCCGGAAGACCTGACGGCTCACAATATCCTTCCGTATGTATCGGCGGCCTTCGCACAACGCCTGGGTATGACCCTCGCGATCACTCAGTCGGCGCCAGGAATCCTAGGGATTCTCGCTACTTCCCGGTAGTCGGGTCCGCCATCCGGCATAGGCCGGGTTCACCTTAAATTAATCGTTTTCGGTAACGCTGCAGGCAGTGTCGCGCGCCTGTCTGCTCACGTGTGGGCGAGCGAAACAACCAACCAGCTCAAGAGCCTGCACTATGGATGATCTGCTGAGTGAGTTCCTGACGGAAACCTCTGAGAACCTCGCCGTTCTGGATGTCGAGCTGGTGAAGCTCGAGCAGAACCCGAACGACATGGAACTGCTCGGCAACATCTTTCGGCTGGTTCACACGGTGAAGGGCACCTGCGGTTTCCTCGGCCTGCCGCGGCTCGAATCGGTGGCGCACGCGGGCGAGAACATCCTGGGCAAGCTGCGCGACGGCGAACTGGTGGCGAGCCCGGAAGCAATCACCGCCGTGCTCGAGTGCCTCGATCGCATCCGGTCCATCATGGGTGATCTGGAAGCGAACGGCAGCGAGCCCGAGGGCGACGACTCCGCGCTGATCCAGCGCCTCAATCTCATTGCCGAAGGCGGCGCGGCGCCGGTGGCGTCGGCAGCACCGTCGGCTCCCAAATCGCAACCGAAGGCAGAAACCGTGGCAACGAAGTCAGGCAAGACACCGTCGATCTACGACCAGATCGGCGGCATGGGCACGATCGATGCGGTGGTGGAGGTCTTGTTCTCCCGCGTCATGGGCGACCTGCGCCTCAAGCACTTCTTCGAAGGCGTCAACATGGACCGGCTGCAGGGCCGCATGCGCGAGTATCTCGCAATGGTCTGCGGCGGCCCCAACGCGTTCGGCAAGGTCGACCTCAAGTGCCCGCACGCCGCCGCCGTCGGCAAGGGCATGGACGATTCGCACTTCGACGCGTTCGCCGGCCACATGCAGGCCGCGCTGAATGCGCTTGAAGTGCCCGCGCATCTGGCAGCGATGATCATGGCAATCGTCTATGCCAGCCGCGATGAAATCATGGGCCGGGCCGAAGCCGGCTCCAGTCCGACCAATGCCGCCGCGCACGCCGCTGCCGAGCCGTCTGCGGTCGAAGCCGCGGCCGCACCGGAAGCCGAGCCAGCGCCCGCTCCGAGCAAGGCTGCTGCCGCTGCCGTGATGGCGGCTGCCGCGCCGGCGAAAAGCGAAGTCTCCGAAGCGAAGGACAGCGCGGTCGCCAACCAGAGCATCCGCGTCAACGTCGAGCTGCTCGAGAACCTGATGACGATGGTGAGCGAGCTGGTGCTCACCCGCAACCAGGTGCTGCAGATCCTACGCAAGCAAAAGGACAGCGAATTCGCCGGCCCGCTGCAGCGTCTCAACCACGTTACGTCGGAGCTGCAGGAAGGCGTCATGAAGACGCGCATGCAGCCGATCGGCAATGCGTGGTCGAAGCTGCCGCGCCTGGTGCGCGATCTCAGCCACGAACTGAAGAAGAAGATCGAGCTGGTCATGATCGGCCAGGATACCGAGCTCGATCGCCAGGTCCTCGAGATGATCAAGGACCCGCTGACCCACATGGTGCGCAACTCGGCCGACCACGGGCTGGAGGGTCCGGAAGACCGGCGCCGCGCGGGCAAGCCAGAAACTGGCAAGGTCACGCTCAACGCCTATCACGAGGGCGGCCATATCATCATCGAGATCAGCGACGACGGCCGCGGTCTCGCGATCGACAGGATCAAGGCGAAGATCCTGCAGAACGGCCTGGCCAGCGAGTCCGAGCTGGAGCAGATGAGCGAGCAGCAGATCCAGCAATATGTGTTCAAGGCCGGATTCTCGACCGCCGCGAAGGTGACCAGCGTCTCTGGCCGCGGCGTCGGCATGGACGTGGTCAAGACCAATATCGAGAAGATCGGCGGCACCGTCGAGATGCGCTCGACGGCTGGCAGGGGCACGACCTTCATCATCAAGATCCCGCTCACCCTGGCGATCGTTTCGGCCCTCATCGTCGAGTGTGCGGGCGAGCGCTTCGCGATCCCGCAGATCAGCGTGGTCGAGCTGGTTCGCGCCACCACCAACGGCGAGCTGAAGGTCGAGCGTATCAAGGACACGCCGGTGCTGCGCCTGCGTAACCGCCTGCTGCCGCTGGTGTCGCTGCGCAAGCTGCTGCGGCTCGATACCAATGAAGTGAAGTCGGAGGACGATACGTTCATCGTCGTGACCCAGGTCGGCACCTATAGCTTCGGCATCATGGTCGACCGGGTGTTCGATACCGAGGAAATCGTCGTGAAGCCGGTCGCGCCGATCCTGCGCGACATCGAGATGTTCTCCGGCAACACAATCCTGGGCGACGGCAGCGTCATTATGATCCTAGATCCAAACGGCATCGCGTCGCACTCCGGCCAGACCGGCGTTGCCGAGAACAGCGGTGCCGATACGATGGCGACCAAGTCCCGCGGCCACAGCGACGAAAAAGTTCCACTGCTCCTGTTCCGCGCCGGCGGCGGCGCGCCGAAGGCGGTTCCGCTGGCCCTGGTGGCACGCCTCGAGGAGATCGAGCGCAAGTCGATCGAGACCTCCAACGGGCGCTGGGTCGTGCAGTATCGCGGCCAGCTGATGCCACTGATCCACATGGATCCGAGCCAGGAGATGGCGGCCGAAGGCCAGCGCCAGCCGGTGCTGGTGTTCCAGGACGATGAGCACTCGATGGGCCTGATGGTCGATCAGATCGTCGACATCGTCGAAGCGCGGCTCAATGTCGAGCTCGGCGCCGAACTGCCCGGCCGCATCGGCAGCGCAGTGGTGGCCGGCCAGGCGACCGAGATCATCGACACCGGCTACTATCTGCGTCAGGCCTACGCCGACTGGTTCGGCTCGCACGACCGCGACCAAACCGGCAAGTTGCACAAGCGCCTGCTGCTGGTGGACGACAGCGCCTTCTTCCGCAACCTGCTGGCCCCGCAGCTTTCCGCCGCCGGCTTCGAGGTGACGGCAGTCGACAGCCCGGATCGCGCCCTGATGCTGTGCGAAGCGGGCGAAGAGTTCGACATCATCGTCAGCGACATCGAGATGCCCGGCATGTCCGGCTTCGAGTTCTGCGAGATGGTGAAGCGCAGCGGCCGGTGGCACAACGTCCCGATCGTCGCTCTGTCCTCTCATGCCTCGCCGCACAACCTCGAGAAGGGCCGCTCGGTCGGGTTCGACGATTACGTCGCCAAGTATGACCGCGACGGCCTGGTCCACACGCTCAATTCCACCCTGTCCGAGATGAGGGGCGCAGCATGAGTTCAACCACCACCTTGACCGAGGGCGCCACGACCATCGGGTCCGAGGACCATCGCGACTACGTGACGATGTCGATCGGGTCGCAGATGTTCGGCATCCCGGTGCTCAACGTTCAGGACGTGCTGGGCTCGCAGCAGATCACGCGCGTGCCGCTGGCGCCGCCGGAGGTCGCAGGCTCACTCAACCTGCGCGGTCGGATCGTGACCGCCATTGACGTGCGGCTGCGCCTCGGCATGCCAAAGAAGGAAGACGGCAAGCCGCCGATGTCGGTGGTGGTCGAATACGAAGGCGAGCTTTACAGCCTGCTGGTCGATTCGGTGGGCGAGGTGCTCAGTCTCAACATGAAGGATTATCAGCGCAATCCGCCGACCTTGAACGCGCGCCTGCGCGAGTTCTCGGACGGCATTTACCGCCTCAACGGCGCATTGCTGGTCGTGTTGTCGGTCGGCTCGCTGCTGAATTTCGGTGGCCACAAGGACGTTGCATAGCACGGCCGGGGATATGTACGGAGCAGAACGATGAAGAGCTGTCTTGTCGTCGACGATTCGAAGGTCGTTCGAATGGTCGCGCGTAAGATCCTCGAAGGTCTCAACTTCGAGATCGAGGAAGCCGAAGATGGTCGCAAGGCCATGGATGTGTGCCTCAGGCGCATGCCGGACGCCATCCTGCTCGACTGGAATATGCCGGTGATGAGCGGCATCGACTTCCTGCGCGAGCTGCGCAAGGCGGAAGGCGGGCAGACTCCGATCGTGGTGTTCTGCACGACCGAGAATGACATCGCCCACATCCAGGAAGCGATCGGCGCGGGCGCCAACGAATACATCATGAAGCCGTTCGATAGCGAAATCATCGAATCCAAGTTCACCCAGGTCGGCCTGATCTGACCGAGTGCGGCTGGGACAGGGCACGAAGTGCGTATTGCCGGGAGACAGGCGTGAGGGAGATTGGCGTACCAAGGACTGCGACGACCGGACCGGCGCCCATTCGCGTTTTGGTCGTGGATGACTCCCATGTCATTCGCGGTCTGGTGTCGCGGTCGCTCGACAGCGATCCCGGGATCAAGGTTGTCGCCACTGCCGCGAACGGCAAGATGGCAATCGACGAAGTCACCCGCAACGACATCGAAGTCGTGGTACTCGACATCGAGATGCCGGTGATGGACGGTATGACGGCGCTGCCGCAACTGCTGGCGGCGCGGCCAGGCATGCAGGTCATCATGGCCTCCACCCTGACGCTCAAGGGTGCCTCCATCAGCATGAAGGCGCTGTCCAAGGGCGCCGCAGACTACGTGCCGAAGCCGAGCTCGACCGGCGAAATACATTCTGCCGAGGATTTCAAGCGCGAGCTCATCTCCAAGGTGAAGAGCTGGGGCGCGGTGGCGCGCCGGCGGCGCGGCTCTGCAGCTCGCCAAGGCACGGACGCACCGAGCGCGCCGGCGGCGCGGCGTTTCCCGGTGGGTCCGATCAAGCTGCGCGAGGTGCCGACCTTGTTCCGGCCGGACTGCATCGCGATCGGCTCTTCGACCGGCGGGCCGCAGGCCTTGTTCAAGGTCTTCCAGATGATGGGCAAGGTGACGAACCTGCCGGTTTTCGTGACGCAGCACATGCCGGCCACCTTCACCACGATTCTGGCCGAGCATCTTGGCCAGGCAAGCGGCATGCCTGCCGCTGAGGCGAAGGACAGCGAGCCGGTGATGCCCGGCCGCATCTATGTCGCACCCGGCGATTTCCACATGACGGTTCACGCCGAAGGCGGCCGCAAGGTGCTGCGGCTCGACAAGAACCCGCCGGAGAACTTCTGCCGGCCGGCGGTGGATCCGATGCTGCGTTCGCTCGCGAAGGCGTACAACGGCAAAGTGCTGGCGGTGATCCTGACCGGCATGGGCCAAGACGGATTGAAAGGCGGCCAGGAACTCGCGGCGGCCGGCGGCGTCATCGCCGCTCAGGATGAAGCGACCAGTGTGGTGTGGGGCATGCCGGGTTCCGTCGCTAGCAGCGGCCTGTGCAGCGCCGTGCTGCCGCTTTCCGATATCGGGCCTTATGTCCGCAAGGCCATTTCGAGGATGGCTGCATGACCGTGACCGATTTTGAATTCATCTGCCAGATCCTCCGGGAACGCTCCGGGCTGGTCCTTACAAACGACAAGGCTTACCTGCTCGAAAGCCGGCTGCTGCCGGTCGCGCGCAAGTGGAAGCTGCCGACGTTCGACGATCTGGTGCGCGTCATCCGGACCAAGATGGACGAGGCGGTGATCCGTGACGTGGTCGAGGCGATGACCACGAACGAGTCCTTCTTCTTCCGCGACACCAAGCCGTTCGATCAGTTCAAGCAGCTGGTGCTGCCGGCTCTCATGAAGAGTCGCGCCGCCAGCCGCACCATCCGGATCTGGAGCGCCGCCTGCTCGAGCGGTCAGGAGCCCTATTCGCTGGCCATGATCCTCTCGGAAATGGCAGCGCAGATGAACGGCTGGAAGATCGAGATCGTCGGCACCGACCTGTCGACTGAGATCCTGGCGCGCGCCAAGGAAGGCCTGTACTCGCAGTTCGAGGTGCAACGCGGCCTGCCCATCACCATGCTGGTGAAGTATTTCGCCCAGATCGGCGACCGCTGGCAGATCAATGCCAAGCTGCGCAGCATGGTACAGTATCGCGAGTTCAACCTGCTGCACGATCCGATGCAGCTCGGCCGGTTCGACGTGGTGTTCTGCCGCAACGTGCTCATCTATTTCGACCAGCCGACCAAGACGCGCGTGCTCAACAGTGTCGCCAAGGTCATGCCGGAGGACGGGTTCCTCTTCCTCGGCGGCGCGGAGACCGTGCTCGGCATCACCGACAAGTTCCAGATGGTGCCGGGCCAGCGCGGCGTCTATGGCGTTGCCTCCGCCGCCGCCAGCGGCGCGCGCCAGCCGATGCCGAGCTTCCCGATCGCAGCCGCCGCCGGCGCGCCTCGGTAAGACCTCTCGACATCGCAAACAAAATCGCCGGGCGAAAGCCCGGCGATTTGCATTTTGATCCTTTGCTCTCTGGTTTTGATCGGAGCAAGGCGAAAGCAGCCTCCCCGGCGGGATCGATGTGCCAGAAGAAGGTATGGTTCTGTCTCGTCCCGTCAGCCAATTGCTCGGTGAAGAAATCGTAGATCAGCGGAAACTTTCCGCCGGCAGGAAGGTCCATGAAAGTGGGGGCGATAGCCTGACTGCGCCGTGAGACGATTGTTCCAGCCGCCTTCGCCGCCGGACCATCGATTGGAGGTCGACCGGGCATCGACCGGATGCAGAGGCCGGTTCCGTCGGCCCCGGCCGCCCCAGCATCCAGATTGAGAACGAGGACAATCAGCAGGTATCGAAGCGATGCTCTCATGCGGACTACATCAGTCTGCGAAATAGGTGGAAGTATGGCTATCGAGCGAAATCATCTGTACGGAGCGGCAGTTCGCCATGAATAGGCCATAAAATGGCATCGCCGGGCGAAAGCCCGGCGATTTGTCTTGATCGGTTGGACGAGCTAAGCGCTGGCGCCTTCGACCTTCTTGGCGCCGTTGCCGGTTCGGGCCTCTTCGGGATCCCGCAGCACGTAGCCGCGGCCCCAGACCGTCTCGATGTAGTTCTCGCCGCCGGTAGCATTGCTGAGCTTCTTGCGAAGCTTGCAGACGAACACATCGATGATCTTCAGCTCCGGCTCGTCCATCCCACCATAGAGGTGGTTGAGGAACATCTCCTTGGTCAGGGTCGTGCCCTTGCGCAGGGAGAGGAGCTCGAGGATTCCGTATTCCTTTCCGGTCAGATGCAGCGGCTGGTTCTCCACCTCGACGGTGCGCGTGTCGAGGTTAACCGTCAGCTTGCCGGTCTTGATCACCGATTCCGAATGGCCCTTGGAGCGACGCACGATCGCCTGGATGCGCGCCAGCAGCTCGCGCCGGTCGAAGGGCTTCGTCAGGTAATCGTCGGCGCCGAAGCCGAGACCTTTGATCTTATTGTCCAGCTCCGATAGACCGGACAAGATCAGGATTGGCGTATTGACACGCGAGGAGCGCAGGCGGCGCAACACCTCGTACCCGTCGATATCCGGCAGCATCAAATCCAGGATGATGATGTCGTAATCGTAAAGCTTGCCGATCTCGAGCCCGTCTTCGCCGAGGTCGGTCGTGTCAACAATGTAGCCCTCAGACTTGAGGATCAGTTCGATGCTCTGAGCGGTGTTGGCATCGTCTTCAACTAGCAACACTCGCATGGCCCCAAACTCCCAGCGATAGCTCACGACGACATTAATACAGATAAATGTTAACCATTTATCCCCAGGAAAGTAAAGCAATGATCGCAGAAAGCCGCAGATTTCCGTGGGTGGCGCACCAATTATCCACAGCCCGCCAGTTCGGTCTACATCTCATTTTCGGTAGTTAACTCATTGATAACTCTCCGGGAATTTGTAGCACGCCTGAGCTTAACTTTAACCGCTGGTTAATCACGTTTGGCTAGAGTCGCAGGCGAGGGTCACACTTACTGGGGCAACTTGGGCAATTTGGGGCATGGCGCACGCGCTCCCAATCGAAGACATCCTGCACGACATTGAGCGAATCCCCGACCGACGCGTCTACGGCCGCGTCGCGGCGATCCTTGGCATGCTGGTGGAGATCGCCGGCATCGATGGATCGCTCGCCATCGGGGCGCGCTGCGACCTGCTTGACCGGGCCAATCGCCGGATCGGTTGCGAGGTGGTCGGTTTCCGGAACGGCCGTGCCCTGGCTCTGGCCTTCGGCGCGCTGGAAGGCGTCGGGCTGGGCAGCAAGGCCATCGTGGTCGAGAACGATCCGGTGGCGTGGCCGAGTCGCGCCTGGCTCGGCCGGGTGATCAACGCGCTGGGCGAGCCGATCGACGGCAAGGGGCCGCTGCCTGCCGGTAAGATCCCGATGCGGATCCGCAATGTCCCACCGCCAGCGCATGCTCGTGGCCGGGTCGGCGAGAAGATCGATCTCGGCGTCCGCTCGATCAACACGTTCGCGACGTGCTGCCGCGGGCAGCGCATGGGCATCTTCGCCGCCTCGGGCGTCGGCAAGTCGGTGCTGCTGTCGATGATGGCGCGCTATGCCTCGCTCGACGTCAACGTCATCGGCCTGATCGGTGAGCGCGGCCGCGAGGTGCAGGAGTTCATCGAGGACGAGCTTGGTCCGGAGGGCCTGGCGCGCAGTGTCATCGTGGTGGCGACGTCGGATGAATCGCCCTTGATGCGCCGCCAGGCGGCGCAGATGAGCTTGACGGTCGCCGAATATTTCCGCGACCAGGGTGACCACGTGCTGTGCATGATGGACAGCGTCACGCGCTTCGCGATGGCGATGCGGGAGATCGGCCTGTCGGTCGGCGAGCCGCCGGCGAGCAAGGGCTATACGCCTTCCACCTTCGCGGAGCTGCCGCGCCTCCTGGAGCGCGCTGGACCGGGCCTTTCCGGATCCGGCAGCATCACGGGGCTCTTCACGGTCTTGGTCGAGGGTGACGATCACAACGAGCCGGTCGCCGATGCGGTGCGCGGCATCCTCGACGGCCACATCGTGCTGGAACGCAGCATAGCGGAGCGCGGCCGCTATCCAGCGGTCAATGTGCTGCGATCGCTCTCGCGCACCATGCCGAACTGCAACACCGACGCGGAGACGGAGATCGTGCGGCGCGCGCGCCAGCATCTGTCGGTCTACGAGGATATGGCGGAGCTGATCCGCCTCGGCGCCTACCGCAAGGGCACCGACCCGCAGGTGGACGAGGCGATCCGGCTATTCGAGCCGCTCGAGATATTCCTCGGCCAGAGGCGGTCCGACCGGACCGACCTTCAGACCGGCTACAACCTGCTCGCCGACATTGTCGGCCTGCCGCATCCTGATGCCGAGCCACCGGCCAAGATTGGCAAGATCGGGCCCAAGGTGATCTCGTGAGCGGGCTCGACCAGCTGATACGGCTGCAGCGCTGGACGCTGGACGAGAAGCGGCGCCAGGCCAGCGATCTCGAGCTGCTGATCGAGCGGCTGGTGCAGGACATCAACAAGCTCGACGACCAGGTCGAGCGCGAAATCGAAGCCTCGCGCGCCAATATCGAGCTGCAGCGTCAGCTGCCCGGCTATCGGCAGATGATGAAGGGCCGCCGCGAACGGCTCGACAAATCGCTGCACGACCTGCGCGGCGAGCTGGAGAAGCTGCGCGAGCAGATCACCGAGGCCTTCTCCGAGCTCAAGAAGACCGAGCAGACCGTGAAGAACCGCGAGCAGCGCCAGCGCCTCGCCGAACGCCGCAAGGAGCAGGCCGCCAACGACGAGGTCGGCCTACAGCTGCACCGGCGGAAGGGGTGACGGCGGCCCTTCTCCGGGCGCCAAGGGCTATCGCATATGAAGAACGCGCGCTGCGATCTCCTCCTCCAAATTGGGGAGGTTAGGGAAGGGGAAGCCGCGTTTCGGTGGGGACAGTTATCGCTCTCTTCCCCACCCTGACCCTCCCCCAGTGTGGGGGAGGGGAATGATGCTCGGTTGCCTAAGTGCGATGACCGCGCCTTCGCGCCCGCATCTCTCAGACGGTTCCGCCCAGCTCCTCGTCGAGCTGCTGGAGCTCCTTGTCGCCGGCCATCATGATCTGCAGCCGGTCCAGCGTGATCTCCGACTTCTTGAACGTGCCGAGCGTCTTGCCGCGGTTGAGGATCGTGAAGCGGTCGCCGACGGCGTAGGCGTGGCGGACGTTGTGCGTGATGAAGATGATCCCCAGCCCCTTCTGCCGCAGTTGGCGGACATATTTCAGGACCATCGAGGTCTGGGCGACGCCGAGCGCTGAGGTCGGCTCGTCGAGGATCAACACCTTGGCGCCGAAATGGACCGCGCGCGCGATGGCGACGCACTGGCGCTCGCCACCGGACAGCGTGCCGACGTGCTGCTGCGGATCACGCACGTTGATGCCGATCTGGCGCATCTCCTCGCGTGCGATCTGGTCGGCATGCTCCATGTCGATGAAGGAGAACGGGCCGACGCGCCACTTCACCGGCTCGCGTCCCAGGAAGAAGTTGCGGGTGATCGAGAGCAACGGGATCATCGCCAGATCCTGGTAGACCGTCGCAATGCCGCGATCGAGCGCGTCGCGCGGGCTGCCGAAGGAAACCTGCTCGCCTTCGACCATGAAATCGCCATTGGTGGGACGGAATACCCCCGAGAGTGTCTTGATCAGTGTCGATTTGCCGGCGCCATTGTCGCCGAGCAGGCAGTGCACCTCGCCCGCATGGAGGGTAAGCGAAACACCGGCCAGCGCGATCACCGGCCCGAAATGCTTCACGAGGTTGTGGACCTCGATCAGCGCCCGTCCCGGCTGCGGGGTGGGCGCAATGGGGCGTATATCGGTGGCTGTCATCTCTCTGTCATCGCTCTGCCGTCACCCTGCGCCGGATCATGTTGTTGAACAGCACGGCCACCAGCAGCATCGTGCCGAGGAAGACGCGGAACCAGTCGTTGGGCACGCCGGTGTAGAGGATGCCCTGCTGCACGACGCCGAAGATCAGCGCGCCGAACATGGCGCCAATGATCGAGCCGTAGCCGCCGGTCAGGAGGCAGCCGCCGATCACCGCGGCGATGATTGCCTCGAACTCCTTGAGCAGGCCGCGGTCGGAGGCGGCCGAGCCGAACTCGAACACCTGGCAGGCGGCGTAGACCGTCGCGCAGAACGCGGTGAACATGAAAAGCGAGATCTTCACCCGGTTCACCGGCACGCCGACATTGCGCGCCGCATTGGCATCGCCGCCGGCGCCGAAGATCCAATTGCCCACCCTGGTCTTGGTCAGGATGATGTGCGCAGCGATCGCCAGCGCCAGCGCCCAGACGATCACCATCGGTATGCCGTTGACGATCGGCTCGCCGTTCGGCAGGCGATCAATCAGGTTGTTGCCGGCGAGCCAGACGAAGAACGAATTGCCGACCGTCCCGGCAAAGAGCCAGGTGACGAAGCTGTCGCCCGCGGCTTCCTTGACGCCGGAGACGATCGTGCGGTTGGAGAACAGAACAGACAACGCGATGGTCAAGCCGCGTAGGATATAGAGCGAAGCCAAGGTGACAATGAAGGACGGCAGGCCAGTGCGAACCGTGATCAGGCCGTTGAGGAAGCCGATGCCGAGCGCGCCCGCGAAGGCGAAGAGTACGCTAAGCTCGACGGGCCAGCCGAAATAGACGGTGGGCAGGGCCATCATCATCCCGGCAAAACCGATCATCGAACCGACCGAGAGGTCGAACTCGCCGCCAATCATCAAGAGCGCCGCGCCAATCGCCACGATCATGAGCTGGGCACTGACCGTCGCCCAGCTCATCATGCCATCGGCGGCGAACATGCCGGTATTGCCGGCCGTTGCACCGAAGAAGGCGAAGACGAGCACGACGCCGGCAAACGCACCGAGCGCCGGCCGGGCCATCAGGCGTTGGATCGGCGACTGGTGCGCCAGACGCTCGTCGCCGATGGTGGCGGCGGGTTTGCGATCTGGAGTGGCTGTGGACTGCTCTGCCATATGCGCTCGTGTCCTGCGAGATGTGGCATGGCGGGCGCAAGGCGCCCACGCGGATGTGGAGAGATGCCGGCGGGCTCGCGCCCGCCGGCGACCGCTGCGCCTAGCGATACTCGCCGGCGAGCTTCTCGACCAACTCGATGTTGGCCTTGGTGACGAAGCCGGGACCGGTGTTGATGTTGTTGGCCGGCATCACGCCATAGCGCGCATGTTGCGTGAGCAGCACCACAGGCAGGTAGCCCTGGAGATAGGGCTGCTGATCAATGGCGGCGTCCATGATGCCGTCCTTGATCGCCTGCGAGATGTCGCTGTCGAGGTCGAAGGTGATGAAGCTCTTGTACTTCTGGGCGGACGAGGTGTCGCGCAGCAGCTTGATCACCGGATCGGCCGAATTCGGGCCGAGCGTTAGAATGCCGTCGGTATCGGGATTGGCGGTCAGATAGGCCTTCACACGGTTATAGACCTCGGTCGGGTCCTGGCCGGAATCGAGCATCTGGCTGCCGAGCTTGACGCCCAGCGCGTCAGCATAACCCTGGCAGCGCTCAACCGAGGCCGTGTTGGTGATGTAGTGGTTGACGCACACGAACTTCGTCACTCCGGCTTCTTTCGCGCGTTCGCCGGCACCCTTGCCCGCGTCGTATTCCGGCTGGCCGATATGCATCAGCGCGCCGATCTTCTTCGACTCTTCGGCCGTGCCGGAATTGACGGTCAGGACGGGAATGCCCTTGGCGAGGGCGGCCTTGAGCGGACCTTCCAGGACGCCGTAGTCAGCGATCGTGCTGATGATGCCGGTCGGGTTGGACGCGGTCGCCTGCTCGATGATGCGCGCCATGTCGGCGATGTCGCCGGTCGAGGGGTTGCGATACTCGACCTTCACGCCGAGATCCTTCTCGGCGTTCTTCAGCGCGTTCTTGATCGTGTTCCACCACGAATCCGAATCCGGCGCATGGCTGACGAAGACGAAGCGCTCGCCTTCGGCGCTGGCGGTGGTGGCGAAGCCAACCAGGGGCAGCGTCAACGCTGCCGCGAGTAGGGCTCTTCGAATGATTCCGGTCTTCACGTGCTTATCCTCCTGTCGCATGTGAGCCGCCATCACGGCGATGGCCGACGCGTTGGAAGCGCACCTTCTCCCGGCGCCGCTGGGCGGGCCAGGAGCCATCCGTCGCCTGGAGTCCGGGTTCTTGACCGCGCGCGGGCTGCAAGCCGGTCGCAGCCTCCGCAATAGGAACGAGCCATTTCGCCGATTTCGGCGGGCGGCCCACCCTTCCTCCCAACGGGCGCGGAATGTTTGCGCCTCTGTTTTCATTTTCTTGGAATATATATTCCACGGAGCCGGTGCGGGAGTCAATACGCCTGCGGCACCAGGCGTGCCTGTTCCGCGCGGCGCAGCCGGCCCCTCAGCGGACGCGGTATTTGCTGGCGTAATGCGTGCGAAGGATCTTTCGCACCTGCTGTGCGACGCGCGTGTTGGCGCCGACCAGCCGATCGCTGCGGGAGCCTTGAGGCTTCGGTCCTTCGGTGCTTTGTTTCCGTGGCTTACGTGCCATGGCGCAGAGCTGGGATGGAGCTGGCGCCCATTCAAGAACGCCATTACACACGAAACAAAGGTGAATTCGTGCGCAGGTCAGGCCAGTGGTGCCGCACCTAGTAACGAATACCCGTTCCGGTCTTTGACCGCCTTGACCGCCCTTTGAACTTGCCGTTAGACGGGGCCATGGGACCATCACAGTATGCGAGGTCTCCATGGTACATGCAGAAGAAGGAACGCGGGTAGCAGGAGTTTGGCTTGCGATCGCCTCTCCGCTATTGGCAGCTGCGCTGGTCGGCCATGGGCCGATCCATCCTGACATGAGTCAGCAGATGGGCGTCATCGCCGATGGGCCCGTCCGATGGGCGATCGTCCATTGGGCTTCCGCGGCATCGCTATCGCTGTTCGCGCTGACAGGTCTCATCGTGCTGGTGGCCAAGTCGCGACTGACCGAGGCGTGGTGGACGATGTCTGCCTGGGGCGTGCTTACTATTGGCGCGCTCTGGACTATGACGACCGCCGTTGCCGAGGCCACCGTAGTCGCTACCGCCGCCGCTGCCGGGGACACGCCAACTTTCGAGGCCTGGTGGGCATTTTCCGAGGGAAAGGCCACTGGTTTTATGTTCCTGGCGTTAGCCGTTGCCGTCATCGCCGGCAACGAGGCGCAGACCGCTCGCCGAGCCACACCGGCCTGGGCGTCGTACGTTGCAGTCGTCGCCGGGATTGGAGCCTTCCTCGGCTGGCCCCTGGGCATGTGGTTCGGCATCACCGTGGGCAGCTTCATCTGGGTCGCGGCATCGCTGGTTATGTCGCTGTGGACACTCTGGTTCGGCTTGCGTTTGGCGCTGACTGCGGTCTCACAACGGAGCGAAGTTGAACCTGCGGCAGGAGTGCAGTGAGCGCCCCGCTCGCTGCCCAGGCGGGGAGGCGGCTAGAAAATCGTCGACGACCAGCAGGACCTCGTCTTGCGTGTAGTGGGGTTCAAGAAAGGAACCCGACGGGGCTGCCGATTGACAGGCCGAGGCCGCGGTCCGCCCGGCCCTGGTTGACGGCGATCTCCGCCAGGCCGTTGGAGTTTTCGTACCAGAATGCGCCGCCGGGCGGCAAGTCGCCGAAGGTCCGCGCGGGCTGCAGCACGCGGCCGGCGACGGCCAAGCGTGTGCCGGGAGCCAGGTGCGCGGCCCTGATGCCTGTCATGGCGTTGCCGTAGTGATCAATGTAGATGATCTCGCCGAGATCATCGGGCCAGTCCGGCCGGCGCTCCGCGCCTTCCGTGCGTGGCCGCCCGGGCGGCGGCTCGCCCCGCGCCAGCATGCCCGCGACCGGTGCGAACAAGTCGCGCCCGTGAAAGCTGGCGGAGAGCCGTTCGGGTTTCCAGTCGATGTCCCAACTCTGCTTGTCCCCAGCACGACGCTGCACCAACTCGAAGAGGCCATTGCCGGGGCCGACATACCAACGACCATCGGCTTCGACGATGATGGGTGGTCGCGGCCCACCCACGCCGGGGTCGACGACACAGACAAAGACGGAGCCCGCCTGGAACCAATCGTCATAGGCCGCCAGCAGGTAGGCTGAGGCCTTGGGATTGCCGGCTGGCGCATCGGCGAACAGGTCGATAATGGGTATGCCCGGTGCGCTCTGGTGGAGCACCGCCTTCATCTGCCCGGTGTAAGGGCCGTGCAGGCCAAAATCCGTGAACAGCACGATCATGCGGGCCAGCATGCCCCAGCGCGCGGCCGCCCTGCAACGATCGCGCATTTCGAGGACCGGCCCATTCGGCAAGCCCCGGGAGCATTGCGTCATGCCGCCGTGTTTATTTCACAGGTGCGTGACCATCGCCGGTCGCGTGCTGACATAGCGAGATCACAGTCACTAGATAGGGATAGCCGGCTGCGATCGAATCTGTGATCCGAAAGGTTCTTTGCCATGATCACCAGGCGATGGCTTTTGGCGGGAGGCGCGATGGCTGCGGTCACTGCGGCAGCGGCGCAGCGTTGGTGGATTCGTGCGCCCCAGGCCAACCAGGTTTTCGAAATTGTCCACAGCGATGACGAGTGGCGCAGGCTGCTGACACCGGAGCAATATGCAGTACTGCGGGAGGGCGCAACGGAGCCGCCTTTCAGCAGCCCGCTTCTGCACGAAGAGCGGCGTGGCGCTTTCGCCTGCGCCGGCTGCGGCCTGGATCTTTTTTCATCGACGACAAAGTTCGACAGCGGCACCGGCTGGCCGAGCTTCTGGGCGCCGCTCGACAATGCAGTCAACGAGACCGAGGATACCAGCTTCTTCATGGTCCGGACGGAGGTCCAGTGCCACCGCTGTGGCGGCCATCTTGGCCATGTGTTCAACGATGGTCCGCAACCGACGGGTCTGCGCTATTGCATGAACGGCGTTGCGTTGGTCTTCAAGCCTGCCACGGCCTGAACGGGGAGACGGACAATGTCACAATTGAATTGGCGAATATTTCTGCGTATCAGGTCGTTGACTGGCATCGCGGCTGTCGTCGGGTTTTTCGCACTGGCGTCGTGGGCGGAACCGTCCGTGGCCGGGAATGCCCGCGTGATACCCGCGCCGGCAGTCGACGAGCAGCCGACACAGTCGACCGCGGAGACTGCGGTGCTGGCCGGCGGATGCTTCTGGGGCGTGCAGGGCGTCTTCCAACACGTCGCCGGCGTGACTCGCGCTGTTTCCGGTTACGCCGGCGGCCAAGCGGACACCGCCCAGTACGAGATGGTGAGCACCGGCGCGACCAGCCACGCCGAATCCGTGCAGATCACCTTCGATCCGAGCAGGATCAGCTATGGCGAGATCCTGCAGATCTATTTCTCGGTCGCCCATGACCCGACCCAGCTCAACTATCAGGGACCGGACACCGGCACCCAATATCGCTCAGCGATCTTTCCGATGAATGATCAGCAGGCGCGGGTGGCCAAGGCCTATATCGACCAGCTCAATCGGGCGCATATCTTCGGCGATGCGATCGTCACCACGATCGAGCAGGGCCGCACCTTCTATCCGGCCGAGGGCTATCACCAGGACTTCCTCACCCGGAACCCAACCCATCCCTACATTGTCCTCAATGATTTGCCGAAGGTCGAGAACCTGAAGCGCGTCTTCCCCGACGTGTATCGCGCCGATCCGGTCCTGGTGATGGCTGCTCAGCCCAGCAATTGACAATCTATGCTGACACCCGGGTCGCCGATTTCTCGATTTCTTCCAGCGGCGAGACTGGGAACTCCTTCACCTTCTGGAAGACGAGGTCGCCGCGGTAGTCGCCGAGCGTCAGGGCTTCGTGGAACAGCTCGGTGATGTCCTGCTTGAATTTCTGCGGCAGGACGATGTGGCTGCGCACCATCAGGTCGAACTGCTTCTCGCGCACCAGCCCGTCGAACTGGAACGGGCCCATCTTCGACATGTCGACTTCGACGATGAAGCGCGTGCCGGACTTCTCGTCTTTCGCATCTTTCTGGTCCTTGCGGCGATCGCGGCGGTAGAACAGGTTGATCTGCCGGATCGTGCCGTCATCCAGGATCGGGATGAAACAGCAACGCCAGTCGATGCCCGGGCGCTCCTGCGCCAGAGTCGAGACCTGCGCGAGTTCCTGGCGGATCTTGCGCGCGCTTTCATCGCGTGTGGTGCTGCCGGAGCGCGCAGCGACCAGGGCGCCCAGCAGCGCGTCCGCATCGTTGGCGCGGATCGCCTGCATGGCCGCGACCAGTCCCGCTGCCAGTCTCGGCCCCGCTTGAGGCAGGCGGGCAAGCGCGGCCAGTGTATCGGCGTTGGTCACGCCCTGGCGCATCAGCGCGATGGCCTCCGCCAAGCTCGGCCAACCGCGCGCGATCGACAACAGCAGTTGCGGCAAGGACAGCGAGCCGGAGGGCAGCGCGGCTGCCGGCGCCGGCAGGATAGGCTCGATCGCCACCTTCAATTCGGCACCGACAGGCAGAGACACGTGACCCTGCAGGATGATGGCGCCTAAGGGTGAATGGAGAACGGCATTGCCCGAAGGCGTATAGCCGATGATCCGACCCGCCATCACGTGCTGCGCGCCAGAAGCGGGCGCCGACATTGCAAGCGCCTGTCCGGGTGCCGAGGCCATTGCAATCAACCGCAACCGCACCTCGGATCCAGTGGTCAGCGGGATCGGCAGCTTTGCACCTTGTGCCAGATTTTGGGCGAGGCCTTGCGGATTGCTTGGCGAGCTTGAGAGCAATGTACCCCTGACGTGGCTTGCCAGAGGTGGCGCGGCGCCGCCCGGCGGTGGCGGCGATGAAAAGAACAAGGCCTCAATCTTCGCCCGCACGTCCGTTTGCAGCGCGCTGACCAGTGCTCCGGGCAGAGTGCTGGCCTGCTGGACCTGCGCCGGAACAGGAGGCGCTCCCGGCTGATGGGACGCTGGCGTGGTTGGACCCGGCGCCGCACCCGCGGTAGCCGGCAGCGGGGTGCCAGAGGAAGCGGGCAGGGGAAGCCTCGTCCCCAGTTGCGCTGACGCCAACTGTGGCTGCGCGCTTGGCGGTCCAGGCAACAGCGAGCGGATGAGCTGGGCGAGCGTATCAGGTGCCGTTTGCACGATTGTGCCATGCAGCACGCTCCCGGCGATCGCGACAGGAGCCGGCGCCGGCGTGGTGCTGGTCGATGGCGGCGGCGCCTGAGTCTGGCCGGTACCGGGGCTGGCTGGTGGCGGCACGGCGCCGGTCCGTCCTCCCTGGCTGGTCGTGCCGCTCGTGGGTTGACTGTCTACCGCCAGGACCAGAACCTGCAGGCGATCGCCGGTAGCGCGCAATTCAAGCGTCACCTGGCTGCCGGTTGGAATGTTGGCAGGCGTGGAGAGCTTGACCGTGCCCTTGTCGGTCACGACCACCAGTAGGCCGTCGGGGTCGCGACCTTGCACAAGTCCCTTGACGATCGTGCCGTTGTCGAGCTGCGCCAGCTGGCGCGGCGGATCGGGAACGATCGCGGTGACGCTGGGCGCTTGTCCAGCGCTCGGCAGCCGCGGCGGCAGATTGATCGAGAACTCGCTCATCGCCGCCCGCTCATCATGATGCTTGCGCCAATTGCTGCGCGATGGCTTCCACGTCGCGTGCGGCCTCGCTGCTGGGGTGACGCGTCAACAGCGGGGCCTGCGCGCGGATCGCCTCGCGCACCTTCGGGTCGCGCCGCACGACCCCAAGCAATGGTGGCGTCATCTTCAGGAAGGTGTCGCAGGCCTTGGCCAGCGTCTTGTAGGTGCGCTCGCCCTCCGCCTTGCTGGCGGCGGCGTTCACCACGACTGACACCTTGGTCTTGGCGCCATCCTGCATCAGCAGCTTGATCAGCGCATAGGCGTCGGTAAGGGATGTCGGCTCATCGTTGGTGACCACGATCGTGCGCTGAGCTGCCCCAGCGAGATAGCGCACCGGCCGCTCGACGCCGGCGCCGAGATCGATCAGCACGCGGTCGTAGCGGCCGCTGAGATCGGCGATGCCGCGGCCGAAGCTGGTGAGCCGCGCGGGCGACAAGGTCGCCAGACTCGCCACGCCGGAACGGCCGGCGACGATGTCGAGGCCTGTTGGCTCGTGGCGCTGCGCAGCCTGGGCCAGTGGCACGTTGTTGTCGAGCACGTCCGCCAGATCCAGCTCGGGCGCAAGGCCGAGCTGGATGTCGACATTGGCGAGTCCGAGATCGCCGTCAATCAATACTGTGCGGCGACTAAGATTGGCGAGGGCATGCGCCAGCGTGATGGAGAGCCAGGTCTTTCCGACGCCGCCCTTGCCGGACGCCACGGCGATGGCATTGGCGATCGGAGCGGTCGCGGCCGTCGGAGCGGTGCGGCGGGTTTCCTGGATCATCATGCGGTACCGGAAAGCGATTTGTTATCGGAGGCGCCTGTGGTGCGCGTTTCGGCGCGACTCGCAGGCAGAATTAGACGGCAGAGCTGGTCCGCGCGCAATGCGGCAAGGCCCGACGCGATCTCGGGCGAGGTGCCGAGTCCCGCGAACGCAAGGCGTCCAGCCTCCGCCGCCGCCAGGATCCCGCCATAGCGCCGCGCCACATCCACCTTGGTGGCGACAAGGCGCGTGGCGCCCGCTTCAGCATAGGCGGCCGCGAGCTCCGCACTTTCGATCACATCGCCCCCCGCTGCCATGACCAACACGATCTCCGCGCCGGCCGCTTCGGCCCACTCGCGCAGCTGCGCCAGATCACCAGCCTTCAACGGATTGGTGCCGAGCGTGTCAATGAGGGTGAGGTCGCTGGTCTCGGTCTTCGCGACGGCGCGGCGCAACGTGGCCGCGTCCTTGGCGCGATAGGCAGGGATCTCCAGCGCCCTAGCATAGGTGGCGAGCTGCTCGATCGCGCCGGCCTTGGCCAGGTCGCAGGTGATTGCGGTCGCGGCCCAGCCATTGACCTTGGCGCGCGCTGCCAGCTTGGCGAGGGTCGCCGACTTGCCGGCGCCGGGAAGGCCGGCCAGCAGGATCGGCCTGCCAGGCTTGTGATCGGTGAGGGGCCGGAAGTCGAACCGCGCCCGCAGAGCCGCAGTCAGCACCTGCTGCGGGCTGCCGCCTTCCAACTCGCCGGCGGTCGCGAGCAGCCGATCGGCGAGTGCTCTCGGCACGCTGTGATAGTGCAAGGCGGTCTCGATGTCGTCTCCCGCGGCAGGCGCGGTGGCGGTTGCCGCGACCGAGCGAGCTGACTCGATCGCGGCGGTCAGCTTGACCTGCTTGCCGACCTGCTCGGTCGACAAGATCACGGCATCCTCTCCCAGAGCCGCGCGCACCTGGCGCATGGCCTCGCTGATGGATGGGGCTGTGAAGGTCCGAAGGCGCATGGATCAGCCCTAGATCTGTCCCAGCGTGCGGATGCGCGCGCGGGCGTGGATCTCGTTCTGCGACATCACTGTGGTAATGGGGCGGAACCGCTCGATGATCGAGCGCACATAGGGCCGGATTGCTGGGCTGGTCAGCAACACCGGGCTCTCGCCCATAATCGTGTAGCGTTCGAACGCCTGCCGGACCAGCTGAATGAACTGCTGCAAGGTGGTCGGCGCCATCACCAGCTGTTTCTCTTCGCCGTCGCCGTGCAGCGCGTCGCTAAAGGCCTGCTCCCATTCCGGCGACAGTGTGAGGATCGGGATGACGCCGGTCTGGTCGGTGGAAGCATCGCTGATCTGGCGGGCAAGGCGCGCACGCACATGCTCGGTGATCGAGGTGACGTTGCGCGAGTAGCCGCACGCCTCCGCGATGCCTTCCAGCACGTTCGGCAGATCGCGGATCGACACGCGCTCGCCGAGCAGGGCCTGCAGCACGCGCTGCACGCCGCTGACGGAGATCTGGCCGGGGATGAGATCGGCGACCAGCTTCTGATGCTCCTTGGGCAGTTCGTCGAGTAGCTTCTGCGTCTCGGCGTGCGAGAGCAGCTCGGACATGTTGTCTTTGATGAGCTCCGTGAGGTGCGTGGTGATGACCGTCGAGGGATCGACCACCGTATACCCGCGGAACAACGCCTCCTCGCGCAGGGTCGGGTCGACCCACATCGCCGGCAGGCCGAAGGTCGGCTCGACCGTCTCTTCGCCGGCGAGGTTGATCTTGTCGCCGCGCGGATCCATGACCAGCAGCATGTTGGGCCGCAGATCGCCGCGCCCGGCCTCGATCTCCTTCACGCGCACGACGTAGGAATTGGCGTTGATCTGAAGGTTGTCCTGGATGCGGACGGCCGGCAGGATGAAGCCCATCTCGCTAGCCAACTGCCGGCGCAGGGCCTTGATCTGGTCGGTCAGGCGATGGCCTTGCTCGGCGTTGATGAGGCCGAGCAGGCCGTAGCCCAGCTCGATCCGCACGGCGTCGATCGAAAGCGCGGTGGAGATCGGCTCCTCCATGACCGGCGCGGCGGCGGCCTGTTGAGCCTGCTCCGCAACGGCTTCCACCGTGACCCGGCGCTGCCGCCGGGCGATCAGGAATGCGCCGCCGCCGGCGAGCCCAGCCAACAGCAGGAAGGGCAGGGCGGGAATCCCGGGCAGCACAGCCATCGTCGCCATCAGGAACGAGGCCATGCCAAGTGCGGCGGGATAGCTCGACAACTGAGAGAACAGCGCCTTGTCGGTCGACCCGTCGACACCCGCCTTGGTGACGAGCATACCTGCGGCGGTCGAGACGATCAGGGCAGGGACCTGGGTGACGAGGCCGTCGCCGACGGTCAGCAGCGTGTAGGACTTTGCGGCATCGCCCATCGAGAGGTCCTGCTGCGCCACGCCGATGATGATGCCGCCGACGATGTTGATGAGCGTGATGATGAGGCCGGCGATCGCGTCGCCGCGCACGAACTTGGCGGCGCCGTCCATCGAGCCGAAGAAGTTGCTTTCGTCCTCCAGCGCCTTGCGGCGGGCGCGGGCGTCCTTCTCGTCGATCAGGCCGGCGGAGAGGTCGGCGTCGATCGCCATCTGCTTGCCGGGCATGGCGTCCAGGCTGAAGCGAGCCGATACTTCGGCGATACGGCCCGAACCCTTGGTGATGACGACGAAGTTGACCAACACCAGGATCGCGAACACGATCAAGCCGATGACGTAGTTGCCAGCCATGATGAAGCCGCCGAAGGCTTCGATCACGTGGCCGGCCGCGTCGCTGCCTTCGTGCCCGTAGGTCAGGATCAGGCGTGTCGAGGCGAGATTGAGCGACAGCCTGGTCATCGTGACGATGAGCAGAACGGTCGGGAAGGTGCTGAAGTCGAGCGGCTTCTGGATGAACAGCACCACCATCAGGATGAGGACCGATGCGGTGATCGAGAAGGCGAGGCAGATGTCCAGCATCCAAGCCGGCATCGGCAGGATGAGGACCGCGAGAATGAAGATGAGTCCGCCGGCGAGCATGATCTCGCCGCGCCGCAGCGTCCTGGCGAGCTGGCCAAGCCAGGCCGGCGCGCCCGTCCCGCCAGCGTTGGCCCCGCTATTGCCGGTATCCGCCATCTGATCCGATCCTTACTGGGTACAACGTGCGATCAGGCGGCCGAGAAGTGATCGCTCTCGCTGTGCGCTGAGCCGGGGACCGGCACTCCTTCTTCGCTGTACTGTTTCAGCTTGTTGCGCAGGGTACGGATCGAGATGCCGAGGATGTTGGCGGCATGGGTCCGGTTACCCAGGCAGTGCTGCAGCGTGTCGATGATGAGGTCGCGCTCGACGGCGGCGACGGTGCGGCCGACCAGGGCGCTGGTAACGCCGCTCGCCGTCTTTGCCGCTGTGGGCGCTGCCGTCAGTCCGGTTTGCTGCTGCAAGGCCGAAACCGGGATGCCGCGCCCGCCGGTCAGCAGGATGGCGTCCGGGGCGATCACCGAATCCTGCGCCAGCAGGACGGCGCGATGCATGGTGTTCTCCAGCTCGCGTACGTTGCCGCGCCACTCGTGAGCACGCAGCATGTCCATCACGTCGGGTGCGATGCCGGTGATCCTGACGCCGTTGGCATCGGCGTACTTCTTCGCGAAGTGCTCGGCCAGCACCTGGATATCCAACGGACGGTGGCGCAGCGCCGGGAGCTCGAGCGACATCACGTTGAGACGGAAGAACAGGTCGTCGCGGAAGTTGCCCTTCCGCACTTCCTCCTGCAGGTCGCGATTCGACGTGGCGAGCAGGCGGATGTCGACCTTCACCGGCTGCGTGCCGCCGACCCGGTCGACGACGCGCTCCTGGATCGCGCGCAGCAGCTTGGCTTGCAGCCGCGGATGCATCTCGCTGATCTCGTCCAGCAGCAGGGTTCCGCCACTGGCTTCCTCGAACTTGCCGATGCGGCGCGCGATGGCGCCGGTGAAGGAGCCCTTCTCATGGCCGAACAATTCGGATTCCAGCAGATTCTCCGGAATGGCCGCGCAGTTCACCGAGATGAATGGCTTGCTGGCGCGCCTGGAGTGGGCGTGGATGTATCGCGCCACCACTTCCTTGCCCGTGCCGGATTCGCCGGTGATGAGGATGCTAGCGTCGGACGGGGCGACCTGGTCCGCAAGCTTCAGCACCGCCTTCATCGCCGGATCCTTGAAGATCAGCGCGGAGCTTTCCTCCGCGACCGCGGCAAGCACGGCGGCGATCAGCTCCGCGTCCGGCGGCAGGGGCACATACTCCTTGGCGCCGGCCTTGATCGCCTTCACGGCCGTTTCGGCGCTGGTGCCGATGCCGCAGGCCACCACGGGGATGTTGATCCGCTCCGTGCGCAAGCTGTCGATCATGCGCTGAATGTCGAGCACGACGTCGAACATGATGAGATCCGCGCCCTGGCCGTTGCGCAAGGCATGCATGGCCTGATCGACATCGTCGACGTGAGCCACCTTGGCTCCGCGGCTAAGGGCGATCTTGCCGGCCGCGGTGATGTGGCCATCAAGGGATCCAACGATGAGTAGACGCATGGTTTGCTCCTGGTGCTCTTGCGGCAGCGGCCGCGCTCAATGTCAATCGAAGTAGCGAATCTGCTGCCCGGCGGGCAGAACGGTGTTGAGTAGCATCTCGAGGCGGCGCGGGTTCTCCTGCCGGCCCATCGAGGCGACGCCCATGGTGTAGACCTGGCTGACCAGCTGCTCGACCGTCGCGTTGCGCTCCAGCTTGCTCGCGAGCGGCAGGAACACGACATTGGCCATCAGCGCGCCATAGAGTGTCGTCAGCAGCGCAAGGCTCATGGCCGGGCCGATGCGTTCGGGCGAGTCCAGGCTTCCGAGCATCTGCACCAGGCCGACCAGGGTTCCGATCAGCCCCATGGCTGGCGAGACCTCCGCGGCGCGGCGCAGGATGGCGGCGGCGCGATGACGACCCTGGGCGATGGCATGCGCTTCCAGGGTCATGTTGCGCTCAATCTCGTCCACCTGCAGGCCATCGACCAGCATGCCGAGGGAGCGCTGCAGAAACGGCGCGTCGCGCAGGCCGTAGAGATCGGCCTGCAGCGACAGCAGGCCGCGCTTGCGCGCTTTGTCGGCCAAGGTCAGGACCCGGCGCGCGCCGACCCGCGGGTCGATTTCGGTGCGCAGCAAAGCCTGGCGGAAGGAGGGCTGCGCCTCGCGCAATTCCTCACCCGTATAGGAGATCGTCGTCACCGCGAAGGTTCCCAGCACCACCATCAGGATGGCCGGTATGTCGATGAAGGCGAGCGGCGAGCCATTGAGCACGATGGCGAGGCCGATCAGGGTCAGCGCCGCGGCCAGACCAAGCAGGGTGGCGAGGTCCATCTTGCGCGCGGGCGCTTCGAAGCGCAGCGGCGCATCGGCCATCGGTCGCACATCGTTAGGCGTTGTATCGGCCATCTTTATCCTGCCTTGCCATCGTTTCCACGCGCGTCCCCAAGCCGTCCTAGGCCCGGTCCGCCTTGATGATCTCCGTCATGGTGACGCCGAGACGATCCTCGACCACCACCACCTCGCCGCGCGCGACCAGTCGGTTGTTGACATAGATGTCGACCGCCTCGCCAACCTTACGGTCGAGCTCGACCACCGCGCCGCGGCCGAGCTTCAGCAGCTGGCTCACCTGCATCGAGGTGCGACCCAGCACTGCGGATACCTGCACCGGGATGTCGTAGACGGCGTCCAGGTCCTTGGCAGTACCCGGCCGGGATGGCTCCTGGCCGGCATCGGGCGGCTGGCCCTCCGCGCCTTGGAACTCGGTGAGCTCCAGATTCTCGTCACCCATCACTCTCTCCTTTCACTCACTTCGCCTCGCGGCCGTCGGCCGCGATGTATCGGTTCAGGGTTTCCTCGATTGCCCGCCAGATGCGGCCGGCCTCGCGTTCCACGCCGCCATCGGCCCATTCGACGCGGCAATCGCTTTCACCCATCGCATCGTCCGCGATCAGGACAACGCGACCCTCAAACCCGGTGGAGGCCGACAATTGCGCCAGCCGCTCCTGCAGCGCATCGAGCCGGGCGCTGTGCACATAGGCGACCAAGCGCGGCTCCTGCTTCAGGGATTCCAGGCATTGACCGAGCACGGATTCGATCTCCGCCAAGCCCTGGCGCTCGACCAGCGTTGGATGCAGCTTGCGCACGATCGCCAGCGCCAGATCGACCGACTTGCCGGCGGCCTGCGCCTCGGCGGCTACGCTCTTGGCGATCGCCGCGGTCTGCTGCGCCAGGGAGCTCAGCGTTGCGGCCACCTGCTTGTCGAAGGCCGAGATCGCCTCGTTGCGCCCACGCACCACGCCGGCTTCCTCGCCCTTGCGGCGCGCGACGTCGCATGCGCCTTGCATCTCCGCCTCGGTGAATATCGGGGCAGGGGGAGCGGGGGGCGCAGCCGGCGTGCTCGATGCACCGGCGGGCGCACCTTTGGCGCGTGCGCCGCCAACTGCACCTTGCGGCGCTTCACCGAAATCGTTGTCGAAAAGGAACTTGCGAACCACTGCCATCTCTCGCGCCAGAACTCTAGTAAATCAGCTCGTCTTCGCCCTTCTTGTCGCTCAGCATGATCTCGCCCTTGGCGGCCAGTTCCTTGGCGACGGTGACCATCGCCAGCTGAGATTCCTCGACATCGCGCACGCGGACGGGCCCCATCGCCGCCATGTCCTCCTTGAGCATCTTCGAGGCGCGCTCCGACATGTTCGACAGGAACAGGTCGCGCAGCGCTTCGGAAGCGCCTTTGAGGGCGATCGGCAGCTTGTCCTTCTCGATGTTGCGCAGCAGCGTCTGCACCCCACCCGGATCGAGCTTGCCGAGATCCTCGAACGTGAACATGAGCGAGCGGACCTTCTCGGCAGAATCGCGGTTGCGTTCCTCGAGCGCGGTCAGGAAGCGCTGCTCCGACGCGCGGTCCAGGTTGTTGAAGATTTCCGCGATCATCTCGTGCGCATCGCGGCGCGAGGTGCGGGCCAGATTGCTCATGAACTCGTTGCGCAGCACGCGCTCGACATCGTCTAGGATGTCCTTCTGCACCGATTCCATGCGCAGCATGCGCATGATGACTTCCATCGCGAAGGCTTCCGGCAGCATCGAGAGAACGCGTGCACCGTGATCCGGCTTTACCTTGGAGAGCACGACCGCGACGGTCTGCGGATATTCGTTCTTCAGGAAGTTCGCCAGCACGGATTCGTGCACGTTGCCAAGCTTGTCCCACATGGTGCGACCCGCGGGACCGCGGATCTCCTCCATGATCTGGTCGACCTTGCTCTTGTCGAGCACCTTCGAAAGTAGTCGCTCCGTGGATTCGTAGGTGCCGGTCAGCGTGCCGGTCGAGGAGATCTGGTCGGCAAACTCGACGAACAGCCGCTCGATCACCGTCGCGTTGACGGTGCCGAGGTTGGCCATTGTCTGCGAAATCTCGCGGATCTCGTCGTCATGCATCAACTGGAAGATCTTCGCGGCAGTGTCCTCGCCGACCGACATGACCAGCAGCGCGGCCTTCTGCAGCCCGTTGAGGGAGCGATAATCGTCCTTGGCGCGAATCATTGTCTTGCTCGTTCCCCGTCACTGTTCCTGGTAAACCCACTGACGGATCAGGTTCACCGCCTGCTCCGGATGCTGGTCGACCAGTTCCGATATCTTCTTGATGGATGAGGCGCGCACGCGTCCTTCGACCTGGTTGATGTCGATCATCTGGTCGATCTCCGCCGCGATCGCCTCCGCTTCGCTCGCCGACGGTACGGCCGGCAATTGAGTCTGCGCTGGCCCAGGGATCGCCAGCGCGGCGGCCGCGCCGGGCGGCAAGGCGAGCCGATCCCCGGGACCCGCAAGCGCGATATTGGCCGGCGCGATGCTCGGCATCGCCAGGATGCGGCCCAGCAGCGGACGCACGACCAGCAGCAGCACCAGCATCGCGACGATTGCCAGCACGACCAGTTCCGCCAGACGCATCAGGTCGGTCTTGTCGAGGCCGAGCAGCGTCGTGCCGGAATCCTCGAGCGGCGCGGGCTCGGCGAACTTCATGTTGACGACATTCACGATGTCGCCGCGCTTCTCGTCAAAGCCGATGGCGGACTTCACCAGCGCGTCGATCTGCGCGAGCTCCTCGGTGCTGCGCGGCTGATAGGTCTTGGCGCCGTCCGCGGCGACCTGATGGATGCCGTCAACCAACACTGCGGCCGATATGCGCTTCACTTCGCCGCCCGCTTTCACCTCGGTGCGGACGGTCTTGGAGATTTCATAGTTGACGATTTCCTCCGTGCGGCCGGTCTGCGAGCTCGAGCCGCTCGTGCCATTGGCATCTTGGCCTGGCGGATTGGGCGTGTTGTTGGCCACGCTGACGCTGTTCGCGCCCTGGCGTTCCTGCGTGGTCCCCGTCTCCTCGATGGAGTTGGTGGAGCGGACGACCTGTCCGTCTGGGTTGAAGTCTTCCTTGTTGGTGGTCACGTGGTTGAAGTCGAGCTCGGCGGTCACCTCCGCGCGCACCTTTCCGGCGCCCAAGGTCTGCGCCAGCAGCTGTTCGATAGCCTGGCTGAGGCGCGCCTCGTAGGAGCGCCGCATGTCCTCGGAGTTCGCCGTGTCCAGCCCGCCCTCATCGGCGCCGCGCGCCAGCAACTCGCCGTTGTTGTCGATGACTGACACGTTCTTGGACTTCATGCCCGGAACCGCGGAAGCGATGAGATGCTGGATGGCGGAGACCTGGCCCTTATCCAGACCGCCTTGCAGAGCGAGCACGACCGATGCCGTCGGCTCCGCGCGATCGCGGGAGAACAGCTCGCGCTTCGGCATCACCAGATGCACGCGCGCCGAGCGGACCTGATGGATGGAGCGGATGGTGCGCGCCAACTCGCCTTCCAGCGCGCGGATCTGGTTGATCTGCTGGACGAAGTTGGTGGTGCCGAGCGCATCGGCGCGATCGAAGATCTCGTAGCCGATGGAGCCGCCCGCCGGGATGCCTTCGGATGCCAGTGAAAGGCGCAGCCGCGCCACCTGATCCTGCGGCACGTAGATCTGCGAGCCGTCGCCGCGCAGTTCGTAGGGGATGCCCTGCGTGTCCATGCGTTGGACGATCTGGCCGCTGTCCGCGGGATCGAGGCCGCTATAGAGCAGCGTCATGCCAGGGCTGGCGAGACGCGTGACAATGAAGGTGAAGAAAGCGATCAGCGCAAACCCGACCGCAGCCAATGCTACGAGGCGAGTTGCCCCCAGATTGCGCAGCGTTTGCATCAGTCCATTCACGAGCGTCACCGGTATACGAATATGTGGCCCACTCGTCGGTCGGCGATCCCGTGCGTTCGCTTAAAATTTGCCGCAAATCATGGGGATCTGCGCGCGATGCCGCCCGACGTGGGTTTGACGATAGGCGGCAGGGCTTAACAAGCCCTTAAGTGACGGCAAAAATTGCCTAGAGGTGGGAAAAACTTGCCGGCGTGTGGCGGAATTTCGCAGACAGGGCGAAGAGACTCGAGAACCGAGTCTACTCGGCGGTGCGCATGTGGCCGCTCCGCCGCGCGGCGGCGCGGTAATCCTGGATACGCGTGGTCCTGAGGCCGCGCATGCCATGACGATCGATCGATCGCTGCCAGGACAGGAACTCCTCGACCGAAAGCGTATAGCGCGCGCAGGCTTCTTCAAGAGTGATCAGGCCGGCGCGCACGCCAGCGACCACCTCCGCCTTGCGGCGGATGACCCAGCGCCTTGTGCCGGGAGGAGGCAAGTCTTCGAGGCGCAAGCGGCGCCCGTCTATACCGAGAACCACCACGCCTCTGTTGCCATCGAGCTCGGCGTCCATCGACTCCTTCCTCGGTGCAATCCGATGTCCTCCGAGCCTATGACCGACGACTTAAGGAATCGCTAAATCAGGCTTACGGGCGAATTCGAGATTGTCGCAGTTTTTCGATAAAATTTTAGCTAGTTAGGGCCCCGAGCGCGGAAGCGGTCTTAAGTCGCGTTGCTGGCGCTGGCGGCTGGCTTGGTGACCTTGAGAACCTTGTCGATCGGGAAACCGACCGACCCGACGAACAGCTTCACCTCGCCATCCTTGATCTCCGTCGAGTCCACCACGCCGAAGCTGGTGATCGGAGCGGCATAGACCTGACCCTGTGCATCGCTGTAGGAGACCGCCACGCGATACGAGCCATCCGGCAGCTGATTGCCGAAGGCGTCCTTGCCATTCCATTCGACTTTATAGGTGCCAATGCCCTTGTTGGCCTCCTGCACCAGGACCACTTGGCCGCGCTCATTGATGACGGTCAGTGCTGCACTGCTGGCTGTCCGGTCGATCTGGTACTCGAACTTCGCCTTGCCATTCTTGAGGCTGATGTGACTGCTGTCCACCGCCACCTCGTTGCCGATGAAGCTGACAGCGCCGAAGGCGTTGGTCGAGGACTGAAGGGCGATCAGTTTTTCCAAACTCTTGTTCGAGGCGATCTGCTGCTCGACCTGACTGAATCCGACCAGCTGCTGCGTGAACTGTGCGGTATCCATAGGATCGAGCGGGTCCTGGTTCTGCAGCTGCTTGGTCAGCAGCAGCAGGAAATTGTTGTAGGTGTCGTTCAGCCCCGCGATCGCCTCGTCGGTCTTGGAGGTCGAGCTGGAGCTGGACTGGCTGGCGCTGGATTGCCCCAGGATGTTCTGGATATTGGGTATTTCCATCGTCTTAGCTCCCGACCTTACCTCAGACTTGCACGTCCACGACTCCTGCGGCGGTATTCACCACCGGGCCGGCCGCGCTATCCCGCTGCTCGCCATCGGCCTCGGCATCCGGGGCCGACCTGCCGGCAGCGGATGTCGCCGACCGATTCAGATCCTGAGCGAATTCCTGATCGGTACCACGGCCCAGGCTGAAAGACAGATCACCGCCCTCAAGTGACAGACCAGCATTATGCAAGGCCCGTTCCAATCCTTTGATGTCGCGCTGGAGCAGTTCGAGGGTGCTGGACCGCTCGACGGTCACTGCCGCGGTGACCCGCTTATCCTCGTCGATTTCAAGCTTTACCTGGATCCGGCCGAGCTCGGCCGGAGACAGCTGGACGGAGAACCTGCGGGTTCCGTCACGCAGCGCGCGCTGGACGTGGACCGCAACCTGCTCGTGAGCCGGCAAATTCTGCAGGTGCTGGCGCAGCTGTGCAACAAAGTCGGGTCGCTTGCTTGCCGCGCCTTGCGCCAGATGGAGCGTCCAGCCGGGTCCGGAGCCCTCCGGCGAGAATGGCTGGCCGAGCGGATCGCCAAGGCCAGCAAACTCTGTGGTCGTGCTCGGCTGGAATGGTGTCGCCGGATGCGGTTGCGCTGATTGCGGTGCGGCCGGCGTGTTGGGCTTGGGATCGGAAGCGCTGGCATGCGGTCGCGGGACGCTGGGCCGGATCTTAGTGTCCATGGCCCGCCGATCCGCCTGTGGCTGGGCAACAGTCGGCGCCAGCTGAGCGATCGGCTGAGATGCGTCCGGCATCCGCAACAGCGGCTTGTCCGCCGCGGCCCCCCCGGCAGCCGGCGCAGGCGCAGCGTTCGGCTGCGTCGCGACGACGGGCGCGTCCGTATTGGTGACCGGCATTGTGCCTTCCGAGGTCAGGGCGACCGCGACATCTGATAAGGCGGCGTCGGCCATCGCTTCAGTAGCCTGCTGTTTCATCGCGGCATCGGTCTTCTGGTGCGATCCATCGGTCGCGGCGCTGGCTGCATTCTCGGCGTCCGCGAGCACTAGGCTCTCGCCCTCGGCGGGCGTGGGCAACTCCAGCGTCAGCGCCAACTCCTGCTCGCCATCGACCTCAGTCTGTTCGGTTGGTTGCGTGGCTACGACGACCGTAACGGCGGAGTCCGGCGACTGGACCTGCTGATCGGCGACTTGCGCCAACTCTTCGGTGGCGATGGTTGCCTCGGTCTCAGCCGGCGTCTCCGCCATTTCGGGCTGGGGCGTGGCTTCCGTACTTTCCTCAGCGACGGGTGTTTCCTCGGCGGCCGTGACGCAGCGCTGATCCGTTAGGTCCCGGCAGGCATCCTTCATCTCTTTCGCTTCGCCGCGCATGGTGTGGGCGTGGGAGATAACGATGCGCGGTGGATGGCCGGACACCGGATCGGATGGGTGCTGGTGGCGCTTCACCACAGGTTCGCGGCGGTCGGCCTGGACGTTCTGCTTCATCCGGTCGGCCAGCAGATCGGCAAACATGTCCGAAGCCTGCCCAGATCCCGGGCGGTGCCAGTTGATCGGCAGGTCGGTGGTGATCTTGGGGTCGAATTGGATGGTCTGCATGCTCGTCCTGTCAGGCGATGAAATTGACCAGCGACAATCGCGAGATCTGGGCGTAGGCGCCGAAGCTGGCCTGCAACTGCAGCTCCACCGCCGCCAGCTTCGCGGCGACCTCGTTGGGGTCGACCGCCTCGATCTTGTCGGTATCCGAGACGTTGGCGTTGATGGTGGTCTGGTGCGACAAGGTGGTCGCGGAGAACAGGGCGTCGTTCACCGTGTTGTCGCTTTGCAGTGCCCGCACACCCGCGAGCGATTCCGTGGCCAACTGCTTGGCGATGGTCATCTTCTCCGCGTAGGTGTCGGGATCCTGCACCGCCGACTGGGCGTATCGCAGGGCAAGGGTCAGCTTCTGGAACGCGACCTCGTTGGCGCTGAAGGTGTATTTCACCGACATCTTGTCCGCGATCACGATCGAGGCGCGTTGCCACGCCAAGGCGGAGTCCGTCCGTTCCTGATGCACGTTGTACTGAGTGGGTGTCGGGTCCGGAACCGCGGCCGGCTGGTTGACCGTGGCTTGCGTCTTGAGTTCGATGCCGATGGTGGCGCCGGTCAGGATCAACTGGCCGCTGCCGGTCGGGCCCGGCACCGCCGAAGCAGGGAAGGGCGGCACCTGGGCATTGATCATCGCCGTCAGGCTGATGGCGATGGCATCCATGTCGGCTTCGGTGCCGTTGGTCGTATAGCGGACGGTGCGGCCGTTGACCGTGACTTCGTAGACGTCACCCTTGCGGCCGACCGCCCCGCTCAGCTGCACGGTATCGATCTGGGGCAATGGCCCGGCCGGGATGTTGGCGACCACGGTGGCCGTGGTGGGCGCGGCCGTGGTGTTCGGCGGAGCATCGGTCGACACGGTCGCCGCGTAGGTCATGGCGGAGCCCGGCGTGCCCGACGTGATCGCCAACCGGCCGTTGCGTACGGAGGCCGTGACGCCGATCCCGGCGGCGTTGATGGCAGACACGAACTTGGCCGCGATCGACGCCTGATCATCGGTGGAAGACGTGGTGACTGTGAAGGGCCCGCCGGCCGGCGCCGTGAAAGTGATCGTATACTGATCACCGGCGTCGAACGGGCCGGGGAAGCCGATCTCGTCCTGCTGCGCGACCGGCACGACCGTGCGCTGGGTCGTCTCGACGATCGGATTGTTCTGCACCGTCGCATGCGCGGTGAAGGCGGTGGCGGCTCGCAGCTCCAGCTTGCCGTCACCGAGGTTGGTCGCCGCCACCGCGAAGGGCGGCTGATGGTTGGCGATCTTGGCCACCAGTTTGTCGACGATGGTGTTGAGATCGGGTTCGTCGCCTGTGGTGCGATAGCTGATCGTCACCGGCGAGGCATGGGCCGGCGGATCGGTGATGGTAACGCTGAAGATCTCGCCGATCGTGCCGACCGGTCCCCTCAGGCTGATGACATCGACCTGATCGGCGCTGATCGGCACGTTGGCCTGGACCGTCGTGATGGTGGATGGCGTCGGGTCGTTACCGGAGATATCGACGGTGAAGCCAGTTCCGGGAGTGTCCGCCGTGATGGTGAAGCCGGTCGCGTCGACGTCCTGGACCGACACGTTGGCGAGCGGACCGACCGCTGCCGCCATGGCCGCCGCGAGCTCCTGCTGCGTCATGGGGCCATTGAAAATGAGCGGCGTGCCGTTGACCGTTACGGTCTCTGTCTGGCCCGTGCCGAGGTGATCGGTGGTGATGCGCACGACCTGCCGGATCGTGCCGCCGGCGAGCTGAAACGTCGTCTCGCTCGCGGCCGCGTTCTTGGAGCCACTCGGATCGGGCAGCCGCGACAGGTCGACGACAGGCGCCCGTTCGTTGGCGTTGATGCCGCCGAACAGATAGCGGTCGTTCACCTGCTCGTTGAGCAGCGCGTTGAGCTCGGTCAGCGCGGTATTGACCTGCGCGACGATCGGGGAAATCTTGCCGGCGCGCGTGAGGGACGATTCGATCGTGTTCTGGGCGCCGGCGGGAACGTCCGTGTTCGTGACATTGACGTTGAACAGCGGTCCGGGCTGCGTACCGGTGATGATCAGGCGGTCGCCGATGACCTCGGCCGTCGCGCGCGCGCCGGAGGTGGAATTGTTGATCTGATTGGCTAGGTTTCCGGCGACCTCGCCGAAGCTGCCTTCGGTGCCGTTCGTGACGTAGGTGAAGAGGACGCCGTCGACGACGACCTTGTAGATGTCGCCGGAATCGCCGAGATCGCCCGAGAAGGTGACGGTGTGCTGCTGCTTGACCGGCGGGTCGCTGTTGGGTGAGGTGAAGGCCTGCAGCATCGTGGCATTGATGTCCTCGATGCTGGTGAGGACGCGATCGTAGGCCTTGACGTCGGTGTGGGCGCTCTTGATGGCTTCGATGTAGCCCTGGCGGCGTGCGATCTCCGCGCGCAGATCGACCAGACGTTGCGTCTGCACGCCATAGGTCGTGAGGTCGCTCGACTTCTTGCCCGTGTTGAGCTGCTGCGTGAGTTGGGCCAGCGACGTCTGCAGGCGATGGAAGCTATTGACGTTGGAGAGATACGAGGCGTAGGTCGAATATCCGCTGACTGGCATGATGCTTCCTCGTCCTTACCGCGACACGGCCGCTTGTAAGGTGTCGAACAAAGTCTGGATCACCGTCATCAAACGGGCGGAGGCCGCATAGGCGTTCTGCAGCAGCTGCAGGTTGGCCAGTTCCTCGTCCAGATTGACGCCGGTTTCCTCCTGATAGCGCTGCTCGGTCATTCGCAGCGTCTCGGCATTCAGCTTGGCATTGTCGCTCACGATCTTGGCGTTGCTGCTGGAGGCGCCGATGATGCCCGACATCAGCCCCTTGTAGGAGACGTTGGTCAGGCTGAGGCCAACCGCGATAAAGTTGCGGTCATTGCTGTTGAGCGCGGTCACGACATCAGCAGCGGAGTTCTTCTTGAGCTGCTGCCGACCGGCAAGCAGCTCGGTATTCACCGTGAAGGTATAGCGATCGGCGTTGACGAAGAAACCCTGGGTCAGCTCCGGCAGTTGGCCGTTGACGGACGTGACCACCGTGAACGGCGTGTTGTTGCTGGTGCCGATGAGCTGTAACGAGGCGACGCCGTTGATCGCGCTCACGCCCAGGGTCGAGTCTGAATTGATGATGGCGGCCAGCTTCTGCGCGATCTGGTCGAAACTCGTGTCGTTCTGGGTCGCGGTGTAGCTGAAAGTCTTCCCCTTGATGGTGATCTCGAATACGTCGCCTTCCACCAGGCTTCCGCTGAAGGTGACGGTGCCCATCTGCGGGGTCGTGGCGCCAGGCTGCACGGTCGTCAGGTGCGATGCGCTGACCCGCAGAGAGCCGACCCCGTTGTTGTAGGCCGCCGCGAAGGTAACCGGCGAGCCGGTGGTGGTCGTGAAGGCGCTGACCACCATGTCGAGCTGCGAGCGCAGCTTGCGGATCACCTCGGAAGCCGGATCGGCGCTGGCCGGCTGGCCGGCCGCGGTGCCGTCATAGCGCAGGTTCAGCAGCGCCTTGATCTTGCCTTCGCGCAGCAGGCCATTGACCGGCGCGCCGCTATCGACGGAGATGATGTTCGTGCCGTCAAAGTCGAAGCGCGCGGGCGCGCCGTCGAGCAATGACAAACCGGCGGGCGTGAATAGCGCGATCGCGCCGTTCTCCCGCTCGACCGAGCGCACGTCCACCAGGTTGGCGATCTCGCGCACGATCGCATCGCGCTGGTCGATGAGATCCAGCCGCTCCACGCCGTTGGGGTCCGATGCCTTGATGCGCAGATTGAGCTCAAATACCTTGGCGAGCTTGTCATTGAGCTCATCCGTTGCGGCATCGAGGTCCCTGCGGATGTCGGCGTCGATCTGGTCGATGCCGGCACTGAGGCGACGCACCTCAGCCGCCAGCTGTTCGCCGAGGGCGATGACCTGCTGCTGGGCCGCCGCACTTTCCGGCTGCGACTGCAGGCTCTGCCAGGCGGCGGTGAACTGATTGAACAGTTGCGGCAGAGCGGCGGTGTCAGAGCTGGCGCCAAGCAGGTTCTGAATGCGGCCCAGATATTCCTGCTGGGTGCTGGTCAGGCCGCTGGCCGAGGTGAGGGTCTCGAACTGCCGGCGCAGCGATGCGTTGATCGCTGCCTGATAGCCTGCGATCGATACACCGCCCGCCTGATTGTTTCCCAGGAAAACGGTCTCGCGCGACAGGGTCTTCTTGGTATAGGACGGGTCGTTCGCATGCGCGACGTTGGAGGAGACCAACTGCACATGCGCCTGATTGATGCGAAGCCCGGAGATCGCCGCATTGAGGGCTGCGTCCAAGGACATGACGTCACCTGTTCCGGTTCATCCGGTTATCGTTTGATGTTGATGATGTCGGCCAGCATTTCATCCGCTGTCGTGATCACACGGGTATTGGCCGAGAAGGCGCGCTGCGTGACAATCATCTTGGAGAACTCCTCCGCGATATCGACGTTGGAGCCTTCCAGCGCGCTGCCGCGCATGGTGCCGGCGCCGTTGTCGCCGGCATTGCCGATACGCACCGCGCCGCTGTCGAACGTCTCCGTGAAGCCTTGCGCCACTTCGCGCTGCAGGGCGCTGGGATCATTGAACTGGGCGATCGGCACGCGGAAATAGATGCGGCTGCGACCATTGTCGTACTGCAATTCGACGTCGCCATTGTCGCGGATGCGCACGTCGCTCAACAGGCCTTGCGGCACGCCATCCTGGATCAAGCGCGACACATCGATATCGCTGCCTGCGAACTGGGTCAGGCCAGCCGTGGTCTGGAACTGGCCGAGATTGAGCTCGATCGTCTGCAAGCCCAGTCCGTAGTCCACCTGGAAGGAGATGATGGCATCCTGGCCGCCGGTCTGCAGGACGGGCACGGACGCATTGCCGGACGGATTGAACTGGTTTGAAAGGCCGACAATAGTGCCTGCTGTCGCCGGCGTCTGGCCGAACTGGACATCAATGAAGCCCGGGACTGTCCCGTTCGTGGCGGTGGCGGCGGAGGTGAAGGGAACGCCCGCATTGGTCGCTGTCAGGGAGATGATGCCGCCGGCAGCGGCCGCCGTGATACCGAGCCCCGGATTGGCGTTGATCTGTGCGGCGAAGCGATTCGCGAGGTCGCTGAGGCTGAGCTCAGTGCCGTCAGCGACGTAAGAGATAGACTGCGTGCCGATGGTGAGCGTGTAGGTGTCGCCAATTTCGCCCGGGCCCACCGTGCCGCCGAGGGTGAGGGTGTCGGTCTGGGCGACGGGCGCAACGTTCGCCGTGGTGGTGGCCGGGTTGGTCGGCGCGTCGCTGCTGGCGGATGTCGGCGCCGACGTGCCGCCGAAGGAAATGGTGAAGGTGCCAAGCGCGGCGTCCGATTGAATGAGTAGCTGATCGGCGCTGTCGGGGTCTGCGACCGCCGTCACCAGCGGAGCGAGCGTACCGTTGGCATTGATCGCCGTCACCAACGCATCGCGGACCGCCGTCGCGCTCGCGAGCGGGCCGGTGACCGTGACGGTCGTGCCGTTGATCGTGATTGACGCCGTATCGGCGACCGTGGGAAGGGCGACGACCTGGACGCCTTCGAGCTGTCCGGAGCCATTGCCGCCGATGTTCGTCGTGAAGGGCGTACCCGCGACGTCCGCCACAATCTGGAAGGTGTTGCCGACCACATTGGTGCCGGTGACGACGGCGCTCATGCCGGCATTGCCGTTGATGGCAGCGACCAGGGCTGAAGCGGCCTGCGTGGCGGTATATCCGGTGGAAGGCGCGGTAACGGAGACGGTGTTGGAGCCGATCGTCATGGTGATGGTGCGACCCGGCGCCATACCGGCGGCGGGCAGTGTGACGGTGTCGACCTGGGCGACCGGCGCGACGTTTGGCTGCAGCGTGGTAGTCGTCGCGGTCTGATCATTCACGCCGCTTATGGTGCCGGCAACAGGATCGAGCGTGCTGTCGTTCGCCTGGATGTCCAACATCCACAGATTGTCGGCGCGCTTGGTCCAGACCAGCGAGACATTGTGCGGGTTGCCGAGCGCGTCGAACACCTGAACGCTGGTCGGACTGAGCGGCGTCGAGGGATTGACGGGAGAGTTCGCCGGCAGGTTCCCGACGAACTCGATCTCGCTGGTCGGCGTCGGCTGGTCGATCACTTGCGAGATCTGGATCGGCGCGACGACGGACGTGTTGACCACGCCGGTCTCCGGATCCACGTTCCAGCCATTCAGGTAATAGCCACCATTGTTGACCAGATAGCCGTCGCGGTTGACCTGGAAGTCGCCGGCGCGGGTGTAATAGCGCAGCGCCTCGAAGGTCGTCTGGGTCGCCGACTGGTTGGTGGCGCGGCTGACCACGAAGAAGCCGCTGCCGGTGATAGCGAGGTTGGTGTTGTTCTGGGTCTGGGTGATGTTGCCCTGGACGGCATTGGCATAGTAGGGCGAGGCGATAACGCCACCGGGCGAATGCAGGTTCTGGTTCGACACGGTGATCAGCGTTTCGAACCGCGTCTCGACCTTCTTGTAGCCGGTGGTCTGCGAGTTCGCGATGTTGTCGGAGATGTGTCCGAGCGATCGCGACTGGGCGTTGACGCCGCTGACCGCCGTAAACATCGCGCCAAGAATGCTCATTTCAGGCCTCTTCTCATAGGGATGGTCCCGGGTAGCGGCCTTGATGCAAGCTGTGGGCCAAGTTCACGCAATCGGAATAAGCGTTACATTCCAGCTTGTTCGGGCCGGCGCCTAGCGAGGAATTGCCGCCGCTCGATATTGCGCACGGTCGTGTCCGGCCAGTCCTGCTCCTCGCTCGTCAAATTTTGCCGGGAGCGATTGCCCTCTGAGGCGAGGCCACTTTTACGCTTGATTAACTATAACGCCGTAAAGCTTGCGCCATGGGTATGAACGTTCTTCCGCTTTCCGTTCTTCGGCCAACCCCGCGCCGCCTGGCGACGGAAGCCGGCATCTGTCGCCTTCCGCGAGATGCCGACGGCGCGTCCGAATTACGCTAGGCAGGACGCTACACCGACGAGTCCCGTCAAAGGTGCATTCCCACATGATTGATGCTGCGCGAGAGAGGCGAGGGTGATTCATGGTCACAGTTGAAACCATCAAGGACAAGATCCAGCGGATGGGTGGCGACTACAAACCCGGGAACGTCAGCCGCCCTGGCCATCTCTACAATCCCCTGCCGTTTCCGGAATTTGCCGACGTTCCGTACCAGCGCGCAGCCTGCGAGGAGCGCTTCGACTTGATATCGAAGCTCCTGCCTCGGCCGTTCAAAGGCGGAACGCTGCTCGATATCGGTTGTCACACTGGCTATAACTGCTTCCGCTTTCGCGAGAAGAACTTCCAATGCACTGGCATCGAGGCCGACCCGCTGACCGCGGAGATCGCAGCCGATGTCGACCAGCTCAAGAAGACGCAGGTCAGGTTCATCAATAGCCGCGCTGACGCCAATATGATCCGCTCCCTGGGTCATTTTGATGTCGTACTCTTCCTATCCACCTTCCAGTGGGTCGTCCATTTCGACGGTTTCGACGCCGCGGTCGCGCTGCTAGCCGAGGTGCAGCGCAATTGCGACTGCTTGTTCTTTGAAACCTCCATGGGGCAGGAGGGCAAGATGAAGTTGCCCCAGCTTCCTGATGCGCGGGCGATTCACGATCTTCTCCGCAGCAGCGGCGCCCACGGAAACGTCGACTGCCTCGGAGCGATGCAAGCGCCCGGTGGGCCCAGCCATCAACAGCGTCTGATCTTCCGCTCGCACAATCGGCGCGAAGGCACGGCTCGCGATCTTACCGCGCTCTCACCGCGTGACATTGCGCAGGTCGGAGCGCTCACCACGAGCGAGAACCCGCTGTATCACAAGCGGAACGATCACTTCGAGTCTGCCGTCTTCCGCGCCAAGACGTCCGACGGAAGATCACTGGCAATCAAGCTCGTTCGCCCAATGTCGGATCTGGCGAAGGGCCTGTTGCCCCGAGAGCATGAGTTCCTGAACAAGCTGTCTGGCGAAATCGCCCCGCAACTGATCGGGTTCGGTTTTCACAAGGATCGGTACTTCCTGATCTCCGAATGGATTGAAGGCGAGATGCTATCGGCCCCGCGCCAGGCAGAGGATCTCGACTCCGACACCATCCGGCAGGAGCTCTTTCGACTTGAGGAGGCCCTGCGCAGCCACAATATCCGACATCGGGATATCAGGCCGCAGAACCTCATCCACCGAGATGGGCGGCTCTATCTTCTTGATTTTGGTTGGAGTTGCTGGGCGGATGAAGTCGGCTGCCCGCTTCCTGATCAGATTGCAGATGTTGAAGATGGTATCGCCTTGCGGCGGCTGGCAATCGGGCCAGCGGCGAGTAGTTCCTAGCGGCTGCCGAGAACTTCGCGCCTGAGTGATGGCCGCGCGCTGCCGGAGACGGCAGCGTCGATTGCCCGGCGCCATTGGGCAGCGATTGCCCGAGTGGAGTAGTCACGCCGAATGCTTGCTTGTCCGGCGGCTACGCGCTGCAATGCCGCATGCGGATCTCCCAATGCCTCTTCAAGGGCCGACCACACATCTTGCCCGAGGTAGGCGTAGTCACTGAACATCTCGTACGAGGGCAACGGATGGCCAGCGACGACGCGCCCGGCATTGATGGATTCCAGAAGGCGATTAGGGCTCTTGACCCGCTTGTCGCCGCGCTCGAGGCTTGGAATGACAACGGCATCAGCTCGTTTCAGGGCCGCCCAGGTCGCCTCGGTCGACCATTGCGTTGCCACAAAGGTGAGGCCGCCGGCAAAGGCCTGCTGGACCTTCTTCAGATTGTGCAACAGGGGATCGGAGAGCGCCGTCACCAATTCCAGCGTGACTCGACGACCGCCCAGAGGCTGCTGCCCGCTCATCTGCCGCTTCGCCAAACCTGAAAGCACGGGGTCGAGCGTATCAAGGTTGGAGTTGTGCCCGAACCAGCACAAGCGAAGTTCGTCGATGGGGGGCGAGAACTTAGGGGTGCCGGCCGGACCTTCGATCGGATCGCCGATCACAAGAGAGTCCCTACCGGTGGCCTCTCTGACCGCATCTGCCATGGCGGCGGTCGCTGCTGTGATCTCGTCTGCCATACCGGCCAGAGAAAGGAAGTGCTGGCCGATGCCCGGCCTTGCGAAGTGATTGTCGCAAAAGTCGACGATGACCCTATGTCCAGCAGCTTTGACTTGGGCAGCCGCCTCCAGGGTCCGATGGTCGAAGGACTTGCTTACAACGTAGACGCTCTCGCTGGTGCCGCCGTCAGGCAAGAACCTCACGGACTGGCGTGCGTCAACGAAGCGAACCTCGATATCGTCCCGCGCCAGCTCTCGTGCTGGCAGAAGGACTCGATAGCGCAGGCTCGCCAACGGGCTCTGGTAGCCAGAGTCGGTCGGCGTGACGGGTGCTTCAACCAGATACGTGACGCGCATGAACGGTCGTCCCATGAGCTGACGGGCGTGGCGTTTCGGCACTCTCTTGGGCGATCACCGCTTGGTTCATTGCGGGGTGACGGCTTGGGGATGAAGCTTCGCCACCACCCGACCGTCGGTGGTGCGACCGGCATGAACGGAGTGCGCCATCAGCTGCTGCCAGGGGGAAGTGGAGTTGCTTGCCTTGTGCTCCGCCACCCATTCCTCGCGATACTCGCTGCCGGTGGTTTCCTCATAGATCGGCATGCCCTGGGTGTAGTGGACCAGCTTGGCACCGCTGCGCGGCGCGTCATAGCCGACCAGATGGTTCCAATGGCCGGGCACATCGCCGACCAGCTCGGGCGCGAGCCAGTCCATGGTGTGCGGATTGACACAGCGCTTGGGATCATCGACGTAGTCTGGTGTCAAAACCCGATTAGCCGGATGGCCGCAATTGAACAGGATCATGCTGGCCCATTCGAACTTCTTCGGATTCTTGCTCACCATCGCGGCATAGCGTTCGTCAGCGAGTGCGAACAGCTCTGCGACGTCACCGAGCGCTAGGAAATCGATGTCGAGAAAGAGGGCCCAGCCCCGGAAATCGCAAAGCCACGGCACCAGGAACCGGCTGTAGGTGAAAGGGGTCAGGCCCTGGCGCTTGATCGGCAGCGTCGGGAGCACCAGCGGAGAAATGCTGAGCGGCTTGGAGGATCGTCGGAACAGGCTGAACTGCAGGACGTTCAGAGCCACCGCTTGGCGATGGTCGTAGCCAATAAAGATGCGAAGGAGTTGGTTAGTTTGCGTGTCGGACATCAGGTCGGCTCCGGGCGCGTGATTGGCGATGGTTGCGCCAAACGTGGTTAAAAAACTTATAAGGCGCTCCCACTTAAGGAGCACTCATGCCCGAACAGACGTGCATTTTGGGTGCCACGCGAAGGCCCGCGACGAGCCCCTTTAGAAGACCGAGTTGATGATCAGGCCCATCAACTTGCTGGTTGCCGGCGTGCCGATTTTGGGCAGGCTCTGGATGAAGCTGACGCTGCTGGCGATGGAGGAGGTCAGGGTGTTGGCTGCCTCGCTGATGTTACCAACCCCATAGGGATTGTCGGTGGCGCGTGCGGCGCGCTCGATCGTGTCATAGTCCGCCGAATAGAGGCCTTGGCTCAGCTGGATCGCGTAGTTGTATTCCTTGCTGCGATTGGCGCCGGTGTCGTCGGAACGCGAAACGCGCAAGATATAGTCGCCTTTCTCGATCTCGAAGATGCCGTCCCGCATGGCCTCGTAGACGGTATGAGCCGCACCCGCCTTCGGATCGGAGTCGGCGAGCAACCGCCCGGTCGATTTGTAGTAGATCTGGAACCGCAACTTGCCTTCGTCCTCTTTGCTGGCATTGAGGATGGAGAAGGTGGTGGCGGTCTTGGTCGTCACACGGAACTGGAAGCCGTCGACCGCATCGCCCGAACTCAGCGAGCTGAAGACGTTGAGGCGCGTCTGATCCTTCTTGAGCACGCCGATATTGCGGGCGGTGGCGCTGCTCTCGAACTTGACGTCGCGCGTGTCCTTCTGGAATTCTTGAACTTTCCGACCGCTGTTCTTCTGCGCCAGCTGCTGCTGGATACGCCTCACCTCGCGCTCGATGCGTTGAAGCTCCGAGCCGGCGTTTGCGGCAGAAGACGTGTTGCTGGAAGCGGTCGGCATTGTGCCCTTGCCCTCGAATCTATGCTGAAACCCGCATGACGGGTGTCGCCGTAGCTGCCCCCGGTGCTGGAGCAGCCGGGCGTGCTGCCGGCGCGTTTGCTGCTGGTTGGGCAGGTTTTGCCGACAGGCCTTCCGCGATCGCCCGGTTGATGTCCAGGATCGGACCGATCTTCGAACCGTCCAGGTCTGCCAGCCGCGCCATCGAGTGGCGGTCGATCATGACAGACAGCGCGAGCACGTTGTCGCGCACATCCTTGGGCAGGGGGCACTCAGGCTCGCTGAGGGCGGCCTGGAAAATCGACCACAAGCGCTGATTGAGGCGCAGCGCTTCCCGCAGGGCGTCGCCGTTGTCATTCATCTTGGCAGCCAAGGCCAGTCGGCGCGACGCCTCGCCCAAGGCCCAGGCCTCGGTACTGCGTGGATCGTCTCCACTCGGTCGGCTGACGTAGGCGTTCGGTGCTTTCATTCCATCCTCGCTTGCGTCCCTGGTCCCGGCCGGCGCCGTCCACGCGTCAGAACAGCTTCGCGGTCAGTTTCAGGGCGCGATAGTAATCCCGTTGACGCACAAACCGTGCCACTTCCTCCAGATCCTGGGCCCGATCGGATCGATCGGCCAGGCAATGGGCCAGCACGGTCTCGAATTTCGTGGAGGTTTCGGGTGTATCCTCCGGAAACAGATAGAGCAACTGGATCGCCAGATAGAGCTTCTTCTCGTTGGTGTCCGCCTGCTCTTCCTTCATGACCTCGCGGCCGCGCAGGAAGTTCGCCTTGTTGTAGAGATAGAAGGTTCCCGGTTCCTCGCCGCGGCCGATGACCGCGCCGTTGACGATGACCTTCTCCCCCGGGCGAAGCGAGAACTTGAGCGGCACTTGGACTTCCTCCCCCTAACGCCGATCTCGGACAGTACGGCCGATCTTCCACTTCGAACCTTCCGAGATCGTTTGGGAAGAAGCGGGCGGCGGCGGGTCGCGCCGCCGCCCGACTCTATCCGACCCTGACGGCTTAGAACAACCGCAGGATGGCCTGCTGCGCCTGGTTGGCCAGAGACAGCGAGATGGTGCCCAACTGCTGACGCGTTTGCAGCGTCAGGATGTTCGCACCCTCTTCGTTCTGGTCGGCCAGCGTCAGCTTGCCAGCGCCTTCCTTCAGCACGTCCGAGAATGCCGCCGTGAAATCGAGGCGGGTGAGGAGCGTGTTGGAGTTGGTGCTGAGCGACGAAGACGCGGACCGTAGTTTCAGCTTCGCCGCATCCAGCTGACGGATCGCATTGTCGATATCCGAGCGATCGTTCCAGTTGTTCTGGGCGAAGTCGAGCTGCAGGCCCTGGCCGTCCGTCTGGACGTTCTGGCTCACCACCGTGACCGTGCTGGTGTTGGTCTCGTTCAACTGCACAGTCAGGTTGTTGGCGTCGGAGCCGTCAACCAGCTGCTCAGTCTTCAAAGTGGCGCTCTCGCCAGCGTTGGTGCCACGCACGTCGAACGAAGCGCTCCGCTCGCCCGTGAACTCGCCACGGACCTTGTAGCTGAGCGTGCCGTCCAGCGCGCCAGACGCCGCCGAGGCGGCCGTGGTGAGCTGGAACGTCGCGCCGTCGTTCACGCCACCTGAGATGGTGAAGGTGACCGTGGTCGCCGAGGCGTCGCCGATATTAACGTTGGTCGCCGTGGCGGTACCGCCGACACCATCGGACAGCGAGATCGTCGCGGCGCCGGCCGAGCCCGAGAACGTGAAGCTGAGGTTCGACACGGTGTTTTTGGCAAAGCCAGCTGCCGCGCTGACACCGAAGTTGGCTGCGGTCAGACCGGTAGCCACTTCCGTGTTTCCGATCTCGGTCCCGCCCGCCGCCGCCGCCGTTGCCAGCAGCTTCAGCTCGGTGGTGTTCACGCCAATCGTATAAGTCGCGGCGCTGTTCGTTCCGGCACCCGTAAGGGCAAAGCTGCCAGCGCCCGCCGAGACCGCAACCGAGGCACCGCCGGCGGTCACACCGAAGTTTGCGAAGTTGTTGGTCGTGTAGTTGAACGAAGTGCCGGTGACCGAGAAGCTGAGCGTCTCGTCGACCGTGCCGCCGCTTGACAGAGTCACGGAGGTGAAGGCGGGGGCACCTGTGCCATAGGCAGAGCTGACCGCACTCGAATACTTCGAGGCGCCCAGGATCTGCCGCTCATCGAGCGTGATACGAGCCGTGCCGGAGTCGAACGCAAACGCGTTCTCGCCGTTCGAGACCTTGCCGGAGCCGAGCGCAGCCAGGCCGTCGCGCGTGACGGTCTCGCCGTTCTCGTTCTCGGCAATCACCTGCAGGTTGACGTTCTTCTCGATCACCGAGGTGCCGACGCCGGCGGTATCGGCGACGTCCTCGATGGCATCGAAGTCTACGTCAAAGCTGATGCGCGTTCCGCTGTTGAAGCTGGCGGAGAAGCGCAGCACGTTACCTGCCGCCTTTGCCGCGTTGAACTCGGCATTGGTGAAGGTCTGAGTGAAGGTCTGCGTGCCTTCGGTGACCGTGAAGGTCTTGTCCTTACCCTTACCGCCCGACAGCTTGATCGAGATGCTGTTGAGGTTGAAGTTGGACGTCGAAGCAAAGCCGGTAACCTCCACGTTGCTGATACCGCGGTCGCGCTCGGCGTTCGCGATATCGTTGGAGTTGCCGGTGATCGCGCCGTCACCCGTGACCGAGATGTCGTAGGTGTCGGCATCGACGACGTTGGTCGCACGTGCACCGCTGATGCCGGTGAGGGCATTGACAGCGCTCTTGCTGCTCGCGGTCGCGTCGATGCGGAGGCCCGATCCGACCAGGAGGTTCTTACCCTGGTAGCCAGCGTCCTGCGCCAGCTTGTCGATCTGCCGCAGCACGTTGTTGTACTGGCCAGCCAGACTGTTGCGCAGCTTGACCGAATTGGCATCGTTGCCCAACGAACCCAGAGCCTGGGTCGTCAGACCGCGCGCCTGTTCGACGAGGCTTTCGATTGCGGTGATGCCAGAGTCGCCCGCCTTGATGGTCGAAATCGCCTGACCGATCCCGTCCTTCAGGCCGTCAAGGTCGCCAGCGCGCTGGGTCAGACCCTTGGCAGCGAAGAAGGCCGCCGGGCCATCGAGGGCGGTGTTGATCTTGTTGCCGGTCGCGAGGCGAAGCTGAGTTTTTTCCAAGAGCGACGACGTCTGCTGCAACAGAAGCAAGTTGCTGCGGATGCCGCTGGTCAAGGGGATGGAGTTGTTAGCCATTACTGGTGCTCCTTTGGAGGCTAGCTAGCCGTGACGGCTTTGCGTGCACGGGCCGACGCAGATGCACCGGCAGAAGGTAGGTAGCAAGTTCCTTGCCAGCCGGCAGAAGCTGCCTATCTGTCGGAAATTCTTGCTTTTTTGCAGGCCTAGGACGATAGACTCCGGCAAGACTTGCCCTTCGACCGGCAAATTTTGCCGCACTAAGGCCTAGCGGTCGGAAAAAATTTCCCTGGTATTTCAATGGATTAGCATTCACCATTCATTAACCATCCCGGCCCTACGATCAGCTCGATCGAGCGGGACGGCTGACCGTTATTCGCAATTTGAGCAGCACTTTAGTGAGATGACATGGCGACCGGCGCACTCTCGACCCCACTGCGTCGCACGCCGGCACAGGGTGCCACGAACCCCGTGGATCAACCGCGCGTGATATCAGCGGAGGATGCAGCCAGGATCAGCGCGCTCCTGCAAACCGCAAGTCGCGCCCATCATGCACGTAACGTCGACCGCCTGAAGGCGATACTCGAGGAAATACTCGAGATCGACCCCAACCACGCGCAAGCAACCTACAATTTGGGAATTCTGCACCGGGACCGGGACGAGATCTTTCAGGCCGAGGTCTACCTTCGCCGCGCGATCAGACTGGACCCAAAGTTGATCGATGCCTATCAGGCCCTGGCGGATCTCCTGTTCAGCGTCAAGCATTCGCTCCCGGCCGCCCAGCTCTATGAGGAGGCGCTCGAACGGGCGCCCAACCGGCTGCCGCTTCTGCAGAACCTCGCAAAGACGCGCATGATCCTCAAGGACGCGCCGGAAGCCGAGCGTTGGGCACGGCGCATTCTGTCGATCGACGACAAATCCGAAGAAGCCTGGGAGATACTCGCCTGGGCGCTGCTGTTCCGGGGAAGCGACCCGCTCGACGCGCTTCATGCGGCAGAGCAGGCCGTTCGCTTCGCGTCGGGCTTGCCACGTGCCGCTGCCGCGAAGGAGCAGGCATTGCGCAGATGCGGCCGCGTAGCGGAGGCAGATCAAGCCTGGTCTGCGATGTTGGCCGATGCCGCGGGGAGCTGGGATACAGCACGCGCTCTAATGGAAGGATATTATTGGCTCGATCAGCTCGATCGTTCTCGCGCGGTCTCGACGGCGTTCGTCGAGGCGAATCCTGACGGTGCCGAGGGGCTGAAGGATCTGGCGTCATTGATGATGGCGGATGGAGATTTCGAGCCGGCGCAGGAGCTGCTGGTCCGCGCATCGAAGCTGGCGCCGGACGACCGTGGTATCCGCATGGTGCGGGGCCTGAACGCGTTTCGGCTTGAGGACTACGAGGAGGGGCTCGAGCTCTATGATGCGCGCTGGTATCGCAGCGTTCACGACAGGCCATGGGATATTCCTGTCCCCGAATGGGATGGGCGCCCGATGGAAGGGCGCCTGATCGTCTATTGCGAGCAGGGCATCGGCGACTACGCGATGTTCGCCCTGATGTTCTCGGAGCTGCGGAAACACGCAAGCTCGGTCACGATCGAGGTCAATGCCCGCATGGCCAGCCTGTTCCGGCGCAGCTTCCCCGACATGCCGGTGATCGATCGCAGCGCGCTGCCGGCGAACTGGGACCCGGCCCAGTACCAAGCCAAGGTCGCGATGGGCGATTTGTTCCGGCAGCTGGGCGCCGATATGGAAAACCTGCCCAATCGACGCGGTTTTCTCATTCCAGAACCGGCGCTGGCGCAGAAATTGCGGCATAGCTACCAAGCGATGTTTCCCGGCAAGCGGCTGATCGGGATTTCGTGGCGCAGCGGCAATCGTGACAGCGCGACCGTACGCTCAATCGACCTCAATCTGTGGCGGCCGATCCTGGAAACGCCAGATTGCGCCTTCATCTCGCTGCAGTACGGCAACGTCGGCCGGGACCTCGAAGCTCTCAGGGCAGAGACCGGCCACGAGGTCTATTGGGATCGGGAAGTCGACCCGATGCAGTTCCTGGATCCATTCACCGCGCAGATCGCGGCGATGGACCTGGTGATATCGGTCGACAACAGCACCGTCCATTTCGCTGGCGCCATTGGCAAGCCGTGCTGGGTGTTGCTGCCGCTCAACTCCGACTGGCGTTGGCTGGTCGGTCGTACCAAATCTCTCTGGTACGAAAGCCTGGATCTCATCCGGCAACAGCGTTCTGAAGGTTGGGAGCAGGTGATTGCCACTGTTGCTGAGCGCCTGCGTGCCATCGGCACCGACCCGCTGGTCGACGCCCAGGCCGAACTGTGCCTGCGATGTGGCGAGGAATTGTTGCGTCGCGAAGCGATGGAGCCGGCAGAAGAGTACTTCCGCTGGCTGCTGGAAACCGGCCGTCACAAGGCGGCAGCCTTTCATGGCATAGGCAAGGCTGCGCAAAGCGCACGACATTACCAGGATGCCGCGGCGATCCTTGGTCGCGCGGCAGAGCTGGCGCCGGAGCACATCGACTACAAGGCAGACTGGGCACTTGCCTTGTTTCAGGCGGGGTATCGCGATTCCGGTGAGCGCTTGGCGCGCGAGTTGACGCGCCAGAGCAATGATCCGACGGCGCTGACCGCGATGGGAGAGATTCTTGCTGCCAAGGGCCTGCCGGATCAGGCAACTGACTACTTCGCACGCATCCTGCGCTCGGATCCTACCCACACGGTGGCGCGGGCGATTCTCGCTGGACTACAGCGGGCGCAGGGTGAGGATGATCTGGCGCACGCTAATTTCGCACGCCTGGTGCAACAAGCCCCCGACCTGCCGGGCCCGCGCACCGCACTTTCGGAACTCGACCTGCGGTGCGGCCGCGATGAGGCGGCTTGGTCGAACTTCGCTTGGCGCTTCGGCGCCGCGCCCGAAGAGCTGCCGCGCCATTTGGCTATGATCGCTCCGCACGACCGGCCAAAATCGTTACTTGCCGGCAAGATCCGGCGCCGACGCCTGTTTCTGCGCGCCGAGCGTAATGCGATGGAGCAATTGCTGTTTGCACCCTGGCTCTCGGACGCGCTCGAGGATTCGCGCAGTGTGCGAGCGGAGTGCGACACTGCCGTCCTGCCGCTATTGGGTGCGGCCTTCCCAGACATCCGCTTCGCGGGCGCAGGGACTCTGACTCCTGCCACCCTGATCGAGGATCGGACCCAGGTCTCCGCCAGCCTCGCGGATCTTGTCGCTTCCTATCCCAAGAGTTTGGCCGGTGGCTGGTTGGCGCTCGATGGGGGCAAAGGGCGCTCCACTTTGCTGGCAGGCGGGACCGAGAACCGGACTGTCGCCCTGGCATGGCAACCGACGGACTCCCTCGTGAGCGACCTTGAAGCTTTTGCACCGCTCTTTGATGTCCCCGGTGTATCGTGGTTGGCACTGCCGGTGGGCGCCATCAGGCCGCCGCTCGCTCAGTTCTTGTCGACGCCTGGTTGCCCTCTGAGTTTTGAATCGACCTGGGTTCAGAACGGGCTAGAATCGATTGCAGAATTGATTGCCGCTGTTGATCTCGTTGTTTCAAACGAAGACGTGGCGGCAACTTTGGCAGGCGCCCTTGGCAAGCCGGTATGGAAGATCGCCGGCCCCGATGCCCATTGGTCCTGGAGTGCCGAGAGCACGACCAGCAAGTGGCATCCGACCGCGCGCGTCCTACGCGCAACACAAGGGGCCGAGCAGGTGATCGCTAGCCTGCGCACCGACCTTGAGCAATTCACCGGCGAATGACCGGGGCAGGAGACTTCGAATGAACCGTAAGCAGCGCCGCGCAGCCGAGAAGATGGCCAAGACAAAGCCCAAGAGCGGCACCCCCTTTTCAGCTGCAGACAACGTCGTCAGCAAGGCGATCGCCGCTGCGCAGGCCGGCGCATTGGCCGAGGCTGAGGTAGCCGTCAATGAAGTATTGACGCGCTTTCCCGATCACACCGAGGCGCTGCACCAGAAAGGCATGCTGCTGGCGCGTACGAACCGCATTGAAGAGGGCATCCTGCTGCTGCAGCGTGCGACTGCCCAGAAGCCGCGCGAAGCGCTCTATTGGAACAACCTGGCAGCGGCGTACCTGATGATCGAACGATCACAAGAGGCGCTCGAGGCCGCGCGCAAGGCCGTCGAACTCGATCCCAAGTATGCGATGGGCTGGCAAAATCTCGCGATGGCCGCGACCGACCTCAGTCAGCACCCGCTAGCGGCCGAGGCGCTGGAGAGGGCATCGGTGCTGATGCCAAACAACGCTGACATCTGTACCCAGCTGGGCATTGCACACCTGGAACTGGGTGACGGCGCCCGCGCCGAAACGGCATTCACCAAAGCGATCACGCTCACTCCCGGGAACGCCGAGTGTCTCAGCAATCTGGGTGGCCTGCTGGTCAAGCAGGGAAGGACCAGCGAGGCGCTGCCGCACCTGACCAAGGCTGTCGAGATCGATCCCGATCGCTTCACCGCCGCGTTGCATTACGGTGTGGCTCTGTCACTCGCCGGAGATCTGGCGAAAGGACTGCGCTGGCTGCGCCGTGCCACCTCGATCCAGCCGCGCTCGGATTCGGCGTGGGGTGCCTTGGCGGATGCCGCGATCATGGCTGGCGAAAAGGTCGAGGCACTCGACGCTGCGCGGCGCGCCGCGGAGTTCGCTCCGGCTGAGCCCGGCCACCAGGCGCGTTTGAAGAAGCTGGAGCAGTCCGAGACTGGCGCTGGATTGGTCGAACTGGATTTCGGCGGCCTACTGCATGCACCTGAAGCCAAGCCGGCCGAGCATGCGGACGTGTCGCACTCCCTGGACAAGATCTTCATCGGCTGACGCCACCACGAATCAAAACCGCCCGAAGCTTCGCGGCTCCGGGCGGTTTTTCGTTCGCGGCGAGGGTGCCTAGAACAACCGCAGGATCGCCTGCTGCGCTTGGTTGGCTAGGCTAAGGCTGATCGTGCCCAATTGCTGGCGCGTCTGCAGTTGCAGCAGGTTGGCGCCTTCCTCGTTCTGGTCGGCCTGCACCAGCTTATTGGCGCCTTCCGCCAGGACGTTGATGAACTCGTTCGTATAGTTCAATCGTGTCGTAATGATATCGAGATTGTTGCTCAGCGACGAGGCCGCCGCGCGCAGGCGGAGCTTGGCCGCCTCGACCGACTTCGCCGCGAAGTCGATATCGGCTCGGTCACGCCACTGGTTCTGCGCGAAGTCGACTGCCAGGCCCTGACCGTCGGTCTGCACGTTCTGGCTCACGACCGTCACCTGGCTAGTGTTGGTCTCGTTCAGCTGAACGGTCAGGTTGTTGCTGTCGTTGCCGTCGGTGACCTGGACCGTGTTGAGGGTTGAGGTCTGGCCGGTATTGGCGGCGCGGACGTCGAACAAGGCCTGATCGGGCGCCGTAAAGTCGCCGATCGCGTTGTATTTGAGCGTGCTCTCGGCGTTGGCGACCAAGTTGCCGCTGGTCAGGGTCAGCTGCAGCGTGGCGCCGTTGTTGACGCCGCCCTTGACCGTGAAGTTCAGCACCTGGCTGCCGAGTGTGCCGGTCACCGTCGCAGTGCCGCCATAGCCGTCACTCAACGTGAAGGTCGATGCCGATCCGGTGGTGGAGACATTGAAGGTCAGCGTGTGAGCGAGGTTGTGGGCGAGACCCGAAAGACCTGTCAATGCCACACCGCTGCCTGGTAGAGCTGCTCCGAGCGCCTGCTCCGTCGCATTGGCTTCGGAGACAGTCGAGGCCGCCGCCCGGACAATGCCCTGGAAGCCCGCCGTCTGCAGATTGAGGGTCACGTTCTGACCGGCGTCCGCGGCCGCCGAGAAGGTGTAGCTGCCGCTCGCGCTCACTGTCGTGGTAACGCCGCCGTTCGGGCCGGCCAACGTCGCCGTGTAGCTCGCGAAGGTGCCGGTGACGAAGTTGAAATCAGCCGCAGTCGCGGACGCGGTCAGCGAGTAGGTGAAGTCGTTGGCGATGCCGGTCGAGGTCAGGCCGGTGGGAATGGTCGGTGTGCCGACGATCGCGCTGGCGGCCCGTCCATACGAGGTGCCGACGGTTGCGGTGTAGGCGGAGGCCTGCAGGATGGTGCGCTCGTCGATCGTCATGCGCGGCGTGCCGGAATCAAACGCCCAGGCGTTCTCGCCGTTCGCCAGCTTCTGCTGGCCCGACTGGTTCAGCGCACTGCGCTCGATCCGCTGGCCGACGCCGTTCAGGTTAGTCGTGGCGACCGAGATGTTGACGTTCTTCTCGATCACGGACGTGCCGACGCCGGCAGTATCCGGAACGTCGTCGATCGTGTCGAAGTCGATGTTGAAGTTGATGTGCGTTCCGCTGGCGAACTGGTGATCGAAGTTGAGCAGGCGACCGGTGGCCTTTGCATCCGCCCATTGCTTGAGCGTGAAGGTCTTGGTGACGGACACGCCGCCTTCGGTGACGGTGAAGACCTTGTCCTTGCCCTTGCCGCCCGAATACTTGATGACGACCGGGTCGAAATTGCCCAGGGTCTTGCTGGCAAAGCCGCCGATGGTCAGGTTCTGGATGCCGCGATCGCGCTCGGCATTGGCGATGTCGCTGGCATCGGCGCTGATGGCGCCGTCGCCGGTGATGTCGACGACGTAGTTGTCCGCAGACACCACATTGGTGACGCGCGTGTTGCTGACGCCGGTGATGGCGTTGGTCGCGCTCTTTGAAGACGAGGTCGCGTCGAGCCTGAGGCCGCTGCCGAGTAGGAGGTTCTTGCCCTGATAGGCCGCGTCGCCCGCCAGCTTATCGATCTGCCGCAGCAGGTTGTTGAACTGCTCCGACAGCGACTTGCGCAGACTGACCGAGGCCTGATCCTTGCCGAGGCTGCCGTAGGCCGAGGTGATAAGGCCCTGTGCCTGGTCGAGCATCTGTTCGATCGCCGTCACGCCCGTGTCCGCGGCTTTGATCGTGCTGATGCTCTGGCCGATCGAGTCCTTGAGCTGCGAAAGATCGTCCGCGCGGCGGTTGAGGCCCTTGGCGGCAAAGAAGGCAACGGCGCCATCGATGGCGGAGTTGATCTTGTTGCCGGTCGCGAGCCGCTGCTGCGTGCGGTCGATCTTCTCGGATGTGACCTGCAGCAACAGCAGGTTGTTGCGGATGCCCGCAGTCAATTGAATGTCGTTTGTCGGCATCAGGGTTCTCCTTCATCTCGTGCCAACTTCGGTCGCACTTTGGCGCCCGAATCCGGTCCGCACAGGCGGTGTCGAAGCCCATGAAGCAACCCGCGTGCCAAGCTCTAAGTGGCGGAAAATACAGAGGAAAAGTTGGTTAATGGCGGTTTGAGGCAAGTATCGACCGGCAAGGAAAGGCCGGAAAGGCAGGAAAATTCGTTCCATTGCCCGGCGCGGAGTAACGGACCTGGCTCCGGGGGTATTAAGGCTTTGTTAATGGATCAGGGGAAGAATCGTCTATACTGCTGTTTCGTGTAGGCGGCCCGAACTCTCGGTCCGGCAGCAAGAGAAAGGAGCAGCGGGCCAAATGTTACGCCCGGTCACGACATCCAGTGCATCGGCCAGCGCTGCACCGGTCGCGGTGCATGCGAGCGCTGCTGCGAACCTTTCGACGAACCGGTCCGGCGCGACCACCGTCGGCGTGACTCAATCCGCACAAAGTCAGACCGGCAACGCGGAGCAGATGTTCCGCTATAATAGCTTCGAATTTGTTTACAGGCAGGATATTGGCCGCATCGTTCTGATCGGCCAGAGCCCGGAGACGGGCGAACGCGTCATCCAGGTTCCGTCGGAGCAGGCGCTGCGCGCCTATGAACGCACCGCCCGCGTCGAGCGCCAGGCGCGGATCCAGGAAGGCCAAGCGCCCGCCAAGCCGACCACTCCAACCCCGATTCCGACGCCCGCGCCCGACCTTGCGACCGCGTTGGTGGCAGCGGTCGGCGGTGCGAACAATGGCAGCGGCGTGATCAGCGTTTCGGCCTAGCAGCAATGTCCGCGCAATGATGTCGGGCCCACACGGGCCTTTTTCATGCGCGCTGCTGAACCGCTGCCGGACCGATTGCCGGCTGGCGGCGCCCTCGCCGCAGCGCGCCGCGCTGATTATAGCCAGTCACCTGCAGGCGGGGTTCCTCCAATGCTTGCACGACCGCGCGCATGACGCGCTCGTTGACGTCACGCATGGCGCGCAGCGCGCGCAGATTGTCCTGCAGCGTGGCGTGGAAACGCTCGGTCGCCTCCATGAGTTCGTTCTTCAAGACATCCGTCACGGCGTCGGCCGCGACGTCCGGCTCCTTCAGGGCCAGTACGAAAGCACGATAGGCGTCCGACAGGGTGGACTTGTCTTGCTGAAGCTGCCGCAGCTCCTGTGGCTTCATGGCGCGCAAGAGCTCAACCTCGCGCTCCATGCAGGCGATCAGCCGCGAGGTGATCGCCAGCAGATCGGCCATGCGGGAGGATTTGTTCATCTTGGAACTTCCTGAAGTTGCAGCAGCTGCTTTTGCACCATGTCGGAAACGCCGATTCCACCGGCCTTTGCGACCTGCTTGCCATACTCCTGCAGCAGGAAGGACCGGAAGATGCCCTCGGCCTCTCCACCACCGAACAGGGGATCACTGGAGAGGTCAGCAAACATGTCCTCGAAGGCATGCGTGACGAAGAAGGCCTCGAAATCCTGCGCCGTCTCCATGATCTTGGCCTGATCCCTGGCATCGATGGGCGGCGCTGCATTCTGGCGCAGCATACCGGAGCGGTCGAACGCGGTGGCGGGGACGGAGGTGGCGGCCGTAACAGTCATCACTGCACCATGAGGTCGGCTTGCAGAGCGCCTGCGGTCTTGATGGTCTGCAGGATGGAGATCATGTCCCGTGGGCTAACGCCGAGCGAATTGAGGCCGGTGACCAGCTCCTCCAGAGTCACGCCGGGATCCAGCACCGCCAGCTTGCGGTCGGCGTCTTCCTGCACCTCCACGTTGGTGCGCGGGACGACCACCGTGACGCCGGTGTTGGAGAACGGATTGGGCTGTGATACCTGCGGCGTCTCCGTGACGCGGATCGTGAGATTGCCCTGAGCCACCGCGATCTTGCTGATTCGCACGTTCTCGCCCATCACGATGACGCCGGTGGTCTCGTCGATCACCACGCGCGCCGGCAGGTCGGGATTGATCGGCAGCGATTCGATCTTGGTCAGCAGGGCCGCCGGGTCCCCGCCGCCGGCCGACACGTTCAGCATCACGGTGCCGGAATCCCTCGGGTAGGCGACATCGCGGCCGATCTGGGCGTTGACAGCATCGGCGATGCGCTGGGCGGTGGTGAAGTCGGGGTTGCGAAGCGCGATATTGACCGTTTGGAGGGATGCCAGATCGAACGGCACTTCGCGTTCGACGATCGCACCGCGGGCGATGCGGCCGCTGGTCGGCACGCCGCGCAGCACCGATTCGGCCGCGCCCGCTGCCGAGAAGCCGCCGATCGTCACCTGGCCCTGGGCGACGGCATAGACCTCGCCATCGGCGCCCACCATCGGCGTCACAAGCAGGGTGCCGCCCTGGAGGCTGCTGGCATCGCCCAGTGCGGAGATGGTCACGTCGATCTCTGAACCTTGGCGCGCGAAGGGGGGGAGGCTGGCCGTCACCATCACCGCCGCGACGTTGTCCGTCTCCAGGTCGTCGTCGCGCGCGTTGACGCCTAACCGCTCCAACATGCCGATCAGGCTTTCACGGGTGAAGATCGCGGATTCCAGGTCGTCGCCGGTTCCGTTGAGGCCGACCACGATGCCGTAGCCGACCAGCTGGTTCTCCCGAACGCCCTCGAAATCGGCGATGTCCTTGATGCGCGACGTGGCCGCAGCCGGTGCGATCATCCCGGTCCAGGCCACCGCGGCGACCAACGCCAGGCGCCCACACATCCGCAAGAGTCGCGTGATCGAATGCTGTAACATGATCTTCCTTCGGCACGTCTTATGGCAATTCTTTGCGTGACCTGACGCAACTCTCGTGCCAGAGAAAACCGCCCTTGCAAGGCATTGATTCTAAATCATATGCACGAACGAACGACGATCGCCGTCCGGCAGGAATTTCCCAGGGCGGCAATCCCCGAACGGCCACGTTAATTCCTTATTAGCGATACCGCGCCATTGTTGGCCCAGTGAGTACGGGCGCTCTGAATCCCGGAAGATTCGCCGCGCATAAATGAAGATCGACCCAACACAAATTCGACCAACAGCGACCCGCCGAGTCGGCACCGCACAACCCACCAGCAGCAGCGGCTTTGCAGCCGCGTTGCATGAGGAGAGCGCTGCCGCAGGCGGCAATGGCGCTGTCGGCGGCTCCGTCGGCCTGTCCGGCGTCTCTGCTGTCCTGGCCCTTCAGGGCGCTCCCGATTCGACCGAGCGCCGGGCGCGCCAGCGGGCCATTCAGCGCGGCGACGCCATGCTTGATGACCTGGAACAAATCCGCCTTGGCCTGCTTTTGGGGTCTATCCCGCGAGCACGGCTGGAGCAGCTGGCGCAGCTTGTCCGCGCACGACGAGAGCAGGTAGACGATCCTAGGTTGATCGCGATTCTCGATGAAATCGAGCTGAGGGCGGCCGTGGAACTTGCCAAGCTGACCGGGTAGGGCGGCCTATGCCTTTCGATTTGTCTAATGATTACAACCGCATGAAGGCTGAATTCCGCACTTGCGGCGGGAAGGCAAATTCCTATACTCCCCGGCAATCTCGCGACGGGCTGTGACCGAAGGGAGACGGCATGACGCGAGTATTGGAAAAGAACAGCTCTGAGACACGTATGAAACCGTTGCTGTCGCCTGACTACCGCCCGCATGACAAAGAAGATTTCATGAACCCAATGCAGCAAGAGTATTTCCGCCAGAAACTGCTGGCGTGGAAACAGGAGCTGTTGAGGGAATCGGGAGAAACGCTTAACCACCTGCAGGAAGAAAGCCTCTCCGAGCCCGACGTGACCGATCGGGCCACCCTTGAAACCGATCGCGCGCTGGAACTGCGCACGCGTGATCGCGAGCGCAAGCTGATCAGCAAGATCGACGAAGCCTTGCGCCGGATCGAGGAGGGGACGTACGGCTTCTGCGAGGAGACCGGCGAGCCGATCAGCCTGAAGCGGTTGGAGGCCAGGCCGATCGCCACGCTGTCGCTGGAAGCGCAGGAGCGGCACGAACGCATGGAGCGCACCCACCGCGACGATTGATCCTCGTCAATCGTCTTCGATTCTAAGAAACGGCCAGCGCGCCCGATAGCTCTCCGCTTTCTCGCGAAAGCGGAGAAGGCTGGGCGCTTTGACGTTCGGCCGTACGATTCCTTGCTCCAACTCGTCCAGCCCATACGGCGCATAGAGCTTCAGGCTGCCGTCGCCCCGCGGCGAAAGGCCGACGCAGGTGCAGCGCGCCAGGAACCGGCCGATGCCGTCCTCGGCACTGGTGAGCGCGGGATAGGGGGCGCCGAAGCGCTGCGGATACCACAGGTGTACCCGCGCCTGGTTCCGGATCTCGACCAGTGCATCGAGGTCCGCGAACAGGGTACGCCCACGCTGGATCACCGCGTCCTCCGCCTCCCACGACAGGCCCGCATCGTCGAAATAGAAGATGTCGTAGTCCTTGATGTCGCTCTGCGGTGACCGACCGGCGCGCTCGTTCCACACCGCCTGATAGACGCACCCCGCCACCAGCCACGCTTGCGGGACGCCGAGTAGCGGTAAACGCTGCAGGATCGCGCGGTTGATCGGATTGCGCAGGGCAGTGCCGACGAGGTCCATGCGGTGCAGATTACGATGGCCGTGCACTTCTTTCTATCGTCATGGTCCGACCATGACGGAGAAAGCAGTGAGACGCATCGCGGCATGCAAAAAATACCCCGCTGCTTGCGCAGCGGGGTTTCAGTTGCCGTCAGGAACTGGTGACGCGGCTTGGCGTCTGTGTTGGGCGCGCTTTTTTAGAAGGGGAACAGGATATCGAAGACCTGCTGGCCGTAGCGCGGCTGCTGCACGTCGCTGATCGTGCCAGCGCCGCCGTAGCTGATGCGCGCTTCGGCGATCTTGTCGTACGGCACCTCGTTCAGGGACGTGATGTCCTCAGGCCGGATGATGCCCTTCACCTGCAGGTCGCGCAGCTCGTAGTTCACGCGCACCTGCTGGCTGCCCTGGATGACGAAGTTACCGTTCGGCAGCACCTGCGTGATGATCGCAGCCATGCGCAAATCGATCTCTTCCTCACGCTGGGTCGATCCGGTGCCGGTGCTGGAGCTGTCGCTGTCGGCATTCACGAGATTGGTCGGGAGGGCATCGCCGTCGAAGATATTGTTGATGCGGCTCTCATATCCCAGCAAGTTGTCGAGGCCGGCGCTCTCGCCGGCGGTGCGGGCGCGTGAGGTGGAGTTGTCGAGCTCCGCCTCGTCATCGATCTCAATCACGACCGTCAAGATGTCGCCGACGCGACCGGCGCGCTGATCCTTGAAGAAGGCGCGGGAGCCTTGGCGCCACAGGGAGGCCGGCTGGCGCACGTCGCTCACGGGGTCGGGCATCGGCAGGCTGACCGGCTGGTAAAGCTCCGACGCATTTGGGTTCTCGATCGGCGACAGGGGCGGCCGGTCGCCCACGCGCGAGATGCGCTCCAGCGTGTTGCCGCAGCCGATGACCGTGAGCGACAGGCCGATGGTGACGACAAGCTGCAGATGTTTCCTGATCATGGGGGAACTCCCTAATTGATCGCCGCGACATTGAAGCCGATGGCGACGGTGCCGGCATCGATCACCGTGCCGGACAATTGGCGATTGCTGTTGACGTTGATGACGCGGATGCTCTGCCCGAGCGCCGCGTCCTGCATCGCCTTGCCCTGCACGCTCAAGGTCATCTGGCCGGTCTTCACGACTAGGCGGATCAGATCGTTCTTGCGAATGACCGGCGAAACCGCGACGTCGCTCTGGCGCAGGATCTGGCCCGCTTTCAGCGGCCGCTTGGCCATGCGGCCGATCAGCTGCTCAGCATCGGTCAGGCTGTTGCCGCTGAGGCGTGTCAGATGCACTGCCTGCCATTCCAGATCCTCAGCCACGATCGTCTCGCCGGCACTGATCAAGCGCTTCGGCACCGGGATCTGCGCCATCTCATAAACCGTTCCGAACACGTTGCGCTGGATGATCGGCGGGCCATCCGCCGGTGCCACCAGGATCGCCGCGAAGCGGTTGGAATTGGGATCGAAATTGATCGCGCTGACGGCGACGGAGTTCTCGACGTCGGTCGGCAGGTCGAGCTCAAGATCGCCGCCGTCCAGCACGATATCGAGGTCGCTGGAAGAGCCGATCCGCTCCTGGACCGCGACCGCGACGGCGTCGCGCACCATCGGCGCGGTGACACGCTGGCTCACGCGGCCGATCGTGATCTTCTGGTATTTCGAGCTCGGTTTCCAATTGAGGCGGTAGGCACGCGCAACCTGCTGCAGGAAGCGTGCATCGAGGCTCAGCGTCTGGCCGACTTTCGGCGCCTGTGCCACCGCGACGTCGCCGTCGCTGAGCGATTCCTGGAACAGATCGCCGAGCCGCACCACGTCGCCATCGACCATGATGCGCTCGCGCAGGGTGAGCGCGTTGGAATATTCCGCCGAGACCTCCTCGGCCCACGCGGCTTGAAGCGGTTGCCAGAGGCAGAGGCCGGCGAACAAAGCGATCGCGAGCGGGCGGGTACAAAGCATGGCGAGCCCTCCTTACCGGATCTGCGACATCGTCCCCATCATGTCGTCCGACGCCTGGATCACTTTGGAGTTGATCTCATAGGTGCGCTGGGCGGTGATGAGGTCGGTGATCTCCGACACGATGTTGACGTTGGAGGTCTCGAGGAAGTTCTGCTGCAACGAGCCGAAGCCGGTGGAGCCGGGATTGCCGGTGATGGGCGAACCGGAGGCCTCCGTCTCCGTCAACAGATTGTCGCCGATCGCGTCAAGGCCCGCTTCATTGACGAAGTTCGCGAGCTGGAATTGGCCGAGCAGTTGCGGCGCCGTCTGCCCGGCGATGGTCGCCTCGACCTGGCCGCTGGCATTGATAGTAAGGGAGACGGTGTTGTTGGGCACCGTGATGCCGGGGTCCACCGTGTAGCCGTCCGCCGTTACGATCGTGCCGTCGTCGGACAGTTTGAACGAGCCGTCGCGGGTATAGGCAGTAGTGCCATCCGGCAGCTCGACCTGGAAGAAGCCGCGGCCCTTGATCGCCACGTCCAGCGGATTATCGGTCAGCTGCAGGTTGCCCTGCTCGTGCACGCGATAGATCGCGACCGGCTTGACGCCGACGCCGATCTGCACGCCCGCGGGCACGATGGTGCCGCTGTCGGAGGACTGCGTGCCGACGCGGCGCATATCCTGATAGAGCAGGTCGGCGAATTCGGCGCGGCGGCGCTTGTAGCCAGTGGTGGTGGCGTTCGCGATGTTGTTCGAGATTACCTCGACATTCATCTGCTGGGCGAGCATGCCGGTGGCGGCGGTGGTGAGGGAGCGCATGGTCGTGTCTCCTTCCCTTAGGTGTTGGATGTGATGCTGCTGATGGCGCGGCGTTGACGCTCGTGCTCGGCGTCCATGAAGCGCTGCACGGCCTGATAGTTCCGCGTCACTTCGATCATGTTTGTCATTTCGACGATCGCATTGACGTTGGAATCCTCCAGCATTCGCTGCGCTACCTTGCCGGTCGCCGCGGTCGGCGCCTGGGTGCCCGCATCGAACAAGGTGTCCTCGGTCGGCGTCAGGGCGTTGCGGTCGGCGAAGTCGACGACATCGAGCTTGCCGACGACCTGCAGCAGCTGGCCGTTGCGAGCGAGATCGGTGGAGATGCTGCCATCCTCGGCAACATTGATCGGGCCGTCATCGGGATCGAGGCTGATGGAGCTGCCGCCGGCGAGCACGGGATAGCCGTGGCTGGTCACCAGGATTCCGTCGCTGTTGAGCTGGAACCGGCCAAGCCGTGTATAGCGCACGCCCTCGGGCGTCTGAACGGCGAAGAAACCGTTGCCCTGAATGGCAAGGTCCAGATCGTTGCCGGTCGGCCGGAGGGTTCCGGGAGAAAAGTCGCGCGCCGTGGCGAAGTCCTGCACGTAAGACAGCTCCGTCGTCGGGTCGGATGGCAGCTCCACCTCCGACATCAGGAGCATCTCGGCCTTGAACCCCGCGGTGTTGGCGTTGGCGATGTTGTTCGCCACCACGTCCATCTGATGGCGCAGGGTCATTTGTCGCGATAACGCGATGTAGATCGGTGTTTCCATGACAGCGTCCCATAACGGGTTCATTTGCCGGTCTTCTGCCGGCGAACCCGTTCCAGCAACTTGCGTGCCAGGGACCTAAGTCCGCGGATTGGCTAGGGATTCCGCAGCCGGCTGTGCCTGCCTGGTGGGGCGGAGCGGCAGCCTTCCCGGCAGATGCTGCCGGGTCGATGGCAGTTCCTGCCAAGGCTGTCGGCGGCTGCACTATCCATTGGCCTATGTTCTTATTTTACCTGCTCTTAACCATCCCGGACCTACCTTGCGGCCATGGGACGAGGGCGGCTCCAGCCCTCGGCGCATGCGTATGGATCGAGGGCATTAATGGCGGAAGAAGCGGTAGCTGAGGCAGCGCCACCACCAGTTCGAAGGAAGCGGATGAGCGGCAAGAAGCTAGTGCTGTTCATCATCCTGCCGCTGCTCCTGTTCGGTGGCGGAAGCGCTGCGGCGTGGCTGCTGCTTTTCCAGGGCCACCCGGCTGGCGAAGAGGTCGCGGAGGAGGAGCCGGCCCACCCGCCTGTCTACTACGACCTGGAGGAGATGACGGTGAATCTCTCCACGGTGAGCAAGCGCAACTCCTATCTCAAGCTGAAGCTGGCGCTGGAGTTGGGCTCGCCGGAAGACACCGAGACGCTGCCGAACGTGCTGCCGCGCGTGGTCGATCAGTTCCAGATCTATCTGCGGGGCGTGCGTGTAGAGGATCTGCAAGGTTCCGACGGACTTCAGCGCCTACGCGAAGAACTGCTGCTGCGGGCGCAGAAGTCTGCTGCTCCGGCAAAGGTGAGGGACGTTCTGTTCAAGGTCGTGCAGATTCAGTGACCGGACGAGGGAAAGCGTAAGCCAATGATCCCCGACGACAAAGACAATGAGGAGATGAGCGAGGAGGAGCGCGCCGCCGCTGCCGAATGGGAAGCGATGGCAGGCGCCAGCGAAGAGGCCGATAGCGATTCGCAGCTTTCCAGCGGTCCGAAATCCAACCGCGTCCTCGACCAGGACGAAATCGATAGCCTGCTCGGCCTCGGCGCCGGTGGCGGCGGCGATGACGAGAAGCCGTCGGGTATCCAGGCGATCATCAACAGCGCGCTGGTCTCCTACGAACGTCTCCCGATGCTGGAGATCGTGTTCGACCGACTGGTGCGCATGCTCTCCACCTCGCTGCGCAACTTCACGTCGGACAACGTCGAAGTCTCGCTGGACAGCATCACCGCTATTCGTTTCGGCGACTACCTGAACTCGATCCCGCTGCCGGCCATGCTCGGCGTATTCAAGGCGGAAGAGTGGGACAATTTCGGCCTTCTGATGGTCGACAGCTCGCTCACCTACTCGATTGTCGACGTGCTGCTCGGTGGGCGCCGCGGCACCGCTGCGATGCGTATCGAAGGCCGGCCCTACACCACGATCGAGCGCAACCTGGTGGAGCGCCTGATCGGCGTCGTGCTGAACGACCTCACCTCGACCTTCGATCCCCTGTCGCCGGTCACCTTCCGGTTCGAGCGCCTGGAGACCAACCCGCGCTTCGCCGCCATCGCGCGACCCGCCAACGCCGCCGTGCTGGCGCGCCTTCGCGTCGACATGGAAGACCGTGGCGGCCGGCTCGAGTTGCTGCTGCCCTACGCTACGCTGGAGCCAGTGCGCGAACTGCTGCTGCAGATGTTCATGGGCGAGAAGTTCGGCCGCGATTCGATCTGGGAAACGCATTTGTCCGGCGAGCTTTGGCAGACCGAAGTATCGATCGATGCCGTGCTGGACGAGTTCAGCCTGTCGCTCGGCGATGTGCTGAGCTGGCAGCCTGGGACGCGGCTGGAGCTGGAATGCACACCGAACTCCCCGGTCGAGCTGCGCTGCGGTGGCGTGCAGCTGTTCCGCGGCAATATGGGTCGCCGCGGCGGACATATCGCGGTCCAGATCCAGGACCGATTGATGAAGCTCTAGGCAAGTTGGGGAAGGTCACCAGATGTCTTGGTCCTTGATTGCCGATGGCGTCGTGGCGGTTCTGCTGATCGCGACCGTGATCTATATCCGGCGCTTCAGTCGCCGGATCGCGGCGATCCGCGAGAGCCGCGGCGAATTCGAGAAACTGATCGCCGACCTCACCAAGTCGACCGACCAGGCGGCGAGCCATCTGCACCAGTTCAAGTCGGCGGCGGAGCAGGTCGGCAAGGACCTGCAGGCGCGGGTCGATCGCGTGCAGGGCATGGCGAGCGAGTTCGGTCGCATCGGCGATGACCTCAATCTCTTGGCCGAACGCGCGGAAAACGCGGCCAACCGCCTGGAAACGGCGATCGGGAAATCGCGGCAGAATCCGATGAGCGTCGCACCGACGCCTGTCGTCGCAGTTCATGCTGCTGCCATCGAGTTCACGGAAGACGAGGACGATGGCAGGGTGTCGAACCTCAGTGCTCTGTCGGGATTGCGGTGAGGCGGGTCATGCGCATTCGTCTGCTACCCATCGTGATGTTCGCCTTGGTCGGCAGTGTCACCATCAAGATCGGCGCTGTCTGGGACGCCGTCGAGGTGTCCGTCGGCCGACAGTCGCTGGCGCAAGCTGAACCGGAAGCGCAGGCTCAGCCGACACCGGCAGAGCAGCCTGCAGCCGCAGCGAATGCCACTCCCTCAGAGGCCTCGTCGCAACAGGCGGCGACGACTCCAGCTGCTCCAACAGAATCGAGCGTGGGGAAGCCGGTCAAGATAGATGACGAGAAGCCGGTTCACGACCCGTTTGAGTATACCGATGAGGAAGTGGACGTCCTGCAGCAGCTCGCCAAACGGCGCGAAGAACTGGATCTGAGGGCGCGCCACCTCGACGAGCGCGAAGCGTTGATTCAGGCCGCCGAGCAGCGCATGGAGCAGAAGATGGCCGAGCTCAAGGCGCTCCAGGCCATGGTCGAAGATTTGCTGAAGGCTCGCAGCGAGCAGGAGGAAGCCGAGCTCAAGAGCCTGGTCAAGATGTATGAAAACATGAAGCCGAAGGCCGCCGCGCGGGTGTTCGAGGAAATGGACATGGACGTCCTGCTCGACGTGGTCGATCGCATGAACGAACGCAAGGTTGCACCGATCCTGGCCCTGGTCACGCCGACCCGGGCCAAGGAGATTACCTTTGAACTGGCCCAGCGCCGGCAGCTGCCGGTGCCGGAATAAGGGTACTTCGCATACTGCCGGAGGATAGGAATATCCTTGTTTAACTGCCGCTTAACCGTTGGTCCGCTAATCATCAAAACGCAATATCAGATGCTTCGGCGCGCTGGATCACGGGTCGGGGGCACAGCAAAGGAAATGGTACCATGTCCGTGGACATGAACATGAACATCCTGATCGTGGATGATTACAAGACGATGCTGCGGATCATCCGCAATCTGTTGAAGCAGCTTGGCTTCAACAATGTCGACGAGGCGACCGACGGCTCGATGGCGCTGCAGAAGCTGCGCGACAAGGACTACGGGCTCGTGATCTCCGATTGGAACATGGAGCCGATGACCGGCATCCAGCTGTTGCGCGAAGTGCGCGCCGACTCCAAGCTGAAGAACCTTCCCTTCATCATGATCACCGCCGAAAGCAAGACCGAGAACGTGGTCGCGGCCAAGGAGGCGGGCGTCAACAACTACATCGTGAAGCCGTTCAACGCGGCGACCCTGAAGACCAAGCTGTCCTCCGTTCTGGGCAACTTCTAAATGTCGGTGGCAGCGATGGCGGGCACCGCGAAATCCAAAGATCCCGGCATGCCGCCGGAATTGAATGCGCGCCTCAGCGAGCTGCAGGCACAGAGCCGCTCTCCCAGCCGGCAGGACGTGGCAGAAGTGGTGGGCGAGATGCTGCAGTCGCTGGAAGGCGATCTCTCCGAGGTCAATCTGAAGGTCTATGCGGAGCTCGAGGGTCTGGCCAAATACATCCTGGCGGCCAAGCGCGAGATCGCGGCCCTGCGTCCAGACGACATCACGTCCGAGCATCTGCCGAAGGCCGCAGATGAACTCGATGCGATCGTGGGATCCACCGAGGAGGCTACCAACGGCATCCTGCAAGCCATGGAGTTGCTGGAGAGCCTGACAGACAAGATGCCGGAGGAAGTCGCCGAGCAGGTGACGAACGCGGTGACCCAGGTCTACGAGAGCTGCAATTTCCAGGACATCACCGGCCAACGCATCACCAAGGTAGTGAAAACGCTGAAGCATATTGAGGAGCGGGTCGAGGCGCTGGTCGCGGCATTCGGCGACGAGATCCAGAAGTATCGCGAGGCTCATCCGAAGCAAGAGCAGCAGAAGTCGGGCGATGAGATGCTGCTGAACGGTCCGCAATTGCCGGACGAAGCCGGAAAGCAGGCCGAGATCGACGCGCTGCTGGCGAGCTTCGACTGACGTGCACCCTGGCGGCCGTGGGCCGCCGGTCTCAACTCCTGGCCGATTGTTAAGCGTTCCGGACAGGGCTGGGACAGCGGCTGGACCTTATTGTAATCTACGCTCAAGGGCGCTCGATTCTCCATGGGATCGGCGCCGCCACAATGTCGGGTGCGTATGAGCCGAACTCCTCGGCATCGTCTTCTGGCGGGCGTCGGCGCGGCCATAGCATTGGCGGGCCTGCCGCTGTTCGCCTTTGCCGAGGCCGAGATCTCCGCGCGCGGCTGGACCCATGACCGATTCGGCCGGCTCGTGTTCGATCGCGCCGCGCGATTGGCGACCAGCGCCGAGATCAAAGACCAGAAGCTGATCATCACTTTTTCCGAACCGGTCTCAGTCGACCTGTCCGGCGCGCTGCGCTTCCTGAACACCTACGTTGAAGGACCTAAGACCGCGCAGGGACGCAGGATTGAGCTGGACCTCGCGCAACCCGTGACGCTCTATCAGTGGATCGAAGAGGGTAAGTTTGTGCTCGATCTGCGGCCCACGGACGCGTCATCCGCAGAAGGGTTCCAGACTGGCGCTGGCACGGCGGCCAGCGAGGCGCCGACGGCCGAAGCCCCCAAGGCAGAAGCCCCCAAGACTGAAGCACCGCCGGCGCAAGAGCCAGGAATCATAAAGCCTGGTGTCGGCAAGACAGGGCCGGCGGCGACCAGTACGGGTTTGCCCCCGAAAATCATAGCTCGGCACGGCGATCACGGCACCTTCGTGCGTCTGGCAATCGACTGGCCGAGCCGGATCGGCTACCGCGTCATTCGCGAGGGCGATCGTATCGAGGTGGCGTTCACGGCTCCGGCAGACATCGACCTCGCGCGCGCGCGCAAGACTCTGCCGACGGAACTGGCCCAGATTGCCGCGGTCAACGATAACGTCGCGCGCATCTATTTGACTCTCGCGTCCGGGGCCAGCCTGCGCGATTTCCGGCTGGGCCGCACGGTCGTGCTCGACATTATGCGGCCGGTGAAGCAGGCGGGCGCCGCGCCGGCCTTACGCCTGCCGGAGACGGGATCCGAAGGGGAACAAGCCGCAGCTGTGCCGAGCCTCCCTGCGGCGCCGGAACCTGCACCCGAGACGCCGAAGAGCCCCGGCGCGATCGCGGTGCCGCCGGTTGCCGAGGCGCCTGCTGCCCAGCCGCCAAGGCAACAGCCCTTGGCAGAGAGTCCAGCGCCACCATCCTTGGCCGAGCCGCCGCAAGCGGAACCGTCGCCTCAGTTCGCATTGCGGACCTTGCCGGCGATGCCGGAGGCGGCGCCTCAGCCCGAGCCTGCGCCCGCAGCCCAGACCGGTCAAACGAGCCAGGCGGCAGAAGCCACGCAGCCGGCGCCGCCACCGATGCCTGCGATCGAACAGGCGACGCTGCCGCCGCGCGCACCGGTCGATGTCCAGATCAGGGTCGCGCCGACTGAGAACGGCACCAAGATCATGTTCGCTTGGCCCCAGGCCGTGGCCGCGGCCGCTTTCCGCCGCAACGGCGCACTCTGGCTTGCGTTCGATATGCCGTCGAACGACGTCAAGAACCTATTCGAGGATGCGCGTGTGGCGAGGCTTGGCAAGACAAGCAAGCTCGACATACCTGACGTCACCATCATCCGGATCGCGGAAACCTCGCCGCTCGGCGTCAGCATGACCGCGTCCGGCAAGTCCTGGATCGTCGACCTCACGCCCGGCGGGAAGCACGCACCGACTCAGACGATCGAGCAGCGGCGGGAAAGCCTCGCTGACGGCGCATCCAGCTTCTTGCTGCAGACCAACGGCCCCGGTCGCGTAGCGAGTGTGACCGATCCCGCCGGCGGCAATATCCATATCGTGCCGGTTCGCCCGTCAGGCCTCGGGATTGGCGAGCAAGTGAGCTGGCCGGAATTCCAACTCTTACCGAGCTACCAAGGTGTGGTGATCGCGAGCATAGGCGATTCCATCACCGTCGATTCACTGCCGCAGGGCGTCGTCATCACGACCAAGCCGCAAGTCGCGCTCGAGCCGATCGCGCAGACGCCGGCCAAAGGCGAGGAAGCGCAGGTGGCTTCCCGTGAGCAGGAGGCGGAGCCTCAAGCTGCGGCAAAGCCGCAGGCGCCCAAGGAAGGGGAGTCAATTCTCGCCAGTGTGCCGGGGCTGTTCGACCTGCCGACTTGGCGCCGCGGCGGCGAAGCGACGTTCAGGGCCGACCAACGCGGACTCCAGGAGGCCGTCACCGACGCGAGCGAAGCGGACGAGGCTGTCGCGCGCATGGCGCTCGGCGAGTTCTATTTCGCCCACGGATTGGTGGAGGAAGCCGACAGCGCCTTGGCGCAGATCGGCCGCGAAGGTCGCAGCCGGCTCGACCAGCGCCGCCTGGCATTGCTGGTGGGTGCCATCCAAACGCTCGATGGACAGCTGGAAAAGGCGCGGGCCACGCTGGCAGACAAGTCGCTCACTGGCGTCGCGGAAGCCAATTTGTTCCAGGGCCTGCTGGCGGCGCGCGAAGAGAAATGGGAAGAGGCGGCCAGGCATCTCGCCGATCCCTTGCCCAACGTCGCCGACTACCCCAAGCCGATCCGCGAGACGATTTATCTGTCGGCCGGGGAGGCGCTGAATAATGCCGGCAATCCGATTGCCGCGCGGCGCTTCGCGGACGCGCTCCGCCAGGATCAGCCGGATCGGAAAGCCCGTGATCGGCTGGCCTATCTTGATGGCCAGATCAAGCTCAAGGCCGGAGATCGCGACGAGGCTTTGCAGTTGTGGGCGCGCCTGGCTGACTCGTCGGTCGAGGACATCAAGGCGCGCTCGCAATTCGATCTGGTGGAAGAGCGGCTGAAAGGTGGCGAGCTGACGCCGGCGGAAGCGATTCGGCCGCTCGAAGCACTGCGCTTCGTCAATCGGGGCGGCCAATTCGAGTTCAAGCTGCTGCGCAAGCTGGGGACGCTCTATCTGGGCGAGAACCAGCCGCGCAAGGGCCTGGTGGCGTTGCGCCAGGCTGCGGCGAATTTCCCGAAACAGCAGGAAGCTAAGGAGGTCGGCGAGCAGATGTCGGCGGCGTTCCGCGAACTCTATCTGGAGGATGGCGCGGACCGGCTCTCGCCGTTGACCGCCGTGGCGCTCTATGACGAGTTCCGCGAGCTCACGCCGGCCGGCGCAGACGGCGACCGCATGATGTCGCTCCTGGCGGATCGTCTGGTGAATGTGGACCTGCTGGGCCGCGCGGCGGAGCTGCTCGATACCTTGGTGCAGAAGCGCCTGACCGGCCTCGACAAGGTGCATGCCGGCACACGCCTCGCGGCCATCCGCATGCTGGACCACAAGCCGGAGCTGGCGCTGAAAGCCTTGAAGGACAGCAAGGTCGATGACGTGCTGCCGCCGGATATGGCAGCGGAGCGCAAGCGCTTGGAAGCGCGCGCCACCTTCGACACCGGCGACACGCTCGGCGGCCTTCAGATGCTGTTGGGCGATGACAGCCTGGAGGCCAAATGGCTGCGCGCCGATATGCAATGGCGCACGCGCGAATGGTCCGCCGCCGCGGACGCGCTGGGCGAACTGATCGCGGGCGAAGAGCAGGTGATGGCGGATGAGCGTGCCGCACTGAAAGACGCCATGGACCCGTCGAAGAATCCGGCCGCCTCCGTGCGCAGCGCCGAAGCCGAAGCGGAACTGAAAGCCAAGCAGGAGCAGCACTTCAACGAGCGGGTTGCGCCTCTGCTGCTGAACCGCGTAGTCGCCTTGTCGCTGGCTTCGGATCGCCGCGGCCTGAAGGCGCTGGCCAACCAGTATGGCAAGCGCATGGAAGGGACGGGGCAAGGCAAGGCCTTCGCCATGCTGACGGCGGCAGACAATGGATTGCTGGAATCGGTGTCCGCCGAGATGGCGGGGGTCAACCGCATCGACGCTTTCGTGACCGACTATCGCAAGCGCCTGAAGAAGGCGAGCCTCAGCGCAGAGGCGAACCACAGCGGCAGCTGATCAGCTCCACCCGGCTCCTCGCCTTACCAGTGAAAGTCATCCGTTGTGAGCCGCCGTCCTAGGAGCATGGCATCTGCCACGATGCGGAGCGGAGCGGGGTTCACGTCGCTTCGACGCGTCTGAAGCAACTCGGCGAAGCGGCGATAGATGCGCTGATATTCTTCCATCGGCGCTTCGACGATGGTCTTGCCATCGACGCTGAGCGCAGTGCCGCCCTTGAACAGGCGTGCGGAACGTCCGTCAGCCAGCTCGATCGTCATGTGCCACTTCTCATCGCCCTTTTCGCGCCAGTCGAAGTCGGCTGTGAGGGCGGTGCCCTTCGCATCCGACATCACGAGCTTCACCCCAATGGGTGTCTGGCGGTTGGAAGGATAGGTAAGTTCCGCACTCTTCACGAACGGCACGTTGGGCAGGATGTGCGTCAGGATTGAGAGCGCGTTGATGCCCGGATCAAAGACGCCGAAGCCGCCCGGCTCCCACACCCAGTCCTGGCCAGGGTGCCATTTCTTCACATCCTCGCGCCACTCGATGCGCAGGGAACGAAGGCCGGCCTTGGCGATCAGTGCCCGTGCTTCGTCGACGGCCGGATTGAAGACGGAGTGCCAAGTCGCGAACAGCACGCGGCTCTTCGCCTTGGCGAAGTCCTCGAGATCGACCAGCTCCGACAAAGTCGTCGCCGGCGGCTTCTCCAGGAGCACATCCTTGCCCGCCGCGAGCGCCTCATGGGCAAGGGCATGACGCACGCCCGGCGGCGTGTTGACTGCCACCACACCGATCTCCGGCTTCGCGCGATAGAGGGCCGCTGGCGTCTTGAAGACCGGCACGTCGCCATGGCCAAGGCCTCGCGTACTCACGATTGCCGCCAACTCGAAGTGATCGCTTGCGCCGATCACCGGCACATGCTGGTCCTGCGAGATCTTGCCGAGGCCGATGATTGCGATTTTGCGTTTGGTCATGCCGGATACCTGTCTTCACGAAACGGGGCTGCCCGCCGGGCGCGCACCATACACTGATGACAGTGCGGGAGGTCAACCGGAGCATCATATGATGACTAGGCGTGCGGGGAGTTCTGCTTTTCACTGATATTGCGGGAAAAACTCTTGGCGCTTCCACGCGAGCGCAAATTAGGGGTCGACCTTGATAAGTTGTATGATAACATGACGACCAATAAGTAGGGCAGAAGCCCCATCCCGGGAGGAATAAATGACGATCGCGATCCGTGCTTACCTCGGCGTCCTAACAGCTTTTGTCGCAGCCATGATGGCGGGACCCGCCAGCGCGCAGACTGTCCTCAAATGGGCTCACGTCTACGAGGTCGGCGAGCCGTACCACACCGAAGCGCTGTGGGCGGCGGAGGAGATCAAGACGCGCACGAGCGGGCGCTACGAGATTCAGGTCTTCCCGGCATCCCAGCTGGGGAACGAGAACCAGATCAATGAAGGCCTGGGTCTCGGCACGGTGGACATCATCTATACCGGCGTCGCTTTTGCCGGTGCGACCCACAAGCCGATCTCCATCACCAACGCGCCCTATATCCTCCGCGACTTCAATCACTGGAAGGCCTACCGGGACAGCGCGCTGTTCGAGACGGTACAGAAGGGTTACGAGGAGAAGACAGGCCACGAGGTCCTCGCGCTGACCTACTACGGGCAGCGCCACGTGACGGCCAACAAAGCCATCATGAAGCCCGAAGACATGAAGGGGATGAAGCTGCGCGTGCCGCCCGCGCCGCTGTTCCTGATGTTCACGAAGTCCGTGGGCGCCAACGCAACGCCGATCGCCTTTGCGGAGGTCTATCTGGCCTTGCAGCAGGGCACGGTCGATGGCCAGGAAAATCCTCTCCCGACCATCATGGCGAAAAAGTTCTACGAGGTGCAGACTCATATCAATCTGACCGGCCACATCACCGAGTCATTGCTGACGATTGTCGGCGGTCACGTCTGGTCGAACCTCTCCGACGAGGACAAGCAGGTCTTCGCGGACGTTTTGAAGGAGGCGGCCTCCAAGGCTACCGAGTCCATCCGCGCCCAGGAGCAAAGGCTTGCGGACGAGTTCAAGCAGCTGGGCAAGACGGTGGTGGAACCGGATCGCGAAGCCTTCCGACAGGCGGCCATTCCGCACCACAATGATCCGGAATCCGGTGCAGGCTGGACCAAGGCAGAGTATGAAGAGCTGCAGGCGCTGAAGTAGTGACGGGATGGCGTGATGTCTGCAGGGACCGAGAACAACCGCGATGAGCACCTGATCCAAGTCGAGGAAGAAGAGATCAGGATCGAGCATCATCTGGAGGACTGGATCGCTTTCGGTCTGTTCTGGGCGCTCGCCTTCATTGTCTTCCTGCAGTTCTTCTCGCGCTACATCCTGAACGATAGCTTTGCCTGGACGGAGGAGATCGCGCGCTACGGGCTGATGTGGCTCGCTTTCATCGGCGGAGCGGTGGTAACGCGCCGCAAGTCGCACATCGCGGTGGAGCTCTTGTCGCACGTGCTACCGCACGGGCCGGTGCGGACCGGGCTCCAGATCTTCATCGAACTCGTCAAACTCGCCTTTCTCGGCCTGCTTGCCTATTTCTCGGTCACGATCATCGAACGCATGCACAATCAGCGCATGACGGTCTTCGATCTGCCGATGAGCGTCGTCTATGCTGGCATCGGGTTCGGCTGCTTCCTCATGTTCGGCCGACAGCTGCTGGGTGTCTGGCGCGGCGCGCGATCGGGGTGGCGCGCGCCGGAGAGCACCGCCGACCACACGCAGATCGACTAGCGGCCCCCCGATGCCTATCCTTATCTTCGTCTTCGTGGTGGTCCTGCTTGCCGGCGTGCCGGTATTCATAGCGCTGGCCGGCGCGTCGCTGCTCTATACCCACTTCATTGCCAAGCTGCCGGATTTCGTGATCCTGCACCGCATGGCGGGTGGGCTCGACAGCTTCCCTTTGCTGGCGATCCCGTTCTTTATCCTGGCCGGCAACCTGATGAATTCGGCTGGCATCACCAACCGCATCTACGACTTCGCTGCGGCCGCCGCGGGCTGGATGCGCGGCGGTCTGGCGCATGTCAATGTGCTCGGCTCCGTTATCTTCGCCGGCATGTCGGGCACGGCGATCGCCGATGCCGCCGGGATCGGCACCATCGAGATCAAGGCGATGAAGGATCACGGCTATTCCAAGGAATTCGCCGTCGGCGTAACAGCGGCCTCCGCGACACTCGGCCCGATCTTCCCGCCGTCCTTGCCGTTCGTCATCTACGGCATGGTTGCCAACGTCTCGATCGGCGCGCTGTTCCTGGGTGGTGTCGTGCCGGGCGTGGTGATGATGGCCTTCATCATGCTCTACGTGACCTATTGTGCCCGGCGGTACGGAATGGGGCGCGACCAGCTCTTCCGCTGGCGTGTTCTCGGGATGACCTTGGTCGCGGCCTTGCCGGCACTGCTCACGCCCGCCCTCATCATCGGGGGCATGACCTTCGGCTGGTTCACGCCCACCGAAGCGGCGATTGCCGCCTGCGCGTGGGCGCTCCTGCTCGGAATCGTGTTCTATCGCTCGCTGACCTGGAAGCAGTTCTACAAGGTGACGCTGGACACTATCGAATCGACCGCCGCGGTCCTGCTGATCGTGGCGGCGGCATCACTGTTCGGATGGGTGCTGACAACCACCCATGTCGCCGAGCAGGCGGCAGCGGCGCTGCTCACGATCACCGAGAATCCATACGTTATTCTGCTGCTTATCAACGTTCTGCTGCTGGTCGTCGGCTGTTTCCTGGAGCCGATCGCCGTCATCAGCATCCTGGTGCCGATTCTGATGCCGATCATTCTGCAGGTCGGAATTGATCCCGTTCACTTCGGCGTCATGATGACGCTCAATCTGATGATCGGCCTGCTGCATCCGCCGCTGGGCATGGTGCTGTTCGTGCTGTCGCGTGTCGCCAAATTGTCCGTCGAGCGCACGACCATGGCGATCCTGCCTTTCCTCATCCCGCTGCTTGCCGCTCTGCTCGCGGTGACGCTCATCCCCGAGCTGACCTTGTGGCTCCCGAAACTGGCAGGACTGGTGAAGTGACGCGTTAGTCGCTCCGGCGCTGCGCCTTCGCTTCCGCTAGCAGCGCCACGACCTCCTCGTCGGTGGTCTGCGAGAAATCGACATAGTGGCTGCCGACGGCGTTGAACCATTCCGGCGCGAACAGGCAGACGATCTCGTCGCATTTCTTCGCGAGGTCCTGGAGGGTGTCCGGTGGCGCGACGGGCACGGCGAGGATGAGCCGCTGCGGCTCATTCTGCCGTACGCCCCGCAGCGCCGCCTTCATGCTCGCGCCGGTCGCAATGCCATCATCGATGACGATCACCGTCCGTCCCTTGAGATCGGGCGGCGGCTCGTCGCCGCGATAGAGCTGTCGCCGTCGCTCGATCTCGGTGAGCTGCCGCTTCTGTTCGGCCTCGATATAGCCGGGCGGCGGCGCTGCATGCGCGATGATCTCGTGATTGAGGACCAGCTGCGGATTCTTCCCGTCAACCACCGCGCCGATCGCCAGCTCCTGGTGGCCCGGCGCGCCGATCTTGCGCACGAGCAGCAGGTCCAACTCGGCATCGAGGGCACGGGCCACCTCGAAGGCGACCGGCACGCCTCCGCGCGGCAGGGCCAGAATGACGGGCTTGTCGTCTTTGAACCGTTCGAGCGCGGCTGCCAGCCGCGATCCGGCATCCCGCCGATCATGGAAGGTGTCCGTCCTCAGGAACATCACCCCTCCTTCGCCGTCCCGCCCAGGTGGTTGCGGAACCAGCGCGTCGCATGCTGCACGACGATATCCAATGTGCCGGGCTCCTCGAACAAGTGGCTGGCGCCGGGCACGATGGCCAGTTCCGTCTTGCAGGTCAGCCGAGCCTGCGCTCGGCGATTGAGCCCGATCACCGGTTCATCAAGGCTGCCGACAATCAGGAGCGTGGGCGCGCGCACCCGCGGCAGCGCGTCACCCGCCAGGTCCGGGCGACCGCCGCGGGAGACCACCGCACGAACCTGGTCCGGCGTTTTGGCGGCCCCAACCAAGGCCGCACCTGCGCCCGTGCTGGCGCCGAAATAGCCGACCCGCAGCGCCTTAGCATCGGGATGCTGCGAGGCCCATTCGGTGGCGAGATTAAGGCGCGAGGCGAGCAGGGGGATATCGAACACGTCGGCGCGATCGAGCTCCTCCGACGGGGTCAGCAGATCGAGCAGCAGGGTGGCAAGGCCGGCTTTGCGCAAAGCGGCGGCGACATGGTTGTTGCGCGGGCTCAAGCGACCGCTGCCGCTGCCGTGGGCGAAGATGACCAGCCCGCTCGCATCGTTCGGCACACCCAACAGCGCCTGCAGCCCGAGGGTTCCGATCTCGACAGGTCGAACGTCCGTAGCAGTAACCATGGTTACAATCCGAACGGATAGGTTTCGGGCACGCCTTGCGGCCGCTCAGCCGGCAGCGGGGCTACCGCTTTCGTTTCCTCGAACCAGACATAGGCATCGAACTGCTCGGCGAGCACGGCCTCGAAATAATGGCTCATCAGTTCGCTCTCCGGACGATAAATCACGCCGATCGCCCGCTCCAGCATGGAGTCAAGCAGCGTGTCGCTCAGCGCCCGTCCGCCAGCCCCGTGCCAGGATGTCAGGCACCGCGCGATCCCGGTTTTCCGGAAGGCGTATTCGTAGCTGTCGTTCCGTGCCGGCCGCACGGTCATCACCTCCATCGGTTCGTCCCACGCGTGGGCGGCGGCGACTGTGCCGCGATCGGTCCCGAATCCGATCAGGATGGCGTCGTCGCCGTAAGCCACGTGGCACAATTCACCGATGTTGAACTCACCCTGCCAGCCCATCGCGGTCGCGGCGGCATTGCCGATATGGGAGTTGTGCGCCCAGACGATCGCCTTGGAATCAGGCCCGCGGCTTTCGAGCAGCGCCTGCAGCGTGTCGAACATATGCCGGTCGCGCAGGTTCCAAGACTCGCGGGAGCCGTGGTACATGACGCGGTAGTATTGCTCGGCCGAGCGGATGATCCGCGCGTTCTGGGCCGCGTCGAAGAACGTCTCGCCGTCCTCGCGCATATAGGTGAGGCGATTGGCCAGCAGATCGTTCAACTGTGCAACGATCTCATTTTCACAGGGGTCCTTGGTGCCTCGAAGCACCGCGCGGCCATAGCCCGCCGGCTCCTGCTGCCACGGGGTCAGGCAGCCGTAGCGTTGTTGCGCGACCTTAGCGGCCCTGGGATCGACGCGCTGCAGATACTCGAGCACGGCCTCGATCGACGCGCCGAGGCTATAGACATCAAGCCCATGGAATGAAGCGCGCCGCGCGGGTGGAAGCGACTCATTGTAGGCGCGCAGCCAGTCGGCGAATTCCATCACTTCGATATTGCGCCACATCCAGCTCGGGAAGCGCGCAAAGGACCTACCGCGCGCCGGACGAGGAGCGTGATGTCGCACGTAGCGGTCGATGCGAGTAGCATCCGGCCAGTCCGCTTCCACCGCGACGATATTGAAGCCGTGATGCTGGATCAGCCGCCGCGTGATCGCGGCCCGCGCCCGGTAGAATTCGGAGGTGCCGTGGGTGGCCTCACCCAATAACACCACGCGCGCCTCGCCGAAGCGGGCGAACAGCGCGCCAAAATCCTCGGCGCGCTCTGGCGCAGGCATAGGCTCTGCCGCGAGCTCCACGGCCCGGGTGATGGCAATCTGGGTGTCCTGGCGGGTAGTCTCTCGGACCCTGGTGTCAGCCATCGCGCAACTCCGCATCTGCTGACGTCAGCGCGGCGCTTGGCAACCCGCTTCTGCGCCGGCTCTCTCGCTCAAGAACCGCGCGGGTCGTGATCCGTTCCGTTAACCTCCGCCGAATGACCGCACCAGGCTCCCCGCCACCAGGTACCACCCGTCGACCAGCACGAAGAACACCAGCTTGAAGGGTAGGGCGATCATGACCGGGGGCAGCATCATCATGCCCATGGACATGAGGACCGAGGCCACCACCATGTCGATGATGAGGAACGGCACGAACAGCAGGAATCCGATCTCGAAGGCGCGGCGCAATTCGCTGATCATGAAGGCGGGGATCAGCACTTGCAGCGAGGTTTCCTCCGGGCCTTCGGCCGGCTCTGCGTTCGAGAGGTCCATGAAGAGCCCGAGGTCCTTCTCGCGCACCTGAGTGAGCATGAACAGCTTGAACGGCGTCGTCGAGCGGGTGAAGGCCTCCTGCTCGGTGATCTGTTCCGCCATTAGCGGCGCGATGCCCTCCTCATAGGCCTGCTGGAAGGTCGGCGCCATCACGAAGGCGGTCAGGAACATGGCGAGGCTGACGATGACCATGTTGGGCGGCGTCTGCTGGCCGCCCAGCGCCGCGCGCAACAGGGAGAGCACCACCACCACGCGGGTGAAGGAGGTCACCATGATCAGGATGCCGGGCGCCAGCGATAGTACCGTCAGCAGCGCGATGATCTGCAGGATGCGGCCGGTGCTGCTGCCGCCACCGACGTCGTCGCCTCCGAGGTTGATCGAGAAGCTTTGCGCCGAGGCGGCAAATGGGAGCAGGCAGAAGAGTGCGAGGCATAGAACCGGAAAGAGGCGGCGGAGCGTCATCGCTTCGTCTCCTCGGTGGCGAGGGTGCTGGCGAAGCTCGCTCCGGATCTAATTCCGCTTTCGATCACGGCCTCGCTGTTTGGGCCGACGACCACCAGATGCTCGACCTCGTCCCGGCGGATCAGCATCAGGCGATGCCGGGGGCCGAGCATCTGCACCTCGACGATGCCGAGGCGCCGGTTGCCCTTGGTCATTTTCACGCCCATCCCGAAGCGGCGCAGCAGCCAGGCGAGCAGGGCGATGAGCCCCAGAACCAGGATGAGTGCCAGGGCAAACCTGAGATAAAGATCGAAATCCATTGAAGTTGTTCTGTCGGCCTATCCGTCGGGCAGGATGTGTTTGCGCAGATGCTCGATGTTGAGCTGAATATGGACATTCTGCTTGCGCAGAATGGTCTCGAGCACCGCGAGCGCCTTGCTGAGATCGCGCAGCTCGCCGACCCAGGTGCCTGCCGCATCCTTGCCTGCGCCGCTCAAAGCGTCGCACAGCACGGTGATGCGCAGGGCGACCACGTCGAGGTCGATCAGTTGTCCGTCATTGGCGGCATCAACCGCGGTCACGATCTCACGATGCAGATCGATGATGCTGCGCCCCAGCGCGGATGCGCTATGCGTCTTGTCGCTTGCATTCGCTGTCGTCATGATTCAGCTCCGAACTCCTCGGTCGGCTCAGCACTCTGCTCTCCGCTCCACGTCCGATTGGCGCGATAGACGTAGGAAAGGATCTCCGCCACCGCGGCTAGCGCATCGATCGGAATCTCGGCATCGAGCTCCACCGCCGCCAAGATCTGCGCCAAGTCCGAATCCTCGCGCACCGGCACGCCCTTCTGAAAGGCGATGGCGAGGATCTGCTCGGCGACCGGCCCGCGGCCCGTCGCGACCACGCGCGGCGTCTTGGGGCGCGGCGAACCGTCCCGGCCTTTGGCGTCCAGCGCGACGGCAATCGGCTTCTTCTGGCCCGCGGTGGTTGAATCCGGACGGGACCATCTCGTGTGCTTGGCGCCGATTTCGTCCTTGCGCTCGGCCATACCGGAATGCTCCGCTTCGCAGAAAATCCAGGGAAACTCTGGACGATCATGCTTAATGAAGGATTAAGCGGGGATGCCTGCGACATTCGGCGCGAATTTGCGTGGCATTTTAGCAAATTAAGCCGGTGTTAATGAGTTGCGCTCAGGATGCCTCCCAAAGCGTCGGGACCACCGACTTATGGCGGCATCGACCGCAGCGTCAGGATGAAAGCGTCGGGCAGATGGATGTATTCCAGCTGAAGCTGTTTCAGCGCATGAGCGAGCGTATGGGCTGGCTCGGCGCGCGCCAGGGCGTCTTGGCGCAGAACATCGCCAACGCCGACACGCCGGACTACGTCCCGCACGATATGAAGGCGTTGAAATTCGTCGATCATCTGAACGAAGTCACGCCTGTCGTGCAGGCGCGCACGGACTCCATGCACATGAGCGGCACGACCACTCGTGCCGCCTCGATCGACGATCAGAAGACCAAGAAACAATATGAGACGGCACCGGTCGGCAATTCCGTGGTTCTGGAAGAGCAGATGACGAAGCTGGCGGATGCCCAGCATTCCTACCAGCTCATGACCAATCTTTATCGCAAGCATGTCGAAATGCTGAAGATGGCGCTGGGCCGCGGCGTGTAAGCGCAGCAGGCATTTTGAGCGCGTCGCCAGGAGGTGACAGATGGATTTGATGGAAAGCTTGATGATCTCCGCCGCCGGCATGCGGGTGCAAGGCCAGCGCCTGCGCGTGGTGGCGGAAAACATCGCCAACGCGAACTCGGTCTCGGAAGTTCCCGGCGGTGATCCTTATCGCCGCAAGACCATCAGCTTCAAGAACGCGCTCGACCGGGAGCTCGGGATGGCAACCGTACAGGTCAGCAAGGTTGGCGTCGATACCAGCGACTTCCGCATGAAATACGATCCCGGCAATCCCGCAGCCGACGCGAAGGGCTATGTCAAGTTGCCCAACGTCAACAGCCTCATCGAGATGAGCGACATGCGCGAGGCGCAGCGCTCCTACGAGGCCAATCTGCGCGCAATCGAAGTCGCGCGCACGATGCTTCAGCGAACCATCGATCTGATCCGCTAGGAGAGGCTTAGGATATGGCCAACGGAGTCGTCGCAGGTGCCGGCAGTGCGGTTGCCGCCTACAACGCCGCTCTCAAGCGGATGGGGGTACCGGGCATCGAATCGCGCGAGCAGGCGGGGCCTGGATTTTCCGAGGTGCTGCAGCAGCTCGCCCAGAACGCGATCGACACCACCCGCGGCGCCGAGAAGGCGTCACTGCAGGCGGTCGAAGGCAAGAGCGACCTTCAGCAGGTGGTGAATGCGGTAACGGCGGCGGAGCTGACGGTGCAGACCGTCACCGCGGTTCGCGATCGCGTGATCGCCGCCTATCAAGAAATCCTCCGTATGCCGATCTGAGGCGCTTAGAGTTACATGGATGAGGCAGTTCTCCTCGAGGTCGGCCGCGACGCGGTGATCGTCGCGCTCAAGCTCGGCGCGCCGCTGATGCTGATCGCATTGCTGATCGGCCTCACCATCTCGCTGTTCCAGGCGCTCACGCAGATCCAGGAGGTCACGCTGACCTTCGTGCCGAAGATCATCGTAGTGTTCATCTCGATGCTCCTGCTAGCGCCCTTCATGCTCCACACGCTCATCGACTTCACCGAGCGGATCATGCAGCAGGCGGCTGGATGAACCTGGAGCAGCTGGTCACCAGCAATCTTTTCCAGTTCTTCCTGGTGTTCGCGCGGCTCGGCAGTGCGATCATGCTGTTGCCCGGCTTCGGTGAGGCCTATGTGTCTCCCCGCATCCGCCTGGTGTTCGCGCTGACGGTCAGCCTTGCCTTGATGCCGATGATTTCCGATCGTTTGCCGCTCTTGCCGGCCGGCATGGGCGAGTTCGCCGGGTTGCTCGTGATGGAGATCGGGATCGGCCTCTTCTTCGGGATGATCGCGCGCCTCATCCTCCTGGGCGTGCAGACCGCGGGCAGCATCATCTCCTTGCAGATCGGCATCGCCAGCGCCCTGGTCGCCGATCCGACGACTCAGCAGCAGGCTGCGGTCACAGGCAACTTCCTGCTGGCCTTGACCATCGTGCTGATTTTCGCGACCGGCCTCGACCACATGACACTGAAGGGCCTGGTCGGGACCTACGCCATCTTTCCGCCCGGCCAGATTCCGCCGATGAGCGACGTCGCGGATCATGCTGCGCGCATCGTCGCCGACAGCTTCGCCGTTGCCATGGCGATGACGGCGCCGTTCCTGGTCTACGGAATCGTGTTCGCGACAGCGCTGGGACTGCTGGCGCGGCTCATGCCGACGCTGCAAGTCTTTTTCATCGCCATGCCGGCGCAGCTCCTTGCCGGCTTCGCGCTGATGGCGATCGCCCTGACGAGCATGATGCTCTACTTCCTATCGGCCTATGAGGAACGGATGTCGCTGTTCCTCGGCGGCGGCTGAGGCTGAGGACAAGCCATGGCCGAAGAGCAGGACGATTCCCAGAAAACCGAAGACCCGACTAGTCGGCGGCTTGATGAAGCGCGCAAGCGCGGTCAGGTCGCCAACTCCCGCGAGATCAACAACCTGCTGATGCTGACCGTGTTCTCGCTGTCGGTTCTGCTGTTCGGCGGAACAGCGGCGGGCGCGATCTACAAGTCGACCATGCCGTTCATCGAATCGCCGGACCTGATTCCGACGGATTTCGGACACCTGGTCGAGATCGGCTGGCAGCTGCTCGGCGCGCTGCTGATTGCCGGCATCATTCCACTGGTGCTCGCGCTCGCCGCGGCGGTCGGCGCCGGCTATCTGCAGTTCGGCCTTATCTTCTCGGCCGAGAGCATCACGCCGAAGTTCAGCAAGATCTCGCCGCTCGGCGGCCTCAAGCGGATGTTCTCCATGCGGTCGTTGGCGGAGTTCGTGCGCGGCCTGCTGAAGATCGCGGTGGTGGCGTCGGTCGCCTTGTTCCTGATCGTGCCGGAGGTGGTGCACTTCCACAAGCTGATCGGGATGGAGATGATCCAGCTCCTGTCCGAAGTCAGAGGGCTGCTCGCCAGGTTGATGATTGGGGTGGTGGCGATCGTTGCCGCCATCGCTACTCTCGACGTGATCTATCAGCGCATGCAGCATCTACGCGAGATGCGCATGTCGCGCCAGGAGATCAAGGACGAGTTCAAGGAGACCGAAGGCGATCCGCTGGTCAAGGGCCGTCTGCGACAATTGCGCATGGAACGCACGCGCCGGCGCATGATGGCCCAGGTGCCGCAATCGGACGTGGTTGTCACAAATCCAACGCATTATGCCGTGGCGCTGAAATACGACCCCGGCACGATGTCGGCCCCCAAGATGATGGCCAAGGGCGTCGACAAGATCGCAGAGAAGATCCGCGAAATCGCCAAGGAGCACGGCATCCCGGTGATCGAGAACCCGCCCTTGGCCCGCGGCCTATACGCGGCGGTAGAGGTCGACCAGGAGGTGACGCCGGAGTTCTATAAGGCAGTGGCCGAGCTCATCAGCTATATCTTCAGGCTGAAGGGCCGACGGCTGTAGGCTCTTGCACCGACGCGGCAAATTTCGGCTATGATGCGGGAAGTGGGGTTTGGGGGCCATTCTTGATGCACCGCTGTAGCGGAGCAGGCGTAGCGCAGGACGCGCCGCGGGTAAGGGATACCAGGGCATGACCTGGTCTTGGGAATTCGGCCTGCTGGCCGCGATTTCGGTGCTGGCCTTGGTGCTGGCCCTCATCGCGTGGCGTCGCCGCTACATTGCCGACCTGCTGGAAGCCAGCCTCAATGCGACCCATCAGGGCCGCCAGGTGGTGGACCGCACCGGCACGGTCAAGTTCGACAATAGCGCCTTCCGCCGCCTGTTCGGTGACGAGCGTACGCCGTTGAGCGTTATCCTGGAACGGCGGGCTTTCGACGCGGCGGCGCGCGCTTCGATCGAGCGGATCGAGCATGCGCTGGCGGAGCGGGGCGAGGCGCATGGCGATGTCGCGATCCTCAATGCCGACGGCAAGCGCGAGATCCTGGCGGTATTCGCCAATCGCTTGACGCGCTTTGGTGATCACGTCTCCTGGGGCGTCGAGGTCATCACAACTCAGCGCGAGATCGAGGAGTATATCCGCTCCGATCACGAGAAGTTCGCCGACCTGATCGAGAATGCGCCGGTCGGTTTCTATTCGGTCGATGAATCCGGCCGCTTCCTGTTCGTCAACTCGACACTGGCCCACTGGCTGGGGCTCGATGTCGAGGTCGAGGCCCAGCATCAGCTCCGGCTGCACGATCTGGTTTATCCGCGGCCGCCGGAATTGATCCCGGCCTTTTCGCCGTTCTCCGACCCGTCCTCGCGCAGCGGCGAAGTGATGTTGATGGGGCCGAACGGCCGCAAGCTGCTGGTTTACGTGCGGCAGGACGTGGTCAATGTGCAGGGCGTCGACCCGACCGGCAAGGCCGGCATCCGCACCCGCTCTATTGTCCATGACCTGACGCGTGAGCGCGAGTTCGAGCGAGCGCTGCAGACATCCGAACAATATTTCCAGCGCTTCTTCGAAGAGGCGCCGACCGGCATCCTGTTGCTTGATGCCGATCGCAAGGTCGAGCAGCTGAACTCGGCCTTCACCAACCTGTTCGGCGAGATGGTGCCGGTAGGCGCTGGCTTGGGTTCGCTGGTGGCGAATGAGGATCTGCCTCAGGCAGAGGAACATCTGCGCCGCGTCGCGGAGCTGGGCCGCGCCGTCCTGCCGATCACCGTGCGCCTCAAGGGCAAACGGCAGGCGAGCGTTATCATCTATGCCTCGCGGCGCGAGGATAAGGGCCAGACGGTCGGTTTCATCCTGCACTTGATCGACACGACCGAGCAGAAGCGCCTGGAGGCACAGTTCGCTCAGTCGCAGAAAATGCAGGCGGTCGGTCTGCTGGCCGGCGGCATCGCGCACGATTTCAACAACCTGCTGACGGCGATGATCGGTTTCTGCGACCTGCTGCTGCTGCGCCATCGCGCCGGCGATCAGTCCTTCGCCGACATCATGCAGATCAAGCAGAACGCCAACCGCGCCGCCAACCTGGTGCGCCAGTTGCTCGCCTTCTCGCGCCAGCAGACGCTGCAGCCGCGCGTGCTGCAGGTGACCGACGTGCTGGCCGAAGTCTCGCACCTGTTGCGGCGCCTGATCGGCGAGAACATCGAACTCGCCATGGTGCATGGCCGCGACCTCTCTCCGGTGCGCGTCGACCAGGGTCAGCTTGAGCAGGTCATCATCAACCTCGCGGTCAATGCACGCGACGCCATGCCCAATGGTGGCCGGCTGCGCATCCGCACCGAGAACGTGATCACCAAGGAGCCGATCCAGCGCGGTGCGGAGGTCATGCCGCCCGGCCGCTATGTGATGATCGAGATCACCGACGCCGGCACCGGCATCCCGCCGGAGATCATGGACCGCATCTTCGAGCCGTTCTTCTCCACCAAGTCGGTCGGTTCCGGCACCGGCCTCGGCCTCTCCACCGTCTACGGCATCGTACGCCAGACCGGCGGCTACGTTTTCGTCGACAGCACGGTGGGCGAGGGCGCGACCTTCCGCATCTATCTGCCGGAGCACCAGGCGGAAGCGGGGACCGTCCAGCGTCTCGATGGCAAGGAAGAAGCGGCCCGCGATCTGACCGGCATCGGCACGATCCTCCTGGTGGAGGACGAGGATGCGGTACGCCTGTTCAGCGCGCGCGCTCTGCGCAACAAAGGCTACCAGGTGCTGGAAGCACGCTCCGGCGAGGCGGCGCTCGAAATTGTCGGCGAGCACTTGAACGAGATCGACCTCATCATCAGCGATGTGGTGATGCCGCGTATCGACGGCCCGACCATGGTCAAGGAAGTGCGGTCGCGCCGCGCCGATCTGCCAGTGATCTTCATCTCCGGCTATGCCGAGGATGCGTTCCGGCGCCGAATCGATGCCGGCGAGGAGGTGAACTTCCTGCTGAAGCCTTTCACCCTGAAGCAACTCGCCGCCAAGGTGAAGGAAGTGCTCGAGCCGCATACCGAACGTCGGCGGGCGGCAAACTAACAAACTGGATACAAATGATAATTTTTGATTTGTTCTCGTTCTGATCTATTTCCTTTACAAGGAGAACAAAACGTGTATTTTGGCCCCCACGCACCAACGCCATGACGGCCCGGCTGCGGAAGATTTGGCAGTCCTCTCGATATGATCTAAGTGGGGGTAGGCAATGTCGCTGAATGTCGTGAAATTGGCCGATAAGGACGATATGGACAGGAACAAGGCGTTGGATGCCGCGCTCTCGCAGATCGAGCGGGCCTTCGGCAAAGGCTCGATCATGCGCCTGGGGCAGCGGGAAAATGCGGTCGATACGGAAGCCATTTCAACCGGCTCCCTCGGCCTCGATATCGCGCTCGGGATCGGCGGTCTGCCGCGCGGGCGCGTCATTGAAATCTACGGTCCGGAAAGCTCGGGCAAGACCACGCTGGCTTTGCATGTGGTGGCGGAGGCGCAGCGCCAGGGTGGTGCATGCGCCTTTATCGACGCAGAGCATGCGCTCGATCCCAGCTATGCGACCAAGCTCGGTGTCAATATCGATGATCTCCTGATCTCGCAGCCGGACGCAGGCGAGCAGGCGCTCGAGATCGCCGACACGCTGGTGCGCTCCGGCGCGATCGATGTGCTGGTGGTGGACTCGGTCGCGGCCCTGGTGCCGCGCGCGGAACTGGAAGGCGAGATGGGCGATGCCCATGTCGGCCTGCAGGCGCGCTTGATGAGCCAGGCCCTGCGCAAGCTGACCGGCTCGATCTCGCGCTCGCGCTGCATGGTGATCTTCATCAATCAGATCCGCATGAAGATCGGCGTGATGTTCGGCAATCCGGAAACCACGACCGGCGGTAACGCGCTCAAGTTCTACGCCTCGGTGCGCCTCGACATCCGCCGCATCGGCTCGATCAAGGACAAGGAGACGGTGGTCGGCAACCAGACCCGCGTGAAGGTGGTGAAGAACAAGGTCGCGCCGCCGTTCCGCGTGGTCGAGTTCGACGTCATGTATGGCGAAGGTATTTCCAAGAACGGCGAGTTGATCGACCTCGGCGTCGCGGCGAGTGTGGTAGAGAAGTCCGGAGCCTGGTTCTCCTATAACGGCCAGCGCATCGGCCAGGGGCGGGAGAACGCCAAGGCTTTCCTCAGGGAGAACCCGCAGGTTGCGAACGAGATCGAGCAGAAGATCCGCGCCAATGCCGGCTTGGTCGCCGGCTCCATGATGGACAAGGTCGGCGGGGCCGAGGATTCCGCAGAGTAAGCCTCCCAGGAGAACCCCAGAGAGCTCACCCCCCGAGCTCTCCCTTCGGGCGCGCTGATCCCCCGTCAGTGCGCCCGCACCTTTTCTGGGCTGTGCGAGCCGCATCAGGCGCATAGGTGCCCTGGCAAAAGCCCATATCCGGCAGGGCTTCCGCCCTTGCCGCCGCCCCTGAAACAATAAATATTACCGGAGTGGTGCCGCCGGCCGGAAACCCCGGTTTGCGGCGTGTTTTCGCGTGATTGGACTTTTTATGCAGACCGCCAACGACATACGCCGCCTGTTCCTGGACTACTTCAAGCGCGAAGGGCACGAGATCGTGCCCTCGAGCCCGCTGGTGCCGCGCAACGACCCGACCCTCATGTTCACGAACGCCGGCATGGTGCAGTTCAAGAACGTCTTCACCGGCCAGGAGAAGCGGGACTATGTCCGCGCCGTGACCGCGCAGAAGTGCGTGCGCGCGGGCGGCAAGCACAATGACCTGGAGAACGTCGGCTATACTGCGCGCCACCACACCTTCTTCGAGATGCTCGGCAACTTCTCGTTCGGCGACTACTTCAAGGATCGCGCCATCGAGCTCGCCTGGCGTCTAGTGACCCAGGAATACGGGCTCGCCAAGGGGAAGCTGCTCGTCACGGTCTTTTCCGAGGATGACGAGGCGTTCAACCTGTGGCGCAAGATCGCCGGCCTGCCGGAGTCGAAGATCATCCGCATCCCGACCTCGGACAATTTCTGGGCCATGGGCGATACCGGCCCCTGCGGACCCTGCTCGGAGATCTTCTACGATCATGGCGAGGGCATCCCCGGCGGCCCTCCCGGCAGCCCGGATGCGGAGGGCGATCGCTTCATCGAGATCTGGAACCTGGTCTTCATGCAGTACGAGCAGGTGACCAAGGAGCAACGGGTCAACCTGCCGCGCCCATCGATCGACACCGGCATGGGGCTGGAGCGCCTCGCGGCCGTCCTGCAGGGCAAGCACGACAATTACGACATCGACCTGATGCGCGCGCTGATCGAGGCTTCGGCCGAGGCGTCGAAGACCGATCCGGACGGCCCAGACAAGGTCTCGCACCGCGTGATCGCGGATCACCTGCGCTCCTCGGCGTTCCTGATTGCGGACGGCGTGCTGCCGTCGAACGAAGGCCGCGGCTACGTCCTGCGCCGGATCATGCGCCGCGCCATGCGCCATGCGCACCAGATCGGCTGCACCGAACCGCTGATGTGGCGCCTCGTGCCCGCGTTGGTGCAGCAGATGGGCCAGGCCTATGAGGAACTGGTCCGCGCGCAGCCCGTGATCACCGAGACGCTGAAGCTGGAAGAGACCCGCTTCAAGCAGACCTTGGGCGCCGGCCTCAAGGAACTGGAGGCAGCGGTTTCCAGCGGCAGCGGCCTCACCAAGGACGGCAAGCTGTCCGGCGCCGTGGCGTTCCAGCTGAGTGACAGCCGCGGCTTCCCGCTCGATCTCACGCAATCGATCCTGCGCGACCGCGGCATCGAGGTGGATGTCGACGGCTTCAATGTCGAGCTGGAGAAGCAGCGCGAACGTTCGCGCGCGGCCTGGGCCGGCTCGGGCGAGGCGGCGACCGAAGCCGTCTGGTTCGACCTGAAGCAGCGCCTCGGCGCCACCGACTTCCTCGGCTATGCAACGGAGCAAGCGGAGGGCCAGGTCACCGCGCTGCTGAAGAGCGGCGCGGAAGTGCAGTCCGCGAAACAGGGTGACGAGATCGCCATCATCACCAACCAGACGCCGTTCTATGGCGAAGCGGGGGGCCAGATCGGCGACACCGGCGCGTTCGTGTCCGCGACCGGCGCCATCATCGAGATCGCCGACACGCACCGCAAGGTTGGGGACCTATTCGTCCACTACGGCAAGGTCACCAAGGGCGAGATCAAGGTCGGCGATGCGGTCGAGATGAAGGTGGACGGAAAGCGCCGCACCACGCTGCGTGCGCACCACTCGGCGACGCACCTGCTGCACGAGGCGCTGCGCCGCCAGCTCGGCGCGCACGTGACGCAGAAGGGCTCGCTGGTCGCACCCGATCGCCTGCGCTTCGACTTCAGCCACACCAAGGCGATGACGCCGGAGGACATCGCGGCTGTGGAGCGCGAGGTCAATGACCGCATCCGCGCCAACGCGGCGGTGGAGACGCACTTGATGACACCGCAGGCGGCGATCGAGGCCGGCGCGATGGCCTTGTTCGGCGAGAAATACGGCGACGAGGTGCGTGTGGTCTCGATGGGCGGCAAAGTGGCCAATGAGAACAAGGTGTTCTCGACGGAGCTCTGCGGCGGCACCCATGTGCGCCGCACCGGAGATATCGGCCTGTTCAAGATCGTGAGCGAAGGTGCCGTCGGCGCCGGCGTGCGCCGCATCGAAGCGGTGACCGGCGCGGCCGCAGAGGCCTACGTGGCGGAGCAGCAGCGCCTGCTCAACGAAGCTGCGAGCGCGCTGCGGACTCTGCCGTCCGACCTGACGCAGCGCATCGCTTCGCTGCTCGAAGAGCGCAAACGCCTCGAGCGCGAATTGATGGAAGCGCGCAAGGCCGCTGCGGCAGGCGGGGCTGGAGCAGGTCCCGCCTCCAAGCAGATCAACGGCGTCACGCTTGCGGCGCGATTGCTCGACGGCGTCCCGGCCAAGGAGCTGAAGGGCATGGCGGACGAGATCAAGCGCCAGATCGGCTCCGGCGTGGTGGCCCTGGTGGCGGTCGCGGAGGGCAAGGCCTCGCTGGTGGTCGGTGTCACCGACGATCTCACCAAGCGCCTCAACGCGGTCGAGCTGGTAAAGGTCGGCAGCGCGGCGCTGGGCGGGCAGGGCGGCGGCGGCCGCCCCGACATGGCCCAGGCCGGCGGCCCCGACGCCTCGCGCGCCAACGAAGCGCTCGCCGCGATCGAGCGCGCCATCGGCGCGGGCGCGAAGGCGGCGGAGTAGCAAGCGGCAAGTTCGCGGTTTCATGATCCTGGGACCATCAAACGTTCGAGGTCCCAAGGGGGTATGGTCGTCCCGTTCCAAGGCTGGTTTGGGGGCAGCATGAATGAGGGGGTTATCGCGCTGGCGCCGGCGCGGTTTTCGATCGGCGGCGCGCTCGGAGACAGCTTGAGGATCTTCGGACGCAATTTCGTCAGCTTCGGCGTCCTCGCGATGGTCTTGCAGTCGCCGTGGCTTCTTGCACCACTAATCGATGACGGCATTCCCACTTCGGCGCCCGCCGATTTCGACTGGTCGAGTGAAGTGTTCAGGCCGCTGTTGGGGCTTCTTTGCGCGGCCTTCACCCAAGCCGCCATCGTTCTGGGTGTGCGTCAGAATCTGCGCGGCCGCAAGGCGACCATGGGCGACACCATGCGCGGCCTTCCCTTCGTTATTCCTATCGTTGCCGCGAGCGCCATCTGCTACCTGCCGAGCTTCATGCCTGCCATCGTCGAGCACGGGCTGCGGGCGCCCACGTTGGTAGTCGGTGCGGCGAGCCTGGTGTTCGGCATCCTCTATTTCGTCCTGCTAGTGATTTGCTGGATCACTGCTCCTGTCATTGCAATCGAAAAGGCAGGGCCTATCGCCGGATTGGCGCGTGCCATGGAACTCAGCAAAGGCTGTCGCTGGACGATTTTCGGTCTCCTGCTCATTCTTGGTGCCGCGCTCTTTTGTATCATGATCCCAGCCTGGGCACTGGGGGGCGTCGATCGCTCAGGATTCTTGCTAAGCGGGCCATCAGCCGTTGTCGGCTTTGCGGCATATGTGGGGTCCGCCCTTTTCTCCGCATTCAATGCCGTCGCCATGACCGTCACGTACCATCGCATCCGCGCGGAAAAGGAAGGCGCCGGCGTGGAGGACGTGGCTGATATCTTTGATTGAGACTAGATGTGCGATCGGCCGTGGCCGCTTTTCAACGCTGTTCAAATAACGCGTTGATGTCGGCGTATCCCATCGCGCCTTCGCCGAGCGGGTCGGACTTACCCGATTTCAGGAAATCCGTGGCCAGCGCGGCGGCCTTGCCCCAGAGCGCCTGCGCAACGCCCGATCCCGCGCTGAGGCGGCGCACGCCCAACCGTGCCAGGTCGGCTGCCGCCGGCAGGCCGGGCCAGGCCATGACGTTGAGCGGCAAGCCGGCCTCGGCGGCAATGGCGCGGATCTCTTCCGCATCGCGCAGCCCGGGGACGAACAAGCCGCTGGCACCGGCATTGCGGTAGAACCGGGCGCGCTCCAGGGTTTCGGCGACCCGCTTGCCTGCCGGAACAAGGCCACGCAGATAGACATCGGTGCGGGCATTCACGAACAGATCGACATCGAAATGCTCTCCTGCGCGCACCGCGCGCTCGATCTTCAGGCACAGCAGGTCCGGCGGGTTCGACCCGTCCTCCATGTTGATGCCGACCGCGCCCGCCTCGATCGCCTTAGCAACCGTCTCCTCGACCACCGATGGATCGTCGGAATAGCCGCCCTCGAGATCGATGCTGAGCGGCACGCGGATGGCACGGGCGATGGTCGCGACCGTTGACAACAGCAGCCGGACCGGCAGGGCATTGCCGTCGGGGTAGCCGTGGGTCCAGGCGACGCCGGCGCTGGTGGTCGCAACCGCCTTTGCGCCCAGGCTTTCCATCAGGCGCGCGCTGCCGGCATCCCACGCATTCGGCAGCAGCAGCGGCTCCGGCCCTTCATGCAGCTGATGAAAGGTGGCGGCGCTCTCAAGCTTCGCACTCATTCGCGGCTCCGTTTTGCAGACTTCCCCATGCGCTCATGCGCCAGCAGCCAGCGCTTCCGCTCGATGCCACCGCCATAACCGGTCAGCGACCCGTTGGTTCCAATGACACGGTGGCACGGCACCACGACGCTGATCGGGTTATCGCCGTTGGCACTGCCGACGGCGCGCACTGACTTCGGCCGTCCAATGTGTTCCGCTAACCTGGCGTAGGAGATTGTCTCGCCGCACGGGATCGCGCGCAACGCCTTCCACACGGTTTTCTGGAACTCGGTGCCGCCAGTCGCGACTTTCAGTCTGTCGATCGCTGTCAACTCGCCATCGAAGTAGGCGCGCAATGCGGTGTTGAGTCCAGCCGGATTGCGGGCCGATCTCAATTCATAACCGTCCTTCCCGTAATGCAGGCGTAACGAGTCATGCATGTGGTGCTCGTGATCGGTCCATTCGACCGCACGCAAAGCGCCGTTCTCATCGGCCACGATGCCAAGCTCGCCGATCGGTGTCTTGATCCGATCGATAAGAAGTTGGAGGGGCTTAGCCATGTGCCGCCGCGTCCGCCGCCCACAGATGCTGCGCGGCATAGGCACGCCATGGCCGCCACGTCTCGGCGCGATCCTGCAAAACGGCCGGGCTCGGCCGCGTGCCGACGTGGATCGCGGCACCCCGCAGCAGGCCGATGTCGCTCGCCGGGAAAGCATCGGTCTCGCGCACCGCACGCAAGGCGATGTAGTGCGCCGTCCACTCGCCGATGCCACGGATCGCGCGCAGCCGCGCCACGGTCTCCTCGACGGTGCCCTGCGGTTGGAACAGAGACGGGTCGCTCAATGCCGCTTGCGCGATTGCCATCAGTGCCTCCTTCCGTGCGTTCGGCATGCCAAAACCAGAGAGGTCTGCCCGCGCGACTTGCGCCGCACTTGGGAAGGCGAGGCACAGTTCCGGCCGGCTGCGCTGTCCGGGTGGCAGACTCGTGCCGCAGATCTGCGTGAGGCGCGAGCCGAGTTTGCAGGCCGCTTCGATGGACACCTGCTGGCCGAGCACGGCGCGCACCGCGAGCTCGAATCCGTCCCAGCCGCCTGGCGCGCGCAGGCCGGGACGCTCGGCGATCAAGGGGGCCAGCCAGGGATCCTGCGCCAGATGCGCGCCGATCGCCGCCACATCGGCGCCGAGATCAAACACCCGCCGGATGCGGCCCACGATTGCGGGCAAAGCACGGACCGATGGAAAACGGATGGTGGCGCTGAAGCTGGTTTGCCCTGGTAGATGTCTGATCTCGACAGTCCCGGTCAGGCCGTCCTGCAGGACGGTCCTGCTGTACACGTCGCCACCAATCCATTCGACTCCTTCGATCGCTCGCGCTCTGAGAAAGGCAAGCATCGCGTCCCAATCGTAAGGCGGGCGGTAGGAGAGGCGCACCGTCACGCCGATCTCACCGACCGAACCCTCGGGCAGCGCCGATATTGCTCGTCGACGCAGGGCACTCGGTGGACGGCGGAAGAGCTGCTGAAACGTCTCGTTGAAGCGGCGGACGCTGCCGAAGCCAGACGCCATCGCAATTTCCGCCATCGGCAGGCGCGTATCATGGATGAGCTGCTTGGCGAACAACACACGCCGCGTCTGCGCGACGGTGATGGGAGAGGCGCCGAGATGCTGCTGGAACAGCCGCCGCAATTGCCGCTCGCCGATGCCGAGCCGCTCGGCCAAGGCATCGACGCTCGCCTCTTCGCCGTCGAGCGCGCCCTCCCCGATCAGCGCGAGGCCGCGCGAAACCGTGTTTGACGTGCCGCGCCAGGAGCCAAGGTCGGGGGCGGTTTCCGGCCGGCAGCGCAGACATGGGCGGAAGCCCGCTTCTTGTGCCGCCGCCGCACTCGGGAAGAAACGGCAATTCTCGAACTTGGGGGAACGGGCCGGGCAGATCGGCCGGCAATAGACACCGGTCGAGGTAACGCCGACGAACAAGCGTCCGTCGAACCGCGCGTCGCGGGTTTTCAGGGCTCGGTAGCAAGGTTTCGGGTCAAGCTGTTCCATGCCGGCGATGATGCCACCCTCCGGCCGCCGACGCTCGCGGTTTTCGGACATGGACATGAATAGCCATGGCGCAGATGTGAATATCCCCTCCCCAAGCCGGGGAGGGGACATCCAGTCCTGAGAATAGACGGCGTCGCGCGGCTACTCGATCAACCGGCGCCACCAGCCGCGCTTGCGCTGGCCTTCTTCGCTGGCGGCCTGTTGTTGGCCGCCAACCTCGATGATCTGCACCGTGCCGGTCTGCTCCGTGGCTGCACGCTGCTCGCGGCTTTTGGGCGCGACGTCGATCGCTTCGGCCGGCGGGGCCGCGGCCTCCTCTTCACGGCGGCGTGGCCGTCGCTGGCGTTTGCGCGTCTGCGGTTCTGCCGCTTGTGGCTCGCCATTGTTCCCTTCAGCAGCGGCCTCCGTCTCGGAAGGCTCACGGCCTTCGCTGGTGACCGGTGCCACGCGCTGTGCCCACTGCTCCGGCATCTCCGGGAGTTCCGGTTGATCGCCGAGTCCCGGGATCGGCTGTTCGGCCGCTTCGCCGGCCTGCGGGCGGTCCTCCCAACCCTCGGGCTGTGCCTGCACTTCTCCCGCCGGTTGGCCGCGCTCCGGTCGACGCGACCGGCGCCTTCCGCCACGGCGACCACGGCGCCGGCGACGGCGCGGCTGGTCGCCTTCTACGCCAGCAGCCTCTTCGCCTTCGCGGCCGCGAGCAGCTTGCGCGCCTTCAGTATCCTCTTCGTCTTCGTCGCCCTCGATCTCGTCCTCAGTCTCCTCGGACCGGGCCGCCATGGGCGTCGGCGCTTCTGGCTGCTCTCCGGAAACGGCTGGCGCCTGCGACTCTTCGCTGGCCTCGCCTTCGGTGAACTCGTCGGCGCGGAACTTGCCGCTGCGGCCACGCCGGCGGCGGCGCCGCCGGCCGCCGCGCTCGCGCTCGCCGGAGGCAGCGGTCCGTTGTTCTTCCGCCTCTTCGGGCGCCTCTGCCTCGGCCGCCTCTTCGGGTTCCTCCGGCAGGATATCCTCCGGTTCCTCCTCGATCGCTGGCGCGGCCTGAGGCGCACGCGGCTGGACCTCTTCACCCGGACTGAGCTGCTTGATCCGATCCAGCCTGTATTCCGGCGGCGTCAGCTCATCATCGGCCTGCAAATAGACGCGGACGCCACGCCGCTGCTCGATTTCCTCGATTGCGCGGCGCTTGTGATTGAGCATGAACAGCGCAACCGCGCTCGGCACAAAAATCGTGACGCCGGGGCTGAAGCTGCGGGCGATCTCTTCCTCCGCCATGCGCAGCACGTGCAGTGCCGTCGATTCCACCGAGCGCACGCGCCCCGTTCCATGGCAATGGGCGCAGGCTTCGGTGCTGGCCTCGACCAGGCTGGGATGCAGCCGCTGGCGCGACATCTCCAGGAGGCCGAAGGTGGAGATCCGCCCGATCTGGATGCGCGCGCGGTCGTTCTTCAGCGCCTCCTTGAGGCGCCGCTCGACCTGGGCGTTGTTGCGGTTCTCCTCCATATCGATGAAGTCGATGACGATGAGGCCCGCCAGGTCACGCAGCCGCAGCTGGCGCGCGATCTCCTCCGCCGCCTCGATGTTGGTCCGCAGGGCCGTCTCTTCGATGTTCCGCTCGCGCGTCGCACGGCCGGAATTGACGTCGATCGCGACCAGGGCCTCGGTCTGGTTCAAGACGATGTAGCCGCCTGACTTCAGATGAACGACAGGCTCATGGATCGCGGCGATCTGGCTCTCGATCTGATGGCGCTGGAACAGAGGCTGCGAGTGATCGCGATAAGACTGGACCCGCCGCGTATGGCTCGGCGTCAGCGTGTGCATGAACGCGCGCGCATTCTGATAGGCGTCTTCGCCGGCGACGATGATGTCGCCGATGTCGCGCGTATACAGATCGCGGATCGAGCGCTTGATGAGGCTCGCCTCTTCGTAGATCAGCGCTGGCGCCGTCGATTTCAGCGTCACTTCGCGAATCTCGTCCCACAGCCGCAGCAGATATTCGAAATCGCGCTTGATCTCCTGCTTGTTGCGCTCCATGCCGGCGGTGCGCACGATCACCGCCATGCCTTCCGGCGCGTCCAGGTCGTCGACGATGGATTTCAGGCGCTTGCGGTCATTGACGCTGGTGATGCGGCGAGAGATGCCGCCGCCGCGGTCGGTGTTGGGCATCAGCACACAATAGCGGCCGGCCAGCGACAGATAGGTGGTGAGGGCCGCACCCTTGTTGCCGCGCTCTTCCTTGGTCACCTGCACCAGCAGAATCTGCCGGCGCTTGATGACCTCCTGGATTTTGTAGCGGCGCAGGTTGCGTTGCCGGCGGCGGCGCGCCTGCTCCTCATCGACCTCGGGGTCGTCCTGTGACGCCGGCTCTTCGCCGCCGATCACGTCCACGACCTCCGGGGTGTTCTGCACCTCCACCAACTCCGCTTCGGCGGGCGCCGGCAGATCGCCGTCGGCATTGCCGGGCTCTGCCGGCATCTCGGCTGGCCGGACATCCGGCGCATGCTCAGCCGGCGCCTCTGCTTCCTGCGAGACCTCGACGCTGCTCCGCAGGTCGGACTCGGCGGGCGCCGCCGTCGGAACCTCTTCCACCGGCGCACTGCGCAACTCGAACCGGGGCGTTTCAAGTGCGGCGCTGCTTGCACTCGGCTCGGGCTGCTCCCACGGCGACACCAGTTCCTCTGACGCGCGAGCGGGCAGGGGTGCGGGCTCTCCTTCCTGGCTTGCGCTGGCCGCCTCCTCGACCGGGGCGACTGCCGCTCCGGCTCCCGGCTGCGCCTCTTCTCCCTGCGCGATCGAGGCTGCCCGCGTCTCGCTGGCGTGTTGCCAGATGTTGTCCGTCGTGCCGCTATCCTCGCTCGGCGCAACTGCCGCGCCGGCATCGGATGTCTCTTCTTCAAACGACGCTTCGCTCGCTCTGCTGCCTTCAGCCGCCGTCATGGCGTCATCGGTGTGCTCGCCTGCACGATCGTGGAATTGCTCGGCGCGTTCGCCTTCGACGACTTCATCATCCTCGTCTTCCTCGGCGGCAGCTTCGCGCAGCAGCTTTTCCCGGTCGGCGACCGGGATGCGGTAATAGTCGGGATGAATTTCGCTGAAAGCCAGGAAACCATGGCGGTTGCCGCCATATTCGACGAACGCCGCCTGCAGCGACGGTTCGACTCTGGTTACCTTTGCGAGATAGATGTTGCCTTTGAGCGGACGACGGCTCGCGACCTCGACGTCAAATTCTTCCAGCTTCCTTCCGTCCACCACCGCGACCCGGGTTTCTTCCGGGTGGGTGGCGTCGATCAACATGACCTTTGCCATTGTGGGTAGACTCCTCAACGCGCCAAACGTCGCCCGTATCGATTGCGGACGGCGGCGCGAAACTCGCAGTTGAATTCCAGGTGTACGACATGACTACCTGTGGCTAACGGGCATCCGGCCGGCGCCTTTCTCTCTCGATGAAAGTGCGATGACAGGGCACCCAACGTTCCGGGCCATCGTGTCCGATGCCGGCTCCATTGTAGAGCGCCATCGAAAAGTGACGGGAACCGAAACCCAGTGACCCAGCGAACCTAAGCGCTTTGGGTTTACCTTTCCTTAAGCCTAAGAAGGGCTTAATGACCGCAAAGCGACTCTCAGCCGGGCCGGCCGCAGCATAAGCGGCGAGCGTCGGCGTGACAACGCCAATCAACGCGTCTCTCCCGAGTTCCCGAGTCGATCTGGAAAAGCGTTGATTCGCAGTGTCTTACAGGTATATATTGCGGTTGATTCACCGGAGTCGGTCGTAAATGCGCATAATTGGCTGGATTCTCGGCCTGCTGCTGTTGCTGGGGGGAACTGCAGAAGCAGTCGCCAAGCCGGCCATTACCGATGCACGCCTGGGTGTCGAGCCTGAGCTCACGCGGGTCGTCATTAGCCTTACGCAGCGCAGTGATTTCCGGGTGTTCACCCTGGCTGACCCGTACCGTGTTGTCATCGACCTGAGCGAAGTCGACTGGAAGGTGCCGAGCGGGACCAAGCTGCGCGGGCAGGGTCTGGTGGCCGGCATGCGCTACGGCTTGTTCAAGGCGGGCACCTCGCGCGTCGTCCTGGACCTGATGGAGCCTTCGGAGGTTGCGCGCGCCGAACTCCTGCCGCCGGAGAATGGCGAACCGCTGCGGCTGCTGGTCGACCTGCGGCCGGTTTCCGACACCCAGTTCCGCGCCCAGCTCAAGACCTCCGGCGTGACCTACAGCGCCATCGCCTCGATTGCACCAGTCACCAAGCCGACGGCCAAGATTTCGAGCGGCGCGGGAAGCGGCGCCGGCGCGAGCGCTGGTGCCTTGGGCGGCAGCGCGGCCAAGCAGCCGACCGAGGAGCCCAAGCGCGGCAAGCCCGTGATCGTCATTGATCCCGGCCACGGCGGCATCGATCCCGGGGCGATCGGTTCCACGATCAGCGAGAAGCAGCTGACACTCGCGGTGGCCAAGGTGCTCAAGGAAGAGCTGGAGGGCACAGGGAAGTTCCGCGTCCTGCTGACCCGCAGCCGCGACGTCTATATTCCGCTGCGGGAGCGGTTCGGGCTGGCGCGCGAGAAGAGCGCCGACCTCTTCATCTCATTGCACGCGGATTCCCACAACAACCCGCTGACCCGCGGCGCCTCCGTCTACACCTTGTCGGAAAAGGCCTCCGACGCGGAAGCAGCGGCTCTGGCGGCCAAGGAGAATAAGTCCGACGTCATCGCCGGCGTCGATCTCAGCAATCAGAGCAACGTCGTCAGTAACATTCTCATCGATCTGGCGCAGCGCGACACCAAGAACATGTCGACTCGTTTCGCCAGCCTGCTGGTGCGCGAGCTGAAGGAGCAGACGCTGCTCCTCGGCAACACCCATCGTTTCGCAGGCTTTGCCGTCCTGAAGGCGCCGGACGTGCCCTCGGTGCTTGTCGAGATGGGATACATCACCAGTAGCAAGGATGAGGCGCTGCTGAGCAGTTCCGGCCACCAGAAGAAGCTGGCCCGGGCCGTTCGGAAGGCGGTCGAGAATTATTTCTCCTGGCAGGAGCTGGTCCGCCGTAGCTGAGCCGGAACGCGGTGCCGGTGCAGATGTTTTAACCAGGGTCTGTATTTCCCGCGCCGGTGTGTCACAAGTGCTTGCGTTGCCATAATTTAACCTTGATCTTGGATCATGCCTTGGACTAAGGCGGATGCATCCGAAGGGGCGCTGGCGAGAGGCCGCGCCCGGTTGCATTTGCCGCACCGTATTGAACAATAAGGGGGCCCCGGGCCGGCCCGATCATGCGATTGACCAGAATTCTCTCTTTCCTGTTCGGCACGCTGCTGTTTCTGGGTGTCGTGGGGGCAATCGCAGCGTGGCTGGTCTACGAGCATTTCTCGCAGGACCTGCCAGACTATTACCAGCTTGCCAGCTACGATCCGCCGGTGGTCTCGCGCATCTATGCTGGTGACGGCAGGCTGCTCGCGGAATATGCCGCCGAGAACCGCGTCTTCGTGCCGATCAGCGCAATGCCGAAGCGCGTCATCAATGCGTTCCTGGCGGCGGAGGACAAGACCTTCTATACCCACCCGGGCGTCGATCTGCCGGGCGTCATCGCCGCAGTGTGGACCAACATCAAGAACTACGGTGATCGCAGGCCGGTCGGTGCTTCCACCATCACGCAGCAGGTGACCAAGAACTTCCTGCTGTCGAACGAGCTTTCCTACAAGCGCAAGATCCGCGAAATGATTTTGGCGCTCAGGATCGAGAAGGCCTTCACGAAGAACCGGATCCTCGAGCTCTATCTCAACCAGATCTATCTCGGGGCGGGCAACTACGGTGTCGCGACTGCGGCGCTGAACTATTTCAACAAGTCGCTGGACGAGCTGACGATCGGCGAAGCGGCTTATCTGGCCGCGCTGCCGAAGGCGCCGAACAACTACAACATCGTGCGCGATCACAAGGCGGCGGTCGATCGCCGCAACTGGGTGATCGAGCGTATGCGGGAGGACGGCCACATCACGGCCGAAGAGGCCGCTGCCGCCAAGGTCGAGCCGCTGGAGCAGCACAGGCGCGCCGAAACCGAGCATGTGGTGGCCGACTACTTTGCCGAGGAAGTGCGGCGCGAGATCGTGCATCGCTTCGGTGAGGCCGGGCTCTACAAGAAGGGCCTTGCCATCCGCGCCACCATCGATCCGCGACTGCAGGAGATCGCTGATCGCGTGCTGCGCCAGCACCTGGTCTCTTATGACAAGACGCAGGGCTATCGCGGTCCGCTGCAGCATGTCGATAGTGCCGACGATTGGCAGAAGACGCTCGAGGCCCTGCCGCCGATGCCGTGGCTCTATGATTGGCAGCCGGCGATCGTCATCGAAGCCACCAAGGCGGTGGCGAAGATTGGCTTCAAGGACGGCAGCACGGGCGAGATTCAGGTCGCCGACCTCGGTTGGGCGCATCCCCGTTCGCCCGACGGGCGCATCGGACCCTCTCCGACGGCCACCACCGACGTGCTGAAGGTCGGCGACATCATCGCGGTGGAGCCGCTGGTCGAAGAGGGCAAGGTGATCGAGGGCCGCTTCGCCCTGCGCCAAGTGCCGGAGATCAGCGGCGCGCTCGTCGCGATGGATCCGCATACCGGCCGTGTGCTGGCGATGACGGGCGGCTGGTCCTACCAGCAATCGGAATTCAACCGCGCGACCCAAGCCAAGCGCCAGCCGGGTTCATCGTTCAAGCCGCTGGTCTATCTCTCGGCGCTCGAAGCGGGCTTCACGCCCTCAACCATGATCCTCGATGCGCCGATCGTGATCGATCAGGGGCCTGGCCTGCCGCTGTGGCGGCCGGAGAACTATGCGCAGGACTTTCTCGGCGCGGCCACGATGCGCCGGGGGCTCGAGAACTCGCGCAACCTGATGACAATCCGCATGGCGCAGACCATCGGCATGGCCAGAGTGGCGGAGATGACTGCGCGCCTCGGCGTCATCGACAACATGCAGCAGACGCTCGCCATGTCGCTGGGCGCGGGCGAGACGACGGTGCTACGCCTGGCCGGCGCCTACGCCGAGATCGTCAACGGCGGCAAGAAGATTCAACCAACCTTGATCGACCGCGTGCAGGACGCCAACGGCTGGACCATCTATCGCCACGACGGTCGGCCGTGCGATGGCTGTCAAATGTCGAGCTACAATGGCGAGCCGCCGCCGGAAATCCCCGACATGCGCCAGCAGGTGCTCGATCCGGCCACCGCGTATCAGATGGTGTCGATGCTGGAAGGCGTGGTGCAACGCGGCACCGGCACGGCAGTGAAGGTGGTTGGCAAGCCGATCGCGGGCAAGACCGGCACCACCAATGAAAGCCGCGATGTCTGGTTCATGGGCTTCTCCCCCGATCTGGTGGCCGGCGTCTATCTCGGTTTCGATCAGCCCCGCTCACTCGGTGCGAAGGCAACCGGCGGTCGCTATGCTGCGCCCATCTTCCGCGACTTCATGATAGAAGCCTTGAAAGACAAGCCCGCAACGCCGTTCCGCGTGCCGCCGGGAATCCGGCTGGTGCGGGTCGACTACCAGTCCGGCCAGCGTGCTTTTCCGGGCGCCGACAAGGTGATCCTCGAGGCCTTCAAGCCCGGCACCGAACCGTCGGGGCAGCAGAATGTCATCCAGGGAATTGCCAATTACGGCCAGGATGCCGGCTATGGTTCCATCATCCCGCTGGGGACTGCCGGTGACACGGGCCAGGGCGGCACTACGATTATCGATTCAACAGGCGCCTATCAGCAGCCCTCGGGCGCACCCAATGCGGCGAGCGCGGGCCGGCCGGTGATCACCGGCGAGCCGACCGATGATCAGCCCAACCTGCTGCCGCCGGGCATCACGCCTCGGGAAGAGGATGAGCAGGTGCCGGCCGTACAGCCGCCGCTGCAGGGTCCAGCGTTGGGCGAGGCGCCACCGCCGCCGCCGGTGCAGCCTGCTCCCTCCGCGCCCGCGACCGACAGCAGCGGCGGCATCTACTAGAGAATCAGCGTTTTCGCCGGCGCGGGCGGCTTGACCGCGCCGCGCCGATTGGCCATGTTCGCGGCCCGTTCACGAAATGCGCCCACGGAAGAGGCAAGATCATGCGTGCCGAGATTGAAGCATTGGCGGGGGAGATCCGCTCCTCCCTGGCCCTGCTGAGGAGGCATCTTTGACTGGGACAATGCGCTGCGTCGTCTCGACGAACTGAACACGTTGGCCGAGGACCCGCAGCTCTGGGAAAAGCCCGAGAAGGCCCAGAAGACGATGCGGGAACGCACTCATCTCGCCAACGCCATCGAGGCCTACCGTGTCATGGAGGGCGAGCTCGATGACGCGCTGACTCTCGCCGAGCTGGGCGAAGCGGAAGGCGACACCAACTCCGTGGATGAAGCGCAGGCGCAGCTGACCGCACTCCAGATTGAGGTGGCCAAGCGCGAACTCGAATCCCTCCTGTCCGGCGAAGCGGATCAGAACGACTGCTATCTCGAGGTCCATGCCGGCGCGGGCGGCACCGAGGCGCAGGATTGGGCGGAAATGTTGCTGCGCATGTATACGCGCTGGGCCGAGCAGCACGGCTACAAGGTGGAGTGGCTGGAGGAAAGCCCGGGCGAGGAAGCGGGGCTCAAATCCGCGACCATCGAGGTCAAAGGGCCCAACGCCTATGGCTGGCTGAAGTCCGAGTCAGGCGTGCATCGCCTGGTGCGCATCTCGCCCTACGATTCCAATGCCCGTCGGCACACCAGCTTCTCCTCGGTCTGGGTCTATCCGGTCATCGACGACAACATCGAGATCGAAGTGCTGGACAAGGATCTGAAGGTCGACACGTTTCGTGCATCCGGCGCCGGCGGCCAGCACATCAACAAGACGGATTCGGCCGTCCGCATCACGCATGTCCCGACGGGGATCGTGGTTGCGTGCCAGGCTGACCGATCGCAGCATCGCAACCGCGCGATGGCGATGCAGATGCTGAAGGCCCGCCTCTATGAGGCGGAGCTGAAGAAGCGCGAAGAGGCTGCCGCGGCGCAGGAAGCACAGAAGAGCGATATCGGCTGGGGCCACCAGATCCGCTCGTATGTTCTGCAGCCGTACCAGATGGTGAAGGACCTCAGGACCGAGGTCGAAACCAGCGACACGCAAGGCGTGCTGGATGGGGATATCGACCGATTCCTGAGCGCCTCGCTCGCCGCCAAAGTTCATGGCGGCGCACCGACCGCCTAACCGCCTCCCTGCCCAAGAAATAGGCGTTCTCGACAAAGCTGCTCATGGTTTATGCGCGGCTCCGTCATGCAACGGTGATGTTCCGCAGGATTCCCCGTCACTTCGCGGTTGGCACGCGCGATGCAGTGCTGCGCCCGGATTGTCAGACTTGTTACAAAAGGGGGCAGGAATGCTTCGTTTGGGTTTGCGTCGAGGATTGACAGGAATCATCGCCGCGCTGGCGGGAACCCTGGCTGCTGTGCCGGCACTGGCGCAGGAACCGACGATCGATAGTGGTGCCACTGCCTGGATGATGACGTCGACGGCCCTGGTGCTGTTGATGACCATTCCAGGCCTTGCGCTCTTCTATGCGGGCATGGTCCGCAAGATGAACGTGCTGGCCATCGTCATGCAGTCCTTCGCGATCTGCTGCCTCGTGACCATTCTCTGGATGGTGGTCGGCTACAGCATCGCCTTCTCGGAAGGGACCGCGTTCTTCGGCGGGCTCAGCAACCTTTTCTTGAAGAACCTCGAGGTGGGCTCGGTCTCGGGCTCCATTCCAGAATCGGTCTTCATGATCTTCCAGATGACCTTCGCGATCATCACCCCGGCGCTCATCACCGGCGCCTTCGCCGATCGCATGAAGTTCAGCGCCATGCTGATCTTCATCTCGGCCTGGTCGGTGCTGATCTACGCGCCGCTCACCCACATGGTGTGGGCCGGCGGCGGCCTGATGTTCGACTGGGGCGTGCTCGACTTCGCCGGCGGCACCGTCGTGCACATCAGCAGCGGCGTCAGCGGCCTGGTCGCGGCCCTCATGATCGGCAAGCGCAACGGTTATCGGAAGATTCCGTTCGTGCCGCACAACCTGGTCTACACAGTCATCGGCGGCTCGATGCTGTGGGTCGGCTGGTTCGGCTTCAATGCGGGCTCGGCGCTCGCCGCGTCGCCCAACGCGGGCATGGCCATGGTGGTGACGCAGATCGCGGCGGCCGCGGCGGCTCTGGCCTGGATGTTCTGCGAGTGGGGTGCGAAGGGCCAGCCATCGATCCTCGGCATCGTGTCCGGCGCGGTGGCAGGCCTGGTGGGTATCACGCCGGCCTCCGGCTTCGTCGACCCGACCGCCGCCCTGGTCATCGGCGCGGCGGCGGGCGTCGGATGCTTCCTCGCCTCGACGGCGATCAAGAACGCCCTTGGCTATGACGATGCGCTCGACGCATTCGGTGTCCACGGCGTCGGCGGCACCATCGGCGCGATCCTGACCGGCGTGTTCGCGACGATGGCGGTCACCGGAGCGTCGGACCCGGTCGGCATGATCGACGGCAATGCCGGTCAGATTCTGACCCAGATCCTTGGCGTTGTGACGACTGTGGTCTTTGTGGGAATCGGCACGGCGGTTATTCTCAAGGTCGTCGACCTCACCGTTGGCCTGCGCGTCTCGGAAGAGGTCGAGCGCGATGGTTTGGACCTTGCGTTGCATGGTGAAGCTGTCCAATGAGTTGACATCGCTGCGGTAGGGGCGGACAGCGTCTCCATTGCTCCACAGGGCGCTTCGGTTCGGCCGGGGCGCCCTGCCCAATTCAAAAAATGCCAAACGATCAGGAGGGCCATTCGATGCAGCAGTGTCAGACCAGCACGCAGGATTCTGCGGTGAAGCGCGTTTCCGTCCGCACCGGCGGCGCGGGGCATGCGCATTCGGGTGTGAAGGAGCCGGCTCGCGTCAACGGCAACATCGCCGTAGCCGGATCGGATGGAGAAGCGACGGTGTTCAGGTCCAGCAGCAATATCGTTGTCAGGCTCGGAACCTAACGCGGGGGTTCCACGATCGTTCACGTAAACCATCCGTATTTCGATCGAACCTGGGTGCACGGCCCAAGCGCACCAAATCTCCAGATCGTGCGCCTCATGCAAGACAGCCCAGAGGGCTGGCTGATTATCGACTATATCATGAGGGCATCGGTCCTTGGGCTTCTCGCGCTTTCTCCAATGCGCGTAGCAGTGTTCCAGTACGAAGCGCTGCGGGGTACGCGCAGCCGGGTCGTCGGCTGGTCCTTGGCAGCAGGTGCCGCTGCATTCCTGACTGTAACGCTGGGCTTGGCGTTTTGGGACGCCGTGCCGAACTGGAACCTAGGCGAATATCCGAATACCACTGGCTGGGTTCGTCGGTTCGACCTGACGTTTGGTCTGGCGCTTGTCGCTCTGCACGAAGAACTGTTCTTCCGACGGTTCGCGCGGCTCGTCTTTAGTCGGTTAGGTGATGGCATTGCAACGGTCGCAGCAACATCACTTGTTTTTGCCCTGTATCATTGGTGGGCCGGCCTGCCCAACATTCTGATCACAGGACTGATTGGGGTGGTGCTGATGTTGCTCTACCGAGCAGTGGGCGTGCTGTGGCCCGCAATTGTGATTCACTATTTCTTGGACGTCTACGCTTTCTCTTAAGCGTCCTGCGCTCACGCCGACAACGGCCGATAGAACTCCGGATCGAACCCCGCATCCTTGCGTGCTTCGTCGTTGAAGGGCGGCTTCAGCGTGCCTTTGAAGTGGCGGCGCACGCGGTCTTGCCAGGCTTGCTTAGGGTTGAGGCCGGCTCTTTCGGCGAAATGCTGGAACCAGCGCATGCCGGCGGCCACATGGCCGATTTCGTCGCGGTAGACGCGATCCAGGATGGATGCGCTCTGCTCGTCACCGGCGCGGCGGAAATCGGCGATGGTCGCGGGGGTCACATCGAGGCCGCGTGCCTCCAGCACCAGCGGAACGACGGCGAGGCGCGCAAGTAGGTCGTGCGATGTTTCCTCGGCCGCGAGCCAGAGACCGTCATGGGCGGGCAGGTCGCCATAGTGCGCGCCGAGCTCGACCAAGCGGGCCTGCAACAGCGAAAAGTGGATCGCTTCTTCCTCGCCGACCTTGATCCAATCATCGAAGAAGCCGCGCGGCGTATCGGCGGTGCCGAAGCGCGCGATGATGTCCCAGGCGAGATCGATGGCATTGAGCTCGATATGCGCGAGGGCGTGGAGCAGAGCGATACGCTTCTGTTGGCCGCCGCCCGCGCTACGCTTCGGCATAGCGCGGGGCGGCAGTAAAGGCGGGCGCTCCGGCCGTGCCGGGCGCGCGGGGGGATCGGCCGGCCTCACGAAAGCCGCGTGCTGCTGCTTCCAATCCGCCGCCAGCGCCAGGGCACGCGTCACCTTATCCGCCGGCTCGGCCACCCGCAGGATCTCGCACGCCGCTTGCGCCAGGTCGATCACGCCTCCACCTTCTCCGCCAGCTTCTTCACTTCCTTGAGCACCTCGTCGACATGGCCGGGCACTTTCACCTTGCGCCAGATGCCGCGGATGATGCCCTTGGCGTCGATCAGGAAGGTGGAGCGGTCGATGCCCATATATTTGCGGCCATACATGCTCTTCTCGACCCACACGCCGTAATCTTCTGTCACCTTGCCGGTTTCGTCGGAGCCGAGCGTGAAGTTCAGCTTGTGCTTCTGCTTGAACTTGTCGTGGCTTTCCACGCTGTCGCGCGACACGCCGACTACCGCCGCGTCGATCTTGCCGAACTTCGGCAGGGAATCGCGGAAGCCGCAGGCCTGCGCGGTGCAGCCAGACGTATCATCCTTCGGATAGAAATACAGCACCACGGTCTGCCCCTTGAGCTGAGACAGCGAGACTTTGCCCCCGCCATCGGTCTTCATCGAAAAAGCCGGTGCCTTGTCGCCCACCTTCAATGCCATTGCGTGCTTCCCTTCCCAAAAATGGCGCAACGATGCCACCCCCCGCACGAACGTTCAAGACGCGGCGGGAACTTTCAGGGTGACATTGGCCTGCTGCCATCGGCTGACAGGACAAGAGATTGGACGGTTTGCTCGGCTTCATCCTGGCGGGATTGGCGCTGGCCGGCAGCCCCGGCCCGGCGACGCTCAGCCTCGCCGCCACCGGTGCCGCCTTTGGCGCGCGCCGGGGCATCGGTTACATGACCGGCATTAATCTCGGCATGGTGGCGGTGATGGCGATCACGGCCTCGGGCGTCGTCGGGCTGCTGCTGGCGCTGCCCGGCGCCACGCCCATCGTGATCGGCCTCTCCAGCGCCTACTTTGCCTACCTGGCGTATCGCATCGCCACGGCACCGCCGTTGGCGGAGGGTGGCGATCACGGCCGCCGACCATCCTTCGCGGGCGGCATTTTCCTATCGCTGGTCAATCCGAAAGGCTATGCGGCGATGGCGCCCTTGTTCTCCAGCTTCGTGCTGATCCGCGAACGGGTCGCGCTGGACGTCACCGCGAAGATCATCGTGCTCGCGGTCATCATCGCCTTGGTCAACATCGCCTGGCTGATCGCCGGCTCGGCGCTCACGCGGTTCTTTCGGGAGCCACGCAGCAATCGGATCGTCAACGTGTCGTTCGCCGTGCTGCTGATCGCCTCCGTAGGTCTTGCGCTACTTTTCTGAGGCGAGACCAAACACCGTCCGAAAGTCCTCGTACACGATCTCAAAGCGATCCGTGATCAGCCCCTTGAGGGTCGAGAAGTCGGGACAGTCGGCGACCTTCGCCAGATGGCGCTCGGTGGCGGCGCGCAGCTTGCCTTCGTTGACCTGCTCGCCGACCAGCAGGCGCGTCATCTGCTGCAATTGGCGCCACAGATTAACCGCGTCGACCAGGCGTCCGGCCATTGCGCGATCGATGAGGCCTGTTTCGGCAAGCCGCGCCAGCGCGGCGGACGGATTGCGGCGCAGCACATCGGGATGCTCGTGCGCGTGACGGAGCATCAGGTATTGCGCGATGAAGTCGATATCGACCAGGCCGCCGCGCCGATGCTTGAAGTCCCAGATCGAATCCCCGCGATGCTGCTGCGCCATGCGCTCGCGCATCTCCAGGACATCCTTGCGCAGCTTCGCCGGATCGCAGTTCGCCGTCAGGATGCGCCTCAAGCTCAGTTCGACATGGCCGATGAGACTGGGGTCGCCGGCCATGGGCCGTGCGCGCGTCAGCGCCATGTGCTCCCAGGTCCAGGCCTCGTTGAGCTGATAGCGCTCGAAGGGCTGCAGGCCGCTCGCGATCGGGCCCGCATTGCCCGATGGGCGCAGGCGCATGTCGACGTCATAGAGCTTACCGTCGCCGGTCTGAGCAGTGAGGGCAGTGATCACGCGCTGCGCCAGCCGCGCGTAGTACTGGATGGGCGCGAGCGGCTTGGGTCCGTCCGACCGCAGATGATCCCAGCCTTCGACATCCTCCGGAATATCGTAGATGAAGATGAGGTCGAGGTCGGAGGTCACCGTCATCTCGCGGCTGCCGAGCTTTCCCAGTGCGACGATCGAAAGGCCGCGCCCCGGCAGCTTGCCGTGCAGCTTCTCGAACTCGGAAGTGACGGCTGGGAACAGCTCGCCGATTACGGCGTCGGCAACATCGGAGAGCTCGCCGGCCGCGACATTGCCCTCCGCAGCGCCCTTCAGCAGGCGCACGCAGATCTGGAACTGCCGGTCCTTGGTCCAGCGGCACATCAGGCTGAGGCGATCCTGGAAATCGTCGACGAAGGAGAGCTGGCGGCGCAGGTCCCGTGACATGGCAGGACGGTCCGGCACCTTCTCGAAAAAGCCCGCCGTCAGGACGCCATCGAGCAGCATGGGATAGCGGCTGAGATGATCCGCGAGCAGCGGCGCGCTGCCCATCACGTCGGCGATCAGGTCCAGCAGCCCGGGATTCGAATAGAGCAGGGAGAAGAGCTGCACGCCGGCCGGCAAGGAATGCATGAAGCTGTCGAAGCGCTTGAAAGCCGTATCGGGGTCCGCGGTGCGGGAGAGAGCCTCCAGCAGCTTCGGCATCAGCTCCGTCAGCAGTTCGCGCGCCCGCGCGCTGCGGGTCGCACGATAGCGCCCGTGGTGCCAGGCGCGGACCATCGCAGACACCGTGCTGCCGTCGGGAAAGCCCATGCGCTCCAAAGTGGCGACCGTCTCTGGATCGTCCTCGGTGCCTGTGAAGACGAGATTGCCCTGGCCGCCCAGAGCAGGAGCTTCCTCGAACAGATCGGCATAATGATCCTCGACCTGGCCCAGGTGATGCATCAGCGTTTCGCTGAACTCCATGGTGTTCGCGTGGCCGCAGAACAAGGCGAGGCGATCCAGATCCGGCCCGGCGGGCGGCAGAGTCTGGGTCTGGTGATCGTCGATCATCTGCAGGCGATGCTCGACATGGCGCAGATAGCGATAGGCCGCAATGAGGTCGTCGGCGGCCTGGCGGCTCGTGCGGCCGAACGCGACCAACTGCTCGATCGCGGTGCAGGTCTGGCGCAGGCGAAGGTCTGGATTGCGACCGCCCCAGATCAACTGCTGGGTCTGTGCGAAGAACTCGATCTCGCGGATGCCGCCGCGGCCGATCTTGATGTTGTGGCCGCCGACGGCGATCTCGCGATGGCCTTTGACGGCGTGGATCTGCCGCTTGATCGAGTGGATGTCCTGAATGGCGGCGAAATCGAGATGCTTGCGCCAGATGAAGGGGCGCAGGTTGCCGATGAATTCCTCGCCGGCCGGCACGTCGCCGGCAATGACGCGCGCCTTGATCATGGCGGCGCGCTCCCAGTTCTGGCCCATGCCCTCGTAATAGGTCTCCGCCGCGATTGTCGACATGGCGAGCGGGGTAGAGGCAGGGTCCGGGCGAAGCCGCAGATCGACGCGCAGGACATAGCCATCCTGCGTCGCATCCTGCAGCAGCTTCACGAGCCCACGCGCCAGCTTGACGAAGCATTCGCGCGCAGTGCGCTTGCCCCGGTAGCGGACCCGATCGAGATCGAACAGGACGATGAGGTCGATGTCGCTCGAATAATTGAGCTCACGCGCGCCCAGCTTGCCGAGGCCGAGGATGATGAGGCCGCTTTCCAGCGCCGGATTGTCCGGGTGGGGCAGATCGAGCTCTTCGCTGTTATGAGCCTGGCGGAGCAGGAAGGCGGTGGCAGCTGCGACCGCCGAATCCGCGAAATCGCTCAATGCTGCGGTGACCCGTTCGAGATTCCACGCGCCAACGATATCGGCGATGGCGATGGTCAGATGGGCACGCCGCTTGGCGACACGCAGCTCGCGCATGAGGCTGGTTTCGTCCGGTTCGCCAAGTGCCAAGCCCGCGAGATCGTTCAACAATTTGTTAAAGACAGAGTCCGGCCCGTCCGCTAATACTGAGTAAAAATGGGCCGCTTCACTGACGATCAGGTGGCTAACATAAGGACTGTTGCCAAAAACTGCGGTCAGCAGCGCCTGTCTTTCTGCCGCGCCGGGGAGCCCCGTCTCGTCGGTCTGACACCACAAAGCTGCGAGACGATCCAGCTCGATCTGCGCCTGGCGCAGATCATAGGGCTTCGGCAGCTTTGCGGGGTCGATGGCCAGGGGCATCGGAGTGTGAACAGGGCTCGTTGGGCCCGCAGACTGCGGCATGCGACGACGGGGGTCAAGCCAAGCGCCGCTCTCCTGCTGCGAGGCGCGCGATGATCGTGCGCGTCAGCAAGATCATGCTGGAGGTGCTCGGCGCCCTGCTCGCCGGCGTCGCGATCATCGCGGGCTTCATCGCCTACCGGTTGGCCTATGAGGGTCCGATCCATCTCAGTTTCCTGAAGCCGTATGTGGAAGAGGCGCTGAACCGCCCGGAGGCGGATTTCCAGTTCGTGATTCAGGATACGGTGCTGGCCTGGGCCGGGTGGGAGCGCACGCTCGACATCCGCGGGGTGGGCGTCCAGATCAAGGATTCCACCGGCCAGGATCTGGCCTCGGTTCCCGAAATCGGCTTTGGCCTGAGCGGAACGGCCTTGTTCCGCGGCCTGGTGGCGCCGTCGCGGATCGAGTTGTTCCGCCCCGATCTCACGCTTGTGCGCAACGAGGATGGCGACTTTCAATTCGGGGCAAAGCTGATCTCGGGCACCGAGGGTACCGGTGCCGCCACTACCACGTCGCAATCCGGCCTGGTCAGCGCCCTGGTGCGGGAGCTGCTGGAGGCACCCGACCCCGGCAAGCGCACGGGATACCTCACCGAAGCAGCGATCTATTCCGGCACCATCAGCATCGATGACCGCCATGCCGGCAATGTCTGGAAGGCGGAGAATGTCGAAATCAACTTGGCGCGCGGCGACCGCGGTCTCGCAGGCAGCTTCAGGGTCAACGTTCCGCAGTTCGGAGACCCGGCGCGGCTCAGCGGCAACGTATTCCTTCCCTCGGGCGGCGACCGGTTCGAAATCGACGCTCGGCTGCAGCGTTTCGCGGCACCATCGATCGGCTTGATAGAGACCGGCCTTGCGATCCTCGCCAATGCCAACGTCTTTCTCGAAGGCGAGGCACAGACCACTATTTCCATGACGGGCAAGGTGGGCCTCACGGAATTCTCGCTGACCGGCAGCGATGGCGAACTAGCCCTGCCCGAGATCATGAAAGCGCCGCTGCCGATCAAGACGCTGGCGGCGAAAGGACGCGTCGACCCGGACCAGGATCTGATTGTGCTCGACCGCTTGGCGCTCGACATCGATGGGCCGACCTTCGAACTGAGCGGCCAGGGCGATGGCTTCCTGAGTGGCCGCGCGACAGATGACGGCGCGCCGGTGTTGACCGCGACCCTGAACGGCACTGGCATCGACTGGCAAAAGGTCGACGGCTGGTGGCCCGAGACGGTCGCCAGCGATGCGCGTGGCTGGCTCATCCCCAACATCACCACCGGCATCGTCGAGGATCTCGAGGCCAAGACCAAGATCCGCTTCCCACAAGGCGAGAAACCATCAGCGGCGGTGGAGGAGCTCGGGGGTACGTTCAAGGCGCATGATTTGACGGTGCACTATCTGCGCCCGATGCCGCCGATCGAGCATGGCGTCGCGACAGCAAGCTTCGATGCCACGAAGTTCACGGCCAAGATTCAGGGCGGCGGCGTCGGTCAGATCAAGCTCGGCCAGGGCGACCTGCTGATCACCGGTCTCGATCAGGAGGACCAGTTCATCAGCGTCGGCGGTAATATCACCAGTCCGATGAAGGATGCGCTGGCGCTGCTGGACCACAAGCGTCTCGGGTACACCTCCAAGCTGGGCTTGAAGCCGGAGAACGCCTCCGGTGATGCGGCAACCCATATTCAGTTCGATTTTCCAGCGGAGAAGGATCTCACCTTCGCCCAAGTGAAGATCGGCGTCAGCGCCACCATGAGCAATGTCGGCCTGAAAAAGGCGATGTTCGAGCAGAACGTAACCGATGGCAACCTCGAGCTCGCGCTGACCCAGAACGGCATGCGCATCAGCGGGCCGCTGAAGTTCGGCGGCATTCCGCTTGATCTGCAATGGCTCGAGAACTTCTACGACGGTGCTCCGTTCGACCAGCAGATCCGCGCCGTCGGCACCGTCAATGCGGAGCAGCGCGCCGCCTTCGGGTACGACACGCGGCCTTTCTTCGACGGTCCCAGCCTGACGGACCTCACTTACATCAGCTATCCCGACGGTCGCGGCCGGATTGACGTTACCTTCGACCTGACCCAGTCCGCCTTGGCTTTCGACTTTGCGAAATGGTCGAAGCCAGCCGGCGAGCCGGGGCGAGGCAAGCTGGCGGTGGAAATGCGCGACAAGCGGATTCGGAGCATTCCGCTGTTCGACGTCACGGCCGGCAATCTCAAGACTGCGGGCAAGATCGATTTCGACCAGAGCGGCACGCCCACCAAGGTCGCGATGCCGAGCCTGAAATACGGCCGGAACGCCCTCAGCAACGTTGGCGTGGCCTTCAAGGGCGACCTGATCGAGGTCGGGATCGGCGGCGGCGACGTCGACGTCGAGCCGTGGATGGATAACGATGAGCCGCCGAAAGATGACGCCACCTTGGCGCGCGAGGAGAACGAGCCACAGCGTCCATTCCGCTTGGCCGCTCCGTCCTTGAACTCGGTGCGCATCGGCGAAGGCCGGGTATTGCAGAACGTGAAGGTCGAGCTCTACCACGATCCGATGTGGTGGGACGTGATCGATGTGTCAGCCACCCTGCCCGGCGGCGCGCCGATGACCCTCGTCTATCGGCCTGGTGAGCCGGGGTCCGGCAAACACCACCTGTCGGCCGAGACGACCGATGCCGGAGCGGCGCTGCGCGCGCTCGACATCTATGATTCCATCAAGGGCGGAACGCTCAAGATCACCGGCGAGGTGAAGGATGATGAGCCGCGGCGGCCGTTGCGCGGCCGGATGGAGTCGAGCTCGTTTCGGCTGCTCAATACGCCGTTCTTCGTGCGATTTCTCTCAGTGGCGGCGCTGACCGGACTAATTGATGTGCTGAGCGGCGAAGGCTTCTATTTCGACGGCGCGAGCGCGCGCTTCACCAAGACCATGGGCACGATCGAGGTCCGGAAATTCCGCAGCGCGGGCCCATCCATCGGTCTTACCTCCAATGGCAAGATCGATCTTGATCGGCAGAAGATCGACCTCGAAGGCGTGATCGTGCCCGCCTACGCGATCAACAGCATTCTTGGAAACATCCCGATCCTCGGCAATATCCTGCAAGGCGGGCCAGGCGAGGGCCTGTTCTCCGCATCCTACAAGATCATCGGCGATCTGCCGGAGCCGAAAATCGACGTCAATCCATGGACGGCGCTCGCTCCCGGCTTCCTGCGCGACATCTTCACTGGAGATATCGACGCAGGCCAAGGCGGCGCTGCGCCGCCCAAGCCGCCGACCGGCAGCCACAAATAGCCGCGATCCTATTTGGCGCGCAGCACCGCGTGCTTCTTCTTGCCGAAGGATAGCTTCAGCACCCCATCGGAATCGAGATCGGCGATGCTGATCTTGCGGTTCTCGTCCTCGATCACCGCGTCGTTCAGGCGCGCGCCGCCGCCCTTGATCAGGCGCCGTGCTTCGCCATTGCTGGCGGCCAGCCCGCAGCGCCGCAGCAGCTCGTATGCCGGAATGCCGGTTTCGAGCTCGGCGCGGTCGATCTCAAGCACTGGCAGATCCTGACCGAGGCCTCCTTCCACGAAGGTGCGGCGCGCCGTCTCCGCCGCATTACGCGCGGCCGCGGCTCCGTGACACAGCGTCGTCGCTTCGTTGGCGAGCGCGATCTTGGCGTCGTTGATCTCCGCACCCTGGAGCTTTTCCAGCCGGGCGATCTCATCCATCGGAACGTCGGTGAACAGCTTCAGGAAGCGGCCGACATCGGCGTCTTCCGTGTTGCGCCAATATTGCCAGTAGTCGTACGGGCTGAGGCGATTTGGATTGAGCCACACCGCGCCGGCCGCCGTCTTGCCCATCTTGGCACCGGACGCCGTGGTGATGAGCGGTGCGGTGAGGCCGAACAGCTCCCTGTTGTCGATGCGGCGACCGAGCTCGGTGCCGTTCACGATGTTGCCCCATTGATCGGAGCCGCCCATCTGCAGACGGCAATCATGCCGGCGCGCCAGCTCCAGGAAATCGTAGGCCTGCAGGATCATGTAGTTGAATTCGAGGAAGCTCAGCGGCTGCTCGCGTTCGAGGCGCAGCTTCACGGAATCGAAGCTCAACATGCGATTGACCGAGAAGTAGCGGCCATAATCGCGCAGGAACTCGATGTAGTTCAGCGTGTCCAACCAATCGGCGTTATTGACCATGAGCGCGTCGGTCGTGCCGTTGCCGAACGTGAGATAACCCGTGAAGCTGTCCCGGATGCTCTCGAGGTTCTTGTTGATGTCATCGACCGTCATCAGCCTTCGGCTCTCGTCCCGTCCGGACGGATCGCCAATCTTGGTCGTGCCGCCGCCCATCAGCGCGATGGGCTTGTGCCCGGTCTGCTGCAGCCGCCGCAGGAGCATGATTTGCACCATGCTGCCGACATGGAGGCTATCGGCGGTCGCGTCGAACCCGATGTAAGCTGCGACCGACTGCTTCGCCATCAGGGCGTCCAACCCTTCCCAGTCGGTGCATTGGTGGAGATAGCCCCGCTCCAGGATGACTTTCAGGAATTCAGATTTCGGCGTGGACATGATCTAACGGCGGTTCTGCAGCTTTGCTTTCGGTGGGCGGTGATGTAACACATCGGTGGGAAGGGCGTAAACCGGCGGGATTCCATGGATTCCAAGGCAAGAGCGGAGGGGGCCGTGTGGGCGATCGGCCTGATGAGCGGCACCTCGTGTGACGGCATTGACGCCGCCTTGATCCATACCGACGGCACGTCGATCGACGATTTCGGGGCGACCCTGACGCTGTCCTATGACGGCGCCTTCCGCGCGCGATTGCAATCCTGCTTCGGCGGCAAAGGGCCGGTTGCGGCGGTTGAACGCGAGCTGACGGAACGCCACGCCGAGGCGGTGCGGCAGCTCCTGGCACTCGCGAAACGCCAGCCTTCGGAGATCGCAGTCGTCGGCTTTCACGGGCAGACCATTCATCATGCGCCGGCCCATAGGCAGACAGTGCAGATCGGCGATGGCGCACTGCTGGCGAAGCTCAGCGGCATCGACGTGGTGAACGACTTCCGTAGCGCTGATGTGCAGGCGGGCGGGCAGGGTGCGCCCCTGGCCCCGGTCTATCATCTGGCGCGCGCGCAGGGGCTTGCCAAGCCGATTGCCGTGCTCAATCTGGGCGGTGTCGGCAACGTGACCTGGATCGGCGATGACGGAATGCTGCTGGCGTTCGACACGGGACCAGCCAACGCGCTGCTGGACGACTGGGCGTTGCGCCACACCGGCAAGCCTGTCGATGTCGGCGGCACGCTCGCGGCCGGCGGCCGCCCATCCGACGCTGCTCTGGCGAAGCTCAAATCCGATCCCTATTTCGCGCTGCCTGCGCCGAAGTCGCTCGATCGGCAGCACTTCAAGGCGCTCGCCGATGCGGCCTTGAGCGGCCTCGGCGCCGCCGATGGTGCCGCGACCTTGGTTGCCTTCACTGCCTGGTCAGCCGCTGAAGCGACGCGCGTATTTCCGGCGCAGCCACGGGAATGGCTGGTGTGTGGCGGCGGCCGCCATAACCCCGCGATCATGCAGGCGTTACGCGCATTCTTGCCCTGCCCCGTGCGCTCGGTCGACGAGATAAGTTGGGACGGCGATGCGCTGGAAGCCCAGGCCTTCGCCTTCATGGCGGTACGCTCGCTGCGCGGTCTTCCGCTCAGCTTTCCCGGCACAACCGGCGTGCCAAAGCCGATGCCAGGCGGCAAGCTCCATCGAGGGGCTTAGTCTCTCCTTGTAACGAGGGGCATGCGCACCAGGTATTGATTCGAGAGCGCTTTTCAGGGGAGGACCATTCACCATGGCCGTCCGGCTGAACCACACCATCGTTGCCGCGCGCGACCGCGACGCCTCAGCGGGATTCCTCACCGAGATACTGGGGCTCCCGGCGCCCACGCGTTTCGGCCCCTTCGCCGTGGTACAGCTTGGCGACACATCGCTCGACTTCATGGAATCGCGTGGCGAGATCGCGTCCCAACACTATGCGTTCCTTGCGAGCGAGCAGGAGTTCGACGAGATCTTCGGACGCATTCGGATGCTCGGGCTCGCCTATTGGGCCGATCCCTATCGACAGAAGCGCGGCGAGATCAACAGCTGGGACGGCGGACGCGGCGTCTACTTCGAAGATCCCAACGGGCACCTGTTGGAGGTCATTACGCGGCCGTACGGCACCGATGACTAACGTGAGGCGCGGATCTTCGCTGCCGTCTCCGGAATCGCGGTGGTCAGGTAATCGTCAACAGTCTTGCTGAGCTGATCGAGATGCTCGGTGTAGAAGTGCGTCGCGCCAGGAATGATCTGGTAGGTGATCTTGATCCCCCGCTGATGGCTGAGCTTGGCGACCAACTTGGCGACTGCGTCCTGCGGCACCACCGTATCCTGATCACCCTGGACGACGAGGCCTGAGGACGGGCAGGGAGCCAGGAAGCTGAAATCGTAGATGTTGGCCGGCGGCGAGACCGAGATGAAGCCGCTGATCTCCGGCCGGCGCATCAGGAGCTGCATGCCGATCCAGGCGCCGAACGAAAAGCCCGCGATCCAGCATTGCGGCGCATTGGGGTTCCAGGTTTGCAGCCAATCGAGGGCCGCCGCCGCGTCGCTCAATTCCCCCTCGCCGCGGTCAAACTTGCCCTGGGAGCGGCCGACCCCGCGAAAGTTGAAGCGCAGGACGGAAAAACCCTTCCGCTGGAAACACTGATAGAGCTGGTAGACCACCTTATTATTCATGGTCCCGCCATGCTGCGGATGCGGATGGAGCAGCAGAGCGATGGGAGAATTCGGCTCACCGTTCTGGTTGTAGCGGCCTTCCAGCCGGCCCTCTGGGCCATTCATGATCACTTCAGGCATAGAGGGGGGCTCCGGAAAGTCCGCTTATCCAAGAATGGGACATGGTTATTTTAGACGCCCCGGCAATGGATTGCGGGGCATAAACTTGACTGGGGTAGTGGGACATACTATATCGACTGCGAGAGCGCTCTTTGCCGCGACCTGTGCCGCTAAAGTTGACTAGCTCAGTCAATTAAGGGCAGCGGGGCGGTAGTAAACACGATGGCCGCCATGAATTTCAAGCATTTCGCTGAGGACATCGATTCGATCATCGCGCGCGATCCGGCCGCAAAGTCGCGTCTGGAAGTGGCGTTAACCTATCCAGGATTCCATGCGGTCCTGACCCATCGCCTGTCCCATGCCCTTTACATGCGCGGTTGGCACGTGCTGGCGCGATTTATTTCCCAAACCGCGCGGTGGCTGACTGGGATCGAGATCCACCCGGGCGCGACCATTGGTCGCCGGCTGTTCATCGATCACGGCATGGGGACGGTAATCGGCGAGACCGCCGAGATCGGCGACGACGTCACCATGTATCAGGACATCACCCTGGGCGGGACCTCGCCCTCGGTGAATTCCGCAGCCCAGAAGAACAAGAAGCGCCACCCGACCCTGAGTGATCGCGTAATCGTCGGCGCCGGCGCTCAGGTTCTGGGTGCCATCACGGTCGGTGCGGGCGCCAAGGTCGGCGCCAACGCGGTGGTCGTGAATGACGTGCCTGCTGGCGCCATGGTGGTCGGCATCCCGGCCAGGATCGCGGCGCCGCGCGGGGCTGATGCGGGCGATTTCGCGGCCTATGGCCTGCCGAACGGCGTACTGCCCGATCCAGTCGCGCGGGCGATCGAGAGCCTGATCGAACAGGTCAATCGGCTGCAGGGGCGTGTCGCGATGTTGGAAGGCGAGCTGAACGGCAAGGTGGTTCAGCCGGGCGCCGATACGAGACTAGGGGCGGAGAGTGATGAAGCGAGGCGGTCTGACGTCGCGGCGGAATGAGCGCCGGGCCTGGCCCGAATGTGATGGAGGTTGGTCGTGAGATTGAGCACCAAAGGACGTTATGCGGTTATGGCCCTGGTTGACTTGGCGTCGCACAGCAATGGCCGCCCAGTGGCGCTGGCGGATATCTCGCAGCGGCAGGAAATCTCGCTCTCTTACCTGGAGCAGCTCTTCGCCAAGTTGCGGCGCAACGGCCTGGTGAAGAGCGTGCGCGGCCCGGGCGGCGGTTACCTGCTTGCACGCAGTGCGGAGGATACGCGGATTTCCGACGCCATCATGGCGGTGGATGAGCCGATCCGCGCCACCCGGTGCAAGCCGAACACCGGGTCGGGCTGCCAGAGTGACAAGAGCCGCTGCCTCACCCACGACCTGTGGGAGGAGCTGACGCATCAGATCCACCTGTTCCTGAGCTCGGTTTCGCTCGCGGACGTGGTGAACCGGCGCATTCTCGGCAAATCGCAGCTGGGTCAGCCGCTGGAGACCGACGGCGCGACGCCGGCGCCGGTCAACGATTCGGCCAGCGAGCCGGTGCGCACGACCGTGGCAGCAGAGTAAGGCCAACTTTTAAATCGACCGTCATTAAATCAACCGTCATGAGCAACGCGATCTATATGGATGCGAATGCGACCACGCTGCCCAGCGCCTCGGCGCTGGCGGCGATGGAAGTGGCGTTGCGCACGGCCGGCAATCCATCGTCGGTCCATGGCTTCGGCCGCGCGACGCGCGCGCTGGTCGATCGCGCGCGTGCCCAGGTCGCTCAGCTCGTCGCTGCGAAAGCGGAGAACGTGATCTTCGTCTCGAGCGGAACCGAGGCCAACAATCTGGCTTTGGCAAGCGGCGGGGGCCGGCCGCTGATCGTCTCCGGCATCGAGCATGATTCGGTGCTGAAGCCGGCTCAGCTCGCCGGTGCACGCGTTCTGCAGGTACGGCGCACCGGACAGGTCGATCTCGATGATCTCGCGGCTGCGCTACGTGAAACAGGGCGGCCCGCGTTCGTGTCGATCATGCTGGCGAACAACGAGACCGGCGTGATCCAGCCGGTGCGTGAGGCTGCGGATCTGGTGCATGAAGCCGGCGGCCTGCTGCATTGCGACGCATCGCAGGCGCCAGGCCGCATTGCTCTTGATCTGAGCGCGCTGGGTGCTGACCTCTTGAGTCTGTCGGCCCACAAGATGGGCGGCGCCTTGGGTGCCGGCGCTCTGGTGTTGAAGCGTGACATCGCGGTCAATCCGATCTTGCTCGGTGGTGGCCAGGAAAGATTCCGGCGCGCCGGAACGGAGAACGTTCCAGCCATCGCAGGCTTTGGCGCCGCGGCGGAGGAAGCGCGGACCGCCGTTCATGCGACGCGGCTCGCGGCTTTGCGAGATCGGCTCGAATCGAAGCTTGCCGGCGTCGACATAGCGATCATCGGCGGTGAGGCGCCACGTCTGCCGAACACATCGTGCATCGTCGTTGCCGGCAAATCGAGCGAAACGCTGGTGATGGCGCTGGATCTCGCGGGGTTTGCGGTCAGTGCGGGCTCTGCCTGCTCATCCGGCAAGGTCCGGCCGAGCCACGTGGCGCTCGCGATGGGCTACGGTGAAGAGGTCGCGCGCTCCGCGATCCGCATCAGCCTCGGCTGGTGGAACAGCGAGTCGGAAATCGACCTGCTTGCGACGCGGTTGGCTGATTTCGCCGGCCGGAAGGTTCATACGCTGCCGGACATGCAGCCGGCAGCCTGATGTAAAGGTGCGCATGACATGAGTTCATTGCAGGATATGAAGATCGCGACCGAAGGCCAGAACCGTCCGAAGACGCCGATCTATCTGGATTATCAGGCGACGACGCCGACCGATCCGCGCGTGGTGGAAGCGATGCTGCCTTATTTCACCACCTATTTCGGCAATCCGCATTCGCGCAACCACGCCTACGGCTGGGATGCGGAGAAAGCGGTCGAGAAGGCGCGCGCGCAGGTTGCTTCCATCATCGGCGCGGACGAGAAGGAGATCATCTTCACTTCCGGCGCGACGGAATCGAACAACCTCGCGCTCAAGGGCGTCGCGCATTTCCACAAGGGCAAGAAGAATCATGTCATCACCGTGGTAACCGAGCACAAATGCGTGCTCGATTCCTGCCGGCATCTTGAGCTGGAGGGCTTCGAGGTCACCTATCTGCCGGTGCAGAAGAACGGCCTCATCGACCTGGAACAGTTGAAGGCGACAATCCGGCCGGACACCTGCATCGTCTCTGTGATGGCGGTGAATAACGAGATCGGCGTGATCCAGCCGCTGGCGGAGATCGGCAAGATCTGCCGCGCGGCCAAGGTCTATTTCCATACCGACGCGGCGCAGGCAGTGGGCAAGATCCCGCTCAACGTCGAGGAGATGAACATCGATTTGATGTCGATCTCCGGCCACAAGATCTACGGGCCCAAGGGCCTCGGCGCCCTTTATGTCCGCCGCAAGCCGCGCGTGCGCCTCGAGGCGCTGATCCATGGCGGCGGCCAGGAACGCGGCATGCGCTCCGGTACGCTGCCGACGCCGCTATGCGTGGGCCTGGGTGAAGCCTGCGCCATCGCGCAGCGTGAAATGGGCGCGGAGGCGGAGCGGCTAAAGACGCTGCGCGACCGCATGTATAACAAGATCAGAGAACAGCTGCCGGAGGTGTATCTCAACGGCGATCTCGACAGCCGCATTCCGGGCAATCTCAATCTCTCCTTCGCCTATGTGGAAGGCGAGGGGCTGATGATGGGCGTCAAGGATATCGCGGTCTCGTCGGGCTCGGCCTGCACCTCGGCGTCGCTGGAGCCGTCCTACGTGCTGCGCGCGCTGGGCGTCGAGGAGGAGTTGGCACACACCTCGCTGCGCATCGGGCTCGGCCGCTTCACCAGCGAGCAGGACGTCGACTATGCCGTCGAACATATCGTGCAGGCGGTGCAGCGTTTGCGGTCCATGAGCCCGCTGTGGGAGATGGCGCAGGAAGGGATCGATATCAAATCGATCCAGTGGGCAGAGCATTGAGCTTCGACCATTGCGATCGAATTCAGGAGAGCACACATGTCGTATAGCGAGAAACTGATCGAACACTACGAGAACCCGCGCAATGTCGGCGCGCTGGACAAGAGCGACACCAGCGTCGGCACCGGCCTCGTGGGAGCTCCGGCCTGCGGCGACGTCATGAAGCTGCAGATCAAGGTCGGTGCCGATGGCCGCATCGAGGATGCGAAGTTCAAGACCTTCGGCTGCGGGTCGGCGATCGCCTCGTCCTCGCTCGCGACAGAGTGGGTGAAGGGCAAGACTCTGGACGAGGCCGAGCAGATCAAGAACACCATGATCGCGCAGCATCTGTCGCTGCCGCCGGTGAAGATCCATTGCTCGGTGCTGGCTGAGGACGCAATCAAGGCAGCGATTCGCGACTATCGCGAGAAGCATGGCGAGAAGCCAGCCGAACAGGCTGCGGAGTAACATGAGGATTATGGACACCGGCACCAACATTTCGGACAACGCATCCCCCGTTGCCGCGCAAGACGTTAAGCCGAAGCGCGTACCACGCGCGCGGCCGGCGGCGATCAACCTGACGCCGGCTGCTGTCGCGCGCGTCAAGGCACTGCTGGAAAAACGAGGCAAGCCGTCCGCCGGCGTCCGCATCGGCGTGAAGACCAAGGGCTGCTCCGGCCTCAGTTACACGCTGGAATTCGCGGACGAGAAGGGGCCGATGGATGAAGTGGTGCAGCAGGATGGCGTGACGATCCTGATCGACCCGAAGGCGACCTTGTTCATCCTGGGCACCGAGATGGATTACATTGAAGAGAAGATCCAGTCCGGCTTCGTCTTCAAGAATCCCAACGAGAAGGGCCGCTGCGGCTGTGGCGAATCCTTCCACGTCTGATGTGGCATAACGATGCCGACTCAAGCGGACGACACGCGCGCCGCGCGCGCTGGCTTTGTTTCGTGCTGGTCCTGCAAGGGACCGGTGGCGGCGCAGGCCCTGTTCTGCCACACTTGCGGGGCGATTCAGCCGCCGACGCAGCTTGACCATTTCCGGCGGCTCGGCCTCGAGCCGGCATTCGACGTCGACCTCGACGTGGCCGAAAAGCGCTATCTCGGCTTCCAGCGCGCCATCCATCCCGACCGTTTCGCCTCTAAGCCGGCCAAGGAGCGGGCCTTCGCGGAAGCGCAGGCCGTCGCGCTTAATCAGGCCTACGAGACGCTCAAGGACCCGCTGCGCCGTGCCGCTTATCTGCTGAAGCTCAATGGCATCGAAGCGTCCGTTTCCAGGGACGAAACAGTGCGCGATCCCGAACTGTTGATGGAAGCGATGGAGGCCCGCGAAGCCCTGATGGAGGCAACCAGCCTCGAGAAGGTGGAGAAGCTGCAGGCCAAGGCCGGTGCCGACGCCATCGCCATCCTGGCCGATCTCTCCAAGGCCTTCGCGAGCGACGATTTGAAAGCGGCGAACCGATTGGCCACACGGCTGAAGTATCTGCGCAAGTATCTCGACGAGACGCGCGCGCGCCGCATCGCGCTGGAGCAGGCGGAAGGGACCGCATGACCGCTCTTCTGCAGATCCACGAGCCGGGCGAGACGCCGGAACCGCACGCCGAGGAGCGCGGCATCGCCATCGGCATCGACCTCGGCACCACCAATTCCGTGGTCGCCGTGGTGGATGGAGAGCAGCCGGAAGTGCTGCGCGATGCGCATGGCGACGGTCTCATCCCTTCGGTGGTCGCGCTGATGCAGGATGGCGTGATCGTCGGGCGCGAGGCGCAGGACCTGCGCGCCAAGCACCCGGATCGCGTGGTGAGTTCGATCAAGCGCCTGATGGGCCGCGGCGTGCACGACGTGAAGGCGCTGGCGGGCGTGCTGCCCTACAAGATCGCAGCCAGCGGCGATTCCGTCGGCATGGTGCGGCTGGAAGTGGCCGGCCGATCGGTGACGCCGATCGAGATCTCGGCCGAGATTCTGAAGGCGGTGAAGGCGCGCGCCGAACAATCGCTCGGCCAGGATGTCATCAAGGCGGTCGTGACGGTGCCGGCCTATTTCGACGATGCTGCGCGCAGCGCCACCAAGGATGCGGCGAAGCTCGCTGGCCTCGACGTGTTGCGCCTGGTGAACGAACCGACCGCCGCCGCGCTGGCCTATGGCCTCGATAGCGGCGCGGAAGGCGTCTACGCGATCTACGATCTGGGCGGCGGCACCTTCGACATTTCCCTGCTGCGCCTGCAGAAGGGCGTCTTCCAGGTACTGGCGACCGGCGGCGATTCCGCCCTCGGCGGCGATGATTTCGATCATGTGCTGGCCGAACGGGCCATCGCCACGAGCGGGCTCGAAAATCTCAACGAAGCCGGCGCTGCTGCCTTGCTGCTTGCCGCACGCGCAGCCAAGGAGCAGCTGACACAACAGGACCGCGTGAAGCTCACCGCGGAGATCGGCGGCAAGAAGATCGATGTCACCATCTCGCGCCGAGAGTTCGAGGCGCTGATCGATTCTCTGGTCCAGCGTACCGTACGCGCCTGCCGCCAAGTGCTGGATGACGCGCGGATCACGCCGAAGGAGATCCAGGGCGTCGTGCTGGTGGGCGGCTCGACGCGCGTGCCACTGGTCCGCCGGCGCGTCGAGGAGTTCTTCGGACGCGCGCCTCTGGCCGACATCGATCCGGACGAAGTGGTCGCAGTTGGCGCCGCGTTGCAAGCGAAGGCGCTGACTCGCGGCAGCGACACGCTGCTGCTCGACGTCATTCCGCTTTCTCTCGGCATTGAGACCATGGGCGGCATCGTCGAGAAGGTGATCGACCGCAACACACCCATCCCGGTCGCCAAGGCCCAGGACTTCACCACCTATCAGGACGGCCAGACCGGCATGCTGATCCACGTGGTGCAGGGCGAGCGCGAGACCGTCGATGCCTGCCGCTCCCTCGGCCGGTTCGAGCTGCTCGGCATTCCGCCGATGGTGGCCGGTGCCGCGCGCATCCAGGTCACCTTCGCGGTCGATGCCGACGGGCTGCTCACCGTCTCGGCAATGGAAAAGACAACCGGCATTCGAGCTGAAATTGCGGTGAAGCCGAGCTATGGCCTGACCGACGCCGAGATGGCGGACATGCTGCGGGACAGCTTGGTCCACGCGCGTGAGGATATGGAGCAGCGCCTGCTGATCGAGGCGCGGGTCGAGGCGGAACGGGTGCTGCTGGCGCTGGACGCCGCGCTGGCGGCCGATGGCGCGCTGCTGTCGGAGGAGGAGCGGGCCGCGATCGATTCCGCAATCGCTAAGCTTCGCCAAGCCATAAGGGGCGAGGAGCGCGATCTCATCAATGCGGCGGTGGATGGGCTGGATCACGCGACCCACGCCTTTGCCCAGCGCCGGATGGATCGGGCCGTGGCCCAGGCGCTGAAAGGCCATTCCCTTGACGAGATCGAGGCGAGTATGGCAACTGACCCGGCCCCGGGCGGGGGCCGGACCGGGCGCCCTGGCGCGGCTGATTGAAATTGCGGAATTCCGAACGGAGTCAAATAGATGCCTAAGATGACCTTCATCAATCCTGACGGGACGCGCGTCGAGGTCGATGCGCCAGTCGGGCTTTCGGTGCTGGAAATCGCGCATCGCAATAACATCAATCTCGAAGGCGCGTGCGAAGGTTCGCTGGCCTGCTCGACCTGCCATGTGATCGTGGATCCGGAGTGGTACGACGTGCTGGAGACCGCGACCGAGGATGAAGAGGACATGCTCGATCTTGCCTTCGGCCTCACGCACACCTCGCGCCTCGGCTGTCAGATCAAGATGACGGAAGAACTCGATGGCCTCACCGTCAGCCTGCCGTCGGCGACGCGCAACATGATGGTCGACAAATAGCGGCCCCAAGGAAACGATCCGGAACAACGATCGGAGCTGGACGGACGATATGGCGAAAAAACTGCGCTGGACCGACGTCCACGATATCGCGATCGAACTGGAAGAGGCGCGCCCCGACGTCGACATCGTCAACCTGCGATTCACCGACCTGTGGAAGTGGGTGCAGGAGCTGCCGGATTTCGACGACGATCCAAACAAGTCCAACGAGAAGATTCTCGAGGCCATCCAGGCCGCTTGGATCGAGGAGCGCGGGTGACCGAGTCGTCATTGACTGATCCGGCTCAAACACCCCTCACCGAAAAGATCGCAGGCGAAGCGCTCGAGGCTGGCCTGCGCAAGACAGTGCAGTTCCCGCGCACCGGCTCATTGTTCCACGCTCTGTTGGCGCGGCCTTGGATTGATCCCGTCTGCCTGTGGGGTTTCAAGCGCGCCCTGCCCGCGTCGCGCGCCTGGGCCGCTGCGGCGGCGAGCAGCACGTCCCTCGAAGGATTTGCACGCCAGCTTGGGCTGTTCGGCTTACCACCGCGCCTGCGCGGCAAGCTCAACACGACCCATCGCTTGCGCCTGCTGTCGAAGGCAGCGCAGGCCCGCTGGGCGGAAATCGCGTTCGATGGCGTGGACGGCGATCTCGGCGCGGCTGAGCGTGAACGTCGAACGACCGCGCAATCCTATCTTGCCAACCGCTTCCGCTATCTTTCCTTCGCCAAGAAGTATCGCGTCTCGGCGGTGCGCTATCGCACGCCCAAACCGGAATTTGCCATCGAAGCCTTGTCCCAGGTGCTGATCGATCCCGATGCGCTGTTCCAAGTGGCCGATCCGCTGCCGCAAATCGAGCGTAGCCGGTCGGTCGATCACGGCGACGTGGTGGAATACTGGCTGCGGTTCGAGAGCGAGGGCGTGGGGGACGATCCGACCGATACCTGCTACGCCCACATCTACGAACCCAAGCAGCACCCGAACGGCTTGCCGACCTTCTTCTTCGCCCATGGCCTCGCCATGGAGACGGAGATGATGGTGGAAGGGCCGCGCTCCTTCCTGGATATGGCGCGGGTCGGCATGCGCATCGTCCTGCCGGACGGGCCCGGGCACAACCGGCGTTGCAAGGCCGGCTTCTATGGCGGCGAGAGCTTCCTCACCGAGCCGCCGATCTCCGGCATCCAGCATTTCGTGCGCGCGGCGCGGGAATACGCCGCCTTGATCGCATGGTGTCGGGCCCAAGGTCCGGGCAGGATCTCGCTCGGCGGCATTTCGCTCGGCGCCCTGACGGCGCAGGTCACGGCCAGCCGCTGGCGCTATTGGCCGGCGGAATACAAGCCCGACGCCCTGTTCCTAATGACCTCGACCTCGCGGATCAGTGCCCTGCCACTAGAATCATCGCTTGGCCAGATGGCGGACATCGACAACGAAGTGCGCCGCCATGGCTGGAAGGCGGAGCATTTCCGGGTGCTGGAGCCGATCACCGATGCCAGCGCAGAACCGCCGATGGATCCGGCCAATGTCGTGGTCATGGTTGGCTTGCGCGATAACGTCACGCCGGCGGCGGGCGGGCACCTGCTCACGCAGCAATGGCGCGTGCCGAAGGAAAACGTGTTCATCAGAGACCGGGGCCATTTTTCGGCGGCGATCGGCCTGGGCGTCGATCCGGCCCCTTATGCGCGGATGTTCGACATCCTAACCCGTTGAATTTAGCGATTAGTTGGCCCAGATAGACGTGGCGGGGTAGGATGGCCCTTGCGTCATGGCAAGGTCCGGAGACCTCGCCATCACGGATCGAAAGGTGTGAAGACAAACCATGAACTCACTCGGTTTCAACAAGCGGCCGGAAGATACGCGCGTCGTCGTCGCCATGTCGGGCGGCGTCGACAGCTCGGTCACGGCTGCCTTGCTGAAGCGCGAGGGCTATGACGTAGTCGGCATCACGCTGCAGCTGTACGACCACGGCCTGACGGTGGGGAAGAAGGGCGCCTGCTGCGCGGGTCAGGACATCTATGACGCGCGCATGGCGGCCGACAAGATCGGCATCCCGCACTACGTGCTGGATTACGAGAGCCGTTTCTCCGATGCCGTGATGCAGGATTTCGCCGAGTCGTACCTGGCGGGCGAGACGCCGATCCCCTGCGTGCGCTGCAACCAGCGGGTCAAGTTCCGCGACCTGCTGGCGCAGTCGCGCGAGCTGGGTGCGGAGGCTTTGGCGACCGGCCACTACGTGAAGCGCGTCGCGGGCGCGCGCGGTGCCGAACTGCATCGCGGTGCGGACCCCAAGCGCGACCAGAGCTATTTCCTCTTCGCGACCACACACGCGCAGCTCGATTTCCTGCGTTTCCCATTGGGCGACCTGCCGAAGACCGAGACGCGCGCGATCGCTGCGCAATTCGAACTTGCGGTGGCGGACAAGCCGGACAGTCAGGACATCTGCTTCGTGCCGACGGGTGGCTATGCCAAGGTCGTGGAGCGCCTGCGCCCCGGCGCGGCGGAGCCCGGCGAGCTGGTGCATCTGGACGGCCGCGTGCTGGGCAAGCATGACGGGCTGATCAATTTCACCGTGGGCCAGCGAAAGGGCCTCGGCCTCGGCGACCTCAACGAGAACGGCCAGCCGCTCTATGTCGTGCGCCTCGAGCCGGAGACGCGCCGCGTGTTCGTCGGGCCGAAGGCGGCGCTGGCCAAGCGGAGCGTCACGTTGCGCGAGGTGAACTGGCTGGGAAGCGCTGACGAGCGGACGGAGAATGTCGAGGTCGAGGTGAAGCTGCGCTCGATGACCGAGCCGAAGCCGGCGATCATCTCGCTGCTACCCGGCGGTTGCGCGCGCGTCGCGTTGCTGGAGCCGCAGTTTGGTATCTCGCCCGGCCAGGCCTGCGTGTTCTACCAGGGCAACCGCGTACTGGGCGGCGGGTGGATCCAGCGCGAGCCGGCGGCCGAGGCTGCGTAAGGGGACGGCAATGGACCTGACCGAACTCACCGAAGAGATGCGCAAACGTGCCGGACAGAACGTGAAGCTCGGCTACAAGGTGAAGTTCATCCTGGAGGAAGAGGACGGCATCATCTTCTGGGACGGGACCGAGCATCCGCCCGCGATTGACAACGAGGATAGGCCGGACGCCACCACCACCATCCGGATCTCGGCCGAAAACCTGCAGAAGCTGATGGCAGGCGGCCTGGACCCGACCCTCGCCTACATGACCGGTAAGCTGAAGGTCGAGGGCAGCATGGGGGTGGCCCTGAAGCTGACCTCCATGTTCTCGGATTAGTCCGCCGGATCAAAGGCTTGCACTATCCTTGACGGCGCGGACGGTGGCCTTTATATGCTTGCCTCCGCGTTCCGGCCGGTTACCTCAACCGGCCCTCCGGTGGCGCCGTAGCTCAGCGGTAGAGCAGGGGAATCATAATCCCTTGGTCGGTGGTTCAAATCCGCCCGGCGCTACCAAACTAACCCGCTGAACTCGCAGACTTTTTTCTGTTCTCGCCAGGGAACAATGGGCGAATTGGCCTGTCCCGCCCAGTGCCAGCAAAATCAATGCTTTGCCGTCCAGTGCCGTCCAATGCCACGCGAGTTTGGCCCAACGGATTCCACGTTTGTTCTCTGGACGAGGTCCGGCAAAATCGGTCCATTCCGAAGCGAGGCGGTGCATGTTGGTCTGGGTGCCCGACGAGACGATCGAATTCGTGATTATGGACGCGATGCGTGGCGTGCGCCTTCCAGCCGATCCACCCTCGCGCCGGCGCGGCCGCCTCCAGCTGACGAAGCTCGAGGAAGACCAGCGGCGCCTCCTGGCAAAGGCCGTGATGGAGAAGCTGCGGCAGAGCCACTGGCGGATCGTCCGACCGGAGATCCGCCCGCACGGAAGGCCGGATTTCACGTGGAAGGGGTAGGCCCGCTCAGCACTGATCGCGCACGGCGTGCGTCCACGCGGTTGGCAACCTGAAGCTGAAGCGGTCCCCTCATTGTGCATCTATGTGCTCCGGAGACTCGGGAGGAGCGAATGGTGAAGAAGGGGGAAGGCACCATGGTTGGTTCGTGGGGTGGAACGACCAAGAAGTCGGCCAAGAAGAAGGCCGTCAGGAAGGGGCCTAAGAGTCCGTTTGGAAAATCATGGATGAGCGGTTCTTCGTAGTAGGTTTCCGCCCATGGCGACGAGGATCATGGCGTGGGAGACGTCGATGCGCTGCTCGTAATCGCGCACGAGGCGTCGCCATCGGGTCATCCAGCTGAAGGTGCGCTCGACGACCCAGCGGCGGGGTAGAACCTGGAAGCCCTTTTGTTCTTCGGACCGGCGGATGATCTCGATGACGAAGTCGAGATAGGCAGCCTTGTCCATGAGCTTGAGCCGATCGTAGGCGGCATCGGCGAACAGATGTTTCACCCAGGGCCAGCGCTTGCGGATGCTGTCGAGAATGGCCTGTGCGCCAGCGCTGTCGGAGATGTCGGCTGGCGTCAGGTTGACCATCAAAAGCCGCCCGTCGGTATCGACCGCAATGTGGCGTTTGCGGCCGACGATCTTCTTGCCCGCGTCATAGCCCCTTTGCGCGCCAGGGGCCCGGAGCCTTCACCGATTGGCTGTCGATCACACCGGCCGTTGGGCTGGCCTCGCGACCGGCCCGTTCACGATCCAGCATCAGCGTCACGTCGTGGATGGTCTGGAACAGAAAACGCCGCGCCAACTCGCGGAAGCAGCCATAAACCGTCTGCCAAGGCCCGAAGTGGATCGGCAGCATCCGCCAGCCGCAACCGGAGCGTACCAGGTAACGCACGGCGTTGATCACCTCCCGGAAATCGACCTCACGCGGACGGCCCCGACGCCCGGGCTTGGGCATCAGGGGAGCGATCTGCTCCCATTCCTCGTCCGTCAGATCAGACGGGTAGCGCTTGGTCTTCTTGGCGATCTTGGCCATCCGGCCACGGCTCTGTTCTGTCCACATCCAGAGCTTGAATCACAACTCACCACCAAGCGGAAGCGATTTTCCAAACAGACTCTAAGGAGGCGGTTCACAAGAAGGGGGTAAAGAAGAAGGCTGCAAAGAAGAAGTAGCGCGATCTGTCCTATCCCAAGTCGACCGACGGCAGGCGAGGCGGTTTCCTGCGCCCGCCTACTTGCAGGTCGGATCAACGAAGAAGGCGACCTCCGCGAAACTCTGCACAATCAATCGGCAGTACCTTTGTTTCGTGTGTAATGGCCTTATTCTATTTCTAGTACGCCAAATTCTATTTATAAAACAACACGTTATGCCAAATTATTATTGCAGATATAGCCAAAAACGGCTACATCCCAAAATCAAGAATCATACTGCCGAAGTTCGCGAGTTGGGCAGCAGGACGGGGAGTGTTTCCCCTGTAACGATAGGATCATGGTTGGACTGAGTGTGGTCTGCGTCGAAACCGGGGACGGCGATGCTGATTGCGCCCGCAGCGAGGATGCCCGGGTGCCGGGCGTCAGCGGGCGAGTTGCGCATCAAACGATAGGAGACGGTCGTTCGACCAAGCGAGATCGAGGACCAGTAAACTGAATGATCCGCGATTACTTGCGATTGCGTGCGCCGGATCCCCCGGTGCGGCGACGATAAGCAGTTTCCACCAAGCTTGACCCGAAAAATACAGGATAAGTCACGTGCAAACGTACGAGGTCACGAATGAGACAACACCCGAGGACCATTTCGATCCTGGTGCGCCGGCCTTGTGTGGCGCGGCCGTCATGCCTTTCAGTGCTGATGCTATGACCGTGACGCTGTCGCTTGGCGAATTGCAGCGGGATTCTAACGGCGAGATCGTTGTCGTGAATTCCAGCGGCATCCCGACATTACAAATCGTGACCGAGCTGAAGCTGCTCAGATCCGGGGTCGTGGCCGATCACTCGATGGAGAGTGGGTTTCAGGTCGCCGGCTTCAATTACTGGCTCTTCGAGGACGGCACGAAGCTGTTCTACCCGACACATCTGTCGATCGTGCTCCAGAATCACTGAAGCAAGGCTGCCATGACCGATAATCTCCTTATATGGGCGCTCGTTCTCAGTGGGTGCTTTCTCATGCTGATCCTCGTGGAGTGGCTAAGGGCCCGCTTCGATCATATGGATCGAGTTCGAGGCAACGCAGAGGCGCAACGCCGGCTTGGTCTCGACGGGTGGGAGCGCTGGTGGCGGGAAGAGCCGGAGCGTCAAGAGCTACGTGGCGCTCGGTGGCAAAGATCATAGTGATTGCTCGACTAACATCAGCGGTCGTGCGGATCATCGCTCTCTCGAAGGCAAAGCACCAAAAGTCCTGCGTGCTGCCGGCGATGACCCTGCGCAAAAACAGGACACTCATGAGCCATTTCCGAAGGGGAATGGTGTTTGGTGTAGTTATTGCCTGCATCTTAGTCCTCCTGTTGGGTGCCTGAGCGCAGTTGATTCGTCATGCGGCGGAATTGGCAAACACCGAGGAGTTTGGTGTGGCGGGCCGCACACCGCCGTTAGAAACAAGGCCTCGATAGACAGCCACTCAATCTGCCGCTTATGCACGCGGCCTAGGCCACCGCTCGTCCAGTGCTCTGGCGTGCCTGCAATCCCGAACGAGGTTCGCGGTGGCTCAGGTGAGGCGCTGTAATAAACAGAATATGTGATAATATAAATAGAATTACATCGATGGCAGGTCATGTATTATCTCCGCAAATATTTGCTTGCATAACTAATTCTTAACTGCCGGTTCGCTAATCAATCGGCACCTTTAACTGTAACGGACGAGATTCGATGTCTTCCAAAGTCAAGAAGACGCTGGCCGTGGCCGCGGCGGGCCTGCTCTTGGCCAGCGGCTACGCATCCGCTGGCACCACGCTCAAGCTCGGCGGCAGTGCCGCCGTGGGCAAGGGCGTCATCGTTGCCAACCAGGCGGCGATCGAAAAGGACACTGGGCTGACGCTCGACATCACCGTGAACGGCGATGCAAACGGCCTCAAGCTGCTGAACGCTGGCGAGGTCGACGTCGCCATGCTCGGCGCACCGATCGAGTTTGCGGTGAAGCGCTTGAACGCGGAGGCTCCCGGTTCGATCAACCCCAGCGAGTTCGTCGCGACGCAGGTGGGCAGCGACACCGTCAAGTTCATCGTTCATCCGAGCAACCCGGTGAAGACGCTCACCGACACGCAGCTCAAGGAGATCCTCACCGGCAAGATCACGTCGTGGAAGGATGTCGGTGGTCCCGACCAGCCGATCCTCGTCGTAACCGGTGGGCCTGGTCTGGGCGCACGTGCCATCGTCGTCAACCTCTTCCTCAGTGGCACCGACATCGTCAAGACGGCGCGCGAGGTGCAGCAACTGGGGCAGGTAGCCCAGGTGGTTGCCCAGGCGCCGACCGCCATTGGCTATGGCAACGGCGGCAGCATCACCGATGCGGTGGCGGTCATTCCGGGCGTCGAGGTCGTGACGCCGCTCAGCCTCGTCACGCGCGGCGCACCTAGCCCGGAAGCGCAGAAGCTGATCAAAGCGGCGACGAAATACGCCCCGAAGTGACGTGATGGAAACCGGCAGGTCAGCGTGATTGACCGGGATTGCTTGATACAAGGTAGAGGTTCGATGTGATTGGGTTCGCAGGGTTGAAGCGGATGAAGATCTCCACCAAGCTTTCGAGCGTGCTAGGCGCCGCGCTGACGGCTCTGTGCATCATGGGCGCGATCGCCGTGTTTGCGTCGCGCGAGATCCAGGTTCTCGGGCGTGAGCTCAACGCCGAAAGCAGCCAGTTCTCGACTGTCGAGATGACCGTGTCGGTCAACGTCGAGCGCGCCATCGGCATCGTACGATCGGCCCCGTCCGACCTTGACCTGGAATCACTGAAGGGCAAGCGTCAAGACTTCCACGCGGTCCTCGACGAATCAAGGAGCACGCTGAGTGCCCTCGCCAACGCCAAGGCTGGCGTCAAGTCCGGTGCTGACACGATCATGGAAGCCATCGGCGCGTTCGAGGACGCGTCGATCACCGTCTTCGAGAAAACCGCATCGTTCGCTCAGCAGGAGGCCATGGCCGCATTGTCAAACGGCGTCGCGCCGGCGGAACTGGCGCTGCAAGATGCGCTCGAGCAGTTTCGGGTGGCGGCCAACCAGCACAGCGCGGAGAAAGGGGCGGACATCCAGGCGCTCGTCGATGAAATCGCCTGGATCGTCGTCGGCCTGGCCGTGCTGCTGGTGGTGGCAATCGCCGGCCTCGGCTACGCAACTGTCTCGCGCGGGATTGCGCGGCCGATCGCCGCCATCAACGCGGTAATGATCCGGCTGTCGGGTGGCGATGCGGGTGTCGCGGTGCCGTACACCGATCGGCGTGACGAGATCGGCGAGATGGCCCATGCCGTCCAGGTGTTCAAGGACAACGCCATCGAGGTAGAGCGCCTGAAGGCAGAGCAGCAGGCGCAGGAGCGCCGCGCCGCCGAGGAGCGCCGCACCGCGACGCTCGATCTCGCGTCGAAGTTCGAGGCGAGTGTCGGCTCAATGGTCGATGCGGTTGCAGCGGCGAGTACCGAACTGCAAACCACCGCCGGTTGCATGAATGCGACGACGGAGGAATCGAATAGGCAGGCCACCGCCGTCGCCGCCGCGTCAGAGCAGGCGTCGGTCAACGTACAGACGGTGGCGGCCGCGACCGAAGAGCTCAGCTCCTCGGTCAGCGAGATCGGCCGTCAGGTAGCCCGGTCTGCAGAGATCGCCGGCGGCGCGGTAAGGGAGGCGGAGCGCACCAATGCTGAAATGCAGAGCCTGGCGCAGGCGGCGCAGAAGATCGGCGAGGTGATTCAGCTCATTACCGACATCGCGGGCCAGACCAATCTGCTGGCGCTCAACGCCACGATCGAGGCCGCGCGCGCCGGCGAGGCCGGAAAGGGCTTTGCCGTGGTGGCGTCCGAGGTCAAGAACCTGGCGAACCAGACTGCCCGGGCCACCGAGGAGATCAGCGCCCACATTGCCGCCATCCAAGCGGCGACCAGCCGCTCGGTTGCCGCCATTGCCGGCATTGGCGGCACCATCAAGACGATTGATGAGATCGCCGCGGCGATCGCCAGTTCGATCGAGGAGCAAGGCGCCGCGACGCGCGAGATCGCCAGCAACGCCCAGCAGGCGGCGATCGGCACCACCGAGGTATCGGCCAACATCGGTGGCGTCAGCAAGGCGGCGCGCGAAACCGGCGCAGCGGCGGGCCAAGTGTTGTCCTCGGCGGGCCAGCTCGCCGAGCTGGCCAACCGTCTGCGCAGCGAGGTCGGACGCTTCCTCGGTCAGGTCCGCGCGGCGTGATGCGGGCGGCAACCGCTGCCTGCAGCTTGTGAGTCCTGTTCGCAAATCCAAACCCAGGAGATCATCCGTGAAAAGACTGGTTACAGCTATCGCCTTGACCATCTTCATGAGCGGCGCCGCGTTCGCGAGTTCGTGCCCGCTGCATGTGAAGAAGATCGACGATGTCCTGGCCGCGCCGCCGGGCGAGGTGAGCACTGAGGTCCTGGCTCGGGCGAAGGAGCTGCGCGACCAGGGCGAGGCCCTGCACAAGGAAGGTAAGCATGCTGAGAGCATGTCCGCGTTGACCGAAGCCGAAATACTCCTCGGCATCGGGCAGTAGTGGGCTGTGGTAAGAAGCGCGGTCGCTCGAACGGTTCGAAGAACTGGGTGAAGGCATGAAACTACACTTCACACTTGAAACCGCCGCCGGCTCGAACAGACGCAATTCGCTGTTTCATGTGCGATCCAGGCCGGTGCAAAGGGCGTGAGTTTCTGTCCAGGGAGGCCCAAAGTCGATTGGTCAATCGAAGTCGACCATGAACTGGCCTATGCATGAAGCTCCGTGTGCCCCGGGGCGAGGGCATTCCTCGCCACCGGCAACGCGTTCCGCTGGCAATAGACTTGAAGCGAGCTGATCCGGATGAATCGCGGAGCTCGCGGTTAGGCGAGAGTTGGGAAGCGGCTTCATCTCTGAGATGGTTACAGTTTCTGACTCTTTCCCTGAGGCCACTATGCTTACCTTCCATGAGTATGCCCTTCGCAGAACGCTTGGAAAGTTCGTGTGCTGCTGTGGCTGCTCGATATTCCGTATCGCTCGCAGCCCGTGGCGATCTTCTCCGGAGAGAGCCGTAGCGCAAAGTTCGTGAAGATGAATCCCGCCGGTGCAATTCCGGTGCTGGAATTGGACGATGGACGCACGATCGCGGAATCAAATGCGATCCCGTGCTGGCTTGCCGAGGGTACGCGGTTCATGCAGCGGTTCGCGCGCGCGAAGGTGATGCAGTAGTTGTTCTTCGAGCATTACTACGTGGAGCCGGTAATCTGCTCGCTGCGGTTCTGGACCTTGACCGGGCGACTCGAGATCAACGCGGCGCTGGTGCCGGGCAAGCGCGAAGCTGCGGAGCGGGGGCTGAGCTCGCTGGAGCGAGCCCTTACCGCTACTCCGTTCCTCGGTGGTCATTCATTCACGATCGCGGATATCGCGAACTATGCCTATGCACATCTGTCCGCCGATTGCGGTTTGTCGCTCGATTCCTATCCAGCGGCCAAGGAATGGGTTGCGCGAGTGGCGAAGCAGATCGGGCCGGGCCATCCCATCGTTCCATATGGGCGAGAGGCACGACCCGCATAGAACGTCGGTGACCTCTGCCACACCAGATGGTTGCGGCGAAGACCGCACCGCTCGATCTGCTCCAGTGTGATGCTTAGATAGTCCTATAATGTTGGTGGATTATGGCTATAAACGAGTAACTATTTACATTTTTTGGGCCAGGATGTTGAACTGTCAACAGGGCGGGCGTGTCCAGCAATTGCTAGTTCGTCAAATTCCGAGGGTACGCGCTGGGCACAGGTGATGATTGCACGCACGGAGGCGAGAGGCGAATGCGCTCACCGAAAATGGCTGGACAATGCAAGCCGGCACCCTTGCGCAACGAATCGACCTGGCTTGCCAACATAAGCCACGAGATGCGGACACCTCTCAACGCCATCATTGGATTTTCAGAACTGATGATCCTCAACTCGGCCAGCTTGGATCACCGGCACGCCGCGTACGCACGCGACATTCATCGAAGCGGACATCAGTTGCTTCAGGTAATCAGAGATATGCTCGACCTGGCGAGCCTCGAGACCGGCTCCCGCACTTTGACCGACGAACCGCTGAAGCTGCTCGATCTCCTTGAAGACTGCACACGAAAGCTGAGCGCGACCATGGAGAGTCGTCGAACGCGCGTAGCAATCACGCAAATCGGGATGCCGGTTATTGTGCTCGGCGACAGAGCCGCACTGCAAGAGGTGTTTAGCAAACTAGTATCGAACGCGGTCAATTTTGGACCAGCCAATGAATCCGTGGACGTCGCGCTGTCCACATCCCGCAACGGTGGTACAATCGTCGCCGTAACCGACAGAGGTCCTGGTATCTCGCAAAGCGCCGCCCGGCAGCTCCTGTCTCCACTTGACTTCGGGGACGCAACCGTGGCGCGCGAGTATGGGGGAACAGGACTAGGTTTGGCGATTGCCAAGACGATCGTTGAACTTCATGAAGGTAAACTCTCCATCCACAGTTCGCTTGGGCAGGGGACCACAATGGTGGTGGAGCTCCCAAGAGCCAGAATAGTCTATCCGCCATCTGGCGCAGACTCTTTGCCCAGTCTCCAAGGCAGAGCCCGAAGCTCCGGGCATCAGACTTGAGAACGCCCCGAACAATGCATACCGCAGGGCACGCGTCATTGGCGTTCACATACCCAGCGAGGTTCTCAACGCGAGAAGATGATGAGTTTGCAAACGCGACCTGGCCCCTGCTGCACGCGCGAAAGCCCACTCGACCTTGGATCCCCCTTGCAGAAGCGACGAGCATTCTGCAAGCCGTAGAACGACCGGCAGCTTACCGGCGATACAGATACTGGACTGGACCTAATCCCCTGCAGGCGCAATGGTCGGTCATTGAAAACGACGGGCTATAAGTAAAGTAGAAGCATGCGTAATACAATCGAGCAGGAAACGGGAAGTCCGCAGCGCAAGGACATCGCTACATTCACTGCGAGACCGGCTCTGAAACCAGAGACTAAGACGAATCGGGTCGTCGCGATCATCGCGAGGCATCTGAGCCTTCGGTCCTTGGAGAGCACCTTCGGAACGCGGCTTCGCGACCTAATACGGCTTGCGTCATCGACAAGACCGGATCCAAACGAACGACGAAGTTGTGGAAGAGTTCCAACGCTGCTGTCCGGGACCATTTGGAGCAACGATTCTACGGCAATCGTCTGTCTGGTCCGGAATGTTTCGCAAGGAGGGGTGTATCTCATGCAAGAGCAATATGCGCCTGTCCCCGAAGTGTTCGAGTTGAGCATTGCCGGTGGAACCCGCATTCGCTGCCGCAAAGTACGTCAGCATGGCAAGGAGATTGGCGCTGTCTTCTGTTCTTGGATCGCCTTTGACTCGGCAAGGCAGCGCTTACATCCAACTTGATGGTCGATGCAGGTCCATCTATATGGCTGCACTGCATCTCTGTGACGATCAGCGAGCATGTGTCGGTTATCGATGCCTGCCGCAATAGGAGCAACAAGGCGCCTCTGCCTGCACATCTCATTGAGGGTGACTGAATGCTAGATCAGGTAAGACCGAAGCGACGGTCCAACGAAATCGGAAAGATAGCCCAGCAGCTGCGCCAAGCGCAGAAACTGTCGCAGAGGGCACTGGCCGCTGCGGCGGGCGTCAGCGCGCAGACAATCTCGAATTTCGAAACAGGTCGCGTGTTTCCGGACGTTGACACGTTATGCCGGATTGCTGAGGCATTGAAGACCCATCCCGCTACGCTTCTTGGAGTCTGGTCGGAAAATGGAGGCGACATTGATCGACCTGATCACGCCGAGGCAGTCGACCTCCTCCGCAATCTCGACGTACATTCCAGTAGGCTCGTCCTGGAACTGATGCGGCTCTTGCGCAGCTGGGTATTGGAGCGTGACCCGTTGATCAAGCGCTCCTCGTGCCTTGAGTCGGGCAAGCTATGCAGCCCCGGGTGCTGCTAGCTGTGGAGCCTCAACAGGTTGTTCTCGGTCAGGCCGAGGCGGCTGATGGGTGTATTGCTTTGCAGGCTACCATGAGGTCGGTGCCATTTGTAGCGGTGGAGCCATCGAGGCAGTTCTGCGGTGCGTTCGTCTGAGGTGTTGTAGGCGTGGGCGTAAGCCCATTCGCGCAGGCTTGTCTGGATGAAGCGCTCGGCCTTACCGTTCGTCTTGGGCGTGTAGGGCTTGGTTCTGATGTGTTTAAGGCCCAGCTTCTTGCAGGCTCGACCAAAGGCTCGAGAGAGATAGCACGAACCGTTGTCGGTCATGACGCGCTCAACTGTGACGCCCAAGCTTGCGTAATAGGCCACTGCCGCCTCGAGGAAGGCAATGGCGCTGCCCTTTGCCTGATCCTTCCTGACCTGGCTAAAGGCGATTCGGGAGGCATCGTCGATGCAGACGTGGACGAACTCCCAGCCGATGCCGAGATGGCGGTTGATTACGCCGGTTCGTCGTCCCCTGATGCGATGGCCAACAGAGCCGATCCGGCCCAACTTCTTGATGTCGATGTGGATGAGCTCGCCCGGGTGCTCGCGCTCGTAACGCCGCACTGGCTCGGCCGGCTCCAAGGCCTTGAGCTTGTTCAACCCGAGCTTCTGCAAGACCCGACTGACCGTAGTGGGCGAGACGCCAACTTCCCGAGCGATCTGATCGCCAGTCCAGCGCTGGCGGCGCAGCTCGGCAATTCGTTCGATGGTCGCGGTGCAGATGATGGGGTCGAGAGCTGCAAAGGGCGGGCCACCGATCTCAACCCCGGAACATGACGTCTAGGCGCGGCAAGGATATGCATGTAGCCCGATCAAACGTAGTACCCGGAATCATCAATAAGCGCACGCCATGATGGCGCTAACCGACTCTGGGCATTTGAAGATTTCTGTCGCTCGTGACTCACCTATGGCTGATAGTGAGTAGTAGGTCGCAGATCACATATTATGCGCAGAGTAATACTGTAAAGTTCTCTAATATAAACTAATTTATACTCTATATTTACCGAAATTAAACGAGCTATGTTGCAATCTACATAAGCAGGCCCTCGTTGTAGGGCGTGCCTTCGCTAAGAGACTGGGACAAGAGGGGGTCCAAGTTGAGAGGCGGTCTCAAGATTGCATCCGCGGTGAATCTGTTTGCCGTGATTGTCGCCATCGGCATCGTGACGCTGCTGACAACCGCGTTCCTGGCTATCGGCCAGCTGAAGGTGGGCGGCCCGATGTACGTCAGGATTGTGCTGGGCAAGGATCTGATAGCCGACATCTTGCCGCCGCCGGAATACATCATCGAGCCGTTTCTGGAGGCAACGCTGGCTTTGAACAGTCCGAGCGAATGGGCAGCTCGCAAGAAGCGGCTGCAACAGCTTCGCAGAGAGTACGATGCCCGACACGACTACTGGGAACGCGACACGATCTATGATCGTGCAGTGGTCGACGCACTGACCGGCTCCGCTCATGAAGCAGCACTACGCTTCTGGAACGAGTTGGACGCGAGTTTCCTTCCGGCGCTGGAACGCGGCGACTCGGCCGCAGTGGCTCAATCGTACGCGCGAATGGCGAAGGCATATGCCGAACATCGCAGTGTCATCGACAAGATCGTCGTCGCTGCAAACGTCATCAACGCGGAAAGCGAACTTCTTGCCGCGCAGCAAGAAAGCACATTCATGGCGATCGTGTGGGGCGTATCGGGCGTCGTGCTTCTTGTGGTGGCTCTCGGCGCCCTGCTGATGACCCGCGGCGTCATGCGACCCATCTCGCGCATGGCGCATGTCATGAACGATCTAGCCCATGGCAACACGGATGTCACCATACCGGCGGTCGACCGGCGGGACGAAGTCGGACAAATGGCCAAGACCGTTGAGGTGTTCCGCACCAACGCTATCGAGGCGCGAGCGGTTCGCGAGCGGGAAGCGACCCAGCAACTGGAGCGGCAGCAGCGCTTTGACAGAATGGAGGCTCTAACACGCTCCTTTGATGCGGGCGTCAAGACGGCTTTGAAGCACCTGACCGATGCAGCGGGTACGATGGAGAAATCCGCTCGCTGCTTGGCGGAAGTGGCGGACAAGTCGAACAGCCAGGTGACCAGCATGACGAGCGCCAGCGAGGAGGCCTCGACCAATGTGCAGGCTGTGGCGAGCGCTGCGGAAGAGCTGTCGACGTCCTTCCAAGAGATGGAGCGACGTTCCCGGGAGTCGGCGGAAATTGCCCGGAACGCGGCTTCGCAGAGTGCAGATGCGAGCAATAAGGTGGCCGGTCTGGTTCAGTCCGCTGGACGGATTGACGAAGTGGTACGACTGATCACCGACATAGCGGCGCAAACCAACTTGCTGGCCCTGAATGCCACGATCGAAGCAGCGCGGGCGGGAGACGCGGGCAAGGGTTTTGCCGTGGTGGCCAATGAAGTGAAGAATCTCGCCAGTCAGACGGCCAAGGCCACGGAAGAGATCCAGACCCAGATCGGGGCCGTGCAGTCCGCGACTGAATCGGCTGCGGGAGCCATCCAGTCGATCACGGAGACAATTGGCCGACTCAATGGGATTGCGACCGGCATGTCAGATGCCGTGCAGCAGCAGACAGCGGCTACGCATGAAATCGCGCGTTCGATCCAGGAAGCCGCGGTGGGTACCCATGAAGTATCACACAGTATGATGAGCGTTGCGGAAGCAGCAAACGCGACCAAGCAATCCGCCGGCGATGTACAAACGACTGCCGACGATCTAGAGCAGGAAAGCGAGGAACTGCGCAGGTTGGTGGACGACTTCCTTTCCGGCGTGCGCGCCGTCTAGCGCCCCGTTCCTTGCCCCGATGGACGAGATGAGGGATGCGTCGGCACGGTCACCTTTGAAGCACGGCAATTGCATGCCTGGCATCAAACCAGCTCCCGAATTGGCACAGCCGGGCAGGAGCGCGGCTGCGGTCAGAGTCCGATGGTTGCGCGCCCCAACAGCCAAGGCTCAGGCCAGGCCAATAGCCAGCCGGCGGGTTCCCACCCCCGTCGGCTGGCACCACCAAGCGATCAGTCGAGCCGTTGTCGCTCGGCGAAGCGCACGCAACATCCTCAATGAGGTCGGTCTCCGGAGAGTGAGCTCGCAGCGATGGGAGCGAATCGCATGACAGGTTCGGCGGAAATCAGAGTCGGTGCCGCGGAAGTCCGGATCGGCGGGCGCCTGCTGATCGTCCTGATTCTGGTGATGCTGGCGGGCCTGCCGCTCGTTGTCTGGCTCGACATCGACACCATGTCGCGCAACAGGCTCAGCCGCCAAGCGGAGGACCTGAATGCGATGATCACCGGCATTCGCGGCTATTATGCGGACAATGTTGTGGGGCGGATTCTGGAGGCCCGCGCTGCGGGCCATGGCGGCAACACCGAGATCGCGCACAACTACGAGACAATTCCGGGCGCGATCCCGCTTCCCTTCACCCTGTCGCTGGAGCTGGGCCGGGCGATCGGCGAGCGGCAGAAGAACATCACCTATCGGTACATCTCCGACCAGCCGTTCAAGAACCGGCCGCCGCATCCAATGGACGAGTTCGAACGCTCGGCCCTGGCGAGGCTGCGGGCCGCACCGGACCAGGCCGTGACGGACATCCAGCGCTCCGGTTTCAGCAATACCTACCGCCTGGTGGTGCCGGTGATCATGAAGTCCGCCTGCGTCACCTGCCACAACTCACATCCTGAAAGCCTGAAGACTGATTGGAAAGTCGGCGACGTGCGCGGCATCCAAGAGATGATCATCACCCAGCCCTTCGCCGGCACCATCTTCTCCTTCAAATACCTGCTGATCTATTTCTTCCTGGTGGCCGCCACGGGCAGCGTGCTCGTGTTCGTGCAGCACCGGCAAGCGCGCCTCATCCGCAGGTACAACTCTGAGCTGGCGGCGGCGGCGGAGCGCGCGATGGCGGCGAGTGAAGCGAAGAGCAACTTCCTCGCCAATATGAGCCATGAGCTGCGCACGCCGCTGAATGCCATCATCGGCTTCTCCGAGATGATGGCGCGCCAGCTGATCGGCCCGCTCGGCAGCAAGCGCTACGTCGAGTATGCCAGCGACATCAGCGGCTCGGCCCAGCACCTTTTGAAGATCATCAACGACATCCTCGATTTCTCCAAGATCGAGGCGGGCGAGATGCGCCTGCAGGAGGGCGTTGTCGACCTGTCCAAAGTGCTCAACTTTTGCCGGCGACTGGTGCAGCGTCGCGCTGCGGAAGGCGGGCTGATCCTACGCGGCAGCGTGTCGGCCGACGTGCCCAGGGTGCGCGCCGATGAGCTCAAGATCAAGCAGGTGCTGCTGAACCTACTGTCGAACGCGGTGAAGTTCACGCCATCCGGCGGCCTGATCTCGGTCGATACGGCAGTCCAGAACGGCGATCTGATCCTCACGATCAGCGACACCGGCATCGGCATGGCGCCGGAGCAGGTGGGACATGCCCTGGAGCCGTTCGGCCAAATCGACAACAGCCTGACAAGGGCCCATGACGGGACAGGACTCGGCTTGCCGCTTGCCCGCGCATTGGTCGAGCTGCACGACGGCACGCTCGCCATCGACAGCGCGCTCGGCCAGGGCACGAAAGTGACGATCACCCTGCCGGCCGAGCGCCTCATCCGCACCTGATACGTGGCAGGCGCCGGTCGTAGCGTCGTTGCGGGCGCCAGGATGGGCATACCCATCGGAGGAGCGGGTCATGACACGGGCATGCAGACAACGCGACGCATACCAGCCTTCGCGCCGGTGCGCTGATGATCTGAATCGGTTGGAATCGTGATTCTATATAAAGTTGAATATCGCTATAAATAGAATGGACATTCCAAATCTGATTGACGCATTTTTGAGAGTCCAGCCAACCCCCTGGAAACAGCTGCCATCTCGGCGCTCCAGCCGCAATACTGTGATGGATGTCACGATTCCCGCGTTGACATTGCCAAATAGTGCCAGTAAGTCCGGCGAAATCCGATGTGGTTCCACCTTCATGTGTGGAGAGTGCCACATCGGAGAGGATTGTGGTCGATGATCTCCGCCCATCTCAGGATCGCGCGTAGGTATGATCTGGCAACAATCAATGCGTGTAATCGCGCGTAGCAACAGGCGCCGACCCCGTGTGTTCCCGGGCTGCCGCCTGCACCTGTGGAGAGAGCGAAATGGCCATTGTGACTGGAACCGCCGGCAACGACATCCTGGTCGGCACCAACGGCAACGATATCCTGGACGGCCTGACCGGCGCCGACAAGATGGCCGGCGGCGACGGTGAAGACGTCTACTTCGTCGACAACGCCGGCGACGTGGTAACGGAGCTCGCCAAGAAGGGCGTCGACAAGATCGTCAGCTCGATCTCCCTGACCCTCGCCGCCAACGTCGAGGAACTCGAGCTGGTGGGCGGCGCGCTCAACGGCACCGGCAACGGCCTCCACAACTCCATCCGCGGCAACAGCCTCGCCAACAAGCTGGATGGCGGCGCCGGAAACGACACGCTCGGCGGCGGTCTCGGCGACGACACGCTGATCGGCGGCACCGGCAACGACCGGCTCATAGGCGGCGCGGGACAGAACCTGCTGCAGGGTGGCGCCGGCGACGACGTCTACAGCGTCGATAGTGATGATGACGTGATCATTGAGGCCGCCGGTCAAGGGCACGACGCGGTCGAATCATCCATGACGTTCGACCTGTCGGTCAGAGGCGCGAACGTCGAGGATCTCTATCTGATCGGTCCTGGCAACATGGACGGCACCGGCAACGCGCTCAACAATGCCATCTACGGTAACGACTACGACAACAAACTTGATGGCGGCGCCGGCAACGACACGCTCTACGGCGGCGACGGCAACGACATGCTGAAGGGAGGGGCCGGCAATGACACGCTGCAGGGGGGCCAGGGAAACGACACGCTGGAGGGCGGCGCCGGCAACGACCGCTACCTGCTGGTGGATCTCAGCGACACGATCAAGGAGAACGAAAACGAAGGCATCGACGAGGTCGTTGCGATCGTCGACTATACGCTGGGCAACCATCTCGAGAACCTGACCCTGGCCGCCGGAGCCGGCAACATCAACGGCAACGGCAACGGGCTCGCCAACGTCATGACCGGCAACGACGGCGACAACACGCTGAACGGCTTCGGCGGCAACGACACGCTGAACGGCGGCAAGGGCAACGACACCCTCGATGGCGGTCTTGGAAACGACCTGCTGAACGGCGGCGCCGGCAACGACCTCCTCGGCGGCGACGACGGCAACGACACGCTCGACGGCGGCGACGGTCAGGACGAGCTCTACGGTGGCGCCGGCAACGACAAGCTGCTCGGCGGCGCCGGCGACGACATCCTCAACGGCGGCGGCGGCAACGACACCCTGATCGGCGGCAAGGGCCACGATACCTATTACGTCTACGGTCCGAAGGACGTGGTGACCGAGACGGAGGCCGGCGAAGCAGGAGGATATGACATCGTTTTCGCCGACTTCAGCTACGTGCTCGGCGCGAACGTCGAGGGCCTGGTTCTGCAAGGCAGCGACGACATCAACGGCACTGGAAATGCGCTCGGCAACGGTATCACCGGAACGAGCGGCAAGAACAAGCTCGACGGCGGCGCCGGCAACGACCTCATCGCGGCCGGCGACGGTGACGACACGCTGCTGGGCGGAACGGGCAATGACACGCTCTATGGCGGCGGCGGCAACGACAGCCTGCTCGGCGGGGACGGCAACGATCAGCTCTACGGCGGCAGCGGCAACGACACGATGGCCGGCGGCAAGGGCAACGATGAATACGTTGTGGACACTGGCGACGTGGTCACCGAGAAAGCAAACGAAGGCATCGACACGATCATAGCCAGCTTCAACTACGAGCTCGGCGCCAATCTCGAGAACCTGACCCTCACCGGCATCGGCAATATCGACGGCAACGGCAACGCGCTGAACAACGTCATCAAAGGCAACAGCGGCAACAACCTGCTGGATGGCGGAGACGGCAACGACTCCCTCGACGGCGGCGCCGGCAACGATACCCTGATCGGCGGCAAGGGCAACGACACGTATGTGATCGCCCTCGGCGTGAACACCATCGTGGAGCTTGCGGGCGAGGGCATCGATACCGTGGTCAACAGCGCGGCCACCAACCTCCGCACGATCGGCTTCGAGAACATCGAGAACCTGATCCTGACTGGCATCGATCATGTCGGCGGTGCCGGCAACGCGCTCAACAACGTCCTCACCGGCAACGATGGCAACAATTATCTGGAAGGCGACGACGGCAACGACACGCTAAACGGCGGCGCCGGCGACGACACCCTAAACGGCGGTGCCGGCAACGACACCCTGATCGGCGGCAAGGGCAATGATACCTATTACGTCTACAGCCCGAAGGACGTGGTGAGCGAGACGGAGGCCGGCAAACTAGGAGGATACGACATCGTTTTCGCCGACTTCAGCTACGAGCTCGGCGCGAACGTCGAGGGCTTGGTCCTGCTAGGCGGCGGCGACATCAACGGAACTGGAAATGCGCTCGACAACGGTATCATCGGAACGAGCGGCAATAACAAGCTCGATGGCGGTGCCGGCAACGACAACATCGAAGGTGCCGTCGGCAACGACACGCTGCTGGGCGGAACGGGCAACGACACGCTCGAGGGCGGCAACGGTAACGACAGCCTGCTCGGCGGGGATGGCAACGATGTCCTCCACGGCGGCCACGGCAACGACACGATGGCCGGCGGCAAGGGCAACGATGAATACGTTGTGGACGCTGGCGACGTGGTCACCGAGAAAGCAAACGAAGGAATCGACACGATCAAAGCCTACTCCGACTATACGCTTGGTGCCAATCTCGAGAACCTGACCCTCATCGGCGGTCTCAATGGCACCGGCAACGCCCTCAACAACGTCATCACCGGCAACAGCGGCAACAACTACCTCGATGGCGGTCTCGGCAACGATGTCCTGTACGGCGGCGCCGGCCTTGACGTCTTGCTTGGGTACTTCGGCAACGACACGCTCTTCGGTGGCGACGATGGCGACACCCTGAACGGCGAGGACGGCAATGATGTCCTGGATGGCGGCGCTGGCGCAGACATTCTCTATGGCGGCAAGGGTAACGACATCTACATCGTGGACAACACCGGGGACACGATCCTGGAGTACGCAAACGAAGGCATTGACGAAGTCCGCGCGAGCGTGAACTGGACCCTCGGCACGAACCTCGAGAACCTGGCCCTCACCGGCACCGGCAATATCAACGGCACCGGCAATGCGCTCGCGAACGTCATCACCGGCAACAGCGGCAACAACACCCTGGACGGCGGCACCGGCAACGACCGGATGGTCGGCGGCAAGGGCGACGATGTCTACTATGTCGACAGCGCAAAGGACGTCGTCGTCGAGAACGCCAAGGAAGGCTACGACACCGTCTACAGCTCGGTCAGCTATACGCTCGGCGCGAACCTCGAGGCCCTGTACCTTCTGGACGATGCCCTCAGCGGCAACGGCAACGCGCTCGACAACTTCATCAGTGGCAACGGCAGCGATAACAAGCTCGACGGCGGCGCCGGCAACGACGCCATGGAGGGAGGAACCGGCAACGACACACTCAAGGGCGGAACCGGCAACGATACGCTCTATGGCGACGCCGGCGACGACCTGCTCGATGGCGGCACCGGTAACGACACGCTCGACGGCGGCACCGGCGCGGACGACATGCGTGGCGGCACGGGCAACGACCTCTATTACGTCGACGACATCGCCGACAAGGTGACGGAGGTGGCCGGACAGGGCATCGACCGGATCATCTCCGCCATCACCTTCGATCTCGCCGCCAGCGGCGCCAACGTCGAGGAGCTCGTCCTCAGCGGAACAGCCAACATCAACGGCGCCGGCAACAACCTCAACAACCTGATCATCGGCAATGACGGCAACAATATCCTCAGCGGCGGCGCCGGCAACGACAGTTTGAACGGCGGCAACGGCCACGACTATTTGACGGGCGGCGCCGGCAACGACACGCTCACCGGCGGTCTCGGAAACGACATATTGGCTGGTGGCCTCGGCAACGACCGATACCTGCTGGTGGACGCCAGCGACACGATCATCGAGGAGGCGAACGGGGGCATCGACCATGTCGAGGCGACCGCCACCTACACGCTCGGCGCCCACCTCGAGAACCTGACCCTGATCGGCGCCGGCTTCCTCCAAGGAACCGGCAACGAACTCAACAACGTCATCACCGGCAACAGCGGCGAGAGTGAGCTGCTCGGGCTTGGCGGCAACGACACGCTTAATGGCGGCACCGGCAACGACACGCTGCATGGCGGCACCGGCAACGACTCGTTGATTGGCGGTGATGGATATGACTGGCTGTATGGTGGCACCGGCAACGACACCATGCGCGGCGGCAAGGGCGACGACTGGTATCATGTCGAGGACGCCGGGGACGTCGTGATCGAGAACGTCAACGAAGGCTATGATACCGTCGTTACGACACTGACAAGCTACACGCTCGGCGCCAACATCGAAAATCTCCGTTTCATCCTCGCCACGACCGACGCGATCGGGACCGGCAACACGCTGAACAACACCATCTATGGCGGAGGCGGCAATGACACCCTCAACGGCCTAGCCGGCAATGACTGGCTCGAGGGCGGTCTCGGCAGCGATTCGCTGATCGGCGATATCGGGAACGATATCCTTATCGGCCAGGACGGCAACGATACGTTGAACGGCGGCGCGGGCAATGACCAGCTGGACGGCGGCGACGGCGACGATTTGATGGTCGGTGGCGTGGGCAACGACATGTATGTCGTAGACTCGACCCTTGATGTCGTGCAGGAGGCGGCAAATGGCGGCATCGATACCGTCTATGCCTACGTCAACTACACGTTGGACGCCAATATCGAGAACGCCTACGTGCAGGGCGATGGCCTCACACTGACCGGCAACGACCTCAACAACGCCCTCTATGGCCAGGATGGCGCCGATGTCCTGCGCGGCGGCAAGGGCAACGACACGCTGTTCGGCGATGTCGGCAATGACACGCTGAGCGGCGGCGAGGGCAACGACGTGATCGAGGGCGGACTCGGCGCCGACCTGTTAAGCGGCGGCACGGGCAATGACCTCTTCCGCTATCGCCTGGACACCAAGGCGGATCTGGACAACATCGGCGGCGATCTCATCACTGACTTCGAAGTTGGCAAGGACAAGCTCGACCTCTACGACCTGTTCACAGACTTCAACATCAGGGTGGACGATCCGCTCACCGCTGGATTCCTGAGCTTCCAGGTAAGCGGCAACGATACGCTCCTGCTATTCGACAAGGATGGCGGCGGCAACAGCTTCGTCAACCTGGCGACGCTGCAGAACGTGACCGATGTGACCCTCTCCGACGTGATCTATCAGCAGGGGGGCGGATCAATCTCGTAGGCTTGGGCGGCGCGCCTTGTTCAGCCCTCGGCGCGTCGCCCTCTCCCCGTCACGCCCGGATCCACGCGACCAGGCGTCCACGAGTTTAACCACGCAGACGCTCGTGGAAGGCCGGCACCCCAAGCTGGCCGTGACGGGGAGAAAAGATACCGACCGAAACGACTCCAAGGCATAAGATCGAGAACACCGCAAACCTATGAGCGGCCAAAGAAGCCCACATAGGTCAACAAACATAGGCAGGTAGGTCAAAATACGAGGAAGCGAGCAATGCTGCCGTGCAACGTTGTTGGGCGAACCAGAATCAATGAACAAGCCGCATACGAGGCGGCGAGATGGCTTGCGAACATGAGCCACGAGCTGCGCACGCCGTTGAACGCCATCATCGGCTTCTCGGAGCTGATGCTCAGAAGCATGGATGGGCTCAGTGAGCGCCAAATAGCTTATGCAGGTGACATACACCGCAGCGGACGCCATCTGCTCGAGATCGTGGGGGACGTTCTTACTCTGACGGGGCTGGAAACCGGCTCCCTGCCTCTTGTTATAGAGCCCGTGGACCTGGCTGCTCTCATGGAGCTCTGCGCAGACAGATTAAGGACGGCCGAGAGGCCGATGAAGGTGCGCCTGGAGATCACTCAAATTGGGGAACCTTTCTCCGTCCTCGGGGACCCGAACGCCTTTCGGGAGATGTTCTGCAAGCTGATTGCAAACGCAGCGAGATCCGGCCCTGCGAATGCACCGGTACAGGTCGTCCTATCCGGCAGTAAAGATGGCGGGGCTATGGTCGCAATTTCCAACACCGGCTCAGCCGCACGGCGGGAGACCATCACTCACACGCTACGGCCGCTCGAATGCAGAGATGCAACCATCGCACAGGAGTTCTGTAATTCCGGAATTGGTTTAATTCTCGTGAAGAAGCTCGTGGAGCTTCATGACGGGGTGCTTTCCGTGCACAACTCGGCCGACAACGGGACCACGGTCGGCGTCGAGTTTCCTAGCAAGCGCGTGCTCGCCCTGGAGCCGGCGAGCAAGGCAGCCGGCTAGTTCATCCCATATGCAAAGCAAAAGAACTTCCATTTGCGCCCGGCCTGATAGCGCCCAGGAGCAAGGATCGCGCGCGCGGCAGGTCGAGGCGGTGGAGCATCGGCTGCAGGATAACGATTTCTCGCATTCAATGAGTGCACCCGCGTCCCTTCTCGAAACAGCTGCCAGGCGCGCACTTGGAAGACGCAGTCGCGGCGATCCATCGGCAACAGGCAGCCCTGACCACAAGATCGCGGAAAGGGTCGCTCGACACATCGAGAAGGTCTATCTCGAGTCCGTCTTCGGACCGACGCTTCATGGACTGCTGGAGCTTGCGGGTGGCGCAAAGCGTGACGGCCGCGATCGCCGCGTGCGCAGAAGAATTCCCACCGTACTATCAGGTGCAGTATCGATAGACGCGAATGTGATCGCGAGTTGTGTGGTCAGGAACGTCTCGCAAGACGGTGTCTTGATAATTCTTCACGAACCGCTGCTCGTTCCCGATCAGTTCGAGCTCATCATTTCCGGAGCCAGCCCAATTGGCTGCCGCAAAGTTCGCCAGCAGGGCTGTCGGATTGGTGCCGCCTTCTCTCCAAGCTCGCCTTTGATAGCGCCCTCGCAAGTAAAAAGGCCTGATTGAGGCGTACCCGTATTCAAGCGGTAGGCGGCTTGGCGGCCGACCCTTTGGTGATCAGGCAATGAACCAAGTCATCCCGACGAAGCCCCTCGATATCGTTACAAGGCTGCGGTTCTTCGTGAACGGCGAAGCGCCGATTGACCTTGTCATCCGCGATGCGGCGCGCGAGATCGAAACCTTGCGGTCGGCGCACAGCGAACTCCTTACCGCCGTTGATGTGCTGACCAAGTACCTTCCGGCTCCGAAAGACGCCGTCGATTCGCAACAACGTGCCTCGCTGCTCGCGGTAATGACGCGCTATCATGAGTGGCAAGCTGGGATGGTCCACCCGGATTGCCACCAGTCGGCAAGCCGGGATTACCCACTAAACGAAGTGCGATAGCAAATATAAGGATCCGCAGCGGCGCACAAATGTCGTCTGACTCTTCGAAAATCAACCCAGGCCGGAGCACATTTGGGGAGCGTCTTCGTACTTGGTGGAACGGAGATATTCTGCCTAACGTGCATCAGCCGGCTCCAACGAGTCTGGGGGACCGTTTCCGTGCTTGGTGGAACGGAGACATTCTGCCTGATGTGCATCAGCCGGCTCCAACGAATGCAAAGGCGACAATTCGGCAGAGCCATTCCAAGTCGGTCACAGTAGCGTCGCGCACCGAGGCGAAATCCAGGCGGCCTCCGCTGGTCAATGGAGAGTCGGTCGAGATCCGGCTGGCTCAATTGCTCTGGGGTGACGGCTGCTCGAAGCCGGGGGGACCGGACTATATCGTGGAGCTGGCAAGGCCTCTCATGCTCAGCGCGGGCAAGGAAGTGCTCGAGTTCGGATGCGGTCTCGGGGGAGGAGCCAGAGCCTTGCACAGGGCGTATTCGACCTGGGTTACAGGCTACGAACCAAGCGCACAGCTTTCAGCTGCGGCAGCCGTGCTCTCCAGAGTAGCCAGACTGGAGAGGTCAGTAAACATCATGCACTTCGCCTCGTATCCTCTGCAATTACGGACGAACTTCTTTGATTGCGCCATCTCGACCGATACTCTGTTTCAGATGGAGTACAAGAAGGAGCTGATCAGTGGCATGATCCGCGGCCTGAAGGTACATGGGCAGCTTCTGATTACCGATTTTGTCAGGCGAGAGGGTTCCGAATCCTATAGCAAGTGGCTTGCCGCGTTCGGTCCAACCCCAGCCCACGTCTGGAGCGCCGAGGATTACATGCGGTGCCTGCGGGCGACCAATCTCGAGCTGCAAACGATCAAGGACATCACCGAAATGTACCGTCGAATGGTGCTGGAGCACATGGCGCGACTTGCGGTAAAGGCTGAGCTGTCCATGTATGCAAGAGCCTTTCCGCACGCAGTCACGGCCCTGCTGAATCTCTGGGAGGCGCGCGTTGCCGCGTTGGAAAAGGGCGCCGTCAAAGTGATGCAGTTCGTTGCATCCAAGCGGCGTGAGGTCAGGCTCCTTTCGGACTGGTAGCGATCGCGACCGTGATCGCCGACGTGCTCTCGAATCCCATCGAGCTTGATCATGCAATGCCGGGGATCATTCTGTCCAGAACACGCGCATTGGCCGCCAGATCCAGAAACGTATATCGGTTACGAATCTTTCGCGCGTTTCGGACCGCTTGCTCATGGCGTACGGGGCGCGTCTGCCTCCTTCAGGATCACTGCGAGCATCTCCGCATGCAAGGAAATTGCAACGATTGCAGCACAAATGTTATCCCATTTAGCAGCGATCCGCTGGTTGATGCTGTCGGCCTTCTCTTCCGTCAGGCGCTTCTGGCTGAAATCCTTCCAGCAGGACGGACCGAGGGTGGGGCCAAATCCGGCAATCAAGTCATACTCATCGTGTGGTCGGCTGAAACGACAGGCGGTGGTCCATCAATCATCCTGCCTTGCAGGCGTGCCATCGTCAGCGTGGTCACGGCGATCTGCTCGCCATGGAACGCGAACGGGCGGCTCGGATCCGGCAACATGTCCCCGTAATGGCTGATCAGATGCTCGCCCTGGCTCGCGGCAGGACGCAATTTGCATAGAGAACCGGCCATCCGGACGGGGAGGAGTCGGCTTTCGGCACATTTCGGCCTTCGGATTTCGCTCGCGCGGAATCTCCTTACTGGTATCGAACTTGCCTCGAGTTCAGCTCAGCTTTGGGCACGCAATGGGCGCAAATGCACCTAACTCATTGAAGCTGCGTGCAGCGAGATCGAGCTGACTTGATCAATAACACTCTGGATCTCTTAGCTTTCTGCTTCTAGGCTGCCCGCTCATAACGGTGTTGTGGGGAGTTCAGGTTTCCGAGCGGGACCTCTCTCGCAATACTGATGCAGATGCACGGCAGCTTTGGCACTGCGGCTGCATTACGGGCAGTCAAATCAGCATTGTGAGCGAACTTCGGTCTCAGTGGTCGTAAGCCCCAGCCTACTCAGACGATCACAACCAGCGGGTTTGGCTCTGGATGGCCTGCTGCCACCGACGGTCCAACTTGGCTCTCCGGAAGCCTGATCTCGGATGACAAGGCCGGGTTTTCGTTTTGTGCTCCCGAGTATGGCTCTCGGTGGCTGTGCTTCCCCGCAACCACTGACGACCAAACTCGATGGTCGGCAAACCCGGTCTCGGATGACGAGGCCGGGTTTTCGTTTTGTGCTCCCGAGTATGGCTCTCGGTGGCTGTGCCTCCCCGCAACCACTCTTTCATTCGATTTCCCACGACAATCTGCGCTCATCTACGCTTGAGTACGCGAAAATCCAATAGGTTCAAATCAGGCCACCTAATCAGCTTGGCGGTCTTGGTCAGCCGCCAGGCCGAATCGGCCAGCGCCACGTGGCTGAAGACGTGAGGGAAGTTTCCCTGCTGGCGGCGCGTTCTCGGGTCATACTCTTCCGCCAGGAGACCGACATCGTTGCGGAGATCGAGTAGCCGATCAAATAGTTCGCAGGCCTCGTCATGGCGGCCGAGCATCGCGAGGTTATCTACGAGCCAAAAGCTGCAGGCCAGAAACGCCCCTTCACCCGGCGGCAATCCATCCCTCGTCACGGTGGAATCGTATCTCAGCACGAGAGCGTCCACCTTCAGCCGCTGCCGAATTGCATCGACCGTGTGCCGTACGCGGGGATCCTCTGCTGGAAGAAAGCCGACGATCGGAATCAGCAGCAGGCTGGCATCCAGCGTCTTGCCACCATAACATTGCACGAAGGAACCGATTTCGGCGTTGTATCCGTTTCGACAGGCGTCCTCATGGATCTGTCTGCGGATCCGCCGCCAATGCTCGAGCGGCGCATCGAGATGACACGTTTCGGCACTTCGGATAGCCCGGTCCATGGCAACCCAGGCCATAACCTTGGAATGCGTGAATTGATGGCGTCCGCTCCGCACTTCCCAGATGCCTTCGTCCGGCTCCTGCCAGATCGTCTCCAGATGCGCGATCAGCGCACGTTGCAGGGCCCATGCATTGTGATCCAGGTCCAAGCCACCGCATCGCGCTTGATGGAGGGTGTCCATCACTTCACCGAAGACGTCGAGCTGAAGCTGGTTATGGGCGGCGTTGCCGATCCGCACGGGTCTGCACCCCTGATAGCCGGGCAGCCAGGGCAATTCCAGTTCTGTGAGACGTCGCTCGCCGGCGATTCCATACATGACCTGGATCTGCGATGGGCTACCCGCGACCGCGCGCAGGAGCCAATCTCGCCACGCTTTCGCCTCGTCGTAATAGCCGGCATTCATCAAGGAAAGTAGGGAGAAGGTCGCGTCACGCAGCCAGCAGAAGCGGTAGTCCCAGTTCCGGATCCCTCCAATCCGCTCCGGCAATGACGTGGTGGGCGCCGCCACGATTCCGCCTGTAGACGCATGGGTGAGCGCCTTGAGCACGATATGGGAGTGGACGACGGCGTCCGCCCAGGGTCCATGGTAGCCGCAACGCTTCGCCCATTTCGCCCAGAACGACTCGGTGTCGCGGAGAGCTCTTTGAGGATCGATCGGTACAGGTGTTATATCATGCGATGACGCGTAGCTTAGGACAAAGGGGACGGTATCGCCGGGGCCGATTGTGAAGTCCGCGACGGACTTCAGGTCCTCGCCTTTGTGCGAAACGGCCGAGCGAAGAATGAGCTGGTCGGGTCCGGCGACAGCGCGCGTACCGCCATCTTCCATGCGGGTGACCCACGGCACGACGACGCCGTAACCCAGGCGCAGCACCAGTTCGGAGCGCATGGGCACACGGCCGTGGAGCCCCTTCGCGATCCGGATCAGGGCAGGGCAGTCGCCACCCAGATCCATGAGGTCAATAAGCCTGACCGCGCCGTCTTCGACTTCGAAATCCGTCTCAAGCACCAGCGTCTTGTCACGGTACCGCCGCTGAATCCGGCTCACCGCGGCCGTCGGTGCCACTAACCATCGCCCGTGCTCCGGCTCTCCAAGCAGCGCGGCGAAGCAGGCATCGGAATCGAACCGTGGCCAGCATAGCCAGTCTATCGAGCCGTCCCGCCCCACGAGTGCCGCGCTCCGACAGTCGCCAATCAATGCATAGTCTTCGATGCGGCCCGGCATGCGAATGCCTCATCCGCCAGCACGGAAAGCGGGGTAGAGCGCCATCCCGCCATCGATGAACAATGTGGTCCCAGTCACATAGTCGGACAGATCCGATGCAAGCCAGAGGGCAGCTTCCGCCACGTCGGCACGTTCTCCGATCCGGCCATAGGGGATCAGCCGCAGGAGCGCAGCCTCCGCTTCCGGCGTCTCCCAGGTCGCGCGATTGATCTCTGTCCTGATCGCCCCCGGCGCTATGCCGTTCACCCGGATCCGCTTCCCCGCCAGTTCCTGTGCCAGGGTCTTCATCATCAGCAGCACGCCGCCCTTGGAGGCGGCATAGTTGACATGACCGGCCCACGGGATCGCTTCGTGCACCGAACTCATGCAGATGATCTTCCCGCGCGCGCGTGAGTGAGGCGTGGGTTCCTGCATCTCGAACTGCCAGATGGCTTCGCGCGCGCAGAGGAATTGTCCCGTGAGGTTGACCGCGAGCACGCGTTGCCACTGCTCGAGCGACATCTCGCCGATAGCCGCGTCCATCTGGATGCCAGCATTCGCGACAAGAGTGTCGATCCGTCCGAACGCAGCCACGAACGCCGCCACCATGGCTCGCACCTCATCCTCGCGCGATACGTCTGCTTTCAGGGCGATCGCCTGGCCACCCTGCGAAGAGAGATCCTTCGCGATCTGCTCGGCCGCGTCGGGCTTCGAATGGTAATTGATCCCGACCGCGGCCCCAGCGGCCGCAAATCGCCGAGCAATTGCCTCGCCGATGCCCGAGCTGGCGCCGGTGATCAACGCGGTTTGGCCTAGCAGAAGCTGGCGAGGATCGATGTCCATCATGCCCTCAGACCACGAATCGATCCCACGCGCCATAATGCTCGGCGCTGCGGCTTCCGCGCGGCAGGCTCATTACGATGATCAAGAGGCCGGCCACGGTATCATTCCACGCGGCTCCCGTGCTGGCCCCCTCCAGCAGCCATGGCGCGGCCAGCAGCCACAATCCGAACAGCAGGTTGATGAAGCGCAGCGCGCGAGTCACCTCGGCCATGGCACAGACCGCAACGGTGATGATGAGAGACCCGACCAGATGGTCACTGTCCGCGATGCCGGCTTCGGTTCCGAAGATCAGGGGTGAGAACATCAGCCACGCACCGAGCGCGCAACTCACAAGCAGTGGCCATGGAGCGGTGACGCCGCGGACTGCAGCGATGATCTGGCCCCGAATGGGAGCGGAGAAGCCGGGGTCCTTCTCATCCTTGCCACCCAGCGGTTCGGGGCCGCCCTGGAAGAAGGTCCGCCAGAATGGCCGCCCCGCTTTCACGCTGCGCCACATATATTGCGCCATCGCCACCACCTCATCCAGCGTCAGAGGAATCATGATCAGCATCGCCAGCGCAGCGATCAAGCAGAGCGTGCAATAGGTGCCGATCGTGATAGGCTGGATGATGATGAAGAAGATCGAGACGCCGCCCAGCGGAACCACCAGGATGAAGAAGAACGTCACCATCCATGGCATCGTGCGCCAGCGCGTGGACGTGCCCATCGCGCCCATGAGCGCCTCGAGCATGTAACTGGTGGCGCCCAAGCCCCCATCCGGGATCGGCCAGGCGCGCGATGTTGCCGAGGTGATGATGTGCTCGGTCCCGTTCTTTTCCGCCTCACCGGCGAAGAACGGTTCCCAGACTGCATGGACATGGCCCATCTGATAGGCGGCGAGGTCGCGGGCGATGAAAAAGCCAAAGAGGCCAAGCGCGATGATCGGCAGCCGCTGTAGCCAGGAAGACGGCGAATAGCTCCAGCCCGGGGGCACCGTGCTTTCGTCCATCATGCCCTCGTGACTCATGCCCGGCATCATGGGTATCAGCACGGACAAGGCGATCGCGAATGCACCGACGATGGTGTCGTTCATGTAGGCAGCCCCGTTCGGGGTCCAGAAGAATAGCGGTGCAAACAGCAGCCAGAGCCCGACGCTGGTCGTACCCCATTGCGCCCACGCGAAGCGGGGCGAGATCGCGAGGGCGCCGAACGTCACCAGAAGCAGGCCGCTGACGATATCGCTCCAGCCCGTGAGCGCATTACGCAGCGCGGGTTCCCACAGATCGCGCTCCGCACTGATGTCGCGCAGCGGCCCTGCAGCCGCCGGATCGAATAAGCTGAACTGGAATGGACTGGTAAGAAGCCATGTCCCTAGGGCGATGATCAGGAAATGTGCCCAGAGCGTCATGGTGTGCATCTCGGCCATGCTTTCCATGTGTCGACGCATGGGCTCGCCCTGCTTCGCGTGCTCTGCCGCGGCGACCTTTGCCTCGGCGGCCTTGCCTCGGTCAGCGACCTTGGCTGCATTCAGCTTGTTGGCTCGGTACCAGTCAGCCGCCTTGGCTTTGAGGGCCGTGATCATCCGGGGCAGGGTCGTGCGCAGGGAATGCCTCGGGTCCCAGCCGAGCAGGCGCCGCGCGCGGCTGATGTCGATTTCGTAGTGGTCTTCTGCGATGTCGACCATCCAGGATCGGATGAACGGGTCCTCGCCCAGCACGTCCTCCTCGACCCAAGCGCCGGCCTTCGCGAGTGGCTTCGGAATCTCCCAGGTCTGCCAATCCTCCCCGCGAATCAGGCGCCCGATCTCGCGCTGCAGTTCGCCGTAGCCGATCGCCTCTGGCTCACCGAGGAGGATTGCTGTTTCGGCACCCAATTCCTTGCGCCGCTCAACGATCCGAACGACGGCATCGACAAGATCATCGAGATGAAGGAATGACTGCCCGGTACGCAGGTCGCCCGGGTAGACATGGCCTTTCGGATCCTGCTCATAGATCCGCGCGATCTGCTGCGCGATGAACGGATTGCGGCACATGTCATCATAGACGCCGGCGGGGCGCATGTACACGACCGGGATCGCCCCGCGCTTGTCGTGAATCAGGCGCTCGGTTTTGATCTTCGAATCGCGATAGGGCAGCTTGGATTCGAGCGGCCATTCCTCGCTGATCGTTTCGCCGGGGCGCCCAGGCTTATGCGCCAGCATGGAGCTTGCAAAGATGAACTGCTCGACCTCGAGTGCTTGTAGCGCGCGCAGCAGCCGTTCGGTCCCGTCGATTGTGATCTGGTCGTACTTCGGATTTGGCTCGCCGGTCAGGTCAAAATAGGCGGCGAGATGGATCACGGATGCGATCTTGCTACCATGGCTCTGGCGGACGCTGTGCAAGGCCTGTCGAACGCTGTCTTCGGACGTGAGATCGACGTGTGCAAAGGTGGCGTTGTCGGGCATCGATTTCGGCGGAGAAAGATCGAAGCCGATGACCTTATAGGTGTCTGCGAGCGTCTTTGTGAGCGCTCTCCCGATGAATCCCGCCGCGCCGGTGACGATGACCGTGTCTCTCTGCTCAGGCATCCGGAGCCATCTTACTTGTGTGACCGCAGATATTTGATCAGAGCGGCAATTCCCAGGATCAGAACGACAATGACCAGGAGACCGATTAACCCCCATGCCACCGCCCATCCAGCCCATGTCGTGCATCATGGTCGTGCCTCGTTTAGGATCGCGCAGACCCGCTCGAAATTCGGCTGCAGCTCACGGCATCACGTGTTGCTCGCCGCTATAAACATGGGGTCCATGAGCCCCGTTGCGCATTGCAGCGGCCGGCTGCACCCGCGAACGTTGACACATGGGAAGCTCTGGGGCCGTAATCGGACATCCGCAGAACCGGTTGCCGGTTCCGGTGAGGCTCGACTTGGCAGCCCGTTAGGATGTGGGATTGGCTGTGGCGCCTGTAGGGTTTCTACAGCGGCCAGTGGTCACAGACCCGTGATGCCCGCTTGTGTCCGGCCTCCTGTTTCGCCAAACTATCGGGGATGAAACGCTGGCGGCAGGCATTTGTGCTGGCGCTCGGGCTTCTCGTGGCCCTGGGTATGGGCCTGTCTGCGGTCCATGCGAGCAACATGGCTGCGAAGATGGCCATTTCCGGTGAGGAGATGGCGTCCGGTTCCAGCGACTGCAGCAGCTGCAATGGCGATATGGGCGGGACAAAGGCCATGGCGTGTGACGCGGTCTGCGTTGCGCCTGTTACAGCCACTGTGCCGCAAGCTTCTGCCTTGCAGATCGATCGGCCGGTCGATCGACCTCTGATGCGTGCCCCAGTTCTATCGAGCTGGGCAGCCTCACCCAATCCTCACCCTCCAAAGTTCATCGCTTATATCTGACGCCTTGTCGTTCGCTGCGGGCTGATAGAGGCGTCTGAGCGCGCTCGCGCGCGTCCCTGAGCACGCGCGCGAGGGTTCCAGGATTTGCGGTTCGCCACGGCTGCCACGCGGTGGATTTGGAGGCCAACGAGTGAAGATGAATTCCAGTCTAATTGTGTCCGGCCGCAGCGTTCTGCTGGCCGGTGCCGGCGTGGCTTTGACGGTCGTTACGCCTTGGGCGACGCACGCTGATGGCGTCCGCGAGATTCGGCTTGCCGCGATGCCGGGGCAGGCGTCCTTGGTCGGCGAGGACTACCCGCAAACCAATGTGCTGGGTTACGACGGAAAGGTGCCCGGTCCGACATTGCGCCTGAAACAAGGCGCGCCGGTGCGCATCATCGTCGAGAACAAGCTCGACCAGGATACTACCGTGCACTGGCACGGCATCCGGCTGCCCAATGCGATGGACGGCGTGCTTGGCCTCACGCAACCGCCGATCAAGCCCGGCGAGAGTTTCACCTACGAATTCACGCCGCCCGATGCCGGAACGTTCTGGTACCACCCACATGCCAGCAGCCTGCAACAGCTCGGGCGCGGCATGGCCGGCGCCCTCATCGTGGAGGAACGGCACCCGGTCGGTTTCGATCGCGAAGTCCTGTGGATGATCAACGACTGGCGGCTGAAGCGCGATGCGCAGATCGCCGCCGGGTTCGGCAATGGCATGGAAGCCGCGATGTCGGGTCGCGTCGGCAATACCGTGACGATCAACGGGACGTTGCCAACCGCCGAGCCCGTGCGTGCGGGTGAGCGTGTCCGCCTTCGCCTCGTCAACGGCGCGCTCGCCCGCATCATGGCTCTGCGTTTCGAGGGGCATTATCCCGTCATTATTGCGATCGACGGGCAACCCTGCGATCCCCATGAACCGGAGGGGAGTCGTGTGGTGCTGGGCCCAGCCATGCGCGTTGACGTCGCGCTCGACATGGCGGGCGAGCCCGACCAGCGCTACCGCGTGGTCGACGATTTCTACGACGACCTCGCCTACACGCTCACCCACCTGTCTTACGACGCGCAAGCGGCCGTGCGCGCCAATCCGCTTGAAGCGACCAGCAGCCTGCCGCGCAACCCGTTGCCCGAGCCCGACCTTGCAACCGCCGAACGCCATCAGCTTGCCCTGCAGGGCGGCATGATGAGCGGAATGATGATGGGAGGAATGATGGGCGATGGGCGAGTGTACCGGACCTATTTTCTCAATGGTCGCGGCATCGAGGACATAGGATCGACTTTCTCATTGCTCGATCTAACACCTCTGGGCCGACAGGAACAGTGGCAAGACGTTCCGTCGGGTCGGCCGCAAGGTGAACCATACACTTGGTGGCGGCTTCATGATCACTATGGGCAAGTTGCCGCGTCCCATCCCCGTTGCGCGGAAGGTTGACAACTGGGGCTTCTTTAAGACCGGCTAGGCCAGATCGCGACTGAATTGCGAACGGCCGCAGTGGACCACTGTACATCTGCCAATTGGCGATCGTTCTCGGCGGATGTCCCAGCTGGAACTGGCCTAGCCTTAGACGGCTCGAAGCGTCCACGCGCCATCTGCATCCACGCAAATGCTGAGCTGTCCGCCTGAACCACCCACGAAAGCTCGTCCGGAGGATGTCGGCTGCTGGCACGACTCTGCATTGAGTAGGGAGAGCGAGTCCGCTCTGCCCGGTAATTCAGATATCGATCTGCTCGGCAATCGTGAGAGCGTCATCGACCTCGATGCCTAGGTATCGGACCGCGCTTTCGATCTTCGTGTGGCCAGGCAAGAGCTGAACCGCGCGCAGATTGCCTGTCCGACGGTATATCAGCGTGGCCCTTGGTTCGACGGAGCGAGTGCGCTCCGAATAGTCGCGGAGCCAGGCCAATACCGGCTATCCAGCTCGAGACCAGGCGAGAGTATTGTCGGGCCGAGATGCAACGGTCTGGCTGACCCCGGCTCTCAAACAGGTAGTCGCCCAGGTGCTTCTGGTTGGTCTTGAGGAAGGCATCGACCGCCTCCTGAGCCTGTTCCGTCAATTCAAACTTCACGGGATGTCCGGTTTTGCGCTGGTGGACGCACCCTCGATCGGCCGTCATGCCGCGAGGGGCGACGTCCTCGACCTTGATGTGGCCAAGCGGACTCTGCGCCGCGACTCGCCCGTGGACCCCGATATGGGTCCTATTGTGCTGTGGCGGCGATCGGGCGCCCTAAAGACAAAAGGGCGCTTTTCAGCTCAGTTACTTGCGATTCAGGCAGTGGCAGTGCCGGCTTGCGGCAGATTCCGACATTGCCCCCCAGCAGGTTGGTCGCTGCCTTGACCGAAGAGTTGTAGTCATGTGTCCAGTAGAATAGCTGCGCAGGAAGCAACGCTTTCCATAGCGCGGCCGCCGCATCGAGGTCACGTTTCGTAACCAAGTCATATAGCCGGACGGCTTCATTCGGAGTTGCGTTAGCGCCACCCCAGATCAGCCCAGGGCACCCCGCGAGCAGCGCCGGGAAAGCGAGCGTATCGCCGCCGTTCAACACTTTGCCGCCCGTTGCGACCAGTTGCTGTATCCTGGTGAAGTCGCCGGTGCTGTCCTTGATGTACTGAATGTTCTCGATCTGGAGGAGACGGCTGAAGAGATCGGGCGTGATGTCACGGTTTGTGTTCTGAGGTATGTTGTAGACGATGATCGGCGTTTTGATCGCGCGGGCTACGGCTTCAAAGTGCCACATCACGCCGTCCATGATCGGACCCTCGAAATAGGGCGGCAGGATCATGAGCGCGTCCGCGCCGAGACCTTCCGCAAACTTCGCGTTCTCGATGGTGTCCCGCGTGCTGACTGCGGACGACTGCGCCACGAATCGGGCTCTGCCGCGAACCTGCTTTGCAACGAGCTGATGGATCTGACGGCGCTCTGCCTCGCTGAGATACGCGAACTCGCCAGTGCCGCCGCACGAGACCACCGCATGGACGCCGGCTTCGAGCAGCCGCTCGATATGACTCGATAACGCCTTCTCGTTCAGATTGTCGCCGGTACTGTCGAACGGCGTGCAAGTCGGAACGCAGATCCCTTTGATTTCAGCCATTGCTTTGCTCCTTCTAGCCTCGCCGCAGCGAGACGACCTTCGGATCGGACTCCATATCTGCAGGATAGAGACTGCGCTCTGCCTGCGGCAACGTTGACTCCCAGCGCCGGAAATCTGCGATCATGCGCTGCTCCTCCAGGACCGGCAGCTCCGACATCGGCGGCAGTACGCGGCGCCATGCCGCAACCCCGGTGCTGTCCGCCACCAGCGCCTTGAGCGAGGCGATGAACGGACGGCGTGACAGCACGACGTCCGCCCTCAGCATCTGCTGGATGTGGCGGCGGCGCTCGAACTGGTTCGGCGCGTCGAACATCGCCCGCAGTAGCCGCGGCATCACGTTCGCGAGCCCGCAGATCGTGCCACGCCCACCGCTTGCGAGCAGCTGCGGCACATGCGTTTCGGTGCCGGTGAAGACCGACAGGTGAGAGAAGCGCCGGAGCAGCGCCTCTGTGAAATCGAGATCGCCGCCGCTGTCCTTGATGCCGACGACCTTGTCCGAATACCGTTCGTCGAGCCGCCGGACCACCGTTGGCGTGATGGGTACGCCGCTGATATCAGGAAAATGGTACAGATAAAGGCGCAGGTCCGGCCGGCCGATGGCGTCGATGACCGAGGCATAGAATCGGAACGTGCCGTCTTCGGTGATGCCGCCGCGATAGACGCATGGTGGCATCAACAACACGCCATCGACCTTCTGATCGATGGCGTGGCGCGCTAGTGCGACGATATCGGGCATCGACAAGGCGCCGACCGAGACGATGATCCGATCGGCGGGAATGCCAGCGGCAATCACGCGCTCGAGCGTCGCTGTGCGATCGGCCACGCTGAACTCGGCGCCTTCGCCGGTCGTGCCGAACAGAGTCACGCCGTCGCAGCCATCATGCATCAGCTTCCGGCAGCGCTCGACCAGCAGATCGATGTCGGGCCGGAACGAAGCCGTAATGGGCGTGGCGACCGCCACCACAAGGCAATCGCGCTGAGGAAGACCACTCATGCCGGCAAGCTCCCCTTTGATGACCATCCCCGGTAGCCCGGTGCGCCGCTCGCTCGGAGCGGTTCCGCAGCTGTCGCCCGATCATCCACCCGGATTGATAATTGTCAACAATCTCCCTTGACGCGATGCGCTGCGGATGAGAGCATTTCGGTAAGCAAGGGGCGATCCGGCGGCCGCAGAGGACCGGCGGCCGCCGTTGAAGGAAGCCGCAAGGCACGGCCAAAGGCGGGCAACAGGGGTGAAATCCGTAGGTTCCGTGAAAGTCGAACGTCGCTCGCTCGATTCGCGCGCGGCCGATGTGCTGCGCGAACAGATCCTGAGCGGCAATCTGGTACCCGGCCAGCGGGTGACGGAAACGGCACTCGCCGCCCAGCTGGAGGTGAGCCGTGGCACCTTGCGCGCCGCGCTCCGTGCCCTGGCACATGAAGGCCTGATCCAGCAGGTGGCGTACACCAAGTGGATGCTGCCGGAATTTTCGCACGCGGACGCGTGGGAACTCTACACGTTGCGTGGCACGCTCGAGGGCATGGCGGCACGGCTCGCGGCCGAGCACCGCACGAGGGACTGCGTTGCGACCTTGGAAGCCGCATTCGAGCGACTGGTGGCGGCGGTGGGATCCCGCAAGCACGGCCGGGTGGCTGAGGCCGATCTCGCTTTGCACAAGACCATCGTTGCGATCACCGGGCATCAGCGCCTGATCGACCAATACCGGCTGCTGGAGCAGCAGGTGCGGCACTATATCATCTCGTCCAACGCGCTGATCATGGACCTCAACCAGATCGTCGCCGAGCACCAGCCGATCGTGCGCGCAATCGTCGCCGGCGAGCCGGAGAAGGCCGAGCGCCTGGCGCGACAGCACAACGCGCCGGAAGTCGAGCGCGCGGCCGAGGCGCTGGTGCGCGAGCGGGCCGCCGCCAAGGCGTCACCAGGTAAGCCGGCAACGAAAGCAGCCGCGCGCCGAGGCGCCGGCAGTCAGAAGGAGCCAGTCAAGGCCAACGCATAACGTCAACGAAAGGGGAGGGTCACATGAACACGATCACCGACAACCGGATGGCGATCATGCAGGACGAGGTCTTTGGGCCCGTCATCCCGCTCATGACCGTCACAGATTTCGACGAGGGGCTGCGTCTTGCCAACGAGTCGCGCTATGGGCTTTCCGCCTATGTCTTCACCAAGGACATGCGCCGCCTGATGCGCCTCATCCGCGAGCTGAAGTTCGGCGAGATCTATGTGAACCGGCCGGGTGGCGATGCCGTCCACGCGCATCATGCCGGCCTGCGGCACAGCGGCATCGGCGGTGAGGACGGCAAATACGGCCTGGATGCGTACTTCCAGAAAAAAACCATCTACGTCAACTACGCGTGATCAGCTGAAGATCAGGGCCACGCCACAGGAGCAGGCGATGAGCGAAAGACGCAACCAACCGCCGGTGCTGCGCTTGGACCCGAGCGATCCCTTGGTGATTGCGACGCGGGACCTTGCACCGGGGGAGGCGGTGGGGCTAGGCGGGCTGGCACCGGTGGAGCCGATCGCGCGCGGGCACAAGATGGCGGTCACGCCGATCGCAGCGGGCGCGCCGGTGCGCAAGCTGGGCCAGATCATCGGCATCGCCACCCGGCCAATCGCGCCGGGCCAGCACGTCCACGTGCACAATGTCGAGTTCCGCCCGAGCGCGGCCGATCACGGCATCGGCGCGCATCGCAGCAACCTGGCGGTTCTGCCCGACACCCAGGCGGCGACGTTCGAGGGCGTCGTGCGGGCGGACGGATCGGTGGCGACCCGCAACTATATCGGCGTGCTGACGACGGTGAACTGCTCGGCCCAAGTGGCGCGGATGATCTCCGACCATTTCCGCCTGTCGGGCGAGTTGAAAGACTACCCGAATGTCGGCGGCGTCGTGGCACTCACCCACAAGAGCGGCTGCGCCGGCGGAGAGGAGACGGAGGGGAATTATACGCTGCGCCGTACGGTGGCGGGCTATGCGCGGCACCCGAACTTCGCAGCCGTCCTGGGTGCGAATCGAACCAGCTTCCCCGATTGATCGCGGAGGAGCATCTGGAGGCCGACGGCCGCCTGCATCCCCTGATCATCCAGGAGAGCGGCGGCACTCGGGACACGGTGCAGGCGGGCATCGCGAAGATCCGGGAGCTGCTGCCCCAGGCCAACGCGGTCCAGCGCCGGGCAGTGCCCGCCAAGCACCTCATCCTCGGCATGCAATGCGGCGGGTCCGACGGCTTCTCCGCCATCACTGCCAATCCCGCGCTGGGCGTTGCCGCCGACCTCCTGGTGCGCAACGGCGGCACGGCGATCCTGAGCGAGACGCCAGAGATCTACGGCGCCGAGCACATGCTGCTCGGCCGTGCAGTAAGCGAGGAGGTCGGCCGCAAGCTGCTCGACCTGCTGCGCTGGTGGGAAGCGTACGCAGAGCGCAACGGGGAGTCGCTGGACAACAACCCGTCGCCCGGCAACAAGGCCGGCGGGCTCACCACCATCCTGGAGAAGTCGCTGGGCGCGGCGGCGAAGGGCGGGCGCAGCGACCTGATCGACGTCTATCGCTATGCCGAGCCGGTCACCAGGCGCGGTTTCGTGTTCATGGACACGCCGGGCTATGACCCTGTCTCGGTCACTGGACAGGTGGCGGGCGGGGCAAACATCATCTGCTTCACCACCGGGCGCGGCTCGTGCTTCGGCTGCAAGCCGGCACCGAGCCTGAAGCTCGCGACCAACACCCCGATGTTTCACCGCATGGCCGACGACATGGACATCAATTGCGGCGAGATCCTCGACGGGGGCGCCAGCGTCGAGGAGATGGGCGAACACATCTTCCGAATGATCCTCGCCACCGCATCGGGCCAACGGACCAAGAGCGAGCTGCTGGGCTACGGCGAGGACGAGTTCGCGCCATGGCATCTCGGCGCGACGTTGTGAGCAAATGGCCACCCGAGAGGGGGCTGCGATCAATCCTGGCCGACTATCTCGGCAAGTTACGGCTATCGCTATATGGTATGCACTGCATCCCGAGTTGGGAAGCGCTGCGTTCGGAACTAGGCCATCGGGATGCCATCTTGTGCCTCGGCAACGGCCCATCCTCCGAGGATTCCCGGATCGACGCTCTCGAATTCGACTGTCTGTTCCGGGTTAACTGGATTTGGGCACAGCGCAGCCGTCCTGCCGACCCCACTCTTGTTTTCACGGCCGATCCTGATTTGCCACCGCCAGCCACCAATCCGATCGTCTGCTTTCCTACCCGGGAGGACGCAAATCGCGTGCTCGCTGGATATGGCATGTCTCGAAGAACGGCATGCAAGATCTACTTCGTCTTTACTGAGATCGAGCCGGCGGAGAGAAGTCTGCCATATCGGCCGACGAACGGAGCATTGATGATAGCGGCGGCCGTACGCCTTCGGCCGAGCCGCCTGATCATCGCGGGGGTCGATCTCTACCTGCATCCGGATGGAAAGTATCCCGGCTTGTCTGACGAGCCAAACGACTACGACGCAATGCATCATCGCGACGTTGATCTCGCCTTCATCCGCGACGCGCTGAACCGATACGAAGGTCGAATCGAGATACTGAGCGACCAGCTCCGGTTGGCGCTGGAAAGCCACTCGTGTTAGCGCCCATGTGAGCGCCGCACAGTGGAGATCGGCATCAGGCCCGCTAGTGATGCTGTGGACGGCTCCCCTCGACCGGCGCGTATGTGCCATTGAAGTGACCGCCGCTGGGGCGGTCGCGGTGATGGGGAGCCAACCATGCAAGCGATCACGACAGTCGGTCTTGGCATTGCTAAGTCGGTGTTTCAGGTCCACCGCGTCGATGCGGCGGGGAAGGTGATCATCCGCCGTCAGCTGAACGCCGACACGTTCTGCCGTTCTTTCAGAGGCTACTGGCCTGCGTCGTGGGCATGGAGGCCTGCGCCACATCGCATCATTGGTCGCGTACGCTCCGAGCGCTCGGGCATACGGTGCGGCTGATGCCGCCGGCCTACGTGAAGCCCTATGTCCAGCGGCGGAAGAACGATGCCGTCGACGCTGAGGCCATCTGTGAAGCAGTGACCAGGGCGAACGCTACAAGGAACCCGCCGCGCTGGCAGCGTGACCGAGATCACGCCGGCAACCGGTTCGGCCTGGTCAATGGCTTCGGTATCGCCATGCTCGGCATCTCGCCGATCGTGATGACGCTGGCCATGAACGGCATCCTGCAGGGCATCGCGCTGCTCTATTCGCAGGGCACGCCGGCAGGCTTCTCGGCGCCGTTATGCGCTGGTTCATGACTTCCAGGACGGAGTTCGTGACACCGGTCGTCGTATTTGTCCTGCTGTTCGTCGTCGCAGCGGTGATCCTGCATCGGAGGACACCGTTCGGCCGACGGATCTATGCCCTCGGCAATGGTGAGCGGGTGGCGGCCCTGTCCGGCATTGCCGTCAACCGCACCACCTTGCTGGTCTACATGCTGTCTGGTTTCTGCTCAGCCCTGGTCGGCTCGATGCTGACCGGCTTCTCGGGCCAGGCCAGCCTCGGCATGGGCGATGAATATCTGCTGCCATCGGTCGCGGTCGTGGTGCTCGGCGGAACCTTGATCACCGGCGGGCGCGGCACCTTTCTCGGCATGGTCGGTGGCGTCTTGCTGCTGACCGCCTTGCAGATTCTGCTGGCCGGAGCGACGCTGCCCTATGCTACGCGAGTCATCATCTTTGGATTGGTCGTGCTGGCGGCCATGGTGGCTTTGCGCGAGCGAAACAACTAGGAGACGCAGCATGGGGACGCCTGTCGGTCGCAAGATCATAGAGAGCATCAAGCCTGGATTGCGCGTGTTCGTGTCGGCCGGCGCCTCTGGGATTGGCCGCGCCATTGCTGACATGCTGATCCTGCATGGTGCGCGTGTTCACATTTGCGATGTGTCCCAGGATTTCCTGGCAGAGTTCCGCCGCGCACATCCGCAGCATGGCGCTACCTTGGCTGATGTCTCGAAAGAGGCGGACGTCGCGAAGGCCTTCGAGGAGCTTCGCGCGAAGCTCGGCGGGCTCGATGCGTTGGTCAACAATGCCGGCATTGCCGGCCCGACCGGCGGGGTGGAAGAGATCGCGATCGAAGACTGGCGGCGCTGCATCGACATCGGCCTGACCGGGCAGTTCCTGTGCGCCCATCATGCCGTGCCGCTGCTGAAGCAGGCCGGCGGGGGCGCGATCATCAACATGTCGTCCGCCGCCGGCCGCCACGGCTATGCCTTCCGCACGCCCTATGCCGCAGCGAAGTTCGGCGTCGTCGGCTTCACCCAGAGCCTCGCCAAAGAGCTGGGTCCGCACAACATCCGTGTCAACGCGATCCTGCCCGGCATTGTCGAGGGGCCGCGCATCGAATCCGTCATCCGCGCGCGCGCCGGCCAGCTCGGCATCAGCTATGAGGAAATGGAGAAACAGTATCTGGAGAAGGTCTCGCTGCGCCGCATGGTGAGCCCGCACGACGTGGCTGCGATGGTGCTGTTCCTGGTATCACCGATGGGTGACAATATGTCCGGCCAGTCGCTCGGGGTCGATGGCAATGTGGAAACGCTTTAGGAGTATCTGAAATGGCGGTCATTGCCATCGTGGGGGCTGGACTCATCGGTCGCGCATGGGCGATCGCTTTTGCGCGCGGCGGGCATGAAGTCCGCGTTTATGACGGCGTGGCCGGCGCCGCGGAAAAAGCCGTGCAGTTCGCCACAAACGTCTTGCCGGCTTTGGCGGAAGAGGGGCTGCTGGACGGCCAGTCGCCGTCCCATGTTGCCCGGCGATTGCGAGTTATGGATACGCTGCCGGCGGCCGTGTCGGGGGCCAGTCACGTTCAGGAGAACACTCCCGAAAACCTCGAAACCAAGCAGCGCGTGTTTGCCCAGCTGGATGACATAGCCGCGCCCGACGCGGTTCTCGCCAGCTCGGGGGACGTGATCGAGACGATCGAGCGCGAACGGCGCACGAAGCTGCCGGAAGCGGAGCTCCAGCGCCGGCAGGTGTGGCGCGACCGTCGCCTCATGGGGCTGGCGGCGCACAAACGCAAAGCCAGCCGCGACATCGGTTCATAAGAGAAGAGAATTGCAATGGCTCAGAAACGCAAAGTCATCATTACGTGTGCCGTTACCGGCTCTATTCATACGCCCTCGATGTCACCGCATCTGCCGGTAACGGGCGAAGAGATCGCTGATGCGGCGATCGGCGCTGCCGAGGCCGGCGCCGCGATCGTGCATCTCCATGCACGCAATCCGAAGGACGGCAGGCCGGATCAGAGCCCCGAGGCCTTCGAGCCTTTCCTCAAAGTGATCAAGCAGCGCTCCGCGTGCGTGGTGAACATCACCACCGGCGGCGGACAGGGCATGACGTTGGAGCAGCGCGTCGCACCGGCCGCCAAGTTCAAGCCGGAGGTCGCTTCACTCAACATGGGCTCGATGAATTTCGGCCTCTACCCCATGCTCAACCGCTTCAAGGAATTCAAGCACGAGTGGGAGCGCGCGCATCTCGAAGGCTCCCGCGACGCGGTCTTCCGCAACACCTTCAAGGACATCGAATATGTGCTGACGACCTTGGGCAATGCCGGGACCAGGTTCGAGTTCGAATGCTACGACACGTCGCATCTCTACAATCTGCATCACTTCCTGCAGCGCGGCCTGGTAAAGCCGCCCTTGTTCGTCCAGACGGTGTTCGGAATCCTGGGCGGCATAGGGTCGCATCCTGAAGACGTTATGCACATGAAGCGCACGGCGGATCGGCTGTTCGGCGACCAGTACCACTGGTCGGTGCTGGGCGCCGGCCGAGCCCAGATGCAGATCGCGGCGATGGCGGCCGCGAACGGCGGCAACGTGCGTGTCGGCCTCGAGGACTCCTTGTGGGCCGGCCCGGGCAAGCTCGCGGCGTCCAATGCCGAGCAGGTGCGGCTGGCGCGCCAGATCATCGAAGGGCTCAATCTGGAGGTCGCGACGCCGGACGAGGCACGTGAGATTCTGAATCTCAAAGGGGCCGACAAGGTCGAGTTCTAAGACGGGAGTGCTTTTATGTTGCGGATCGAGATCTTCAGCGAGCGCCGGGAGGCGCTCGGGGAGGGGCCGCTCTGGGACGTACAGGAAGAGCGACTCTCGGTCTTGCGGCTTTCCAGACGCTTTATGTCGGCGACGATAGTCTCCATCGGTCCGCCGGCCTTTAGCTAGTGCGTTGAGTAGCTTGTTCAGGTCTCGATCGATCCTCCGAAGCTCCGACTGCCAAGCGGCTTGGTCCGCACGTTTCGATATCAGCGCGCGATTGATTTATCGCGTAAGCGCGACCGGCAGATGACGTTGCCGATCGCGCTACATCGGACTATCCGACTAACGGCGGCAGATCACTGTCGCCACCGACCTACGCGTGGCGACGGGCGAAACAGCCGGCATCATCGGCGAATCCGGCTCGGGCATGTCGATGACGGACAAGGCCTTCATCCGGCTGCTTCCCGCCAACGTATGGGGCCGATGGCCGCGCTAATAGGCAATGGGTCCCATCGGCTCCGCTGCCCGGATGGAACGATCCATGCGAGGTTAGTCGGGCCATGCTGCCCAGAAATCGACGGCTGCGGTCAGCTTGGATAGCAACGGTACATCGTACGATGCCACCCGGGCTTCGATATCGGCGAGGCCGTCGCCGTGCTGTACGACCCTCCAACCCGCGCGACGCGCGCATCGACAGCTTCTTTCAGCTCTGGTTCGTGCCCCTCATCCTAGGATCCCTGGGGCTCGTGTTCACCGCTGTCGGCGGCACCATCATCGCCTTATGCGCTCGACCGACAGAGCGCCGCTGCCGGGGCCGAGTAGCCGGCGCCTTCGTGACTCGAGGCGGATGACGCTAGAGCCAGTGATGGTGTATTAAAGCGCCTCTCGTTGTCCGAGACGCCGTCGAGGGATCCCAGGACGACGCTGGAGTGCGCCGGGAGCGAGTGCTATTGTTCACCAAGCGCCTCGACCAGACGGAAAGCTTCAGATGGAGTTTCGCGTCCTCGGATCCCGGCCGGCCGTAACGGAAGCGCGGGATCCTGCGCTAGACGTCCGCAAGACGGTTACGATTCTTTTCATCGACATCGTCGACTCGTCGCGGCTCAGCCTCGCCCTCGATCCGGAAGCGTTACGGAACCTGCTCGCGCGTTACTTCGACGAACTGAGCGCCGTCATCCGACGGCACGGCGGGGTCGTGGAGACGTACATCGGCGACGCGATCATGGCGGTGTTCGGCGTGCCGATCCTGCACGAGGACGATGCGTTGCGCGCAGTGCGGGCGGCCGTCGAGATGCGCGACACACTCGCCATCCTGAACCGCGAGTTCGAAGCGGGCTGGGGCGTCCGCCTGGCCAGCCGGACCGGCATCAACACCGGCGAGGTAATCGCCGGCGCGCAGGGACATTTGTCCGTTACCGGAGAGGCCATCAATGTCGCCAAGCGCCTCGAGGAGGCGGCGGCGGCGAATGAGATCCTGATCGGGGAGCCGACGTACCGCCTCGTCCGCGACGCCGTGGTCGTCGAGCCGAGCGGGCAGCGCGCGCTCAAGCACGGTAAGACAATCCACGCCCTGGTCGTGGTAGACGTCCGGACCCGCGTCCCCGGTAGTGTGCGCCGCTTCGACTCACCTTTCGTCGGTCGCGTACGCGAGCGTGCCTTGCTCGAAACCACGCTCCGCGACGTGGTCCGCGATAGGACCTGCCATCTGCTGACCGTGCTGGGCGGTGCGGGAGTGGGCAAGTCGCGATTCGTGTCGGAATTCGCGGGCGTGTTAGCCGGCGACGTGACGGTCTTGCGCGGCCGCTGCCTGCCCTACGGCAAGGGCATCACCTACTGGCCGCTGGCCGAGATTGTCCGGCAGATTGCGCGCGCAGAGGGGCGGGATCCCGGCGAGCAGACCGAGTCTGCGATCTCGGCACGGCTCGTCGGAGAGGAGAAGGCTGAGCTGATCGTCGAACGCTTGAGCAATGCACTCGGGCTCGGCGGCCCGGGAGGAGCAACGAGCGAGGAGACCTTCTGGGCCGTCCGCAGATTGCTCGAGGCGCTCGCGCGCGCAGGGCCGCTCGTCATCGTGATAGATGACCTCCACTGGGCCGAGCCGACATTTCTCGACCTGATCGAGCACCTCGTCAAATTCTCGCGCGATTTTCCGATCCTGCTCGTGTGCATCGCCCGACCGCAGCTGCTTGACACGCGGCCGGGCTGGGGTGGCGACAAGCTCAAAGCGACGTCGATCGTCCTCGAGCCACTCAGCGACGCTGAGTGCCGCGAGCTGATCACGAACCTGCTCGGCCGCGCGCCCCTTCCCCCTACCGCAGAGTCAAGGATTGCCGGCGCGGCCGAGGGCAACCCGCTTTTCGCGGAGGAGTTTGTGGCGAAGCTCGTCGACGACGCGCTGCTCACGCGCGAGGGCGACCACTGGGCCGCCTCGTCGGACCTTTCCGAGCTGCCCGTTCCATCGACGATCCACGCGCTCCTCGCCGCCCGTCTTGAAGGCCTCCCGGCCGACGAACGCGCGATCCTGATGACCGCGGCGGTCGAGGGCTTGGTGTTTCACCTCGGCGCAGTCGGTGAACTTCACCCAACGCTCGACACACTGCTCGAGGACGGCCTGCGGGCTCTCGTCAGCCGGGATCTGATCCGCCCGGACACCGGGAACTTCGCCGGCGAGAAGGCCTTCCGCTTCCGCCATGGCCTGATCCGCGACGCCGCTTATCGCTCGCTGCCGAAGAGCGCGCGGGCCGATCTGCACGAGCGCTTAGCCGCCTGGCTCGAGCGAACGGCCGGGGACAGGCTCGGCGAATTCGAAGAGATCGTCGGCTATCACCTGGAGCAGGCCTTCCAGTGCCGTGCCGCAATCGGACCGCTCGACTCGCGCGCCGCCCTCCTCGCCGCCCAGGCATCCAACCGGCTCGAGGCGGCAGGGCGGCGGGCGCTCGTCCGCAGCGACCTGCCCGCGGCGATCAGCCTGCTCCAGCGGGTTTCCCGGCTGCTCCCCACTGAGGATCCGCGGCGCATCGCACTGCTCGTCGAGCTGGGCGCCGCGCTGATCGAACGCGGCCGGCTGGCCGAGGCTGCGCCCGCGCTCGAGGAGGCGGCGCGGCTGGCTAACGCCGCGAACGACCAGCGCCTGATGTCGCATGTGCTCATTCAGCGGCAGTTCCTCCGGTCCCTCCACGGCGAGGAAGGCGGGTTGGAGGAGGCGGCACGCGCGGCGGCCATGGCGGTCCCGGTTTTCGAGCGCTTCGGGGACGATCTCGGCCTGTGCCGCGCACGGCGGCTCGAGGCGTGGTTCTTCTTTAACGAGGCCCGCGGCGAGGCGGCGGCCGCGGCATGGGAGCGCGCGGCCGCACATGCGCGGCGGGCAGGGGATCGGCATGAGTACTACGAGATTCTCACTTGGATCGCGGCCGCGCTCTGGTTCGGGCCGACACCGGCGGTCGAGGGCATCCGCCGCTGCGAGGCGATGCGCGCGGAGGTACGCGAGAGCCGCGAGTCCGAGGCCGCGATCCTCCGCCAGCTCGCATGCCTCAACGCGATTGTCGGCCAGTTCGCACTCGCCCGCGAGCTGATCGCGACGAGCAATGCCACCTACGCCGACCTCGGCCTCACGCTCTACGTAGCATCCTCCGAGCACGAGGCCGTCGTCGAGCTACTCGCCGGGAACCCGGCTGCAGCCGAGAAGAGCGCGCGTGCGGCGTGTCGCGCGCTCGAGGAGATGGGCGAGCGCGCGTTCCGCTCGACGATGGCGGCGACCCTCGGCCTTGTGATCCTCGAACAGGGACGCGACGAGGAGGCCGAGGCCTTCGCTGAGGTCAGCGCCCGGCTGGCTGCGAGCGGCGATCTGACGACGCAGGTCCGCTGGCGCCGGGTGCGTGCGCGCGTGCTCGCGCGGCGGGGAGAGAACCGTGTGGCGGAGGCGCTCGCGCGCGAAGCATTGGCGATCGCCGAAGCGACCGACTTTGTCAACGATCGGGCGGATGCACTGATCGATCTGTCGCACGTGCTTGAAGAGTCCCGCCGATGCGGCGAGGCGGTCGCCGCTGCATCGGGAGCGCTGCATCTCTACGAGCTGAAGGGAAATGTGGTCGCCGCGGCCGCGACCCGGCTCCGCATAGGTAAACTCGCCAGGACATGACACTGTAGTGCGGCGGCATGAGCGGGTTCCGCCGCACACCCTGTGAACCGCTCAGACTGGAGGTGATGCGATGCCCCCCAACTTCGACGATAAGCTGACGATCAACGACCATGGATGTCTAACACCTAAAGGCCCCCTGGGGCTCGCCGCCGATGAGACGGCGTTGAGGCTCGATATTTGGATCTTCCAGGATCGCGCCGCCTGCATGGGCTTCCTACTCAACCCCACGGGGGCTACGTGGACGATAAACTCGGACCCCCATGAAGATCACTTTGGAAACCCGTTCCAGCCCGGTGCGGCGATCGGGATGGGGTTGTTGGTCAAAAAAAATACCGCGGGACAGGCTATCGTGGAGCAGTGGAATAGACCTATTACCCTGGTTGGCAAGTAAAGTCGGTCCAGACCACCAGACGCGGGGTCCGAACTGAAGAATCAGTTGATGTCGGCGTACGTGATCGCGTCGGAAGCGGGGCGATCGACAGTGCGCAGGGTGCCGCCTGACTGCGCCACCCAGCCGAGCGCCCGCCACTCCGCCCGAATCTTCGCCACATCCTCGCACGTCGTGCCGACGAAATCGGCTAGATCGGCTGTGAGATGGGCACACCGCGAAGAGCGGTGCCGACGTTGCTGCCGGTAAGACCGACTTCGATTCTCACACCGTCGATTTGCGCAAGAAGGTAGACGCGGTGTGGATCGACACGCAGCGCCCCAATGGTCCGAACGACAAATCGCCGCTTTTAGAAGCTTTTTATGTTGCGCCCATGTTGCGTCGAAAACGCCGTCTCGGAGGCTCTCATTCGCCTCGATCTGTTCGCGCTGGTCGACTGCGACCGCCAGCATCAGCCAGCGCGCTCCTTGCGGTGCCGGGAATTGGATGCGGCGCAGCGCCACGCGCAGGGTCGACTTCTGCGGGCCGGACACATCGGCTGCAGCGATATCCGAGTGGGATCCGTCCTCCGGTTCATCAGGCAGATCGAGCTCCTGGTCCCACAGCGAGCGCGAGCGCAGTATCTGCGCCGTTCAGGATCCGCGATCTGCCAATAAAGGCCGCCATACGGCTGGTCGAAGCGCGGGTCGGCCGGTTCACCGTCGAGATCTACGCCGCCGGCGTTGTCAAACACGATCAGACCGGCGAGTTGCCGCACACCACCAGCTCGGCCAGATCGTGCGCGATCTCGCCGCGCGATATCCGCATTTGCTGTCGCCGCGCTGGCCCGAGCCCCGCTGGGCGCATGGCAAGGCAACGCGCCACCTGTGGCTGGAAGGCGAGATCCTCAGTTGGCTCGGCGCCTTGGGCGGCAGGCTGGCGGCGCGCAAGGGCATTGGCCTCCCCGAGCAATACAGGGCCTTGCACCGCCTTGCTTTCGATTATCGGCTGGAGCCGCGCGCGCCTACTACCTGCAGGAACTGCATCGCGCGCCGCTGGACCTGACCGCGCCGCCGGTGCTGGGCCGCTACGAGACGAAGAACTGGCTGTTCAAGGCGCTGAATCGGTATCGCCGACGCCTGCGCGGGGACTAACCGCCTTATCGCAGCTTAGGCGACAAGAGGGAGTTCGCCCAGCATTGCGCCGCGCTTGGCGTGCCGACGCCACCCGTGCTGCTGAGCGCGTCGGATGGCGTCGTCAGCTGGCATGCGACGAGGGCTGAGCTCGATCGCGATCTGTTCGCGAAGCTGCAGCGCAGCAAGGGCGCACGGAAAACCGTCACGCTGCGACGAGTCAGCAACTTGGTTTCCGCGATTCCAACGGCCGCCATCATACGCTAAGGCAAGTGATGCGGAAGCTGGCTGAACGATCACGCCCCGACAAGCTGATCGTGCAGCCGTGCATCGCCAACCACCCACTCCTATCCGACGTGGCCGACGACTCCCTGGCCGTCGTGCGGGTCGTCACCTGTCTGGATCAGCATGACCGGCCGGTCGTTACCCAGGGCATGCACGATCTGATCGCGCAGACCGGAGCGTGGGTGTACAGCGTGCTCAAGGGGCACCTGAACTACTTCGCCGTCTCGGGCAACGACCCGAGCCTGTGGTGGTTCTTCAACCAGGTGAAATGGCACTGGCTACGCTCGCTCCGGCGGCGCAGTCAGCGGGCCTACATCAACTGGGAGAGATACATCCGGCTCGTTGACCGCTTCTTGCCGCCAATCAGGATATTGCACCCGTTACGCTATCACCGCTTCGACGCCAGAACCCGAGGGAGGAGCCCGGTGCGTTAGCAGCGCACGCCGGGATCTGCGCGGGGGGCGGCCGGCGACGGTCGTCTCTACCGCGACCTTTCCTTGTGTGCCAGGCAGGCTTCCGAGGGCGTGCCTTCATACAGAATGAGGATCACACCTTGTAGTGTCGAAGTTGCCGAATATTGAGTCGCAACTCAACTGGCCTGAATCTGGGTGGATTGTGCCAAAAGACGAACCAGATCAACGCAGTCGTGCATAGCGCTGCGATTCCATGGAGCGGAATGTTTCACGCCCGCCCGCAGCTGAATAGGACCATTGATCTATCCGCCGCATGCCATCATTATTTGAGTGCTGCGAGGTCATTAACCTGCGGCTTGGGGAGGGGCATTTCCCATGGACAGCGCAGGAAACGCCGAGACCGGATTGGACACGGCTCTCGTTCTGGAGCAGTTGCAGCGTATCATCGACAGCAAGGATTTTGATGCGTCCGAGCGCAATCGGCGCTTCCTTCGATATGTAGTGGAGGAAATGCTCGCCGGACGCGGTGAGCGGATCAAAGCGTACAATATCGCCACGTCTGTGTTCGGTCGCGATGAGAGCTTTGATCCACAATCGGATCCGATCGTCCGGATTGAAGCAAGCCGCTTGCGGCGATCGCTCGATCGCTATTACCTGACCGCTGGTCGCGATGACGTCATTCGGATCACGATCCCGAAAGGCTCCTATGCTCCGAGCGTGGAAGGATCTGTCGAGGAGGTACCGCGGGATTCAGCCACGCCGACGCATGAAGTGCCGGGAGGACAGGCACCAGCGAATGAGGTTTCACGCAAGCCGTCTATGACTATCGCCGCCGCGGCGGGCTTAGCTGTACTTGCCGTGATGGTGTCTGGGGTCCTGTGGGCTACCGGATATATCCCGCAGCCCGCCGATTCGGTTCAGGCTGAGTCGTCTCGCCGCGGGCCCGCGATACTGGTCGCCCCGTTCGAGAACGACGGCGGTTCGCACCAGCAGAGTGAATTCGCACGTGGCTTCACGCGAGAAGTCATCACGGGCCTGACCCGTTTCAACGATCTGTTCGTCTTCGGGCCGGAAACAAGCTTCCTCTATAATGGAGGTACAGATATCTCGAAGATCGCCACGGAGTTGGGCGTTGATTTCATCCTTACCGGTGGCGTGACGACGACACCGACCAACTTCCGCATTACCACCTCGCTGCTGGATGCCAACAACGGTCAATATGTGTGGTCAGATCGATTCGTCGGCGACCTTGCCGCTGTCGATGTCCACGCTGTGCGGGACAAGATTGCCGACCAGGTAATCCAAAAGCTGGCGCAACCCTATGGCGTGATCTTCAACAAAAAGGCAAGGGAGATCGAAGGCAAGCCGGCGGAATCCATGACATCCTACGAATGCGTCCTGCGCTTCTATCAGTATTGGCGTTCCTATCGAGTGGAACTCCATGAACCAGTTCGCGAATGTCTCGAACGCACAGTCACCACTGATCAAAGCTACGCGGACGCCTATGCAAGTCTGGCCATCGTGTACGTCGATGCCTATCGCTTCAACTTCGGCAGGGAATCACTCTCCTTCGATCCGATGGTGCGGGCGCATGAACTGGCGCAGCGCGCCATCGAACTGGCACCCGATTCCTCCTTCTCCTATCACGCCCTGCACCTTGTCTACTGGTTGATGAACGAAGTCGATCTGAGCTTAGCCGCCGGTGAGCGTGGCCTGCAGCTCAACCCCAACAACAGCAGTCTAATGGCCGACCTCGGCCTGCGCTATGGAGACAGAACCCAATGGGACAAGGGCCTGCCGCTGCTTGAAGAGGCCTATGCTCGCAATCCGGGCCAGCCGGGCCAGTACCGGATTGCATTCGTCCTCAAGCATTATGTCGAAGGCGACTATGAAGAAGCACTTGCCCAGGCAAAGCAACTCGATGCTCCCAACGTCGCAATCGCGTATGTGGCACTCGCCATGTGCTACGGCCAGCTCGGGCGCGCCGAAGAGGCGAAGGCCGCCGTGGCGCAGATCCTGGCCATCGACCCCACCTACGGGGCTCGTGCGCTCGATGATCTCAGGATGCGCAACGTCCACGAAGACTACATCCCGCTGATACTGGACGGTTTGGCCAAGGCGGGAATGGTGATACCTGGATACCCGCGTGATGCTTCCTAGACAGGCTGTGGCAGAGCGTGCGCACCCGGTTTCTTAACGTTGCTTAAGACGCAAAGCGGTGTGTTTGAGGCAGAGTTGCCGCGATCCCTTGCCGTCCTGTTTGTCGATGGCGCTCTCAAAGAATGACGTTCCATAGCGTACTGATGCCTTGCGTTCATGAGGACGAGGCGAATCTTCCATGACATCCGTGGGTTACTGAGGCGCCCGTTACCGTAACGTGCTTCCCTTCGCCGTGCGTGCGACCTCAAGCTGCTGGGTGCCGGCATCGCTGGATTGACCAGCAATCGGGGCATGCGGAGGTGGTCCGCGACTTGTCGAACAGTCCCCCATACCTGGCGCTGGTTGTTCGTCGGTTCCCCGATCGCGCCAACGCTGTGGCGCGATTGATGGCAACCAGCGAGCAGTTCCAATCCCTGTGCGAGGACTACGAGCTGGCGGTCAACACCCTCCAGGGCCTTGAAGAACGGAACCGCCTGGAGGACGTCCAAAGGATCATGGAATACCGCGTGTTGATTGCGGATTTGGAACGCGAGCTGGAAGCGTGCCTGGGGGAAAGACCAAGTGAACGGCATTAATCACAAGCGCGGAACCCCACGGCGGGCAGCCGCAATCCTCCTGGCCCTAACGGGAGCGATTGCGGCGGCCACTCCCGCCTGGCCGGAGAACCCAAGGTCGTCGCTTGCGAATGACGACTGGTCGCTGAGTATCTCACCCTATGTCTGGGGCGCCGGGATGGAAGGCAGCATCGCCTCGTTCCCCGGCGCACTGGCTGCCGACGTCGACGTCAGCTTCAACGACATCCTTGATCACCTTGATCTGGCGGGCATGGCCATCGTCCAGCTGCGCTATCAGCGCTTCGCCGCCTACATGGATCTGATCTACACGTCCGTCAGCGCCGACCAGGAGACGCCGCTCGGCATCCTGTTCGACGATGTCGAGCTGGAGAACGAAATCTTCATTGGCACCTTCGGGGGCGCATATCGCGCAATCGAAACCGAACACGCGACGTTGGATCTGCTTGCCGGGGTGCGTGTCTGGTCTGTCGATACCGTGCTCAAGCTAGAAGGCGGCGTGCTGCAGGACCAGGAGTTCGAGCACGGCGAGAACTGGATCGACCCGATCATCGGTCTTCATGGCCATTATCAGTTCGAGAACGGCATCTTCCTGACCAGCCTGTCCCAGGTCGGCGGGTTCGGAGTCAGTTCCGACCTCACCTGGGACAGCTTCGCGGGCATCGGCTACCGCTTCAACGCCACGGTATCGGCGATCGCAGGATACCGGCACCTCGAGGTCGACTACGAAAACGATGGTTTCATCTTCGATGTCGAGATGTCAGGCCCCGTGATTGGCATGACGATCCGTCTATGAGCTCTCGGGAGGGATCATGACGCACGACGTGATCACGAGACGGCAGTTTTCGCTGAGCCTGCTCGCGGGCATCGGTGTGGGTCTGGTCCCGGTCATTGCCGCTGCCGACTACGTCGAATCCGGCACGGTCACCCTCGAACAGGTGCAGATCGCCTTCATCGGCAGCGGAAACCTGGGTGGCGGCACGCTGATATTCGGCGGAAGGAAGTACGGTTTCACCGTGGGCGGCCTGGGCGTTGGCGGGATCGGCGTCTCGAAGATGGAAGCGCAGGGGACTGTCTATAATCTGCGCAGTCCGGCCGATTTCTCGGGCGGCTACTTCCAGGCTCGCTATGGATTGGCCGTGGGGCAGCTGAGCGCGGGCGAGCTGTGGCTCGAGAATGCGCACGGCGTCGCAATCCATCTCAAGGCCGAGCGGACAGGCCTCGCGCTCTCCCTGGGCGGCGATGCGGTCTACATCGATCTGGATTGAGGGGAGAACATCATGATGCGCACCAATCGGGCGGCTATCGCACTTGCTCTGCTCGGCGCAGCGCTTGGAGCTTCGTCGACAGTTCTGGCGGACCAGGAGCAGACGATCAAGGCCTTCGCCGCCTGGCAGGGCCGCGGCCAGATGTACGAAACAGGCGTCAACCGCGCAACCTTCGTCGGTTCGTTCTCCGGCATGATATTCGTCGAGACAGACAAGGGGCCGCTGGATTCCGGATTCATGATCTGCCCGGCAATCGTCGACGTGAATCTGTCCGATGCCACGCAAGAGGGCAGAGGCCGCTGCACCATTTCGGCGAAAGATGGATCGCGCGCCTATGGCGAGATCACGTGCAAGGGCGTCCACCTGGTCGGCTGTGACGGTGACTTCACCTTCACCGGTGGAACGGATCGCTTCGCCGGAATTTCCGGTGGTGGGCCGATCACGATCCGCAGCGGTCTGCAGGAGTTCGCGGCGACCGGCGGGAATACCGTCCATGAATCGGCCGGCGGAATCATCTTTTGGCCGAAGCTGACCTACAAGCTCCCCGAAGCGCCGCAGCAATAGGTGCCACGATGAAACAACGCGTGAACAGGCGCAGGCCGATCGCGCTCCTGATTGTGGTTACTGCGTGCTCGATCGCCATCGGATCGCCGGCATGGCCGCAATCGGCGCCGATCATTTATCCGAGTGCGGGCCAGTCCCTCGAGCAGCAATCCAGCGACGAAGCGGCGTGCCGTACCTGGGCGCAGCAGCAGACAGGCGTCTATCCCGGACAATCGGCACCCAACTACTACGGCAATCCGTACGCGCAACAAGGCGCGCCGGTGTTGGGCGGCGCCGCGCGCGGCGCTGCGCTCGGCGCGATCGGTGGTGCGATCGCCGGGGATGCTGGAGAAGGCGCGGCAATCGGTGCAGCCGTGGGCGGGACCGCAGGCCTGATGCGCCGCAACCAGCAGCGCCGGCAACAGGCCTACGCCAACGAGCAAGCCATGACGCAGTACCAAGCCGATCTCGGCCGCTACAACCAAGCCTTCGCTGCCTGCATGCAGGGGCGCGGATATGTCGTCAGGTAGAGATTGAGGCAAGACATACGCGGCCTTGGAACAAGAGCGGCCCGTGACCCTGCCCTCGGGTCACCGCCGGTCCTCTTCCGATCGCCACCCCCAAGGCGATCGGAAGCGGGCTGCCGATCAATGTGGATCGCCAGCCGCAAAGAGGGGCAACAGGCTGCAACGGGCATTTTGAAGGGAACTTGCCATGAACATTACTCATTCTTCCGCCGCGTGGCTATTCATCGCTTTCGTCGTGTCCAGCTGCGCATCGACCGACGTGACCCAGCGCCAGCAATATCAGGGCGAGAAGCTTGCGCAGCCCGGCCGGGTCATCATTCATGACTTCACCGCCAACCCCGCCGACGTGCCGGCCGAATCGGCTTTCGCGGCTCAGAACGCCGTCGCGAACACCATCCCGACGGCGGAACAACTCGCAGCGACCAGCAGGCTGGGTGCGGAGATCGCGCGGCAGGTTACGGCACAGCTGCGCGGTGCTGGCCTGCCGGCCGTGCAGGCAACGGGCCAACCTGCACCTCAGGTCAATGACATCGCTATCAGGGGCTATTTCGTTTCGGCGGAAGAGGGCAGCGCCGCCAAGCGTATGCTGGTCGGATTCGGCTCCGGCAATGCGGAATTGATGACCGCGGTCGAAGGGTTCCAGATGACACCACAGGGCCTGCGCTTGCTCGGCAGCGGCCATGTCGAATCCGGCGGTAACAAGGCGCCGGGTGTGATTCTGCCGCTTGCGGTCATGGCGGCCACTGCAAACCCGATCGGGCTGGCGGTCGCCGGGACAGTGAAGGTGGCCGGCGAAGCGACGGGCTCATCCACCATCGAGGGCGCGGCCAAGAGGACCGCGGACGAGATTTCAGAACAGTTGATAGACGCAGCCGAGCGGCAGGGCTGGCTGTGAGGCTGCGCGGCTGAGCGTGAGCTTCTGCAACAAAGATCTGCGAGATGGAGGGCTAGGTTGGCACGTATCGGACTACGAAACATAAGCGTACTGGCAGGAGCTGCAATGCTGTGCGCCTGCAGCACGCTCACGCGCGAACCCGCTGCCGAGCCGCCGATCTCGCGGGCGACTGTGGCTGACATCGATTCGAGCACGATCCGCTATCTGCCGTTCGAGGATGTCTCGGGTTTCCAACGGGACATTGCCGAGGCTTTCCGCACGGAAACGGAAGACAGCTACCACGTGGGCCCCAGTGGCGAGCGCATCTACAACTATCTCGCCGTGTCGGGCGGCGGTTCGGACGGAGCCTTCGGCGCTGGTCTGCTGAACGGCTGGACAGAAGCAGGCGGCCGTCCGAAGTTCAAGATCGTGACCGGTGTCAGCACCGGATCCCTGATCGCTCCCTTTGCCTTCCTCGGGCCAGATTATGACGACGAGCTGAAGGCGGCATACACCACGATCGATGCGAGCAGGATCTTCATTGCGCGTGGCCTGCTGCCGCTGCTCTGGTCGGAAGCCGTGGCTTCTACGGAACCGCTCCAGGACCTGATCGGCACATACGTCGACGAAAAGCTCCTGGATGCTATCGCAGCCGAACACGCGAAGGGTCGTCGGCTCTATGTCGCCTCCACCAACCTTGACGCGGAGCAGCCCGTCATATGGGACATGGGCGCCATCGCGGCCAGTGGCAAACCTGATCGTTTGGCGCTGTTCCGCCAGGCGCTCCTGGCTTCCGCATCGATCCCTTCGATCTTTCCTCCGGTACTGATCGATGTATCGGCCGACGGCAAGAAGCATCAGGAGATGCATGTCGATGGCGGCGTCTTCTTCCAGGCCTTTTTCATCGGCGCCGCGACCGACCTGCCGGCGAACATTCGCGCCGCTCATCCGGAGTTCCAGGGCAAAGTCCAGCAGAACCTCTATGTCATCCGGAACGGCTGGCTGACCCCCAGCTTCGAGCCGGTGGACCGCGCGCTCACCAGCATAACCATGCGGGCGATCCACTCGATGCTCAAGGTGTCCGGCATCAACGACCTCTGGCGTCTCTACCTCGGCGCAAAGGACGATGAGGTTGCCTTTCACTACGTAGCCATACCGGCCGCCTATGTGCCATCGACGACCGACCAATTCAACCAGGCTGAGATGAACCGGGAGTTCGATTTCGGACGCCAAATGGCGCTCGACGGGATCGAGTGGCAAGTGACGCCGCCGGGCTACACGGCGCCTCAAAGCCAGATCACGCAGCAATAAGCGCAGGTTCGACAGGAGCAGATCGATGAGGCTGCTGAAAGGGCAAGAGCTGCGTGAGCCTGCACGAGAAGGCATGGTATTTGTGCGCGGTGGAACCTTCTTGATGGGTTCAGATCGACACTACCCAGAAGAAGGGCCAGTGCATCGCGTCCATGTGGACGGCTTTCTTATCGACGAGACGCCCGTCACGAATGCACAGTTCTCGGAGTTCGTTTCGGCCACCGGGTATCGCACATTCGCGGAATCTCCGCCCAATCCAAGAGACTATCCAGGCATTCTGCCGGAGATGGTGTATGCGGGGTCACTGGTATTCCAGTCGCCGGATGGAAGTGTCGATCTTACCGACTGGGCTCAATGGTGGACATTTCTGAAGGGCGCGTGCTGGCGTCATCCATACGGTCCGAACAGCGACATCCATGGGTTGGACGAGCATCCCGTCGTACATGTTTGCTACCATGACGCGCTCGCCTATGCCCGGTGGAGCGGCAAGGATCTTCCGACAGAAGCAGAATGGGAGTTCGCAGCTAGAGGCGGACTCGATGAAGCAGAGTTTGCCTGGGGCTCGGATTTTACGCCGGCGGGCCGCCACATGGCCAACACCTGGCAGGGGAGCTTTCCGACGGTGAACGAGGCGCGAGACGGGTACGTACGCACCTCATCCGTCAAGGTCTTTCCACCGAACGGATACGCCATCTACGACATGATCGGGAACGTCTGGGAATGGACGTCCGACTGGTTCGCTCCGCGGCACGAGGCGAACGCACAGAAAGCCTGCTGTATCCCGAAAAACCCTCACGGCGGTCGCGAAACCGACAGCTATGACCCGTGCCAGCCCGAGATCAGGATTCCACGCAAGGTCTTAAAAGGCGGCTCGCACCTCTGCGCGCCCAACTACTGCCGCCGCTACCGTCCCGCAGCGAGGCACGCGGAGCCCGTGGATACCTCGACGTGTCATGTAGGATTCAGATGTGTTGTAAGGCCAGGAGGATCAGATGAAGTCGCTTAGGCATTTGAGGGCACGCTGGTTGGGAGCGAGCACGATGGTCCTGCTGTTGTGTGCTCCCGCAATCGCCCAAGAATCGCTGCCTTTTCCGCCGAAGTCCTCGGGGAGCAAGGCTGGTCCGACGATCGCAGAGTCGACCTATAATCCGTTGCCGGCGCAGTCGCACCTGCCGGCCGATGCCCCGAACATTCTCGTCATCATGCTCGACGATGTTGGTCCGGCGCTGCCGGACACTTTTGGCGGCGTGATCGAAACACCCACGTTGAGCCGTCTTGCGGAGGAAGGAGTCTCCTACAATCGCTTCCACAATGCCGCTATGTGCTCCCCCACGCGGGCGGCTTTGCTCACGGGGCGTAATCATCACCGCGTCGGGAACGGCCAGATCGCGGAACTTGCAAACGATTGGGACGGGTATACCGGCCGTATTCCGCGCACATCTGCGACCGTCGCAAAGGTTCTTGGCTATTACGGCTACGCGACCGCGGCATTCGGGAAATGGCACAACACCCCAGCGAATGAAACGACGGCTATCGGCCCCTACACCGACTGGCCGGCGGGGGAAGGAATCGGCTTCGACTACTTCTATGGCTTTCTTGCCGGTGAATCGTCGCAGTGGGAGCCGGCCGTCGTCGAGAACACGGTCCGCCTCGACCCTTCCCACGGAAGAGAAGGCTACCATTTTACCGAGGACATGACAGACAAGGCCGTCGCTTGGATGAAGCAGGTTCGCGCACTGACGCCGGATCGGCCATTCTTCATGTATTGGGCTCCCGGCGCATCCCATGGTCCGCATCACATCTTCAAGGAGTGGGCCGACAAGTACAAAGGCAAGTTCGATGATGGCTGGGATTCCATGCGCGAACGCATCTTCGCCCATCAGAAGGAACTCGGATGGATCCCGGAGAACACAGAACTGACGCCCCGTCCGGATACCCTGGCGGCATGGCAGGACATTCCGGAGGACGAGAAGCCGTTACAGCGGCGCCTCATGGAAGTGTTCGCAGGCTACACCGAACACGCGGATACGCAAGCAGGTCGTCTGCTGGACGCCCTTGATGAGCTTGGCATGCGCGACAATACGCTCATCTTCTATGTCTGGGGCGATAACGGATCCAGCGCGGAAGGCCAGAATGGCACGATCAGCGAGCTTCTGGCACAGAACGGCATCCGTACGGAGATCAAGGACCATATCCGTGCGATGAATGAGCTGGGAGGTCTGGACGTACTCGGCTCACCGAAAGCCGACAATATGTACCATGCCGGTTGGGCTTGGGCCGGTTCGACACCACATCGGTCCACAAAGCTGGTCGCAGCGCATTTCGGCGGGACGCGCACACCGCTCGTGGTCTCCTGGCCCAGCAAGATCAAGCCCGACACGACGCCGCGTTCCCAGTTTCATCATGTCAACGACATCGTGCCGACGATCTACGACGTCCTGGATATCCAGCCGCCAAAGCTCGTCGACGGCATAACCCAGGATCCTCTTGATGGCGTTAGCATGACCTACACCTTCGACTCCGCCCGCGCGCCGGGGCAGAAGACGGAGCAGTATTTCGAGATCATGGGTAGCCGCGCCCACTACAAGGATGAATGGATAGCGTCGGTATTTGGCCCCCGGATACCGTGGAAGGCAGGCCTCGATCCGGCGATCTTCAAATGGTCGCCGAACAATGACGTTTGGGAGCTGCACGATCTCAGCAAGGACTATTCTCAAGCCACCGACGTCGCGGTCGATCACCCTGATAAAGTTGAGGAGCTCAGGAAAGCCTTCGGCGTCAGCGCGGAAGCGAACAAGGTGTACCCTGTCGGTGGCGGGCTGTGGTCTGCCGTCCTCCATCCGGAGGATGCGCCATCGAATCCGGCGACAGAGTTCGAGTTCACGCAAGAGGTCGTCGGCGTTCCGGAGTTCACCGCGCCAAAAGTCGGAGCGCGGAGCAATCTGGTTACCATCGAGGCGGAACTGAAGTCGGACTCGGAAGGTGTGCTTTACGCCCTGGGCGCCTTTTCGGGAGGTGTCGCCTTGTGGGTGGATAAGGGTAGGCTGACCTACGAGTACAATCTGTTTGAGGTCGAACGGACGCGTCTTGAATCATCCGACCCGTTGCCCAGCGGCAAGGTCAAGATAGAGGTCGAGACACGCAAGGCCAACAACGATCACGCGGCGCCGCTTGACGTCGTCGTCCGCGTTGATGGCAAGGAAGTGGCGAAAGGTCGCGTGCCACGCTCGGCTCCGCTCACCTTTACCGCCAATGACGCTTTCGATGTGGGCAGAGACAGCTACTCGCCAGTCTCGCTCGCATATTTCGACCGAAAGCCGTTTGCGTTCAATGGCGAGATTCAACGCCTGAAAGTCCAGTATTTGAAGTGAGCGGCAGAAGCGGTGATCGCTATGCGTGGCCGATCCCACGCCGGCTCAGCACTACCAGGCGATCTTATTCCGGGAGGAATTGTATGATGTCGAAGACTTTTGGGCGGACGGCGCTTGCGGCAGTTGCCGTTGCGATCCTGTCCTTAGGCCTGATGCCGGGCATTGCCGCGGCAGAGGGCACGGTCATTTCGTTGCCAAGCGCAGATCAGGAGGAAATCGAAAAGCTCCTTGGCAAGGGCGTTGTCGGCGACGCGCAGCCGGCCATGCCGCTAGGCTCGCCTGAGAGCTATCTGCTGCCCAAGGGCTCTTCGATGAGCTACCAGGTCATCGAGAAGGACAAGAAGAGGGCGGAAGCCCATAAGCTGGAGGACACCACTGACGCATCTTTGGCGCCGGGCTGGCACTATTCGGTGGAGAAGGCGGGCGCTGCCTTCTTCCAGAAGTCGTCCGACGGCAGCCTGCATACGGTGGCCGAGCAGGATCTCGGCAATAAGGTGCTATCTCGCTTCGTGCCTGGCGAGCCGATGATCGTCCAGGGTCTAAAGCCTGGAGAGAGCCGCACGTCAACCCTGCAGGTCTCGGTCTACGATTTGTCCGATCTCAAAAAGGTGACGCATTCGGGATCGCTCGATGTGACCTACACATATATCGGCGCCTATCGCCGTGACCGTTCCAGCGGGCACCTACGACGCCGTGCTCATCCGCTGGACCTATGACGGTAAGATCGGCCCGGCGAGCATCAAGGATTCGCAATACCGGTTTCTTGCCCCGAACGCCGGCATGGTCGCCATGGCACAGATCCGCAGCATCTCCGCCATGCTGATCTATAACGACCACACGAAGCACGGAAAGGTCCTGCAACAGATCCACTGACATCGTTCGCAACGAGATTGCGCAGGGGTCGGAGTGCGAGGGAACATGATCATGGATGGCCGGCATTCCGCTGAGGCCAGCCAAGAAAAACCTTCCTGATTCCTGCGCCGAGATGCGTATCGAGCTCGACGACAGCTGCGTAGAGCACCAATGCGATCAGCAGCCAGATCTGAAGGACCCAGAAATGAGGCCAGGACACCTCTTCCAGGAAATGCTGCAGCGCCGCCGTCATGCCACCGTGCTTGGTCGCGAGCGGCATGAGCTCCTCGACTAGGCGGAACACGAGGCAGAGCAGCGCGTAAAGCGCGGCCTTCCACAAGACGCTGATCAGGAGCGGCTTGCTTTCGAGGCGGCCGACCCAGGGCAGCTTGTCCGCGATCAGAATCGCCTTCGCGACGATCAGTGCTCCGATGGTGGCCACCGACGCCGTCGCGACGGTGATGCCATAGGATTCCAGCATCAGGGCCTTCGTGAATGCGGCGAGGTGGAAGAGCAGCAGGAAGAAGGTGGTCGGCGCCAGCGCCTCCTTGAGTTCTTTGCCAATGAACCGGAAGACCTTCCGCATTGCCACAGCTCCCCCGTTTTGAAGCGCTTCGCCGCTTCGGCGAGAGCAAGCTTGGGACAACGGCATGCGGCATTCAATCCGCTTCTTCCGGCATGGCCGGGACGCCGATTGCCATACCACGTGTGGCCCTCTCGATAGATCTGGAAGAACTGGAGTCCCATCATCCGATCTCGATGGCCGCGTGAACATCAGTCGCCACGTATGTCGGCGCGCGGACAGCAATGAACAGATTGCTCCTGATAGTCTGGCTCGCCACGAGCGCGCTCCTGCTGCTCCTCGCCGTCGCGCTCGCCTACATGAGCCTGATGATGGGGGCGGCGCATTGGGATTGGTGGCTTTCGTTCGGCCTCGGCGCTGGTCTGCTCGCGATTGCCATCGGCTGCCTCTGGATGTGCCGGCGGGCTTGGCGGCTGCTCAAGACGCCGTGAAAGCTCCCATCGGCCGTTTGGCTTAGACTGCTTGGCCTGCGGCACCGCAACCGGCGTTCCACTGCAGATCGTAAAGGTCGATTAACGCAGCCTCAGCTATGGTCACGTGATGGACTCGCAATGGCGCATCGCGCGTGACACGTTTTTCGCCTTCAACCCGGACCGTGAGCTCAGTGACGTGCTCGCACGCGTCCGCTCGCCGAAGGTCGCGCAGGTGCTGCGGTACTGGAATCGTCTGCGCCAGGGCAGGCGTTTCCCGGAGCGCCCCGATATCGATCCGGCCGCGATCAAGGCGGCATTGACGCATGTAATGATCACCGGCATCGAGTATCGGCCGTTCCGGGTGCTCTATCGCCTGGTGGGCACCGAGATCGTGCATTGGGCGCGCGTCGACTTCACCAATCGGTACGCTGACGAGCTGATCTTCGATGACGAGGGCCGCGACTGGACGGACTACTACCGCGCCGTAATCGACGCGCGCAAACCGGCCTACGGGCTGACGGACTGGGTCGATGGGGACCGGACGCCGTTGTGGGCGGAATGCATCATTTGTCCGCTTTCGGAAGATGGCGAGGTGATCGATCGCTGCCTGGCGGTTGAGGATTACGAGCCGATGAGCGCCGCCGAGATCGAGACCTTGCCGCCGGTCGGCGAGCGGCGGGCGCAGCCGCTCAAGAAGGCGTCCGAATAGCGTTCACCGCTTCTGCCGCACTACCCAACCCACGATCATCGCGAAAATGGGGGCGGCAAAGCCGACGGCGTAGAGCAATGCAGCGCCGAGGTCCGGTCTTTCGGCTGCCTGCGGTGGTCCCGCATAGACGCCTGCGGCAATGGCCGCGATCAGGCCGACAATACCGAGCAGCAACAGGATGTTTCCGCTCCAGCGCCAGCGCCGGACAACGTCCTGATGCCCCGGCTCCGCACTGATCAAATCCTCCTCCGCGGCACGGCGGGTGGCATGGCGCAGAGACCACAGGCCGGTCACCAGCACCAGCGCGATGCCGATCACGACAACGGGGAGCGCGCTGACCATGGTCGGCATGCTCACGTTCTTGGTCCGCACAAACTCGCTGAGGATCGGCAGCATGCCGGTATCGTAGGCGGCGTGGAATCCCACTGCGACCAGGTAGCCGATGATCAAGACGTGCCAGTCCCGCCAGCCGCGCGCGGCGAAACGCATGAGAAACAGGCCGAAGATCATCGCGAGCAGGCTATGCGTGAAGGTCGCCAGGAAGCCGCGGCCGAACGCCATGAGCATGGCATGCTGGCCGAAGGCGGTCGCGTAGCCTTGGTTCTCGACGATCGCGAACCCGACCGCGACGAACAATGAGGTCTGGAACGCCTGCGCCGGCGTCACACGCCGCCAGAACGGCAACAGCGCGAGAATCGTGGCCAGCGACTTCGCCGCTTCCTCCGGCAAGCCGATGCGCCAGATGGCGAAGGGCAAAGCCGCGGCGACGGTCGTCAAGCGGTCGAAGCTCGCGAGGCCGGCCCCGACGAAGCGATGCAGGATCAAGGCCAGCAGGAACGTGCATATGATGCTGGTCAACAGCGAAGTCCCGACCAGCCTCCACGGTGCCGGCCGCGGGAAGAGATACTGGAACAACAGAATGAAAAGCGCGGCGCAGAACAGGACCGCCACGAGAGCAGGGATGGGGGCCAGGATCATGCGTGCGCGCGGTCCATCGATCGAGTCAGAGCCAGAGCATCGGTCATGCGCGGAGCGCGTCTGCGATGGCGGCGAATGCTGCCAGCAGCAGGTGGTCCGTCGCCTCGTCGAGCGGCAAAGGCTGCGAGGAGAGCTTGGCGATCACCATTTCCGCCACGGGATCAATGTAGATCCATTGGCCATGAATCCCGACAGCGCAATGGGCGCCGCTGGGGTTGCCGATCATGTACCACTGCGTGCGATAGCGGCCTTGGGGCAGGAACCTCGCCGCCGTTTCCGTCGCGAGCCAGGCGCCCTGATCGCCGTTCTGCAGGATATCCTCGATCCACCGGCGCGGCACGATCTGCTGATCGCCGACCCGGCCGAAATTCCGCACCATCTCGCCAAAGCGCGCGAGGTCGCGCAATGCCACGCAGATACCACCGGCCGAGCGTGCGGCGCCCAGCCGGTCGACGGTCACGTGCGCATCGGCCTCGGTGCCGAGCCGGCTCCAGAGCAGCTCGGTCAAAAGCCGCGCATAGGGCAGGCCGCCGGCGCGCTCCAGGATCCAACCCAGCAGGTCGGAATTCGGCGATACATAGTGGAACTTGGCGCCGTGGGGATTGGCGTCGCGCCGCAACGTGACCAGAAAGGTGCGCAGATCCATGGCCAGCGCCGGGTTGTCCAGAGGGTTCCAGCCGGTCGCCGCGCGATAGCGCGCGAAGTCGCCGGTCAGATCGAGATAGTCCTCCGCGAATGCGATGCCGACGGTCATGTCGAGCACATGGCGCACTGTGCAATCGCCGTAAGCAGACCCGAGCGCTTCCGGGATGTAGCGCGCGGCCGGCGCATCGGGGTCGAGCTGCCCGCGTTCCACCAGGATGCCGGCAAGAATGCCGGTGATGGACTTGCTGACCGAGAAGACGATATGCGGATCGCTTGGCGTAAGGCCGTTGCCGTACCACTCGAAAGCGATGCGGCCCTTGTGCAGGACGAGGAAGCCATCGGTTGCAGTCTCCGGTAGCAGGCTTGCAGTCGTCCGCTGCGCACCGTCCGGTCCCGTGAACGCGAGCGCACCGATGTCGCGTGGGGCCTTCGGTAGAACGGAGACGCGCGCCGGGTCGTGTGCGATGCGCATGACCGGGAGGACCTCCGGCACATGATGGAAGGCCCACCTGTTCCATGGCGCCTGACGCCAGTTGGCAAGCGTGACGCCCGCGCCTTGTGTGCTGTCGTTCAAGATCTCTGCACTCCCAGTCTTTCCCGCTTCACCCCGACGCCGACATAGTGATGCAACAGCCGCGGATCGTCGCGCAGAACATCCGGTGCCACGCTCTCGCAGCTGCGTCCATTCTCGATGAACAGGATGCGGTCGGCGACAGTCAGCGCCGCTTCCACGCGCTGCTCCACCAGGATAGTTGCGACGCCTTCTGCCTTCAGCCGTCTGACGGTGTTGAGGATGGTGGTGATCGCGCTCGGCATCAAACCCTCGGTCGGCTCGTCCAGTAGCAGCGCCTTGGGCTCCAGGCAAAGCGCACGCGCGGTTGCCAGCATCTGTTGCTCGCCGCCGCTTAGGGTACCAGCGCGCTGGCGCATGCGCTCGCGGAGCACCGGAAACAAGATCAGCACGCGCTCCAACGTGGCGGCGCCACGATCACGCGCCATCAGGCCGATCTGGAGGTTCTCCTCGACCGTCAGCTCGGAGAACAAGCGCCGCCCTTGCGGGCAATACCCGATGCCTTGCCTCGGCACGGCGTGGGCGGGTAGGGCTGAGAGTTCGGCGTCGTCCAGCGTCAGGCGCCCGGATCGGGCCCGCACCAAGCCCATGATCGCCTTGAGCAGCGTGGTCTTGCCAGCGCCGTTGCGGCCGAGCAGGCACAGAACTTCGCCCCCCTTTAGCTCCAATGCGAAGTCGCGCAGCACCTGCACATTGCCATAGAAGCAGTTGAGCCCTTCGACCCGCAGCATCACGCCCCCAGATAGGCTTGCTGAACGGCCGCATTGGCGGTGATCTCGGCCGGCGTGCCTTCCGCCAGGATCGCGCCATTGCTCATGACCGTGATGCGCTCGGCCAGCTCCATCACGACATCCATGTTGTGCTCGATGAGGAGAATGGTCGCATCCGCCGCGATCTCGCGCACCAGGCTGCAGAAATCGGTGATCTCCGCCTCGGACAAGCCCTGGGTCGGCTCGTCCAGCACCAGCAGCTTGGGCTTCAGCGCCAGGCTCATCGCGACCTCCAGCAGGCGCTGGTGGCCATACGGCAGGTTGGCGGCCGGTGTGTCGCTGCGCTCGTGCAGATGCACGCGCGCGAGCGCATCCGTGACGGATGACGCGAGTGCTGACGAATCGACGGTATGCCACGGCGCCTTGCCTAGGGTTAACGCACGCTGGGCCGCCAGGGCCACATTCTCGAAGCAGGAGAGATTACGGAATACGCTGGTGATCTGGAAGGTGTAGACGATGCCGCGCGCGACCCGCTCCCATGGCGGCAGATGCGTGATCTCTGTGCCGTCGAACAGGATCGTGCCATCGCTCGGGGCCAGGCGGCCGCAGATCATGCTGACGAGCGTGGTCTTGCCAGCGCCATTGGGCCCGATGACGGCGCGGATTTCGCCCGCTTCTAGCCGGAAGTCGACTGTGTCGACCGCCGTTAATCCGCCGAAGCGCCGGCTCAATGCCTTGGTCTCGAGGAAACTCATGGCAGCCATCTCAGGCGCTTCTCGCGCAGGGTGCCGAGAATGCCCTTTGGGAAGAACAGGGTCAGCAGCACGAGCGCGGCGCCCACCACGATGCGATAGCTCTGGGTCACCTCGCTGGTCCATTCGACCAGGTAGAACATCAGCAAGGCCCCGATGATGGGACCAAGCACGGTTCCTGCGCCGCCCAGCAGCACCCACAGCAGGGCGAAGATCGAATACTCGATGGAGGCGAAGGTTGCGCCGACATAGCCGAACATCAGTGCGTAGGAGGCTCCCGCCGCACCCGACAGCAGGCCGGAGAGGGCGAGCGCCAGCAGCTTGTAGCGGAAGGTGTGGTAACCCAGCATCTTCACCCGCTCCTCGTTCTCACGGATCGCGACCAGGACGCGGCCGACGCGCGAGCGGATCAGGATGTAGCAGAGCACGAGTGCGCCGGTGAACAAGGCGAGCGCGAGATTATAGCGGAAGGTTGGGTTGGTCAGGCTGAGACCGCCGATCTGGCGAGCGGCACCGCTCAGCACGAGGCCTTCATCGCCACGCGTCACCTGGTTGAAATAGAGAATGAGCAGGAAGCAGGCCTGCGCGAACATCATGGTCACGATCATGAAGGACACACCCGTGGTGCGCAGGGCGACCAGCCCGACGGCGGTCGCGAAGGCAAGGGCGGCTGCGGCACCCAGAATGAAGGCGCTGATCGGATCGATATTGAAGTAATGCACCGTAAGTCCGGCGGCATAGAGGCCGGCAGCGAAGAACATCGCGTGGCCAAGGCTGAGCAGACCAGTATAGCCGATCAGGATGTTGTAGCCGATGCCATAGGTGGCCAGCACCATGATGCTGGTGAAGTTGGTGTGATGATAGGGCGGCAGCACGAATTGCAGCAGGAAGAGCAGTGCGAGCGCGCCGCCATGGAATGCGAGCGAGCGATGACGGTCCATCAGCGCGCCTTTCCGCCGAACAGGCCTTCCGGCCGGAAGATCAACACAAGGGCGACCAGCAAGGTCGCCAGGATCTTCGACAGATTGGGCGAGAAAAATACCGAGATCACGCCGTCGCTGATGCCGATCACGAACGCGGCGATGATGGCGCCGCGCAGGCTGCCCAGCCCGCCGATGATGACGACGATGAAGGAGAGCAGCAGCGGATCAAGGCCCATCAGGTAATAGGCCTGCTTGATCGGCACGATCAGCACGCCAGCGATGGCGGCGAGCATGGCACCGAGCGCGAACACGGCCGCATAGACCCGGTCGACAGGAATACCGAAGGCCTGTGCCGTCTCGCTGTCGAACTGGGTTGCGCGCATCACGAGACCGAGCTTGGTCTTGGCGATGCCGTACCAGGTCGCCAGCAGCAGCAATGCAGCAATGCCGGCGACCACCAGCTTGTAGCCGGAATAGCCGAACCAGGGGAGCTGGACGCGGAAGTTGATCGGCGCCTCGACCGAGCGTGCATCGGGTCCGTAGAAGATGAGCACGAGCTGCTGGATGATGTAGAGCAGGCCGATGGTCGCGACGATGGTTGCCTCGGGCTGATAATTGAATCGTCGCAGGATCGCACGGTCGATCACCAGCGCCGCACCGCCGACGACGATCGGGCTCGCGATGACTGCGACCAGGAAGCCAAGCGCCGGATTGCCGACCAGGTGCGCGAAGGCCCAGGCGAACACCGCTCCCAGCATGAAGAACTCGCCGTGCGCCACGTTCACGATGCGCATGACGCCGAACACCAGTGTCAGGCCCAACGCCGTCAACGCCAGCACGAACGCGGCCACGGTGCCTTCCATCAGGGCGAGGAGGAGGTGAGGGCCGAGGCTCATAGAATTCGCATCGATGGAGTTAGCATCACACTCTCCCTCCCCCAAGCTGGGGGAGGGTCGGGGCGGGGGTTAGTCTATCGTGCGAAGATTGAGTCGAGCTGAAGCGCCGGCGCCCCCACCCTAACCCTCCCCCGGCTCGGGGGAGGGAATTCCACCGCGAATCCAGCATTGCGCTCTTACAGCGCCATCTTCGTGTAGTCGGTCTCGGGCTCGTAGGTGCCGTCGGCGATCTCGGTCTTGTGCACCACCTCCAGCTTGCCGCCCGCGACCTTCGAGATGAACTGGTGGCCGAAGCACTGATGGATCTGGCCGACGAAGGTCTTGTCGCCCTGCGGGTGCTCGTTGCCTTCCTTCCAGCCTTTCATGGCCTCGGTCGCCTCAACCAGCTTCTTCTTGTCGGCGGCGGTGGCGGATTGATAGCCGCTCGCCTCGACCGCTTCCTTGATGATGTAGAGCGTCTCCCAGCAGCCGAACATGTGGGAGTAGGTGGCGACATCCTTTGAATCCTCAAGGCTCGCGCCGTTGTTGTCGACGCCGACGGCGGCGCGATAGAACTTGTCCGCCTCGCTCTGGTTGGCCTGGGCATAGCGCGGGTAGGCCTCCCAGAAATAGGTGCCGTCGAGGAACTCGAGGCCCGGACTCGCGATATCGACCGCTTCGAGCGAGTCGATGAAGCCGAAGATCTGTGGCCGGTTGGAACCGTAGAACTCGCCCATCTCCTTGACGAAGGTCAGCACGCCGGGTCCTACCATGACGTGGTAGAGCACTTCGGTATCGCTCGGAATCTGCGGGAAATACTTGGTGTAGGAGGTTTCCGTCGCCGGGATCGGCAGGAGCTTCAGAACCTGGCCGCCCTGCTTCTCGATCGCCGCGCTGAAATAGTCGCGATGGTCATAGCCGAAGGCATAGTCCGGGAAGATCATCGTGATCTTCTTGCCGAGATTGCCGGCAATCCACGGGGCCATGGAGCTGACCTGCGCCTTTACGTCGGTAATGCCGGGCTGGAACGTGTAGCGATTGAGTGCGCCGGAAGCGACGTGATGGCCCTCGCTCACCACATAGTACGGCATCTTGAGCTCGCCGGCCCGCGGCGCCGAGCCCATCACCACGTGCGAGAACAACGTGCCGAACGTGATGTCGACCTTGTGCTGGGAGGCGAACTTCTCGACCACTTCCGAGCCGCGCTTGGGATCCGTGCCGTCATCCTCGGTGATCAGCTGGATCGGTCGCCCTGCAATGCCGCCCGCATCGTTGATGAGCTTCACCGCGGCGTTGGTGGTGCGCTCATACCAGCGGCCGTAGGCGGCGCCGATACCGGTCCGATGCGCCTGGAATCCGATCTTAAGGGGCTCGGCTGCGCTGACCTGGATATAGCGCACGAAGCCTGGTGCAAGGCCAAGTGCGGCGCTGCCACCCGCCACCGCGCCAAGGCCTTTCAGAGCGGCGCGGCGCGAGATCAAGCTCTTCTGATTATTGGATTTTGGAGTCTTGGAACGAGTCATCGCAAACCTCCCCCAGTTAAGTGGAATCCCTGTTTAGGCGGTGCCGCGCCAGCCGGCGACTTCTAGATCGTTCGTATACGAACTTTATCACGGGGCGGCCAAAACTCAACCGGCTGCCGGCGTCGAGAGCAGCCACAAGCCGAACAACGTGTAGGCTACCATCAGTACGGCCAGCGGCGCTTGGCTCAGCAGTGTCGTCATGCGGTCGGCTCCCGCTCGCAACGTCACGAGATGCGCGACCAGCACGGCGATGATGTGACCGATCACGATGCCGGCCGCCTGCAGGTTCCAGATCAGCGTGACGCCGGCGCGGTGCGACAGGAATGAGGTCGTGATGCGGTGCATCCGCTCTTCCGAATTGAACCAGCCAAGTGCAAACGGATCGGTCAGCGCGATCGCGGCGTATTGGCCGTTCACCAGGAATGCAGTCAGGTAATGCGCGAACTGGTAGCCGACAGAGATCGGCAGGATTGAAGCGGCGAGGGCGCCGGCCCTCGGCCAGAACGGATCGCGGCTACCCGCGAGCGCACGTCCGATCCAGATGCACGCGAGGAACGCCGCGCCGAGCACGCCCCAGAGGGCGACAAGACCGATGCTGTTGACACTCATCACGGCGCTGCGGCCCGGGAACTCCAGCGGATTGATACCATTGAGGCCGAGCCACCAGAAGGTCTTGCTGAGCCCATCGAACGACACCGCCGCGAGGGTGAGGAGCACGAACAGGACGCCGCTCGGTGGCAGGGGCGCGAGGTCGACAAGCGCGCGTCCGGGAATAAGCAACTTGAACTGTCGTAGCGCGGTTGCGGCAGGCTCGGATTGCAGCGGCGCAATGCGTGCGATCAGGGAAAAGAACACCGAGAAAGTCTCGGCCCGGCTCAGCCACGCCTCCTCGCCGAACAGCGCCATGCCGATCCACGTGGCGATGGTGTAGAGGATGATCGCTTGCGCCAGGACAGCGGGATCATTCGGGGCGAGATGGACCAGCTCGAACCAGGCAAACGCGAGCAACCCGATGATTGCCGGCCAATAGCCGAGGTGATAGGGCAGCGGCGCCTTTCGCAGTCCGAGCAGTCGGAATGGCCCGGCCCACGGATTGAGATAGCGCCAGAGGTTACCGAACAGGGCATGGGCGATCGTCAGGCCGATCCACCAGATCGTCCACACCGTGAGCGGCAACGGGTTGTCCAGCGGATCCCGGCTGCCGACATAGCCGGCGGTCAGCAGCACCACGAGAATGGCGAAGGACGCGAGACTAGCGCCGGTTTCATTCGGGACACGGAGGCGCCCCAATGTCCATCGCGCATCCGACCAACGCTTCAGCCGCTCGGCCGGCAGGGCAAGCAGGATCATGAAAGAGCCCGCCACAGCCAGCGCACCGCCGAGCAGGTAATAACCCGTCGGCAACAGCAGGATGAAAGCACGCTCGGTCGTGTGGGCGAAGGCTGGAGTTGTCGAGGCGGCGACGAAACCGAGCGCGCAGGGGGCGCTCCATCTCGCGCTCCCCCGAGCGTCGCCCCTCATAAAGATCTACCGCCCGCCCGACACGTTGAACAAGGTCGCCGTCACATAGCTTGCCTTGTCCGACAGCAACCACAGCACCGCCTCCGCCACTTCTGCGGCGGAGCCGCCGCGGCCTATGGGGATGTTGGCAGCGAGCTTCGTGATGCGGTTCTCGATGCCGGTGTCGTCCTGCATGTCGGTGTCGATGAGGCCGGGCCGCAAGCCGTTCACGCGGATGCCGTCGCCCGCAACCTCCTTCCCAAGGCCCGTGGTCAACACGTCGATTCCACCCTTGGCCGCGGCATAGGGCACGAAGCCGCCGATGCCGTGGAGCTCCGATGCCATGGAGGAGATGGTGACGATCGCGCCTCCTTTGCCGCCGCGCGACTTGCCCATGCGCCGCACCGCTTCCCGCAAGCAGACGAGATGCGCGGCCAGGTCCACCTCGATGACGCGCTTGATCTCCTCGACGGCAATGTCGGCGAGTGGCGAGGCCTTGTGAATGATACCAGCATTGCTGACGAAGGCATCGATGTAGCCGAGCTCCCTCGCCGCCTGGTCGAACAGCGAGGCGACCTGAGCTGGGTCGGCCACTTCCGACTTGATCGCGACCGCTTTGCGGCCAAGACCGTGGATTTCCGCGAGGACTGTCTTGGCGGCATCGGCCCGGCCGGCATAGCTGAAAGCCACCTCATAGCCTTCACGGGCGGCCAGCCGGCACACCGCCGCGCCGATGCCGCGCGATCCGCCGGTCACCAGAAGGGTCTTGGCCATGTCGTCCTCGTCCTTTCCCGATTGTGCCGACCACGGCTAACATTGCCCCGGCCTTCCGGCAAGCTTCTACCAGGATCAGGAAACGCGCATGTCTCTCCCGCCCTATGCCACCATCGTCCAGGACCTGCCGTCGACCGTGCCATTCGTCGGCCCCGAGGCGCAGGAGCGCAAACGTGGTCGCTTGTTCCGCGCGCGCATCGGCGCCAACGAAAGCGTGTTTGGCCCGTCGCCCCATGCGATCGAGGCCATGCGCCAAGAGGCGGCCGAAGCCTGGAAATATTGCGACCCGGAGAACCACGACCTGAAGCACGCGCTTGCCGTGAAGCATGGCGTGAAGCCGGAGAACATCGTGGTGGGCGAGGGGATCGACGGACTGTTCGGCTATGTCGTGCGCCTGTTCGTGGACCCGGGCGTGACCGTCGCCACCTCGCTCGGCGCCTATCCCACCTTCAACTTCCACGTCGCCGGGTATGGCGGTCGGCTGGTGACGACGCCTTATGTGAACGACCGCGAAGATCCGGACTCATTGCTGGCGCTGGCGACCAGGGAGCAAGCGCGCTTGGTGTTCCTCGCCAATCCGGACAATCCCATGGGCTCCTGGTGGGATGGCGCGACCGTGCAGGCGATGATCAAGCGGCTACCCGCAGACTGCCTGCTCTGCCTGGACGAGGCCTATTGCGAGTTTGCGCCGGACGGCACCACGCCGCTGATCGATGTCTCGAACCCGCAAGTGATCCGTTTCCGCACCTTTTCGAAAGCGTATGGCATGGCCGGGGCGCGCATCGGCTACGCGATCGGCGAGGAGAGCGTGATCAAGAGCTTCGACAAAATCCGCAACCACTTCGGTGTCAACCGCGTCGCCCAAGCGGGCGCGCTGGCCGCGCTCGCCGACGACGCTCACCTCAAATGGGTGCTGGAGCAGGTCGCAGCGTCACGTGACCGCATCGCCGCGATCGCCCGCGCCAGCGGCCTGACATCGCTGCCCTCCGCCACCAACTTTGTGACCATGGATTGCGGCCGCGACGGTGCCCATGCCCGCCGCATCCTGGCGGAGCTTATCAACCGGGATGTCTTCGTCCGCATGCCCGGAGTCCCGCCGCTCGACCGCTGCATCCGGGTGAGCGCCGGCACAAAGGCCGATGTGGAGGTGTTCGAAGAGATGCTGCCCGAAGCCCTGAAGGCGGCTCAGTAGAGCATGGCGAGGAACGGTCGGCCGGAGAGCGCTTCCACAAAGGTATAGCCGGTCCAGCCAACGAACAGTCCTGCGAAGCCGAGCACGGCGCGTCCGGCAAGATGCGGCTCCAGCAGTCGGCTGACGACGAAGCCGAAGGCTGGAATGAAATGCATCGCGTGCGTCGCGAAGAAATGCGCCACGCGCAGGTCGCCGCCGTCACGCGCCCAGCCCATCAAGGCCAAGCCTTCCGCGTCCGACTGATTGCCCCCGACGAAATGGCTGTCGGTGGTCGACATGTAGCCCGCGAATGCGACGGTCAGGATGAAGGTCGCGATGAGCCCAATGCCCACCGACAGCCGGAAAGCTGGATCAAGCCGACTTGCCCGGTCGCGCAGGATGATGATTCCGTAGACCAGCGTGGCCGAGGTCAGCAGGACTGCGAGTGCGCCCATAAGGCCATAGATGCCGATCATGGCCGACGAGCTGTCGTTAAAATGGGAGGCGACGCCGAAGGCCGCCGCGCCGGCGATCCAGATCATCTCGAGCGTGATGGCCAGGACGACGATGCCGGAGAACACGCGATGCCACCACGCGTCTGCGACGGCGCGCGGCAGCCAACCGGCGAACCAGGCGAGAGTCGCAAGATAGGCCGTCAGCGCGAGTTCGAACTTCAACGGCTTCATCCAGACGTTGATGCCCAGGAACGTGCGCTGCTCGATCGCCATCGCGAACAGGGTCGGAGCCATCAGGATGAGCAGGCACAAAGCCGCTCCGGCGAAGAGGGGATGGCGCGAAGAGAATTCCGCTATTAGTGGCCGTGCGCCATGTTGCGGCTGCGCAAAAAGAATATCCGTGGTCATTGTGATGCTCCGTGGATCACGTGCGCGTTGGACCGTATCATCCTCCGTGCCGCACGCAGGCCGGTGAAGGCCAGATAGCCCGCTGGTCCGAACAGGAACGTCAAGGCGAGGCAGGGAATGGCGAGCAGGAATGGAATGCGCTCCGCCCTGGCGGTCCGCACCTCCCAAGCACCGATCAGAAGATCGAAAGCGAGATAGTGTATCCACCCGGCCAGCACGATCTCCCGCTGGGTGAAGAGGAGCATGACGCTCGGCAGACTATCGAAGCCGCCCTCGGCGCCGGACCAGTGGGCCAGGATCAGGCCGGTATAGGCGATCGCCAGCAGCACGGGCACGACCAGCGTCGAGATGCGATCCGCCAGTTTCGGAATGAAAGGCGATGCCAGCAGCACCAGCCAGCCGGCCAGGGCGATCATGTTGCAGATCCGGAATATGACTTCGGGGCTCATGGCGGGCCGCTCAATCTTGACAGTGGCTAGATTATTCTTCGTCAGGATCTAGGCAGTGTCAAGATGAAATTTGACACTGTCTAGATTGCGCGATAGATCAACTGCATGACAGTCCATCGACCGAGTCGGCCGGTGCGCCGCGTGGGCTCCTACCATCACGGCGACCTCCGTGCCGTGCTACTGCAGGCAGGCGAGGCGGAGCTGGCCGCCCGCGGCATCGAAGGGTTCTCGCTGAGAGGCGTAGCGAAGCGGGCGGGCGTCAGCCATGCCGCGCCCGCGCATCATTTCCGTGACGTGAACGGGTTACTGACCGCCCTTGCGGCGGTGGGGTTCCGGCGCTTCGTCCAGAGCCAGGAAGCGCGACAGAAAAGGGCTGAAACGGATGCGCTATCCCAGCTGGTCGCGGCGGGCCTGGGTTACATTGATTTTGCCATGGCAAATCCAGCTTTGTTCCGCCTCATGTTCTCGTCGGATCGGCCGGATCGGGAATCGGAAGAGTTGCACGCGGCTGCCGCAGCCGCTCATCGCAAGCTGATCGAGGACGTTGCACGATTGCACGAGGCGCACTCCAGCCGGTCCGAGCCCGATCAGGCCGAGGTCATGCGGACCTGGGCCATCGCACACGGCTTCGCGGATCTCATGAATTCCAAGCGCCTCAAGCCGCTGCTGGCCATGCGCAAGGCGGATCGTGACGCCATGCTCGCCGACATGCTGCGGCGGAGCTTGGACTGAAGCTACGCCGGCAACAGCACCGCTGAATCCGGCTCCCAGCTCAGCCACACCGGCTTCCCGACGAGGTCACTGCCATCGAGACGGCGCTCGCCGTTCTGCAGGGCGACGGCCAGCGGCTTCTCGCACCCCTCGACGTCCACATAGAAATGGCTGCGGTCCCCGAAATAGGCGACGGCGCCCACTTTCCCGGCGAGCGAATTGACGCTCAAGCCCGGCCGCTCCCACGACATCTGCAGCTTCTCAGGCCGGATCGCGATCAGGACGGGTGTGCCCGGACGCGGTGCGCTACCATCTGTGCGCGCTTCGAAGGCGCCGTGTGTGCCCGCCGCAACGTTCGCCCGCCCGTGCGAGACCTCGCCGATAGTGCCGGGCAGGATGTTCATGGTTCCAATGAATTCCGCGACCTCCCTGCAGTTCGGCGCCTCGTAGAGTCGGGTCGAATGATCGATCTGCAGCACCTTGCCGCGCGACATGACGGCGATGCGGTCGGAGAGCGTCAGCGCCTCCTCCTGGTCGTGCGTGACGAATACGAACGTGATGCCCACGGTGCGCTGGATCTGCCGCAGCTCGATCTGCATCTCCTCGCGCAGCTTCTTGTCGAGCGCGCCCAGCGGCTCATCCAGCAACAGCACCTTGGGCTGGCAGACGAGGGCGCGGGCGAGGGCGACCCGCTGCCGCTGGCCGCCCGAAAGCTGGTCCGACCGGCGCTCGCCATAGCCCGGCATTTTGATGAGTTCCAGAGCCTGTTCGACGATGCGCGCCGTCTCCGCCTTGCCGAGCCTCCGTTTGCGCAGCCCATAGGCGATGTTCTCGCGGACGTTCAAGTGCGGGAAGATGGCGTAGCTCTGGAATACCATGTTGGTCGGCCGCGCATGCGGCGGCACGGTCGACATCGGCTGGCCGTCGATCGTCACTTCGCCTGACGTCGGCAGCTCGAAGCCGGCGAGAATGCGCAGCAACGTAGTCTTGCCGCAGCCCGACGGACCGAGCAGAGAAAAGAACTCGCCGCGCTTGATGTTGAAGGAGGTATCATCAACCGCTTTCACCGGTCCGAAGTGCTTGGAGACGCTCTGGATCGAGATAATGTTGTCGCCTTGCGTCATGGGTCAGAATGCTCCGGGCTTGTTGCTCTGCACGCCAAAACGGCGCAGCCATTCCGACACCAGCACGATCACGACCGACACCGCGAGAATGGAGCTGCCGAGCGCCAAAGTGGGTGGCAGGCGCTGCGGAAAGCGCAACTGGCTGTAGAGGAACACCGGAAGAGTCTGGTCGGTGCCGCTCAGGAAGAACGCCATCACGAACTCGTCGAATGAGATGGTGAAGCACATCAGCAGGCTGGCGATGATCCCAGGCAAGGCGATCGGGAAGGTCACGCGCCAGAAGGTCATCCAGGCGTTCTCGCCCAGGTCGTTCGATGCTTCCTCCAGGCCCTTGTCGAAACCCTCCAGCCGGGACATCAGCACCAGCATCGAGAATGGCACGCACACCAGCACGTGACCGGCTGCCACCGTCCACAGGGTCAATGGAATGTCGAACACCTGGCGCAGGATGACGAGCAGCGCGATCGCCAGGATCAGGCTCGGTACCACGAGCGGCAGCATGATGGTTCCCATCACCGGGCTCTTGCCAGGCATTGCATACCGTGTCGCACCCATGGCGGCGAGCAGTCCAAGCGCAGTGCTGACGATGGATACGCCGATGCCGACCATGAGGCTGTTCTTGAGCGCATTGATGAGCGATGCGTCGGCGGCCATGCCGCGATAGCCATTCAGAGTGAAGCCCTTCATCGGGAAAGTGGCCACGGTGCTGTCGTTGAAGGAGAACAGCGGGATGAGCAGCACCGGCACGTAGAGGAAAAGGACGAAGAAGATGGCATAGGCCGTCGCTGGATCGATCCTGAGGCGCACCATCAAGCGATGCTCCGCTGCATCTTGCGATAGCCGACGGCCCATAGGAACAGGCAAACGATCAACGTGACGGACAGCATCATCACGAGCGACAAGGCCGAGCCGAGCGGAATCTCGTTCATCTTCCCGAACAGGGACTGGATGGAGTTGCCGATCATGATGCCGGTGGGGCCGCCGACCAGCGTCGGCGTCACGTAATCGCCGACAGTCGGGATAAAGACCAGGAGCGAGGACGCGATCACGCCTGGTGCCGACAAGGGCAAGGTGACGCGGAAGAATCGCGTGATGGCGCGATCGCCCAGGTCGCTCGCCGCCTCCAGCAGCGATCGATCGATCTTCTCCAGCGAGACATAGATCGGCAGGATCGCGAAGGCGACCCACGCGTGTGCCAGCGTGATCACCACCGCGATCGGATTGTAGAGCAGGAACTCCAGGGGCTGGTCGATCAGGCCCAGCTTCATCAGGCCAGAATTGATGACGCCCCCGAATCCCAGCATCAGCTTCCAGGCGAAGACCCGCAACAGATAGCTGGTCCAGAACGGCAAGGTGATTGCCATCAGCCAGATCATCTTGTGCTGCTTGACCCGGAAGGCCAGGAAATAGGCCATCGGATAGGCAAGCAGGATGACGGCCACAGTCGCGGTGAAGGACATCAAGATCGATTTGAGCAGGAGGACAATGTAGACAGCGCGTTTGAACGGGAACGGGATGCCCAGCCAATAGGCGGTCTCATCATCCGGGCCTGCCGGCTCGATCAGGTGCCAGTAGTTGGCGAGGGTAGGCGTGCGATCGATCTCGAGGACGTGTTGAGTCCAGAAACTCATCACGACCAGCGCTACAATCGGCGCGACTAGCATCGCCAGCATCACGAGGATGGTGGGAGACATCAACAGATAGCCGCGCGCCCATTCGTGCCGGCGCAGCCACCGGTTCCACTGGTCACCTGATGCCGTCCATCCCAGCCTTTGGCCAGGCTCGGCAACTGCCATGTCCCACGCCCCCTGCTTGCGGCGCCGGCTCTGTCTCGGCCAGCGTCCAAATCCGGTTTGCAGTAGATACGCAGCCCTTTAACCCTGTCAACTTCATGAACGACAGTTCATGGCATTGACATCGCCCGCGATCTGGCACCCAATTCTCTCAACGCTCGATCCATACAAGCACAACATCGGACAGGGAGAGCAGCCATGAATCGGATCAAGTTCATCGACCGCATGTCTCAAGGCAAGGTGACGCGGCGCCAGATGATGGCAGGCGCCGGCGCCTTTGGCGTCGGCTTGACGTTCATGTCGCGCGCGGCCAAGGCGGACCCGCTCGTCTGCCTGGAGTGGGCCGGCTACGATACGCCCGATCACTTCGGTTCCTACGTGGCGAAGCACGGATCTCCGCCAAGCTTCTCGATCTTTGCCAACGAACAGGAAGCGGTGCAGAAGGTGCGTGCAGGATTCAATGCCGACATCATGCACCCGTGCACCTATTCGGTCGTGCGCTTCACCGAAGCGAAGCTGACCACGCCGATCGACACGTCGAAGCTCAGCAATTGGCCGGATGTCATTCCCGCGCTGCAGACCGCGGAAGGCGTGGTAGTCGATGGGAACGTTGTCATGGCGCCGGCGGATTGGGGGAACTCCAGCATCGCCTACCGCACCGATATGGTCGAAGGGGACGACGGCGAGTCCTGGGGCATTTTCTTCGGAGACAAATATTCCGGCAAGCTGGCGTTCACAGACAGCGAAGTGGCGGTCGAGATTGCTGGGCTGATGCTCGGCTATTCGCCGCAGAAGATCTGGGAAATGTCCGACGAGGAACTGGCCGCGACAAAGCCGCTGGTGCAGAAACTGGTGAAGAACAGCCGGTTCATTTGGAGCGATCCCACGGAGCTGAATCAGGCGCTCGCGTCAGGCGAGATCGTGGCGGGCTATGCTTGGAACGAGACCGTAAAGACCCTGGGGGCCGAAGGCGTGCCGGTGAAATACGCGGTTCCCAAGGAGGGCATCTTCACGTGGCTCTGTGGTCTTACGCTGCTGAATGTCGGCAAGGCCGATCGGGCCGCCGCCTACGATTTCATCGATGCCTGGATCTCGCCCGAGACCGGCAAATATCTCATCGAGAACACCGGCTATGGCCATAGCAACCGCAAAGCGTTCGAGATCGCAGGGCCGGAGCATGTGGCCGCGCTCGGCGTGACCGATCCGGTCAAGCACTTGGCGAACGGCATCTTCTTCCAGCCGGTCGAGGCCGAGCGCGAGGGGAAGTATGTGAAGCTGTGGGAAGAGTGCAAAGCCCTGTAGCAGACCTTCACTGCAATTCTATCGTGCGCCGTGTCTCCCAGAACGAACCAGGGGAGACACGGCCGTGCTGCGCTGGACTGAGACTTATCTCTCACACCTGTAGGTGTGGCATCCTGTCTTCGGTTATTTTTTGTTAACTGCGGCAATGCTTTATTGACCTTGTCCGCTGGCGGCTTCAAGGGAAGCGCGTGCCGGTGTAGATCGAGGCGTGCCGTGGCAGTTGACCTAACGCAAAATGAACGCAGACTGGGTCTGTGGCAGCGGTTCTGCGCGGTCGGAGTGCCGCTGTTCTCCTTGCGCGCTCGTCGGATGCCGGCGTCGGTGGCCGCGTCAAAGGCAGTGCCAATGGCTGCTGTTCCCGCGCTGCCCCACGCGCGCGGCGCAGTGAGCCAGGACGCGCTGGTCAATCTCATTATCGATCATGTCGATGCGGCGATCACGGTCTACGATGCCGCTGGCAACCTCATTCGCGTCAACAAATGCGCCGAGCGCTTCAGCGGTTTCTCCTACGCGGAGATGTGCGACCCCGCAACGTGGCGTCATATTATCCCTGGCGATGATCATCGCCGTGTGATGGCGATCCTCGGCCGGCGGCGGCTCGAGGACTTCCCGATCATCAATGTCAATCCCTGGCAGCACAAAGACGGCACGAAACGTCTGCTGCGCTGGTCGAACGTCGCGCTGCCCGATGTGGAAGGCAACGTCGCGCTCATCGTGTGCATCGGTTTCGATATCACCGAGCAGCACCACTTCGAAATGACGCTGACCAAGGCGAAGAACGAAGCGGAGCAGGCGAACCGCGCCAAGTCCGAGTTTCTCGCCAACATGAGTCATGAGCTGCGCACACCGCTGAACGCCATCCTCGGCTTTTCGCAAGTGATCCGCGACCGGCACTTCGGCGACGATGAGGCGCGCTACAGCGAATACGCCGCCAACATCTACGATAGCGGCGAGATGCTGCTGGCCATCATCAGCGACATCCTCGAAATGTCGAAGCTGGAAGCCGGCAAGCTGACTCTGACGGAAGAGATCGTGGAACTGGCGCAGGTGGTGGAGAGCTGCCGCACCATGGTGGCTGGCCGTGCACAGGACGGCGGCATCAGGCTGACCGCCACGCTGCCGGCGGGGCCCATCAAGCTGAAAGCCGATCAGCGCGCGTTGAAGCAGATTCTGCTCAACCTCCTTTCCAACGCCATCAAGTTCACTCACGCCGGCGGCACCGTCTCGGTGACGGTCAGGGGAGCAGAGAGCGGGGGCATCCAGTTGATCGTCACCGACACCGGTATCGGCATCCATTCCTCCGCCGTATCGAAGCTGTTCCAGCCTTTTTTCCAAATCGATCACACCGCCACCCGAGCGAAAGGTGGAACCGGGCTCGGCCTTGCGATCAGCAAGCACCTGGCCGAGCTCCATGACGGCACGATTGGGATCGACTCCACGCCCGGAATCGGCACTACTGTCACAGTGACCTTACCCGCGTCGCGCAGGATCAACCGGGACAGTGCCGCATGAGCCGCAGTATCACCTCCATTGCCACTACGCCTTTCAAGCCGTACGATCTCGAGGGACCGGTGCAGCCGGAAATGTCCTGGCTGCCCATCAGCTTCCGCAAGGAGACCGGCGTCGGCAGCTATGTCATGCGGATGCAACCGGGCGCGCAGACCATGGCGCACGACCATCCCGGTTACGAAGAGTTTCTGGTCCTGGAAGGCGAACTGATCGATTCCGACGGGACCGTCTTCAGGAAAGGCGACTTCGTCTCCTTCGCCCCCGGCTCGCACCACTCGTCGCGTACCGAAACCGGCTGCCTCCTCGCCGTGTTCGAGTGGCGTCCCAAAAGCTGAAAGACAAACCCCTCCTCGAAGCGAGGAGGGGCGTCTCGATATCAAGCTGGATTCTACGCTGCTTCCTTGATTTCCTCTGCCGCCCGGTGGCCAGAGTGCTTGCGCTCGGTCACCGGCTTTCCGGCCTCAGCCCTTGGCTGCGCTGATTCCGTTATGTCGCCGGCGGCCTGGCGGCAGCTTTCGAGAACGCGATTGCCTTGCTCCACGTACTGCTCGACCGCGCATTGCACCCAGCGCTGCTGCAGCGCGACGGCGTCATTGAAGCTGCGGCATTCGGACCATTCGCGCATGGTCGTGATGTTGGCGTCCAGCCGGCGCTGCACGAAGCCGGTAAATTCATCGCGCATCGCGGAGAACAGCCTGCCGAAGCTCTCGCCCGAGCGGCCAAATTGCTGGCTCCAGGCGTCGGCCAAATGAGCTTGGAGATCGGCAGCGCCGCGCGTTGCCTTTTCGGATTTCCGCATTACTACCTCCCAATAAGAAACCACTCCGGTCGTTGCCGGTCGGTCGTATTGCGGCAGTGCCCGCCCTCGGGGGATGCCGCTTTACCTGGCAGCGTTTGCGCGTCGTTGCGCGCTTCAGTCCGCGGTGGCGATTACGAAATATTTCGCGGCCAATGGCGCGAAGCGTCGAATATGTTGCTCGCTTCGTGGTGCGGAACGAGACCATGCTAGCCGAACCATATTGGATCGTGCGAGTCCAAACTGTATCGGCGTCGCGTGAATCTGTGATGACGATCGGCACGCGCGCCAAACGATTGGCTCGCCAGATCCGTGAATCGATTTTCACGAACCGTTTGTTCCGGATCGTCCGAGAGCGTGCAAAAAAGATTCCGCCTTGGCCCGGTGACCGTGGCTTCGTTATGGTGAGCGACCATAAAATCTGACCTGCGCAAGTCCGTGCCGAAAACAGAGCGTTCCAACACACCCCGCAAACCACGCAACACCTTGAAAGTCGCCCGTAAAGCCGTTCGTGACATCCGGCGCGAGCAGTTGATCGAGGCTGCCATTCGCGCCATCAGCCAGCACGGCATCGGCGAAACCACCATTGCCGACGTGGTGAAAGAGGCAGGCATGGCCAACGGCGCAGTCAACCAATATTTCGCCAGCAAGGACGTGCTGCTGCTGGAAGCCTTGCGGGCGGTGACCGGGGAGTTCCGCGAGATCTGGCATCAGGCGCGGGACAAGGCAGGCGAGGATCCGGCCGCCGTGCTGGAAGCGGTCGCCATGGCGCAGTTTCACACGAAGGTGTGCCGGCACGAGCGCATCTCGGTCTGGGTCGCCTATTGGAGCGAGACGCGTTTCCGCCCCAAATACATGGAAGTCTGTACCGAGAGCGACGCCGAATACGGGGAAGCGCTGATGATGGCCTGCCGAGGCTTGGCCCAGTCAGGGCGCTACAAGGCGCTCGATTCGGAAAAGGCGGGGCAATTCCTGCTGGCCGCCGGCGACGGGCTGTGGGTCAACATCATGCTCGGCCTCATCACCCGCGAGCGCGCCGTCGACCTGATGCGTGCGCACCTGAAAAGTGTTTTTCCGCGCCACTACTAGATCAGACAGCGATTCTAACAAAGGACAATTATCCCTTTTGAAATAAACTGTTAATGCTTCGACTTCAGCCGGTTACAACGCAATCTTAACCACTCCCGTTCAGGATTCCCCACGCCTTTCCGACCTCGCCTGGCGAAAGGGATGAACTGGTCATTCCTACATGAAAGAGTGCGCTTCGATTCCTGGTCCCTGCCATACTGGATGGCTGTGGGGCTGGGCGCGCTCGGCTATTACGCGCTCGCCAGGCTTGGCCTCCAGTTCTACAGCCCCGAACTTGGCGTTTCTCCAGTCTGGCCGGCGTCGGGCCTCGCCGTCGCGCTGATCCGCTTCTTCGGCCCGCGCCTGTGGCCGGCGGTTTTCATCGGCGCGCTTTCAGCGAGCATTTTCGGTGAAAGCCAGATCGTTGCGATCATCAGCGCGACCGGCAGTACGCTGGAGGGTCTGGTCGGCGGCCTGATCGTGCACCGCCTGGTGGGGCGATACGGCGACAACTTCATTGTCGCGCGCGTCCTCGGCATCGTGCTCGCCGCTTTGTGGGCGACATTGGTCGGTACGGCACTCGGCGTCGGCGCCGCGTTCTTCTTTGGCGGACTATCGGTCGATCGACTGGCCAGCGCCTGGTTCACCTGGTGGGTCGGCGATGCGCTCGGCATCCTGATCATCACGCCCGCCTTGGTCGCATTGCGGGCCCGCCACGCAAGCCAGCTCGGGCTGCGGGCGACGCTGCTGCGCCTGGCTGTGCTGGCGCTCGCGATAACGTTCGTTCTGGTGCTCAGTCGTGCTGGCGGCGATGCCTCGGTCGCGATCTTCCTCGCCTTTCCGGCGGTGATCCTGGCTGGCCACTGGTTCGGTCTGCGCGGGGCGGCTTGGAGCCTCCTCGCCATCGCGGTTCCGTTGACTGCCATCACCGTAACCGGCGTCGGCGCCTTCGTCGAAGAGAACCTGAACGACGCCATGCTCAACATGCAGGCGTTCCTCGCGGTCCTGGCACTGGTCTCCCTGTTGTTCGCCGACTTGAAGCCACTGAAGCTCCAGCTTCCGGTGGTGGTGCTGATGGTGGGAGTCGCGGTGGCGGCTGGCGCCTTTGTCGTGGAGCGGCGAGAGCTGAACCACCTGGACGATGTTCGGTTCGAACAATTGATCCAGACCGCGTCGGACCGCGTGCGCGAGCGCATGACCATCTACACCAACGCCTTGCGCGCCGGCGCCAGCATGTATCAGGCGAGCGAGCGCGTGACGCGCAACGAGTGGCGCGAGTTCTCTGCTTCCATGTCGTTGATGGAGCACTACCCGGGGGTGATGGGGCTGGGCCTCGTTGTGCCGGTTCAACCGGATCATCTGCAGGAGTTCCTGATCTGGGAGCGTTTCGACAGTGCGCCGAACCTGGAGCTGAAATCCTATCCCGACGTCGTCAATACGCGCGCGCCGCAAGATGAGCACTTCATCGTTCTTTATCTCGAGCCCGCAGCGCAGAACGCCGGCATGATTGGCGTCGACGTCTCATCAGAACCAGCGCGCCGCGCCGCCGCCATCAACGCGCGCGATAGCGGACTCCCTGCCATCACGACGCAGCTCCAGTTGCTGCAGGATCCGCTCCGCCGCCCGGGTTTTCTCTACTTCTTGCCGGTCTACAAGGGGGTGGGGCCGATCACGACGGTTGAAGAGCGGCGGGCGCGGTTCCGCGGCTGGGTCTTCGCTCCGTTCATGACCGCCGACTTCTTCCGCTCCGCGCTCGGCGGACTGTCGGACCAAATCTATGCCGAGATTTTCGAAGGCGCGTCCGTCGATCCTGATCGTTTCCTGCTGTCGACCATTTCCGGCGGTGCCTACCATGCGGCAGGCGCGGGCTGGCGCAAAGTGACGACGCTGCCACTGGTTGACCAGCCTTTCACGATGCGCTGGCATGTCGGCCCGCACTTCCCCGCGGAGAGCCGCAGAGTGCCTGTTCTCGTCAGCTGCACGATCGTGTTGCTGGCGACGCTGCTCGCCGCGCTGATCGCGAACCTGCAGTCGCTGCGCGAGCGCGCGACCGGTATCGCCGAACACATGACAAAGGCGTTGGCGGCCAGCAACGAGCGGCTGCATGCCGCCATCAGCGTCATGGAGGACGGCTTCGCTCTGTTCGATCCCGAGGACCGCGTCCTTGTCTATAACGATGGCTTCCTCGACGACGGCACGCGAAAAGTCCTGGGCAGCAACGTCACCGGGCGCAAGTTCGAGGAGATCGTGCGCGCCTTCGCCTATCACGGGGGAATCGCGACCAGGGAGCCCGGCTTCGACGCGGAAGCCTGGATCGCGCGCCGCATGGAGCTGCACCGCAACCCACCGGTCTCACCCCTGGAGGTTCAGTGGAACGGCGGCCGCTGGATGCGCATCAGCGAACGGCGCACGTCGGATGGCGGCTATGTCGGCATCTGGAGCGACGTGACCAAGATCAAGCTGGCGGAGCAGAGGCTGACCACGGCCATCAGCGCGATGGATAGCGGCTTTGCTCTGTTCGATGCCGAGGATCGCCTGGTCCTGTGCAACCAGGGCTTCCTGCACCGCGACATGCAGGTGGGACTCGGCGATCCGGTCGGCCGCACGTTCGAAGAGATCATGCAGGTGCTGGCGGATTCGGAGCATGCGCCGAAGGAGTCGGCGGGCGACCGTGAAGGATGGCTGCGCCGTCGCATCGAGCGGCACCGCAATCCGCCCGAGGCGCCGTTCGAGACCGAACTGCAAGGCGGGCAGTGGATGCGCGTCACGGAGCGTCGTACGCCGGACGGCGGCTGCGTCTGCATCTTGACCGATGTCACCGACATCAGGCAGGCGGAGGCGCGGCTGCGCGAAGCTATCGAGAGCATCAACGAAGGCTTCGCCCTGTTCGATTCCGAAATGCGGTATGTCGTCGTCAACAGCCGCCTGCGGCAGCTCTATCCGATCTCCGGTCATCTAGCCGAGCCGGGCGCCAAGCTGGAGGACATGCTGCGCTACGGCGCCGAACACGGCGAATATCCCGGCGTCGAGGGCCCGGAGGCGGTGGACGCCTTCGTCAGGCTCTGGATGTCGTGCTTTGCGAGCGGCCAAGCCTTCGTCGGCGAAAGCGAACTGGCAGGCGATCGCTGCTTGATGGTCAGCCATCACCCAACCGGCAGCGGCGGCTACGTGAGCATCCGCGCCGACATGACCGCGCAGAAGCAGCGCGAGACCGAGCTGCAGGAGGCCAAGGACGACCTCGAAGCCCGGTCAGGCGAACTGATGGTTCTGGCCAAGCAACTGGAAGAGGCGCGGCACGCGGCCGATGTGGCCAATATCACCAAGTCCCAGTTCCTCGCCAACATGGCGCACGAGCTGCGCACGCCGCTCAACGCCATCAATGGCTTCTCGGAGCTGATCCTCAACGAGGCGTTTGGTCCGCTGCAGCCGACGAAGTACCGCGAATATATCGAGTTCATCAACCAGGGCGGCGGGCACCTCCTGTCGCTGATCAATGACCTGCTCGATCTCTCGAAGATCGAGGCCGGCAAGATGGAGTTGCACATCGAAGCGGTGCCGACCGAGCAGGTGGTCTATCAGGCGGCGGAATCGGTGCGCAAGATGGCCGACGATCGCAGCGTGGCGCTCCGCTCCGACGTCGCCAATGATTGCCCGATCCTGCACGCCGATCCCCGCGCCATCCGCCAGATCCTGCTCAACCTACTCTCCAACGCGCTCAAGTTCACCCCGGCGGAGGGATCGGTGACGATCGAGGTCACGCGCAACGGTGGCGACGGCATCCACATCTCGATCGCCGACACCGGCATCGGCATGACCGAGGCGGAGGCCGCCAAGGCCTTCGAGCTCTACGGCCAGATCGAGTCCGACCTCACCAAGAAAACCAAGGGCACGGGCCTCGGCCTGCCGCTGGTAAAGTCGCTGGCGGAGCTGCATGGCGGGTCGCTGTCGCTGGTGAGCGAAAAGGGCAGGGGCACGATTGTCACGGTCTTCCTGCCCTGGCACGCAGACCTGCCGATCGGATTGAACTAGCCGAGCGCGGAGGGCGACTGACCAGGAGGGTGCCATGCCAGATGGGATGTTTTGCCTGGAACGGCACCAGGTTAGATGGCAGTCTTGTGGTAGTTAACTGCCGCTAGGGCCATTTGGGCGGCAACATGTTAAGGGAGGAGGGGGTCATGCTCGGGCGCATCGCCAATTTGCTCAAGGCGTTTCTCAACATGTTCATCGGAAGCGTCGAGCGGCAGAACCCTGAGGCGCTACTGGAGCTCGAAAAGGAGAACCTCCGCAAGCAGATCAGCAGCTTCAATCAGGGCCTCGCCTCGCACGCCGCGCTGGCCGAACGCCTCATGGGTCAGGTCCGAAAGCTTGAAAGCGACCAGAACGACCTCAAGGCCAAGACTTCCGCCTTGCTCAAGTCCGGCAACCGGACCGCGGCCGCGCAATACGCACTGCGCCTGCAAACAGTGGAACGCGAACTCGCGGAGAACAGAACTCAGCTCGAGCAGGCCGAACGGACCTACAATGACATGATCAAGGCGAGGGACGTGGCGATTTCGACGGCGCGGGCAAAGATCGAGAACCTGCGCGGCGCCATCGCCGACATGCGCATGAAGTCCGCGATGGCCGAAATGCATGAGATGGCTGCCGGCATGATTGGCGAGATCGGAGGCAGCGGGGACACGCTCAATCGCCTGCACGAGATGGTGGAGGAGGAACGGCAGAAGGCCGCCGGCCGGGCGCGCGTGGCCAAGGACTCCATCGATATGACGGAGATCAATCTCAAGGAAGCGGAGATGAATGCCCTCGCCGATCAGGCGCTGGCGGACTTCGCCGCTCGCGAAGGCTTGGCGCTCGAATCGGCGCAGCCGAGCCAAGCCGCGCCCCGCATGATGGGAAGTGCCGGTGAGACCAGAGCGGCGGAGGGGACAGCGGAGAAGAGCTAGATGCCGCTACCGTCGGAGGCGCCTGGCTGGGCCGCCGAAATCGCGCTCGCGTATGAGAGCACCGCGCAGGGCCAGTTCATTCTGTCCGGCAACGTTCACGACCGGGTCCCGCTGAACGGTGCCCTGGTCAATCTCGTCAGGTTCATCGAGACCGAGCTGCTCTCGGGATTCCAGGTCATTTTCACCTTTGACCTGGGCAACGGCTTGCGTGTCGTCCGCGGCGCGGAGCTCCTTGGAGAGTGGAGCGGGGCTCGTTCGCTCGAGCAGGGCGTGCGCCAGCCATTGGCGGCGATCGAACTGGTCAGCTCATATCTGCGCTATGTCGCCAACCTGCGGGCGCTGCGCCGGGGCGAGCCGCCGCACGTGGCTTGCCTCCTGCGCGGAGCCGACGAGATCGTGCCGGCGACAGGAGGGTGGAATTACGAGTTCGGCGGAATTGCCAGCCTGCTGCGGGACTGGGCCAGCGAAGCGCCGTTCTGCGATCTGCCCTTCGTAAGCCTGCTCATCGCCGACAATCTGAACGACCTGCACCCCTCCGTCGCGCTCAATCCACGAGCCGCCAAGATCAAGGTGCCGCTGCCGTCAGTCGAGACCTTGACGACCGCCCTGACCTTGTTGAAGCGTGACCACCCGGAGGCTTTTGGAGCCGCAGGTGGCGACGATGCCAGGATCGCCGCGGCTTTGACCGGCGTGGCCGTGGTTGCCGTCGAGGCGATGTGCAAGCAGCGGGCGCACCAGCGTCGCCCGATCCAGCCAGCCGATCTCGTCGGCATCAAGAAGGAGCTGGTCGAACGCGAGAGCAGCGGGCTCATCGAGTTCATCGAATCGAAACGTACGCTTGCCGACTATGAAGGGCAAGAGCCGCTCAAGGCGTGGTTGCGACAGGATGCTGCGCTCTGGCACGCCGGCGACATCAAGGCGTTGCCAAAGGGCTACCTCATCTGCGGGCCGGTCGGCACCGGCAAGACCTACCTCGTCGAATGCCTGGCGGGCGAGGTCGGTGTGCCGGTCGTGAAGCTGAAGAACTTCCGCGACCGTTGGGTAGGGTCCAGCGAAGGCAATCTGGAAAAGATCATTGGTCTTGTCCGCGCGCTCGGCCGCTGCATGGTGTTCATCGACGAAGCGGACCAGGCGCTCGGCCGGCGCAACACGGATTCGAGCGATAGCGGGCTATCGGGCCGTCTCTATGCCATGATCGCGCAGGAGATGGGGGATTCCACTACCCGCGGGCGCGTTATCTGGATTCTGGCCTCTTCCCGCCCGGACCTGATAGAGGTCGATCTCAAGCGCCCCGGCCGGGTCGATGTGAAGATCCCGCTGTTCCCGACAACAAAGCCTGATGAGAGCGCCCGGCTGCTCCGCGCGCTCTGCCGGCGCGTGGGGTTGGACGCCAGCGAAGAGCAGCTGCTGCGACTTGGCGACAAGCTGCCACTGCTCCTGACGCCGGGTGCTGCCGAAGCGATCGCTGCGAAGGCCTATCGGATCGCACGCACGCAGTCGCTCGAGCCGACCGCGGCCATCGAGGCCTGCGTCACGGACTATCAGCCGCCGGTGCCGGAGGACGTGCTACGCTTCCAGATGCAACTCGCCGTCAGGGAAGCGACAGAGCTTGCGTTTGTGCCTGAGCCCTTGCGCAAGCTTGCCGATGGAGCATCTGGTGCGTTGGGGTAGATATCTTTGGCGGGCGTTCAACGCGCGCCCGTGGGGCATGCCCATTCCACCGCTCTGGTTCGGACTGGCGGCCGCTGCGTTGCTTGGCTACTTCATTGATCCCGCCTTCTACATGATCGGCGGCGGCGCGACATTGGTCATGACTGGGCTGATCGCAGGCAATCGGCGCTTCCAACAGGCGGTCGACGCAATGAACCAGCCGGCTCGTCCGAACGACGAAGCAGCAATGCGAAACCGCCTCGACGAGGATGGCAAGGAGCGTCAGGCGAAGCTTGAGCGGCAGTGCGCCGAACTCCAGCGCGTGCTCGAATCAGCGAACGCAGGGGAGGAACACATTCGCGGCGTGTGGCAGCTGGCGGACCTGCACCTGCGCTTGATGGCAGCGCGGTCGGCGGCGGAAGCGGTCGTCGCCAGCAGCGACAGCGGTTCCGGGGCGCCGCTGCCGTCGCAGGTCAAAGAGCTTCGGCAGAGACTGTCGCAGCCGAACATTGACAAGGATTTGCGCAAAGCACTTGAGGATCAGGCCAGCATCGCCGAGCAACGTCTGGCCATCCAAGCTGAGGCGCGGAGACGACTGGACGTGCTGGACGCGGAGCTCGATCGTATCAGGGAGCAGCTTGCCTTGATCCGCGACCAGGCGCTCATGACCTCCGATCCGACGGCCATCAGGCGCTCGGTGGACGCGCTCGCGACCTTCCTCAGCGAGTCTGGACGTTGGCTCAAGGACCAGCAGGAAATCTTCGGAGAGCTCGACATCATCACGCCGGATCCGTTTGGATCCGGGCAAAGTGGATCACCAAGCCGGCAGCGTGCCGGCAAGCGTGCAGGGGAATTGCAATGACCATGGAAAGGCGTAGCGGCCGGTCACCGATCGGCATCATCATCACGGTGCTGTTGGGCTTGGGGGTGGTCGGGCTCGGCGCTTGGCTCTATTTCGAGCAGGGTGGGATGTTGCCGTCTCCATCGCGGTCGCAGTCACAGTCACAAACGGATGTCGCGCCGGTGGCGCAGCAGGAAGGAGAGGCGCCAGCGCCCATCGAGCCTGCACCCGGCAGTCCAACGCTCGAGCTTCCGGCGGCCTATGTGCCCAAGAACGATGTGGTTGAGATCGATATCAGCGAATATGCCGGCTATAGCGGCCTCATTGTGGCCAATGGCGGCCTTGAGCCCAATCCCGACTCATTCTTCGCGAAGCAGTACGGGTTCCAGGTCAAGATCTCCATCTCGGAGGAGGAGACCTGGGGCAAGTTGAACAACGGCCGCTTCGCCGCCGCGGCGACCACGACGGATGTGCTTGCGGTGCTGGGGCGCCAGTTCGACGTCGCCGTGCCGCTTCAGTTCGGATTCTCGCGCGGCGCCGACATGATCGTCGTCGATCAGGGCATTGCCAACATCAACGCTCTCGCGGGCAAGACTCTGGCCGGATCCCAGTTCAATGAAAGCGAGTTCTTCCTCCGGTATTTGGCACAGGAGGCCGGCCTTGCAGTCAAGCTGCTGCGCGATCTCGATGCGCGTCCCGGACCGCGAGAGATCGGGCTGGTGTTCTACGAGGATGCCTTCGTCGCCTGCGATGCATACGCGTTTGAGCTGGCAAGCGCGAAGCCGCGCCTCAACGGCTGCGTCGGCTGGACACCGCGAACGGACGAGGTGATCGAAGGCTCCGGCGGCAAGGCGAAGATGCTGGTCTCCAACCGGAATCTACTGATCGTGGCGGATATCCTGACGGTCAACAAAGCGTTCGCTCAGGCCAATCCGAAGATGGTGCAGGGTATCGCCCACGGTGTTCTGGAAGGCAATCGCCTGCTGCGCGATGGGACGGATCAGCATATCGGTGTGGTCGCCAAAGCCTTCGGTTGGAGCGAGGCGGACACACGCGACGAGCTTTCGCGAGTCCATCTGTCGAACCTGCCCGAGAACCTGGCATTCTTCGACGGCACCATCGATGCGGCGGGATCTTTCTCCGGCATCTATCAGGCTTCTGTGCTGGCCTACGGAAGCCGCATCCGCAATCCGATCGATGGCGAGCGCTTTATCGATCTCGCCCATCTAAAGGCGTTGCAGGCCGAAGGCAGGTTCACCGATCAGGTAGTGGCGATCGCTCCCATCCGCAATACGGCGCGCCAGCAGCTCGAAGGCGACCCGCTGCTGAGTAAGGATATCCGGTTCTTCTTTGAGCCGAATTCGGCGGAGCTCGATCGCCAGGCAAAGCAGAATCTGGAGTATCTGGACACGATCAAGTCATTCCTGCAGGTCAGTCCGGGATCTATGGTCCTGCTGCGCGGTCACGTCGATAATGCGCGCATCGAAGAGTTTCGCAGGCAGGGCGGGGAACAGTTGGTCAAGACCATGGCCCTGCAGGCGATGGAACTGTCGAAAGAGCGTGCCGAAGCGGTCCGCGCGGCCCTGCTGGAGAAGCACAAGGATATCGATCGGACACGGATTGAGATCGTTGGCCGCGGCTGGGAGGAGCCTGCCGGCTCCGACAGCGACCTCAACCGGCGCGTCGAGGTGCAATGGTTCACGCTCGAGTGACCGAGAAAGAACGCGCAACCGACGGCGTATCGTGGAGGGACGCGTCTACGCGCTGGGCACGCTCACGGGCATGCCGGACTGGCCGCTTTCGACAATCGCATTGATCAGCATGTGAACCTTGAGCGCCTCTTCGCCCGTCACGGTGGGAGCCGTGCCGCCATCCAGCGCATCCAGGAAATCGGTGATCAGCGCGCGGTGATAATCGTGGGGAAATGCCATGGGGTCCGCCCCGGTCCCGCCCGCCATGCTGTCCGAGGCTACCTCGACCTTGCGACCGTCGATAAACGCGACGTGCAGCGACGTTCCTGAAATGGCGGCGTGTCCCAGCTCGCCCATGATGTCGATGCGTTCGGGATAACCGGGGAAAGCGGCTGTCGTGGCTTCGATGGTGCCCAAAGCACCATTGCGATACCGCACAGCGGCAGCCACGAGATCCTCGGTTTCCATCCTGTGAATCGGCGTGGTGGTGACGTACGACATGACGTCGGCAGCCTGCCCGACCAGCGACACCAGAAGATCCAGCGTATGGATGCCCTGGGTCAGCAAGACGCCACCGCCGTCCCGTGCCTTCGTGCCGCGGCCGGGTTCGTCATAGTAGGACTGCGGGCGCCAGAGCCGGATGCTGGCCGAGGCACCGAGAATTTGCCCCAACTCACCTGCCTTCAGCAGGCCCGCCATCTTTTGCGCCACCGGGCGGAACCGGTGCTGCAGGACGACTCCGAGCGTCACGCCGCAGGTGCGGCAGACGCGGACGACCTCCAGAGCGCGCTCGGTCGATATCTCGAGCGGCTTTTCCAGAAGGATGTGCTTGCCGGCCTCCGCGGCGCGCCGGACAAGCTCGAGATGCGTGTTGGGCGGCGTCAGGATCAGGACCGCATCGACGCCGCTGTCCGATAGAACCGCCTCAAGGCTGTCGGCGAGCGGAAAGCCAAAGCGGTCGGCGAACGCGCGCCGCCGCTCCGCGCTCGGGCTGAAGGCACGGGCAACCTGCACGCGATCCTTGAGATCGAGCAGGCTCCTGGCATGCGGGGCCACCGCCATGCCGAGGCCGACGATGCCGATGCGGCGCAGTGACATGCTCATTCCTCTTCCGCGTCTTCGCTTTCCTGCGGCGGGGGGCGCCAGCGCAAGTCCCGCTATTGGAACAGGCTGGGCAGCCAAAGCGACAGGGCTGGCACGTAGGTGACGAGCGCAAGCACGATCAGAAGGGGAACGTAGAAAATGATCATGCTTTTCGACAATGCCTCCATCGACACCTTACCAACCGCGCATCCGACCGCCAGCGTCGAACCGACCGGCGGCGTCAACAGCCCGACCCCGAGATTGAGAATCATGATGATGCCGAAATGAACCGGATCAACCCCGAACTTCGTCACGATCGGCAGAAATATCGGGGTGGCGATCAGCAGCATCGGCGCCATATCCATGAAGGTGCCGAAGAAGAGCAGCAGGATGTTGATAAGGAGCAGCAGCGCGACCTTGCTCTCCACCATCCCGAGAAAGAAGTCGGCGGCCAGGCGCGGCACCTGCAGAATTGCCATCATGTAGCCGAAGGCGGACGAGAAGCCGATCAGGATCATGACGATGCCGACCGTGCGAACCACGCGGCCGACCAGCAGATGCAGCTCGCTCCACTTGTAGTCGCGATAGACGAACATCGTGATGATAAAGGCATAGACGCATGCCACCGCTGCGGCTTCGGTGGGCGTGAAGACGCCGCCGATGATTCCACCCAGGATGATGAAAATCGTGAGCAGGCCCCAGAACGAGTCGATCGCGATCTTGATGGCTTCGCGCCAGCCGATCAGCTCGCCCTTCGGATAGTTGTCCCGCCGCGCAATCAGAAGGCACAGCGCCATCAACGCGATCCCGATCAGGAAACCGGGTATGGCGCCGGCCAGAAAGAGCGCGCCGATCGGCACGAAGCCGCCGGCCGCCAGGGAATAGATCACCGCGTTGTGCGAGGGCGGGATCAACAGCGGCTGCAGCGATCCGGCGCAGGTCACGTTGACGGCGAACAAGCGCGGGTAGCCGTTCTTGATCATCTGCGGGATCATCACGGTGCCGATCGAGGCGGTGTCCGCAACGGAAGAGCCCGAGAGCGCGCCGAAGAAGGCCGAGGCAAGGATGTTGACCAGCGCCAGCCCGCCGCGGATGAAGCCGACGAAGATTTTCGCCAGGTTGACCAGACGTTCCGCCATTCCTCCTTCGCCCATGATGGCGCCGGCAAGAATGAAAAAGGGAATCGCCAGCAGCCCGAAATTGTCGGCGCCATCGGAGATCTTCAGCATCACGGCTTCCAGCGGAATGCCGCTCCACCAGGCGGCGGCGATCGCGGCGAGGCCGAGGGAATAGGCGACCGGCACGCCCAGGAAGGCGAAGACAACAAAGCTGCCGAGCAGGATGACGAGAGTCATGCCTGACGCTCGTCGATTGGCGCTGCGCTGCGGAGTTCCGCCATCGGCTCGGTAAAGCGCGGCCCGCGCAACAGCTGCTCGATCACGAAGAGAACGATGATGCCGCCCCCGAGCGGGATCGGCAGATAGGACACGCCGGTCGAGACCACCGGGAACTCGGCGATCACCTGATGCCACGTCGTCTGCACCAGCCTGACACCATAGATCAGGACGAAGAGATTGGCGCTGCCCATCAGGATCTCCGCGATCCAGGCGAGTACGCGCGCCGCCGGACCGTGTACGATGCGCGGCAGAATGTTGACGGTGATGTGCAGTTTCTCGCGATAGCACAGCGCCGCAGCGGTGAAGGCGAACCAGATCATCAGGAGCACCGCCATCGGCTCCGGCCAGGAAGCGGCGGACTGAAGAACGTAACGCGTGAACACGCTCCAGGGGATGATGAGCGTGATCGCCACCAAGCAGATTGCGGCGATCAGCATGCAGATGCGGTGCAGCACATCCATCAGCCGAAAGTACGTCGCCCTCATGCGGCCTCTCCCAAATCTCGAGAAAAAGGGTCGGCGCGTCCTGCCCAGGCCAGGCCGCGTCGACCCTCGATCGGTCGTCCCTACTGGACGGCTTGGATCTGCTTCACGAGTTCGGCGTATTTGGAGCCGTATTTATCCCACACGGGCTTCATCGCTTCCTGGAACCGCTTCTTTTCCGCAGGCGATATCTCGGTGATCGTGACGTTATTCTTCTTCATGTTCTCGAGCGCCTTCTGCTCCTGCTCGGCCCACAGCTTGCGCTCCTCGAGCTGAGCCTCCTTGGCGAACTTCCGGATCAGCGCCTGGTCGTCGGGCGACAGCGTCTCCCAGACCTTCTTCGAGATGACGAGGATCTCGGGAATGATCAGATGCTGGGTCGTCGAGTAGTATGGGGCGTAGTTGTAGTGCTGGCCGGTGGAGTAGCTGGGATAATTGTTCTCCGCCCCGTCGACCACGCCGGTCTGCAAGGCATTGACCAGCTGGTCGTACCCCATCGCCACGCCGTTGGCGCCCATCGCGTTTGCCATATCCACGAACATCGGGTTGCCCATGGTCCGGATCTTGAGGCCCTGCATGTCCTCGAGCGTGGCGACCGGACGCTTGCTGTTGTAGACGCTCCTGGCGCCCGCATCCATCCAGGCCAAGCCGATCAGACCGGCGGTGGGATGATCATCGATTTCCTTGAGTAGCTTCTGCCCGATCTCGCCGTCGATGGCCTTGTGCATGTGGTCGATATCGCGGAAGACGAACGGCAGATTGAAGACGTTGAGGTTGTCCACGATCGGGCCCATCACACCGACGCTCACGCGCGTCAGCGCCAGGGCGCCGAGCTGCGCCATCTCCAGCGTCTCCTTCTCGCCACCGAGCTGCATCGACGGATAGACCTGGATGGAGAGCCGGCCATTCGTGGCCGCTTCGAGCTTCTTGCCCATGCTCTGCACGGCGGCCACCGTAGGGTAACCCTCCGGGTGCACGTCAGACGATTTCAGAACGATCTTGTCCTGCGCCACAGCAGCCTGCGCCCACAGCAAGGACAGAGCCGCTGCCGTCATGAAAATCCGTCTGTTGAAAGCCATGATGTTCCTCCCGCTTGGTTTGTCCGGTCAGAGCCGGCGTTTGTCCCGCGTCTCGTGCGCGGCGTTGAGCGTATTGTCTGGTCATCATACAACTGGTGCCTAGTGTGTTCAATCCTCCAAAAGCGAATCCGTCCGTTTTCCAATAACCGGCGTCACTTCAATCAGCTACAACTCATCTGGCGCCGTGCCAGCGGTCCATGCTGCCCGCGCAGTGGGGTCTATTCTCGATCGCGTCGCGACGAATGCGGGTCAGTTGTCATACAGGTGGAAGGGTGGTAAGAGTTGAGGCAGGGCTTGGTCTCCAAGCTCCATTCTTGGAGGGAATTCAGTGAGCCTGTTGCCCCAACGCGAAACATTGACCTCGCAATTGGTCAAGGCGCTGACGGAGCGCATCCGCGCTGGCGAACTGAAGCCCGGTGATCGCCTGCCGACCGAGCAGGACCTGATCGAGGAATTCAAGGTCAGCCGCACGGTGGTGCGCGAGGCGATCTCCAGTCTAAGAGCCGCCGGCCTGGTGGCGACCCAGCAGGGCGTCGGCGCTTTCGTGCTGCAAGCCGAACCCTCGCCGCCGTTTCGCATCGACAATGCCAATCTCAATCTGCTGAAGGACGTGATCGCGGTTCTGGAATTGCGCATCGGCATCGAAACCGATGCTGCGGCGCTGGCGGCGCAGCGCCGGACCGACACACATCTCGCGGCGATGCGCGATGCGCTCGACCGCATGGCTGCCGCGATCGACGCTTCGGAGGATGCCGTGGCGCCCGACTTCGATTTTCACCGCACCATTGCAGAGGCGACCGGCAATCGGCACTTCACGCATCTCTTCACCTATCTCGGTTCTCTGCTGATCCCGCGCGCGCGGGTGCAGACCTTCCGCTATTTCGCAGCGGATCGGCAGGAATACCTGCGCCGCGTCAATCGCGAGCATGAAGACATTTATCAGGCGATCAAGCGCCAGGACGCCGATGCCGCACGCTCCGCCATGCGGCTGCATTTGAGCAATTCGCGAGAGCGGCTGCGCCTCGCCATGACCGACAGGGATAGCGCATGAGTCAAGGAAGCGTAATGGATCCCAATGAACTGAAAGCGGCCCTGAGCAGCGGCCTCATGTCCTTTCCCGTCACCGACTTCGATGCCGCAGGTGATTTCAACCCGGCCGGCTATCGCGCGCGCCTGGAATGGCTTATGCCGTATGGCGCCACCGCCTTGTTTGCTGCGGGCGGCACGGGCGAATTCTTCTCGCTGGCCACGGACGAGTACTCATCGGTCATCGGAACCGCGGTCGAGACCTGCAAAGGCAAAGTGCCGATCATCGCCGGCACCGGCTGCGGCACGCGCCAGGCGATCGCTTACGCCAAGGAAGCGGAGCGCCTCGGTGCCGCAGGGCTGCTGGTGCTGCCGCACTACCTCGTCGAAGCGGATGTGGAAGGCATCTCCCGCCATGTCGCGGCGATCTGCAAGTCGGTGAAGATCGGCGTCATCGTCTATAATCGCGGCGTGTGCCGCCTGGGTCCCGACGTGCTCGAAAGCCTGGCCGCGCAGTGCCCCAACTTGGTCGGCTTCAAGGACGGTATCGGCGATCTGGAATTGATGGTTGCGGTGCGCCGCCGCATGGGTGATCGCTTCGCCTATCTGGGCGGCCTGCCGACGGCGGAGTTCTTCGCGGCCCCCTACAAGGCGATGGGCGTTCCGGTCTATTCTTCCGCGGTCTTCAACTTCATTCCGAAGACGGCCGTGCAGTTCTATCGCGCCATCGCATCAGACGACGCCGGGACCGCCAACCGGCTGCTGGACGAGTTCTTCATGCCCTATTCCAGGATCCGCAACCGTCGTGCCGGCTATGCGGTTAGCATCGTCAAGGCCGGCGTCGACTTGGTCGGCCATTCCGCCGGGCCGGTGCGCACGCCGCTCCTGGATTGCACGGCGGAGGAGCGGGCGGCCCTCAAGGCGCTGATCGAGAAGCTCGGCTCGCAATAACGGAGGAGCGCATGCAACGCGTTCTGCTCACGGGGGCGAGCGGCGGGGTCGGTTCACGGCTGCGCAAGCTATTGCCGCCGATCTATCCGCAGCTGCGCCTCAGTGATCTCAATGCGCCGAAGGATCTCCGCGCGGAGGAGGAGTTCGTCGCTGCCGACCTCGCCGATATCCGACAGGTGGAGCGCGCGGTCGAGGGGATGGAGGGCATCATCCACATGGGCGGCCATTCGGTCGAAGGCCCGTGGGAAACCATCCTGCAATCCAACATCCACGGCACCTACAATCTGTTCGAGGCGGCGCGGCGCAAGGGCTTGAAACGCGTGGTGTTCGCCTCGAGCAATCATGTGGTCGGCTTCTATCCGCGCACGCAGCGGCTCACCACCGACGTGACGGCGCTGCCTGACACGCGCTACGGCGTCAGCAAGGCGTGCGGCGAGGCGATTGGCGCACTCTATGCCTACAAATACGGGCTCCAGGTGCTGTGCCTCAGGATCGGCAATGTCGATGAGGCGCCACGGGACGTGCGCCGCCTGTCGATCTGGCTCAAGCCTGAGGACCTGGTGCAGCTGATCCGCATCGGGCTTGAGCATCCCGACCTGCGCTACGAGATCTTCTACGGCGCGTCGGACAACACGCGCGGCTGGTGGGACAATTCCGTTGCCTATCGCTACGGGTACAAACCGAGCGGTGATGCAGAAACCATGGTTGGCGTTGCCCTTGAAGGGCAGGCCAAGCTCGCGCCGGATCCAGTCGGCGATTTCTACCAAGGCGGCGGCTTCGCGTCGCAGGAGTTTGAAGGGACGTTGGAGCGGACGCGCGATGGCAAGTGAGTTGACGCGACGCCGCAACTTTCTCCGTCGGACGTGGTCCGACCATCCGCGAGTTTCGTTGGGCGACGACGTGCTGTTTCAGGCAAACTCGTGATGGTGTGGACGGCCCCCGCGCGGCATCGATGTGCCAGAATGAGGTCGTTGCAGATCTCATTGAAGGGAGCCGTCCATGGATAAGCTTATCCGCATTGGCAT
>NZ_QORW01000008.1 GCF_003574735.1 Dongia deserti
TCGCCGCGCGGTGGAAGAGGGGCTGCTCGATCCGAAGCGGACCGTGCAGATCGGCATCCGCGGCTCGATCTATTCGCCCGACGACATGAGCTTCGCCGAGAGCTCGGGCATGCGCGTCATCTACATGGAGGAGTTCACCAAGCTCGGCCCCGCGAAGGTGATCGAGATCACGCGCCGCGTGGTGGGCGATGGGCCGACCTATGTCAGTTTTGATGTCGACGGCCTCGACCCGGTCTATGCGCCGGGCACCGGCACGCCGGAGATCGGCGGCATGACCACGCGCGAGGCGCAGGAAGTGGTGCGCGGGCTGCAAGGCTTGAACCTGGTCGGCGGCGATGTGGTGGAAGTGGCACCCCCGTTCGATCCCAGCGGCAACACCGCCCTGGTCGGCGCCACCTTCATGTTCGAGATCATGTGCCTGCTGGCGGACGCCGTCGCACGAAGGCGAAAGTGACTCCCAGTGCCGTGATGGAGTAGGCAGAAGCCTTCCGTCTTCAAAGACTGAGGGATTCTTCCCTCATTTGGACCCTAGCCTTCCGCATACATTGAACTGCGGGGGCTTCAGGCGCAGCTTCTTGCCCGTTCGCGTCGTGTCCGCTGTCAGAATCATGCAGGTCTGCATTAAGCAACCGGAACAGAGCACGCATGCCTTCAGCACCTCTGAAGAGCTACTGCACAATGCTACCGGCGGCGTGGCACAGGTCTTCCGCTATTGGGATCGCCTGCGCGGCGCGCGGCTGATGCCCTCGCCGTCGGAAGTCGATTTTCTCGAGCTCAGGCCGTGGCTCGCCGGCATCATGATGGTCGAAGTGACCGGTGGCGAAGGCCGCGAGCTCATCTACCGCGTGGTGGGCGAGCGTGCGGTGCGCCTGCGCGGCTATGATCCGACCGGGATGACGGTCTCGAAGGCCGCCTTTGGACAATCCGTTGCCTACGTGCTCGCCAACTACAGTGTGGTGATCGACCTCCGAATTCCGCTCTACGGCTGGTACGACGACGAGATCGCGGATGGCAGGCGTGTGGGCAGCGGCACATTGCTGCTCCCGCTCTCGGGCGATGGCCGGCGCGTCGATTGGGTGTTGGTCTATATTGAGGACACGGCCGCCTACGATTGGACCTGGGCTCGCTAGTCCCATTCTGGAAACGCATGGCTGCTGCGCTGCAGCATAGTAGCAATAACCATTGTAATTAAATTACGCAGCGTCGCGTTTCGCCATTATTTTGAGCCATAGGCTCGGTATCAACCGGTGGTTCCGGTTCCACTTCCACAAGTCGTGCGGAAGGCGCGTTTCGCACATGCAAAAGGGTAGCTTGTCGGACCAGCCGATTTTAGCCAAATAGCGCGCCAACAATCGGCACAACCATCGGTGAAACGGACATGTTGCGGGACGGCCTGGCTCGCCCCACGTTGGCGCGCTCGCGCGTTTGGGAGCAGTCGAGTTCTTTGCAGTCGCTGGAGCGGTGCGGCCCCAAGGCTGTCGCCCTTTACCAGTACTGGAATGCCCGCCGCGGCGTCCGGCCGATGCCAACGCGCGCCGACATTGACCCGTTGGAGATGCGGCAGTGGCTGCCGCGCCTCACACTCGTCGACGTCGGCCCTGGCGGCCAGTTCACCTATCGTCTGGTCGGGACCCAGATGGTGGAACTGCTCGGCATGAATCCGACCGGACGTTCGGTCGAGTCCGCCTGGCCCGAGGAGTTAGCCCCGCGGGTGCTGGGAAGCTACCGTGACGTGGTCGAAAGTCGCGGCCCAATCTTCTGCCAGCAGTTCAACGGTTGGCTGGACGACCAGGAGCCGACCGCCTGGTCGATGCGCCTGCCCCTGTCTTCCGATGGCGTCGAGGTTGACATGATCATGGCCTACCTCAGCAGCAACATCGGCATGCTGAGCCAGCTCTAGAGCCGCCGTTCTGTCAGCGCCAACCTCACCGCCAGCCCCACAAATACCAACGCCGAAACGCGATTGAGCCAGCGGCCGAAGCCGGCCGAACTGCCGATGGCGCGCGCCGCCGCGCTGGCGGAGCATGCGACGATCGCGTTCACGCTGGTCCCGCCGATATTGAAGAGCGCACCGAGCAGCAGGATCTGAATCGCCGGATTGCCCTGTGCCGGATCGACGAATTGCGGCAGGAAGGCGAGGATGAAGAGCGCCACTTTGGGATTGAGCAGGTTGGTCAAGGCGCCTTCCGCGAACACGCGCCACAGCGCGCTGCGCGCCAGGTTCCGGTCGACTGCCATCGCCTGATTGCTGGCCCGGATCGCCTTCCAGGCAAGATAGAGCAGATAGGCCGCACCGGCATACTTCACGAGCAGGAACGCAGTCTCCGAATGCTGCAGCAGGGCCGAGACGCCCAGGGCCGCTAGCACGCTATGGACGAAGCTGCCGGCGGCGATGCCCAAGCTGGCGGCAACCCCGGCCGTGCGGCCCTGCGTCGCGCTGCGGGCGACCACATAGGTCATGTCGGCGCCAGGGGTGAGATTGAGGGCCAGGGCGGCGGCCAGAAAGGGCAGGAGCTGGGTCAGGTCGAGCATGGCGTCCCCATCGGGTCCTTGGCGGGTCGGTTGGTTGACCCCCTCGGGGCCGATGTGCTGAATAGCCCAGCCGAAAGGGCGGGGAAAGATGGCCGACGACAAACGCGTCTATTTGTTCGACAGCACCTTGCGCGACGGCGCCCAGACCCAGGGCGTCGATTTCAGCGCGGATGACAAGGCGGCCATCGCCCAGGCGCTGGACCGGCTCGGCGTCGACTATGTCGAAGGGGGCTGGCCGGGCGCCAACCCGACCGACGACGCCTTCTTTGCGCAGCCGCCGACCCTGAAGCGCGCGACCCTGGTCGCCTTCGGCATGACCCGCCGGCCCGGCCGCAGCGCCGCTAACGATCCCAGCCTCAACGCCCTGCTCAATGCCAAGGTGCAGTCGGTCTGCATGGTGGGCAAGGCATGGGATTTCCATGTCGACGTGGCGTTGGGTGTGGCCAATACCGAGAACCTCGACATGATCGGCGAGAGCGTGGCCCATGCGAAGACGCGCATGCGCGAAGTGATGTTCGATGCCGAGCACTTCTTCGACGGCTACAAGGCCGATCCTGCCTTCGCCCTGCAATGCGTCGAGGTGGCCTATCAAGCCGGCGCGCGCTGGATCGTGTTATGCGACACCAACGGCGGAACGCTGCCGCACGAGATCGAGCGTATCGTCGGCGACGTCACCGCCAAGATCCCGGGCACGCACATCGGCATCCATTGCCATAACGATACCGAGAACGCGGTGGCCAATTCGCTGGCGGCGGTGCGCGCCGGCGCGCGCCAGATCCAGGGGACGCTGAACGGGCTGGGCGAGCGCTGCGGCAATGCCAACCTGGTATCGCTGATCCCGAGCCTGATGCTGAAGACCGACTTCAAGACCGCGCTCAGCGAGAAGGAGCTTGCGCAGCTCACCCACATCTCACGGCTGCTCGACGAGCGCCTCAACCGCGCGCCGAGCCGTCACGCGGCCTACGTCGGCGACAGCGCCTTCGCGCACAAGGGAGGGCTGCATGTCTCGGCGGTGGAGAAAGATCCGCGCACCTACGAGCATATCGAGCCCACAAGAGTCGGGAACCGCCGGCACATCGTGGTGTCGGACCAGTCCGGCCGCGCCAATATTCTCGCGCGCTTCCGCGAGATCGGGCTGGAGGTCGATGCCGCCGATCCCAAGGTCGCCACGTTGGTCGAGCAGGTGAAGGCGCGCGAGTTCGACGGTTATGCCTATGACGGCGCGGAAGCGAGCTTCGAGCTGCTGGCGCGACGCGCCATCGGCGGCCTGCCGGAGTACTTCAAGCTGTCGCGCTTCCGCGTGATGGATGAGCGGCGCTGGAACGCGCGCGGCGAGCTGGTGACTGAATCCGAGGCGACGGTGAATGTCGAGGTGCACACCGAATCGACAATGACGGTAGCGACCGGCAACGGCCCGGTGAACGCGCTCGACACCGCCCTGCGCAAGGCGTTGATGCCGCACTACCCGCAGCTCGCCGACATGCGCCTGGTGGACTTCAAGGTGCGCATCCTGACGCCACAGGCCGGCACCGAAGCCATCACGCGCGTAATGATCGAGAGCGCCGACAAGACTGGCGAGCGCTGGAGCACAGTCGGCGTCAGCGGCAACATCATCGACGCCTCCTACGAGGCGCTGAACGACGCGATCACCTGGAAGCTGCTCAAGTCGTCGCGTGGCAACTGAAGCTTCACAGAGCGCAGCGGCGCCCGCCATCGTCCTGGTGACGCCGCAATTGGGCGAGAATATCGGCGCGGCCGCCCGCGCAATGATGAATTGCGGCCTCGCCGACCTGCGCCTGGTCGCGCCGCGCGACGGCTGGCCCAATCTCGCCGCGGAGCGCGCTGCCGTCGGCGCGCTCGATCTGATGCCGCCGGTGCGGGTGTTCGATCAGCTCGGTGCGGCGATCGCCGACCTGACCATGGTCTATGCCACCACCGCGCGCGACCGCCAGATGGTGAAGCCGATCGTGACGGCGCGGCAGGCTGCGGTCGAAGCACGCGCGCATATGGCAATCGGCGGCAAGGTCGGATTCGTGTTCGGTCCGGAGCGTACGGGATTGCTGAGCGACGATGTCAGCCTTGCCAACAAGCTGGTGACGGTACCGCTCAATCCAGCCTTCACCTCGCTTAATCTTGGCCAGGCCGTCCTGCTGATCGGCTACGAATGGTTCCAGTCCGGCGATGAAACGCCGGCGTCCCAGCTGCCGTTGGGTGGTACGGTGCCGGCGACCCAGGCGGAGTTGCAGAACTTCTTCGCTCACCTGGAGCGCGAGCTCGATGCCTGCGGCTTCCTGCGCAACGAGGAAGCGCGGCCGCACATGATCCGGAACCTGCGGGCGATGTGGCAGCGGGCCGAACTGACAGAGCAGGAAGTCCGCACGCTCCACGGCATGATCAAGGAGCTGACGACCCTGCGCGCACCGCGCCGGAAGGGTTAGGCGGATAGTCGTCGAAGGTAATGCCTCTACGTCTCTTGTCAGTGGGCGCGCGTTCCGTGATGGCTAAGGCGTCTTCGACCTGCCAGTGCTTTCTAGTTTCGCGTGACCAAAAAGTATCTGCACAGCACGAAGGTTGACTGTGCGGCGACAGATCTGCGCTGAGCGGCACATCACCCCTCGTTGCACCGGATGGTCGCCGGCATTGCGCTGGCGCGGCTGGTGCCATCCGCCGATTGCTGCAGGTGGAAATTGGCAATCACTATATCGGAGCTTCATAGGGCTCTCGGGCAGTTCGATCGGATCGCGAATTATCTACCCGCGACGGCCGGTCCAGAGGTCTTCTTCCTGCCCCCGGCGCTGGACAACGCTCGCCGAGCCGCCGGGCGAGTTCATCCTGCTCCTGTTAATGGTCCGCAAGCGCTGCAAGGGGCGGCGTCCGTGGAGGCGACCGGATCGGTACCAAGCCAGCGGCACGCTCTATTTATCCCGCTATTTATCCAGCTGATTGCCAGCCGCAATTGCGGGCTTGTTCTTTGCCAAGGAGCCGAAACCTTTGCCGGGCCTAAGTGTTGAGCCTACATCTCCCGCTTATCGCAGCGAGCTGAAATGGCGGCCAGTGACCAGGTTGTCGACATTTCACGAAATCCGGAAACCAGTCGCCGGCGCCGCCGACGCACCGTCCTGCGGATGGGTGTGCCCATTTTTGGGGTGGCGCTAGTAATCGCCGCAATTCTCGGCATCGCGCTCTACTCCCATCACGCCAACAAACAGGATGTCCTGGCGCTTTCCACCCAGCTGCTCGATACGCTCGATCGACAGATTTCCCAGCGAGTCATGGGTTATCTCGATTCCTGCACCCGTTCGCTGCAGGTCCTAGGCGGTTTGATCCTGCGTCTTCCGGAGACGGAGCGACGCGCCGTCGCGGAAGGGTTCGCGGCTGGCGCTCTGCAGCAGATCCCGCAAATCTCCGCATTCCTGATGGCTGACAGCGAGGGAAACTTCTCCATGGTCAGTCGCGGGAAGCAAGTGAACTGGACCGCGGTCAAGCAGATTTCGAACGTTCCGGACCGGCGCCAAGTGCTCTGGATCGATCGCGATCGTGAAGGCGATGAGATGTCGCGCCGCGAGGATCCGACGGACGAATTCGATCCGCGAACCCGGCCCTGGTACCGAGGTGCGCTCGAAGCCAGTGGCGTCTTCTGGACCGGCGTCTATGTCTTCTTCACCGAAAAGAAACCGGGAGTCACGATCTCGGAGCGGCTGGTCACACCAGACGGCAAGGACTACGTCCTTGGGGCCGATATTTCGCTCGAGCGGCTCTCGACCTTTCTTGGTTCGCTCGAGATCGGCCGTAGCGGGCGCGCGGTGTTGATAGATGGCGAGGGGCATCTCATCGCTGCTCCCGACGCCAAGAAGACAGTGAAGCAGGTCGGTGAGGAATTCGTGCCACCGCGCGTGGACGAGATCGACGATCCAATTCTGACGGCTGCCTATGACCGCTTCCGAGTCCAAGGCGCAGGACGACGCATGGTCGAATTCAATGGGGAGAGCTATGTGACCAGCGCCACGCCGCTTCCCGGTGAGGCGCGGGACTGGTGGGTGCTGATGGTCGTGCCGGAAGCCGATTTCACCGGCTTTGTCGCCACCAATCACCAGCGCACCCTCATGATGTCGCTGGTGATCGTAGTTGCCGTCGCTGTGATGGCCTTCCTGCTGTTCCGTCAGGGTCTGCGCTATGATCATTCGGTACATCGCATGGCAGAGCAGAGTCGGACCATATCGCGGCAGAGTTCCGCTTACGCTGCAATCGCCGAACAATCCGAGCAGTTTATCTCAGAAGAGGGCCGACTGCCGCCGATCCTGACCGAAGCCCTGACCGAGCTTGCCAGTGCGCGGCGCGCCAGCATCTGGCGGCTCACTTCCGGCGATCGCGTTCTGCATTGTGACGACAGTTTCGACAGCGAGACACAGAGCCATGCCAGCGGGTTCCAGCTCCATCGCCGCGAGATGCCACGCTTCTTCGAATTTCTGAAGGAAGGTGAGGAAGCCGAGATTACCGATGCGGCGCGTGATCATCGCACGGCACAATTTTATCGCCAGCTTATGGAGGTAGTGGGTACTCACGCGCTCTTTGTCCTGCCGCTCCATCGTGGCGAGCGTACGACCGGTGTGCTGTGCCTCGAAGATGCACAATCGCTCGAAGGCCTGCGCACCTTCGTGCATACGGTTGCAAGCATGACGGCCTTGCAGCTTCGCAGCCTGGAAGAGCCGGATCACGAGCGGCGCCCTAAGGTCACACGTTCGCAAACAGAGAAGGAGCAGACGCCCAGCCGAATCCTGCCGGCCGATCTCAGGATCCCAGGGCTTGATACAGGGTCGCTGGGCGCCAAGCTGTACACCGGCATCGCGATCATGGCGCTGCGCTTTTCCGGCCCCGTAGCACTTGCCAAGAAAGCTCATGACAATGGCTCCGACCTCGCCGATGCGGTCGCTCAGGCGTTGCAGCAAGAGGCAGACGAGGTCGGCGTCGATTACTTGAAATTTGTATCGCAGCAGGCCATTGCTGCGGCGGGACTCAATGACGAAGATGCCGGACAAGCAATGGCCAAGGTTGCAGCGCTGGCCGTGGCGCTGCGCGATCGCTGTGCGACCTTGTTCGAATCGGCCGAGGGCGCCGAGTTCCGAATCGGCCTTCATTTCGGCCATGCCTTCGGCTGCGGCATCGGGGACGAGCCGCGCCAATTCAACCTTTGGGGTGAAGCAGTTGAGACTGCCGATACCATGGCGGCTTCGGCCGCGGCCGGCGCCATCCAGGTGAGTGAAGCCGCCTATCCACGGCTGCGCCAGGACTTCCTGCTTCGGCCGCGCGGCAGCTTCTACATGCCGGGCGTCGGTGAAGGCCGGACCTTTGTGCTCGCGGGGCAGCTGTGACCGCGATCGACACAGCTGCCGCGCCACGCCGGCACAGCCGCCTCCAAACCTGGCTCGCCTGGCTCGGGCGCAAGACGAGGATCCATACGCGTTTCTTCCTCATGCTGATGGCGCTGACAGCTGGCATCGTGATCGAATGTGGTCGACCCAGCTCCTGGCGCAGGCCGGTTCAGCGCGAGTTCTGGCGTGTGCTCCATTTTGCGCTCAAGGGAAGCCTCGTGCCCACCTGCTTCATCGCACTCGTGGGTGGGATTGGCATGGTGTATCAGGCGCTCTACTGGCTCAGCGTCCTGGGAGAGGAAGCCTCGATCGGCAATATTCTCGTTGCCGTCCTGGTGCGAGAGTTGGCCCCCGTTCTGGTCGGCGTCATTCTCCTGGGCCGCGCTGGCGCCGTCACCTTAACCGAGCTTGGCCAGCTTCATGCTGGGCGGCAGGTCCGTGCCTTGCGAATGCAAGGGCTCGATCCTTTGCTCTTCCTGGTCATGCCGCGCGGGGTGGCTTTTGCGCTCGCCTCTTACACACTCGGTATCATATTCGTGCTGGCGACCTTGCTCTTTGGCTTCGTCGCCGGCAGCCTCCTTGGAATTGCCGACATGTCGATCTGGTCCTTCCTTGACAATGTGCTGCGTGCGACGGCTCGGAGCGATTTCGTGCTTTTCCCGTTGAAGATGCTGGCCATCGGCCTGATGGTGGCGGCCACCATCTGCATGACGGCATTGGCAGCAGAGACGCATGATCGGTTGGGCGTGCTGATGGCGCGTGGCTTTGTCCGCGGCATTCTGGCCGTCCTGCTGACCAGTGTGCTTTTCAGTCTCATGGTCTGATCCATGCCGCAGATCCTTCGCTTGAGTCATGTCAGATCCGCGACGCTCTTCGGCAGCGCCGGCCAGGCCCAACTCGACTTTACGCTCCTGCCAGGCGAACTTGCGTTGATCGATGCGCGGGATCCGACACTGGCCGCCGGCTTTGCCGACCTCTGCTGCGGGCTGGAGCCGATCGACGAGGGCACGGTGCGGTTCTTGGACCGCGACTGGTCGGCCCTGCCGCACGATCTCGCCGATGCTTTGCGCGGGCAGATCGGGTGTGTCATGGCGTCAGCCGGGTGGCTCAGATTCCTCGACATCGCGACCAATATTCTAGTCGCGCCGCTTTACCACACCAACCACGATCTCGATCGGTTGCGTGGCGAGGCCGCCGCGCTGGCGCGCCGATTCGGCCTTCCGGGGATTCCGGCAGGACCGATCGACTCGCTGTCGCAAGACGATCTGCTTCGGGCCGGCTTTGTGCGGGCCTTCCTGGGCGATCCGAAGCTTGTGATCTTGGAAAGCCCGGTCCAGGGCCTCTTCCCTGATCTGGTTCCGATCCTGCTCAACCAGATCGCGGTCTTGCGCGATCAGGGTGGGGCTGCCATCTGGCTGACACGCAGCCGTCTGGTCTGGGACAATCGCAGCTTCCCTGCCACGCACCGCCTGCGACTGGGCTATCGTGGGTTCGTGCACGTTCACGGCAGTCATCACCCTGCCCCCGCGGGTGCGCACGCATGATTCGGATCCGCCACACCGACGAATGGATCGGTCTCGTCGTGATCGGCGCAATCGCGGTCCTCGTCGCCGCGATCCTGCAGGCGGGTGTCTTGCGCGACTGGTTCAAGCCCAGCGAGCAATTGAGGCTGGTATTGCCGGAATCCGGTGTCGCGGGCTTGGCGCCTGGCGGCGATGTCGAAGTGCTGGGCACCAAGGCTGGGATTGTGCGACGGGTCGTCCTTGAACCCAATCAGCAGATGTACGCCATCCTCGAGATCGACGAGCAGGCCACACCTTTCATCCGGCGCGACAGCACGGCGGTCATACGCCGCCGCTTTGGTTTGGCCGGTGCCGCCTTCGTCGACATTTCGCGCGGCTCGGGTCCGGAGATGGATTGGTCCTATGCGGTGATCGAAGCGACCACGGAACGCGCGCCCACCGACAATATCAGCGCCCTGATCAATGAGCTGCGCGAGAAGATCTTTCCGATCTTGGACAATGCCGGCCGGGCGACGAATGCGCTGGCTGAGATTGTGGAGCGCATCAATCGCGGGGAGGGCAACGTGGGTCGGGTGCTGGTCGATGATGCGCTTATGGTCGAGGCAGAGAAGATCATAAAGGACGCCAATCTATCTGTAGCCAGGCTCAATCAGATCCTGGTCCAGGTCGACAGCATCGCCAAGCAGGTCGATCAAGCGGCGGAGCGCTCGCCTAACATCACCAAGTCTGTCGAGCAGAGCGTCAAAGGTCTGCCGGCGGTCCTTGCGCAGCTCCAGATCACCTTGCAGGAGATCGATAAGCTCAGCGCTTCGCTGAGGAGTTCGTGGCTCGTTGGCGGGAGACGGGAACAGACTCCGGCGCAGCAGCCCAAGACCTTCTCACCCTCACAGGTCGTGCCATGAGATGGGCTGCAGCGATCCTCGTTGCGCTGAGCGCAGCGGCCTGCGGCAGCAACCAGGAGTCCGAAGAGCCACAACCGGCAGACCAGACCTTGGCACGCCACGAGGAGGCCGGCGATATCGCAGCTTCGCTCGATCGCCCGGAAGAGGCGATCGCGCAATACCAGGAAGCGTTGAGGCGCGCCGAGGCGGGCGATGATCTGAAGGCGATTGCGGAACTGAGCTTCAGTCTGGCGGTCGCTCAGCTCCGCGCCAACAGGCCGGAAGATGCCCTCGCGACGGCGACCAGGGCGCGAGGCGAACTCGAGCGGCGCGGCGGCACACAGATGCCGGCTTTGGCTCTGGCCGAGGCCTCAGCGCATTACCGGCTTGGAAATATTGAAAAGGCCGATCAGCTCGCAGCTGAGCTCGAACAGGATGGCACGAGCGAGGTGGCGGACGGCGCCAGTTACCTGCGCGGCATCATCGCCGACGAGCGGAATGATGCGGCGGGACTGAAAGCGGCGCTCGATCACATCACCGATCGGACGACGCCGGTGCGGCGCGCCGATCGCAGCGAACTCCAAGCGCGGCTCGATCTGCGCCAACGCAATTTTCGGAGCGCGCGTCTGACGGCCCTCGAAGCCGCCAAGTTCCGCCAGGATGTCCTGGATTATCGCGGCATGGCGCGCGCACTCTCTATCGCCGCGCTTGCGGCCGAGCGCGATAAGGATTTCGAAGGCGCCGCCGATCTCTATCTCCGTGCCGGGCGCAGTGCAGCGGCGCAATCCGATCCAGAGACAGCCAAACCCTGGCTCGTTCGCGCGCTCGAGCTTACCCGCAATCCCAAAACGGCGGACGCGGTGAAGGCGGCGCTGAGATCTCTTGGTGAAAACCAGTCAAGTTCCTCGGCTAGTTCGTCGGGCTAGTTTACCCGTGAGGGCACGGCTGCTGACGAACTTGACCGCAGTCCACCGAGTGTGCCAGTCACGATGGTTGTTTCGGGTCAAAACCGCGACTAACGAATATTTGGAACGGGAGGCCGCTCTCAAAGGCGCACCGGACATGAGCATGTTTTGATGGGACGAGTACCGCGTGATTCAGGCTTCGATCAAGCAGTTCCGTCGGATCACGACGCGACGCGAAAAAGCGCGCAGCTGATTTCGCGACTTTCTCCTGGCTTGGCGTGAACCGGCTATGGCTTCGACCTAGAGGGCCACAGGCTGGTCAGTCGAACTCGAAATCCGCGCGCATAGACGGGGCGGCGGTTACGGACCACGAATTCCATTTCGCGCGGATGCCTGCGGCTTCCTGCGCAACGAGGAAGCGCGCCCGCACATGATCCGGAACCCGCGGGCGATGTGGCAGCGGGCCGAACTGACAGAGCAGGAAGTCCGCACGCTGCACGGCTGACTGACGACCCCTGCGCGCACCGCGCCGGAAGGGTTAGGGTGTGCCCTCGTGAGCAACGAGCAACCAAAGCATCCGCCATCAGTTCCGTGACTGCGTTGAGACTACGCCCGGTCTAGCCCCATCATTGCCAAGGCAGCGCGACCGTTAGCGCCATAAGGATTGCCCAGGGTTTCAGCCATCTCGTCGTGGTGGTACTGGCCTTCGATGAGCGTTACCGTCTTGCCGGCCGCATTGACGGCTGCGGCGAAGTCGCGAGCCTGGCGTCGGAATTCGGGTGTCTCGAAGACGCCGTATGAGACGACGATTGGGGTGGCCAACTTGTCGATGTGGCGCTGTGGACTCATCGCGTCCGCCATTTCGTCGGTGAAGGCTATGTAACTGCGGCGATAGGAGAGGCGAACCGGCTCCATTTCGTACATGCCGCTCATGCAGAGCCCGCCTTTGATCGCGTCGCCAGGCAGTCCGAATTCCGAGGCCCAGTCAGTCACCAGCGCCACCGCGCACAGATGGCCGCCCGACGAATGGCCGCCGATATAGAGCCGTTCGGGATCGCCATCGAAGCTGGCGGCATTCCGGTGGACCCAGGCGATGGCGCGGCGGACTTGCGCCGCCAGCACGCCGAGATCGCCGTTTACCTGGGTGACCGACGCGAAATCAATGGCGAGATAGTGGGCTCCAGCCTTGACGAACATCTCGGCGGGATAGCCGGATTCCCCAGCCGAACCGAAGCGCCACGTGCCGCCATGGATGAAGACAAATATTGGCGCGATCGGTGCGATAGATGTCCAGCGTCTCCACCGCGGTCTCTCCGTAGGAGTGGTGGAGCGGTTCGCCGATGCGCCGGCGCACCTCGCCGCTGGTGGCCGACAGACGGCCTTGAACGCGCCGGCCCAGAGGTTCGTAGTACTCTTGCCGGTATGCGATATCGAGTTCGACTTGGTCGTAGTCCATGAAGACGAGCGGGCCCTTCTCGTGCTTCGGCACGCCGATCTGGCATGACTGCGCCAGGGCCGGCGTGGCGATGGCGGCCGCGGCGGTGCCCAGCATGGCGCGGCGGGTGACGGACATTTTCCCCTCCCTCTGATCGCTATGAACGCTCCGCCAATCCCATCATGGCAAGCGCGGCACGGCCGTTCGGCCCGTACGCGTTGCCGAGGGATTCGACCATCTCGTTGTGATGGTAGTGCTGCGCCTCGATGAGCGTGACCGGCTTGCCCGTCGCCTGGATGGCGGCGGCAAAGGCGCGGCTCTGGCGGATGAACTCGGGCGTTTCGTACGTGCCATAGGTCACGACGACCGGCGCGTTCAGCTTGGCGATGTGCCGCTGCGCGCTCAGCGCCTCCACCATGGCGTCGGTGAAGGCGATGTAGTTCCGGCGCCAGGAAAGCCGCACGGGCTCCAGGTCGTACATGCCGCTCATGCACAGCCCGCCCTTGACGAGGTCGGCTGGCAAGCCGAACGCGCTCTGCCAGTTTGTCACCAAGGTGATGCCGCAGAGATGCCCGCCGGAGGAATGGCCGCCGATATAGAGGCGATCGGGATCTCCGTCGAAGCTGGCGGCGTTCCGGTAGACCCACGCGATGGCACGCCGCACCTGCGCGGCCAGCACGCCCAGGTCGCCGTTCACGCGCGTCACCGAATCGAAATCGATCGTCACGTAATGGGCGCCCGCATCCAGGAACATCTCGGCCGGGTAGGCATATTGCGCGGCCGAACCGAAGCGCCAGAGGCCGCCATGGATAAAGACGAAGATCGGCGCCTTGGGACGATCGGCGCGATAGATGTCGAGCTTCTCGAATACGTCCTCTCCATAAGCAACGCGCTGCGGCTCGCCGAGGCGGGCGCGCGTGGCGGCGCTGTTGGATTCGAGGCGCTTGAGAACCCGATTGCCGAGCGGCTCGTAGTATTCCTGGCTGTAGGCGGCGTCGAGCTCCTCCAGGTCGTAATCCATGAAGACGGGTGGCCCCTTCTCATGCGGCGGCACGCCGATCTGGCATTCCTGAGCCAGGCTGGGCGTAGCGGCCATCGCCGCGACTGCCGTCAACATGGTCCGGCGGGTCATCGATGCAGGCGACATCGTCTCCTCACGAGGGTGAATGACAGGGCGCAAAACCTCAAAGGCCGCTGCTTTGCGCGAGCGGTCCTGGTATCATCGCAGCACCAGCAAGGGTCCGGTCATGGGGTCATGCGCGGGAATCCTCGATTGGCCAAAATTGAGAGCCTCGGTGCAGCTGTAAATCTGCGCGATTGCGTTCGGCGGCGTCCTGAAGTCGCGCCGAAATTTTGCCGAAATCCGCCGAAATGGCAGCGCGACCGATGAACGGCACCTTGAAGATCGGCCAGACGACCGTTGATCTCGAGACCGGTGAGGCGCAGTCCGGCGACGGCCGCCTGGCGACGCTCCGCCCGAAGACGGCTGCGCTCTTGCGGGTGCTGGCCGCGCGGCCGGGTGAGCTCGTCACCAAGGACGAGTTGCTCAAGCTGGTCTGGCCTGGAACCCTGGTCGACGAGGATGGGCTGGTCCAGTGCGTCGGCGAGATTCGGCGCGCCCTCGGCGAAGAGGGCAGGGGGGCGCTGCGCACCCACGCCAAGCGCGGCTATTCGCTCCATCTGATTCCGGAACGGCGCGCGCAGCCGACTGTTGGCGCGCACCGCTGGCCGGTCTGGGCCGGTTCGATCCTTCTGACTGCCGTCGTGCTGGTGGTCGCGGCGCTGGCCATCGGCGGGACGGCGCGGGCGCCAAAGCAGGATGCGGCATCACACCCCGACGGCCCGGTGGTGGCGGTGCTCCCGTTCGAGGCGTTGACCGAAGGCGAACGCTGGGACCGGCTGAGCCGCGCGCTGACGCACGACATGATCGCGGACCTGGCGCAGAATCACTGGCTCTTCGTGCTCGCGGACGCCACAACGCGGGCTCATCAGCCCGCCCCGCAGACGGCCGCTGATCTCGGCGCGACCTATTTCGTGACCGGCTCCCTGCAGGTCGAGGGGGACCTTGCGCGGATCACGGCCGCGCTTAGCGACGCCGGCACCGGACGCCAACTCTGGTCGAAGCGGGTGGAAGGTGCGACCGGCGACTTCCTCGCTCTGCAACGCGCGGCGTCCGAGGCGCTGGTAGGTGAGCTTTCGGCGAACTGGAACGGCCCGATCGCCCGGGCCGAGCGCACCAGGGCGCGGGAGAGGGGCATCGATGATCTCGGCGCCTACGAGCTCTATCTGGTGGCCACGGACCGCGTCCACAGCTACACGGCGGAGGACCTGGCGGCAGCGGCCGAGATGTATCGGCGCGTGGTGGCAATGGAGCCGACCTTCGGTGAAGCCTGGGCCCAGCTTTCGCTGACCATCTACAACATGGTGGCGCCGGGCATGTCCCAGGCCGAGATGGAGCGCATGTGGCAGGAAGCAGAGGCGGCTGCGCTCGAGGCCTATCGCGTCTCACCGAACGATCCGCACGCGCTCGCACAGGCAGCGAATGCTGTTCGTTGGGATGATCCTGAAAGAGCCGAGCGCATGGTTCGCCACGCCGCTTCTGTCGCGCCCAACAACGCGGACATACTCGCTTATCTGTCCTACCGCGCTGCACACTTTCCGGCGCTCGGTCCCGAGGCAGAGGAATGGATTGCCCGCGCGATCCGCCTCAATCCCGACCATCCCGCTTGGTACCACTGGAACCGCGGCGCGGTCATGATGGTCGTCGGCCGTTACGCCGACGCGGCCGAGGCCTTTGCGCGCGCGCCCGGCCATGTCGACGCGAAAGCCGGACGCATTGCGGCGCTGGCGCTGATGGGGGAGGTCCCGGCTGCACGCAAGCTGCTTGCCGAACTTATGCAGGAGGCGCCGGACTTCTCAATTGCTTGGCACCGCGACGCGGCCGGACTCGCCGAATCCGTGGCCGAAGTCTACGCACGCGGATTCAGAGTCGCTGGCGCGCGTGAGTAGCGTGCGCTTGGCAATGAACGCCCGACTCTCCGCATATCCACTTGGAGCGACTGAGAGGAGTTCTGCCCTCGATCAAGGGGTCAAATTGCGAACGCCTTCCTGAAACAGAAGCCCTATTGGGGCACACCAGACATGAGCATTGTACTCAAGTGGAAGAGCACCGTGTGGTCCAGGATTCGATCAAGCAATGCCGTCGCGGTCGCAACGTGGCACTTTCGAATTCCACGGCCTAGCTAGCTTAGCTCGAAATCCTCGGGCTCGAGGCGGTCGAAGTCTTCGATGACCACCAGCATGTCGACGCGCTCGCCGTCGGAGGAAAGCGGCCAGATCCCGGCATAGAGATCGCACAGGGCGCCGAAGCGCGAGGTCATCCAATCGCGCGCATAGACGGGGCGGCGGTTACGGACCACGAATTCCATTTCGCGCAGATAGTCCTCGCGGCGGCCGCGGTCGAAGGTGGTCGCCTCGTGCAGGTATGTCCACTTGCCCTTGGGCCGGAACTCGTCGATGCGCGTGCCGCGCAGCCGCACGCTGATGCGGAACGGATCATCGAGGACGTTGAGCAGGATGACGTTGGGCAGGATCGACTTGAAGTCTGCCGGGTCGATGTCGCTGCGTGCGGGAATCTGGCCGCGCCGCGCCTTGGATCGCCAATAGGTGTCGAATTCGGTAACGCAGGACGAGGCCACATCCTCCAGCGGGATGTCGAACTCATAGTCGTGCCGTGGCGGCGACAACGATCCGCGACCCGCTCGCTGAAACTCGACGATCTTTCCTTGCCACTCGCGATACATGGACAACCTCCGGAGCCCTGCCACTTGGAAGAGGGCGGACCAGGACAGCCATACCCCAGACTCTCGACCTGAGACACGGCGCCGTCCACCATGCAAAGGGCATAGGAAACCCAATCATTAGTATAGCACGGTCGGAACTTGGCACTACCCGGAAAGGGATTACTAAAAGGCGAAATCCTCGATCGATAAGCCTGCGAAATCCTCGATAACGACGAGCATGTCGACATGCGACCCGTCGGCGGCGAGCGGCCAGATGCCTGCGAAGATCTCGCGGACGGCGCCAAACCGGGTTGTCATCCAGTCACGCGCAAAGGCCGGCCGGTGGCCGGTCGCGACGAACTTCATCTCGGCGATGTAATCCTCACGCCGGCCGGGATCGAAGATGGTGCTGCTATCGATGTATTTGGTGGTATCGACGGGGCGGAACTGCTCCGCCCTGGTGCCGCGCAGCCGCACGCGGCAGCGGAACGGCTCCCATTCCACGTTCAGGAGCACGAGGTCGGGCAGCAGCGGCACGATCTCCGCCGGGTCGATATCCTCGCGCGATGGCAGGCGCCCGTCCTTCATCTTGCCGCGCCAATAGGCATCGAATCCCCTGATGGGTGCCGAAGCCACCTCCGACAGGGGAATGTCGAAGCGATACACCGCCTGAACGCTTGCGGTGTCGGTACCAGATCCCGGTGGTGTGGCCGTGCTCATCTTCACCACTGAACTAGGCGCATGAAAGTTGTGGCCGGAAATCCTGCGACCCGCAACTGCCCAAATCAGTATAGCAGAGTTGTGGTTAATGCGCCGATAATGCCGTCGAGGACTGCACGTCATTGCGCCGGAGCTTCAAATAGTCCTCGACCGCAATGCACATGTCGACCGTGCGGCCGTCGCTCGCCAGCGGCCAGATGCCGGTCTGGAACGGATAGCGCGCCCCAAGCCGGCCGACCATCCAGTCGAAGCTGAAGACCGGACGCGCCTGGGTGGCTGCGATCTCATATTGGCGGAGATAGGCAGCAGTGCTCCACACATCGTGCGTCGCAACCTCGTCGAGATAGCGCCCGGTTAGGTGGCCGCAGAATTCGGTGATCCTGGTCCCGCACAGCCGATAGCGCACGCGGAACGGATCGCGCTCGATATCGACCAGGATCACATTGGGGAGAATTCGCTTGAAGTTGTTGGGATCGATGTCCGCGCGGCTGGGCAGGCGCCCATTGCTGCAGACCTGCAGCCAAAGGCGATGGAAGTGCTGGATCAGTTCCGAGCTGATCTCCGACAGCGCGAGGTCGAACCTGCTCTCCGCGTCGTAAGGATGGATCATGCTCATCATAATCATCCGAAGCTTCTTGGTCGTTTGATAAGGTGTACTTATAACGGAAGGTCGCCCCAATTCACCAACAAAGGTTGAATCGCAACAGCCCTACGCGTCGCGTATCGAGCCTGCGCAACGCGCGGTGTCCCCGAGCTGTGATCAGTGAGCCAACGCTTCAGACAATTGGATCAAAGCGATAGACATGCGCGCTGTGATAATTGGATGGCTCGGGGCTGCCATCTCCGACATTGGTCTTGCACCACCTGACCTAGGCCGGACCGGATAGACAATTCGCCGCAGGGGCGGACGTGCGCGCTACGCGGCGCTGCGTACCAGTGCGAAGTCGGTCTTCGACACGGAAGCTGTGTTCCGACTGCGGCGTGGCGTGCGGCCGCGTTCAGCCGTCGGTGTGCGGCCGTACAGTTCGGTATAGCGGCGCGTGAAATGCGAGATTGAAGCAAAGCCGGTGGCGATCGCGATCTCGGTCACGCTCAGCGTCGAGTATTGCAGCATATGACGCGCGCGCTGCAGGCGGGCCTTCAAGAAATACTGAGTCGGCGTCATGCCGAGATGACGGCGGAACAGGCGCTGCAATTGGCGCTGGCTGACGCCGGAGTGCGCGGCGATGCCCACCAGGTCCTCGCCTTCCATCATGCGGCGGCGCATCGTCGCGACCGTGTGTGCAATGGCGCTGGTGCCGCGCTGCCCGCTGAAGTCGAGCTCGCTCAGCTGTGGCTCGTTCGCCTCCCGCGGGCGCGCATGGTTCAGGCTGTCGGCCACGATGCGCGCCAGCCGATCGCCGGCGGCATCCGCGATCAGGCGCAGCGCGAAGTCGAGGGTAGCGTCGCGTCCGGCGCAAGTCGCGATCCGCTCGTCGATGGCATAGAGCCGGTCGGCGATCTCCATCGTCTTCGCGCGCTCCGTCAGCGCGTCGGTGAGCGACCAGTGGGCGGCGCAGGGGCGCGTTGCCAGCAACCCTGTCTCCGCCAGCAAGGCACAGGCGCCGCCGATCGCGGCAATGTGGGTGCCGGTGGCGTAGCGCCGGCAGAGCAGGGCCGACAACGGTGTAGCGAGGTCCGCACCGCCATAGGCGGAGAGCAGGAAGAGATGCCGGTGGTCGCTGTTCAGGACCGGCCGCGCGACGGAAATCGCGAGGCCGCCCGCGGATCGCACCGGCTCGCCATCGAGGCTGGCGAGATGCCAATCGAACAGCCGCTCGCACAGCATGCGGTTCGCGCACTCGAACGCCTCGGTCAGCGCAGAGAGTTCATTCAGCTCGAACCCGGGCAGCAGCAGAATCTGGCAGGCGATGATGCCGTCTGGCCCGTGCCTTAGGAACTGCGGATTGGCGGCGCGCCTGAGCGCCTGACTGTCGGCAAGGCAAGCATCACCGAATTTGCGACGGCCTCCGGCGGGTGTGCCGCCGCGCAGCTCCGGCTCCCCCGTCCGCTCCGCGTTCGATATCGGGTCGAGCATGCCCAGCGTCCCCAAAAACGGCCATTCTCCCGGCTTTCGGCCGGTTCAGCGCGGGAATTTGACCAGCTTCTCAGGGCTCCATGAACGCCTAAAAAACTCAGTGACCTCTTGCGCCGAACTCATGCGAGGTATCGATGCAAGGAGGGCGGCATGGCCGCCGCCCCCGAGCACGTCGACTATTGGCCGTTCACGCTCTCCGGCGATTTGTCCATGATCGTGAGCCATTTCTTGTTGGCCTCCGTGATGCGGCCGGACACGTCCTCGAGCCACTTCCGCTGCACATCGGCGCTGAGATTGAGATAGAGCTTGCCATCGACCACGCGCCAGGCGGTGGGATCGCCGTTGAACTTCTTGCCGACCGACGTTCCATAGGCGCAGTAGCCGCCATATTGCGGCAGGTATTTTTCGGGGTCGGCCAGGAACTGGCTGCGGTGCTCCGCGCTCGCGAACCGATAGGTCGCGCCGTTGTGCTCGGCCGTGATGTCGGCCTTGCCTTCGATCGCCGCGCCATCAGTGAAATACGCGACCGGATCATAGCCGTGGATGGCAAGGCCGGCCTGATCGAGATTGAGCTCATAGCCCGCCGCGACAGCCGTGGTGGCCGGCACGACGTGACCGAGGCCGGTGCTGAGCAGCGCGGCCGCCAATATCAGAGTCGGTAGTCTCATGGTCGTCTCCTTCGGTTGGGCGCAGCTCATGGATCCCGGGGCTGATCGAGCTGGAGAGTCGATGGTGCCTCGGTGCCATGTTCGAGCGAGCAGGCGAGGTGCTGACGCGGCCTCGCTGGCTCTTGTCTATCTACTGATAGATAGATATACAGATCGGAGGAAGGCGGCAGCAACTGGCAGCTGATCACATGGACGTGAGGCCTCGTGGCAAAAGACACTGAACAGCGAGCAACGGACGAAGCGGCGGAAACGCGCGCCCGCATCCTGGATGTCGCGCAACGGCTCATCCAGGAACGCGGCTACAATGGCTTCTCCTACCGCGACATTGCGGATGAAGTCGGGATCCGCGCGCCGACCATCCATTACTACTTTCCCAGCAAGTCGGATCTCGCCGCGGCGCTCGTCGACCGCTATGCGACCGTCATGGCAGAGCTGTGCACCGCGCTGGCAAAGGCCGAACCGAAGGCCTGGAAGCGCCTGTCACGCTATTTCCAAGCCACGCGCCAGATCATGCTGGAGCAGCGGCACGTCTGCCTGTGCGGCGTGCTGGCGATGGAGGCGAACAGCCTGCCCGACAATGTTCGCCGCGCCGTCGATCGCTTCTTCGATACCAGCCGCAAATGGCTGGCCGATCAGCTACGCGAGGCCAAGGCCCGCGGCGATATCGATTTCGCTGGCTCGGCCGACGACGTCGCGGCCATGATCATCTCCACGATGCAGGGCAGTCTGCTGTTGTCCCGCGCCTCGATGAGCCCGGAACCATTCGACGCCGCGATCAAGCAGATCAGCCGCTTTCTCGGCTTCTGATCGCTACAGCTCCGACAGTGCCCGGTCGATCGCGTCGACAGTCATGTCGGCCTGTTCACGGGTGAAGCAGATGGGTGGGCGGAGCTTCAGGACATTGCCGTGCGGGCCTTCGGTCGCCGTCAGTACGCCGAGGTCGCGCATACGGTTGACCACGCGCTTGGCCTCGGCCGCTGCCGGTTCGAGTGTCTTGCGGTCGCGCACCAGTTCCAGGCCGATCAGCAAGCCGCGCCCGCGCACATCGCCGATAAGGTCGTGCTTGTCAGCAAGCTTGCGCAGCGCCTGCTTGAAGTGGGCGCCGACGCTCCTTGCATTCTCCTGCAGGCGCTCGCGCTCCAGCACGTCGAGCACGGCCATGCCGGCGGCGCAGGACACGTTGTTCCCGCCAAAGGTCGAGAAGAAGACGTGCTGATCGATGAGCGCCTGCACGATCTCCGGCCGCGTCACCACCGCGCCCAGGGGATGGCCGTTGCCGATGGGCTTGCCCAGGCACACGATGTCCGGCGTCACGCCGTGCGGCTGGAATCCCCACATCGCATCGCCTTGGCGGCCGAAGCCGGTCTGCACCTCATCGGCGATACAGACGCCGCCCGCCTTCCGCACGCGTTCATAGACGCCCTGCAGCCAGCCCATCGGCGCATCGAGCACGCCGTTGGTCAGCAGCCCGGCATCGGCGATCAAGAGCGCCGGCTTGTGGCCGCCGCCGGCGAGCGCCTGGATCGCACGGTTGGCATCGGCGGCATAAAGCGCCGCGATGTCATTGCCGCCGCGTCGATAGGGCCCGCGATAATCGTCAGGGCCGATCAGCGTGCGCACGTGCGGCTTCAGCTGATCGGCTGGGCGGAACTCGGGCGACAGCGCCTCAACGGATTCGGTCCAACCGTGATAGGCATATTCCATCACCAAGGCGCCGCTCGCGCCGGTGAACGCCTTGGCAAGCCTGACGGCAAGATCGACCGCTTCGCTGCCGGAATTGACGAACATGCAGGCGGTGAGGTCGCTGTCCGTAGGCATGGTGGTGCCGAGGCGCTCGGCATAATCGAGCACGTCGTCGCACAGGTAGCGCGTGTTGGTATTGAGGATGGCGGCCTGCCGCGCGATCGCTTCGACCACGTGCGGATGGCAATGCCCGACATGCGGCACGTTGTTGTAGACGTCGAGATAGCGCCGCCCCGTCATGTCGTAGAGCCAGGCGCCTTCGCCGCGCACCATGTGCAGCGGCTTGTCATAGAACAGGTAAGTCTGCGGCCCCATGACCCGCCGTCGCCGCGCCAGCAAGGCGGAGCGGTCGGCCTCGACTTCGCTCTCCGGAATGCGCTTCACCTGCACCGAACGCGCAGGCTCGATTGCCGCGCGAAAGGCCGCACAGGCGCGCTCGCGGCCGATCTCGTCCAGTGCCCAAGCGGCCTTGCGGCACGGCTCGGCGTAGCTCTCGAGGTAGTTGGCCTCGGTCATGTTCTGCGCCCGCCGTCGCGCCAGGATGGCGAGCGACATAGCGTGCCGGGTCTGGATCAGATCATACAGCAGCTCGGTTTCTCCGGCCGTTAGCGGCACGATCTCGTGATAGCCGCGCAGCAGTTCCTGCACGCGCTCCAGCAGATCGTCCGCCAGGACGATGTCCGAGGCGGCCACCGACAACTCCATGATCAGCGGCCCATGGACCATGTCGCCGAAGTCGATCACGCCCGCGATGCGATCCGGCTGCGCATCATCGACCAGCACGTTGTGCAGGTTGAGATCGTTGTGGATCACCTGCGATCGCTGCCCCTCCAGCCTGGGCAGGATGTCCGCTGTGAAATCCGCAATGATGCGCTTGAGCAGGGCGCGGTCCGCTTTGTCTTCGATGAGCGCCAGGTGCGATACCAGCCGCGGCGCCATGCGCGCATCCCACACCACCTCGCGGCCCGCGGCCGGATGGAAAAAGCCGCGCAGTGCACGATCCATCCGGCCTGCCAACCGGCCGACCTCGCGCACGGCCTTGGGCGCGATCTCGGTCTCCATCACCGGCGTGCCGGGCAGGTAGCTCAGCATCCAGACGATGTGGCTGCGCCCGTCCTTCGAGGATTGATGCGCGATCTGTGCGCCGTCGCGCGTGTGCTGCACGCGCGGGATCGGCAGGCCAGGATCTTGTTTCGCGATGCAGTTCAGCGCTTCGATCTGAAACGTGATGGCGGAGTCATGCTCGTCCGGGTGCACGATTTTGAGCACGAATTCGCGGGCATCGTCGGCACGCAGGTAGAAGCTGCGATCACGCTCGGCATAGAACTCCTTGCCCATGGCATTCAGCCCGTAGAGCTCGCGGGCGATGCGCTCCGCATCTTCAAGCGTGAAGTTCGGTCGCGACAGCGCCAGGAACTTCACATCATCGTCATGTTTCATGATTGACCTTCCATCGTCTCGGGGCGAGATCGCCGGGGGCGGCGACTGCGATCAGCGTGCTGGAGCAGAACGGTGTCGCGCTTGGCGGAAGGTTTACAATTTATCCAACAATAGAAGTTCAAGCCCGCTCAGACGTTGACCGAGCCTGAAGGCATAGTCAAGACGGTGCGCGATCGATCAATCCCGTCGCGCGTAGCGCGCATAGGCCTGCGTCAGCAGATCATGCGGAATGGCGTGCACGGTGCGGCCTTGCCAGCCGGTCATGGTTTCCGCCGCGATCATCGCGTTCCAGATTGCTTCCTCGGTCGCCTCGGCGGCCGCCTGGAACAAAGGCGTGCATTCATCCATGCCCAGCATGCGCAGGTTCGTCATGGGCGATTTCATCGGCACCTGGTTGCCGGTGGAGAAGGCGAGGAAGATGTCGCCCGACGAGTTCGAACCGAACCCGCCGACCCACGCCAAGCCCGTGGTCGCACGCCGCGCCAGTCGCTGGCACTGGATGGGGATGAGCGGCGCATCCGTCGCCAGGATGACGATGATCGAGCCCTGATCCGTCTTCGGCTTGCTGAGCCGCTCCGGCACAGGGACGATAGCATCGGTGATCTCCAAGCCCACTGGCGCATGGCCGCAGCGCAGCATGTTGCGCAGGCCGTAATTTGCCTGCACCAGCGCGCCGACGGTCCAGCCGCCTTGCTCGGCAGGCAAGCGGCGCGAGGCCGTGCCGGTGCCGCCCTTGAACTCATGACAGACCATGCCGGTGCCGCCGCCGACATTGCCTTCGGGGATGGGGCCGCCCTTGGCGCTTTCGAGCGCTGCAATGGCATCGGCCGCGATCACCGGGAAGTGCTCGGCGTCGGACAGCCAGCCATCGTACGTCTCCGCCGTCACCGGCAGGTGCCAGGCCAGCTCGATCTTGCGCCTGGCGGCCAGTTCCACGATCGCATCGCGCACCACGCCGACCGCATGCGTGTTGGTGATGCAGATGGGCGAGGCGAGGAGGCCCTGTTCGGCGAGCCATATCGTGCCCGTCATCTCGCCGTTGCCGTTGAACGAATGGAAGCCGGCGGGCAGGAAATCCGAGAACACGTTGGCCGATGGCCAGATCGCCGTGACGCCCGAGCGCGCCACATGCGGTTCATCACGGATGATGGTGGAAACGCCGACCGTGACGCCGGCGACGTCGGTAATGGCGTTCAGTGGTCCGGCAGGCAATTGCCCCAGAGTGATCCCCAGGTCGCGTAATCTGGCTTTCGGCATGATGACTCGTCCGCTGCGGAGCGGCAATTATGCCTTGGCCTCGTCGAGCTCGGGAAGCCTCATCCACCCCGGTATGTCGGGTGACAATTTTGCGTCGCCGGCGCGGAACGTCGGCGAGGGGTCCTTCGCCAGCGCTTCCAGCCGCACCATGGCGAGACCGACCGTTCCATCGGCGCTGGCGCTACGCATCTCCGCCAGCTCCTGATTGTCCAGCATCAGCGGCGTACCAGGCGCGGGCGGCGTGCCTTCGATCCTCACCGGCAAGAGGCGCTTACGCACCAGGCCGCGATAGCGGGTGCGGGCGGTCAACTCCTGGCCCATGAAGCATCCCTTGTCCCAGTCGATGGCATTGAGTTCGTCGAAGCCGTTCTCCAGCAAGATCGATTTCTCGGGGGTCAGGTCCTGCGTCGCATCCGGCACGCCAAGGCCGATGCGCAGCCGGTGATAGGCCGCGCCATCGGCATCGTTCGTGGCTTTCAGGCCGTCCAAGGTCGCCTGGGCCGTCGCGCGCGGCAGGAGGAGGCGCACACCCAGCTCCGGCAGCCGGGGATCGACGAACGCCACGCCGCCGCCGAACGCGCCTGCGCTACCGCTTGCGCCATCAAGGCCGACTGTGGCCGCGGCGCCCTCGCCAAACAACAGCGCCACGCACCACTCGGCGTCGGCATCCGCAATGGTGGCCTTCGAGCGCAGGCGATATATCGACAGCCGCTTGGTGAGCTCTGCCCGGCGCGGCCCGGCGCAGTCCACCAGATAACGACCGTCCTGCTCCGCGATGAACAGGTCGAACAAAAACCGCCCCTGTGCCGTGAGCAGTGTTGCGTAGATCGCCCGGCCGGCAGACACTTTGGCCGTGTCATTGGAGATGAGGCCCTGCAGGAAGGCCTGGCGATCCTCGCCTGCGACCGCGATCACGGCGCGGTCCGGCGGCAAATGGTAGCGAACACCGGTCATGGCTTTGGTTCGTCTCGTTTTCCGATTCGATAACTTCGAGTTGGCCGCGTAAAACGCTCGACAATTGCCGCGGCCCAGCAATAAATCTCGGTAACTGGTCTCGGATTTGCAACCATGCTAGTTGGAGGGGCAAGATGGCTTCAGGAATCGCACACGCCGAGGGCGCAGCCCCCCAAACAAGAAACAAGGAATTCGCCGATATGACGACGCTTTCGGCCGAGGATTTCTGGACCTTCAGTCTCGATTTCTACGGCAAGCCGAACGTGGCCAAGGCGTGTCTGTCCTTCCAGGACCGGCGCGATGCCGACGTCAACTTGCTGCTCCTGGCGGCCTATCTGGCCAGCAAGGGCCATGTGCTAGACGATACCCATCTGTCGATTGCCGACGGCATGACCGCCGGCTGGCGCGCCGCCGTGCTTCAGCAGCTGCGCCAGGTCCGCCGGCGCCTGCCCAAGTTCGCCGAAGAGGTGCCGGAAGAGGACCGCAAGAACGTCAAGGAGAAGATTCTGGAGGCCGAGCTGGCGGCCGAGCAGGTGGCCCATCGCCTGATCTTCAAACGCCTGGACGACGCCCCGATGCCGACCGAAGGCGGCACGGTCAAGGAACGCGCCGAGCGGAACCTGAAGCTCTATCTCCGCCGGCTGCTGTCCCAAGCTGGGGGCTCCGCCACCCCGGACGAACGGGACCTCAGCGACCTCGACACGATCGTCGCGGCGCTCTGACCACTAATCCCGCCGCTCCCGACTTACGTCAGCTTTCTGCTGGACGCTTTTTCGCGTCTTCGCCCCAGCGTTTTGCGCCTTCGAGGTGGATGCCGTAGAGGTCGAGCACGCGGGCGAGGTTCTGGTCGATCACGTCCTGCAGGGTCTTGGGGCCGGCATACATCGCCGGCACGGGCGGGGCGATCACGCCGCCCATGTCCGTCACCGCCAGCATGTTCTTGAGATGCCCGGCATGGAGCGGCGTCTCGCGCACCATCAGGACGAGGCGCCGGCGCTCCTTCAGGGTGACGTCGGCGGCGCGCGAGAGCAGGGTCGTTGTAACGCCGCTCGCGATCTCCGCGAGGCTCTTCACTGAGCAAGGCGCAACGATCATGCCAAGCGTGAGGTACGATCCGCTGGAGATCGGCGCCGCCATGTCGTCGATGTCGTAGCAGCGATCGGCGAGCGCCTTCACATCCTTGGTCTTGTGATTGGTCTCGTACGCGAGAGTCACTTCCGCGGACCGCGACATCACGAGATGCGTTTCGATCACGGTGTCACGCAGCAGCTCCAACAGGCGCACGCCGAAAATGACTCCAGATGCGCCGGAGATTCCAATGACGAGTCGTGCTGGTTGCGGCTTGTGAGAAGGCCCGGAAATCGGCGCCATTTGGGTCAATCCTGCTGCTGCATTAACCGGTAATCTTAGGTCTTTTTTGAAGGCGCGGCGGTTCGTCCGTTTACTCTGCTGCGTGATGGTAGTAGCATTCCGACATCAAAATCGGTTGATCATTTTTCGAGGATAAACGCCCGAGAAATGCGCCACTTGTCCTACAATCTGTAGCATCGGAAAGGAGATACGCCCATGGCAGTCGCCTCGCATCAGGAATCCCTCAAGGCGAAGCACGCTGATTTGGACGCGCAGATCGCCGAAGAGGAGCGTAGACCGCATCCCGATGACGTGGTGATCCATCATCTCAAGAAGATGAAACTGAAGATTAAGGACGAGTTGATGCAATTGCAGCACGCTGACTAGCGTGCGCCCAGGTTTCGCCGCCGGGACCTGATCGGACCGACGACGCTACCCCGGCGCTGCCTGCGTCGGAAACAGCCCTCCCCGAGGCAAGCCTCCGGAGGGCTGTTGGTTTTTGGGCCAGAGATCAGATTTCAGATGCCAGATGTCAGCCCACTTCTTCTGGCATCTGAAATCTGACCTCTGACATCTTGCCGGCCCTTGATTCTCTGCGGTTTGCCGGCTAGCTTCCGCCCCATGCACAGCCTCGCCCTTACCCTGCGACTTACCGCCCCGGCGCTTTAAGAGCGTCGGCCTTGGGGCGTGCAGCCCCAAATTCAGCGGGTGCAGGTGAAGAGGGTTGTTGATGTTCTCCCCCAGATCGATAATTTTGTTGCGTTCGGACATTTTCTTGCGCGCCTGCGGCTGCGGAGGTGCCAGGCTGCGACTTCGCTGCGGTCGTCGGGCTTAGCGACTGCCCGGCGGCTGAGATCCAGCGTCGCGATCAGAGCAGCGAAACCGATCCAAAGGAATTCCGATATGCGTATCGACCCCGTGAAGAAATACCGACCGTTCCAGCCCATCAACTTGCCGGACCGACGATGGCCGTCGCGTGTCATCAACGAGGCGCCGATCTGGTGCAGCGTCGATCTGCGCGACGGCAATCAGGCGCTGATCGAGCCGATGGGGCCCGAGCGCAAGCTGCGCATGTTCAAGACGCTCTGCCGCATGGGCTACAAGGAGATCGAGGTCGGTTTCCCCTCCGCCTCCCAGACAGACTTCGATTTCGTGCGTCAGCTGATCGAAGAGGATCTTATCCCCGGTGACGTCACCATCCAGGTGCTGACGCAAGCACGCGAGCATCTGATCGCCCGCACCTATGAGAGCGTGGTGGGCGCGCGCCGCGCCATCGTGCATGTCTACAACTCGACCTCCACGCTGCAGCGCCGTGTCGTGTTCGGCCAGGACATGGAAGGGATCAAGGGCATCGCCGTGCAAGGCGCGATCTGGGTGCGCGACTATGCGGCGAAGCATCCGACTGACACCGAGTTCGTGTTCCAATATTCGCCGGAGAGCTTCACCGGCACCGAGATCGACTACGCGATCGAGGTATGCGAGGCGGTGATGGATGTGTGGAAGCCGACGCCGACCAACAAGTGCATCCTCAATCTGCCGGCGACCGTCGAGATGTCGACGCCCAACATCTATGCAGACCAGATCGAGTATTTCTGCCGCAAGCTGAAGAACCGCGACAGCGCGATCGTCAGTCTACATCCGCACAACGACCGCGGCACCGGCGTCGCGGCGGCGGAGTTGGGCGTGATGGCCGGCGCCGAGCGCATCGAAGGAACGTTGTTCGGCAATGGCGAACGCACCGGCAATGTCGATCTGGTGACTCTGGGCCTCAATCTCTTCACCCAGGGGGTCGATCCCAAAGTCGATTTCTCCGACATCAATGACCTCGTGCACACGGCGGAATACTGCAACCAGCTGCCTGTGCATCCGCGCCACCCCTATGCCGGCGACCTGGTCTTCACCGCCTTCTCGGGATCGCATCAGGACGCGATCAAGAAAGGCTTCGCGGCGATGAAGCAGTCCAACAGCGGCGAATGGGCGGTCCCGTACCTGCCGATCGATCCGGAGGATCTCGGGCGAGATTACGAGGCGGTGATCCGCATCAACTCGCAGTCGGGCAAAGGCGGCGTTGCCTACCTGATGGAGACCGATTACGGCCTCAGTCTGCCGCGCCGCCTGCAAATGGAATTCAGCCAGATAGTACAGGAGATCGCCGACAAGACCGGCAAGGAGATCTCTTCCGCTGACATCTGGAAGGCCTTCAACGACGAATATCTCGGTTTCGAGAAGCCGTTCAAGTTCGTGCATCATCAGACCATGTCCGACGCGCATGCCTCCGAGATCCGGCTGCTCACCGCGAAGATGAAGCGGGATGGCAAGGAGATCGAGATCCATGGCAAGGGCAATGGCCCGATTGATGCCTTCATGGACGCGATGAAGAAAGAGGCGGGGGTCGACCTCAAGGTAATCGATTACCGCGAGCACTCGGTCGGCCTTGGCGCCGATGCGACGGCGGTGGCCTATCTCGAGACCCGCACCCCGACCGGCGGCACGGTGTTCGGGGTCGGCATGGACCCGAATATCGTGCAGGCATCGCTGAAGGCGATCGTCTGCGCCGCCAACCGCGCCCTCGCAGGTAAGATCCGGGAGTTGCACGGTTAGTCCATGGAGGCGCCGCGCGGCGCCTCCATGAAAGCACCCCGCCATCGCATATAGCCGAACGAGCGTTTTCTCTCCCCCAATTTTGGGGGAGAGAAAACAGCGCGTGCTTGTCATATGCAAAATGCGAGTGCCTCCATTCATGCCCGGTTCATCCCCGCACGGCCGACGTCGTAACGCTTGACCCGGCGGCCGTTCTGCGTGTCCCCTAGGGTGGGCTGGCGGCTCGCTGGGGAGCGAACCGCCGATTAGGGCGGCTGGGGGAGAGGGCCGTGAACGAGGCCACGCGCGCTGCGCAGCAGGCGTTGCATCCGGCGACCGTGCGTCTGCCGGCGACGTTCAGTTATCCCCTCGGTGGCATCCTTGGCCGGACTGCAATCGGGCTCGCGCTGCTAGCGGCAGGCGGTGCCATGGTCTGGCACTCCGGCATTCTGTGGATCGTCGGTGGCGCACTCCTGGTCGTGCTGGGCGGTGTGGCAACAAGCAGCAATCTCAGCGCCTTGCTCGATCCTGAACGGCGCAAGATCGTGCTCGACGAAGAGGGCATCGAGATCCGCTACGGATTGTCGCGGCGCTACTATCGGTTCCTGGATTATTCCGACTATCGCATCACGCGCCTCGGCCTGCGCCGTTTCCTGGCCGCGCTGCCGATGGATGTCGAGCGATCGCTGGGCAAGCAGGCCGAGCGCGTGCGCGTGACGATGCACGACCAGCCGGCCTTCCTGACGCCGATGCCCCTGTTGGGCAAAGGCGCGCCGGCGACCTTACTCGAATGGCAGGCGACGTTGAACGAGCTACGCCGCGCTGCGATCGCCGCGGCGGGCCTGACCGAGGAGCTGGATCGCGCAAACGAGGAAGAGACTGCGGAGGAGGCGCGCCGCGCCGCAGTCTGGCGCGCACGCGAGCAGGCCGGCGCCAAGGCGTCGCGGCTGTCGCGCCGTCGCTATGTGCGCGGCCGTTTCATCCTGGCTCTCGTGTTCGTGCTGCTGCTGCTTGGCCCGGTCGGCTTCGCGACGGCGGTGAAGCAGGGACGCATCGCTGTTTGCGGCTCGGCCGGCGGCGCGGGTTGCCTCAGTATCGATCCGATGCTTCAGCAGATGGCGATGATCGGCGGGCCGCTTCTGGCGGTGCTCGTCTTCGCCCTCGGCAATGCGCGGCTGACGGTTCGGCGCGCGCATGATCTCGATTTAGACTTGCCGTACTGGAAGGCGGCGCTCGATCTGCTCTCGCGCAACAGCGCGCTGCGGCACCGCCTGGGTCGCGAGGTGGGAACAGCCGGCACCAATCGCTTTGGACCGATGCCACCGGAGTGAGTCGCTCCGGAAATTCAATTCGCTCAAAGGCTTCTCGAATACCCGAAATGGCGCGGGCGTTTGATCGCCGCTATGCTGAGCATCGAAAATACGGTTGGTCAGACGCGAGGTGGCCCGAATGCGTAACATGGCTTTGTCCGCCGATGCTTCGTTTCACGAGCCAGCACTACGCTGGACGAAGAGCGAGCTGCCGATCTCGCTGCCCTGGCGCAGCGTGCTGTGGCGCGCCATTGTGCCCGCCCTGTGGGTGTGGGGCTGGTCGGCCTGGCTCTGGGTGATGACCAACGACAATCCGGGGCGCAGTCTCATCGCTGAGGCCTGGCTCTTCATGGGCATGCCGCTGATCTTCGGCCTTTCCCTGCTGTGGTGGGTCCACCAGTGGCTGCATCGGCGCCAGGCGGGCACGCTGGTCATCAATGATGACTACCTGGAATGGCAGTCGGAGATGGGCTCGAACGTTGATCTGCTGTCCGACTGCGGCCCATTCGCAGTGACCGGAAAGCGCAAGTTCGAGGCGCGGATCGAGTGGGACACGGCAAGCTCCTGGGATGGCGGCGGTCACGAGTGGCCACAATGGACCAGGAAATGGCTCAAGCCCGACCGCACGCTCTATGCGCGCGACCTGGGGCTTGATCGCGGCGCTCTCGAAAGTCTATGCAAGCTGCTGAACCAGCTGCGCGAGGAGGCCCGGGCCCAAGCCTAATGGCAAGCCTAGCGGCCCTCGCGATCGGGAGGCCGCATGCTGTTCATGATCATTGAGCGTTTCCACGACAAGAACCCGAAGCCGCTCTACAAGCGCTTCCAGGAAAAGGGCCGCATGATGCCCGACGGGCTGAAATATGTCGGCTCCTGGATCGAATCCAACTTCGACCGCTGCTTCCAGCTGATGGAATGCGACGACGCGCGCGCCATCCAGGAATGGGTGCTAGCCTGGGGCGACCTCGCCGATTTCGAGATCGTGCCGGTGGTGGCCTCGAAGGAGACGGCGGAGCTGGTGAATCGGTATCTATGATCCAAAGAAATTGGGAGCGCTGAGACGAGACCAACAACGTTGCCCGTTTGACCGTTTCGTTCCTGCGGCCAATTTATACAGCAATGATCCAGCGGCTTATCGGCCAGCTTTATCCGTCCACTAAGCTTGCGCGATCGAAGGCGCAGACTGGTCTGAGCGGCCAGCCGATCTTCGGATCAGGAAAATGCCGCGATGCCGCGTTACCCCAGCCGTCGAAGAACCGCGCGCCCCTTCAAGGTGAGGGCCGGTCCGCCGAGCTTTTCCTCTACCAACCCTAGGCCCAAGAACAGCTCGTGAGCACAGTTCGCCGCTCGCGTGCCAAGAAGTCTTTCATAACCCCGAAGCTGCTCAACCTCGGCTGGGGTCATGTGCATGCCATCTGCCATCGAGCTGAAAGCTTTGAGTGCATCGGTCATAAAATCCTCCCCCGAGTCGTCGTGGAATTGTAGTCCATCAGCACCCGCAGGGCACTTGGTCTAAGGAAGAATGTTGCAGGCGCGAGGCGGTGCGCCCGCCAGACGGGCGCGAGAGCATGGCACGCCGGCTTGCGTGGAAGTCGGCCAGCGCGATGACAGTTGGACTATGCTTCCCCCGCGCTCCGGCGAGGCTGGCCTTGCCAGCACCCACGCCGCCCGGCATAGCTAAGCGCATGGTCCGCCGCTTCTACAAACTTCCCTCACTGAACGCACTGGGCGCCTTCGAGGCCGCTGCTAGGCATTCGAGCTTGAGCTTCGCGGCCGCCGAGCTCAACGTCACGCCGAGTGCGGTCAGCAAGCATGTGACGTTCCTGGAGCAGGAGCTGGGCGTGCCGCTGTTCGTGCGCGGGCATCGCACCATGCGGCTGACGCCGGAAGGCGAGCAGCTCTATCGCTCGCTGTCCGAAAGCTTCGCCGGCATGGCGGCGGCGTTCGAGGCGATCAAGACCAGCCGCACGGCGCGCACCGTCACCGTCGGCTGCACCACGGCCTTCGCGCAGCTCTGGCTGATGCCAAGGCTCGGCGAATTCTGGCGCGCGCACCAGGACATCGTGATCGATCAGGTGGTGTCGGACCGTAGCCAGGACCTGCGTCGCTCGGAGGTCGACCTGCGCATCCGCTATGGCGATGGCAAGTGGCCGGAGGAGACCGCCATCAAGCTGTTCGATGACGTGGTGGTGGCGGTCGCGAGTCCGGACTTCGCGCGCAAGCACAAGATCAAGGAGCCGGCCGAGCTCACCAGCCAGCCGCTGCTCGAGGTGATCAGCCAGGAGCGCGGCTGGACGGAGTGGGAGGAGTGGTTCGATGCGATCGGCGTGGCGGCACGGCGGCTCAAGACGCGGCGCATCAACAACTACATCATCGCCTGGCAGGCGGCACAGGACGGGCAGGGCGTCGCGCTCGGCTGGATGAGCCTGGTTGCGCCGCTGCTCGAAGCACGCAAACTGGTGACGCTGACCAAGGCCGCGTTTGTCCCGCCTGAAGCGACGTACGTGAGCTGGAGCGCGCACCGCCCGCTGAGCGCGGAAGCAACGACCTTGCGCGACTGGCTGATGGCCGAGGCGGCGAAGATACAGAGCAAGTCGGGGGAGCACGCGTGACCGAGATCGATAGACCGCCGTTCGCGGCGCAATGGCCGCTGCCGGGCGCGCCGGCGACCTTGACCTGGAGCAACTGGGATTGGCCGCCGCAGAATCGCTGGGCGTTCCAGCACGTGGGCGCGTTTCTGCGCACGGCGCGGATCGCGCGCGGCCACGGGCCGGCGTGGCATTTCGGATCGGCGCCGCGCGATCTCACCGCCGTCACTTTCACCGACATCGACGGTGCGACGCGCACGGTCGGCGACATGCTCACCGCGACCTACACGGACGGATTCCTGGTGGCGCATGACGGGAAGCTGGTCGCCGAAATCTACATGAACGGCATGGAGCGCGCGACACTCCATCTCTCGCAATCGATGGTGAAGTCCTTCACCAGCGCGCTGGTCGGTATCCTCGTCGGGGCGGGCGAGCTTGCGGTCGATCGCCTAGTATCCGACTACGTGCCAGAGCTGGCAAACTGCGGCTATCGCGGCGCGACCGTGTCGCAGGTGCTGGACATGCGGTCCGGCGTCAAGTTCGACGAGGACTATCTCGCACCCAACAGCGAGGTGGCGATGCTTGACCGCGCCAGCGGATGGAAGCCGCGCCGCGACGCTGCCGACACGGTGTCGATCAAAGGTCTGATCCTCGCGCTACAGCAGGAGCGGCCGCATGGCGGTGCATTCCTGTACCGCTCGATCGAGACCGAAGTGCTGGGCTGGATCATCTCGAAGATCACGGGCCAGGACTTTGCCACCTTCCTGTCCAACGCGCTGTGGCAGCCGATGGGGGCGGAGGCGGACGCCACCATCACCATCGATCACGAAGGCACCGGCCTGGCTGATGGCGGGTTCAATGCAAGCCTGCGCGACTATGCGCGCTTCGGGCAGCTGTTCCTGGATAGCGGCGCACGCGGCACGAAACAGGTGGTGCCGGAGGCGTGGGTGCTGGCTTGCCGCACCGGCGATGTCGACGCTTTCCGGCCGAACTACGCGGAGCGCTATGCCGTGTTCCCGAACGCCGCGTACAGCAAGCAGTGGTGGGTTTTCGATACCGTCACCGGCCTGCATCAGGCACGTGGCATCTATGGCCAGCTGATCCACGTCGAACCGGCTCGCCGACTGGTGGTGGTGAAGCTGTCGTCCTGGCTCGATCCCATCAACGATGCGCTGAGCGCCACCACATTCCGCGCCATCGATGCAATCGGGCGAGAGTTGGTGGGATAGATCGAACTGACCATCGTTCCCACTCCGCTGTCACCCCGGCCTCCGAGCCGGGGTCCGTCGTGTAGCCGCTCGTGCGGCGAAGAAGTGGATGCCGGCTCGCGCTTCGCTTGGCCGGGATGGCAGAAGAGAGAGACTGCTACTTACGCTGCGTCCTTCAGAAACTCTTCCAGCAGCGCGTTGAACTGCTTCGGCTGCTCCAGGTTGGGCAGGTGCGCAGTGCCCGGCATGAGCGCGCTCTTTGCGCCCTTGATGCGTTTGCCCAGGAGCACGCAGCGTTTCTGCAGGTGCGGGAAGTCGAGGTCGCCCCAGATGAGGAGCGTGGGCGCGCCGATCTCCTTCAGGCGCTTGAAGGAGTCGGTGGCGGGCGTGTCCTTGCCGGGCGACGGGTTCTTCAGGACGATGATGTTCATGCGCAGGAACAGATCGCGCGCCGAGCCCTGCACGCGGCCGTCGACGGCGCGCGGCCCGTCGAGCCACATGTGCGCTTCGATCTGGTTGACCAGCTCGAAATGCTGCTGGTCCTGGGCCTGCTCCGCCTGCTGCAGCAGGTCGTCGATGTCGGGCGGGAGGTCCTCCAGCTTCGGCTGTGGCGCGCCGCCGATCGCGGGCGCGACCAGCACCAGCTTCGTCACGCGCTTGGGGTAGGCGAGCGCGAAATCGACAGCGAAGCGGCCGCCTTGCGAGCAGCCGACCAGGCACGCGCGCTCGATGCCGAGCCCGTCCAGGACGGCGCGCAGATCTTGCGTGTGGGAGAACGTCTCCGCTTCGTAGCGTGACTCGCCGAAGCCGCGGCGATCGTACGTCACCACGCGATAGCGGTCCGTGAACGCCGCCATCTGATCGCGCCACATGCGCTTGTCGGCGACGCCGGCATGCAGGAACACGATCGCGGGCCCCGTGCCGTCTTCCACGCCGGTTAACTGGGCCTTGCCGCTCCGGATTGAAAAGCTGCGCATCAGCCGACCTGCTTCTTGAGGGAGAGATAGACGCTGTCGCTCCATTCGCCGCCAATGTGCCAGGTGCGCTGGGCGCGGCCGGTCTCGCGGAAGCCGAGACGCGCCAGCAGCATGAGGCACCGTTCGTTGCGCGGGTCCGCCTCGGCACGGATCTCCTCCAGCCCACGCTCGTGGAACGCGCGGTCGACCACCGCCTGCAGCGCTTCGCGCGCAAAGCCCTTGCCCCAGACGGCGGGAGAGAACAGGAAGCCGATCTCGTTGTGGCGCCAGAGTCCCGCCTTGCCGATCAGCAGTCCTTCATGCTCGACGAAGAAATCGTCGCATTCTCCGGCGTTGATCCCATCGATGGTCTTGGCGACCCAGGCTTCCGTCTCGGCAGTCGTGGTGTGAGGCAGGGTGGACCAGTAACGCATGGCCAAGGGATCGCGCAGGATCGCGTGCATGGCAGCGACATCGTCGGAGCGGGGCCGGCGCAGGACCAGCCGGGGGGTGCGTAGGATCGTGTTCATGTCCTTCATCTAGCACAAAATTTCACTCTGTCGCGCGAGTCGCCCTTGGCGCGGTGACCGCGCGCGGCTAAGCTGTATACAGCTCTGTGAGCTGAGACGGGAGGAAAGTGAAGATGGCAAGAAATGCTTTGCGCCGCTGGATGGCGACACTGGGCGTGCTGGCCGGCCTTGGCATGGCCGCACAGATGACCGGGGCCGACGCGGCCGACAAGGTCAGGGTGGGCTATTCGCCGGAGCCCTATGCGCCGTTCTGGATCCAGGATACAGCCGGCAACTGGGGCGGGTTCGAGGTCGAGCTGATCGACGCCTTGTTCAAGCAGATGGGCAAGGAATACGAGCTGGTGCCGATCGCCTGGGACGGCCTCATTCCGGCCCTGCAGGAAGGCAAGATCGATGCGATCATGAATTCCATGTCGGCGACCGAGGAGCGCAAGCAGGTCGTCGACTTCAGCGACAAGTACTACGAGACGACCGTATCCTTCTACGCCCGCAAGGACGAGCCCTTCGAGTATTCGGAGGCGGGGCTGAAGGGCAAGGTGATCGCGGTGCAGACCGCGACCTCGCAACTGGACTGGCTGCAGAAGAAGTGGGGCAATGTCGTGGAGATCAAGCTCTATGATACCCAGGACAATGCTGATGCCGATCTGGCGGCGGGACGGGTTGATTACGGCCTCGCTGATACCGTCTACACGGCGGAAGGATTCCTGAAGTCCGATGCGGGCAAGAACTACGAATTGAAGGGCGAGCCGATCAGCGATCCCTTGATCGGCGGCGATGTCGGCGCCGCGATGCGCAAGGGCGATCCGCTGCTTGCCGAGGTGAACGCCGCCATCAAGGCGCTGCGCGAGAACGGCACCTACAAGAAGATCAACGACAAATACTTCGGCTTCGACGTCTACGGCAGCTGAAGACGCTCGCGTGGCATCGCCAGCGGGGGCCGGCTTCCGCGCCGGCCCTCGTCGCTGTCTGATCTTTTAGAGGTAGGCGGAGTGGCGCTGACTCAGGAGCGCGGAGCGGCGCTCTTCCTCAACTTTCGCCTTCGGCTGCGCCTTCACCAGGGAAGCCGCTTCGAGGGCGATGCGGCCGATATCCGTGCGGCTCATGCCCATGTCGGCAAGCTCGCGCTCGGTGTACGTCTCGAGTTCGGCGCGAACCCGCTGGTAGGTCGCCCAACGGCGAGCCAGCAACGCGATCTGTTCCAGAAGCTTCATCATGTTCACATCCTTCAATCTCTTTGTTGGCCCTCGGCTCCCAGAACTGTTGAGAAGGATATGGGAGGTTCGTGCTGCACCGCAAAACCGATTTTTGCGGAGCAGCTAAGAAAATTTCGCATGCCGTGATAAGCGTTTGATTAACGATCGTAATTTATATCCCATTGCGCGTGTTGCGCTGCGAAACAAATGTGCAATATGACAGCACTCTGATGGATTCTTGTGCAGTCCGATTGTCTTGGCATTCTAGGGCCCCATCGAGAGCCGGTTGGTCCATGCTCGGGGCACCATCGTCGGCGACGGATCCATCGAGCGGGCTATCTCGGGCGCGCAAAATGGGATGACCAAGGCTGTGGCTTTCGTCGGCGCGCACCGCGAGTGACCGCAAAGCTTGCTTTCGACTCCTCCGAAGACCGCGTTCAGATCATGCGCCATAAGCGCATCATGGCGGCCGCTATGCCCGCATGCTCGCGGCAGGTCGCGAGCAGGTAACCGAGGCTGTATCACCAGACAATCGAAGGACATCGACACGTCGAGAACGGTGGAAATGATCGCGCTCTCTGGGCCCTATGGTGCCAGTTGACATCCGACTTCCGCCATCGCATCCCTTCGCGCGACGAAAAACAGGATCCTGAAAGCAAGGGAATTCTCATGCGTAAGTTTGGTACGTTGCTGAAGCAGCTGGGTGTCGACACAAGGCCGCTCAGCGTTGGCGACATCGTGGTGCATTCGCCGATCGACGGGATGGAGATCGCGCGGCTCAAGTCGGATACCAAGAGCGCGGTCGCGAAAAAGATCGGCCGCGCGGACGAGGCCTTTCGTGCCTGGCGGCAGGTGCCGGCCGCCCGGCGCGGGGAGCTCATCCGCCTGTTCGGCGAGGAACTGCGGGCGCACAAGGAGCAGCTCGGCCGCCTGGTTTCGATCGAAGCTGGCAAGATCCTCCAGGAAGGACTGGGCGAAGTGCAGGAGATGATCGACATCTGCGACTTCGCCGTCGGATTGTCGCGCCAGCTCTACGGCCTCACCATCGCGTCGGAGCGGCCCGGCCATCGCATGATGGAAACGTGGCATCCGTTGGGCGTGGTCGGCGTCGTCAGCGCGTTCAATTTCCCGGTCGCGGTGTGGTCGTGGAACTTCGCGCTCGCCATCGTCTGCGGCGACAGCGTGGTGTGGAAGCCGTCGGACAAGACGCCGCTGACCGGGCTCGCCTGCGCTGAGATCTTCGCCAAGGCGATGAAGCGGTTCGGTGATGCCCCGAAGGGCCTGCTCGAAGTTGTGTTCGGCGGCAAGGACGTTGGCGAGGCGCTGGTCGATGATCGGCGCGTCGCTCTGGTCAGCGCCACCGGCTCGACCCGCATGGGCCGTGAAGTCGGCCCGCGCGTGCTGCAGCGGTTCGGCCGCGTGCTGCTGGAGCTCGGCGGCAACAACGGCATGATCGTGTGCCCGAGCGCCGATCTCGAGCTCGCCGTGCGCGCCATCACCTTCAGCGCGGTCGGGACCGCCGGCCAGCGCTGCACTTCTTTGCGGCGCCTGATCGTGCATGAGAAGATCTATGATCATCTGGTGCCGCGCCTGAAGAAGATCTATGGCAGCGTTGCGATCGGCGATCCGCTCGACGCCAAGACCCTCGTTGGGCCCCTGATTGACGAAGGCGCCTTTAAGCGCATGCAGGACGCGCTGGCGCGCGCCAAAAAGGACGGCGGCAAGGTGACCGGGGGCGAGCGCGTGAAGGTGCGTGGCTGTGCCGGCGGCTTCTATGTGAAACCGGCCATCGTGGAGCTGCCCGCGCAAACCGACATCATGAAGGAGGAGACTTTCGCGCCCATTCTCTATGTCGTGAAGTACAAGGACTTTGCCAAGGCGATCGAGACCCACAACGACGTGCCGCAGGGCCTGTCCTCCTGCATCTTCACCCGCGACATGCGCGAGGCCGAGCAATTCACGTCGGCGCTCGGCAGCGATTGCGGCATCGCCAACGTCAATATCGGCCCATCGGGCGCGGAGATCGGCGGCGCGTTCGGCGGCGAGAAGGAGACCGGCGGCGGCCGTGAATCCGGCTCGGATGCCTGGAAGGCCTACATGCGCCGCGCCACCAACACCATCAACTACTCCGACCACCTGCCGCTGGCGCAGGGCATCAAGTTCGACGTGGGTTAGTGGCCGCGGCATCCCGCGCTTTCTGCGCGGGAAACGTCTGATCCTTTGCGCTGTTGTACTATCGCCCTCCGCGGAGCGACTTCCGCTCCGTGGAGGACAGATTTCACGGCGACAGGAGAGCACGATGGCGCTGGATCTTTGGCAAGAGCGACAGAGGTGGCGAAACGAGGAGCGCCGGCGCATGGAGGAGGAAGAGCGCCGGCGTGTGGAACAAGCCTATAGGCGCGGGTGGCGCGACGAGAGCGAGCCATACAAGACGCGCCCCGAGCTGGATTACCAGCGCTTCGGTCTGATGGGACCCGGCGGACTATGGTTCCTGCCAGGCCCCTATCCCGAGGAGGAACGGTATCAGCGCGGCTATGGCGGGTACCAGCAGCCCGGCGAGCCCCGCTACGGCGGCGGATATGGCGGGGAACGCGGATGGTGGGAGCGCGCCAAGGACGAAGTGAAATCCTGGGTCGGCGACGATGATGCAGAGCGGCGCCGATACATGGACGAAGCGCGCAGCCACTGTGGCCGCGGCCCGAAGGGCTACACGCGCTCTGACGAGCGCATTCGCGAGGATGTCTGTGATTGCCTGACGGAGGATTGGGTCGTCGATGCTTCCGACATCGAGGTGACGGTAACCGGCGGCGAGATCACTCTGAATGGCACGGTGGACAGCCGCCACGCCAAGCGCCGTGCAGAAGACCGCGCGGACAGCATCTCCGGTGTCCGCCACGTCCAGAATAATCTGCGTGTGCGGCAAGCGCCCGAAAGTCCCGGCAGGTGAGGGCTAGATGGGCCGCTCGTCCTTCAGCCACTCGATGTGGCCGAGCACCATGATCATGTTCACGGTCTCGCCGTCCTGGGACAGCGGCAGGAACAGCACGTCCTCGCGCTGCGTGCGCGTGCGCAGCGTCTGGTAGGTGCCGCGATAGAGGAGCGGCTGCCGCGTGCGTACAATCTGATCCAGATAGCCGGTCGTGACGTCAGTAGACTCGCCGTAATAGGCTTCGCTGACCGCCTTGCCGGTTGGGTCGAAGCCGCGGATCTCCACCTCGTGCGTGCCGACCAGGCGATAGACATAGCGCCGCGGGTCGGGCACGACGTCGATCAGGATCAACAGCGGCAGAACCGCCTTGAGATCGATCGGATCGATGTCGCTGCGTGCGGGCATCGGTCGATTTCCACGCCGCGCTAACCAATACTCGTAGAGCCTCTGCAGTGAGGAATGACAGCCCGCGAGCTGATCCGGTGACCAGGCTGGGAATCTTTCGACGGTGTCCGGCAAGGGTACTGGTCGATCGACCGGCGCGTACATGGCAAATACAGGGCTCGTTCTCGTTGGTGCCGCACTGTGCCTCCACTCCCTTAAAAAAGGGCGAAGATGGCGACACGGAGCTTTATCGTATCACATAGACCGCTTGATTGATGTACTGAGCGCGCAGGCGATCTTCGCACCCAGCTGCGCGTTGTTGAGCGCGAGCGCGACATTTGCGCGCTGGCTCTCGCCCTCCGTCAGATCGCGGATGTGCGCGAGTAGGAACGGCGTCACGTCCTTGCCGGCGATGCCGCGGGCACGCGCCTCCCGCAGGGCCGTGGCGATATGTCCCTCGATCTTGCCGGCTGGAATCTCCTCCGCGCTCGGGATCGGATTGGCGATTAGCGCGCCGCCCTCGTTGGAAAGGCGCCAGTGTGCGGCGAGGATGACTGCAATGTCCTCCGGGCTGTCGGCGCGTACCGGAATGCACAGCCCCGACGTGCGGGAGTAGAAGGCGGGAAACTCGTCGCATCGATAGCCGATGACAGGCACGCTCAAGGTCTCCAGCATCTCCAGTGTCCGCGGAAGATCGAGGATCGCCTTCGCGCCGGCAGAGATCACGGCGACCGGGCTTTGCGCCAGTTCCGTCAGATCCGCGGAGACATCGCCGGAGAGTTCCGCACCGCGATGCACGCCGCCGATCCCTCCGGTCGCGAACACGCGTATGCCGGCCATCGCGGCGATGCGCATGGTGGCGGCAACGGTCGTCGCGCCATCGCGCCGCTGCGCGATCAGCACCGGCAGGTCGCGCACCGATGCCTTCGCCATGTCCGGCGATTGTGCAAGCTGCTCCAGCGCTGCGTCATCCAGCCCGACCTTCAGCCGGCCGCCCAGCACCGCGATGGTGGCCGGGACCGCGCCCTCGGTGCGGATCATGCGCTCGAGCGCTCGCGCGGTGACGAGATTGCCGGGATAGGGCATGCCGTGGGCGATGATGGTGGATTCCAGCGCGACGACCGCGCCGCCCTGCGCCAGCGCCTCTGCGATCTCCGGCGCGATATCGAGGTCCGGATGTCTCATGCGGCTTGATCCTTCCTGTTCGTTCGGCGCGCGCGACGCTTGAGCATGGTCTGCAGAGCGGATGGCGAGAACGCCGGGCTCACGGTCTCCGCTACGCTCACGGTCAAGGCCGCCGCGGCTTGGCCCCAGCGCGCGGCCTCAACCAACGTTTGCTGGTTTAAGAGTGCATGGATCGCGCCGGCCAACGCGGCATCGCCGCCGCCGGTCACGTCGGCGACCGTGGCTGGAAACGGAGCGACGCGGGCAGCCACATCGATGCTGGACGCGTAGGTACCGCGATCGCTGAGCCCGATCAGGACGTGCGTCACGTTCACCTGGTGCAGAACGCGCGCGGCGCGGTTCAGATCCGCGTCGGACCGGACTTTCCCGCCAGCCAGAATGGCCGCCTCGTCCCGATTAAGCGCCAGCAGGTGGATCGGCAGGCGGGCTTTCAGCAGCGGCCGCAGCCGCTCCGCCTTGCGCGTGGAGACGGTATCGATCGCCAAGGGCACCTTGGCACCGGCGCATAGTTCCGCCAGGCGGAGCAGTGCGGCCTGTTCCAAGTTGCAGTCCGCGACAACCATCCGCGCTTGCGTGAGAGCGGCGCCACGAGCGCTGATACGCTGTGGCGTAAGCTCCTCCATCAGCTCCATGGCGGAGATCGCCGCGGTCAAGTCACCGTCCCGGTCGAGCAGCGCGACATACGTGCCCGTCGGCTTGGCGCTCATCAAGGTCATGGACACATCAAGTCCGGCGGCGCGCGCCTCGCGCAGGATTCGCTCGCCAAACTCATCCTGCCCGACCACGGAGAACAGCGCCGTGGGGACGCCGAGCCGTGCCAGGTTGCGTGCGATGTTGCAGGCAACACCGCCGACGGTTGCCGTCATGTGACCGGGATTGGATGTGCGCAGCACCATCGGCGCCTTGGCCCGGCACTTGAAATCCATGTTCGCGCCGCCGATGACCACGACCTGGCCAGCCGGCTTCAGCACATAGCCGCGGCCGATGATCTCCCCCTGCTGGCGGAGATTGCTCAAGTGCACCGTCACGGCAGCCGCGCTGGTCTTCAGCCGCCGCGCAATCGCCGCCGCAGACAAGGTCGGGTCGCCCCGCAGAAGAGCAAGGATCTGGCGCTCGCGCTCGGTCACTTTATGATTCCAAGGTAATCCTTGGCATTCTAAAGGGGCCCCCGCCACGAATGCTACACTCTTTCCCGTCATTGCCGGGCCGACGCGTAGCGGCGCGACCCGGCAATCCAAATCCGGTCAAAGCGACGGATACAAAAATGGGATCACCGGGTCTCGCAGCTTCGCTGCGGCCCAGTGATGACGGTTTATAGGGAGCGGACGAGCCTGCTCAGCTCTTGTTGCCGAAGAACGCGCTGTAGCGGCCGGCTTCGACCGGCTGCTGCGCCGGCTCTTCCGGCTGCGGCTCCGGGTTCAGCGGCTCCAGGGTCGCCGGCTTGCCGGCGGCCTTGCGGGCCTTGAGGATCGCGGCGTTGAGGTCGGTCTGGGTGCACAAGCCGAGCAGCACCGGATCGCGCGGACGGAGGTTCGCCGTATTCCAGTGGGTGCGGTCGCGCACCTGAGCGATGGTCTGCTTGGTGGTGCCGATCAGCTTGGAGATCTGCGCGTCGCTCAGCTCCGGATGATGACGTACCAGCCAAGCCACCGCATCGGGCTTGTCCTGGCGCTTGGAAACCGGCGTGTAGCGCGGGCCCTTGGTGCGGATCTGGGGCAGGGGGATGGTGACTTTCGCCTGCTGAAGCCGAGCCTCCGGGTTGCCCTCGCAGCGCTTGATCTCTTCAGACGTCAATTGGCCGTTGCTGGTCGGGTCTGTGCCGATGATGCCGACCGCGACCTCGCCGTCGGCGATGCCCTGGACCTCGAGCGGGTGCAGCCCGCAAAAGGCGGCGATCTGCTCGAAGCTCAGCGTGGTGTTCTCCACCAACCACACCGCGGTTGCCTTGGGCATAAGAACTTGCGCCATAACATCTACCTCCTCGGCCAGCCGCGGGGCGATCCGCGGACAGGCGGCCAAGACGATGCTTGACCGATTTTTGGTGAAGCATGCCCCTCTGATGCCGATCGGGCAACGTCGCGGGGCAGCGAAACGTGGCGCTCCGATAGCATCTTTGGCAGCACCATGCCAAGGATATATGCACGCTGGGGGAGGGGTTAAACCCCGGAATCCGCTAAAGTGTGAGCACGATCTTGCCGACGTGGGCGCTGCTCTCCATCAGCCGGTGCGCCTCCGCCGCCTGGTCGAGCGGAAAGGTGGCATGGATCTGCGGCAGGACCTCCCCAGCCGCGATCAGCGGCCAGACCTTCTCTTCCAGCGCCCGGGCGATGGCGCCCTTCGCCGCGACCGATTGCGGGCGGAGCGTCGAGCCGGTGATGGTCTGGCGCTTCATCATCATGCCGGCGAAATTGACCTCGGCCTTGGCGCCCTTCAGGAAGGCGATCTGCACCAGCCTGCCTTCCACCGCTAGGCACTTGAGATTGCGGGCGATGTAGTCTCCGCCAACCATATCGAGGATGACGTCGACGCCCTTGCCGCCGGTCTCCCGCTCGATCACCTGGACGAAGTCCTCGGTTTTATAGTCGACCGCCACGATAGCGCCTAATTCCTTGCATTTAGAGCATTTATCCGCCGAGCCGGCGGTCGCAAAAACGCGCGATCCGGACCGGCTGGCGAGCTGGATGGCGGTGGTCCCGATGCCGCTCGACCCGCCATGGACCAGGAAGCTCTCGCCGGCCTTCAGCCGGCCGCGGTCGAACACGTTGGTCCAGACGGTGAAAAAGGTCTCGGGCAGGGCTGCTGCCTCGACCATGTCCAGCTTGCCCGGGATGGGCAAGCACTGCGGGCTGGGGGCGGGACAATACTCGGCGTAGCCGCCGCCGGCGACCAGCGCCGCGACCGTGTCGCCCACCTTCCAGCGCGGGGTGTCCGGACCCAGCGCGACAATCTCGCCCGCCACCTCAAGCCCCGGCAGGTCGCTGGCGCCTGGGGGCGGGGCATAGCCGCCTTGGCGCTGCAGCACGTCCGGGCGGTTAACCCCGGCGGCGGCCACCCGGATCAGTACCTCGCCCTTGGCAGGCTGGGGCACGGGACGCCTGGCCGGGACCAGGACCTCTGGTCCGCCTGGCTGCTGGATCTCGATGGCGCGCATTTCGGTTGGAATTTTCATGGAATGCCCCTGGGCAATGAGCTGTTGCGATCTGAATGGGAAATAGCTAGCGGATTTGCTGCTGCAATGGAATTGACCCCAACCGGCCAGTAAACTGGCCGTCATGTTGTTGTCAGGGCAGGAGGTGATCATGGATCTCGAGGAACTCGAGCCGCGCAAGCAGAAGCCGCAACCGCGCAACCTGGATGTGCTGTCCATCGAGGAACTCAATGCCTACATCGAAGAAATGCGGGCGGAGATAAAGCGGGTCGAAGAGAAGATCGCGGCCAAGAAGGCGCACATCAATGCCGCTGCCGGTCTGTTCAAATCGGCATCGTAGAAAGGATCCCATGCTCAAAGGAAAGAGTGCGATCGTTACCGGTTCGACCAGCGGAATCGGCAAGGGCATTGCGGAGGCTCTCGCGGGCTCCGGCGTCAATGTCATGCTAAACGGCTTTGGCGATGCGGCGGAGATCGAGCGTCAACGTGCGGCGCTTGCGAGCGCGACCAGGGTCGAAGTGGCCTATCATCCCGCCGACATGTCGAAGCCGGCGGACATCCGCGACATGATCGCGAGCGCCGAGAAGACGTTTGGCGGGGTCGACATCCTGGTCAATAACGCCGGCATCCAGCATGTCGCCCCGATCGAGCAGTTCCCGGACGACAAGTGGGACGCGATCATCGCGATCAATCTTTCGTCGGCCTTCCACGCGATCAAGGCGGCCTTGCCGGGCATGCGTGCGCGGAAATGGGGCCGCATCATCAATATCGCGTCGGCCCACGGGCTCGTCGCGTCTGCCGAGAAGTCGGCCTACGTCTCGGCCAAACACGGGATCATGGGGCTCACCAAGACAGTAGGACTGGAAACCGCAGGCAGCGGCATCACGTGCGTTGCGATCTGCCCGGGCTGGGTGCTCACACCTCTCGTGCAAAAGCAGATCGATGCCAAGGCAGCTGCCGAAGATCTCTCGCCGGAAGCGGCCAAAATGGCATTGGTCGGAGAAAAGCAGCCATCAAAGGAATTCACCACGCCGGAGCAGATTGGACAGACAGTCCTATTTCTGTGCAGTCCTGCAGCAGATCAGATCACTGGCTCAGCGATTTCGCTCGATGGCGGATGGGTGTCTCAATAGGCCCGAAAATGCGGGAGAAACTACCGTTTCTGGTTAACGGTTTGTTCATGCCTCCTGCGTAACATGGCAAGCAGGAAGGTGGGCTTCCCACCTCTCCTCCTGGATCTTCGATCCAGTTTCATGCCTCCCTGTCTAACTTGCACCGCCGGTCTCCCGGCGGTGTTTTTTCGTGCGCGCGAAAGGCCTGCGCTGGATGACAATCAAGTGAACTTGTCAACGAGATTGTTCGCTTGACGACACACAGGGGCATTTCTAGGCTGCACCCCGCTGAAGAACCTAGGCGCCAAACGCCAGGGGCAAGTTAGACAGGCAGAGGCTTGAAAACGAGAGGGCCGCCACCGCAAACGGTGCAGCGGCCCTCCGCTTTTTCAGCCTTTTTCTCTCCGCACAAAAGAAGGCTGGCCGAGCTTTCGGTCGGCCAGCTGCAAAGGCGCAGATCGGATGAAGTCTGCGCGACCAGTTGGCGTTTCGCTAGGCCGCCTGGTTCTCGATCGCTTGCGGCTTGCTCGCGCCCGCGTTGATCTTGATCTGCCGCGGCTTCATCGCTTCAGGCACTTCGCGCACGAGATCGACGTGCAACAGCCCGTTGACCAGCGATGCGCCACTGACGCGGATGTGGTCGGCGAGCGTGAAGCGACGCTCGAACGCGCGACCGGCGATGCCGCGATAGAGGTACGACTGATTGTCGTCTTCCTTGGCAAGCTTGCCGGCAATCACAAGCTGGTTGTCCTTGGTCGTGATGGTGAGATCGCTCTCGCCAAAGCCGGCAACCGCCATCGTGATGCGATAGGTCTCGTCGCCGGTCCGCTCGATGTTGTACGGCGGATAGGAGAGCGCGCCGTCGTCGATTTGGGTCGCCGCATCCATCAGGCGCGACAGACGGTCAAAACCGACGGTGGAGCGGAAGAGGGGAGAAAGGTCAAAGCTACGCATGGCATGTCCTCCAATGAGCAACATGGGTTTCAATCCTCAAGTCGCCGACAATCGGCCGACTCGTTTCCGCCGAAGCCGCAGGGCCTTCGACGTGACTACGATGTAGGGGCGGAATTCGCGATTTCAAGCAGAGGCATGGGAGGGTTGACCACCCCGCTAAGGCCCTCTAAGTCTTTTGTTAACGGCTTTCCTCGTATTCCAGCCTGGCGGGTCTGGAGTGGCCAAAGCCGCTACCTCTCCCTCTGCGCGCCAAGTAAAAGCGGGTCGGGATCGCGTAATGACGGCCACCGTAGAGTTCTTCGACCGCACGATGATGGAAGCGATGGCGTTGCTGGCTGAAACCCGCCGCTATCTCATCGACCGGTCGGAAACAGAGCGCAAAGGCATGCCGGTCGAGCAGGGCCTGGCGGCGAGCATGGAATCCATGCGGCTGGTTGCGCGCTTGACGCAGGTGCTGGCGTGGCTGCTGACCCATCGCGCAGTGCATGCCGGCGAAATGAACCTGGTCGAAGCAACGCGTCCCGACCGCCGTCTTGGCGGACGCGAGCTCTGCCTCAGTACCCAAGGTGATGATGATCCGGCGATGCCGGACGAGCTGCGCTCCCTGCTCGCGCGCTCGCTATCGCTCTATCGGCGCATTGCGCGCCTCGATGAGCAGGCCGCGCAGCGCGCTGCGGAACAACTGCGGCAGAACGAGCTCACCTATCCCGGCAAGGGTGCGTGATCTCCAAATGAAAAGACCGCCCGATCGGGCGGTCTCGTTCCGCAGCAGTCCCGAACTCGGGCTTACTTCTTCTTCATCGACATGCCCTGGAAGCGCTTGTTGAACTTGGCGAGCTGGCCGCCGCTGTCCATCAGGCGATGCACGCCGGTCCAGGCCGGATGCGATTTCGGGTCGATGTCGAGATGCATCGTGTCACCCGGCTTGCCAAAGGTCGAGCGGGTGGTGAACGTGCTGCCGTCGGTCATCACGACGTTGATCTCGTGATAGTCCGGATGAATCTTCGGCTTCATGACTAACTCCTTGAAAGTCGGCCGGGGTTATAACGAAGCCGCCCCCCGGTGGCAAGGGCGTGGCAAGGGGACGCAGCGAACGCCTCATCGCCTTGTTTTCGCGGCCGGAATTGGTTAATCCCAGGCGGCGCCACGGTCCCCGGCGCCCCAGAATAGGCACTCCGACATGAATGAGGCCGAGTTTGAGCGCCAGGCCGCCGATGCCCTCGATTCCTTGTTCGAGCAGATCGAGGACCAGCTCGGCGACTGGCTGGACATTGAGATGACCGGCGGCATCCTGCAGATCGAGCTGCCCGACGGGGGCGCCTATGTCATCAACAAGCACGGGCCCAACCGCGAGATCTGGCTGTCCTCGCCCAAGAGCGGCGCCTGGCATTTCGCCGCCGGCGAAGACGGGGCCTGGCGTTCCACGCGCGGCACGGAGGAACTGGCGGCACTCCTGGCGGGCGAGCTGTCCGCGGCATCCGGCCGGTCCGTGCAGCTGGACCTGTAAGGTGGCACCACGTTCTCCCAGTGATCGGGCCTCCAGCGAACGGGAGGCCTCGCGCAACTACCGGATGCTGTTCCGCCTAGCGCGTTTCGCGATGCCTTATCGCTGGCAGATCGCGGGCGCGACCTTCGCGCTGCTGATCGCCGCCGGCACCACACTCGCGCTCGGCGCCGGCCTGCGCCTGCTGATCGATCAGGGCTTCGGCACGAGCGGCGATACCTCGCTGCTCGACCGCGCGGTACTCATCCTGTTCGGCGTCTCCGTGCTGCTCGCCTGCAGCACCTTCGCGCGCTTCTATCTGGTCTCGTGGGTCGGAGAGCGCGTGGTGGCGGACATCCGCAAGGCGGTGTTCGACCACATCATCGGGCTCAGCCCCGGTTTCTTCGAGATCACGCGCACGGGCGAGGTGGTTTCGCGGCTCACGACCGACACGACCCTGCTGCAGATGGTGGTCGGATCCTCCGTGTCGATCGCGCTGCGCAATACGCTGCTGATCCTCGGCGGCGCGATCATGCTGTTCATCACCAGCCTGAAGCTGACCTTGCTGGTGCTCGCCGTCGTGCCGCTGGTGGTGGCGCCGATCGTCATCTTCGGCCGCAAGGTGCGGCGCCTGTCGCGCATCAGCCAGGACAAGATCGCGGACGTGAGCGCGGAAGCGAGCGAAGCGCTCTACGGCATTCGCACGGTCCAGGCCTTCGCCCATGAGCCGCATGACCGAGCGCGCTTCGCCGAACGCACCGAGGAAGCTTTCACGAGTGCTTTGCTGCGCATCCGGTGGCGCGCGATCCTCACCGGCATCGTCATCCTGCTGGTGTTCGGATCGGTCAGTGTCGTCCTATGGATGGGCGGCGCAGACGTGGTGCAAGGGCGCCTCAGCGCGGGGCAACTCTCCGCGTTCGTGTTCTACGCGGTTCTGGTCGCCGGCGCCCTGGGCGCGGTGAGCGAGGTGATCGGCGATCTGCAGCGTGCAGCCGGCGCGATGGAACGGATCGGCGAACTGCTGACGACCATGCCCATGGTCGTCGCGCCGGCAAATCCGAAACCGCTGCCGCAGCCGAGCCGGGGCGCGGTCGCGTTCGAGCATGTGACCTTCCGCTATCCCTCGCGCCCGACCATGGCGGCGCTCGACGACTTCACGCTGTCGATCAGGCCGGGCGAGCGGGTGGCGATCGTGGGGCCCTCGGGCGCAGGCAAGACCACGGTCATGCAGCTGCTGCTGCGCTTCTACGATCCGGACGCAGGCACCATCCGGTTCGATGGTATGGACATCCGCGATCTGGATCCGGCCGTGCTGCGCAGCGCCATCGGTGCGGTGCCGCAAGATCCAACCATCTTCGGCGCCAGCGCCCGCGACAACATCCGCTATGCCCGGCCCGATGCCAGCGACGCCGACGTGCGGGCGGCCGCCGAGGCTGCGCACGCGCTCGATTTCCTCGAGCGGTTGCCCCAGGGCCTGGACACGTTTCTGGGCGAACGCGGCGTGCGCCTCTCGGGCGGGCAGCGCCAGCGCATCGCGATCGCGCGCGCCATCCTGCGCAACCCGGCCCTGTTGCTGCTGGATGAGGCGACCAGCGCCCTCGACGCGGAATCGGAAAGAATTGTTCAGGCGGCACTCGACGAGGTCATGAGGGACCGCACTACCCTCGTGATCGCCCATCGTCTGGCCACCGTGCTGAAGGCCGATCGGATTGTGGTCATGGATAAGGGCCGCATCGAAGCCATTGGCAGCCATGCGGAATTGATCAGGCAAGGAGGACTGTACGCCTATCTCGCAGCCCTCCAGTTCGATCAACCTCGCGTCGAATTTGGTTAAAATTTTAGTAAAAACGCAAACGATATCAATCGGATAGCATCCGTTTGCAGATGCTTCGTTCAGCTGTCGTTCATGTAGGAAGGGCTATTAGTTTTGTCCTATCCATTCACGAAGTGGGCAGCTGAACGTGATGCTTTTGAGCGACGCCTTGCAGAGGTTCTGCTTCGAATGCCGCTCTTCGCTGCAGCGATTGCGCCGCGAGGAGGACGGGGCGACAGCCCTCATGACGGCCCTGGCCATGATCGTCCTGGTCGGGTTCGTCGGTCTGGGGACGGAAGTTGGCCTATGGTACGCCGAACGGCGGGCCATGCAGACCGCGGCAGATGCGGCCGCCATGGGAGGCGCCTTCGAGATTTACAAGAGTGGCAAGGAAGCGCCCGATGAAGAGATCGCGAGCGCGGCCAAGGAAGATTCGAAGCGGAACGGCTTCGAAGACACGGTGAATAATGTCGCCGTGCTGGTCGCCCGTCCGCCGACGGCGGGCAAGTACACCAGCAGGGACACTGCCGTCGAAGCGGTCGTGACCAAGCAGCGCAAGAGCCTGCTGGGGTCATTCTTCATAGGCGACAGCGTCAATATCAAGGTGCGTAGCGTCGCGACGGTGCAGATCGTCAGACCCTACTGCCTCTTGGCGTTGGCGCCGGAAGGGCAGAGCGCGCTTTTCTTCGGCGGCACGTCGAATGTGCTGTTGAAGAATTGCGGCATCAACGTCAATTCAAACCACAAGGATAGCGCGCTGACGGCGACGGGCGCGTCCGTCGTGGGTGCTACCTTCGCCGATATCGTCGGCGGCCTCAACACCAACGGCGCCGCGCAACTCGACATCGAGGACATCACAGAGGGCGCCGATGCGGTGGATGATCCGTACGCGCATCTGGACATCCCCGACTACGACACCGTATGCGATTACAGCAACGTCAAAGTCAAACCGAACAAGACCGAAACCCTGACGCCGGGGACCTATTGCGGCGGCATTGAGGTGCAAAGTAACGGCACGGCCAATTTCGCTGCAGGTAACTATGTCATCATCGGCGGCCTTCTGGTTCAGGGCACTGCCACTTTTGGGGCAGGCAACTATATCATCGTTGGCGACGATTTCGACGTTCGTGCGGGCGCAGTCGTCACGACCGATACGGTGAACGGTGTCACGTTTTTCCTCACCGGAAATGGCAATGACTATGCGACGGTGAACATCAACGGCGGCGCGACCGTCAGCGTGAGCGCGGCAACCTCCGGCACCTATCAAGGAATTGCGTTCTTCCAGGACCGTAATGCCCCCAACGGTGGCTCGGGCAACAACTTCAATGGTGGCTCGAAGCTGAACATCACCGGCGCGCTCTATTTTCCGAACCAGCTCGTGACCTACAACGGCGGGAACACCACGAACGGCAGCTGCACGCGTGTCGTCGCCTTCAATATCAGTATCACGGGTGAGGCCGGTCTGAACACGGAATGCGGCCATGGCTTCGGCACGACGCAAATTTACGCGCCGGCACTCGCGGAGTAGATTTCATGCGCAAGCTAACGTTCGCTTTTGAACGCCTCTGCAAACGCTTTTTGGTCAATGAGGACGGGCTCGTCGCCATCGAGTTCGGCCTGGTAGCCAGCCTTCTGACGTTGATGCTGATCGGTGCGACAGATCTCGGCCTTGCAGCCCGCCATCGCAGCCAGATGGAAAGCGCGGTGCGCGCCGGCATCCAGGCCGCGCTGAAGGGCGGCAGCGAGGAGGCGGTGAAGGCGGCCATCGATGCATCCACCGACTTGCCGTCCGACCCGCCCGCCACCGTTTCGGCGAGCAAGGTTTGCTACGATAAAGATGGCGCCGAGCTGAGCGATTGCGATTCAGGCGGCGTGGCGGACATCTACATGGAAATTTCGCTGGAGCAGGATCACAAATGGCTGCTGGGCCTGCCGGGCTTCTCCAATCCCAGCAAGCTCAAGCTCAACAATTCCATCAAGATCCTTTCCGTGGCAGCCTCGTGATGCGCGCGCTCATTCATCGCATCGGCCGCCTTGCACGCGATCAGCGCGGCACAGCTGCCATCGAGTTCGGCGTCGTCGCGCCGGTGTTCTTCGCCATGTTGCTCGGTATCATCGACGTCGGCCGCTATATGTGGACACTCAACACCATCCAGTATGCGATCGATGACGGTGTCCGTTACGGCGTGGTCCAGCAAAAATCGGATTCTGAGGTCACCGATTGGGTCAAGAAATCGATGGCCGGCCTCAAGACCAGTACGATCAACGTCGATGTGGATTCTTCGGACCCGACGCTGCTTTCGGTCTCAGCCGACACCACCTACACGTTCCTGTTTCCGATCTCTGCATTCATGGAGACCACGACCATCGACCTGAGTACCCAAATGCCGAAATAACGGCCAAGGTGATTTCCCCCGCCGAGGTTTAACCAAGCCTCGCGCCGATCCTCTCCCGAACGCACATCGTCGTGTGGCGAACGGTGCGCCCGTTCATCTGCCATTCATGTTTTCTTAAGACCCTCAGCGCAGAAATGAGGGCGCTAAGTACCTGCGAGCAAAAATAAAACTAAAATTTTAGTCATCCAGACCACGCGAACGTGTGGCTCCGGGTGGTCGGCATCGATGGTTGGGGAAACAAGGCCATGTGGATGTGCCGTACCGAAGGACAGGAGTCGCAGCAGCGACGGCTGCGGAAGCGGGGCACGATCGTGCGCCGCTTGCTCGGAGACGAACGCGGGACGACGGCGATCGAGTTCGCGGTCGTCGGCCCGGTCGTGGTCTACCTCATGATCGGCATCATCGAGTTCGCGGTGGCCATGGCGGCTGCCAATTCGCTGGAGGCCGCGACCAACCTGTCGTCGCGCCTCGGCAAGACTGGGTACGTCGACGAGGAGAACCTGCTCACCCAAGAGCAGACCATTCTTGCGGAAGTCGAGCGGCGTGTCGGCCCCCTGATCAACATGGACAAGCTCGAGATCTCGCACGAGGTCTACAACGACTTCCAGAGCCTTACCATCCCGGATTTGTTCGAGGACGCGAACGGTGATGGCGATACCGATGATCCTGGTGAATGGACCGACGTCGACGGCGACGGTTTCCGAGACGGCAGCAACGGCATCGGCGGCGCCGGCCACATCGTCGTCTACAGGGTCACATACCCCTGGAAGGTGATGACGCCCATGATAGGCCAAATCATCGGAGCCCGCAGCATCGGGGGCGACGATGGCATCATCAATTTGTCGGCGTACTCCGTCGTCAAGAACGAGCCCTATTGAGAGACGCAGTCATGCTGAATCGCATCCGCAAGCTTTGGCACGACGACAGCGGTTTGGGGGCGATCGAGTTCGGGGTGCTGGCGCCGTTCCTGTTGGCTCTCCTGATCGGCTCTCTGGAGGTCTGCTTCAAGATCTGGTCGACGCAGAAGGCGGAAAAGCTCGCCGTGACGCTGTCCGACGTGATCGCCCAGTCGAAGTCGGTGACCGGAGACGATCTGGAGAAGCTGATCGGCGCATCGGACAAGATTATGGAGCCCTTCCCGTTCGGCGCGAATGGCAAGGTCATCATCAGCTCGGTGTATCGCGAGGTGGGGGACGAGGACCCGAAGGTAAAATGGCAGTGCATATTCCCGCCGACGGGCGGTTACAGCGCGACCAGCAACTTCGGCGTCAAGGGTGAAGAGCCGAATCTGCCTGCCGACTTCGAGATGAAAGAGAAGGACAACATCATCATTACAGAAGTCTTCTACGAGTACGAGCCGTTCGCTCCAGGCGTGATGTTCGACAAGAGCGAGATCTACCGGCTCGCCATGTTCGCGCCGCGCCTGGGCGATCTCACAACCGATCCGTGCGAATAAGACTAAAGTCCATGTCAGTCTATCCAGCTCCATAGGCAAGCCAATGAAGAAGCTTCGTGTTTTCAGCAAGAACTTGCAGAAATTGCGGTCCTGTCAGCATGGCGCGGTGGCGCCACTGGTCGGTGTTTGCGCCATCCTGCTGGTGGCAGCCGTGGGAGTCGCTGTCGACGTGGGTCGAGGGCAGGTGGCGCAGTCGAAGCTGCAAGCCGCGCTCGACTCAGCGGGTCTGGCGGCAGGAGCGGTGGTCAGCCAGAATCCCACTGAGGAGGAGTTGAAGCCGATCGCCGAGCAGTACCTCAAGGCCAACTTTGGCGGCAAGACGATCGACGCGGCCCTTGACGAAGACGGTTTCGTTCTTCAGCTCTCGGAAGATGAACGCGTCGTGACGTTGTCAGCCACGGCAACGATGCCGACGACCTTCATGAGGATCTTTGGCCACACGTCGATCGAAGTTGCCGCTCGATCGGAGATCACCCGCGAAATGAAAGGCCTGGAGGTGGCGCTGGTCCTGGACGTCACCGGTTCGATGGGCCTGCCCGTCTCGCCTTCGGACAGCACCCCGAAGATCTCAGTCCTCAAGGAGTCCGCGAGAAACATGATGGACATCCTGTTCGGGCAGAACAGCACCGTCGAGGATCTTTGGGTCAGCATCGTGCCGTTCTCGCATAACGTCAATATCGGCACATCCCATACGGACTGGCTGGCAGACTATGCCGGCCGTGCCGCAAAGACCAAGTGCATCGGTCCGAACAACCACGCCAACTGGTCGCACACCCACAGCGCGAGTGAGCCGGCCATGCATTACTGCCCGACCAACGGGCCGCATGTCAGCACCCGCACCAATCCGCACACGCTGGTGGACGATTGGATGATCGGAAGTCCCTCGAGCTGGTACTTTAGGCCGCACGCCTGGTCCGGCTGCGTGCTCGAGCGGTGGGCCACGGGCGACGACGTCACCGATGCATCACCGACCGATCTTCCGTTTATCACGTTCTTCTTCCCGGACACGCCAAGCACCGGGACTACCAACATCGGCTTGAACGACTGGCGGGCCGACAACGGCAACCGCCAGGTCAACAGCTCGCGCTCCGCGAACAAGGACTGCGTCACGTCGACGATCACCCCCGCCACCAACGTCAAGTCGACGATCGTGGGTGCGATCAATGCGCTTAGTGCCGGAGGCAATACACTGCTTCCGACCGGCGCCGTCTGGGGTTGGCGGATCTTGTCTCCCGAATGGCAAGGCAAATGGGGCGGCACTATGAATGCCAACGGGCTGCCACTCGACTACGAGAACGACCTGATGGACAAGGCCATGGTCTTCATGACCGATGGTAGAAACGAGATGCCTCCGTGCGCGCCAAGCAACAGCGATGGTATTCCTTGGAACCACAGTGTCATCATGACCGCCTATGGCACGCTTTGTCAGGGGAACCTGGGCACGACGAATCAAACAGCGGCAAACAACGTGCTCAATGCGAAGACGGCAGAAATCTGCGCCGCGATGAAAGAAAAGGGCATCATCATCTACACGATCGTGTTTGGCAGTGGGTCGAGCACCGAGGCCAAGGAGCTCATGGAGAACTGCGCGAGCAAGAAAGCCTACTACTATTACGCCGAGTCGGCTGCGGCCCTTGATGGTGCGTTCAGCTCCATCGGTGATTCGTTGTCGAACCTGCGCGTCAGTAAGTAGCGACGGGGCGCACAGTAACTCAGCCAGGCGGCGGCCTTCATCGGCTGCCGCTCTCTACTCACTGCCCCACACGCGCACGCGGTAGCGCAGTTCGAGCGGGTCTTCGGGGCCGGGCTGCACCGTCTGCGGCTGATCGGGAAGGCCGACGAAATCCACCTTGCGCCATGCGCTCCAGCCTTGCTCCGGGTCGGGCTTGGCAGCGAGTTCCGGGCGGAAGAGGCGATCGCGCCCGTCGGGAAAGCGGAACACCAGGAATCTCTGCGACGTGCGGTAATAGAGCTCAACCGTGCCGGACAGCACCTGCCAGTCCTCATCCAGATGCGGCGCCGAGTCATTCCAGATGCCCGGCTGCTGGTTGAGGTCGGTATCGAGCGTGATGTCGATCGCGCTCGCTTCGGGCATGGCAAAGCTCGCCGGTGCGCGCAGTTCGAACTCGAGCGAGGCGCCGGCCTCGTCATACTCCAGCCTGTGCGGAATCGAATAATACTGGATCGCCAGGCCAGCGCCCGCGATCGCCAGAATGGCAAGTAGCGCAATGCCGGCGCGCCTCAGCGTCCGTCCAATCGGCTGTTTGCCGCCGAGCCGGAGGCCAAGCCAAATGCCGCCAATGAGACCGGCAAGCCCGCCGATCGGGCCGAATCCGAAGACGGCCGCCATGCCGCGGCCACCCTCGAAATCGGAGACGCCATACCAGCCCATGACGATGTTCGAGAGAAAGGCTGCAGCGAGATATCCGACGACTGCACCGATGATACCGCCGACAATGGCCCTGAGAATGGACATGGAAGGAGTGGACTACCTCTGATCGAGCTTGATCTCGATGCGGCGGTTCCTGCGGCGGCCTTCTTCGGTGTTGCTGGTGTCGATCGGACTGAACTGGGCAAAGCCGGCCGCCGCCAGGCGGTCGGTCGGGATCCCGCGGCTGGCCAGATACTTCACCACTGACACTGCTCGCGCAGTGGAGAGCTCCCAGTTGGACGGGAATTGGGCTGAGCGGATCGGCCGGTCATCGGTATGGCCGTCGATCCGCAGCACCCAGTCGATGTCCTTCGGAATCTCCGGCAGCAGCAGAATGAGCGTGGTCGCCAGCGCGTCAAGCTTATCGCGGCCTTCCGGGCCGATCTCAGCCGAACCGCTTTCGAAGAAGACCTCGGACTGGAACACGAAGCGGTCGCCGACGATCTGGATGTCTTCGCGACTGCCCAGGATCTCGCGCAGCCGGCCGAAGAACTCGGAGCGATAGCGCGCCAGCTCCTGCACCTTGCTGGCGAGGGCGGTGTTGAGGCGCCGGCCCAGCTCGGCGATCTGGACGCCCTGGTCGCGCGCCTTGGTCTCGGCGATGTCCAGCGCCTCGCTGAGCGCCGCGATCTGCTGCCGCAGGGCCAGGATCTGCTGGTTCAGCAGCTCGACCCGTTTCTGCGCTTCGGCGGTGAGCTCCTCCTTCTCGGTCTCGTAGGTGCCGATCTTCTTCATCAGTTCGTCGCGCAAACTCTCCAAGGCGGCGACATCGGTCAGGAGCGCATTGATCTTCTCCCTGTCGGCCTCGATCGCCTTGTAGGCCTCTTCCAGCTTCTTCTGCGCTTCCGCCGTGAGGGCCTGCTGAGCCGCCGTCTGCTCCTGCGACGATTTCAACTGTCGCTGCAGATCGCCGACCTGCGCCTGCAGGGTATCGCGCTCGCCGATCACGACCACCAGCTGGTTGCGCAGCTCGTCGCGCTCGGCGGTCGATTTGGTCAGGGCGCCGGACAGCTGGTCCACCTGGGTCTTGAGGGCGCCGGTCTCTTGCTCGCGCATCGACAGGATGTCCGACAGCTCGGCGATCTGTCGGTTCAGCCTGGCCAGAGCCTCGTCGCGGCCGCTCAGAGCTTGGCTCAGGAACAGCTGGCCGATGACGAAGATCATCAGCACGAACACGATGACCATCAGCAACGTCGACAGGACGTCGACGTAGCCGGGCCAAGCCTCAACCCCGCGGTGCCGGCTTCTCGAGAGCGCCATCGGCGGTCAGTTCCTTAGTCTAACTACGCTGCTGTTCCATGCCCGCAGCAACGGCGATGGTGCGGGTCAGCAGCTTGATCTCGCTGCGCAGCTCCTGGACCGCGTTGTGGCGGCCGGCTGCGATATCGTCCGCCATGCGCGCGAGCAGGGCGTCAATGTTGCGCAAATGCGTGCGGCTGTTGGGATCGATGCCGAATCCGCCATGCTGCGCCACGTCGGCCAGCTTGGCGATCACGCTGCGCATGTCGGTCTGCGTCTCCATCAGGCGCTGCACCACCTGCTGCTGCGCGCGCAGCTGGTCGGTCAAGGCGATCATGTGGTCGGCGAGCACCTTGAAGTTGTTGCTCGCTGCCAGCCGGTCCGCCTCGGTGCGCGAGATGGTGCGCTGCAGATTATCCAGGCTCTCCGCGGTCTGCTCCAGGAGGGCTTGGATGTAGGCCGGCACCGGTTGGTCGCCTTCGATCAGCGCGCCGCCGCCGGTGAGGCGCGTTTGGCCGGAGAGCCAGTCCTCCACCTCGCCGAAGAAGCGGTTGTTCGCTTGTCCGGCCTGGAGGTCGAGATAGCCCAGCAGCAGCGAGCCCGAAAGGCCGAACAGCGAGGCGGAGAAGGCTGTCCCCATGCCGTCCAGCGGACCCTGCAGACTGTTCTTGAGGTCGTCGAACAGGGCTGCCGGATCGCTGCCCGAAAGATCGAGGCCGTGGATCGCCGCGGCAACTGCGCCGATGGTGCCGAGCAGGCCCCAGAAGGTGCCGAGCAGGCCGAGCAGGATCAGCAGCGTGATGAGATAGCGCGAGATCTCGCGGTGCTCGTCGAGCCGCGCCTGGATGCCGTCCAGCACGGAGCGCAAGGTCGTGGCGGAAAGGTTCAGGCGATTGTGATGTTTGTCCTTGACCATCGCCGACAACGGCGCCAGCAGGCGCGGATGCGCGAAGGATCCGGCGTGGCCGCCGCGCTGGAAGCTCTCGGCCCAGTTGATGTCGGTGGTGAGGCGAGCGACCTGGTAGAACACGAAGATGATGCCGACCAGCAGCACCATCAGGATGCCGCTGTTGAGCGCTGGGTTATGCAGGAACGCGGTGACGATCGGCTCCCGCAGCAGGAACACCACGCCGCCTGCCGCAATCAGGCCGACCACCATCCACAGCAGCTGCGTCGTCGGGCGGCTCATGCGCGTCCTCCCATCCCGACCTTCCCCCATAAGGGCGGAAGGGGATCTTTGAAGGGGGTCGGCACTGTCTGTCGCTCGTGGGCGCAGCCCAACTGCGATTTCCTTGTGTCGTTGTGAAAAATTGACGCGACGCCGGTCACGAATTCGCCGGAACGATGTCGACACGGTCCGCCGGCTGCCCTTCGGACTTCAGGCCGAGCGCGCGCACGTCCATGCGCGTCGTCCTGATGTCCTTCTTGAACAGGTACTGGCGGATGTTGATACAACGCTGCAGCGCCTTGCGCCGCGCCTTGCTCTCCGTCTCCTCGTTGCCGCTGGCATAGCACTTGATCTGGATCCGCATCTCCTCGTCGGCTTGCATCTGAGCCGCCAGATCGTCAAGCGCCGCATTGGCCTCGACCGGCACGTCGTTGAGGTCGACGGGGAACACGATGCGGATGCCGCCCTGCGGAATGGGCGGAGCAGGCTGGCTGTTGTCTGGATCCGGCTCGGGCGCGGCAGCGGTCTCCTCGATCGCCTGATCGTCAGTCTCCGCACTGGCTGCGTCGTTTTCGGCCGGCGGTGTCTCAGCTGGCGGCGTCTCGGCGGGCGGCGTCTCAGCAGCGGCTGTCTCTGCGGGTGGAGTCTCAGCGGGCGGTGTTTCGGCGGGCGGCTCCTGAGCCGCCTGCTCTTGCGCCGGTTGCTCTTCAGCCGGCTGCACGACTGCTTCTTCTGTCACCGGCGGTTCGGACACTGGCGGTTCGGACGCTGCCGTCTCGGCGGGCGGTATCTCTTGCGCCGGCGCCTCGGCGATGTCGGGTGGCGCGGGAGTCTCAACGATCGGCGATTCGGTCGGCGCATTCGCGTTCACGCCCGGCGCCGGCGCGGGCGGCGTCGGATCGGGCATCGGCACCGTCTCGGGCATTTCGGACGGCTCGGTCGGTGGGGTCACGGCCGCCACCTTGCTGCGCGGGGTTCTAGGCTGCATGAGTTGGATCGGGGCGAGCGGCCGACCATCGGGCCCGACGGTCGTCAGCACGCTGGTCGGTGCGCCGGACGGCAGTGCTGCGTAGGGTGCGACAGGTTGCGGGTGGCCATAAGCTCCGTAAGGCGGCAGGGCCGTCGTGACGCCGTAAGCACCGGCGGGCGGTGCATAGCCGGGTATGAATTGCGACTGCGGTTGTCCGGGGGGTAACGCTTGCGCACCATTTGGTGCCGGCTGGCCGGCAAGGGTATTCAGCGCACCATAGTCCACAACGACGTTATTGGAGGCGCCGGAATAGGTCTGGGCCACGGCGTCCGAGCCAGCGGCATCCCATAGCAGGCCCACGGCCGACAGCAGCGCTGCGGACAGAATCGGTAGGCCGCCAGCAGCGTGCCTGCGCCAGTTCCGGTTCATCGTGTAACCCCTGGACATTTATATTTAATTCAGCCTCACCCGAGCCGCAGTGCGACAGCCGACGGACTATACCCGATCAGAAAACGCTCCCACAACCGGCTTTGGTCCCTGGTTTTGGGCGTCAATGCGGCTTCAACAGGCTCTGGATCGGGGCGTGCAGCAGACCATTGGTGGCCAGAATCGAGCGGCCGTGTAGCATGGTCTGCCCGCCCTTCAGGTCGGACACATAGCCACCGGACTCGCGTACCAGCAGGATGCCGGCCGCGACGTCCCAAGCGGCCAACCCTTCTTCCCAGAACGCGTCGTATCGGCCCGCCGCGACATAGGCCAGGTCGAGCGCCGCTGAGCCGAAGCGGCGAACGCCGGCGGTTTCGCGCATGGCGAATTCAAGCTGCCGAGTGAAGATCGCAGGATCGCCATGGCCGCGGAACGGGATGCCGGTCGCCATCAGGCTGTCGCCCAGCGCCTTGCGGCCGGACACGCGCAGGCGCCGGTCGTTCATGAAGGCACCGCCGCCTTTCTCCGCCACGAACATCTCGTCCTTGATCGGATCGTAGATCACGCCCGCGATCACCTCGCCAGCCTTCTCCAGCGCGACCGAGATCGCGAAATGCGGCAGGCCGTGCAGGAAATTGGTGGTGCCATCCAGCGGATCGATCAGCCAGCGATGCTCCGGATCGGTGCCCGCATGGGCGCCGCTCTCCTCGGCCAGGAAGCCGAAGGTCGGACGGGCCTTCGACAGCTCCTCGCGCAGGATGCGCTCGGACTTGTGATCGGCGTTGGAGACGAAATCGGACGGGCCTTTCTGCGAGACCTGCAGCTGCTCGACCTCCCCGAAATCGCGCTTCAGGGCACGTGCCGCCTTGTCGACGGCTTTGGTCATGACGTTGAGAATGGCCGAGCGCGGCGTCATTCGAAGATCCAGTTCAGGCGTTCAAACAGCAGAAAGAAAGGAAAGCGCGTTCAGTCCCCAGGGTTAGTCCTTGGCGCGCTCGACGTATGTGTTATCGGCGGTATTCACCACGATACGCGTGCCGGACTCGATGTGCGGCGGCACCATCACGCGTACGCCGTTCTCCAGCTTCGCCGGCTTGTAGGAGGACGAAGCGGTCTGTCCCTTCACCACCGCATCGGCTTCCACGATGGTCATGGTGACCGTCTCCGGCAGCTCGACCGAGATCGGGGAGCCTTCGTAGCTCTCGAGCGTGACGACCATGCCCTCCTGCAGGAACACCGCCGGATCGCCGATCAGATCCCCATTGAGCGTGATCTGCTCGAACGTGTTCTGGTCCATGAAGGTGTATTCATCGCCCGAAGAGAACAGGAACTGATAGGGATGCTCGTCCAGCCGCACGCGCTCGACCGTCTCGGACGAGCGGAACCGCTCGTTCAGCTTGGTGCCGTCGCGGATGTCCTTGAGCTCGACCTGCAGATAGGCGCCGCCCTTGCCGGGCTGGGTGTGCTGCGTCTTGACCGCGCGCCAGAGCCGGCCCTGGTGCTCGATGATATTGCCGGGCTTAATGGCGTTGCCGTTGATTTTCATGGGATGAACCCGTCGGACCCTTCATGAGTGTGGGAAAAATCGGCGCGGAACCTAGCAAAGCGGCCGGGCAGAGTAAACCCGCTGCCGGTCTGCGGGCCCTTCGGTATGCTGGCTCGGATAGGCTTGTATTGTCAGCGACTTACCAGCCGTATCATGTCGGGTGGGCATTTCGCGCGCCAGCGCCCCCGCAGTTCCGCATGCGGGAGCGTTCGTCTCATCGCGCAGCCCAGCGTAGTAGTCTCGGGCCGATCAGGCCTCCAAGTGCCACGAACAAGGCGGCTGCGCCGAGATTCCAAACCAGGATCATGATGGTCGCGTCGATCTCATGAAACAGCGACAAAGCTGTCGCGGTGATGGCCGCGACTGCCAGACTGCCCATCAGCGCAGTCGCCCCGGGTCGCAGAGGCGCGGCATGCCGCAGCATCATCCCCAGCACTAGCGAGAGAGGTAGGCTGGTCAGCGCGAGCGTGGCAAAGCATCGCGCCGTTTCGCCCAGCGCGATGCCCCCGGGGCCAAGATGGACCCAGTCAGTCAAGCACTGATAGCCGATGGTCGAGAACCAGAGGACCACGGCCGGCGCCGGCAGGAGCGGCCAGAAGCGCGACCGGTCCGGAAGGCTCACCATGAACGCCGAGATCGTCGCCAATATACCGGTCAGCAACGTCGCAGCTATTGCAATCGCGAAGATCGGATCGCGCAGCCGTTCCAGGAGGTCGTTGCGGATGCCCTGACTGACCGCGAGCAGGCCGACCACAAGAGCAGCGACCAGCAGCCAGAAGGCCGCGCGGGTCAGCGGCGGGCGAAGGCGCCGGACGGGCGTCGCGCTTGCGGCGAGCGCGTTGATCAGGTCGGGCGTCGCAATCATGCGTCCTCGCTCCGACCAGCGAGAATCCGGCGCAGGCCTTTGAGCGCCCGGTGGGTTGCCACCTTCAGGGATGCTATCGACGTTCCGCTCACGGCCGCCGCTTCCTTCAAAGACATCTGCTGGAGCTTCAACAGCTTGATGGCTTGGCGCTGCGCCGGAGGGAGGCTCTCGACAGCCGCCCGCAAGGCACGCCTGTCGGAGCTTGCCTCATCGATGTTCGTTGGACGTGCCGGAAAGGTTTCATGCCTTGGCTCCATGGCCGTTTCGCGGGATCTGGTACGCCCTCGGCGACGCAGCCAGTCGACGATCCGCCGATGGGCAATGGCAACCAGCCAAGGCCCAAAGGGCCGGCGTGGATCGTAGGTATCGCGGATCGCATGAATGGTGAGCAATACGTCCTGGACGGCTTCCTCGACGTCGCTTGGATCGCGTGACATCCGCACGGCAAGGGAGCGCACGTAAGGCGCGACTTGCTCCAGGAGCCGCCGGTACGCTCCGCTATCGCCTGCCTGTGCCCGCGCCATGAGGTTGGACCAGTCGCTTTCCTTGGCAGTCGCCTCGGCACCCGAGCCGAACTGGGAGCGCCCTAAATCCTGCCCGGCGGACGGCGGGGATTCTACAAGAGCAAGGGGCGGGGGACGACGACTCCGTTCCGGAGGCATTCACGCAGCTCCTTCTTGCGGAACTGACCTCATTTTCCCACTCCGACGGTCCCTGGGACATCAACAAAGCGTGACATCAATAGTTGGCAGGTCCCGTAACCTTCCTCTTTGCCGTGTCGAAGCTCTGGGAGTCGGTCTCAATTCGAGACGTGTAGCAAGGGAGGAATGTCATGAATCGTCGCGCATTCGCTACGTCCGTACTCTCGACCGCCGTCGGGCTCGCCTTGACCATGCAAGCGCTTCCGGCCCACGCGCAGGAGTCGGGCGATGTGCCACAGGTCGTCAAAGACAACATGGCCCGGATGGAGGCCCAGAACCTCGAAAAGTGCTATGGCATCAACGCGGTCGCAAAGAACGACTGCGCCGAAGGGACGCATTCCTGCGCCGGCCAGTCCACCCAGGCGCGAGACCCCCAATCCTTCGTCCTGCTGCCTGCAGGCACTTGCAGCAAAATCGAGGGCGGCAAGACGTCGGCCAGCTAGGCACGAGAACGCGGTTGGTTGCTCGAGCAGCCATGAGAGACCTGAAACGCAACTCGATTCCCGCCGGGGCGGGGATCGGGTTGCGATTTCAGCACCACCAGGCCGTGCTGAACGACCGGCCAGATGTCGCCTGGTTCTGGCGGAGGACGATTCCGCACACGCCCAAATCGATCTGAGCGCCAGAGCTGTCTGGCTGCTGGTGGAGCGGCTCGTCACAGGCGTCGAGGTCACGCGCATGGAAGAGCCCGCATGGCGCTTCCTATCGGCGCTCTGCGCTGCTCGGCCGCTTGATGACGCGATCAAAGCCACGCGCGGGATCGAAATGAGTGGTGCATTGGCCGAGCATTTGGTTGCCGGGCGCTTCGTCGGCTTCGCGTCGAGCGATCGGGCGTGCACAGTTCATCCATTGGAGGTCACCCCATGAACAACTCGACCGCATCGATATCGCGGCGCTCGTCCCTGCTTGACGCCGGCAGGCGGGTCGTGAACTGGCTCGAAGCCATCCCCTACGCGCTGCTGGCGATCCCGCTGCGCGTGGCCGTTGCGACCGTCTTCTGGAATTCGGGGATGACAAAGCTTCCGAACTGGCACATGACGGTCGCCCTCTTCACGGATGAATACAAGGTTCCGCTGCTGCCGCCGCAGGTGGCGGCCTACATGGCGGCGACGATCGAGTTGACGACCCCCGCCATGCTGGTCCTCGGCCTTTTCACACGACCGGCAGCGGCCGTCCTGTTGGGCATGACCGCTGTCATCCAGATATTCGTCTATCCGATGGCCTGGCCGACACACATTCAATGGGCAGCCATGCTCTTTGTCCTGCTTGCGCGGGGTCCGGGGAAACTGTCGCTTGACTGGCTGATCTGGCGTCACCTGCTTGGGCGCACCTGATGCAGGGCGGTCGCGACCTTTCTGTTACCGGAAATGCGGATCGCGCTGGAGAGGCGGCGTCTCTTCGGACAGCGCGGCCTTGACACCCATCAGCTTGGCAGGCTTGAGCCCGATGCGGCGGCAAATGCCGAGCGTCAAGTCGGCGCGGTTCAGCGTGTAGATGTGGAACTCGTTGATGCCCGAGGCCTGCAGCGCGCGCATCTGCTCTGTCGCCACCATGGCAGCGACCAGGCGGCGGGTGTCTGGATCTTCGTCCAGTCCATCGAACAAATCGGCCAGCCAGTCGGGCACGCCGGCGCCGCACATCGCGGCGAAGCGCGTCATCTGCGCGAACTGCGTCACGGGGAGGATGCCCGGCACGATCGAGCCGTGCACGCCCGCCGCCGCTGCGCGATCCAGGAAATCAAGATAGGTCTGATTATCAAAGAAGAACTGCGTGATGGCGCGATCCGCGCCGGCGTCGAACTTGCGCTTCAGATTCTCGATGTCGGAGTGCGGCGAGTTCGCCTGCGGATGAGTCTCCGGATAGGCCGCGACGCTGATCTCGAAATCCGCGATGCGCTTGATGCCGGCCACCAGCTCCACCGCGTTGGCGAAGCCGTCGGGATGCGGCTCGTAATTTCCACCGGCCGGCGGATCGCCGCGCAGTGCCACGATGTGGCGGATGCCCGCCGCCCAGTAGCGACGCAGCAGATCCTCGATCTCCACCCGGCTCTGGCCGACGCAGGTGAGGTGCGCGGCGGGACGCAGATGGGTCTCCGCAAAGATGCGCGTGACCGTCTCGAAGGTCTTGTCGCGTGTGCTGCCGCCGGCTCCGTAGGTGACCGACACGTAGTCGGGTAGCAAAGGCTCCAAAGCGCGGATCGCCGCCCACAACTGCGCCTCGGCAGCCGGCGTCTTGGGCGGGAAGAACTCGAAGCTGACGGCCGGCCTGGGCGCCCGCGGCGACGTCATTCTGTGCACGGCCTCCGGAACCGTTCAGACTGCGGTCCTAGAAACGGCGAGCTCAAGGAAAAAACCGTCGCTTCCAGGCTGATCGCTTGGTAGCGGAATTAGCAGCCCCTGACAACGCCTAAACCCAGGACCGATGAGCGCCTGAAGGCGACTCAGAATCCTTGGGGTCAGCGGGCAACAGTTCCGATCAACAGCGCCGCCACCTGTCGGGACGGCAAGGGAATCGGCGGCAGTACTGGCCGGCAGCGCGCAGTTCACCGGCGTGGGTTTGTCATCGTCGCCGTGGAGGTCACGTGCTGCATAGCAATGCTGTATTGTTCAACCTAGTGCGATCGATATACCGGAAAGGAATAAGTGCTCTTCCAAGGTCTACAGCCCTATCTAAGGTTATTACTTTGCAGCCCCACCATACTTCAGTATTGGTGCGTAACCATCCGACTATTCAGCGTTCCTTAACATCATCACCACAGACTTCCCCATACGGGACGCGCTTACGTGTTCGCTCCCGAAATGAGGGACCATCATGCACAACATCTCACGTTCAAGCTTGATGATCGGTGGTGCGCTCAGCCTCTGCTGGGTCGCGGGCATGGCGGCAGCGGATACGCAACTCGCCGCGACTGATGCGGCCGGTGGCGATCTCGCCGCGATGAAGAAGCTCTATCAACGGCCGACCGAAATTCCGTTCCCGGCAGACAATCCCTACACGCCTGCGAAGGCGGAGCTTGGCAAAACCTTGTTCTTCGATCCGCGCCTGTCGCGCTCCGGCGTGCAGGCCTGTGTCTCCTGCCACAATCCCAGCTTCGGTTGGGAGGACGGGCATACCACCGCCGTCGGCGAGAACATGCTTGTCCTGGGCCGCAACTCGCCGACCATCATCAATCGCGCCTGGGGCGAGATCTTCTTCTGGGATGGCCGGGCCGCGTCGCTGGAGGAGCAGGCAACGGGTCCGATCACGGCACCGGGCGAGATGAATATGCCGATGGACGTGCTGATCGAGAAGCTGAAGGGTATTGCCGGCTATCAGCGGAAGTTCGGGCAGGTATTCCCGGGCGAGGGCATCACGGAAAGGAACATCGCCGCCTCGATCGCGACGTTCGAGCGCACCGTCGTTTCTGCGGAAGCGCCGTTCGATCGCTGGATCGCAGGTGATGAGAAGGCGATCAGCGAGGATGCGAAGCGCGGATTCATCCTGTTCAACACCAAGGCGAACTGCGCCAGCTGCCACTCCGGCTGGACGTTCACCGACGACAGTTTCCACGACATCGGTTTGCCGGCGACCGACGACATCGGCCGCGCCAAGATCGTGCCGGGCGTGCCGGAACTGGAATACGCGTTCAAGACGCCCGGCCTGCGCAACATCGATCAGCGCGCGCCTTACATGCATGACGGATCGATGACGACGCTGGAAGAGGTTGTCCAACACTATGTCGATGGCGGCATCCAACGCCCGAGCCTCGACCCCGATATGAGGCCGATCGCGCTGAGCGATCAAGAGGTCAAGGAGCTGGTCGCCTTCATGCACACCCTGACCGGGCAGGATCGGCCGATGACCCTGCCAGTGCTGCCGTAAACCACACCAAGAAGACAGAGGATGAGCCTCATATGAGACTGACCGCCATCATACTCGCTGCTCAGGCCGCGCTGTGCGCCACCGCGATCCAAGCGTCGGCGGAGGAAGTCGCCGTCGGGCAGGCCGGCAAGATGTTCAATCCCGACACCTTGCAGATCAAGGCCGGAGACAGCGTGAAGTTCACCAACGACGACAAGGTCGCGCACGCGGTCCTGGTCGAGGGACCCGTCGTCACCAATGTCGGCCAGATCAAGATCGGCGAGGCGAAGTCGGTCAGCTTCAGCCAAGCCGGCACCTATGAAGTGAAGTGCGCCATCCATCCGAAGATGAAGTTGACCATCACCGTGCAATAGGTCGAAGCACGAAAGGCGTCGCCATGTCCATCCGCATCAAACTGCTGATTGCCTGCCTTGTCCTGCTCGGCGTGTTCGTCGGGAAAGGCTTCTATGCGCAGCAGACGGTCAATTCCCTCGGCAACCTCGCCGCCGACATGTATGACGGGCCGGTCATGTCGGTGAACTATGTCCAGCTCGCCGCGCGCGGGTTCGAGGCCGCCAGCGATTTCCTGAAGACGACCACGCAATTCGACAACCGCGTCGATTGGCAGCAGGCGGCGCCGCAATTCAACACCCGGATCAACGAGCTGCTGGAGAATCTCTCCGTAGTGAGGGAACGAGCCGTCTCGGCAGAGTCGCGCATCAAGGTCGACGAAGCGACCGGCATCATCAGCCAGTGGCGCGACGCCGCGATCGCCCGCCTTGGCGGAGAGGGGAACGGCACCACCAAGATCCTCGACGATAATCATATGGCTGCGCTGCAGGACAAGGCGACGGCGACGCTCGATGAGCTGACGGAGATGATCCTGGCCGATGGCTATTCCGCGCGCGAAGCCGCAACGAACACCGTTGCGCTCGCGGCCCGAGAGGAATGGATGATCACCGGTGGCATTGCGGTGGCGATCCTCGCTGTGTCGTGGCTGCTGGCGGCGATGATCCTGCGGCCCCTGAAGAAGGCCATGGATGCCGCTAAGACGATTGCGGCGGGCAACCTCGACACGGAGATCAAAGCCCGCCTCAACGATGAATTCGGCGCGCTCCTGAATGCGCTCGAGGCAATGCGGGCCGAATTGCGCAAGCAGCGTGACCAGGAAACCGAAGCCGCGCACCGGCAGGCCACCGACGCTGCCGCCAAGGCCGAGCGCCAGCAGCGCATCGACAGCATGAGCGCCACCTTCGCTGAGCGCGTCGAGCAACTGATGCAGGGCGTTTCCAAGGCTTGCACCATGCTCAACGAGACGTCGCAGCAGATGGACGGATTGGCGAGCCGCACCAGTACCATCGCAGTCGACGCCAAGCAGAATGCAGAGCAGGCGAGCGGCAGCGTCGAAGTCATTTCCAACGCGACCGAACAGCTCTCCGGCTCGATCGACCAGATCGCCGATCTGGTCGGCAAATCCGCCAACATCAGCAACGAGGCGGTGTCCCGGATGAACGAGACCTCGAAGACCGTGAGCGCGCTCAATGATATGTCCCTGAAGGTCGGCGAGGTGGTCGTCCTCATCCGCTCGATCGCAGAGCAGACCAACCTACTGGCGCTCAATGCGACGATCGAGGCGGCACGCGCCGGCGAGGCGGGACGGGGCTTTGCCGTGGTGGCGCAGGAAGTGAAGGCGCTGGCGACCCAGACCGCGCGGGCGACCGAAGAGATCGAGGCGCAGGTCCAATCAATGCAGGCCGCCTCCGGCAGCACCAACCAGGCGTTCCAGAACTTTGTCGAGATCGTGGGGAAGATCAGCGCGATGGCAGGCGATGTGTCCCGCGCCGTCAGCGAGCAGAGCCAGTCGACCCGCGAGATCTCGCAGAACGCCACCACGACCGCGAGTGGCGCCAACCAGCTGTCCGCCACCATCAGCGATCTGGGCGAGGCCTCCCAGCAGACCGGTCAGGCCTCGTCCCGCGTCATGAGTGCGACGCGCGAAGTGTCCGAGCAAACGCGCCTGATCAACGACGAGATCATGCGCTATGTGCGCGAGATGCGGTCGGCTTAGGACGCAGCACCGACCTTCGGGACTCCCTGTTCGTCATGGTTGTGCATGGCACGACCATCCACGAGTTTGCTTCAATTTGCTGGGTTCTTCCCCACAAAACCTCGTGATGGTCGGACCAAGTCCGACCATGGCGGTTTAATCTAGGATGCCGGCGGCGAAATAAAGTCCGCGTACGCTCGCAGCCGCTCAGCCTCGATCGGCGCACCCATCAGCGCGACGATCGGCGTCGTCATCATCTCGAACCACCAGCCCAGCAGGCCCTCGGCCGCTTCGAGATTGTCGGCGCCGACGTGCACGGCGACGTAGTCGGCACCGTCCTCCGCCGCCACCATGCAGGCGTGGCGCTCGAGCGGACACTCGGCGCCGAGCACCAGACCGTCCCCCAGTTTCGCGCGCGCGGCCCGCACGCGCGCGGCATCGGTCAAATGCACGCCGTCGGCTTGCAAGGCTGCGCGACGGTCTACGTCATCGATGATGAGAGCCGGGCGATCCGCAGCCTGGATGCGCTGGACCGCGGACCGGGCGATCGCGTCAGGCAAGCCGGCGGGCAGCAACAGGCTCGCTGTCTCCGGATCCCTGAGCGCGCTCATGAGCGCATCCTCGAATCCAGGTCCCGCCGGCAAGCGGACGAACAGACGGCACTTGTGAGGCTCGCTCAATCCTTGCTCTGATAGATCTTGATCAGGCCGTCGAGCAGCTTCAGCGCTTCGCCGCGCGGGCGCTGGAAGGTGTTGCGGCCGATGATCGAGCCGTTGCCGCCGCCATCGCGGATGGCGCGCGCCTCTTCGAAGATGCCTTCCTCGCCCTTGGCGGCACCGCCGGAGAAGACGACAATGCGCCGCCCATTGAAGCAGGCCTGCACGACGTGGCGGATGCGGGCCGCGGCGCTCGCAATGTCGATGCGCTCCTTTTCATAGATTTTTTTCGCTTCCGGCTGCTCCAGGAAGTCCGTCGGCGGCTTCACCTTGATGATGTGGGCGCCGAGCAGTGCCGCCATATGCGCGGCATAGGCGCAGATGTCCATCGCCGTCTCGCCTTCCTTGGACAGGGCTTCGCCGCGCGGGTAGGACCAGATCACCACGGCGAGGCCGACGGACTTCGCTTCCTCGGCCAGCTCGCGGATCTCCTGCATCATCTCGAAGGCATATTCGGAGCCTGGATAGATCGTGAAGCCGATCGCCGAGCAGCCGAGGCGCAGCGCATCGCCGACTGAGCCGGTGATCGCCTGGTCCTTCGCCTTGGCGAGGGAATTGGAGGAATTGACCTTGAGGATGGTCGGGATCTGCCCCGCATAGGTACCGGCGCCGGCTTCTATCATGCCGAGCGGCGCGGCATAAGCATTAAGGCCCGCTTCGATCGCCAGCTCAAAATGATAGTGCGGATCATAGGCCGGCGGATTGGGCGCAAAGCTGCGCGCAGGCCCATGCTCGAATCCCTGGTCGACCGGCAGGATGACCAGCTTGCCCGTGCCGCCGAGGCGCCCCTGCATCAGGATGCGGGCGAGGTTGGCCTTGGTGCCGGGGTTGTCGCTCTCATAGTGCGAGAGAATTTTCTGAACTGCGGGGGTGAGCTTCATGAAGGATTCCTCGTAAGGCCAAAGGCGGATCTAGGGCGTATCCGGGGCATATCAACGCTCGAAGTGCGGAAAGGGTTCATACCGCACCCGCGGATGGCTTTTCAATGCAGCCTTGCAGCGCCCCAAAGCTCTTGCCAGGATGCGGGCGCGCTGCGGCCAGTCGCACGCAAAACGTTGGGGAAAAAGGAAATATTTCCATGACGCGTGCGATTCGCGTGGGGCTCGTGCTGGGCTGCCTGCTTGTGACAATTGTGACATCCGTTGCGGCGCGCGCGGACGATGCAGTCCTGCTTTTCACGGGCAAAGTGCCGGGCGGCGAGGTAACGCTGACACGCGATGACATCGCCAAGCTTCCCCAGCGCACGCTGACGGAGCAACCGACCAGCTTTCCCGAGCCCATCGCGTTCAAGGGTCCCTCGCTCGCCGATGTGCTAGCTCTGGCCGGGGCGACCGGCGGATACATCACGCTGACGGCCGCTGACGATTACCAGGTGGACATTACCGCCGACGAGATGAAGACGTTCAATCCCATCCTGGCCATCGAGAAAGAGGGAGTCCGAATGGCGCCGGACGATTTCGGTCCGTTCTTCGTAATGTGGCCGTTCAAGGAGAAGCCGGAGATCGACAACGAAGCGTTCCAGGCCAAGGCGATCTGGAGCGTAGTAAAGGTCGAGATCAAATGAACGATCAAAGCTGGCGTTGGATCTGGCTGCCGGACCTGGGCGAAGGGGTGGAGCAGTTCACGTTTCACTCGAGTCCTGTGGGATACGATGCGCGCGGGAGTGTTGCTGCGACGCTGGAGGGTGCGGCGCTCAACGCCAGATATCTGGTTGAGACCGATGTGGCATGGCGCACACGCCGCGTTCGCGTTGCCATAAAAGGCGGGAGGCTGCTCGAAATATTCTCCGACGGCGCGGGGGATTGGTCCCGGGGAGATGGCGAAGCGTTGCCGGAGCTCGATGGCTGCCTAGATCCGGACATCTCGATGACGCCTTTCACCAACACGCTGGCGATCCGCCGCCTGGGGCTAAAGATTGGTGAGTCGGCGGAGATCGAGGTCGCCTACATCCTCGTCCCTGAACTAGGCTTGCGCGCCGCGCCGCAGCGCTACACCCGCGTCGCCGACCGGCTATGGCGGTTCGAAGGGCTCGACATCGACTTCACAGCGGATATCGCCGTGGACGAAAGCGGGTTCGTGGTGGATTACCCTGGGCTATTCAAGCGCAGCGTATGACCGCAGCCGAAAGGGAAACCTAGCGCCCATCAAGGCCTGGGTTGCGCTTCGCCTTTGCCCGGCTGCCCTCAACAGTTTAAAAAGGAATATAAGCGCGCCGCATGTCGCGGCCGGCTTGGGGGCACAGTGGTCATTTCAATGGTAAAGCCTAGCGCGCCGATCAGAGCGTGGATTGCCCCAGTGGGCATCGTGATTATCGGTGGGCTGCTGTCCTGCCTGGCTTTCTGGTTCGCCGACCGGGCCGAAGATCGGCGCGTCATGGCCATGCTGGAGTTCCGCGCCGATTGGCGGGCGCGCGATCTGGAGGCCAAGGTGCGGCTAGCCGGAAACCCGGTCGAGAATATCGCGATCGTGATGGCCGCGAACCCGGTGATAGGCCCCGACGAGTTCAAGCGCGTCGCGGTCCGCGCGCGGCATGACCTGGAGCATGTGAATTCTTTGCAATGGGCACCGCGCGTCGAACGGGAGAGGATCCCGTCGTTCGAATTGGAGGCGCGCGCGCTCGGTCTTTTGGATTATCGCGTCTTCGACGTCACACCGGATTTTCAGCCGGAGCCTATCTCGGACCGTCCAGAATATTTCCCGGTGCTGTTCGATGAGCGGTTCCAGGGCAGCCGGCACGTGCTTGGCCTGGCGCTTGGCAAGCACGCAGGCCGGCGCATCCCGATGGAAAAGGCACGCGATGAAGGGCGCCCGATCGCGACCTTGCCGGTTCGACCCGTGGGGCCCATGTCCGACAAGCTTGTGTATCTGATCTTCTGGCCCGTCTACGACGGCATCACCGTGCCCACGACCGTCGAGGAGCGTCGCGTCAATCTGCGCGGCTACGCGATCGGGAACTATGATCTGGTTGCCTTCCTGACCGCAGCCCTGGACAACACGCCGGCCCTGATCGCCGATCTGCATTTCGTTCTGCAGGGTGAACACCGGCACGGGGCTCCGGAGGAGGCGTCGGCCCACTATTCGATCAACCAGGGAAAGATCACACTGGGCGCGGGAGAAAGTCCGCCGGAGCCTGCGGTGCGGTTGGTGCGGGAGTTCACGGTGCTCGACCAGCACTGGGATATCATCTTCGATTTCGCGCCCTCTACCGTTTCAAATCTCCGTTCCGCGGACCCCTTCGGCTGGTTGCTTGCGGGACTGCTGCTGACCGCCTCCGCGGCATTCTACGTCGCGCGCGAGAAGAACCGCAGGCAGGTGATCGAGGAGCTGGTGGCACAGCGCACCGCCGAACTGCAGCGTACCAGCGAGCAATTGCACCAAGCGCAAAAGATGGAGGCCATCGGCAACCTGACCGGTGGGATGGCCCACGACTTCAATAACCTGCTGGCAATCGTGATCGGGAATCTCGATCTGCTGCAAGACCGTGTGAAAAATAACCCGGAGGCGATGGCGCTTTCCGAGGCTGCGCTGCAGGCCAGCCTGCGCGGCGAGGAGCTCACGCGCCAGCTGCTCGCTTTTGCGCGGCGCCAGCCGCTTGAGCCGCGCGTCACGGACGTCAACCAACTGGTCCTCGGGATGACGCGCCTGCTCGAGCGGATACTCGAGGAGAACATTGAAGTCGTAGTCACGACGACACCGGATGTCTGGCCAGTCCTCATCGATGCCGCGCAGCTCAACGCCGCGATCGCCAACCTGGCGACCAACGCGCGCGATGCGATGCCCAAGGGTGGCCGCCTGACCATCGAGACGAAGAGCGCTCACTTGGATGAGGACTATGTCGCCCTCAACCCAGACGTCCAGCCTGGTGATTATGTCTTGATCGAGGTCTCGGACACCGGCGTCGGCATGTCACCTGAGACCCTGTCCCAGGCTTTCGAACCCTTCTTCACCACTAAGCCAGCGGGGCATGGCACTGGCCTGGGACTGAGCATGGTGTTCGGCTTCGTGAAGCAGTCCCGCGGGCACGTCAAGATCTACAGCGAACCGGGGCAGGGAACGACCGTGCGGCTCTATCTGCCGCGAGCCGAAGGCAGTCCTGCGGTCGCCCAGGCGCCGGCGCCTGAGCCGGCGACCCAGTCGGAGAGGCGCGAAACCATCCTGGTCGTCGAGGACGACGCCGACGTTAGGCGCGTCGTAATCCGCCAGGTGTCCGAACTCGGCTACGCCGTTCTCGAGGCGGCCAACGCGCAGGCGGCGCTGGCGATCCTGGGAGACCAGGACAAGGTCGTCGACCTGCTCTTCACCGACCTAGTCATGCCGGGCGGAATGAACGGGGTTGAGCTCGCGCAAGCAGCGAAGGCACTTCGGCCAGGCCTTCGGGTGCTCTTTACCTCGGGCTACACCGGCAACACGCTGCGCAGCAGCGACCGGATTCCGGACGATGCGCCATTCCTGAGCAAGCCCTACCGGAAGCACGAGTTGGCAGAGAAACTCCGACAGGTGCTGCCGGCTTGAGGTGCGTTATCCGAGGGCACCAGCTTTGCGGATGACATTGTTTCCCCTAATTGGCCGTGAGCTCGGCACCGACCTGTTGCGCAATGTCGCGGAGCGCTTTCGCAGATTCAGGATGGCCGCTGAAGCGGATGCGCTGGACCCCTTCGACCAAGGCGGCGTGTGCCAGGTCGGCGCGCGAACCGCAGTCCAGCGTGAGCGTGAAGGCAACGCCGGGAAATTCCGCCTTGAGGGTGCGATTCAGCTCGGCGAACCACAGCACGCCATAAATGCTTGCGGCGTCGGGCGGGCTTTCCAGCTCCACCACGACGCCGCTTGATCTTGCCGCTTCGAGGGCGGCGCGTGCTTCGGGCAAGGATGCGATGACGATGGAAGTCATCGCATCCCCGTTGCTTATCCGAGCTTGCCCATCGCGACGGCCGTGTCGGCCATGCGGTTGGAGAAGCCCCACTCGTTGTCGTACCAGGACATCACGCGCACGAAGGTGCCGTCGATCACCTGGGTCTGCAGCAGGTCGAAAGTCGAGCTGCTGGGATTGTGGTTGAAGTCGCTGGAGACCAGCGGTTGGTCGTTGGTGGCGAGGATGCCCTTGAGCGGGCCGTTGGCCGCCTCGACGATCGCCGCGTTGACCGCTTCCTTGGTCACGCTCTTCTTCGGCACGAACTTGAAATCGACCAGCGAGACGTTCGGCGTCGGCACGCGGATGGAGGTGCCGTCCAGCTTGCCCTTGAGCTCCGGGATCACGAGGCCGATCGCCTTGGCCGCGCCGGTGGTGGTGGGGATCATGTTGAGCGCCGCGCCGCGGGCGCGATAGAGATCTTTGTGCAGCGTATCCAAGGTCGGCTGGTCGCCCGTGTAGGAGTGGATCGTCGTCATGTAGCCATGCTCGATCCCGAAGGCGTTGTGCAGCACGTGGACGACCGGCGCCAGGCAGTTGGTGGTGCAGGACGCGTTGGAGACGACGGTGTGGCCCTTCTCCAGCTTCTGGTGGTTGACACCATAGACGACAGTGAGGTCGACCTCCGTGCCGGGCGCGGAGATCAGCACACGCTTGGCGCCGGCAGCGAGATGCGCGGCGGCCTTGTCCTTGCTGGTGAAGAGGCCGGTGCATTCCAGCGCGATGTCAACGCCGAGATCTTTCCACGGCAGCTTGGAGGGATCGCGCTCGGCGGTCACCTTCATGAAACCGCGGCCGACATCCATCTGCTCGCCCTTGGTCTTGACCTCGCCGGGGAAGCGTCCATGCACGGTGTCGTAGCGGAAGAGATGCGCGTTGGTCTCGACCGGACCGAGGTCGTTGATGGCGAGCACGTCAATATCCTTGCGGCCGCTTTCGATGATCGCGCGCAGAACCAGGCGACCGATGCGGCCGAAACCGTTGATGGCGACTTTGACTGTCATGCCTTCCTTCTCCTGATTTGGCCTAGAGCTTCGCCTTGACGGCGTCGACAATTGCTCCAGCGGTAATTCCGAAATGCTTGTAAAGTTCCGCCGCCGGTGCTGAGGCACCGAAGCCGGTCATACCGATGAAAATGCCAGCGCTGCCGATATAACGCTCCCAGCCGAAGGAGGCCGCCGCCTCGATGCCGACACGCAAGCCGTCGCCCAGCACCTCGCGGCGATAGCTCTCCGGCTGCTCCTCGAACAACTCCCAGCAGGGCAGGGAGACGACGGCGGTGCCGATGCCCTGCGCTTCCGCCATTTCGCGCGCCTCCACCGCGACCGACACTTCCGAGCCGGTGGCGATCAGCGTCACCTTGCGTGCGTTCTTCGCTGGGCGGATGACGTAGCCGCCGCGCGCGCAATGATTAGCGACAGCGGCGTCGGCGCGCAGATGGGGCAACGCCTGGCGCGTCAAGGCGAGGATCGAGGGGCGATTCTTCTGGCTCAGCGCCAGGGCCCAGCATTCAGCCGTCTCCATCGTATCCGCCGGGCGGAACACCAGCAGGTTCGGCATCGCGCGCAAGGCGGCGAGATGCTCGATCGGCTGGTGCGTCGGCCCGTCTTCGCCGAGGCCGATCGAGTCATGAGTCATCACGTAGATGACGCGCTGATGCATGATCGCGGCGAGCCGGATCGACGGCCGGCAATAGTCGGTGAAGACGAGGAACGTGCCGCCGAACGGAATAATGCCGCCATGCAGCGCGAGGCCGTTCATGGCCGCCGCCATCTCGTGCTCGCGGATGCCGTAGTAGATGTAGCTGCCGCCGTAGGCGCCGGCCTTGATCGGCGCCGCGCTCTTGGCCTTGGTGTTGTTGGAGCCGGTCAAGTCCGCCGAGCCGCCGATCAGCTCCGGCATAATTGGCACCAGAGCCTCGATTACCTTCTGGGAGGATTGGCGGGTGGCGATCTTCGGCGCTTCCGCCGCGATCGCGGTCTTCAGCTCATTGACCGTGCTCGCGAAATTCGCGGGCAGTTCGCCCGTGATGACGCGATCGAACTCGGTGCGATGCGCGCTCGCATCGTGGCGCTTGGTCCAGGCAGCATAATCGGCGGCGCCGCGCTGGCCGGCCTTGGCCCAGGCCGCGCGGATCGCATCCGGCACCACGAATGCCTCATGCGGCCAGTCGAGCTTCTGCCGCGCGCCCGCAACCTCGTCCTTGCCGAGTGGCGAGCCGTGGGTCGCAGCGGTGCCGGCCTTGGCCGGCGCGCCGTAGCCGATGGTGGTCTTGCAGGCGATCATGGTCGGCCGGTCGTGGGTCTTGGCCGCAGCCAGTGCCGCGGCGACGGCGTCCGTGTCGTGGCCGTCCACCTGCAGGGTCGCCCAGCCGGCGGCCTGGAAGCGGGCGATGTGGTTCTCCGAGGTGGAGAGCGAGGTCGGTCCGTCGATCGAGATCGAGTTGTCGTCCCACAGCACGATGAGCTTGTTGAGCTTCAGGTGCCCGGCGAGGGAGATCGCTTCCTGGCTGATGCCTTCCATCAGGCAGCCGTCGCCCGCCAGCACATAGGTGTAGTGATCGACCAGATCGTTTTCGAAGCGGGCGTTCAGAATGCGCTCCGCCAGCGCAAAGCCGACCGAATTGCCCAAGCCCTGGCCCAGCGGACCGGTGGTGGTTTCGATGCCGGCGGCAAAGCCGTATTCCGGATGGCCTGCCGTCTTGCTGCCGAGCTGGCGGAAACGCTTCAGCTCATCCAGCGTCACTTCCCGATAGCCGGTCAGATGCAGCAGGGAATAGAGCAGCATCGAGCCGTGGCCGGCCGACAGGATGAACCGGTCGCGGTCCGGCCAGTGGGGATGCTGCGGATCATATTTCAGGAATTGTGTGAAAAGGACGGTCGCCACATCCGCCATGCCCATCGGCATGCCGGGATGGCCGGAGGCGGCCTTTTCCACCGCGTCCATGGAGAGGGCGCGGATGGCATTCGCCATATCCCGCAGCGATACCTCGGATTGCACCGAACTTGTAGCGGTGGCAGCGTCCATTTTGGATCCCAAAAGCTGGCGAAAGTGCGGCGCACCATGCCGCCCAGCCGTTCCCTGGTCAACAGCAGAAACCCCTGCGAGTCCCCGCTGCGCTGACATGACGCGAATCCAAGGATTTGGCGCCTTCCATTGACGTTCTGCGTGATCGCGGGTTTAATTTCCCCAAAGCGTGCCGGGATACCAGGTCGAGTCTGGCTAACCGGCATTTCACACAGGGACATGAAAGAGGCCGGCACGATGAGCCAGCTCGATCTCGCAATCAACCGCCTGGACGCCGCCATGGCGCGGCTCGATGCGGCAGTGGCCGAAAGCGCGGCGCGCGGCGCCAAGGACAAGGAGCTGCTGGAGCACGAACTCGCCATCTTGCGCCAGACCTATGACCTGCTGCAGACCGAGGCGCGCATCGTTGCCGATCAGCTGGACGACGTGATCGATCGGTTGGGCGATGTGGCCCAGGTCGAAGCCGTCGGCCAGAGCTAAGCCATTCGAGGTGGAATCCATGCCGACTGTCACCATCCTGCTGAACGGCCGAAATTACGACATCGCCTGCGGCCCCGGCGAAGAGGCGCGGGTACAGGAAGTCGCGGAGCGGCTGCGCGACCGGATGGAGGGTATTTCCCGCTCGCTTGGAAATGCCCAGGAGAATTTCCTGTTCGCGGTGACCGCCCTCCTGCTAGCAGACGAGCTGGAGCAGCGGGAGAAGGAGCTGAACACTGCCCGCGAGCAGCTCAGGGACGCCGCCCAGCACCGCGAGATCAACCTGGCCAGCACGCTGGAGCGTCTGGCCGGCCGGATCGAGGCTATTGCCGCCCGGCTGGAAGCCGCCTAAATAAACCCCGGGCGGATTGCTGCCGGGTGCGACAGGACCAAGTATCCCTGGGGCCATACGTCACCTCTAGGGAGCTGTCCCTACCGAGATCGTGGTCTCGGCACACGGCACCCACCTGCTGAGTGCAGGCCTTAGAGGATCATGCGTGCCATCGGCCCATGTGGCACCGCCCACCCAACCCGGACTGTCAGGACTTTCTCGATTGATCGATGCCGCGGAGACCCAAGCGCTGAAGGCCAACCTCCGGCGCGAGGCAGCGGCACGCAGGAAGCAGGCGCACGTCGCGCATCCCCAGGCCGGCCTCGCTCTGATGCAGCATTTCAAGACGTCGATCGACGTGCCGACTGGGGCGGTGGTCTCCGGCTTCTGGCCGATGGCCGAGGAGATCGACGTGAAGCCGCTGCTGGCGCAACTGCATGCTTCGGGGCATTTGATCGGCTTGCCGGTTGTGGTGAAGAAAGGCGAGCCGCTGATCTTCCGCCAATGGCATCCGGGCATGGCGCTGGTGGGCGGCGGGTTCGGCACGGAAGTTCCGCCGCCGAGTGCACCGGAGGTGGAACCGGGGGTGCTGATCGTGCCCCTGCTGGCATTCGACGGAGAAGGCTACCGCCTCGGCTATGGCGGGGGCTTCTATGACCGTACGCTCGACAAGCTGCGGACGGGCAGCGCGGCCGATCCGCTGGCCGTTGGCGTCGCCTTTTCCGCGCAGCACGTCGTGCGGGTGCCGCGCGATGAATACGATCAGCCGTTGGACTGGATCGTAACAGAAAGGGCCGCGCATCATTTCGCGAGCATTCCTGCAGAGATGATCGCCGCCATGAACCGGGTGTACTAGCGCCATGCGACTGCTTTTCTGCGGCGACATTGTGGGCAGGGCGGGGCGCGACGTCGTCATCGAGCGCTTGCCGGGCATCAGGCGCGACCACGCGATCGACTTCGTCGTCGCGAATGGCGAGAACGCGGCCGGCGGCTTCGGCATCACCAAGAAGATCTGCGACGATCTCTACGCGGCCGGCGTCGATTGCATCACCACCGGCAATCACGTCTGGGACCAGAAGGAGACGGTCGGCTTCATCGGCAACGATCCGCGCCTGCTCAGGCCGTTCAATTTCCCCGCCGGCACGCCTGGCAAGGGTGCCGGCATCTTCCCCACGCCCAAGGGCAAGAAGGTCGGTGTCATCAATCTCATGGGCAGGCTTTTCATGGACCCGCTGGACGATCCGTTCCAACAGATCGAGCAGCTCTTGAACGGCCATCGCCTGGGTGGCAATTGCGATGCCATCATCCTCGACTTCCACGGCGAAGCGACCAGCGAGAAGATGGCCATGGGCCACGTGGTCGATGGCCGCGTATCGCTCTGCGTCGGCACGCATACGCATGTCCCGACCGCCGACCACATGATCCTGCCCAAGGGCACGGCCTACCAAACTGATGCCGGCATGTGCGGCGACTACGATTCGGTTATCGGCATGGACAAAGCGATGCCGATCGCCCGCTTCACCCGCAAGATGCCGACCGAGCGTTTGTCCGCCGCGAATGGGCCGGGCACCCTGTGCGCGGTGCTGGTGGAGACGGACGACGGCACGGGGCTGGCGAAGAGCGTGCAGCCGGTGCGGCTGGGAGGGAAGTTGAGTCAAACAAGCGTCGTTACCAGCTGACCACCACCCGTCATCACCAGGCGAGGAGCGTAGCGACGAGAACCGGTGATCCAAATTTCTCTGCGGCGATGAACTTGGATTGCCGGATCATCCGCTTCGCGGCTGTCCGGCAATGACGGAAAGGGTGTGCTTCACTCATCCATGCTTCACGCGCGAATCCTTGGGTGCCTCCGCTCTGCTCTCCATGCCATAGTCGCGCAGCACGCTCGCGACGCGCAGGCGGTAGTTGGCGAAAATCCCGCCGCGGCCCTTGGCCTGGGCGGCGCGGTGCTGTTCGAGGTTGCGCCAGTGCGCCACCGCCGCTTCGTCGCGCCAGAAGGAGAGGGAGAGGATCTTGCCCTTCTCTGTCAGGCTCTCGAACCGCTCGACCGAGATGAAGCCGTCGATCTCCTGCAGATGCGGGCCCAGTTCGGCGGCAATGTCGAAATAATCGTTGCGATGATCGGCTTGCGGCCAGACCTCGAAAATGACGGCGATCATGCGGCGCCTCCGAACAGGGGAATGCGGCTGTTGACGGATCGGCGATATTCTACCGGACTGGCGAGGGAAGCGACATCCAGGCCATGGGTCAGCAGCGCCTGAATGCCGGCTGCCGTTATGCCGATGGCGATCGTCTGTCCGGTGCAGGCATGTGGCCCGGCGCCGAAGGTGAAGCTGCTGCGGTCGGGCCTGTCGGGATCGAATACGTGGGCGCGGGCGCAATGCGTCGGATCGCGGTTGGCGGCGGCGAGCACCACCAGGATCTGATCGCCCGCCCTCATCGCTTCGCCCGCAACCATACCGTCCTGCGCAACGAAACGACGCGTGTTGTGGATCGGCGGATCGTAGCGCGCGACCTCCTCGATCATGCGACGCAGCAGCGCGTCATCCCCGGCCGCGCGGGGACACAGCGCGGCATCGCGTGCCAGGGCCAGCAACGTATTGCCGATCAGGCCGGCGGTCGCCTCGTAGGTCTGGGACATGAAGCCGATGAGATTGGCGAGAACAGCGTCCAGGTCATCGATGCCCAAGCTTTGCAGCCGTTCGGCATGCATCGCGAGGCCGCCGTGCTGCGGCCGTCGCAGCTCGTCCCGCAGCACCTGCAGTAACGCGGCTGCCGCCTCGTTGCTGCGCTCGATCTCGGCGGGGCTGCTGAGTGGCGAGAGGCAGCGCACGAAATCGCCGGTCAGCGTTGCGCAGCGGGCCGCGATGTCGGGCGGCAGCCCGGTCATCTGCGCGATCACCTGCACCGGCAGAGTGAAGTTGAACCGGTCGAGGCTATTTCGCTCCGCACTGATCAGATCGCGCGCCAGCGCAGCGGCCTCGCGGCGCGCGACGGCAGTCAGATGCGCCAGGTCGAATCCAGCAAGGCAGGCGCTGACCGCCGGCTTCGCCTTGGCATGGAAAGGCCCGTCGTTCATCCGCACCAGGCGCTTGAAGACATTGCCGGCCGGCGCGCCCGCGATAGCGGCCGGCACCGGCTCTGCCACCGGCCGCACGCGGCACAGCGCGCTCGACAGGACTTCCGAAACCGCCTGGGCGCCGAGCGCGACCCACAGATTGAGCCTATGCTCGCGATAGATCGGACGATAGGCCAGCAGCGCCGCGTAGTACGGATATGGGTCCGGATGCGCGGCGGCAGTCAGGACGCTCTCGGGAAACTGGGGTGACTCGGATGGCGTGAACATGATGCGGCTCGTCGGTGATGGCACGACGCATTGTCGCCGCATCCTGGCGCGCGGTCACGGAAGGACAGTTTGGTCCCGGCAAAACTATTGCAGAGACTCAGTGAGGAGCGATCTTCAGCTCCTTCAGATCATTGGGCGAGAGCCCGACCGATTCCAGCTGGTTCAAAGTCTGCCAGCCTTCTCCGAAATCCACCACGCAGCTCATTCCCTTCGGCGTCGTCTTGATCACCGTGAAAGTGCCGGTGGGCGAGAGGAAGATCTCCACCAATGTGCCGTCGCTGGAGACGCCGCGGCCCAGCACCTTCTCGCCGAACTCCGCGCGCAGCTTGTCATCTGCGCTGTCGTGCGGCAGGCAGCTTCGGGCCTCTCCGGTTCCCACAGCGGGCGGTGCGGTTTCACCCGGTCGCTGGGTCAGTTGCACGGGCGGGTCCGCAACAGCAGCGCCCAAGCCCATGATGTAAAAGAAAGCTGGCGCCACAATCACGCCACAAGTCTTTGCAGGGATGCTCCGCATCGGCACCTCCACGACATTTGCTCCCGGATAAAAACGCCGGGGCCGCGGAAAGAGTTCCGGCCTGGAAACGAGTTTCCAGCATGCCCTGCGCTCGGCGCATGCCTCACTTGATACGGTTCGATCTCCTGCCATAGTTTGGCGCGGAGCGAACTATGATCTCTTGTTCCTGACAGGATGAGTTTCTAGGCTCTGGTCATGACAAAACTGGAATCCGGCGAAGCGGGCCTCGAGAGCTTCGCGAAGATCATCGGCGACGCGACGCGCATCCGCATGCTGCAGCTGCTGATGGAAGGCCGCGCGCTGACCGCGAAGGAACTCGCCTACGGCGCGCGCGTGGAGCCTGCGACCGCCACGCAGCATCTGCGTCGCCTGCAGGAAGGCGGGCTGGTTTCCATGAAGGCGCAGGGGCGGCACAAATATTTCAAGCTGGCCTCCGCTCAGGTCGCGGAGCTGATGGAATTGCTCATGGTGTTGGCGCCAGCCCGTAATGGCCGATCGGTCGAGCCGCGCATCGAGGAGCCGTTGCGCCGCGGTCGCATGTGCTACGACCATCTGGCGGGAGAACTCGGCATCGGCATCACTGAAGCGCTGGTGAAACAGGGCGTCCTGCGCCAGGAGACGGATGCTTTCGTCCTCACCAGGCGCGGCGGCGCCTGGTTCGCCGCGCTCGGCATCGATGTGGAAGCCGCCCGCGCGTTGCGCCGCAAGTTCGCGACCTCGTGCCTCGATTGGAGCGAACGCCGCGATCACCTGGGCGGCGCGCTCGGCGCAGCCTTGGCCGAGCGCCTGGTCGACCTCGGCTGGATCGCCCGCAAGCGCAACAGCCGCGCCGTGACCGTGACGGAAGCGGGGTGGCGCAAGCTCGCGGAGCACTTCCCGAACGCGTTTGACGCCTAAGGCCTCGCGCACAGCGCTGCATCCTTGACAAGCAACTATATGGTTGCCTATTATGCTGGCGCATGGGCATGGACCTGGTGTTCAAGGCGCTGGCGGATCCGTCGCGGCGCAAGTTGCTCGACCGATTGCGGGCGAGGAATGGCCAGACCTTGAGCGAGCTTGGGTCCGGGCTCGATATGACGCGGCAAGCGGTCGCCAAGCATCTGGCCCTGCTGGAGGCGGCCAACCTGATCGCCACCCGAAAAAGGGGCCGCGAGAAACTGCATTACCTCAACCCGGTGCCGATCCAAGGGATCTACGAGCGCTGGATCGGAAAATTCGAGCGCAATCGCCTGCGGGCGTTGAGCGATCTCAAGAAGGCACTGGAACAGGGCGACGATTGACTCTCGCCAAGCGGAGACAGCGATGGCCAAGCATGAGAAGCCGAGCTTTGTCTATGTGACCTACATCGCGACGACGCCGGAAAAGCTGTGGAAGGCGCTGACCGACAGCACGTTGACGCGGCAATACTGGTATGGCCGGCGCGTCGCGTCCGATTGGAAGGTCGGATCGCCGGTGACGTTCTGGTACGAGGCGGACGGCGGCGAGGCGGTCAGCGATCGCGGCATCGTGCTGGAGAGCGATCCGCCGCGGCGCCTCTCCTATACCTGGCATGTCGAGTTCGCAGAGGAACTGCGCGACGAGCACCCATCGCGCGTGACGTTCGAGATCGAGCCGACCGGCAAGGAGGTCAAGCTCACCTTGATCCACGACGACTTCGCGCCCGGCAGCAAGATTCTCGAAGGCGTGCGCTCCGGCTGGCCGGCCATTCTGGCAAGCCTCAAGACCATGCTCGAGACCGGCAAGCCGCTGACCGGCACATCCGCGGAAGCCGCGGCGGCCGCTCAGGCAGAGGTAGCAGCAAGGACCAGGAAGGCCTAGCCCCTCGCGCGCCAAAAAGTCACATCTAACAGGCTGTGGAATCGAACACCTTGCACTTGCCCATGGGCAGAGCCGATGTCTCGGCCCTTCGTCCCGCGCTTAATTGTTCGCGCAGATGATCTGCTCGAATACCTTGCACTTCTTCTTGCTGCAGAATTTCCCGTCGAGGGTCTCGGCCTTTACGTTCTTGCTGTCGACCTTGACGTGGCCCGCGCCGTGGAAGCCTTCCTTTTCGCAGAAGGCGTCGGCGATGGTCTGGTAGTCGAGCTTGCCGCAATCGTCGCCGTTCAGCTTCTCGCACGCGAACAGGCGGTTGCCGCTCATGGTCAACGGCGGCTTGTAGGGCTTGGAGTCCTGGGTCGTTGTGCCGGAATCCGTGCTCACCACCGTCATGCCAGGCTGTGGGGTCACACGATCGGGCGGCAGTTGCCTTGTGGGTGGCGGAAACACGTGCAGAGTGTTGCCCGCAATTGCATAGACATGGCCCTTCGGGCCGATCGCGGGCTGCGATACGCCGCCGCCGGTCCAGAGCACGCGCGAAACCTCCGAGAGCGTGGCCGGGTCGAAGGTCTGGAACGCAGATGCGGTCCAAACAAAGATGTGCGTTCGTGACGCCGACACGGACGTGTACGAACGGTCGAACAGAGAGAGATTCTTGACGACGTTGCGGCCATCGAGCACGACCATCTCGGGCTTCGTCATACTCTGGAGCAATACTGTCCGCCCGTCGGCCAGCCGCGTCGGCGTGTGTGAGATCGCTTGCAGGCCGGTGACCGGCGCCAGCTTGTTCATGTTGGGACCGGAAAACACCACACCGCCCCTGCCGGTACCCTGGGGTCCATAAGTGCTGTCCCGCTTGACATCCTGAGTGCCGATGATCGTGTGCCGGTCGGGGAGGATGGCCGGCGCCGACCGCATGAAGCGGTTTTCATCATGGACTCGGAACAGCTCGATGAATGAGCCGGCGGACAGCACGAAGCCAACCAAGTCGTAGCGGTAGTCGGACAGCAGAATGGTGGGTGTTCCGCCGAGCGGGTTGGTGTAGATGCCAACCGGCGGGAGCGGTGGTGCCTCATCCCGCCTCGGCTGATACCCGCCAGATGCCGGAAAGTCCCACGGAGGTCAACACGTCACGGTTGGATGTGTTGGAAGCCATAATACAGCTGTGGTGGTTACCAATGCAAGTCGTGCGCGTGGAAATCGCTGATTTTGCAACCGAAGGTGCATTCGCGCAAACAAAAAGCCCGCCCCAACCGGGGCGGGCCAGCGAGGAGGCTGGAGATGCGAAACTAGTGGCGCTGGCCGCGGGCGACCTTCATGAAGCGGTCGATCTCGCCCTGCATGATGCTAGCGCGGGCCAAGACGTGGTTGGCGATGTCGCGGACCCGGTCGGGGGTCTCCATCGTCCGGTCGGCCGCAACCGCTAGGGCAGAGCCGATGCCCTCCAGCGCCGCCTGACGCGTCGCCTCGCAGACCATGTCGGCCATGCGGGCCACCTCGGCCTGCAACTCGGCGACGTCCCGGTTACGCTCTAACTTCAATGCCTCGGACATGACAGTTCCCCAACGCTCTAGCCTGTTAGCACCGTGCTAGCTTGCGCCGGGAGCCGTAAACGAATGGTTAACCCGGTCGCTGTATGACACTGGCAAGTGCTTGGCGGGCCTAGGATTTGTGCTATATGGGCGCCCAATTCCTGCCATATTCGCGGCCTAACTTGGTCAACTGGTCCTGGCCGGACCCGCTAAATATGGTAGGTTTTCCCGCAACGTTCTCAAAGGTTTGGGTCCCGGAGTCTGGGTCATGGCCGGTCATTCGCAGTTCAAGAACATCATGTATCGCAAGGGCGCGCAGGACGCGAAGCGCGCCAAGATCTTCACCAAAATCATCCGCGAGCTGACGGTCGCGGCCAAGACCGGCTTGGCCGATCCGGCCGCCAATCCGCGCCTGCGAGCGGCCGTGATCGCCGCACGCGAAGCCAACATGCCCAAGGATACGATGGAGCGCGCTATCAAGCGCGGCGCAGGCGGCGGCGACGACACGGCCTTTGAGGAAGTGCGCTACGAAGGTTATGGCCCGGGCGGGGTCGCGCTCATCATCGAAGCGCTGACCGACAATCGCAACCGGACCGCCGGCGAGATCCGCACCGCCTTGACCAAGCATGGCGGGAATCTAGGCGAGACCAATTCCGTGTCCTTCATGTTCGAGCGCAAGGGCGTGATTCTCTACCCGGCAAAGGCCGCGAGCGCGGAAGCCATGTTCGAGGCCGCGCTTGAAGCCGGCGCGGACAATGTCGAGAGCGACGCCAATGGCCATGAGATCACGACCGCGCCGGAAGATTTCGCGGGCGTGCGCGACGCGCTGGAGGACAAGTTCGGCCCGGCGCGCGAAGCGAAGCTGCAATGGCGGCCGCTGAACATAGTGCCAGTAGAGGGCGATGCGGCGGGTTCGCTGCTGAAGCTGATCGATGTCCTGGAAGACAATGATGACGTCCAGGTCGTCAGCGCGAACTTCGAGATGTCCGACGACACGCTCGCCAAATTGACGGCGTGATCCTCGATGAGACTGCTGGGCCTCGATCCCGGACTGCAACATACCGGATGGGGTGTGATCGAAGCGGAGGGTTCGCGCCTCAGCTTCGTCGCGGCGGGCACGATCCATTCGAGCAGAACCCGCGCGCTGGCCGAACGGCTGGTGGAGATCCACGACGGCTTGCGCGAGGTGATCGATCACTATCAGCCGGCCGAGGCCGCGGTGGAGGAGACCTTCGTCAACAAGAACCCGACTTCGACTTTGAAGCTGGGTTTGGCGCGCGGCGTGGTGCTGCTGACGCCGGCCCTGTTCGGGCTCAAGGTGGCGGAATATCCGGCGAACCTCATCAAGAAGTCGGTGGTCGGCGCCGGCCACGCGGCGAAGGAACAGGTGCAGATGATGGTGCGTGTGCTGCTGCCCGCGGCCAGTACGGAGACGGCCGATGCTGCCGACGCGCTCGCAGTGGCGATCTGCCATGCGCATCACCGCGCGTCGCTCGCCAAGTGGGGCGCCAGGGACTTCCGCGAGGTATTGCGGTGATCGGAAAGCTGACCGGCACGTTGGATTCGATTTCGAGCGACGCGGCTTTGATCGACGTCAACGGCGTCGGCTACGTCGTGCATGCCGCCAGCCGCACCTTGTCGAAGCTTGGGCCGAACGGCGCGCCGGTCAGCTTGCTGATCGAGACGCATGTGCGCGAGGATGCGATCAACCTCTACGGCTTCTGGGACGCGACCGAGCGCGATTGGTTCCGCTTGCTGACGACGGTGCAAGGCGTTGGTGCGAAGGTGGCGCTGGCGATCCTTAGCGTGCTGGCGCCGGACGATCTCTCCCTGGCGATTGCGGCACAGGACAAGGCGATCATCACCCGCGCGCCCGGCGTCGGCCCGAAGCTGGCGCAGCGCATCGTCTCGGAACTCAAGGACAAGGCCGGCGACATCGCCCTCGGCGCCGGCGCCGTCACGCCCGCTGTTGCGGTGAACGGCAGCGGCAAGGCATCGGGCGGACCGGCGGAGGATGCGATCTCCGCCCTGGTCAATCTCGGTTACCGCCGGGCAGAGGCCTATGGCGCCGTTGCGAAAGCAGCGCGCGATCTGGGCGAGAAGGCAAGCCTCGATGCGCTGATCCGCGCCGGGCTTAAGGAGCTCAGCCAGTGAACCAGCAGCCGTTCGATCCGGCACAGCGCATCACCGACGCGGTGCGGCAGCCCGACGACGCGAACGAGCAGTCGCTGCGTCCGCTGGTGCTCACCGATTTCATCGGCCAGCAGAAGCTGCGCGAGAACCTCGCCGTTTTCATCGAAGCTGCGCGCGGCCGCGACGAAGCGATGGACCACGTGCTGTTCTACGGCCCGCCCGGCCTCGGCAAGACGACGCTGGCACAGATCGTGGCGCGCGAGCTTGGCGTCGGGTTCCGCGCAACCTCCGGTCCCGTCATCACGCGGGCAGGGGATCTCGCCGCGCTGCTTACCAACCTGCAGCCGCGCGATGTCCTCTTCATCGACGAGATCCATCGCTTGAGCCCGGCGGTCGAGGAAGTGCTCTATCCCGCGATGGAGGATTTCCAGCTGGATCTTATCATCGGCGAAGGGCCAGCCGCGCGCTCAGTGCGCATCGACCTGCCCAAGTTCACGCTCGTCGGTGCTACCACGCGGCTCGGCCTCATCACCACACCGTTGCGCGAGCGCTTCGGGATTCCACTGCGCCTCAATTTCTATGAGCCGAATGAGCTCGATCTCATCGTGCGGCGCGGTGCGCGCGTCGTGGGTCTCAATCTCGACGATAGCGGCGCGATGGAGATCGCGCGCCGCTCGCGCGGGACGCCGCGCGTGGCCGGACGCCTGCTGCGCCGCGTGCGCGATTTCGCCAGTGTCGCGAAGACGAAGGTCGTGGACAGCGGGGCGGCGGACGCGATGTTGAAGCGCCTGGACGTCGACGACATCGGGCTCGATGCGATGGATCGCCGTTATCTGCGCCTGATCGCAGATCACTATGGCGGCGGGCCGGTCGGCGTCGAGACGCTGGCGGCCGCCCTCTCCGAGCAGCGCGATACCATCGAGGATGCGATCGAGCCTTATCTCATCCAGCAGGGCCTGCTGCAGCGCAGCCCACGCGGCCGCATGCTGACCCTCACCGGTTATCGCCATCTCGGCCTGACACCACCGCGCAACCAGGCGCAGCTCGACCTGTTGGCGACGCAGGCCAACGAGGGCGCTGATGAATGACATAGGGAGAATGGCGATGCCGCAGGCGCCGATGGCGACCCACCGGCAGACGATCCGCGTCTATTTCGAGGATACCGATGCGGCGGGCATCGTCTATTACGCCAATTATCTGAAGTTCGCGGAACGGGCGCGCACCGACATGCTGCGCGACCTCGGCATCTCCCATGCGGAGATGATGAAGCGCGACGGCCATGTGCTGGTCGTGCGTCGCTGCGAGATCGATTATCTCAAGCCCGCCAAGCTCGATGATCTCCTGACCGTCGAGACGGTAGCAATGAAGCTCGGCGGTGCCTCCGTCGAGCTCCGGCAGCGCGTGCTGCGCGATGGCGACGTTCTGGCGGAACTGAAGGTGCTGGTGGTGTGCATCGGCAACGATGGCCGGCCCGCCCGCATCCCCGATTACGTGCGCGGTGCAATTCCGCGCGCCAACCAATCCGAATGACACAGGTGTAGAGAGATGGAGCAACAAGCACCCCAGGCACTGCCGGTCGCGCCGGTCGATCCCGGCCAGGCGATGGAGCAACTGCAGGGCGCGGCCGCCACGACCGGCCCCGGCATCGGTGTCGCCGCCCACGACCTTTCGGTCTATGGCCTGTTCATGCAGGCCGACTGGATTGTGAAGGCGGTGATGATCCTGCTGCTGCTGGCTTCGATCTGGAGCTGGGCGATCATCATCCACAAGCTGATCCGCCTGCGCAGCCTGCGCACCCAGGCCAAGCAGTTCGAGGATGCGTTTTGGTCCGGCGGCTCGCTGGAGGAATTGTTCGACCGCATCTCCAACCGGCCGACCGATCCGATGGCATCGATCTTCGTGGCGGCGATGCGCGAATGGCGCCGCTCCGCCGCCAGGGGACTGCTCGGCAACGAGGCGCTGCGCGAGAGCCTGCGCGACCGCATCGAGCGCGTGATGAACATTGCGTTGGGGCGCGAGATGGATCAGCTCGAGCGCTACATGACGTTCCTGGCTTCGGTCGGCTCCGCAGCGCCGTTCGTCGGACTGTTCGGCACGGTCTGGGGCATCATGAACTCGTTCGCTGCGATCGCGGGCTCGAAGAATACGTCGCTTGCCGTCGTGGCGCCCGGCATCGCCGAGGCCCTGTTCGCGACCGCGCTCGGCCTCGTCGCGGCCATTCCCGCGGTGCTCGCCTTCAACAAGCTGAACAGCGACATCACACGCTACAGCAACCGGCTGGAGGCGTTCGCGGGCGAGTTCGGCGCCATCCTGTCGCGGCAGCTTGAGGAGAAGCACTGACTATGGCGATCCGGCTCGGCGCGCGACCGCAACGCGGCATCCACCGCCGCAGAACGCATCCGATTTCGGACATCAACGTGACGCCGATGGTGGACGTCATGCTGGTACTGCTGGTCATTTTCATGATCACGGCACCGCTGCTGACGGTCGGCGTCCCGATCGATTTGCCGAAGACCAAGGCCGAGGCGATCCAGGATCCGGACGAGCCGCTGGTGGTCACCATCAACAAGGAAGGCAAGATTTTCCTTCAGGAATCAGAGCTTAGCGCCGAGCAACTTGGCCCAAGAGTCGCCGCAATCTCGAATAACAATCCGGAGGTGAAGATTTTCATCCGCGGAGACCAGGCGGTGAATTACGGCAAGATCGCCGAAGTGCTGGGCCAGCTGGTCTCGGCCGGCTTCCGGCACCTGGCGCTGATTTCGGACTCGGCAGCGCCAGCGAACGCTCCGGCCCCTGCGGGCGAAACCGAACAGCAGGCGCAGTGAGAGAGTGCGAGCGAAGAGAGCGTGACCCCTTATTCGCAACATGTCGGCTCGAAGCAGGGCGAGCCACCATTCGCCAACGGGAGCTCCGGTAACGGAAGCACGGGCGCATCCCTCGGCGCCGGCGTCCTGCTGAGCGTCGCGCTGCATGCGGCCCTGGTGGGTTTCGTGATTTTCGGCCTGCCGATCTTCTGGCACCCCGAGCCGCTGCCGGAGGCGATCGGCATCGAGCTTGCGCAGCTCTCCGACATCACCGCTGCGCCCAAAGTGCAAAAGGAAGGCAAGCCCAACAAGCAGCCCGAACCGCAGCCCGAGGTGCAGAAGCAAGCGTCGAAAGAGGAGACACCGCCGCCACCGCCCAACCCGCCGGCCGCCGCCGCGCCGCCACCACCGCCGCCGCCCGAGGAGGAAGAGGTCGTCGAACCGATCCCCGATCCGGAGGCTGAGAAAAAGAAGGAAGAGGAACTGAAGAAGAAGGCGGAAGAGGAGAAGAAGAAGAAAACCGAAGAGGAAAAGAAGAAGAAAGAAGCGGAGCGGAAGAAGAAGGAAGAGGAGTTCAAGAAGCAGCAGAAGAAGGACGACAAGGCCCTCGACACGCTGCTCGCCAACGTGCTTCAGCAGAAGCCGGCGCCGGAGCCTGAGAAGAAGCCTGCGAAGAAGGCCGAAGCCAAGCCGGTCGAGCCGAGCACGGGCCCGCAGACCGAGAATGTCTCCGAAATCCCGCTCACCGCATCGGAGGAGGGCATGATCAAAGGGCAGATCGAGCGCAACTGGAACCTGGGTAGCTTGGCGGGCGCGTCAGATCTAAGCATGATCATCGAAGTTCGCATTACGCTCCAGCCAGATGGCACCGTCACGCGCGCGCAGGTCGTCAATTCCGGCACTAGTCCTTTGTTCAGGCAGGCATCAGAGGGGGCAGTTCGCGCCGTGATGCTGTCGAGCCCGTTGAAGCTACCGCCCGGCAAGACGTACAGCACTATGCTCCTCCGCTTCGATCCGGCCCAGGTGGTGCAGTAGCCGTGAGACAAACGAGGGAGTTTGTGCTGTGCGTACTGTGTTGCGCCGCTTTGACCAGCTGCGAAACCTCAGGGACAGCGTCCACCGATGGTGCGAGGCAGGAACTCGTTTCCGAGATTCCGATGAGCGAATCCGAAGAGAAGGGCATTCGCAATCAGGTCGAGCGAAACCGGAATCTAGGTAGCCTCGCCGGTTCGCCTAATCTCGAAAACATGGTCATCAAGCTGCGTATTGAACTGCTGCCGGATGGAACCGTCACTAGAACCGAACTTCTGAATAGCCAACCCAGCACCCCTGATTTTCGTAAGGCGGCCGAAAGCGCGATCCGCGCTGTGATGATCTCCAGTCCGCTGAAGCTGGTGCCTGGCAAAACCTACGAGTCCATGATCTTGACGTTCCATCCGGGCGAGGTGGTGCAGTAGCTAGCCCAATAATTGCCATGATCTTGCGGCAGGAACCTGTCTGAGCTTTGTTCATTCCTGCCACAGGTCCGGTAGGCAAGGCTGCAGGGGACCAGTATAAATCTCCGATTCGGCGAGTTCTAAGAACGAAATCCAAGAACTGAGGCATGATGATGATTTGGACGGTACGGAGTGCTGTAACCGCAGTCCTGGCGGTCACGATCCTGGGCGCGAGCGTGGGGATGGGTTCGCTGCCCGCACGATCCGAGCCGGTCATCGACATCACCAAGGGCGTGGTCGAGCCGATGCCGATCGCGGTTCCGACCTTCGGCGGGGCCAACCCGGCGGACGACCAGCTGGGTGCCCAGATCGCGCGCGTGATCGCCGCCGATCTCGAGCGGTCCGGCCTGTTCGCGCCGATCGACGAGCGCGCCTTCATCCAGCGGGACGTCACGTCCGACACGCTGCCGCGATTCCAGGATTGGCGCCTGATCAACGCCCAGGCACTGGTGGCCGGCTCGATCAAGGCGGGAGCCGGCGGCAAATACAGCGTCGAGTTCCGATTGTGGGACGTGTTCGGCGGCTCGGAGATGTTCGCCCAGTCCTACAATTTCACCCAGGACATCTGGCGCCGCGCCGCCCATATCGTCGCCGACGACATCTACAAGCGGATCACGGGCGAGGAGGGCTATTTCGACACGCGCATCGTCTACATCGCCGAATCCGGCCCGAAGGATAACCGGCAAAAGCGCCTGGCGATCATGGACCAGGATGGGGAGAACCATCAGTTTCTCACTAACGGCGCGGACCTGGTGCTGACCCCCCGGTTCTCGCCCGCGGCCCAGGACATCACATACATGTCCTATTACGGGAACAAACCGCGCGTTTACCTCTTTAGCATCAGCACGGGGCAGCAGGAGGTGCTGGGGGACTTCCCGGGTATGACCTTCGCACCGCGCTACTCGCCGGACGGGAACAGCGTCATCATGAGCTTGGCGCAAAGCGGCAACACCGACATCTACGTGATGGACGTTCGCACCCGGCGGTCCAAGCGCCTGACGGACCATCCCGCCATCGATACCTCGCCGTCCTACTCCCCGGATGGAACGCGCATCGTCTTTAACTCGGATCGGGGCGGGGAGCAGCAACTCTACGTCATGAACGCCGATGGTTCGGGCGTGGCCCGCATCAGTAAGGGCCCGGGGCGCTATGCCACGCCCGTCTGGTCTCCGCGCGGCGATCTCATCGCCTTCACCCGAATCTACCAGGGCAGCTTCTATATCGGGGTTATGCGCCCGGACGGGTCAGGCGAGCGCATGTTGTCCCAAGGCTGGCTGGTGGAGGGGCCGACCTGGGCCCCGAACGGGCGGGTCATCGCCTTCTATACCCAGGACCAGAGAGGCCGTACACAGCTCCATTCCATCGATCTCACAGGGCACAATGAGAGGGTCCTGAAGACCCCCATGGATGGCTCTGATCCGGCTTGGTCTCCCTTGCTGAGTAAGCAATAATGCTCTATGTTCCGCGCGATTCCGGGGGTTCTGAGGGCCCGGCGACGAGCCAAACCATCAGTTGCGGAATTTCCGAACAAGCCGGCGTCCTTAGTACCTTGGTAGCGGGGCTGGGGGCTGCGCACGGTTTGAGACAAACAAAGAGGATGAGAGGACAAAATGCGTCTTAAGATGATCTCGGCGATGGCTGCAGCGCTGCTGCTTGCAGCTTGCGCCTCTGATGAAGCCGCCACGACCGGTGGTGCCAGTGCGGGTGGCGGGACGACCGATACCGGCGGTATTACTCAGGGCGCCGTGACGCCGGGTTCGGCAGAGGACTTCCAGCAAAATGTCGGCGATCGCGTGTTCTTCGGTTTCGATCGCTACGATCTGACCGGTGAAGCCCAATCGCAGCTCCAGAGGCAGGCCGCTTGGCTTGCGCAGTATCCGGCCGTGACCGTCACCATCGAAGGTCATGCCGACGAGCGCGGCACCCGCGAGTACAACCTCGCGCTCGGCGAGCGCCGCGCGAACGCGGTGGCCAACTACCTGACCGCTCTCGGCGTTGATGCCGGCCGCATCTCCGTGATCTCCTACGGCAAGGAGCGTCCGGAGTGCACCGAGTCCAACGAGAGCTGCTGGGCGCAGAACCGCCGCGGCGTGACCACGGTCAATCGGTAATCAGGGATCAGAGGTCAGAAGTCAGAGGTCAGACGGCTTCTAGCGACTTTAGACCCAGCTCTAGCGAGCCGAGCCCCTCCTCTGGCGCTACCCGGAGGAGGGGCTTTTGTTTCGGTGGTCCGTTATCTTCTGACCTCTCACCTCTGATACCTGACCTCTGGATTGCCATCAAATCTCCGTGAGGCGGCCACGCCAGCGCCGCCAAGCAGCCACACGTATGAGCGAGGCTTCCCCGTCCGTCTCTCCCGGCGCTAACCCGTCCTTCCTGTGCGCCGGGCGGACCGTTCAACGCAACTTGGGGAAAAGACATGTCGCACCTTCATTCCGCGTCCGGCCGCATGACCATCGCGTCGGCGGCCCTGTTGTCGCTTGCCTTGCTGGCTGGGTGTCAGAGCAAAACGGGCAACCAGGGTACTGAGAGTGCAGATACGGACTTGGCAAATGCCAACGGCCCCGGCACTGCGACCAGTGATCCCGTACCATCCGACCTCTCTAAACAGCTGATCAGGGTCGGCGATCGCGTGCATTTCTCGCTCGACCGGTACGACCTCGCGCCGCAAGCGGAGGCAACGCTGCAGCAACAGGCAACACTGTTGCAGCAGCACCCGCAGGTTGCCGTCACGATCCAGGGCCATGCTGACGAGCGCGGCACTCGTGAATACAACCTGGCGCTTGGCGAGCGCCGCGCCGACACGGTGCGAAACTACCTCATCGCGCTTGGCATCCCGGCTGAGCGGATCTCGGTGATTTCCTTCGGCAAGGAGCGCCCGGAATGCGCCGAAGCCGCCGACCCCTGCTGGGCCCAGAACCGGCGCGGCGTGACGGTCGTTAATCAGTAGCCAGGGGTCAGATGGCAGATGTCAGGAGGACCCTCCTTCTGACATCTGATCTCCGACATCTGAAATCTGACCCGGCTTGAAGCCAGGGCACCCCTCTGGCATCTTCCGCTCACTATTTTGTGGCGGAATCGCCGGACCTTGAGCCATGTTTTCGCCTCATTGACGGCCGACGATCCGGCTATGTCCAAGGCTCCGCCGGGGCGGAGCCCAGCACACGAGGATGATGAAATGGTGGGTCATGCCACACGGGGGCTGTTGAACCGGGGCGGCCGGCTAGTCGCCGGAAGCCTTGCGCTCGTTCTGGCAATCGGAATCGCAGGCGCTGCCCATGCCGACGAAGTCGATGATCTGCGGCGCGAGGTGCAGCAGCTGAAGCAGCAGGTGCTCTACCTGCAGAACCAGATTCCTGGAGTCAGCGCCGGCACATCAAGTGGCGGCGGCGGCAACCTTGCCGCGCAGCAGCAGGTGCAGGCACAGGAATTCCAGCGTCAGCTGACGGGCCTCACCGGCCACATCGAGCGCGTGGAGCTGAAACTGAACGAAGTCGCCGCGCAACTCGAACGCATGCAGAAGGATACCGAATACCGGCTTGGCATTCTGGAAGGCGGCGGTGGCGCGATGGGCACCACCACGGGCGCGGCGACGCCGGGCGCAGATGCCGGGCAGGGTGGCGCGGTGACGGCCGAGCCGATCCCGCCCAACACCCATGTCACGGTCGACCGGCCGCAATCTCCCCCAGCGCCGGCGGGGCAGCCTGGTGTGCTGGGTACGCTCTCCTCCTCGCAGGCAGCGAACCTGCCGCAAGCGCCTGCAGGTGCCGCCGAAGCCGCGGCACAAAGGGCAGGGGAGCAGACCGCGATGCAGTCGGGTCAGGCAGGCGCTGGCGCGCTGCCTGGCGCTACACCGCGCGAGCAGTACGAGTATGCCACCAACCTGATCCAGCGCGGGGCCTACGACCAAGCGGAGACCGCACTCAAGGCCTTCGTCGAGCAGCATCCCAAGGATCCGCTCACGGGCAATGCGCAATATTGGCTGGGCGAGACCTATTACGTGCGCAACGACTTCAAGAATGCCGCAATCGCTTTCGCCGAGGGCTATCAGAAGTATCCCGACAGCCAGAAGGCGCCGGACAACCTGCTGAAGCTCGCCATGGCGCTTGGCCAGCAGGGGCAGAAGGAGAATGCCTGCGTCGCGCTGCGGCAGCTCGAGAAGCGCTATCCCGACGCATCGGCGAACGTGAAGGACCGCGCCACCCGCGCGAAGAAGAACTATAGCTGCAGCTGAGGCGCGCGGCCGAGGCGCCGCGTCGATGCCCGATATCGACATCGCAAGCTTGATGGCCCCGCTCGGTCCGTTCGAGCGCGCACCAACCATCGCTGTCGCGGTGTCGGGTGGATCCGACTCCCTCGGTCTTGGCCTGCTGCTGGCGGACTGGGTGAAGGAGCGCGGCGGGCGGCTCGCTGTGCTCAGCGTCGATCACGGGCTGCGGCCGGAATCCGCCGGCGAGTGCGCGCGCGTCGCGGAGATCTTTGCCGCAGTTCCAAACTGCTCGGCGCACGTCTTGCGGTGGGAGGGCGACAAGCCGGCGCATGGGCTTCAGGCCGCGGCGCGGGCCGCGCGCCACGGACTGCTGACGGATTGGTGCCGCGCCGGCGGTGCGCTGCATCTGGCGATCGCCCACACGGCAGAGGATCAGGCCGAGACCGTGGCGATGCGCCGCAACCACGGCAGCGGGCGCCGGGGCCTCGCCGGCATGGCAGCGGTGCGGCCTGAGAACGGCGTGCGTCTGCTGCGACCGCTGCTCCCGGTCTCGCGCGCGGCGATCCGGGACTGGCTGCGCGCGAAAGGGCAGGGCTGGATCGAGGATCCCAGCAACGCGCTGACGAAGTTCGAGCGCGTCCGTGTGCGGCAGAGGCTGGCTTCGGACGAGGCAGCAGCCTTGCTGGAAGAAGCGCGGCAGTCCGGCAAAACGCGCGATCGGCTGGAGCGTGCCGCAGCGCGACTGCTGGCGGAAGCAGGAGAGGTAAAGGAGGTCGGTTACGTATCGATCGGCCTCCGGCCGCTGCTGGACGCGACGCCGGATGTTCGGGAAACAGCATTGTGGCAAATGATCCTGGCTGTGAGCGGCGCGAATTACACCCCTGATCTTGAAGATCTTTTAGTGGCATTGGAGGCTGGAGGGGTGCCGAAGACGGTCACCCTGGGCGGCTGCCTCGTGCAGGGCCTGCGGGAGCGCCTCTACATTTTCCGGGAGGCGGCTGGCATTGGCGGCCCTGTGCCTGTAAGCGCGGGCTGGGTGGGCTGCTGGGATAGGCGGTTTGGCCTAGAGGTGGCCGGAAGCCTGCCTCCCGGGCTGGGCTGGGCCATTGGGCATCTGGGCGAACAGGGGCTGCGCCAGGCCGTGGAAAGGTTTGGAACCCGCCTGAAGCGCCATCCGATCCCGCTGCCGGCACGGCTGGCCCTGCCGGCCTTGTGGCAAGGGGAACACTTGGTCTGCCAGCCGCATTTGCATTTAGGAGAAGGGCTTGCGGCGAGGCCGAGGCCCCGGCATACCGTGACAACATGCGGCTTTACAGTTGCGGCCGGGCGGCCGCACACTATCTATTCATCAACGCTGTGCTAGATTGGAATTATTGCAAAATCGGGGGGTAAATCCCTTGGAGAGGCGCCCAAACCAGCCGGCCTACTTAGCTTAACGAGGATCAATCGGTGAATTTCGGCAGGAATCTCTGGATTTGGGCGGCGGTCATCGTGCTGCTGTTCGTGCTGTTCGAGATGTTCCAGGGCAGCGCCAATACCGGCAACGCGTCGGAACTGCCTTATTCAGAGTTCCTGAATAAGGTGAACGCGGGCGAGGTCAACAACGTCACGATCAAGGGTCCGGAGATCACGCTCCAGACCGGCAGCGGCACCTATACCACCTATGCGCCGGACGACCCGAAGCTGATCGAGACCCTGACCGCGAAGGGCGTCGCGATCAAGGCCGGCCCGCAGGAAGAGAAGAATCTGCTGTTCATCGCGCTCGTGCAATGGGCGCCGATCATCCTCATCGTCGCGTTCTGGATCTTCATGCTGCGCCAGATGCAGTCCAACGGCGGCAAGGCCATGGGCTTCGGCAAGTCGCGCGCGCGGCTGCTGACCGAGCGCCAGGGCCGCGTCACCTTCGACGACGTCGCCGGCATCGAGGAAGCCAAGACCGAGCTCGAAGAGATTGTCGACTTCCTCAAGGACCCGCAGAAATTCCAGCGCCTGGGCGGCAAGATCCCAAAGGGCTGCTTGCTGGTCGGCCCTCCGGGCACCGGTAAGACGCTGCTGGCACGCGCCATCGCGGGCGAAGCCAACGTGCCGTTCTTCACCATCTCCGGCTCCGACTTCGTCGAGATGTTCGTCGGTGTCGGCGCGAGCCGTGTGCGCGACATGTTCGAGCAGGGCAAGAAGAACGCACCCTGCATCATCTTCATCGACGAAATCGATGCGGTCGGCCGCCATCGTGGCGCCGGCCTTGGCGGCGGCAATGACGAGCGCGAGCAGACGCTGAACCAGTTGCTCGTCGAGATGGACGGCTTCGAAGCGAACGAGGGCGTCATCCTGATCGCGGCGACCAACCGGCCCGACGTGCTCGACCCCGCGCTGCTGCGCCCCGGCCGCTTTGACCGGCAGATCGTAGTGCCGAACCCGGACATCAGCGGCCGCGAGCAGATCCTGAAGGTGCATATGCGCAAGGTGCCGCTGGCGCCTGACGTCGATGCGCGCACGATCGCGCGCGGCACGCCCGGCTTCTCCGGCGCCGACCTTGCCAATCTGGTGAATGAAGCTGCGTTGCTGGCCGCCCGCGCAGGTAAGCGCGTGGTGACCATGTTCGATTTCGAGCAGGCCAAAGACAAGGTGATGATGGGCGCGGAGCGGCGCTCCATGGTCATGACGGAAGAGGAAAAGACCATGACCGCCTATCACGAAGGCGGCCATGCCATCGTCAACATCCACATGCCGGGCAACGACCCGCTGCACAAAGTGACGATCATCCCGCGCGGCCGCGCGCTGGGCGTGACCTGGGCGCTGCCGGAGAAGGATCGCCTCAGCGTCACCAAGGAGTTCCTGGAGGCGAAGATCGCGATGTGCTTCGGCGGGCGTATCGCCGAGCAGCTGATCTATGGCGATAATCACCTCAATTCCGGCGCTTCCAACGACATCAAGCAGGCCACCGACATCGCGCGTGCCATGGTCACCGAATACGGCATGAGCGATAAGCTGGGACCGCTGCGCTACAACGACAACGAGGGAGAGGTATTCCTCGGCCACTCGGTGGCCCAGCGCAAGAACGTATCCGACGCGACCGCTGCGATGATCGACCAGGAAGTGCGGCGTATCGTCGAGGCGGGCGAGACGAAGGCGCGCGAAATTCTGACCGCGCATCTGGACGACTTGCACGCCCTCGCCAAAGGCCTGCTGGAATACGAGACGCTGAACGCGGACGAGGTGAGGGACCTGCTCGCCGGCCGGCCGATCCGGCAGGGCGGCGATCATTCCGGCCCGCACAAGCCGCGCTCCTCGATCCCCACCACCGGTACGGCGCCGAAGCCGACACCGGGCGGGTTCGAGCCCAAGCCCGCCGGGCGCTAAGCAAGAAGGCGCAAGTGGTAGTCCTCCGGCCGGCGCGCCCTGTTGGTGCGCCGGCCGGTTCGCTTTTGGGGTCTACTCACGGGGCGGAGTCGGCAGCCCATGCATGCTCTTCCGGAGGTGCGTTCCAGTGGCCATGGCGGACCGCTGCCGCCAGAAAGTGCTGGATTCGGTCCTGCGATGGTGGACCGGCAGGTCGTCCTTTCGCAGGTTCTCCGACCTCGCGGAAGAAATGGCCCAGTCTTTGAGTCGTGACAACCATCACTACCGCCGGACGATCCGATCGGTTCCAGAAGGCATGTTTGGCATCGGCGGGAACGTGCAAGACGTCCTGCGGCGCAATCCGGATCCAAGCAAACGTCCAAGAGCTTTCTTCTACAAGAGCTTCCATTTTGCCCTCGATCGCCAGATAGGTCTCGGGATCGGGATGGCTATGCAACGGGATCACCGTACCTGGCGGAATGGTGCCTCGCATGACAGGGCACGTCATCGCGCGCACCTGCTGGAGTCAGCATGGTCAGCGTCGGGCCAAGCACGTCCAACGTTTCCGCAGCATCCAGGTCGACCAAGTGCGCATGTGCCATGAGAGCATCCTCTATCGGTCAAGTTGACATGCCCGTCCATGCGCCGATCAAGGGCCGGAGGCGCCAGGCAGGCATTGCTTGTGCTTTGGTGCGCAGCCGCTCCGCAAGCGTGTCGACAATGATCTCCGCCGCTACGCGTGGCGATTGTGCCACGAGCCTCAGTGCAGCACTGTGAACTGGTTCACCGATGAAAGATGAAAGGAGAGAGTCAGCCTTGGCCACCGCAGCGCCGAAGCCGACGCCTGGCTGTATGCGGACTGGTATCATTCAGAGGCCCCGCAGAACTGGCCGGGCCATTCGTCGAACCCGCCACAGAAACTGGAGGCGAATGCCACTATGACTGTGAACGACGGCACTCAAGGATGATGTTGCCGAAGTGTCGTTTCTGCAGGAACGCCGCCTGAGCTTCTTTAGCTCTTGAAAGGGGAAAGGTCGCCGCCCGAAGCGGTTTCAGCTGCTTTGCCTCGATGGCTGCAACGAGTTCCGCGAATTCAGATGTAGTGCCATAGGAAGACCCTATGAGCTCGAGATGCTTGAGGTACAAAGTCCGAAGGTCCAGCGTGACGACAGGGCCGGCAATAGCCCCGCATGTCACGTAGCGACCGCCAGGGCGCAGCACCGAGAGCAGCTGCACGAAGTTCGGTCCGCCGGCGACATCGACCACGACATCAACTGGCCTGTCGCGCAGGACGTCGCGAATTGCCTTGTTCATCGCCGCAGCAGTTCGCGATACCGTATGTTCCGCACCGAGTGAAAGTGCGGAATTCTCCTTGCCATCGCCAACGATCGCGACTGTGCGTGCATCGCGAAGTGCAGCCCATTGCAGTACGGCTGAACCAACCCCGCCGGAAGCACCGGTTACAACGACCGTTTCCCCGCATGCTACCCTCGCTCGGTTGAGCATATGAAGCGCAGTCAAATAGGCGATCGGAAATGTCGCCAGGTCTTCAAAGGCCAAGTCAGTCTCGATCCTGTGCGCATTTGCGGATGGCACGACGCAATATTCGGCGTAGCCACCGTCCCGCTCCGAGCCGAGATAGTCCACATCCGTGGGATCCTCGGGGCCGAGGTTATAGAGCGTCGGATTGACGAGCACGCGGTGGCCGCGACGGGCGATGTCTACATCCGAGCCGACCGCGACGATGGTGCCCGCAATATCGGAACCTTGGATGCGAGGCAATCCTGGAGGCTGCCTCTTCCAGCCTGTCGCGGAGGCCGGGTCATCTTCGCTGCCGTAACCGCCGATGCGACGCATGATGTCCGAGTTATTGAGTCCGCAGGCACCGACCTGCACCAGCACTTCTTTCGGCCCAGGGCGAGGAACCGGCACCTGGACCAGTTCGAGTTGGTCAAGGTCGCCAACTCCGATTTGCCGAACGGCAAGCATCGTCTCCGGGATTGTCATCGGCGAGGCTCCCGTACGAAATGGTTCACGAGATCAGCAACGGTTTCGGGTGCGTCCTCCATAAGGAAGTGCCCGGCGTCCGGTACCAGATGCAAGCGTGCGCCAGGGATATCCTTGGCCAGGCGGTGCGCCCAGGAAACAGGTTGCCAGCGATCCTCCATTCCCCAGATAATTTGGACCGGGACATTGATGGCACCAAGACGGCCTGAAATTTCCTCCGTGTAGCGCGAGTCATAGTGGCTGACTTGATGCAGAAAGAAGGATGGTTGGCCAATCGCCCCGGTTATTGGCTCCAGATAGGCTTCGAGAACCTCACCCGACATTCGGCTTTCGTCATGAACCGCCATCTTGAGCTGCCGTGTCAGCAGCTCGCGCATCTCTCCAGCAGGCACAGCCGCGAATTTCTCGAGATGATCGGAGATGATCTTGCGCCAGGTTTCTGAGGGCCAGGAATCGTAGCTCACCGTATCAATGAGAGTTAGGCTCAACAGCCGTTCAGGGCGCGTCACCGCATAGCGGAGCGCAACCGCACCACCGATATCGTGCGCCACGAGATGCACGGTTTTCAGGTCCCAGCGGTCGAGCAGCGCCTCGAGCACGCGCCCCTGCGCAGCCACGGACGTGCCGTAAGCGGTGGGGCGCTCCGACTTTCCGTAACCCAGCAGGTCAAAGAGATGGACTTGACAGCCCGCTTCAACAAGGCGAGGCGTCACAGCTCGCCAGATCACCGCGTGGGCTGGCGTGCCGTGAATCAAGACCACGGGTGTTCCTTGGCCGTGGCGTCCAGTCGCGATCCGATGGCCGTCAACGACGACATGGTCATTCAAAACATTCTTCATTCGTGCCTCCAACGTTTCGAAGGAGCATGCCATCGGATATGCCATGACAGAAATGACATGTATTGGACAGCTGCATCGAGTTCTGTCATGATGACCCAATGAGACTGGATGTGGAATCGCTGCGGACGTTTCGAGCGGTCGTAGAAGCCGGCGGCGTGACGCGCGCAGCACAGCGCCTGAATCTCAGTCAATCTGCAGTGAGCTGGAAGCTCAAGCGCCTGGAGGAGCGGGTCGGTCGACCATTGACGGTGATTGACGCGCGGAAGATCGCCTTGACCGAAGATGGTCAAGCGCTTCTCAATCACGCCGTCAGGATCGTTGATGCTCATGATGAAGCAGTCGCGCGCTTCCAAGCCGCTGACCTCGCAGGTGAAGTGCGGGTCGGGATCACGGAAGACATGGCCGTCGATGGCATTGCGAAGGTAATTGGGCGCTTCTCGCGGCACTACCCGCATCTCGTTCTCAGTATGAGAATAGAGCAGAGTAGAAACCTTGCGCGCTGGCTGGCCGACGGAGAGATCGATGCCGCCATCATCCAGTTACGGGCCGATGAAGTGAGGAGTTCGGACATCGTCCTCACGAGAGACAAGCTGGTTTGGGTCGCCGCCAATGATGACTTGGGTCAAGCCAACCCGTTACCGCTGGTGACCTTCGGGCCGGATTGTTTCTACCGACCGTTCATGGTCAGAGCATTGCAACACGTGCGGCGATCAAACCGGATCGTGGTGCAGGCACCGAGTACGGCGGCGGTCAAAGCGGCGCTGTTGGCCGGGCTTGGCGTGGGGGTGCTCCGGAAACGGCAGCTCGTCGAGGTGCCGGATCTCCAGCCGCTCGGTAGCCTGACTGCGCCGCTGCCAGCGGTAGCGCAGGTCTTGCGATTTTCCGGGGACCTTCCTCGTCGCCTGGCTGGGCCGCTTAGGTCGGTCATCACTGAGCCAGCGCTGCTCGCCCATCTAACCTAGACCGAGCCCTTCGCCTGGGCGCTCTATGGCCCAATACAACGATAAGGCGCGCTGCAGAGGCAAAGTATCCAACAGGCGCCCGCCGCTTCGCTGGAACTGGCGGGGCTTGCTTTTTTCTGTTCAGGTCCGCGGTGCGAACGTCGATGGATCGACGGGCACCCGATCTGCATTCGCTGCGGCAAACGCCGGCCCTGGCACGATGGCGCATGGGCCTATATCGTGCGCCGGTGATGACACGGTATCTCATCCCGCGGGGATTGATCTCCGGCCCTGCCGCTGCGCGCGCGGTCGAGGCAGGCGTGGCGCTGCCATTGGCAGGCGGTCCGCTTGCTTTTGCCGCGGCTGAGACGATCGAGCGCCAGCAGGGCGAGAAAGGGCGCCGACGCCCGGTCGATCTGGCGATGGCCCGCGCGTTCGCGCCTGAGCTGGCTGAAGCCTTCACTGCGCCGCGCGCGCCCTGGGCCGGGTTCGATCTCAAGCGGCCGCTGATCATGGGCGTCATCAACGTGACGCCGGACAGCTTTTCCGACGGCGGCGACTTTGCGGAAGCGTCGAGTGCCATCGACCATGGGCGCGCCGTGCTGGCGGCCGGCGCCGACATCATCGACGTGGGCGGCGAATCTACGCGGCCGGGCGCGAAGCCGGTTGCACCGGGGGAAGAGGCCGCGCGCGTCCTGCCGGTCGTGCGTACGCTCGCCCATGCCGGCGCCGTGGTTTCGATCGATACGCGCCATGCCGCGGTGATGGATCAGGCCGTGCAGGCCGGCGCCTGGATCATCAATGACGTCACGGCCTTGACCGGCGATCCGGACAGCGCGCGGATCGCCGCCAAGTCAGGTGCCGCGATCGCGCTCATGCACATGCTGGGCGATCCGCAGACCATGCAGCAGGATCCACGCTATGCTGATGTGACGTGCGACCTGCTCGACTATTTCGCGGCACGGCTTTCGGCGCTCGAACAGCTCGGCATCGACCGCGCACGCATAGCGGTCGATCCCGGCATCGGGTTCGGCAAGAAGGACCACCACAACCTGAGGTTGCTGGACGAGCTGTCTGCGTTCCACATGTTCGGGTGCCCGGTCCTGCTCGGGACTTCGCGCAAGAGCTTCATCGGCCGCCTCAGCAAAGGTGAGCCGCCCAAGCAGCGCGTCGCCGGCACGCTCGCCGGGCACCAGATAGGCTTCGAGCGCGGTGTCCAGATCATCCGTGTGCACGATGTTGCGGAGGCGTTCCAGGCGCGCGCGATCTGGGCGGCGGCGGCAGGGCTGCACCCATGACCCCCGCGTTCTCCGTCGTGCTAGCGGCCTACAACCGTGGCCATCACATCGTCCCCACGATGAGATCCGTCCTCGATCAGAGCTTCCAGGACTTCGAGCTGATCGTTGTCGGTGATTGCTGCACGGATGACACTGAACGCGTGATCGGAGCATTCCGCTCGGAGCGCGTCACGTGGCTGAATCTTCCGCAACGATCGGGCAGTCAGGCCGGCCCCAACAATGCCGGCATCGAGCTCGCGCGTGGTCGCTATGTGGTCTATATCGGTCACGATGATGTCTGGGCACCCGACCACTTGGCGACCCTGCATCGCTGCTTCCTGGAGAATCCCGACGCGGCATTCGTGATCGCCGGATGCATCTACCATGGGCCGCCGGGCAGCGGCTTCTACATTGTAACCGGGATGTTCGAACCCCTTGACGACCAGGCCCCTCGCAAGCACTTCTTTCCGCCGTCATCGATTGCTCATCGGAGGGAGATCACGGCACGAATTGGTCCGTGGCGAAAGCCGGAGCAGGAGCGTGCACCGGTCGACGCGGAATTCTCGCTGCGCGCTTTCAGCGCTGGGCTGCGCTTCCATCCGACCGGTCAAATTACGGTCCACAAGTTCGCAGGCGGTCATCGCTATCTTTCCTACCTGCAGATGGACTCAAGCGAGCAGGTTCAGCTGCTGCGCATGATGTCCGAACCAAGCTTTCCGGCATTCGTTCGCGACATCGTGCAGCGATCGCGCGAGAGTGGCCGATACATGGTTGCGGCGCATCCCGACTATGCGCGCTATGCACCCGGCCAAATCACCGAAGCCAATCGCAAGAGCAAGGGGATTCTGCGTCCACCACTGCAAGCGCTGACTGCTGCGGCGCATCTTGAGCAGATGGATAATCCCGCCGCCATTGATTGGCAGCCGCTCAAGACGGACCGGCACCAGCCGTACCGGTGGTCCGGCCCGAATCCGCGGCCGAAACTGCTGCTGCCCTTCACCTCGCCGCGCAGGGTGGATATTCGCTTCGATATTCTCGGCATGAACGAAGATGCTTTGAATTGCCTTCATGTGCGGATGAATGACCGGCCAGTCAAGTTTGAGATGACGAGGCGTCCCGGCATGCCTGGTGCGTCGGTGATATGCTGCAGAACCCGGCTTCGCCGCGATGACTATTCGATCGTCGAGTTCGACCTGACCGGTGGAATGGCGCTCGATGTTCTCGTAAGGAACGTAACGGGGGTGCCGCCCCGCATGGCGCTCGGCTCGGTGTCGCTTGCCCCCGTAAGCTGGATCTCAGCGATTTGGCCGAACCGACCGCCACAGCGTGGCGCGATCTCGCAATCTGCGTAGGCGAGCGCGGAGGTGATGTAATATGCAAGGATCGGTGGGCTAACCAAACATTAAGCTTGTAGATCTTGAATGATGCGATTGACGGGAGCGGCTCGTGGCATTCCTTTATCTTGCATTTGTAGCAATCATAGCGATGGGCGGCCTTGCACTTCTCCGCAGGCGCCGACCGTCGGCGCCGCAGGTTGATACCGATTCCGCCGAATACTTTCGCGAGCAGTGCCAGCGCCTGCTCGAGACCAACAAGCTGGATGAGCTGATCGCCTACGCGCGCGAACGCATCGCCAAGCGGCCGAACCACACCTATGCGCACTGGTATCTCGCCCGCGCCCTCTATCTGCAGCAGAAGTGGACCGAGGCGCTGCGCGCCTTCAACGAGGTCGCCCGCCTCGACCCGAGTTGGATCGAGGACAGCGTGACCCCCTATGTGCGCGCCATCGAGGCCAAGCTGCGCCCCCGGGAGATGCCTATCAGCTCCGACACACCGGAGCAGCCACGCACGTTGCATTGATTGCGTGGGAGGGCGGACTATCAGTAGGGAAGCATCGCGGGAGACAAGGCGGGGTGTTGGATAACGTCGCGGAGCCTGCAACAACGGCAGCAGAGCTATCGAACATTCGGTTGCTGCTGATCGCGATTCTCATTGTGGTGGTTCTTTCTGCGTGCCTAGGCGTCCTCAGATTTGCCGCTCACAGTCTGAGACCTCTGTTCTCGATGTGGGAAGATTTCTTCCAGCACGAAGCGAAGCGTCTGCTCGATAGCGACGATATTGGTGAATTGATTCGCTTTGCCCAGGACAAACTGAACAGGCGGCCGAATCACGTCTATGCACACTGGTATCTCGCCCGCGCATATTACTTGCAGGAGAAGTGGGCTGAATCGCTGGCTGAGTTTCGCGAGGTAGCGCGGCTCGATCCGACCTGGATCGAGGATCACGTGAAGCCCTACGTCAGCGCTATCGAACGCAAGACCGCCGACGAGACGATCCACTAGGCGCCGCTTGCAATCTCGCCGACCAGACTGCCGACGGCGGCCATCATGCCCTCGGACGCGGCGAATCCGGTCGCACCCAGCTTGCCAAGCGCCCTGGTTTCTGAAGGCGAAAGCTCTGTCCACGGCATCGCCTTTTGCTGCAGCCGGATCGCAGATGATGCGGGACCGAGCGGCTGCTCCAGTTGCTGGCGCAGCGTCGCGAGTTCGCGGTCCCTGATGCTCCTCAGGCGATCCAGAACCTGCTCCGTTGCCCACAGCTGCGAACGGTCGTCCAGCTCCGAGGGGCCGCCTTCGTTGGCGAAGACCTCGTCGCACTGCGCATGATAGCGCGCCCAGATTTCGTTTTCGCAGGTGGCCTTGGCCGTGTGTTGTGTGGGCGACGCATGACGCTCATCTTCCAGCGCTCCGTCGAGAGCGTCCGCAGCCGCCAGCTTGATCATCGCATCCAGCGCGGCATTGATCTCCGGCCAGGTCATCTGCCCGGTTCCGACGAGGGCCGCCAGCTTCACCGCGTCGTCGAACGGTAGGCGCGCCAGGAGGTCGGTGCTGGTGCGCGGCAGGCCGGTTTCCGTCCATTCCAGGTAGCGCCTCCGCCAGGCAATCGCCGCATTCGGGCCGGCAAAATCTGCCGCGCCAGGAAGGCTGGATCTCGACGCGCGCGGGTCCGCGCCCACTTCCTTTCGCCTCGTTTCTGTTGACTGAAATCCTACTTTTTCAATGCTTTGTAGGAATAGCCTTCGCATGCTGTCTGGAGCGGACGCGAGTTGGAGCGGGCTGCATCCTGGCATTTTTGTTCCCCTTTTATGCGATCCTCAGGAGCATCGGCGCAAGGAACATGCCAGTGGAGCGGGCGCTTGGCGTGGTGCCGCAATTCCGCCATAACGGCCCTTAGAATCGAACCTGTCACAGGGGAGTCGCGAAAGCCACATGGCGCGCAAATTGTTCGGGACGGACGGGGTCAGGGGGCAGGCCAACAGCGAGCCGATCACGGCGGTTACGGCGCTGAAGCTGGCGCTGGCGGCTGGCGCGCACTTCCGGCGCGGCGATCATCGCCACCGCGTCATCATCGGCAAGGATACGCGCCTCTCCGGCTACATGCTGGAGACGGCGCTCACCTCGGGCTTCCTCTCCATGGGCATGGATGTGATGCTGCTCGGGCCGCTGCCGACGCCGGCCATCGCCATGCTGACGCGCGTCATGCGCGGCGATCTCGGCGTCATGATCTCCGCATCGCACAATCCGTACGAGGACAACGGCATCAAGCTGTTCGGGCCCGACGGCTACAAGCTCTCGGATGCGATCGAGCTGGAGATCGAGCGGCGCATGGAGAGCAACGATTTCTCGAAGACGCTCTCGCCGTCCTCCGAGCTCGGCCGCGCCAAGCGCATCGACGACGCGCAGGGCCGCTACATCGAGTTCGTTAAATCATCCTTCCCGAAGGGACGCGATCTCAGCGGCCTCAAGATCGTGGTCGATTGCGCCAACGGCGCCGCCTACAAGGTCGCACCGACCGTCCTGTGGGAGTTGGGGGCCGAGGTCGTCGCCGTCGCGTGCGAGCCGAACGGCATCAACATCAACAAGCAGTGCGGCGCCGTCCATCCGCAGACCATGCAGAGCCAGGTGGTGGCGCATGGCGCGGACCTCGGCATCGCGCTTGACGGCGATGCCGATCGCCTGATCATCGCCGACGAGAAGGGCGAGGTCCTGGACGGCGACCAGCTGATGGCGTTGATCGCGCTCTCCTGGCACGCGAGTGAGCGGCTGAAGGCCGGAGGGATCTGCGCGACGGTGATGTCCAATCTCGGGCTCGAGCGCGTGCTGGCGGGGCAGGGGCTGAAGCTCTGGCGCGCGCCCGTTGGCGACCGCTACGTGCTCGAAGAGATGCGCAAGACCGGCTGCAACGTCGGCGGCGAGCAATCGGGCCACATCATTCTCAGTGATTTTGCCACGACGGGTGATGGCCTGCTGGCGGCGCTGCAGGTGCTCGCCGTGCTCGCGGAACGGCAGCGGCCCTTGAGCGAAGTCGGCCGCGTGTTCACGCCGCTGCCGCAGATCCTGAAGAGCGTGCGCTTCAATGCCAGCGGCGGACAGCCGCTCGAAGACGCGGCCGTCAAGGCCGCAATCGCTTCCGCCGAGGCTGCGCTCAATGGCAAGGGCCGCCTGCTGATCCGCAAGTCGGGCACCGAGCCCTTGATCCGCGTCATGGGCGAGGGCGAGGACGAAGCGCTGGTCGCGCGTATCGTTGCGGACATCGTCGCGGCGGTGCAGGCGGCCGCTTAGCGGCAAGAAGACAGCCAGCGCGTGCCACTTCCGCGGTGATCAGATCACCCGCGACGCGATCGCAAAGCCTATGCGCATGGGATGAGGGGTTTGCACCTTTCGACCGGGAAGAGTTTCTCCCCGTCACGGCCGGCTGGGCCGACCGTCCACGAGCGTCTGCGCGGTTAAACTCGTGGACGCCCGGACACAAGGTCCGGGCATGACGGGGAGAGGGCGGCACGCCGTGGGCTGAACAAGCGCACCGCCCAAGCGCTAGAAAATCGATCCGCTGTCAGGCTTGTAGATCACGTCGGCCAGTGTCGCATTGGTGACGCCCTCAAGGATTGCGAGCGTCACGAAGCCGTCTCCGCCGCCGTCCTTGTCGAACTGCACCAGCGTGTCGCCGTTGTTGACGTAGAGGCGCAGGTATCCATCACCTGTCACATCCTCCGATGCGACGTCGAAATCGTCGAACAGGTCGTAGAGGTCGAGCTTGTCCTTGCCGACCTCGAATCCTTGGATCAGGTCCCCGCCAATCGTGTTGAGGTCCGCCGGCACGTCCAGTGTGTAGCGGAAGAGGTCGTTGCCCGCGCCGCCATTGAGCGTGTCGACACCGAGGCCGCCCTCGAGCACGTCGTCCCCGTCACCGCCGTTTAGAATGTCCGCCCCTGCATCGCCAAGCAGCCGATCGGCGCCCTTGCCGCCGTTCAGGACATCGGCGCCAGTGTAGCCGATGATGGTGTTGTTGAGATCGTTGCCATTGATGGTCACAGCGCCCTGGGAAACGAGCACATGCTCGACATTGGCGGCCAGATCGAGGCTGACGCTCGTAATGATGAGATCGATCCCGCCGCCTGCGTTCTCCTGGATCACGTCGCCGATGTCATCTACGTAATAGGTGTCGTCGCCGGCGCCTCCGATCATCACATCGTTGCCGGCCCCGCCGGTCAGCGCGTCGTTGCCCGCGCCGCCGTTCAAGATGTCGTTGCCCTCGTCTCCGATAAGAATGTCGTGCCCGATGCCACCAATCACTAGATCGTTGCCCGCACCGCCGGCGATGAGGTCGTTGCCGGCCTGGCCGTCGAGCTTGTCGTTGCCGCCGCCGCCGCTAATGACATTGTTGAGCGCGTTGCCGGTTCCGATCGCATCGACGCTGCCGATTTCGAAGACTAGAGCCTCGATGTTTGCCCCGAGCGTGTAGCTGGCAAGCGTGGTGGAGACCGTGTCGTAGCCCTCGCTGGTGTTCTCGATCACTGTGTCGCCCGCATGGTCTACGTAATAGACATCGTCGCCTTTGCCACCGCGCATGGTGTCCTTGCCGGTGCCGCCATACAGCCAGTCGGCGCCATCGCCGCCGATCAGCGAGTCGTTGCCGGTGCCGCCGTCGAGCGTGTCGTTGCCGCCGCCGCCGTTGAGCGTGTCATTGCCGGCGAGGCCGAAGAGCTCACTCTCGCCGCTGTTGCCGGTGATGACGTTGTTGAGCTCGTTACCGGTCCCCTGGAGGAAGCTGGCGCCGACCAGAGTCAGGTTCTCGACATTGGCGCCGAGCGTATAGCTGGCGATCGCCACGACCTCGTCGATGCCGCCGTTTGCCTCCTCCTCGATCGTGTCGCTGCCATCGACGTTCAGATAGCGGTCATTGCCGGCACCACCCTTCAGCGTGTCGTTGCCGATGCCGCCGTCGAGCGTGTCGTTGCCGGCGCCGCCCTCCAGCGTATCGCTACCGGCGCCGCCGGTAATGCTGTTGCTGAGCTTGTTGCCCTTGATCGCGAGACTACCGTTCCCCAAGACCTCCACGTTCTCGACGTTGACGCTGTTCGTTTCGAGATTGAAGTTGATGGTCGTGCGGATCGTGTCTATGCCCTGGCCGGCCAGCTCGATCACCTTGTCGTTTTCGTCGTCGACATAATAGATGTCGTTGCCGGCGCCGCCGCGCATCTCGTCAGCACCCGCGCCGCCCTCGAGCAGGTCGTTGCCGGTACCGCCCTCCAGCAGGTCGTTCCCGGCGTCGCCATAGAGCGTATCGTTGCCGGTTCCGCCAAGCAGCGTGTCGTTGCCAGCGGCGCCTTCCACAGTGTCGTTTCCGGCGCTGCCGTCGAGCTTGTTATTGCCACCGTTGCCGCTGATGAAGTTGTCGAGCGCGTTGCCGGTGCCGCTGAGGGCGCCGTCCAGCAGATACAACGCTTCGAGATTGGCGCCCAAAGTATAGCTGATCGTACTGAAGACCATATCGTAGCCTTCTTTGGCCTTCTCGACGACCACGTCCTTGATACTGTCTACGAAGTAAGTGTCGCCACCCTTGCCGCCGACCATCCGGTCGTTGCCGGTGCCACCATCCAGCGTGTCGTCGCCCAGGCCGCCAGAGAGCGTGTCGTTGCCGGTGCCGCCTTCGAGCTCGTTATTGCCGCTGTTGCCGGTGATGACGTTGGCGAGCGCGTTGCCAGTGCCGTTGATGTTACCGGTTCCTGTCAGCGTCAGCTTTTCGATGTTCGCCAGGGCGGCGAGGGACCAGGTCACCGCGCTGCGGATTTCGTCGATTCCGGCATTCGCATCTTCTAAAACCACGTCGTCGGCGCTGTCGACGACGTAGATGTCGTTGCCGATCCCGCCATACAACGTGTCATTGCCGGTGCCGCCGTCCAGAGTGTCGTTGCCGTCTTCGCCTTCGAGCTGATCGTCATCGCCGCCGCCGGTCAGCGCGTCATTGCCGCCGCCGCCATAGAGGAAGTCATGGCCAAGATCGCCATGCAGGGTGTCATTGCCGGCGTCGCCGTGCAGGAGATCTCGGCCTTCGCCACCCAGCAGAGTGTCGTTCCCATCTCCGCCAAACAAGTAATCGTCGCCATTCTCGCCCTTCAGCGCGTCATTGCCGCTCTCGCCCGCAAGTCCGTCATTCCCGAATCCTCCTGAGATAACGTCGTTGCCGGCGCGCCCATACAGTTGGTTATCGCCGTTGTTGCCAAGTATGATGTTTGCGCCTGCATTGCCAAATCCCTTGAGATTGGCATTTCCGTCCAGATACAGGTTCTCGATATTGGCATAGGCCTTGTTGGTGAGGTCGATGTCGATCACGGCCAGGATACCATCGTTCCCTTGGCCCGCCGCCTCGATCACTTTGTCTCCGATGCTGTCGACGTAATACAGATCGTTTCCGAGACCGCCGGTCATGACGTCATTGCCCGCGCCGCCAGCAAGGACGTCGTGGCCGGCACCGCCGATCAGCGTGTCGTCGCCCGCGCCGCCTGCAAGCTCGTCGTCGCCCCCTTTGCCGTTAAGGAGGTTCTCGTCATCGTTGCCTTGCATCTGGTTGCGCAGTTCGTTGCCGATGCCGGTCGCGGCGCCGGCCAGGGAAAGGAAGAGAATGTTTTCGACGTTCGCGCCGAGGGTGTAGCTCGAGGAATTTGTGATGATGGTATCGAGGCCCTGGTTGGCAACCTCGATCACCTTGTCGCCTTTGTCGTCGACATAGTAGGTGTCGTTGCCCGTGCCGCCGATCATCACGTCAGCACCGAGGCCGCCGCGCAGCGTGTCGTTGCCGTCGCCGCCATTCAGCGTGTCGTCACCGTCCTCGCCCCTCAGGTTGTTGTTTCCGGAGTTACCGATGATCACGTTGTTGAGAGCATTGCCGTAACCGTCGACATTCTTGTCCTGGATCAGCGTGAGGTTTTCGATGTTCTCGAAACCTGCAGCGCTGAGGTCGGTTGTCGCGTTGTTGATGATGGTGTCGGTACCTTCGCCGGCGATCTCTTCAATCGTATTGCTGGCTGTTCCGTTTGCCAGGAAATACCGATCATTGCCCTCGCCGCCGACCAGCGTGTTGGTCCCGAAGCCGCCGTCCAGGTAATCGTCCCCGCTGCCGCCGGAAAGGATATCGGTCCCGTCTTCGCCGAACAGGCGGTCATTGCCTATATCGCCGTCGATCACGTCATTGCCGAGCCCGCCGTGCAGTTCGTCATTGCCTTCCTCGCCGAACAAGAAGTCGTTGTGGTGTCCCCCGGACGCCGTGTCGTTGCCGAGTCCAGAAAAGATAAAGTCGTCGCCGTCGCCGCCATCCAGCACGTCGTCACCAGTGTCACCTCGCAGATCGTCCTTTCCTTCGCCGCCGAATAACCTGTCGTTCCCGGCATTGCCGGTCAGTTTGTTGTCGCCCGAATTTCCCTCGATGACGTTGTTGAGGGCATTGCCGACGCCCGTGATGTTGGCGCTGCCGTGCAGCCTCAGGTTTTCGACATTGGCGCCCTTTAGAAGGAGGTTGAAGCTGATTTCCGCATGGACCAGATCGGTGCCTTTACCGGCCGATTCCACGACTTGATCGTCCTCACTGTCGACGTAGTAGCCGTCGTTACCCTTGCCGCCGGTCATGATGTCGTCGCCGTCACCGCCGTCGAGATAGTCGTCGCCGTTGCCGCCCAGCAACGTGTCATTACCGTCGCCCCCGTACAGGTCGTCGTGGCCGTCACCGCCCTCGAGCTTGTTATTGCCGACGCCGCCGGCAATCACATTGTTGAGCGCGTTGCCTGCGCCATTGATGTCGCCACCTCCAAGCTCAAGGCGTTCGAGGCTGCCACCCAGCACATAGCTGATGCTGCTGTAGACGAAGTCGATGCCTTCGCCGGGCTTCTCGGTCACGACATCCGTCGCGCTGTCGACGAAGTAGGTGTCGCTGCCCTTGCCGCCGATCATGACATCGCTGCCCGCGCCGCCGTCGAGAACGTCGTGTCCGTCGCCGCCGAGCAGCGTGTCGTTTCCCTCGCGTCCACTGAGCGTGTTGTCGCCGGCATTGCCCTTGAGGATGTTGTTCAGCGCGTTGCCGAAGGCATTGATGTGGCCGCTGCCGATGAGCGTGGCGTTCTCAATATCCGCGACATGGAACGCCTTCAGCTTGCCGCTGAAAGTGACGTATCCGACTTCGTTGAGGTCGATCGTCTTGCTCGAGAGAACCTCGTCGGTGCCTTCGCCGGCCTCCTCGACGATGGAATCGTCACTGGTCAGGTAGTAGATATCGTTGCCCTTGCCGCCCACCAGAGTGTCGGCGTTGGCCCCACCATCAAGCGTGTCGTTGCCGAGACCGCCAGTCAGCGTATCATTGCCGTCGCCGCCAGCTAGGCTGTCGTTGCCGTCGCCGCCATCGATCTTGTTGTCGTAACTATTGCCTTCAATGTAATTGTTAAGCGCATTCCCGGTGCCGGTGAGGTCGCCGACGCCGATCAGATAGAGATTCTCAACGTTCGCGCCGCTGACCGACAGGTCGAACGAAATATATGATCCGACCTCGTCGATTCCCTGACCGGCGGCTTCGACAAGCTGATCGTCGGCGCTGTCGACGAAGTAGTCGTCGTTTCCGGCGCCGCCTTGCATGATGTTGGCGCCGCCCGTGCCATACATCACGTCGTCGCCTGCGCCGCCTTGCAGCAGGTTCAGTCCCGCGCCACCCTCCAGGTAGTCGTCGCCGTCGCCGCCGATCAGCGTGTCATTGCCGAGGCCGCCGCCGAGAATGTCACGGCCCGCTCGGCCCTCCAATTTGTTGGCGAGACTGTTGCCGATTAGGATGTTGTGGCTTGCGTTGCCGGTGCCGTTGAGCGCGCCGCCCATCAACTCGAGCTTCTCGACGTTGGCGGGGAGAGTAAGGGAGATCGAGCTGACGATGGTATTCAGCAAGCCCTTGTTCGCGAGTTCGGTAACCAGGTCGCCGACATGGTCGACAAAGTAGAGGTCGTTGCCATCGCCCCCCGCCATCTTGTCAGCGCCGGTCAGGCCGTTAACGACATCGTCGCTATTTGTGCCGACCAGGATGTCGTTGGCGGCGGTTCCAGTCATGGTGGCCATGGTCACGGTCTCCACAGATTCGAGGCGGCAGCAAACGATCCGCGCGGGCCACCGGCTACCACGGTTGACACACGTGAAAGTAGCGGGAAGACTTTGGTTCGCTTACCTCGGCCAATGTCCCAGGTTATGCGGCTAAGCTTCCCACGATTTGTTGTGGCTTGCGCAATTATTGCCGCTGTTCAGGCGCGAGGCGGCGATTTATTGGTGCACCACCACAAAGTCAACCTCGGAATTATGATGTTTGTCACAAACTAGAGGCGCCTTATTGCCCGAGGGAGCTATTCCCGAGGGATTCCCGATGGTTGCGGCAGCTCTCAAAAATTCATCAAAAGCGTTTTGATATCCTCAACCATAGCGGATTCGCGCGGAAAGGGCCGCGCCCCCGCAGGGAATCTGAGTCGCGACGATCCTCTGCGAACCTGGAGCGGTGCGCTCCGGCGATGGAACAGCTTCCAGGCCAGACCGCCAGAAGCGAACTGCGTCACAAGGAAAGATCTGGAACGCGCCGGCACGTGCGTGCCGGCGACACGGGCTTACTATCAGCGCGCGCTCGCGCTGCGGCCGACGTTCCACTGGCGGCAGCGCCAGCTGGGCAGGCGGATGGTGGCGGTGGTGCCGCGGCCTTTTTCGCTGTCGAGCGTCAGCGTGCCGCCATGCATCTCGACAAAGGCCTTGGTGATGGTGAGGCCAAGGCCCGTGCCGTCGTAGCGGCGGGCAAGCGTGCCGTCGATCTGCCCGAAAGGTTCGAGCGCGTGCGGAATCTCCTCCGGCGCCATGCCTATGCCGGTATCGCTGACGCTGATCAGGAGATCGCCGCCGTTTTCGCGCTTGGCGACGATGCGGATCTGGCCGCCCGCCGGCGTGAATTTGACTGCGTTGGACAGCAGATTGAGCAGCGCCTGGCTCACCAGCTTGCGGTCGGCATAGATGCGCGCGACGTCGGCGCCGACCTCGGAGCTCATGGCGAGACCGGCCTTCTGCGCGCGAATCTCGAGCAGGCGCTTGGCCTCGTCGATGGTCTCCACCAGGGGAAAGTCCTGCTCCACGATCTCGAAGCGCCCGGCCTCGACCTTACTCAGGTCGAGGATGTCGTTGATGAGCGAGAGCAGATGCTGGCCGCTGCGGTGGATGTCGGCGGCATAGTTGGCATATTGCGCGACGCCCACCGGCCCGAACAGCTCGCGCTCGATCACTTCGGCGAAGCCGATGATGGCGTTGAGCGGCGTGCGGAGTTCGTGGCTCATGTTGGCCAGGAACTGCGACTTGGTGCGGCTGGCGACTTCCGCCTGTTCCTTGGCGAGGCGCAGGTCACGCTGGCTGCGCGCCAGCGCGTCGCCGCGCTCCACCAGATCACTGACGTCCGTATAGACCGTCACCATGCCGCCCAGCTGCGTACGCCGGTCGCTGATGCGCAGATGCCCGCCGTTCAACATGCGCATCTCGACGTGGCCCTGGCCGTTGCGATGCAGCTGGCTGCGCAACAGGGTCCAATTTTCCTCCTGCTCGGGGGCGGCGACGATTTGGCCGGCCTCCAGCTCCAGGCGCAACACGTCGTCGAAGGTCATCCGCTCGATGTCGGCGTCGTGCGGAATGCCGAGATACGAGCGCGCAATCTGGTTACAGAAGCGCAGCGCGCCATCGGGTGCGTAATAGACCAGGCCGTCGGTCATGCCGTCGGTGGCGTCCAGCAGTTCGCGCCGCACGGACGCGGCCTCATGCTCGCTCCTGGTCAGGCGCACCGCAGCGCGCTTCTGGTTCGTGATGTCGAGGACGAAGCCATCCCAATAGACGCGGCCGCGCTCCGGATCCGGCGCCGCCCAGGCGCATTCGCGGAACCAGCGCAGTTCGCCGCTGCGTGGATGCACGTAGCGATATTCGTGGACGTAGGGCTCGCCCAGCTCCTTGCGTCGGCGCTCGGCCTCGCGATAGGCGGGCAAGTCGTCGGCATGGATGCGGCCGACCCAAGTGTTGACGTCGGCAAGGCGCGTGATGGGATCGATTGCGCCCATCATCTCGATTGCATCGCGGCCCCAGCAGCGGACCGCCCCGCCGACGAAGCCGTAGGCCCCGTCACCTGGCGTGCCCTGATAGACCATGATGTTGTGCATGTTCTCCAGCAGCGCCTCGACGCGCCGGAGCTCCGAGCGCCGCGCGATCGCGGCCGCGTGCCGGCTGACGCACAAATGCACCAGGCCGGCGGCGCCAGCCATGACATCCTCGCACAATGGCGAGGCAGGCTCTGAGTCGAGAAAGGCGAAGATCTTGCCGCGGTCGCCGGGCTGAGGCCCGTCGATTACCACCGTGTGCAATTTCAGATCCGGCATCGCCAGCCGGACCGCCTCCTCCGGCATGGACGCAGAGGCGACCGCGACCCGCTCCAGCGCTTCTGGCATTCCGCGGCTGACAAACAGCATCGGCTGCTCGCGCAACCCGGTGATGGTGATGGCGGTGTGCGTGATGCCTTCGACCGCGCAGAGTCGGTCGCAGACCAGCTGCAACTGGGTGTCGAGTTCCGGGCAGCGCGCCAACTCACGCGTGAGCTCGGCGAGATCTCGCATCCCTTGCATCGGGCTCCGGCCCCACTGTCCCAGACGCGGTTAGAGGTAGCGAAAAGTCTGCATCCGGATAGGTTAAGAAACCCTAGCCAAACGGCCTAATCCGGTCAGAAAACAGCCAGATAGCGCAGGGAAACAGCTACTCCCAGGCCGATAGCGATGGTTGCCATCAGGTTGCGGGTAAGGAGCGAGGCGGCGACCGCGGCAATGGTCGCGAAGAGGTCGGGGTTCAGCCACTGGCTGCCGTCCGGCGCCTGGTCCAGATGCAGGGCGAAGGGCACGATGATGGCGGTCAGGACGGCGACCGGGCAGTGGGCCAGTGCCTTCTCGATGATTCCAGGAATGCGGATGTGGTTGGCCACCAGGAATAGCGGGCAGCGTAGCACCAGATTGATCAGCGCCATGCCGAGAATGACGATGCCGACGCTCATGCCTGACCCCTACGCTCGAGGTGGCGCTCGAATATCACCGCGACGGCGATCGCGACCAGAGTCGCGATGGTGAGGCCGGCCTTGTAGGGCAGGGCGGCGAGCAAAGCTGCGAGAATGCCGGCCACCGCCGCCGCAGTCTGCGCGCCGGCTGTGCGCAGCTTCTGCACCACCATGCCGATGAAGGTGGCGATGGCGGCGAACTCGAGACCCAACCCATCCAGCCCTTTCATCTGCATGCCGACCGCGATGCCGATCATCGTCCAGCAGTTCCAATTGACGTGCATGCCGATGATGGATGCCAGGTACGCCCAGTGGCTGTTGCGATGAACGCCAAGGCGGCGATAGCGATCCTCCATCGCGGCGAATGTCTCGTCGGTCAGGCCAGCGGACAAAATGAAACGCCAACCGAGCGACAAGTGCCGTACATAGCCGACCAGGGTCGCCGCATAGAGCGTGTGGCGCAGATTGAGGATGAACGTGACAAGCCAGATCACCCAGGCCGGTGTCGCCACCGCCATCAGCGCGATCGCGACGAATTGCGCCGACCCCGAGAACACGAACAGCGACAGAGCCATGGTCTCGAACGGAGACAAGTGCAACGGCTGAGAGGTGGCGAGCGCGCCGAAGATCACGCCGAACGGCGCCGCGCCCACCATGAAGGGCAGGGTGATCTTGAGTCCGTCGAGGATTTCCGTACGACGGCTCGGCGCGGCCGCCCCTAAGTCGGCGGCCGCTTGCACCGTTGTTCCATCAGACAACCGAGAAATCCACTCGCGGTTTTTCGCGCGCGAGGCGCGCAACAATATCGAGCCCGCGCGCGACCGTGTCGATCGAGCCGGGCGCACTGATGCTGATGCGCACGCCGTTGCGGCCGCTGCGCGACAGCGAGAACGTGCTGGTGGGGCAGACCGCGACACCGCGGATGCGCGCCTGCAGCGCAAAGGCATCCGCCGGCCATTCGTCCGGCAAATCGAGCCAGCCATGCATCGCCGTCGGGTGGCCGTAGTAGGGCAGACCAGCGAGGATCTCGCGCGCCGCGGCTTGGCGCCGGGTATATTCGTCGCGCCGTTTGGTGGAAATGCGGTCGCCCTCGCCGTTGTGGATCCAGCGCGCGGCGATCTCCGCAGCCAACGGCGTCGCCAGCCAGGTCGAATGCCGCACCGCGTCGTTGATCAGATTGCAGTCGTCAGTGAGTGCACCGAGATAGCCGACGCGCAAACCGGGCGCCATCGACTTCGAGACGCTGCTGCAGAACACGCCGAGCTCCGGCGCGAAGTTCACCATTGGCTGTGGCGCGTTCGGCACCAGGAAGCCGTAGACGTCATCCTCGACGATCTTCACGCCGTAGCGTCGCGCCACTTCGGCCAGCTCGCGCCGGCGCTGTTCGGGCACCACGATCGAGGTCGGGTTCTGCAGGTTGGTGACGCAATAGAGCGCCTTGATGTTGCGGCCGCGGCAGGCGGCTTCGAACGCGTCGGGCAGGATGCCGTCGTTGTCCATCGGCAGGCCCTGCACGCGGAAGCGCAGGAAGTCGCCGAGGCGGCGCAGACCCGGCCAGGTCAGGCTCTCGGTCAGCACCGTGTCGCCCGGCTCTGTGATCGCGCCCAGCGCGACCATCACGCCATGTTGCGCGCCGGCAGTGATGAGAACGCGATCCGGATCGACCCGCACGCCGAACTGCGCGAGCAGCTTCGCGCCGGCTTCGCGGTGCGCACGACTGCCGCCACTGGCCTGATAGTTCAACAGCGCGCCGGCGCTGGCCGAATCCGACAGCTCGCGCAGCGTCGCGCGCATCATGCCCTCATACTCGCCGCCGGCATCAAGATCGGTCGGCGTGTTGATGCTGAAATCGATGACGTTCGAGTGCGCGATCGCCGCGGCCACTGCGGTCGGCACCGGCGCGTTGGTGCGATTGCTGACGCGCACGGCGATATCGCTGCGCACGAAGGTGCCGCGGCCCACTTCGCCGCCGATCAGGCCGCGCCGCTCCGCTTCGCCATAGGCGCGCGTTACGGTGCCGACTGTCACGCCGAGCTGATAGGCAAGCTCGCGATGGGTGGGAAGGCGATCACCGGGCGAAAGCCGGCTGGTGCGGATATCGGAGGCCAGCGCATCCGCAATCGCCAGATAGCGCGGGCCGCGGTGACTGCTAAGGTCGGGGATCCAAATTGTCATGAGGACAATGTTTGCGTTGACGGAGGACAATGTCAACCACAATATCGCTGTTCAGGGAGGCAATCGGGACAATCTAACGCTTCTGATGCTGGAGAATGAAAGATGTATCGGTACAATACGAGTGACAAATCGGGTTCTTACTTCGTGCGTCCCACGCGTGGCAAGACCGACAGCGGTGCCGTCACGCGCCTCTTCGATCAAGTCTTCACCTGGTTCGAGCGTTCGCGTCAGCGCCGTCATCTGGGCGAGCTCGACGACCGCCTGCTGCGCGACATCGGTGTCAGCCGCGCTGAGGTCGAGCACGAGGTCGCACTGCCGTTCTGGCGCGCCGATCGCGGCTAACGCATCGACACTGGAATAGGGACGCGGCGGGCGCTGACGCGGCGGAAAGCCGATGAACGCCCGACGCATTCCTCCATCGCGCGCGAGTGATCCGCAGCAGAGGGATCCCGGATGTATGTGCCCGCTTCATTCAAGATAATCGAGCAATCGGAGGTGCTGGCGCTGATGAAAGCCCATCCCTTCGCGGCGCTCATCAGCCACGATGCCGAAGGGCTCACCGCGACGCACGTGCCGACGGTCACGCGGCTGGAAGGCGAAACGCTCGTGGCGGAGTGCCATCTCGCGCGTCCCAATCCGCATTGGAAGCGACTGGCCGCCAATCCCGATGCCGAAGCCATGATGATCTTTTCCGGGCCCGACGCCTACATTCGCCCGGGCTGGTATCCATCGAAGGCCGAAGGTGGCAAGACCGTGCCGACGTGGAACTACGCGACCGTCCATGCCTATGGCCGGGTCGAGGTCATCCAAGAGGGCGCATGGCTGCTGCGCCACGTCACGGAGCTCTCCGAACAGCAGGAGAGTCCGTACGAGATGCCGTGGAAGACCAGCGATGCGCCGGAGCAGTACATCGCTGCGTTGATCCGCGGCATCGTCGGCGTTCGCCTCTCCGTCTCGCGCGTCGATGCGAAGGCGAAGATGGGCCAGAACCGCGATCGGCGCGACATTCGTGGTGCGGCCGACGGACTTGCCGCGCGGGCGCAGCGCTCGGATCTTGCTGTCTCCGCCATGATGCGCGCTGCGCGGAGTTGAGCCGCGTGACACTCGAATCTGCCATCGCATTCGCCATCGGCATGTTCTTTCTGGCTCTATCGCCCGGTCCCGGGTTGGCAACCATCATCTCGCGCGCGTGGGCCTCAGGGCCGGTGGCTGGGCTCGCCGTGACTGCGGGCCTGGTGCTGGCCGACTTCCTTTTCATGGGCATTGCGGTGCTCGGCCTGACCGCGGTGGCGACGGCGCTCGGCCCGCTGTTTCAGATCGTCAAATATGCCGGTGCTGCCTATCTGATCTGGCTGGGCTATCGCGCCTTCCGTTCCTCCGGCTTACCCCTGATCGTGAGGCCGAGAAGCGGAAAGGGCACTATCAAGGACGTTGGTCTCGGTTTCCTGGTCACGCTCGGGAACCCCAAAGCCATTCTGTTCTACGGCGCGCTGCTGCCGACCTTCCTCGACATGACGCAGATCCGCTTCGCCGACTTCCTGATTCTCGCGGCGATCGTTGTCTTGGCGTCCTATGTCGTCTATGGCAGCTACATCTTTCTGGCGGAGCGCAGCCGGCGACTTTTGTCGTCGACCGCCGCATCGCGGGTCTTCCATCGCTTGAGTGGATCGGTTCTGATCGGCGCAGGCGTGGCGGTGGCGGCACGATAGAAGGGGGCTTCGATGGCGCTGAAATTCTTCCAGGTCGACGCGTTTGCCAGCAAGCCATTCGCCGGCAATCCAGCGGCGGTCATGCCGTTGCCCGAATGGCTGCCCGACGAGACACTGCAGGCGATCGCGGCAGAGCACAATCTGGCGGAGACCGCGTACTTTGTACCGAAGGGGCAGGACTTTCATCTGCGCTGGTTCACGCCGACGGTCGAGATGCCGTTGTGCGGACATGCGACGCTCGCCAGCGCCTATATTGCTCTCAATCACCTGGAGCCCGAGCGGGACAATGTTGTCTTCCACACGCTCTCCGGCGCGCTGACGGTGGCGCGGGACGGCGAGCGGCTGCTGATGGATTTCCCCACCCGTACAAATGAGCCGGCGCCGGCTTCCGAGATCGCGCCGGTGGCCGAGGCAATCGGCGCCCAGATCGTCGATCTGCGCCGGGGCTGGACGTATCTGGCCGTGGTGGAGTCGGAGGATATCGTCCGCTACCTCAAGCCCGACATCGCGAAGATCGCCGCCCTGCCGCTGGATGTCGTCGTCACGGCGCGCGGCGCCAAGGCCGACTTCGTCTCGCGCGTGTTCGTGCCGAAGTTCGGAATTCCGGAAGACCCCGTGACGGGCGCGGCCCACTGCCTGCTGGTGCCCTATTGGGCGGAAGTGCTGGAGCGCAAGACCTTCTTCGCGCGGCAGGTCTCGCAACGCGGCGGCGAGCTTTGGCTGCGTCTTGAAGGTGACCGGCTGAAGATGGCGGGCCAGGCCGTGCTCACCGTTACTGGAGAGGTGCTGATTTGACCGCGTTGATCTCGGTCCCCACGCTCGCTGCTTTCGCCGCCGTGGCCCTTGCGATGGTCCTGACGCCAGGACCGAACATGGCCTATCTCGTGTCGCGCACGATCTGCCAGGGCCGCGCGGCGGGACTCATTTCGCTCGGTGGCGTCGGCATCGGGTTCGTGATCTATGTGCTGTTGGCCGCCTTCGGCATCACCGCTCTGCTGTTCGCCGTGCCGTTGGCCTATGACGCGCTGCGTCTCGCTGGCGCCGCCTATCTTGGCTGGATGGCATGGAACGCCCTCAAGCCTGGCGGCGCTTCGCCGTTTCAGGTGCGCAATCTGCCGGCTGATTCGCATCGCCGGTTGTTCTCGATGGGGCTTTTGACCAGCCTGCTCAATCCCAAGGTCGCGGCGCTTTATCTCTCCCTGCTGCCGCAGTTCATCGAGCCGGCCAGCGGCAACATCCTCGGCCAGACGGTCCTGCTCGGCATGACGCAGATCACCATCAGCCTCACGGTCAACGCGCTGATCGTGCTGGCGGCCGGCGCCGTCTCGGCCTTTCTGACGGGGCGGCCGTTCTGGACCCTGGTGCAGCGCTGGCTGATGGGTACGGTGCTGGCCGCGCTCGCCGTGCGCATGGCCCTCGACACCAGCCGGCGCTGATCCCGGCCTGCGCCGCATCGCCGCTTGCGGCGGCGGCGCGATTTCGGCTACTTACCTGTGCCCAAGGCCCCACAGCACGCGGGGTCGGGGCGCTGTTTACCATCATCCGAGATCGCGCCCACACATGGCCAACGGCAAGGACCATCAACATCTGCTGCCTGCGGGGCTGAAAGACGGCCTGCCGCCCGATGCCGCATTCGAAGCGGCAATGGTGGAGCGGCTGATGGCCTGCTTCGCGTCCTGGGGCTATGAGCGCGTAAAGCCGCCGTTGATCGAGTTCGAGGATGCGCTGCTGTCCGGCATGGGCGCAGCGATGGCGGCGGACACCTTCCGCCTGATGGATCCGGTCTCGCAGCGCATGATGGGACTGCGTGCCGATATGACGCCGCAGGTCGGGCGCATCGCTGCCAGCCGGCTGAAGAGCTCGGCCAGGCCGCTGCGTCTCTCCTATGCGGGGCAGGTGCTGCGCGTGAAGGGCGAGCAGATGCGCCCCGAGCGGCAGATCGGCCAGGCCGGCGTGGAGCTCATCGGCACCGAAAGCGCGGCTGCCGACGCTGAAGCTGTGCTGCTGGCCGCAGAAGCGTTGAAGCAGCTTGGCGTCGCGGCTCTAGTTGTTGACCTCAACGCACCGATGCTCGCGGTCTCCTATTTGCGCGAATCCGGCATTGCCGATCCGGCCCCGATCATCGCCGCGCTCGATCGCAAGGATGCTGCGGCGGTGAAGGAACTCGGCGGCGCACTGGCGCCAACCCTGCAGCAATTGATGAATGCGGTTGGCGCGCCGGCGCAGGCACTCGATCGCCTGGCCAGTATCGCGCTCACCCCGAGCGCGGCGGCGCAGCGCGATCGCCTGGTCGAAGTGGCGACGCTGGTGCAGGCTGCGGCCCCCGACCTCGGCCTCAATCTCGATCCCACCGATCACCGCGGATTCGAGTATCATACGGGCGTCACGTTCTCCTTGCTCGGGCGCGGCGTCGCCGGCGAGTTCGGGCGCGGCGGGCGCTATGTCAACCAGGCGGGCGAGGACGCGACCGGTTTCACGCTCTATCTCGACACGTTGTCGGCTGCCTTGCCCGCGCCCAAGCCGGCGCGGCGCATCTTCCTGCCGCGCGGCGCGTCGCACGATGCGGCCTTGCGCCTGCGCCAGGAAGGCTGGGTCACCATTCACGCGCTCGACAACGGCGCGGAGGATGAGAAGGAAGCGCGCCGCCTCGGCTGCTCGCATCTCTGGCGCAACGGCGCCATTCAAATGCTCTAACGGAGATTTCTCGGCATGGCGAATGTAGCGGTCATCGGCTCGCAATGGGGCGACGAGGGCAAGGGCAAGATCGTCGATTGGCTGTCGGAGCGCGCCGACGTGGTCGTGCGGTTCCAGGGCGGCCACAATGCGGGCCATACTTTGGTGATTGGCAACAAGACCTACAAGCTCAGCCTGCTGCCCTCGGGCGTCGTGCGAGGCAAGCTCTCCGTGATCGGCAATGGCGTGGTGGTCGATCCCTGGGCGCTCTTGAAGGAGATTGAGATTCTGCGCGGACAAGGCGTTGCGGTCACGCCGGATGTGCTCGCGGTGGCGGAGAATGCCGCGCTTATCCTGCCGCTGCACAGCAAGCTCGATCTGCTGCGCGAGGAGGCACGCGGCGCTGGCAAGATCGGCACGACAGGCCGCGGCATCGGCCCGGCCTACGAGGACAAGGCCGCGCGCCGCGCCATCCGCCTCTGCGACCTGCTCGACCCCGATGCACTGGATGGAAAGGTGCAGAACCTGCTCCAGCACCACAATGCGCTGCTGCGTGGCCTGGGCGCCGAGGAGGTGAATGCCGCTGAGCTGCTCGCGCAGTTACGCGGGGTGGCGCCCAAGGTTGCGCCGTTCGTGAAGACCGTCTGGCAGTTGCTCGACGCAGCGCGCAAGCGCAGCGACCGCATCCTGTTCGAAGGCGCGCAGGGTTCGATGCTCGACGTCGATCACGGCACCTATCCGTTCGTCACTTCCTCCAACACCGTCGCGGGGCAGGCGGCGACCGGCTCGGGCATCGGTGTCGGCGCGGTCGGCTACGTGCTCGGCATCACCAAGGCCTACACAACGCGCGTCGGCTCCGGCCCATTCCCGAGCGAACTCCACGACCAGATCGGCCAGACCCTCGGCGAGCGCGGGCACGAATTCGGCACGGTCACCGGCCGCAAGCGGCGCTGCGGCTGGTTCGACGCAGCGTTGGTGCGTCAGTCCGCGAAAGTGGGCGGTATCAACGGCATCGCTCTCACCAAGCTCGACGTGCTCGATGGATTCGAAGAGCTGAAGATCTGCATCGGCTACGACATCAATGGCCAGCACTTCGACTATCTGCCCTCCGCCGCGCATCTGCAGGCGGCCGCAAAGCCGGTCTACGAAACCGTCGAAGGCTGGTCCGAATCCACCAGGGGCGCGCGCTCCTGGGCGCAGCTGCCGGCAACCGCCATCAAATACATCCGCCGCATCGAGGAACTGATCGAAGTGCCGGTGGCGCTGCTCTCTACCTCGCCGGAGCGCGACGACACGATCCTGGTGACGGATCCGTTCACGGATTGAGTCGAGAGACGATCATATGAAAATCGATCGAGACGGATCGGGAGGTTTCACGCTTCATGCCAACTCCGACGAGCTGCTCATTATCAACAACGCCTTGAACGAAATATGTCATGGCCTGCCGATATCTGATTTCGAGGCGCGTATCGGACGCCCTTTGAATGAGGCGCAGTCAATCTTGATGCAAGTAGGCAAGGTGCTTAGCGAGAGCACCTTGAATTGATCATAGGATGTGTGGAGTGCTCGCGCATTGAATGTCTCATGAACTCAACCATCGTCGATGTTGCGCACAGCGCTCTGGATGACGCCGGTAGGGTCATCGAGAAACTAGACCGTGTCGCATTTGAGGCTCTTGCCCAGTCCATAGCTCAGGCCAAGACCATCGCGCTTCACGGCCTCGGCCGCGAGGGGTTGCAGATGAAGGGCCTTGCGATGCGGCTCTTCCATCTCGGGCTCGATGCGCATGTGGTGGGGGAGATGACGACGCCGCCGCTCGGCGCGGGCGATCTGCTGATCTGCTCTGCGGGACCGGGTGATTTTGCCACCATCGCGGCGCTCATGAAGATTGCGACGGATGCCGGCGCCAAGACGGCGGTCGTCACCGCCCAGCCCGGCAGCACGCTCGCGCAATCGGCGGATCACGTGCTGCACATCCCGGCCCAGACCATGGCCGACGACCAAGGCAGCAAGATTTCCGTCTTGCCGATGGGCTCCTTGTTCGAGCTCAGCCAGATGCTGGTGTTCGAGCTGCTGGTGCTGCGGCTCCGAGACATCAAGGGTGAGACCGCCGCTTCCATGCGCCGGCGCCACACCAACCTGGAGTGAGTTCATCCTTTTGCAGGGGGATGAGCGCACTGCATTCCTTACCGTCCCTTAACCTGTTCCCGTCATAACCTAGGATCGGCTCATTTTGTGTAGGGCCGGCGGGGCTAAACGGCCTTGGCCGCGAGGATTGGGCGCAAAGCGCGGTTGGCAATGGCGGACGATCAGATTCTGCTCGAAGAACGGTACGAGATTGCGGCGGACAGGCGTCTGCCCAAGCTCGATTCACCGGACGTTGACGCCTTTGCTGTCAATGACCGCAACGAGCCTGGCCGACCGATGTTCGCGCTAGTCGCGCCCGGGCACTTGCCGTGCCGCTATCTCGACCACCTCACCAAGAAACCGCCGTCCGATGCGCCGGTGCTCTGGCCGCGCGCCGCCGGCGTAATCGATTGGCCGATGGCCCCGGGCAATGGCAGCGCAATCGTCTGGGGCCGCCGTCCGGTTCTCATTTTCGATGCGCCGAAAGGCGAGCGCGTGTTCGGCCGCGAGATGGCACCACCGCGGCCCATGACCGAGCCGCAACTGGCGCGGCAGGTGATCACGCCGCTAGTCACGGCGATCCGCGAGATGAGCCTGCTTGGCATTCCGCATCGCGCGATCCGTCCGGGCAATCTGTTCTACCAGTCGAGCAGCCAGGGCCCGATGATGCTGGGTGAGTGCTTCAGCATGCCGCCCGGTTTCGCGCAGCCCGCGCTCTACGAGACGATCGAGAACGCGATCGCGGATCCGTACGGCCGCGGGCCTGGTCTCTCCGCCGACGATCTCTATGCGCTCGGTGTGCTCATCCTTCAGCTTCATATCGGACGCGACCCGACAGAGGGCATGACGGACGAAGAGATCGTCTCGGCCAAGATCTCCGCCGGCTCCTTTGCCGCACTGGCGGGACGCGAGAAGCTCTCCACGTCCATGGCCGAAATCCTGCGCGGCCTGCTGAACGACAAGGCAGGCGATCGCTGGACCTTGCGGCACCTCGATGCCTGGACCACCGGCCAGCATTTCACGCCGACCATGCCCTATCTGCCGCAGCGCGCCTCGCGCCCGATTCGCTTCGGCGACAGCGAGCACATGAACAGACCGGCCCTGGCCCATGCCATGGCGCGGCACTGGCCCGAAGCGTCGAAGCTGGTCGACAGCAGCGACTTCGATAACTGGATGAAGCGCAGCTTCAACGACGACAAGGTCGGCGACGTGATGATGCGGCTCATGGGCTCAGCCGCCGGGTCGGGACCGAGCGCAGCCATTAAGGATCGCTACATCGCGCGCCTCATCATCTGGATGAGTCCGCAATCGCCGATCTGCTATCGCGATATCCGGGTCAACGTGACCGGCATGGCGACCATGCTGGCCCAGCTATTAGACAATCAGCCGCTGCTCAACCAGTTCGTCGAGATGCTGCGTGGGCGATTGCCCCAGCTCTGGATGAACGAGCAGAGTGCCCTGAATTCGGATCAGCTCCAGCTGCGCCGCATCATGGAGGAGGTGGAGAAGCATATCGAACGACCAGGCATGGGCCAGGGCGTCGAGCGCGCGCTCTACGAATTGAATCCGCGAATACCCTGCCGCTCGCCGATGATTGCCGATTTCTACGTCACCAGCATGAAGGACCTGCTGCCGGCGATCGATGCCGCCCTGCCCGGACTGGGCGAGGGGGCGATTCCGTTCGACCGGCACATCGCGGCCTTCATCGGCGCTCATCTCCGGCGCACGATCGATCGCGAACTGACCGCCGTCTCCCAGGCAGAGAATGAGGCAGAACGCAGGATCGCCGTCCTGCGCCTGCTGGCGATGGTGCAGCAGGCCCATCCAAACCGCAAGCTGCCGCGCCTGGCGGATTCCGTCGTGGCCATGCTGATACCGGCGCTGAGCTGTTTCCATCACGCCACCGCGCGCGCGGATGCGGAGCGGCGCATGCACAAACTGGGCAAGGAATGCGATCTGGCGGGCTTGGCATTGCTGTTCGATCCGACCGGCCCCCATCGCCGCGCCGACAGCCTCGGCTTCACCGCCGCCAGGCGCGCCTACGTCGCGCTGAAGCAGGAGGAGCGATGGTTGGAGAACGGCGGACTGACGAATCCAAATCGTACCCGGCTGATCGGCCAGCGCGCCGCCGCCGTCACCTCTGCCTTCATCGCCAGTGCGGCGATCGCGGCCTACAGCGTCTTCGCCTTGTTGTGAGAGACTGATCGTGGCCAAGGAAGCACCAGCAAAAGCCGAAAACGCTGCCGGGCCCAGGCCGTTCAAGCCGGCCCTGCTGCTGATTCTGCTGCTGCCGGCCGCTGCCCTGATGGCGCCGATCGCGATCGTGCTCGTGGCCGCGCTGGTGCCGAGTGTGGTGGCGCGCATCGTCGATACGTCGCCCGGCCGCTATCTCACCTATACGGTCTTGAGCCTCAACCTGGTCGGCGCCCTGTATTTCGTACATCGAGTGCTGACCATGGGCAACGATCTGAGCGTGGCGATGCTGGTGCTGCAGGATGCAATCGGATGGCTAGCGGCGCTCAGCGGAGCTGGCTGCGGCTGGCTGTTGTTCCTCGCCATGCCGTCGGTCTTTGCCAAGATGGCGGAAGCGCAGTCCGGCCTGCGTATGCGCCGCGTGCATCGCGATCAGAGCCAGCTGATCAGCGAATGGGGTGATACGGTCGCGTCAAACGAGTCCTGAGGCGCGCCACGGCGCCACTCGTCAATTCGCGACGAACAAAGAAACCCGCGCCCAAGGAGCGCGGGTTTTCCATGGAGCGGATGGACTTACTGCGCCGCCAGCTTCTCGTCGAGTGCGGCATTGCGGATCGCGCGTTGCACCTTGTCGAACGCACGCACCTCGATCTGGCGCACGCGCTCGCGGCTGATGCCGAACTCCTTGGAAAGGTCCTCGAGCGTCGTCGGCTCGTCCTTCAGGCGGCGCTCCGACAGGATGCGCCGTTCGCGCGGATTGAGCAGATTGAGCGCGCGGTCCAGCAGCTTCTGCCGGCGGCCGAACTCCTGGCTCTCGGCCAGCTGCGATTCCTGGCTCTCACCTTCATCGACCAGCCATTCCTGCCACTCGCCCTCGCCATCCATGCGCACGGGCGCATTCAATGAATGGTCCGGTGCGGCAAGGCGCCGGTTCATGTCGATGACGTCGCTCTCCGGCACCTCGAGGCGCGTGGCGATTTCCGACACCGTCTCGGGCCTGAGATCGCCTTCCTCCAGCGCCTTCAACTGGCCTTTGACGCGGCGCAGGTTAAAGAACAGCTTCTTCTGCGCGGCGGTGGTGCCGATCTTCACCAGCGACCAGGAATGCAGGATGTATTCCTGGATGGCGGCGCGGATCCACCACATCGCGTAGGTCGCGAGCCGGAAACCCTTGTCGGGATCGAAGCGCTTCACCGCCTGCATCAGGCCGACATTGCCTTCGGAAATGACCTCGGACATGGGAAGCCCATAACCGCGATAGCCCATCGCGATCTTCGCCACCAGGCGCAGATGGCTGGTGACCAGCCTGTGCGCGGCTTCGGTGTCCTGATGTTCCTGCCAACGTTTGGCCAGCATGAATTCTTCGCTCTGTTCCAGCATCGGGAACTGGCGAATCTCCGCGAGGTAGCGGGCCAGATTGGAATCGCTGACAAGGCTTGGCAGGTTTCGTACGGCCATATCGTCCCCTTTATGGTGTCGCTAGGACATCATAGAACAGCCCAGTCCCTATCCCATTACGATTGCCGCAGGGCTGCAGACGACTCCCTGCATGGCTTTGAGAAACTGGCGAATGTAAGGTTGGCTTACATTGCGTCGATTTCAAGGCATCCGACTCGTGCGCCTGGAAATTATTTCTAACCCTTTGAAAGAGCTGAAGATAATGCCATCAGATCTGCGGGCAGCGGCGATTCCCAGCGCAATGTCTTGCCCGTCCGTGGGTGGGCGAAGCCCAGCATCGCCGCGTGCAGCGCCTGCCGTGGAAAGGTGGCTGCCGCGGGCAGCGCTTTGCGCCGCGCGGGTGTGACGCGGCCATAGGTCTCATCACCGATCAGTGGATGGCCGATCGCCGCGAGATGCACACGAATCTGATGCGTGCGTCCGGTCTCCAGCTGGCAGGACAGCTCGGCCGCGGCGAGGCCGAACACTTTCGTGACTTGGTAATGCGTGACCGCGTGCTTGCCGCCCGATTTGACGATGGTCATGCGCTTCCGATCGATGCCGTGACGGCCGATATTGCCTTCGATCGTGCCGGATTTCGGCGAGGGCAGGCCCCATACAAAGCAGCGATATTCCCGCTCGATGTCGTGGGTGGCGAAGGCTTCGCTCAGCGCCTTGTGTGCGACATCGTTCTTGGCGGCGACGACGAGACCGCTGGTGTCCTTGTCGATGCGATGGACGATCCCGGGGCGCTTCACCCCGCCGACGCCGCTCAGGCTGTCGCCGCAATGGGCGATCAGCGCATTGACCAGCGTGTTCTCCGGATTGCCGGGCGCCGGGTGCACCACCATGCCGGCTGGTTTGTCGATAACGATCAGGTCGCGATCTTCGTAGACGACGGTGAGCTCGATCGCCTGGCCGCGCGGCACGGCATCCTCGGGTGGCGGCACGGTCAGCTCGAGCAGCTGGTCCGGTTTGACCCGGTAGGAGGGGTCGTCTAAGGTCTCGACCGCGCCGCCCGCCGGCTGGACCAACCGCAAATTGCCTTGCTCGATCAGCGCCTTGATGCGGCTGCGCGAGAGCTCGGGAAAGGCCGCAGCGAGGCAGCGGTCGACCCGCTCGCCGGCTTCGGTGTCGGCGACGCGATGGCAAGAAATCGTGCTGACGGACGGGTCGCTGTTGTGGGGCGCGATCATTGGGATGGGGCGTGACGTGCCGGCATATGGGGTGGAGCATCCAGTACAGCAGGGCAGCAGGCTGCTCAAGGGCGCGGTGGCGGGCCTCTGCGCCGTGCTGGCGATCTGCGCCATCGTGATCACCACCGCCATTGCCTATCGCTTCATCAGGCCGGCGCCACCGCCGCAGCTGGCACCCTTCGGCGTCTCGGCCCTGCCATTGCCGGTCGGCTGCTCAATCCACTACGTGACGGCGGAGGGCGACCGCCTCATCCTGGAGATCGGCGGCGGCGAAGAATGCCGCCGCATCCTGGTCACCGACATGCGGACCGGCGCGCTGCTCGGCCAGTTTCAGTTTCCTCCTCAGTGACATCACGGAAAGAGCGATGAACTTCATCAGCGACAATGCGGTCGGCGTGGCGCCGGAGATCATGAGCGCGCTGGCGGAGGCCAATCGCGGCCCCAGCATGCCGTATGGCGCCGATGACTGGACCCGGCGCGTGGAACGCAAGATGGCCGAGATCTTCGAGCACGAGGTCCGCGTCTTTCCGGTAGCGACCGGCACGGCCGCCAACGCCTTGTCGCTCGCCTGTCTCACGCCGCCCTACGGCTCGATCTACGCGCACGAGGAGGCGCACGTCATGGCCGACGAGTGCGGCGCCCCGGAGTTGTTCAGCGGCGGCGCGAAACTCCGTCCGCTCCCGGGTGCGCACGGCAAGCTTACTGCGGAGACGCTGGACCGCGCGCTGAAGAGAGACACCACGGGCGACGTCCATCAGGTGATCCCGGCCACCATCAGCCTGACCCAGGCGACGGAGGCGGGGACTGTCTACCAGCCGGCGGAGCTGCAGGCGATCGCCGAGGTCGCGCGCCGGCACAAGGTGCGCCTGCACATGGATGGCGCGCGCTTCGCCAATGCGATGGCGTTCCTCGGCGTGCCGGCGCGTCAGGTGACCTGGGAGGCCGGCATCGACGTACTCTCGTTCGGTGCCAGCAAGGGCGGCTGCATGGCGGCGGAGGCGGTCGTGTTCTTCAATCCCGCCCTGGCCGAGAGTTTCGGGCATCGTCGCATGCGGGGCGGCCATCTCGTTTCCAAGATGCGCTTCGTCTCGGCCCAGCTCGAGGCCTATCTCACCGATGGCCTATGGCTGAGGCTGGCGCGACACGCCAATGCGATGGCGCAGCGCCTGACGCGGGGGCTGAGCACGACCTTGCCGCGTCTGCCGGGCGCGCGGCTGTTGCATCCCGTGGAAGGCAACGAGCTGTTCGTGCAGTTGCCGGCCAGCACGATCGCAGGCCTGCGCCAAGCCGGCTTCGAGTTCTATGACTGGCCGGTGGAGGAGGGCACCGCGATCCGGCTGGTCACGGCCTTCAACACCGAGGCTGCGCACGTCGAGTTGTTGCTGAAGACCGTCGAGGAATTGGCCGGCCGCGCCACAGTGAATTAAGCCGGCCAATCGTTCCAGCCCCAGCCCTCCGCAAGCTGCAGGCAGGTTTGCCAGTGCTCCACGGTATCCGTCGTGGAGGCGCCGCGCAGCGAGGCGGCTGCACTGGCGTGGGCCAGCGCCAGGCAACGCCTGACCTCCCAGCCCTCGTGCAATCCATAGAGCATACCGGCGGCGAACGCGTCGCCGGCGCCATTGGCGCTGACGATCGCGGACTGCGGCACCCGAACGGAAGGCTGTTGCGTCACGGTGCCGTCGCGCGCGACCGCGATGGCGCCTTTGGGGAAATGCACCACGACTAGGCTGATGCTGCCGTGCTTCAAGACATGACGCGCGGCCTCGAGACAGGCCGCGATGTTGGTGACGCCTTCGTCATAGGTTCTCTGATCGGCCAGCGCGCCGATCTCCCAGTCGTTGACGATCAGGTAATCGAGATGAGGCAGGCACGGCCGGATGATGCCGGCGAGACGCTGGGGCTCGATCATCACCAGCTCAAAGTTGGTGAGCATGCCGGCGGCCCGCGCCTTCTTGAGCACGGTCACCCAGCCATTCGCATCGCCCTGCCAGGGTGAATCCAGCACGCGGTGGATGCCCGGCAGGCCCAGATGAAAAATCCTCCCGCTGGTCCTGGAGAAGTCGAAATGATCCGGCGTCAGCAGGGCAGCGGCGCCGGCGTAGTAGATGTGCGTGCGCCGGCCGGTGCGCTTGGAGCCGAAGCAATCGGTGAACTGGGTCGGCAGCTCCTTGGTGATGGCGATCTGGCGGCGGTCGATGCCGAAACTATCGGCGTGGCTCAGCAGGAAGCGCCCGTTCTCGTCGTCGCCGACGATGCCGACGGTCTCGACCGGCATTGCCGGATCGAGCTTCTTCATGTCGATGGCGAGATTGGAGGCCGAGCCGCCGCCGCGCACATCGATCTGATGGATCTCCGCGATCGAATCCTCCGGCGGCCAGAAGTCGATCATCTTGTTGAGATCGACGCACCAGGTGCCGCCGGTGACGAAGCCGCGCCGTGTGCCCGCCATGGTGCGATCCTCAGCCGGCCTTCAGCGGCGCTTCCGTGACGACGAGGTCGTCGTCGAGCGATCGTGCCGGCTTGATCTTCTGCTTCTGCAATTCACCGTGATAGGCCTTCACGGCTTCGGCCGGCGCGATCGTGCCGTCTGCCACCTGCCGCATCATCGCGACCATGGCAAGCGGGTCTTCTGCCAAGTTGATCTTGCGCCCGAACAGAGCCACGCGCGCGCCGTAGCGCTCTGCCTGGTACAGAAGCTCGAAGCAGTCGCGTGTCGTGCCGGCGCCGCCGCCCAGCACGCCAACCACTAAGCTCGGGTCGAACGAGGCAAGCTCCTCCAGCGCCTTCGGACCGTTATAGGCGATCTTTAAGAACTGCGGCCGTTCTGCCTTGGTGACGCCGGCAAGGCAACGCAGGATCACGTCGTTCACGTAGTGCGGCAACACCTTCGGATCGATGCCCGTCTCAACATTCGGGTTGAAGACTTCGAGGAAATATTTGAAGCCATGCGCCACCGCATCGACGCGGAATTCCCCGAACGCCTCTAATGACCGCACATCGGCGTCGATGTCATTGTTAAATGTGATGGAGTAGAGCCCGAGGTCTGTGCCGACGATCTGCCTGTCGGGCGTGGGCTCCGCCGCGCCATACATCACGTGCGACAAGGAGGCTGAGCGGAAAGGGCGGGACACGCTGTTGTGATAGACCGCGCCGCGGCAGCGCCAGATGTCCGTCGTGTCATTGGCGCGGATGGCGGGCTTCACCGCGCTGTTGCGGAACACGTCACGCTCGTTCAGCAGCTCGAGGTTCGACGCCGATACCAGCATGATGTCGACGATGTCCTGTTGCACGATGGCGGTGATCTGGTCCAGGAACTCCGCGCGCGTGCGATAGCGATTCCAGGTGCCGTCCGGCTGGCGATGCGGGCCGCTGGAGGTGAGGCTCGGCCCCATGTCGCCGTCCTTGGCGTCGGCAATGATGAAATCCGACCGCTTGTACTGGCCGGACCGGATGCGGGCGAGCTTGCTGTCCAGACGCTTCATTCCAAATTGCTCCTTCAAAGAATAAGGCGAGCAGCCGTCTGAGGCCGCTCGCCATGGAACTCTCAACCCCAGCACTTTTTGAGTGCCTGGTCCGATGTGATGGATTCGATGCCCTCCACCGGCTTGTCGGTGACCAGTGCCACGCCCGTGTTGAAGAAGTCGAGGCCTGGTGTGGGCGTCGGCTTCTCGCCGGTCTTGGCGAACTTCGCCACCGCTTCCACGCCCATGGAGGCCATGAGCAGCGGATATTGCTGCGCCGTCGCGCCGATGACACCGGCCTTCACGTTCTGCACGCCGGGGCAGCCGCCATCGACCGACGTCATGATGACATCCTTGTCGCGGCCGATCGCCTTCAGCGCTTCATGCGCACCGGCGGCGGTCGGCTCGTTGATGGTGTAGACGACATTCACGGTCGGGTCCTTTTGAAGGAGATTCTCCATGCCCGTCCGTCCGCCTTCTTCCGAGCCGGCGCCCCATTGATGGCCGACGATGCGCTCGTCGGTTTCATCGCCATAGCGCTTGGGATCCTTGATGTCGATCCCGAAGCCTTTCATGAAGCCCTGGTCGCGCGCCAAGTCGACGCTCGGTTGGGATTGTATGGCGTCGATGAAGGCGATGCGCGCATCCTTTGCATCGTTGCCCAGAGTCTTGGCCGCCCAGGCCCCGATCAACTCGCCGGCCTTGAAATTGTCGGTGGCGAAGGTGGCGTCGGCCGCGCTGGTCGGCTCCAGCGGCGTGTCGAGCGCGATGACGAGGATGCCGGCCTGGCGCGCTTTCTCGACCGACGGCACGATCGCCTTGGTGTCGCTGGCGGTGATGAGGATGCCCTTGGCGCCGGCCGCGATCAGGTTCTCGATCGCCGCAACCTGGGTTTCATTGTCGCCGTCATACTTGCCGGCGAAGCTCTGCAGCTCGAGGCCGAGCTTCTTGGCTTCCGCTTCGGCGCCTTCCTTCATCTTGGCGAAGAACGGATTGGTGTTGGTCTTGGTGATCAGGCCGACGATCACCTTCTCCTGGGCATAGGCAGGGGCCGTCCACAGGGCCGCTGTCAATGCAGCGATCGCCGCGCACGCTGTGACGCTCAAACGCCACGCGGACCAGCGCCCGCGCTTCATCGCACGATCCACAATCATGTCTTCCTCCCAAATTGCTCCTCGCCAAAGCGGCGGGCGCTTATCGGCCCGATCGCAGGACTGGGCCGCCCGGAATTCAAATTCACCATTTTGCATCTTGTCAAGCAGATCACGGAAAAGATATGCATAGAAATATGCAAAAGCAGCTCACCGCCGCTACCGGCATCGGGCAGGTCCTCGCGCTCATCCTCTCGCGCCAGGCGACCACTCGGCCGGATCTCGAGCGCGTCTCCGGGCTGTCGCGCGCCACCGTCGCGCATCGCCTGGGTGAGCTGCTGGAGATCGGCCTCATCGACGAGGCGGCCGAGCGCCAGCCGAGCGGCGGGCGACCGTCGCGCATCCTGAAGCTGAATGAAGGCTTCGGCGTGACCGTGGCGGCCGATATCGGCGAGAGCGTCACGCGCGTCGCCGTTACCGATCTCGCGCCGCGCATCCTGGTGGAGCAGACCATCACCATCGATGTGGCCAGCGGGCCTTTGCCGATCCTGGGCGAGATCGCGCGCTTAGCACGCGCACTGCTGAAGCGGGCGAGCTGCAAGCCGAGCCATGTCTTTGGCATCGGCCTCAGCCTGCCCGCGCCGGTCGATCACGAAGGTGGGCGCGTGGTCGGCCCTTCGGTCATGCGCCAGTGGGACAATTTCGATATCCGCGGTTGGCTGGAAAAGGCGCTGGGCACCGACGCACTTATCGACAATGACGTGAATCTGCTGGCGCTGTCGGAGCATCGCCGCTTCTGGCCATCCGCCGATCACTTCTTCTTCGTGAAGGCCGGGACCGGCATCGGCAGCGGCATCGTCGTCCGCGGGCAGGTCTATCGCGGCGGGCGCGGTGCCTCGGGCGATATCGGCCACATCCAGTTCGACGCGCCGAAAGCGCCGCTTTGCCGTTGCGGCAAGCTCGGCTGCGTGGAGGCGCGTGCGGCGGGCTGGGCGATCGCGCGCGATCTGCGAGCGCTGGGCTTCGAAGGCCAGAACGCACGCGACGTCGTAGCGCTGCTCGATCGCGGCACGCCCGAATGCATCCGGCGCATCCGCGAGGCGGGACGCGTGCTGGGCGAAGTGTTGGCCGACGTGGTCAGCATTCTCAATCCCACGACGATCGTGATCGGTGGCACACTCTCTCAAGCCGGCGAGCATCTGATCGCCGGCATTCGCGAGATGATCTATCAGCGCTGCCTGCCGCTCGCGATCGGAGGGCTCGCCATCCACACCGCGCGCAGCGATGACCGCGCCGGCATCCTCGGCACCGCCCAACTCGTCATCGACGCCAAGCTGCAGCCGTCCGCGATCGGGCAAACGGTGGCGAGAGTGGTGGGGTACTAGGGGGGCACATCGGTGCGGACTCCCTCCCCCCAAGCTGGGGGAGGGTTGAGGTGGGGTGCTCCCCACCTAACCTCTCCCGGCTCGGGGGAGGAATAGTGAGACGTGCCGATGAACGAATGTGCTTACTTCCACACCGCGTTCGCGACGCGCATGAAGTTGCCGCCGAGCACGCCCAGGATCTCGCGGTCGCGGAAGCCGCGTTTCACCATGATCTCCGTGATCTCGAGCAGCTGCTTGGGCGGCACGTAGGAGGTCGGCCAGCGGGCGTAATCCTCGCTGGGCGGCCAATAGGCCTTGTGCTCTTCCAGGAGGTCGTCCAGGTTTCCAGCGTCGAACGCGTAATCGAGCGCGATACCGACATGCTCGGACCCCACGAGGTCGGACATGTGGGCGATGTGATTGACGAAGGTTTCACTGGTGGTGTCGTTTTCGCCCAGGAACAAGCTGACGCCGTTGATTCCGATGACACCACCGGTCTTGGCGCAGGCCTTAATCTGCTCATCGACGATGTTGCGCCCGTGGTTCCGCAGCGCCTTGGCGCAGGAGTGGGAGAAGATGACCGGCGCTTCGGAGGTCTCCATCGCCTCCATCGTGGTGCGATAAGCGGTGTGGGAGCAATCCACCAGCATGCCGACGCGATTCATCTCTTTGACCACATCGCGACCGAAGGAGGTGAGGCCGGCATTGCCGTCGTGGCAGCCGCCGCCCGCGAGGTTGTTGAGGTTGTAGGCAAACAGCATTTGCCGGACGCCGAGGTCATAATAGAGGCTGACCATGTTGACGTCGCCGTCGAGCGCGTTCATGCCCTCGAGATCGAAGGCGACGGCGAGCTTGCCATCCTTGCGCGCGCGCCTGATGTCCGCGGTATTCTTCACCAGCGCATATTTCTTCGGATGGGTCTGCAGCCAGGCGCGGAAGCGCGCCAGCGTCTTGATGGTCGCCTGCCAGTCGAACACGTCGTAGCCGACGTTCACCGACAGGTAGTGCACGCCGGCCTTGCGCCAGATGTTGAGGTTGTCGAGATCGGCCCCGCCATGGGGGTCGAAGCCCGAGTGATCGTCCCACACCAGCGCCCGCTTGTAGAGCTGCGCTGCGCGCTTTCTCGCTTCCGCCCTGTTCATGATCCCCCGAATGCCGAAAAGTATACGCGTGACTGAAAGCCTAATTTGACGATGCGACCAGGGAGTCGGCAAGCCCTTTTCTGGATGGTCAAGTATATCGTCATACCAGCAGCTTACAGCATGTTCGATGTATGACCATACATTATTCATTGACGACACCGGAGTGCTTGGGCAGGATGCGCGCGGCTGCTGCGAGGAGCGCGGCAGAGGTTCGTTTTCGAGGGCCGCGCGATGCAGCAGGGCTATGACGCAATCATCATCGGCGGCGGCCACAACGGCCTGACCTGCGCGGCCTATCTCGCCAAAGGCGGCGAGAAGGTCGGCAAGAACAAGCTGAAGGTGCTGGTGCTGGAGCGGCGCGAGAAGGTCGGCGGCGCCGCCGTGTCGGAAGAGAAGTATCCGGGCTTCATCTACTCGACCTGCTCCTATGTCTGCTCGCTGCTGAGGCCGGAGATCTTCCGCTTCCTCGATCTGCCGCGGCATGGCCTGCAGGTCATCCCCTACGACATCAACTCCGCCCCCAACCCGGAGGGCGAGGGGATCATCTACTACAACGACCACGACCGCACGCGGGAATCGCTGCGACGCCATTCGATCCGCGATGCCGAGGCGTACGACGAATATGCGGTGGAGATCAGCCGCCATTGCCGCTTCATCAAGCGCATGCTGCTGATGACGCCGCCCGACCCGACGCAGATCAATCCCTTCGTGCAGAACCGCATCAATCCCTGGGGCCATCGCGAGGATCTGGATGGCCTGCTGCGCATCGCGCGGGAATTCGGGCAGCTGGGCGAGCGCCACATGTACGACATGATTCGCTTCTGGTCGATGTCAGTCGCCGATTTCCTGGACCAGTATTTCGAGACGCCGCGCTGGAAGGGCCTCGCCGCCGCGTCCTCGATCATCGGCACTGCTCTTGGCCCTTACTCGCCGGGCACCGCGTACGTTCTGCTGCACCACTACATGGGTGAAGTGGACGGGCAGATCGGCGCCTGGGGCTTTGCGCGCGGCGGCATGGGCTCGGTCAGCAAGGCAATAGCCGCCGCTGCTGTAGAGGCGGGCGTCGAGATCCGCGTCGATGCGGAAGTCGATAAGATCATCGTCAGGAACGGCAAAGCCGTCGGTGTCGCGCTGAAATCTGGCGAGGAGATTTATGGGCGCTCGATCGTCAGCAACGCCGACCCCAAGCGCACCTACTTGAAACTGATCGACAAGGGCGATCTCGACGCGATTGATCCTGACATCCATCGCTACGCCAGGAACTACAAGATCCGCGGCTCGTCGGGGAAGCTGAACATCGCGCTCGACGGACTGCCGGAGTTCGCCGGCCTCGGGAAGGAAGCCGCCTATGGCACCGTCGATATCGGTGGCGACTTCGACTACATCGAGCGCGCCTTCGACGACTACAAATACGGAAGCTGGTCCAAGCGTCCGTTCCTGGATTGCGTAATCCCAACCACCGTTGATCCGACCATGGCACCGCCGGGCAAGCACTTCATGTCCGTGTTCGTTCAGTACGTGCCCTATCAGCTCGCCGAAGGGCCGTGGACCCCGGAGATGAAGGGGCAATACGAGAAGGACGTGCTGGACACGATCGAGCTGCATGCACCGGGCTTCCGCAAGCTCGTGCTGCATGTGCAGTGCCGCACGCCCTGGGACATCGAGAACGAAGTCGGCATGACCGAGGGCAACATCTTCCACGGCGAGCTCACCTTGGATCAGCTGCTGTTCAACCGGCCGTTCCCCGGCATGGGGCAGTATCGCGGGCCGTTCGACAACTTCTATATGTGCGGCTCCGGCACTCATCCCGGCGGCGGCGTCATGGGCGCGCCCGGCGCCAATGCGGCGACGGAGATGCTGAAGGACTTCAAGCGCGGGGTGGTGCAATGACCGATGCCATCATCATCGGCGCTGGACACAATGGACTAGTTACTGCTGCCTATCTCGCGAAAGCTGGCCTCAAGGTCAAGGTGCTGGAAGGCGCGCCGCAGGTCGGGGGAGCGGCTGTCACACGCGAGTTCGTGCCGGGTTACCAGGTCTCCAGCGTCGCTCACCTGCTGCATGCGATGCATCCGACCATCGCGCGCGATCTCAATCTGGCGCGATACGGCCTCGATCTGAAAGCAGAGCGCGTTTCGACGCGCTCATTGCTACCGGGCGGTCGCAGCATTGATGTCGGCGATGCCGCTTCCATTGCCGCGCTCAGCCGCGCCGACGCGGAGGCGTATCCAGTTGTCATGTCCCGTCTCGCGCGCATGGCCGATGCGCTCGCGTCCTATGCGCTCCACACGCCACCGCGGCCGGACATCGCCAAGATGGATTGGGAGGGCAAGCTCAATCTCGGCAAGTTCGCCTGGGCGATGCGTCGCCTCGGCAGAAAGGACATGCTGGAGCTGACCCGCATCCTCACCATGAACGTCAACGACCTCGCCGGCGATTACTTCGAGAGTGAGGCGGTGCGGGGGCTGCTGTGCTTCGAGGGCGTGCTGGGCTTGGCGCTGGGACCGCGCTCGCCGAGCACGGTGTTCAACCTGCTTTATCGATTGTCCAGCCTCGGTGCGAACGGGCAAGGCGGGCTCCTGCTGCCCAAAGGCGGCATGGGCGCTGTCACCCACGCGCTTGCCAAGGCTGCGCAGATTGCCGGCGCAACCATCCGCACAAGCGCGGCCGTCGATCACATCCTGATCGAGAATGACGCCGCGGCCGGCGTGGTACTCTCGACCGGCGAGGAAGTGCGGGCGCCGCGCGTGGTTTCCAACGCGGACCCGCAGCGGACCGCCCTGCAGTTCATCGGCCCGCGCAATCTCGACACCATGTTCGTCTCGCGCATCCGCCACATGCGGATGAATGGCTGCACGGCGAAGATCCACTTGGCGCTGGATGGCCTGCCGGAGGCGCTGACGGATAGGCGCGGCCGCATCGTCGTGGCGCCGCGGCCCGACGACATCGAGCGCGCCTATGATTGCGCGAAGTATGGCCGCGTTTCGGATCGTCCGGCTTTGGAACTCGTGATCCCGACCCTCAGCGATCCGTCGCTCGCACCCGCCGGCAAGCATGTCGCCTCCATCGTGGCGCAATACTGCCCCTATCGCATACGCGAGACGTCGGTCAACGAAGCGCGCCGGCAGATCGGCGAGCGTAGCCTCGCTGTCCTGGAGGAGGTGGCGCCAGGGATCAAGCAGCGCGTGACCGCGATGGAGGTGCTGACGCCGCACGACCTCGAAGCCCAGTTCGGCATGAGCGGCGGCCAGTGGCATCACGGCGAGATCACGCTCGACCAGGTACTGTTCCTGCGGCCCGCCGGCCAGGCGCAGGATTATCGCATGCCGGTGCCTGGTGTCTATCTGTGCGGCGCCGGTGCGCATCCCGGCGGCAATATCTCCGGGGCGCCCGGCTACAATGCCGCGCGCGAGATCCTCAAGGATGTGCGTGCACGGAGGGTGGCATGACCGCCTACGTCGAGCATCTGACGCCCTTTCTGCGCAAGACGCCGTTCCATCCGCGGATCGAAGCGCTGATGCATGGCAGTCACTGGATGCGCTGGACCGGGCATTATTCGCCGGCGGCATTCGAGTCCGTGCAGTCGGAATACTTCACCATCCGCAACGGCGCCTCGGTCTATGATGTCTCGCCGCTGATCAAGTATCGCATTCGCGGCCGGCAGGCTGCGGATTACGTAAACCACCTGATCACGCGCGACCTCTCGAAGATCAAGCCGATGCACGCCTTCTATACTGCCTGGTGCCAGGACGACGGCATGCTGGTGGAGGAGGGCACGATCTTCCGGTTCGGCGAGAACGATTTCCTGCTCAACTCCGCGAAGGATCAGCTGCACTGGTTGGAGCAGGTCGCCTACGGCTTCGAGGTGGAGATCCAAGAAGCTTCGAACGAACTCTGCGGCCTGTCATTGCAAGGCCCGCAATCGCGCGACGTCCTGCGCGCTTTCGGCATCAATGGCATCGACCATCTGCCGCGTTTTGGCATCCTGGAGTTGGAGCTGCAGGGCCGCTGGCTGCGCATCGACCGCGCCGGCTTTACCGGCGACCTCGGGTACGAGATCTGGGTGAAGCCGGATGATGCGCTCTGGCTATGGGATCGGCTGTTCGAGGTTGGGCGCGACCACAAGATCGCGCCGATCGGCGCGCAAGCACTAGAGACCGCGCGGATTGAAGCCGGCTTTATCCTGATCGACGTGGATTATTCCGGCGCGTTGCATGCGCTGAGGCCGAGCAACCGCATGTCGCCCTACGAGCTCGGCATCGGCTGGACGGTCAACCTCAACAAGGAGGGCTACTTCGTTGGCAAGCGCGCGCTGAAGCGCGAGAAGGAGCAGGGCTTGAGCCGTTACGTGCTGACCGGCATCGAGATCGAAGGCCGCAAACCCGCGCCGGGGTCGTTCCTCTATGCCGATCGGAAGGGCAGGCGCGAGCTCGGCCTCACCACCTCGGCCTGCTGGTCGCCGACACTCAAGAAAAACATCGCCTTCGCCCGCGTGCCGTCTGCCTATGCCAAGCCGGGCACCGAGATGTGGATCGAGATCTGGTACCACAAGGAGCACAAGATCGAGCGCTCCATGGTGCGCTGCCGGGCCGCCAACCGGATGTTCTACGACCCGCCGCGCAAGTCGGCGTGATTCAGCCAAAGTCCAATTGCAAAGAAAGTGTCGGGTCACCTTCGTGCCAAGCACGACCATGACGGTAAAGGGGAACGGTCGATCTGCGCGATCCATCTAGCTGGCTTGCTGTCGCGATTTGTCGCCGGCCTTTGATCGGCCGAGAGCGCGTTTGAGCCGCAGCAGCAGAACCGGTCCACGCCGTTCCAGCTCGCCCAGGATGGTGCGCAGGTGCTTTCGCACGGTCTTCGGTTTTATGTTGGCTTCGGTTCCCTCGCCGAAGGGAATGAAGTGCGCCTCGACCTGCGCCAGCTCGTTCGCCATGCGCTGCATGAGCGGTGGTGTGCGACGCGCCCGCTTGTCCCCCACTTCGATCGTCAGCAGGCCAGGCCGGGCGAACAGGCAATTGTGCATAAAGCTGCTCGACAGGCCCGCCAGGACCTCGCAATTCGCGAAGAGCGACAGCTGCTCCGCCATCGGCATGTGCTCGGGATAGACGATGCGGAACCCGAAGCCCGCGAACACGTCTTCCACCGCGAACGGATTGCCGAGCCGCTCGGATGGCGCGCGCGACAGGAAGATGCGGCCGCTGGACTTGTTGCCTGTGTGACGGCTCCGGATGCGCTCGTAGACCGCGCGCATATGGGCATTCACATGCCGGTCGTAGACCCAGAGCTGCTCCGGGACGACGATCTCGTCGAACACGGTCTGGCTGCGTAGCATCGTCATGCGGTCGAGCGGCACATCCAGCAGGCCCGCCAGATAACGGTGGAAGTCCTGCATGTGGATGTTTCCGGTCTCGTCGTCGAAGGGATAGGCCACGAAATGGTCGAACGGCCCGGCATCCTTCAGCCAGTAGCGCGACAGGCTTTCGGTGATGAAACGTCCATAGTGGTCCATGATGAGGCCGAGATAGAGTGTCCGGCCATTGAGCCAACTGCCGCCGCGCTGCTCCGGCGGCAGCACTGCGGGATCGATCGAAGTCTGTCCTATCGACAGATCGACCCGCGCGCCGCCCGCCTCATAGAGGCAGCCAAGTGTGTGGCCTTTGACGCCGGTCGGCGGCGATGGCTGGTCTCGCGCCTGGTCAGGGGAGGCCAGGGCGAACGGCGTTGCGATCGCATCGCGCAGGGTTACGCAGCGCGGCTCGGTCGTGGCGATGTGAGTCGGGGCAGCCATCGCAAAACGGTTTCCAGGCCTTGCCAAGGATGTCAAGGCAACGTGGTTCCATTGCCGGCTAAGACGTAGCTGCGATCTCGCCGATTAGCGCGCTGATTTTACGGCATTTTTCCCGAGCATTTTCAGTGCCATGCGAGCGACCTTCCGGTCCAAGGGCGGAAGCGACAGATCGAGGCCTTTGCTAAGCCGTTTCACCAGGATGCCGAGCGCCTGCGCCCGCGCCGCCGGCTTGTCGTCGGAAGGTACCACGTCCCAGGGGGCGGCCTTGGTGTTGGTGCGATCGAACATGTCTTCGATCGCCTCGACGTAGTCGCTCCAGCGGGCGCGATTGCGGAAATCATCGTAGCTCAGCTTCCAGCGCTTCAGCGGATCGCGCAGCCGCTCGATGAGCTCTTTGCGCTGCTGCTCCTTGCTGATGTGGAGGAAGATCTTCACCACGCGGATGCCGTCGTCGACCAACTGCTGCTCGAAGGCGTTGATCTCCTGGTAGGCTCGGCGCCAGTTTTGCGCCGGCGTCAATCCCTCGACCCGCTCGACCAGCACCCGCCCGTACCAGGAGCGGTCGAACACGGCGATCTGCGTTTTCTCCGGCAGGCGCGTCCAGAAGCGCTGCAGGTAGTGCTGCTTGGCCTCGATCTCGTTGGGCGCGCCGATCGGCCAGACCTTGAGCGAGCGGGGGTCCATGGCCCACGCAAGGCGACGGATGGTGCCGCCCTTGCCCGCGGCATCCATACCCTCGAACACGACCACCGCGCGCTGGCCGGAGAAGAGCAGGGCCTGCTGGATGCGCACCAGAGTCTCCTGGTGCGCCTTCACCAGCCGATCATTCTCCTCTTTGCTGCGCTCCGGTAGAGGCGGGAGCGACTTCAGCCGAATCGACTTCGCCATCTGAGCGGTGTTCCCCATCTCCCGACTCAGCCTGAATCACGCCGCTCTGGCAAGGCAGCGCGGTTAGAACACCAACGCCTTCGCCTGGCGAACATTGGGCAGCGTGCGCACCTTTTCCAGAACCGGCACGGGAATCGCCCCGTCGATCTCGATGAGCGCGATGGCGTCCTGGCCGGGAGCCGAGCGGCCGAGAGCGAAGGTCGCGATGTTGATCCCGCTGTCGCCCAGCGTCTTGCCCAGGTTGCCGATCATGCCCGGCTTGTCCTCGTTGGTGACATAGAGCATGTGCGGCCCAAGCTCGGCATCGACATTGATGCCCTTGATCTGCACCAGGCGCGGGCGCTTCTCCGCGAACAGGGTGCCGGCAAGGTCGCGGGTGAAATGATCGGTCTCGACGGTCAGCCGGATCAGGGTATGGTAATCGCCTTCGCGCTCCGTACGCATCTCACTCACCTGGATGTCCCGCTCCTTGGCGATATGAGCAGCATTGATCATGTTCACATTGTCCAGCGAGTTGCGCAGCACGGCCTGCAGGATCGTTCCGGTCAGCGGCTTGATGTTGAGCGCCGCGGCGTGGCCTTCGTATTCGACGACGATGCGCTTGATCGGGTCCTCCGTCACCTGCCCGGCGAACGAACCGAGCTGCTCTGCGAGCTTAAGATAGGGTCGCAGGCGCGGCGCTTCCTCCACCGTGACCGACGGCATGTTGAGCGCGTTGGTGACAGCGCCATGCAGCAGGAAGTCCGACATCTGCTCCGCCACCTGCAGCGCGACATTCAGCTGCGCTTCGGTCGACGAAGCGCCGAGGTGCGGCGTGGTCACGACGTGCGGATGGTTGAACAGCACGTTCGATGTGGCCGGTTCCTCGGAGAACACGTCCAGCGCCGCACCGCCGACCTGGCCGCTGTCGAGGGCAGCCCGTAGATCCTCTTCCACGATCAGCCCGCCACGCGCGCAATTGATGATCCGCACGCCCGGCTGGCACTTGGCGAGCGCCTCCTTGTTGATCATGGCGCGGGTCTGGTCGGTCAGCGGCGTGTGCAGCGAGATGAAGTCCGCGCGGCTGTACAGCTCATCCAGCTCCACCTTCTCGACGCCGAGGTCGACCGCGCGGTCCGGCGACAGGAAGGGGTCATAGGCAACCACCTTCATCTTCAGGCCCTGCGCCCGGTCGGCGACGATCGAGCCGATGTTGCCGCAGCCGATGAGGCCAAGCGTCTTGGCATAGAGCTCTACGCCGATGAATTTCGACTTTTCCCACTTGCCGGCATGGGTCGAGCGATCGGCCTGCGGGATATGGCGGGCGAGCGCCATCATCATGGCGATCGCATGCTCCGCCGTGGTGATGGAATTGCCGAACGGCGTGTTCATCACGCAGATGCCGGCGGCGGTGGCGGCTTTGAGGTCGATGTTGTCGATGCCGATGCCGGCGCGGCCGACGACCTTGAGCTTCCTGGCGACCGCAATCACTTCCGGCGTCACTTTGGTGGCGGAGCGGACGGCGAGCCCGTCATATTCGCCGATGATCTCCCGCAGCTCCTTGGGCTTGAGGCCGATCTTCTCGTCGACATCCAGGCCGCGGTGGCGGAATACCTGCACCGCGGCGGGGGAAAGCTCATCCGCAATCAGAACCTTTGGCATGTCCGTCATTCCTTGTTCGCGATCTGGCTCTTGGCTTCGGCGAAGGCCCAGTCGAGCCAGAGCGTCACCTGCTCGATATCGGCTTGCTCCACGGTGGCGCCGCACCAGATGCGCAGCCCGGGCGGCGCCTCGCGATAGGCGCCGATGTCGTAGGCGACGCCTTCCTTTTCCAGCAGGTTGGCGATGGCGGACGCAAACTTGGCCTGGTCCGCCGCCGGCAATGCGACGACATCCTTGTCGACGATCTTCAGGCACACGCTGGTATTGGAGCGCGCCTTCGGATCCTCGGTGAGGAACCGCGCCCATTTGGATGACGAGACCCACTCTTCAAGGGCCGCGAGATTGCCCTTCGAGCGCGCGATCAGCGCCGACAGGCCGCCGATCTTCTGCGCCCATTTGAGCGCGTCGATCTGGTCCTCTACGCAGAGCAGCGAGGGCGTGTTGATGGTGTCGCCCTTGAAGATGCCTTCGATCAGCTTGCCGTCCTTGGCCATGCGGAAGATCTTGGGAATCGGCCAGGGCGGGCGATGCGTGGCGAGTCTTTCCGCCGCGCGCGGCGACAGCGCGATCATGCCATGCGCCGCTTCGCCACCCAGCACCTTCTGCCATGACCAGGTGACGACATCGAGCTTGGCCCAGGGAACGTCCATCGCGAACACGGCGGAGGTCGCATCGCAGATCGCGAGCCCCTGGCGATCGGCCGGAATCCACTCCCCGTCCGGCACGCAAACGCCGGAGGTCGTACCGTTCCACGCGAACACCACGTCATGCGACCAGTCGATGGTGGAAAGGTTAGGCAATTGGCCGTAATTGGCGCGCAGCACATGCGGAGTCAGCTTCAGTTCCTGCGCGACGTCGCTGGCCCATTCGCTGCTGAAGCTCTCCCAGGCCAGCACGGTGACGCGGCGCGGGCCGAGCAGGGACCACAAGGCCATCTCAACCGCGCCGGTATCAGAGGCCGGCACGATGCCAAGCCGATAGTCGGCCGGGATGCCGAGCACATCGCGGCTCAGCTGAATGACCTCGGCGAGCTTGGACTTGCCGGTGGCCGAACGGTGCGATCGTCCGAGAACTGCAGTCGAGAGGATTTCGGGGGTCCAGCCGGGGCGCTTGGCGCAGGGTCCGGACGAAAAATACGGCCGAGCCGGCCGCAAAGCGGGTTTATTCACGTTTGCGTCCCTTCCAGAACGATGCGCTCCGGTGGGGGAGCGTGGCCCACGTTTGCCATGGCATAAGGTGGGCTGGATGTCAATTGCGCCATTTGGCCAGCGCCCATCCGCACCTAATCGATCACCCTGCCGGATGTGGATGGGAGGCGCATATGCAAGGAGCACTTGGCGCCGCGGAAATGCGACGCCTCATCACTGGATTTTCTGTGACGATGGCCGTCTCGGCGGTGGCAGAGCTTGGGATCGCGGATCACCTGTCCCATGGCCCCAAGACCGCCTCCGACCTTGCGCGACTGAGCGGCACGCATGAGGGCTATCTCACACGCGTCCTGCGCTATCTGGCGAGCGAGGGCGTGTTCGAGGAGCAACCCGGTGATCTTTTTGCGTTGACGGAGCGCTCATATTGGCTGCGGTCGGACGTCCCGGGATCAATGAGGCCGCGCGCGATCTATATGGGCAGCGCGATGAGCTGGATGGCGTGGGGAAATCTCCTGCAGTGCCTCAGAACGGGGACCTCTGCGTTCCATGTGGCGTTTGGTGAGGACATCTTCGACTACCTGAAGCGCCAGCCGGATGCCGCCGCGACGTTCAACACGTTCATGGCCGGCCAGACGGCTGCTTCCGTCGACGCCGTCCTGGCCACCTACGATTTCGCTGGCGTTCGCGAGCTGGTCGATGTGGGCGGCGGACGCGGCGCGCTCCTCGCCGGCATCTTGCGCGCCAATCCTGACATGCATGGAGTTCTGCTCGATATGCCGGAGGTGATCGCAACGGCGCAGCCGCTGCTCGACCAGGCCGGTGTGAGCGACCGATGCAGGCTGCTCGGCGGCGACTTCTTCGAAGCAGTGCCGGCCGGGGCCGATCTCTACGTCCTCAAATTCATCCTGCATGATTGGCCCGACGACCGGTGCATTCGCCTTCTACGGAATTGTCGGTGAGCGATGGCCACGGGCGGGCGTGTCCTCATCATCGAGCATGTGATCCCGGAGGACAACGGACCGCACATTGCGAAGTTCATGGATGTCAACATGCTGATCAACACGACGGGCCGGGAACGCTCACGGCGCGAATTCGAGCAGCTCCTGTCCTCCGCCGGCCTCACGCTGCGGCAACTGACGCCCACGTCTATTGGAATTTGCGTATTGGAATGTGCGGCATCATGATCGATGGGCGCATGGGGGGAGCGATCCATCATGAAAAGACTTCGCGTTGGCTTGGTCGGTGCCGGGCTGGTAGGGCAGGCTGAGCACGCCTTCTATCTGTGGGAAGAGCGCGAGCGGTTCGAGTTCGTAGCTTTGGCGGACGCGTCCGCGTCCGTGCGCGAGGCGATCAAGCAGCGTTACGGGCTGCAGCACGTATGCGCCGACATCAATGGATTGCTGACCCGCGGCCTCGACGCGGTCGTGATTGCTGCACCGGATGCGCTTCATCCGGATCTCGCGGTCGCGGCTCTGGAAGCGGGCCTCCATGTGCTATGCGAGAAGCCACTAGCTCTGACCCTTCCAGGATGTGATCGGATTGCCGCGGCGCGCGACAGGTCCGGTCGTGTGCTGCAGGTCGCGTACATGAAACGGCACGATCCCGCCTACAAGCGTGCGTTGGAGCTGCTCCCCGATCTCGCGGACGTGAAGCTGATCTCGGTGGAGGTCAACGATCCCGATTTCGAGCCCTTCATCGCACATCTGCCGATGACCTGGCCGAACGATATTCCCGCTGCGCTGCGCAGTGAATCGCGTGCTGCGACTGCGGTCCAGCTTCGTCAGTCGGCGGGATCCGATCTGACGGAGAGCGCAGCGCGCGCCTTGGGCAGCGGCTATCTGTCCGCGATGGTGCATGACGTCGCCGTAGTACACGGCATGCTCGCGCATCTCGGAAGCGAGATGCCGCGCGCGGTCGATCAGGCTGCCTGGTTCGATGACGGGCGCGGCGTGCAGCTTGCCTTCGGCTTGGCCAGCGGCGGGCGCGTGTCGATCACGCACCTGACGCTGCCCGGGGTGCCGGACTATACCGAGCGCGTGACGGCCTATTGCACGGACCGGATCATCGAGCTGGTGTTTCCGGCACCGTATCTACGCCATGAGCCGACCCGCTTGACGGTGAAGCACGGCGCTGGCAGGCATGCGCTGGAGACGGTCGATTATCGCCCGAGCTATGAAGAAGCCTTTCGGGAGCAGCTGCGGGCATTTCATGCCGCCGCATGCGGCGACGCGCCCGTCTCGACTCCCGTCGAGCAGGCGCGCTGCGATATCGAATTGTTGATCTCGGCCTTCCGGAAGGCCGCTGCTGCGCGTTAGGTGTTGCCGCTCAGCCTGGCCGCGATCTTCGCCACGTGCTCGCCTTGGAAACGCGCCATCGAGAGCTCGCCCTCGGTCGGCTGGCGGCTGCCGTCACCGCCGGCAATGGTGCTGGCGCCGTAGGGCGAGCCGCCGGTGATCTCGTCGAGCCGCATTTGTGTCTTGCAGGAATAGGGTAGGCCGACGATCACCATGCCCTGGTGCAGCAGCGTGGTGTGGAAGGAGAGGATGGTGCTCTCCTGGCCGCCGTGCTGGGTCGCGGTCGAGGTGAAGACGCTGCCGACCTTTCCGATCAGTGCGCCGGTGACCCATAGCCCGCCGGTCTGGTCGAGGAAATTGCGCATCTGCGCCGACATCATGCCGAAGCGGGTCGGTGCGCCAAAAATGATCGCATCATATTGTGGAAGCTCGTCCACGGTCGCGATCGGGGCAACTTGGTCGAGCTTCATGCCGGATTTCTTTGCGACATCTTCCGGCACCAGTTCCGGCACGCGCTTGACGTCGACCTGGACGCCGGACACCGATTTCGCGCCCTCGGCGACGGCCTTCGCCATCGTCTCCAGGTGGCCGTAGGTCGAATAATAGAGCACCAGAACCTTCGTCATTTCGCGCCTCGTCCGAATGTGAATCGTGCTTGTGGCGAGACGATATGGTCTTGCGCGGCTCCGTGAGTATCCGCATCCTCGCGATCGGATTGTTCATGCTTGGTAGACAATGAGGAATCACCGATGGATCGCCTGAGCGCCATGCGCACCTTCCGCACCGTGGTGGAGACGGGCGGCTTCTCGGCAGCAGCGCGTCGGCTTGGTCTCTCGAAGGCCGCTGTCTCCAAGCAGGTGGCGGAGCTGGAGGCGCATTTCGGAACCGCGCTGCTTCAGCGCACGACCCGGCGCCTCAACGCCACCGATGCAGGGCGACGCTATTTCGAGAATTGCGTCCGCCTGCTGGACGACCTGACCGAGGTCGAGGCGGAGGTGCGCAACCTGCAGGCGGAGCCGAGCGGGCGCCTGCGGATCAGCGCGCCGGTCAATTTCGGCAATGCCGTACTAGGCCCTGTGATCTGCGCCATAGCGCAGCGCTATCCCAAACTCGAGATACAGGTGGAGCTGAACGACCGTTTCGTCGATCTGATCGAGGAGGGGTTCGACGTCGCCCTGCGCATCCGCACCAATCTGCCGGATTCCAGCTTGATCGCGCGCCGGCTCTGCAAGATCACGCGCTCCGTTTGCGCCGCGCCGAGTTATCTGAAGCGCATGGGGACGCCGAAGACGCCGGAAGAACTTAAGAATCACGCATGCTTGATCTACACCCTCTCCACATCGCCGTATGATTGGAAATTTCTGTCCGGCAACAAGAGTGTGACCGTGCGCGTGAATGGCGGTATCCAGTCCAACAATGGGCAGTTCCTGATGTCGTTCCTGCATGCCGGCATGGGCATCGCATTCCTGCCCGACTTTACCGTCGGGGACGATATCCGTGCCGGCCGCCTGAAACTTATCCTGGAGGACTACCAGGCCGAGCCGCACGATCTCTATCTTATCTATCCGGCCAACCGACACCAATCTCCCAAGTTGCGCGCTTTCATGGACATGGCGGCGCAGCATCTGACGGGGCAATGCGACCGGGCATCCGCCCACCACCGCAAGGAACGGCGATGAGCGAAGAGAAGGAGCCGCTGGTCGATGTGCCGATGTGGGACTTGCCGGTCCGGCTGTTCCACTGGGCCTTTGCCGTGTTCTTCTTTCTCTCCTGGGCGTCGGGTCAGTTTGGCAACCGCGATCTGCACTATCAGAGCGGGATGGTGCTGCTCGGCTTAGTGATCTTCCGCCTGCTGTGGGGCCTCGTCGGCAGTCCGACAGCGCGGTTCGCGCATTTTTTGCGCTGGCCCGGTGCCGCGTTGGAACACCTGCGCAGGTCCTTTGGGAATCGCCTGCCGTCTTACACCTATGGGCACAATGCGGCGGGTGGGCTCATGGTGGCCGCGGTCCTGGTTCTGGTCGGTTTGCAGGCGGTGTCAGGTATGAGCTCGACCGACGACATCCTGTTCGAAGGTCCGCTTTATGGAAGATGGCCGGAGTGGTTCGGCTCGATCCTGGAGAAGATCCACGAGCCGCTGTCCAATGTACTGCTCGCGCTGGTGCTGCTGCATATCGCCGTCATCGTTATCTACCGCTTCTTCAAGCGCGAGAATCTGGTGCGTGCGATGATCCTGGGGCGGGCGCGCCTGCCGCGCTCGATTGCGCGCATGGCGGAGCAGAGCGGGAGCACAAAGAGCGCGCCTTGGTGGCGCGCCCTTGCCTGTATCGTGATCGCCGCTGCAGTCCCGGCGACGATCCATCTCACCTTGATGAGCTAGTCCTTATTTCGCGCGGAAAGCTTTGTGGCAGCTGCCGCAGGCGCCGCCCAGCTTTTCGAACTCGGCCTTAATCACGCCCATGTCCCCCCCGGCGACGGCGGTCTTGAACATGGCGGCTTCTTCCTGGAACTTCTTCACCGCGGCTGCGAAGTCATCTGGCTTCTGCCAGATCTCCGGCTTGGCCATGGTATGGCCGGGATCCTTGCCTTGCGGCTGATCGGTTCCGGCGGGGAAGAGGGTCGCCAGCTTCATCGCCGTGTCGTTGATCTGGTTGGCGTGAGGGGCCAACTCGGCGGCAGAACCACCGTTTTCCAGCGCGGTGTTGATCGCCTTCATGGCCTTGCCATTCCCCTTCATCGCTTCCCGGCGCTCGGAAATCGGATCCGCTGCCTGCACCAGCGTGGCGAGGGTGGCAAAACCGATGGCCGAGGCTAGCGCCACGGCGCTAAGCTTCGAGATGCGTCCCTTCATCTGACGAGTTCCCCTTCTTGGAAAGATGACACTGAAACCAATAAGCCACTGACAGAGTTACACTAACAGCCCGCCATTGACTGGGACATGATGTGTCCTAGCCGCTCACGTCCTTGTGACCTATCATGTGCCGGACTGACCGAGAACTGTCACGGAACTGACGTAGTTCTGTAACTTTCTTGCGCAGAGGCTGCACTTTATGGTGCGCGCCACAAAGGAGAAAGCGCACGGGGACGGCATGCCGATTGAGACGGAGCTGAAGCTGCAGTTGCCGCAGACGCTCCAAGGGTTCGATTCACGCCTTTTATTGACGCGTCTGCAACCGAGTTTGCGCTCCAAGGGAACCAAGAAGGTTCTTCGCAACGTGTATTTCGACACGGCGGAGCGCGATCTGGCCAAGCGCGGCATAGCGCTGCGCGTGCGCGAGATTGGCCGCAAGCGGATCCAGACGCTGAAAGTGCCCAATGGCAGCGCGCTTGGGCTGCAAAGCTTTCGGGAACTGGAGGCGGAGCTTCCCAACGATCAGCCGAGCCTGGCGAAGGTCGGCGATCGCGCCCTGGCACGCGAGCTGCGGCAGGGCATTTGGCCGAAATTGCAGCCGGTCTTCTTGACAAATTTCGAGCGAACCTCCTGGCGGTTGCCCTATCGCGAGTCGGAAATAGAGGTCTCACTGGATCGCGGCAGCATTCTCGCCGGCGATCGCGAAGAGCCGATCCATGAGCTCGAGCTTGAGCTCAAAGGAGGCAATCACATCGATCTCTGGGGTGCGGCCGAGGAGTTGCTGGATATCGTGCCGTTCCGCCTTGGTCACGTGACCAAGGCTGCGCGCGGCTACGCTTTGGCCGATGCCGCTTCGCCGCAGCCGCAGAAGGCGGCGCCGGTCAAGCTGACCGACGACGACACGGTCGCGACCGCCTTCGAGAAGATCGTTGCCGGCTGTATTGCGCAGATGCAGGCCAACGAGGCTGCAATGCTGGCAACTGGCGCGGTCGAAGCAATCCATCAGTTCCGCGTCGCCTTGCGGCGGTTACGCGCCATTGTCGGCGCCTATCGCGAGTTGATCGACGATACCGTCCATGCCGCCTGGTCGATCGATCTGCGGTGGGCGCAGCGCGCCTGCGGGCCGGCGCGCGACCTGGACGTCCTGGTGCTGGAGACCCTGTCCCAGATGTCATCCCACCTGCAGCACGACGAAGCATTCCAGCGCTTCCTGCAAGTGGCGAACGAAGGGCGGGCTGTCGCGCGGCGGGAGGCGATCCAGGCCCTGCACAACCCGCGCTACGCGGCCATGCAGCTGCAATTGTTCCAGGGGCTGCACGATGGCGCATGGCGGCATGCGCTGGCCGGTCCGATCCTGGACGCGCCGGTCCGCGATTTCGCCGAGCGGCTGCTCCAGAAGCGCTACAAGCGCCTCATGAAGCTGGGCGAGCGCTGGTCGGAGCTGCCGGATGCAGAACTCCATCGCCTGCGCATCTTCGGCAAGAAGCTGCGCTACGTCTCGCTCGCCTTCTCCTCGCTGTTCAAGCCGAAGGCGACCAAGCGCTTCCAGGATCGCCTGTCGGACGTGCAGGATTGCTTGGGCGCGGTCAATGACGGCGCGGTTGGCCGGCAGTTGGTTCGACACTTGGCGGAGCGCGCCGGCGCGCAGGGCGCCCTGGAGCCGAACAACCTGCAGCGCATCCAAGGCATGGTCGTCGGATGGCAGACCCACGCTGCCCATGAAAGAATTGCAGAGTGCGCAGAAATCTGGACTACCTTTGCGGAAACCAAGCAGTTCTGGCGCATGCGCCGCTAGGCGACGCTGCTCTAGTCTCCGCGCTCGATCTGCTTCGGTGTCGCGAAATCGATGAGATGCCCGGTCTCGGCATCCGCATCGCCCCAGTCCTCGACATCGAACTCGATCACCGCAACGGCGCCCGTCGGGAATTTGCGCGCCAGATTGGCGCGGTGCTCCGCCTTGCCGTGGCTGCATAGCCAGTTGGCAAAGTCGGCAATGCCCGGATTGTGCCCGACTAGCATCACGCAATCCGGTTCGCGTCCCACCGCCTGGATCCGCCGCAGCATTTCACGCGGCGTGGCGAGATAGAGGCTTTTCAGCTTGCGGACCGTGGGCTTGACCTGCCAGCCGGCGCACACGAGGTCCAGGGTCTCCAGCGTCCGTTTGGCGGAGGAGGTGAGGACCAGGTCGGGCACCAAGCTCCGGCGGGCGAGATAGGCGCCAACCACCGGCGCAGCCTTGCGCCCGCGGCTGGACAAGGGGCGGTCGAAATCGGCCAGGCTGGGATTGTCCCACGCCGATTTGGCGTGGCGCAGCAGGATCAGTCGTTTGGGCACGGTTTGGACAGGTCCCTCGGCGGCGCTGGGCCGCTCAGTGGAGGCTATACATGCCCTCGGCCAGGGCTTGGAACAAGGTCCAAGAATGCGAAATTCGTGTTATATGATGGCAATCGCGAGCATGTCACATAACTGTCATGAATGGTCTTTAGCGTCGTTCGAATCGGCCGGAATATGATCGAGAAGACCGACAAGATAGCCGCGGCCCTTGCCGCGGGCGGAAATGGAATTGGAGCTGGAGAGCAAGCCGTGGACGACGCTGCAGCGGATCTATCGCCACTAAAGATCGGGATGACCTCGCCGAATCGCTTCATCAATCGCGAGCTGTCCTGGCTCGCCTTCAATGAACGCGTGCTGGACGAGGCGGGCAACCCCAACCACCCCTTGTTCGAGCGGTTGCGCTTCCTCTCCATCTCCGCCAACAACCTCGACGAATTCTACATGGTGCGCGTCGCCGGTCTGCGCGGGCAGATCCGGGCCGGCGTTTCCGTCACCAGCGCCGACGGCCTGACCCCCGCGCAGCAGCTGGCCGCCATCAACCGGCGCAGCGGCGAGCTGATGCGCAACCAGCAGGCCCATTGGCGACAACTGCGCCAGCTGCTGAGCGAAGCGGGCGTTGCAGTCATCGACCCCGGCGAGTTGACCGGCACGGAGAAGGCCTGGCTCGATACATTCTTCCTGGACCAGATATTTCCGGTGCTGACACCGATGGCTGTCGATCCGGCACATCCGTTCCCCTTCATGCCCAACCAGGGGTTTGCGATGGCGCTGGAACTGCGCCGCGCTAGCGACGGCAAGATGCTGCGCGCACTGCTGCCGCTGCCCTCGCAGCTGCCGCGGTTCATCCGCTTGCCTGGCGCCGATCCGAAGAACATCCGCTTCTTGACCTTCGAGGATATGGCGGGGCTCTATCTCGACCGCCTGTTCCCGCAGTTCGACGTCATCAGCAAGGGCCACTTCCGCCTGATCCGTGACAGCGAGATCGAGATCATGGAGGAAGCGGAGGATCTGGTCCGCCATTTCGAATCCGCCTTGAAGCAGCGGCGCCGCGGCACGGTCATCCGTCTCAAGGTGAATGCCGAGATGCCGGAGGACCTGCTCGCCTTCGTCATCGACGAGCTGGGCGCTGACCGTGCCGACGTGTTCCCGCTCGATGGGCTGATCGGGCTCGCCAGCACGTCCAAGCTGATCGTGGATGAGCGGCCGGACCTCAAGTTCCAGCCGTTCAATCCGCGCTTCCCGGAACGCATCCGCGATTTTGGCGGCGACTGCTTCGCCGCGATCCGGCAGAAGGACATCGTCGTCCACCATCCGTACGAGAGCTTCGACGTGGTCGTGCAGTTCATCCTGCAGGCCGCGCGCGATCCCAACGTGGTCGCCATCAAGCAGACGCTCTATCGCACGAGCGAGGACAGCCCGATCGTCAAGGCACTGATCGAGGCGGCGGAGGCAGGCAAGTCGGTCACCGCGCTGGTGGAGCTGAAGGCACGGTTCGACGAGGCGGCCAACATCCGCTGGGCGCGCGATCTGGAGCGCGCCGGCGTGCAGGTGGTCTACGGCTTCGTGGCGCTGAAGACTCACGCAAAGGTCTCGATGGTGATGCGGCGCGAGGCCGGTACCTTGCGCACCTATGTGCACTACGGCACCGGCAACTATCACCCGGTCACAGCGAAGATCTATACCGATCTCAGCTTTTTCACTTGCGACCCTGGTCTGTGCCACGACGCGGCGCGGCTGTTCAACTACATGACCGGCTATGCGACGCCCGAGGGCACGGAGAAAGTAGCGTTCGCACCTGTCACGTTGCGGCCGACCTTGCTGCGACTGATCAATGACGAGATTGAACATGTGAAGGCCGGCCGGCCCGGCTCGATCTGGGTCAAGCTGAACTCGCTGGTGGACGGTGAACTGATCGATTCGCTCTATCGCGCCAGCCAGGCGGGCGTGAAGATCGATCTGGTGGTGCGCGGCGTCTGCTGCCTCCGGCCTGGTATCCCCGGCCTGTCGGAGAACATCCGGGTGAAGAGCATCGTCGGCCGCTTCCTCGAGCATTCGCGCATCGTCTGCTTCGGCGCGGGGCAAGTCTTGCCGTCGCGCCAGGCGAAGGTATTCATTTCCTCGGCGGACTGGATGCCGCGCAACATGGATCGCCGTCTCGAGACCCTGCTGCCGATCGAGAACTCGACGGTGCATCAGCAGATCCTCGATCAGATTATGATCGCGAACCTCAAGGACAATATGCAAAGTTGGGTGTCGGATTCGAACGGCTACTATCACCGGGTCGAACCGGGCGAGGAACCGCCGTTCAGCGCCCATCACTATTTCATGACGAATCCAAGCTTGTCGGGCCGCGGCTCAGCGCTTAAGAAACGGGCCAAGACTCCCAGGCTAAATTTGTTGAAGGGTTGATGCATTGACGGCAACGCTGCGGCAAGCGGCCGCGATCGCCAAAGCGACAAAACCTGGGCGGGTCGCGGTCATCGACGTCGGATCGAATTCCGTTCGTCTTGTAGTCTACGAGAAACGCTCGCGCAGCCTGGTCCCGATCTTCAACGAGAAGGCGCTGCCTGCACTCGGCAGGGGGCTTGAGCGGACCGGCAAGCTGAATGCCGAGGGCCGCAAGGACGCGCTGATCAACATCCGCCGTTTCGTCGCGCTCACGCGCGCGATGAACGTGACGGATGTCGAGATGCTGGCGACCGCCGCCGTGCGGGACGCCAAGGACGGCAAGGAATTCGCCAAGGAGATCGAGCGGGCGACCGGCGTTGCCGTCCGGGTGATCTCAGGCGAGGAGGAGGCGCGCCTTTCCGCGATGGGCGTTCTCGCCGGCGTGCCCAAGGCCGACGGGCTGATGGGCGACCTCGGTGGCGGCAGCCTCGAACTGGTCCTGTTGAACAAAGCCAAGATCGCCCAGCAGGTGACCTTGCCGATCGGTCCTTTGCGGCTGGCGGAGGCGACCAACGGTGACCTCGATGCCGCGCAAAAGATCATCGACCAGCAGCTGGACGAGCTCGAATGGCTGCAAGAGGTGAAAGGCCGCACCTTCTATCCGGTGGGCGGCACTTGGCGCACGCTGGCGAAGATCCACATGGATCAGACGCACTATCCACTTCATGTGATCCACGAATACCGTATCGGGCGCCGCTCGGCCGAGGATCTGGCGCGGGTGGTCAGCCGCCTCGGCCGCCGCAGCCTCTCTTCATTGGAAGGCATCTCCAAACGCCGCATCGACACGCTGCCGCTGGGCGCGCTTGTCATGGAACGCCTGTTGCGCGCGGCGAAGCCCGACCGGACCCTGTTCTCCGCGTACGGACTGCGTGAAGGGTGCCTGTACGCCAAGCTCACTGCGAGCGATCAGGAGGCCGATCCCTTGCTGGTCGGTTGCGCGGATTTCGCCGGGCTGGACAGCCGTTTTGAATCGCTCAGCGACGCGCTCGACAGCTGGATCGCGCCTTTGTTCTCCGACGAGGACGACGGACGTGCGCGCCTGCGTGAAGCGGCGTGCCTGCTATCCGATCTCGGCTGGCGCGAGCATCCCGACTATCGCTCGGAACAGGCCTTCATGCGCGTCCTTCGGATGCCGGTCGCCGGTATCGACCATGCGGAGCGCGTGATCCTGGCGCTCGCCATGGCGATCCGCTACGGCGCCGACCTCGACGAGACGCACTACGCGGATCCCTTCATGCAGCTGCTGAAGGATGACGATGTCACCTATGCCTGGCGCATCGGTGCCGTCATTCGCCTGGCCTATTCGCTGAGCGGCGGCACGCTTGCCATGCTCAACCAGACCCGGGTCTCGAGAAAGGACGGCAAGATCTGCCTGCATCTGCCGCAGGAATCCCGCCTGCTGTTCGGCGAAGCTGTGCAACGCCGCCTCGACGCCGTCGGCCGCGCCTTCGACAAGGCGGTGCAGATCGTTTAGTGCGACCGGAGAACACGCCCCCATTCGTCGTGGTCGCCTGGCGCGACCATCCACGAGTTTGCTTGTGATCGCACAGCCTTGCCTAACGAAACTCGTGGATGGTCGGACCAAGTCTGACCATGACGAAGGAAGCGAAGAGCGCCGCTACTCCAGCGAGATGATCCGGATCGAGCGGCCCTTGGCGGTCAGCGCCAGCTTGCCGTGCTTCAGCGCCAGCGCTTCCTCGCCGAATACCTTGCGCCGCCAGCCGTGCAGGGCGGGCACCTTGGCATGATCGTCGGCAGCGATCCGCTCCAGGTCCGATGAGCTGGCGATCAGCTTCTGCGCCACCTCGAACTCGTCGCAGCGCAGCTTCAAGAGCACGCGCAGCAGGTCGATCAGCGGCCCCAGGCCAGGCGGGATGTCGGGACGCGGCGGCAGCTTGGGCGCTTCATTCTCCGGAATCGCGAGGCCGCGCCGCACCGCCGTCAGGATGGCCTCGCCATTGCGGCTGTCGGCGAAGCCGCGTGTCAGGCCACGGCATTGCGCCAGCTGCTCCGGAGTCTCTGGCACATGCGCGGCGATCTCGACGATGTTCTCGTCGTTCAGCACGCGGTTGCGCGGAACGTCGCGGCTCTGTGCCTCGCGCTCGCGCCAGGCGGCGACCTCCTTCAGCACGGCCAGGAAGCGCGGCTTTTCCGAGCGCGTCTTGAGCCGCTTCCACGCGTTTTCCGGATTGAACTCGTAGGTCGCGGGATCGGTCAGCAGCGCCATCTCTTCCGCGATCCATTCCAGGCGCCCGGTCTTCTCCGCCTTGTCGTGCAGCTTCTGATAGATGCCGCGCAGGTGGATGACGTCGGACAAGGCGTAGTCGAGCTGGCGCGCCGACAGCGGCCGCCGCGACCAGTCGGTGAACCGCGCCAGCTTGTCGAGCCGCACGTTGGCGAGCTTGCTGGCCAGCGTCTCATAGCTGGCGGCATCGCCGAAGCCGCACACCATTGCCAGCACCTGGGTGTCGACGATCGGCTTGGGGATGGCGCTGGTCAGGCGGAAAAAGATCTCCACGTCCTGCCGGGCGGCGTGGAAGACCTTCGTCACCTTGGTGTTCTTCAAAAGCGCGGCCAGCGGTGCAAGGTCCAGTCCCGGCGCCATGGTGTCGATCGCCGCTACCTGGTCCGCCTCAGGCCCAGCGATCTGGACCAGGCAGAGGATGGGCCAGTAGGTCTTCTCCCGCAGGAATTCGGTATCGATCGTGATGTAGGGGGCATGCGCCAAGCTGCCGCAGAAGTCGGCCAAGGCGTCGGAAGTGGTTATCAACAGGGAATGGACGGCAGGTTGTCGAGCTGTCATTGGCCGATGCTATAGCTGGTTTGCCAGAGTCTGGGAAGGGCGGGGGCTAGGGTCCCGGCGCAGCCTTGACAAAGCCCGGCTTTCCGTGGCTTCTCGCGCCCAAACCTTGGAATCTTTGAGGAAATTCACCATGCACGCCTACCGCACGCACACCTGCGGCGCGCTCCGTTTGGCCGACGTCGGCCAGCAGGTCCGGCTGTCCGGCTGGGTCCATCGCAAGCGCGATCACGGCAATCTGGTCTTCATCGACTTGCGCGACCATTACGGCCTGACCCAGTGCGTGCTGGACGTTTCTTCGCCGCTCTTCAAGGCGGTCGAGCAGACTCGAGTCGAGAGCGTGGTGACGGTGACCGGCAAGGTGGTGCAGCGCCCGCCCGAGACCGCGAATCCCAAGCTCGCGACGGGCGAGATCGAGCTGCAGATCCAGGAATACGTCGTGCAGTCCGTGGCGGACGTGGTGCCGCTGCAGGTCAACAGCGACGAGGACGCAGGTGAGGAAGTGCGCCTGCGCTATCGCTTCCTCGATCTGCGCCGTGACCGCGTGCATAGCAACATCGTGCTGCGCTCGAAGGTGATCTCTTCGATCCGCCGCCGCATGATCGAGGCGGGCTTCACTGAGTTCCAGACGCCGATCCTGACCTCGTCCTCGCCTGAGGGTGCGCGCGACTTCCTGGTGCCGGCCCGTTTGCATCCGGGCAAGTTCTATGCGCTGCCCCAGGCGCCGCAGCAGTTCAAGCAGCTGCTGATGGTGGCGGGCTTCGACCGCTATTTCCAGATCGCGCCCTGCTTCCGCGACGAGGACAGCCGCGCCGATCGCTCGCCGGGCGAGTTCTATCAGCTCGACTTCGAGATGTCGTACGTGACGCAGGAAGACGTCTTCAACACCATCGAGCCGGTGCTGCATGGCGTGTTCGAGGAGTTCGCCGGCGACCGCAAGGTATCGCCGCTGCCGTTCCCGCGCATTCCGTTCGAAGAGTCCATGCTGAAGTATGGCTCCGACAAGCCGGACTTGCGCAACCCGATCGTGATCGCAGACGTGACCGAGCCGTTCCGCGGTTCCGGCTTCGGCATTTTCGCCAAGGCGATCGATGGCGGTGCCATCGTGCGCGGCATCCCAGCGCCGGGTGCCGGTTCGAAGCCGCGCAGCTTTTTCGACAAGCTCAATGAATGGGCGCGCAGCCAAGGCGCCGGCGGCCTCGGCTATATCATCTATGAGGCGGGCGGCGCCAAGGGGCCGATTGCGAAGAACCTCGACGAAGCGCGCATTGCTGCGATCAAGTCCGCGACCGGGGCACGGGACGGCGACGCCGTGTTCTTTGCTTGCGACAAGAAGGCGGTCGCCGAGAAGTTCGCCGGCACCGTTCGCACGCGCCTGGCTGAGGAGCTGCAGCTGATCGATGTCAAGCGCTTCGAGTTCTGCTGGATCGTCGACTTCCCGATGTATGAGCTCAACGAGGAGACTGGCAAGGTCGAGTTCAGCCACAACCCGTTCTCCATGCCGCAGGGCGGTATGGACGCGCTGCTGAACAAGGACCCGCTGACCATCAAGGCGTTCCAGTACGACATCGTGTGCAACGGTGTCGAACTGTCGTCCGGCGCGATTCGCAACCATTTGCCGGAGATCATGTACAAGGCGTTCGAGATCGCAGGCTATCCGGCGAGCGAGGTCGAGTCGAAGTTCGGCGGCATGCTCAACGCCTTCAAGTTCGGCGCACCGCCCCATGGCGGCTCGGCGCCCGGCATCGATCGCATCGTCATGCTGTTGGCGGACGAGAAGAACATCCGTGAGGTCATTGCTTTCCCGCTGAATCAGCGGGCCGAGGACCTGCTGATGCAGGCGCCGGCCGAGGTCCCGCCGGCACGCCTGAAGGAATTGCATATCAGGCTTGACCTTCCCCTCAAGAAGGCCGGCCAATAGGCCCCTAGCCAGGGCAGGGCAACCTGCTTAGACTTGCCCGGCCTTGGGAGGGGTGCCGGATCAACCGGCAGGCTGGAGACACGAGGCTTGAGACAGGGACGCCTATGAGCAATCCGTTGGCCGACGGCTTCACCATGCCGGCCGAATGGGTGCCACACGAGCGATGCTGGATGGCTTGGCCAAGCCGGGCGGAGACCTGGGGCGAGCATCTGGACGGCGCCCGCGATGTCGTCGCCGAAATTGCCAATACGATCGCGCGCTTCGAGCCCGTCACCATCGTCACCAAGCCGAAGAATGTCGCCGAAGTCTCGCTGCTGACCGCGAACGGTGTTGCGCAGGTTTCGCTGCCGCATGACGATTGCTGGATCCGCGACTACGGTCCGACGTTCCTGATGAACCCGGCGAAGGGCGTGGCCGGCGTCGCCTGGCGCTGGAATGCCTGGGGCTTCCGCTACGAGGATCACGAGCGCGACGCCAAGGTGGCGGAAGAGGTGCTAAAGCATCTCGAGATGCGCGCCTATTCCCACAATCTGGTGCTGGAAGGCGGCGGGGTCGATGTCGACGGCGAAGGGACGGTGATCGCCAGCGAAGCGACACTGCTCAACCCCAACCGCAATCCCAACATGACGCGCGAGCAGATCGAAGAGGTCCTGATCGAGTATCTCGGCGTGCAGCAGGTGATCTGGCTGGGTGAGGGGTTGCAGGACGACATCACCGGCGGGCAGATCGGCAACGTCGCACGTTTCGTTCGGCCCGGCGTGGTGCTGGCCTTGAGCTGCGCCGATCCCGCCGATCCTAACCACAAGATCCTCACCGACAACATCCAGCGCCTGAAGGCCGCGCGCAACGCCAAGGGCCAGCAGCTCGAGGTGGTGGAGGTGGAGCAGCCCCGGCCCCTGTTCGATCCGGACGGAAAGCGGCTCGCGCTGTCCTATGTCAATTTCTACATGCCCAACGACGGCGTCGTGATGCCGGCTTTCGATGACGGTGCCAGCGACCGCAAGGCCTTCGACGTCATGAGCAAGCTATTCCCGAAGCGCGAGGTCGTGCAGATCCCCGCGCTGGAGCTGGCCTATGGCGGCGGCGGCGGTATTCATGCCTTCACGCTGCCGCAGCCTGTCGGCACTATTGTAAAGCCGGCTTGATTTCCAGGAGGATCGCATGTTGAAGCTGTTCTATGCACCGGGCAGCTGCGCGCTCGCGTCTCACATTGCATTGGAAGAAGCAGGCGCCGAATACACGGCGTACCGGATGGATTTGAAGGCCGGTGATCAGCGCAAGCCGGAATATCTCGCTACCAATCCGAAGGGCAGGGTGCCTGCCCTGGTGACGGATCGCGGCATCCTGACCGAGAACGTCGCGATCCTGGCATTCGTTGCGCAGAGCTTTCCGAAAGCCGGGCTCGCGCCGCTCAACGACCCATTCGCCTTCGCCGAGATCCAAGCGTTCAACAGCTATCTGGCCTCCACGGTGCACGTCGCGCATGCGCATCGCAACCGCGGCTATCGCTGGGCCGACAATCAGTCTTCATTCGATGATATGAGGCGCAAGGCTCCCGAAACCATCAGCGCCTGCTTCGACCTCATCGAGCGCCAGATGTTGAAAGGCCCTTGGGTCATGGGCGAGGCTTACACGATCTGCGATCCGTATCTCTTCACCATCGCGGAATGGCTCGAGGGCGACGGCGTCGACCCGACGCGCTTTCCCAAGGTGCACGACCATCGCCGCCGCATGTACGAGCGCCCCGCTGTGAAGCGCGCGCTGGCGGAAGAGGGTAGAGGATAACTGCGCTCGCACCCAATGCCGTCATGGCAAGGCTTGCCTTGCCATCCACGAGGTTGTTTGGGCGAGACCGTGCTGTCGCCGGCAAACTCGTGGATGCCAGTGTCAAGCACTGGCATGACGAAATGTTGGGCGCGGTGGCTGACCTACAGGTACTTACACCACCCGATCCGGCAGCTCCTGCCCCGCGAAGAACGCGTCCAGATTGTCCAGCGCCTTGAAGCCCATGGCGTTGCGAGTCTCGACCGTCGCGCTGCCGAGGTGCGGCAGCAGGAAAACGTTGGGCAGCTCGCGGTAGCCGGGATGGATGTTGGGCTCGTTCTCGAACACATCGAGCCCGGCCGCAAACAGCTTTCCGGATTTCAGCGCGGCGGTGAGCCCGTTGTCGTCGACCAGCGGCCCGCGCGACGTATTCACCACGATCGCCCTGTCCGGCAGGCGGGCGATGCGCTCGGTGTTCAGCCAGTGATGGGTCTCCGGTCCGCCTGGCGCGTTGATCGACAGGAAATCGCACAGGGGCAGCATCTCGTCCGCGCTGGCGTGATAGATCGCGCCGTGCTCGAGATGCGCGGCCAAGCGGCGGCGGTTGAAGTAGTGGATCTGCATGTCGAAGGCCCGCGCACGCTTGGCGACTGCCTGGCCGATACGACCCATGCCGAAGATGCCGAGCCGCTTGCCGGTCATATGGATGCCCAGCATGTAGGTGGTGGACCAGGACTTCCACGTTGCCTCGCGCACCGCCCGCTCGCCCTCGTAGGCCCGGCGCGCGGCACCCAGCATGAGCAATAGCGCGATGTCCGCCGTCGCATCGGTTAGCACGTCCGGTGTGTTGGAGACGGGAAGGCCGCGGGCCTTGGCGGCATTGAGGTCGATATGCTCGTAGCCGACCGAGAAGGTCGCGATCATCTTGACCGATTTCGGCAGGCGGCCGATCACCTCGGCGGTCAGCTTGTCGGTCGGCGTCACCAGCAGCGCGTCGGCACCTTCGGCGCCGGTCACCAGCTGGTCCGGCGATAGGACCCCATCGTGCTCGTTCAGCCGCGCCTCGTAAGCCGAGGTCAGGCGATGCGTCACGGCATCGGGCAGCCGGCGGGTGACAAAGATGATCGGCTTCTGCGGCATGGAACCCTCTGGAATCCTCGAGATTTCTATTGGTGGAGGGCCCTATCATGGCGATGCTGCCCATGCGATAATTTCTGAAAACGGCCCCGATTGGTGAAGAGGCGACAGGTGACCGACTCCCGTGTGCAAAGGCAAATCGTTGGAATGGCAAAAGGTCTCGCCGTCTCGGCGAGCCTCCTAGTATTGCCCGGCGCGAGCGCGGATGCCGCCCAGCTGATGCCGCATCGCGCCATCTATGAGCTAACCGGCAAGTCCGCCGGCGGTTTCGGGCGCAGTGGCTCCCTGCACGGCCTTCTCACTTATGAGCTGATGGAGGACTGTGACGGCTGGAGTGTCAACCAGAAGGCCGGCCTCGACGTCTCCGCAGCGGAGGGCGCGGGCCACCGCTTCGAATGGAGCCAGGCCACGTGGGAAGCCAAGGATGGCAGCAGCTACCGTTATTTCATCAAGGATAGCCAGGACGGCACCACCGGCAATCAACGCCGCGGGGAGCTCGTCTATCCCGAGCCCGGCGCCACCGGCAAGCTAACGACCGAGCTGCCGGCGCGCGGCGAGGCAGACGTCCCGCCGGCCCTGCTGCCCGTGCAGCATACGCTCGAGCTGCTGGAGCGGGCGAAAGCCGGCGACACGATCTACCTAGCGAAGATCTTCGATGCGACGGTGGATGAAAAGCCGGTCGAGATCAGCGCCACCTTCGGCCCGTCGCTGCCGCAGTCGGAATTGCAGGCAGAGGCGTTCGCACCGCTAATAAACGTCCCGTCCCGCCACATCGATTTCGCGTTCTTCGTGAAGAACCTGCCCGACGGCACGCCGGACTTCGAGCAGAGCATCGAGCTGTTCGAGAACGGTGTCGTCTCCCGCGTGAGCTTCGAGTTTGGCGGACTGCCAGTCCTCGGCAAGCTACGCAAGCTGGAAATGCTCGAACCGCAGACATGCGAATAGTTCGGGGGCATTAGATGATGCGGTGGAGTTACGGCGCATTGCTCAGAGTTTCGCGATCGTGAGCGAATCCTCCTCGCCGCCGAAATACTTCTCCAGGGCATCGCGAAACAGCGGATCCTCGGGTGCGGCATGGGCGAAGAGCGTGAGGCAGGAATGGAATTTCATGTCGTCGGGAGACCCGAGAATCTGGTGCGCCGATCGCCGTTCGACCAGCATCACGAGACGCGTGCATTCCCGCAGCCGCGGCCCGAGGGTCGGGTGCTTCAGATAGGCCTCGGCTTCATCCAGCGATGAAATGGCATAGCGCTGCGCCATCGCGCTGCGGCCGAGCCCGGCGATCTGCGGAAAGATGAACCACATCCAGTGGCTCTGCTTGCGGCCGTTTCTCAGCTCACCGCGAACGCGGTCATAGACCGGATTCTGCGCGTCCACGAAGCGCTGCAGGTCATAGGGATCATCTGCGCTCGGCATGACCGCCTCTGCTCACCGCCGCTTGAACTCCAGGCCGCGACCCTTGCCGATGCTGCCCTTGCCCAGCTTGGCGCGCACCGCGTCGATCGCGGCCTCGACCTTGCGGCGCTGTGCCGCGCCGGGGTCGGCGAGATCCATGGGGTCCGCGTCGGCCGCGTCGCGGATGTCGCCGACGCCAATGCCGATCAGGCGATAACGCATCCCGGTCGCTTCCCGCTGCAACATCGTGCGGCCGGAGCGGAACAGGGTTTCCGCCAGTTGGGTCGGCGCGTTCAGCGACATCTGGCGCGAGATGATGCGGAAGCCGCCCGTCTTGAGCTTGAGATGGACATTGCCGCCGGCGAGTCCGGCCCGCTTGAGCCGGTCCGATACCTTTTCGCACAAGGGCCAGAGCTCGCGCGCCAGGTCATCGAACTCCGCAATGTCGATATCGAACGTCGTCTCTGCAGAAATGCTCTTGGCTTCGGAGTCCGGATCGACGATGCGCTCGTCATGGCCGCGCGCCAAGTGCCAGAGATGCCCGCCCAATTTGCCGTAACGCGCGACCAGGTCGCGCTCCGCCATGGACTGGATCTGGCCCAAGGTCGTGAGCCCGTCCTTCGCCAGGCTTTCGCTGGTCTTCTGACCGATGCCCCACACGAAGCGAACGGGCTTCTCGGCGAGGAAGGAGAGGGTCTCGGCCTTGCCAATGACGGAAAAGCCGCGCGGCTTGTTAAGGTCGGAGGCGATCTTGGCCAGGAACTTGTTGTGGCTGAGGCCGATCGAAACCGTGAGGCCGACCTCGCGCTCGATCTTCAGCGCCAGACGAGCCAGGCTTTCCGCCGGGCTGCTCTTGTGCAGCTTCTCCGTGCCGGTGAGGTCGAGGAAGGCTTCGTCGATCGACAGGGGCTCGACCAGGGGCGTCAGTTCCAGCATGAGCGCGCGCACTTCTTTGCCCGCCTTCTGGTATTTCGCCATGTTGGGCGGCAAGATAATGGCCTCCGGGCAAAGTTTCCTAGCCTTGAACATCGGCATGGCCGACCGGACGCCCGAGATTCGCGCAATATAACAGGCGGTTGAGACGACACCGCGGGTGCCGCCGCCAATGATGAGCGGCCTGTCACGTAAGTCGGGGGTTGTCGCGCTTTTCGATCGCAGCGTAAAAAGCGTCGCAATCAATATGCGCTATCGTGAGGCCGAAGAGCTCGGCGTGACGGGTCAGACGTGGCGAGCGGCAATAGGGGCAGCGCCCCGAGGCGGCGGCTTCTGGCGGAAGGCGGGTGCAGCAATCCCGGCAGAACCCATTCGGGGATTGGTCGTGCTCCGATCCGGCATTTGGCATAGAGCGGGCGCCTAACCAAAAGAGTTAATTCAAGGTTGAACGATTTGTTTACCAATGTCCAATTATGCATAAGTTGGGTGAGGCTTGCCCGTAAGGATCGAGTCGATGGGGTGGGGCAGGATCACCAGCAACTTGGCCGATTTGCCCTGGGGACTATCGGGCCGGAGGACCAATGCTTGAGAGGCAACAGATGACGCCGGAGGAAAAGCGCCGCCGCGCGTCCGAGAAGACGATCCTGATCGTCGAAGACAACGAGCTGAACATGAAGCTCTTCCACGATCTGATCCAGGCGCATGGGTACAATATTCTGCAGACCAAGGACGGCATGGAAGCGCTGAAGCTCGCGCGTCAGCACAAGCCAGACCTGATCCTGATGGACATCCAGCTGCCGGAGGTATCCGGTCTGGAAGTCACCAAGTGGATCAAGGAAGACGATAACCTCAAATCCATTCCCATCATTGCTGTCACGGCATTCGCGATGAAGGGCGACGAAGAGAAAATCCGCGAAGGTGGGTGTGAAGCCTATATCGCCAAGCCGATCTCCGTCGTTCAATTCCTGGAAACCGTCGACCGCTTCTTGCAGTAGGTCGTAGTAGCTCATGTCGGCGCGAGTCCTGGTTGTTGACGATATCGCCGCCAATGTCCGCTTGCTGGAAGCAAAGCTTGCAGCCGAGTATTTCGAGGTGATGACGGCGTCGAGCGGCAAGGAAGCGCTCGCCCTCATCGAGAAGCAGACGCCCGACATCGTGCTCCTGGACGTGATGATGCCGGAGATGGACGGCTTCGAGGTGTGCAAGCGCATCCGCGCCAATCAACGCACCCGTTTCCTGCCGGTGGTCATGGTGACGGCCCTGAGCGATCAGGCCGATCGTGTGCGCGGGCTCGAGGCCGGCGCCGACGATTTTCTCACTAAGCCAGTCAACGACCTCGCCTTGTTTGCGCGCGTGCGCTCGCTTGTCCGCCTGAAAATGATCATGGACGAATGGCGGATGCGCGAGCAGACCTCCGGCGCGTTCGACGTGCTGTCGTCGGAAGCGGAGCCGGCGGAGGAGGATCACACGAGCGCCAAGGTGCTGCTGGTGGAAGGCTTCGCGCCGGCGGCGCAGCGGATCACGACGATTCTCGCCGCCGATAAGGATACTGTGGAAGTTGCCGCCAATTCCGCCGAGGCCATGCAGAAGTCGGCCAAGGGCAACTACGATCTCGTCATCACCGGCCTGCAGATCGGGCAGGAGGATGGCCTGCGCCTCTGCTCCAACCTGCGCTCCGCCGACGAGACGCGCCAGGTGCCGATCCTGCTCATCGTGGATGAGTTCGAGATGCCGCGCCTGGTGAAGGGCCTCGACATCGGCGTCAGCGATTATCTGATGAAGCCGATCGACGCCAACGAATTGCTGGCGCGCGTGCGCATCCAGGTACGCCGCCGGCGCTACCAAGATCGCCTACGCACCAACTATGAACGCAGCCTCTCGATGGCGCTCACCGACGTGCTGACCGGCGTCTATAACCGCCGCTATGCGCTCCGCCACATGGAAGGGCTGATGAAGCGGGTGGCTGACACCGCAAAGCCGCTTTCCGTCCTGGTGTGCGACCTCGACCGCTTCAAGTCGGTCAACGACACCTATGGTCACGCCGCAGGCGACGAAGTGTTGAAGCAGTTCGCCCAGCGCGCCACGCAATCCATGCGCAACATCGACATGGTGGCACGTTTCGGCGGCGAGGAATTCGTGATCCTGCTGCCCGATACCGAGGGCGACAACGCGCTGAAGGCCGCGGAACGTCTCTGCAAGAAGGTCGCCTCGATCCCGATGGACGTGGCGGACGCGCCCGACGGCAAGCTCACTGTGACCGTCAGCATCGGCGTCGCATCCACGACCATGGCGATGCCGGGCGAGGAGCTCATCAAGCTCGCCGATGCCGCGCTCTATCGCGCCAAGCAAGGCGGCCGCAACCAGGTCTGTGCCGACCCCAGCGCGCTGCTGGTGGCATAGGTCCGGGACCTCTTGGCCCTAAGCCGGTACACGGGCGTTGGTGCGCGCCCCTTCCAGGCGCCATCCGAATGTCTTGCCGATCACCGTCATCGCGTCCGGCGAGAGATCGACGCGCGTGACCGGCAGCGTCGCCATCTTGGCCTCCGCAACCGCATCCCAGGATCGCAGCATCTGCTCGATGTTTCCGCGGCGGCGATAGAAGTCGATGGCGCCGGTCTGATACTGGCGGTAGCTGCGCAGCGCGCGATCGACGTGTTTGAGGAAACGGATCGGCTTGGGATAGCGCGTACGGTCCGGAATTCGCGGATGCTTCGCAATGCGCAGATACCCAACGGCTTGAAGGAGACACTTGGCGAGCGGGGCCAACAGCTTGCGGGCATGCAGCTTCCACCTAGGCACACCTAAACGGCCCAGAATCCACTGATCAAGCAGGCGCCGCTGCGTTGGCCGAATTTCAACCAAGGTCGCTGCCTCGCAGCGATGCAGCATGGGCCATAGCGGATCTTCCCAAAGTTGGTGCTTCAGGGCGTACCATTTGTACGTGATGTCGTAATGGAGAATGAAGCCAGGTATGCCGCCGGCGGCCTCGGTCTCAACGACAAAGGCCTCCCACTCCTCGTGACGGCTGCAGCAGAACTGGGGCCAAGTCTCGGCACCTTGCGGAAGATGCCGCCGGATATGCGCTGGTACGCGACCGGCACGAAATTCGCGTACGAATGAAGTCTTGCCCGCGCCGGACGGGCCTGCGACGATCAGAGCATGCAAGCGCTCCCCCGAACATCTCGCATTGCGCAGCAAAAAAGGCGCCTGACGATAGCCAAGCGCCCTTGTAAAAGCCAGCGGCAGTGCTGACTACTTGATCTTCGCTTCCTTGAAGGCGACGTGCTTGCGCGCGACGGGGTCGTACTTCTTGAACTCGAGCTTCTCGGTCGAGGTGCGCGGGTTCTTCTTGGTCACGTAGTAGTAGCCGGTGTCCGCCGTGCTCACCAGCTTGATCAGGACCGTGTTAGCCTTGGCCATTTGTCAATCTCGTCAGTGCGATAGGGGCAAAAAAGGTCGGCGCACCATAGCCAGGGAAAGCCCAAAGTCAAGCCCGAAGGGGTTTCTCAGGCTCTCCGGCGGGCCGCGGGCAAGGCGCGCAGAATAAGAGAATTATTTCGATATATCAGCAGCTTGGGAGACTCCCGACCGACCGGGACACGATCGCGCCACCGCGCCAGCGCAAGTCGGATCAGCGTCCAGGTCACGTCGACAATGTTGAGGCGGTCGAGCTCGCTGAGCTTTCGCCAGCGCAAATCCAGCAGTTCGCCGTCGCCGCGCACAGCGCCGATCGCCGTGCTGCCGTCAGCCAGGAAGAAGCGCGTGTTGTAACGCCGCCGCGATGCCACCGGCGTGATGGCGCGCAGCAGGAAATCGAAGGCACAGAAATCCGGCGCGCTGCCAGCCTGCGCGTAGGCCTGCCAGACCGCGCCGCCGCCCGGCTTCCCGCTGCCGCAGCCGTGGAGGATGAGGCCGGTCTCCTCATGCAGCTCGCGCAATGCAGCGCGCAGGAAGGCGATGGCTGGCCGGCGCTTGTTGCCGGCCTCCAGAGCCTCGGCGACGGCAGGATGCAGCCGCTCGCGAAAGCCCGATGGCAGATGATCTTCCGGGTCGACGCGGCCGCCTGGGACGACATAGATGTCGGGCAAAAAGGCCGTCTTGGCGTGGCGCCGCCCGAGCAGGATCTCAGGAGCTTCGCGGTTGCCCCGCAGCAGGATCAGCCCGGCGGCATCAACTGGCCGAACCGGCGTCTCTCGCTTCATTGCGCGAGGGCGGTGTTCTCGTCGTCGTGGTTCAGGCCCAATTGCGGCGGCTCGGCTAGGCGAACGGCGCTGGCGAACATGTCGGGCGTCGAGACCAGCCGCAGCGCGACTTCGAGATCGACCGGGTTGTCCTGCTCCCGTGCCGGGCAGGCCTTGCGCAACGAATCCAACCCTTTGGTGTCGTCCGGTTTCACGGCGTTGCGGCGACCGGTGGGGACCTGAGGCAGTTGGCCACGGCCCAGATCCCTCATCACCTCTTCGGCGCTACGATAAACCGAGGTGCAGACGCTGGGCAGCACGCCCAGATGATGCAGCGTATATCCGGACGGCGCGTGGAAGCGCGCCCACGTCAGCGTGATCTCGCCCTGGTTGGGCAGAGGCAGCACCGTCTGCACGGTGCCTTTGCCATAGGTGTTGCTGCCGACGACCACAGCGCGGCGGTTGTCCTGCAGCGCGGCCGCGACAATTTCGGCCGCGGAGGCGGAATTGCCGTCAACCATCACAACGATCGGCTTGCCTTTCGCGATGTCGTCGCCGCTGGCTTCGAAATACTGGTGACTGTCGGGATGCCGGCCATGGGTCGACACCACGCGTCCTTCTCGCAGGAAGAGGTTGGAAACCGCGACGGATTGATTGAGCAGTCCGCCAGGATTGTCCCTGAGGTCAATAACCAGCCCCCTCATGCGCGGGCCGATCTCCTGCTCGGCATCGGCCACGGCGCGCTTCAGGCTTGCCGCGGTCTCGGCGTTGAAGCTGTAGATGCGAAAGTAGCCCACATCGCCTTCGCGCCGATAGTTGATGCTCTCGGGCACCACATGAGCGCGTGTGATCGTCACGTCGAATGGATCTCGCGTCGCACGCTTGACGGTGATGTCGACCTTGCTGTCCACCGCTCCGCGCAGGCGCTCCACCACCTCGCGTTGGCCAAGCCCCTTTGTGCTCTCGCCGTTGATCGCGGTGATGATATCGTCGGTCTTCAGGCCCATGCGCTCGGCCGGCGTGTAGTGTTGGACGGAGACGACGCGCACCTGGTCGTCTTCCACCGAGATGCGCACGCCGATGCCGCCGAAGCCGTCGCGCGCGGCGCGGGCTTCGCGTGCGTTCTCCGCGCTGGAATAGCGGGAGAACTGGTCGAGCTTGCTGACCACGCCGCTGAACATCGCCTCATGGACTTTTTCGATCGGCGCTGTCTTGATTTTCTCCGATTCCGCCGTCGCTTCATCCAGCACGTCGGCGGTCAGATCGCCCCAGGCCTCGGGGTCGAAATCGCTGTCGACGGTCCGGCTATAGGCGATCTGGTTCTTCAACAGCAATTCGACCTTGTTGCCCGTGCGGCGGGCCGTCACGTCGGAATCGATCGTGCTGAGTTGCTGCATGCCGGCGAGGGCGAGGGCGCCGATGTCCGGCTTGTCGATATAGACCGCATCGATGTCTTCGAAGCCGGCTTCGAACATTTGGCGCGATAGCGCCGACGGATCGGTGGAGGACCGGCTGCCGACGCAACCCGCGATAGCAAGCCCGAAAAGCGCGATCGCCGCTACAGCGCGAGCCCGCCTGAAGAGGTCAAGAGACGGCATTCGAATCGATCTGATCATGTGTTCGAGCAAGCTAGGCCCCAGCCCCGAAAAACAGGTTAACGGCGCGGCTACAGTAGCAAATTCGGCGGTTCCTGCCAGCGTCTGTTAAGAGACAGTGGCGGGCGCTCAACGTATACTGGCGGAAGGGGCCGGGCGTTAATCGCGCCTGCGACGCTTTGCCCGTGATTTCATCGGTTTAGGCTTGGATTTTGATTTCACGCCGACGCGCGGCTTGGCGGTCCGACGTTCTTCGCCGACCAGCTTGCGGACTGCCCGATCATCCTGATGCGCGCTCCCGCCCGCGACCAGCTCGAAGCTCAACCCTCCTGTTAACGGCTGCGCGGCTGCCAAACGGACGGTGATCTGCGCGCCTAACTGGAAGACGCGGCCGTTGCGCCGCCCCACGAGGGCATGAGACCGCTCGTCATGATCATAGAAGTCCGGCGGCAGCATCCCGACGGGCAGCAATCCGTCGGCCCCTGTTTCCTCCAGCGTAACGAACAAGCCGAAGCGCGCCACCCCGCTGACGCGGCCATCGAAATTCTCGCCGACACGCTCCGCCATGAAATGTGCCACGTAGCGGTCGATGGCATCGCGCTCGGCTGCGGCGGCACGGCGCTCGGTCGCGGAGATGTGCTGCCCGGTCGGTTCGAACGTGGCGGCTGCATCAGTCGGGAGACCGTCATTGCCGAAGCCATAAGCCGAGATCAAGGCGCGATGCACCAGCAGATCCGAATAGCGCCGGATCGGGGACGTGAAATGCGCATAGCGCTGCAGCGCCAACCCGAAATGGCCGAGATTGCCCGGCGCATAGACGGCGGGCATCTGCGAGCGCAGCGTCAATGTGTGGATCATCGCGGCGTAAGGCGTCTTCGTCGCTTGCTCCAGCAGCCGGGTGAAATGCTTCGGCCTGATCACCTGGCCCCGCGCAAGCTTCAACCCCAGCCCATCGACGAACTGCCGCAGCGCCTCGACCCGCGCGGGGTCGGGCGGCTCGTGCACACGATACATGCAGGGTTGACGGCGTTTCTCCAGCGCCTCCGCCGCCGCGACGTTAGCGGCGATCATGAATTCCTCGATCAGGCGGTGGGAATCGAGCCGACTGCGCGGGACGATGCGGTCGATATGCCCGTCTTCTCCAAGGAATACGCGGCGCTCCGGGATGTCGAGGTCCAGCGTGCCGCGTGCCTCGCGCGCCTTCAGCAGCGCGCGGAAAGCGCCATACAGCGGCTCGATGATCGGCTTCAACACTGGCCCCGTCAGGTCGTTCGGCCTGCCGTCATGCGCTGCCTGCACCTGCTCGTAGGTGAGGCGGGCCTGCGAGCGCATCAGCCCGCGCATGAAGCGGTGGCGCAGCTTGTTCCCGTTGGCGTCGATGATGATCTCGACCGCCATGCAGGGGCGATCCTCGTTGGGCTTCAGCGAGCACCAGCCGTTGGACAGCTCCTCCGGCAGCATCGGCACGACACGGTCCGGGAAGTAGACCGAGTTGCCGCGCTCGCGCGCGGCTTTGTCCAGCGCGTCGCCCGCCCGCACGTAATGTGCTACGTCGGCGATCGCGATGACCAGGCGCCAGCCGCCCAGGTTCTTCGCATCCTTGTCAGGCTCGGCGAACACCGCATCGTCGAAGTCGCGTGCATCATCTCCGTCGATGGTGACAAGCGGCACGTCGCGCAGGTCAGTCCGCTTGCCCAAGGTCGCCGGCCCGGCTTCTTTCGCCTGGGTCAGGGCGGCGGGCGAGAACTGGAACGGGATCTGATGCTCGGCGACCGAGATCAGGCTGATGGAGCGCGGTTCATCCGCGCGGCCGATGCGCTCCACGACGCGCGCTTTGGGCGTGCCGAGCCGTCGCGCCGGTTCCGCTTCGACGATGACCAGATCGCCGGTGCGCGCGCTGCCGATCTCGCGCGGATGGATGGAGAACTCGGTCTTGATCCGCTTGTCGGTCGGCACCAAGCGGCCGAACCCGTCCTTGCCCTTCTCGAACAGTCCAACAACGCGCTGCGCCCGGCTCTGCAGCCTGCGGATCGCACGCGCTTCATAGACATCAGCATCCGTCTGTTTGAGCTGCACGAGGACGCGATCGCCGGCGCCGAGCGGGCGGTCGATCTTGCGGTCGTCGATGATGACGATCTTCGGCTCCGCGTCATCGGGCCGGAGGTCAACCGGCCGCGCCCACAGGTCGCCGTCGGCATCGGGACCGATGACCTGCACGACCGTCACCTCGGGGAGAACGCCGGCCGCGGCCAGCTGCCGCTTGCGGCCGCGATCGACCTGGCCCTCTTTTTCCAGCTCCTTGAGCATCGCCTTGAGCGGGATGCGGTCGGCACCCTTCAGATGAAAGGCGCGGGCGATCTCGCGCTTGCCGACCGGCCCTTCGCTTTCGCGGATGAAGGCCAGCACCTGCTCCTTGGTGGGGAGGGGGACGTGCTTCGCGCCGCGCTTCCTGCTGCGCTCTTCCATCGGCGCGTTGTCCTCGGCCTGATCAGTCTCAGGCTTGCGGCGTCTTGAATTCGATTTCGACAAAGACGAATTCGTGCTCGTTGGCGTTGATGACGTTGTGCTCGATGCCCACAGGACGGTAATAGGATTGGCCGGCCGTGAGTTCCGCGAGGCGCTGCGTTTTCCCATCATCGATCTGCAGCTTTCCCGTGGTCAGCGGCACGACGACATAGTCGTAGCCGTGCCGATGCCACGTCGTCTCCGCCCCCGGCGCAAAGCGCCAGAGGGTGACGAGGACGCGGTCATTGTCGACTTGCACGGTAGGCTGGGCGGCGGGGCGGGACATCGGGACTCGCGCTTTCTTCTGGTGCCCGATCATACAGAGCGGCGCCCACACCTGTCATCCCAGCCGAGCGAAAGCGAGAGCCGGGGCCTATGCGGCATTGCCGCGAGGCCGCATGGGTCCCGGATCGCGCCGCTTCGCGACGCGTCCGGGATGACAGCTGTTGAGGAGGTCGGGCCGCGCTATTCCGCGCTCTTCTTGGCTGCCTTCTTCGCAGCTTTCGGCGTCTTGGCGGCAGCCTTCTTCGCGACCTTCGGCTTCACCGCCTTGGGTGCGGGTTCGCTCAGCTCCTGCTTGGGCTCGGCTTTCTTGGCTGCCTTCTTCGTCGCCTTCTTGACCCGGCCGCCGCCGGACTTGGCGGCGCGTTCGGCGATCAGGCCGACGGCCTGGTCCAGGGTGAGCGATTCCGGCGCAATGCCCTTCGGGATCGTGGCGTTGATCTTGCCCCACTTCACGTAGGGACCGTAGCGGCCGTCATGCAGGGTGACCGGCTGGTTGTCTTCCGGGTGATTGCCGATGGGCTTGCCGGGAACCGGCGCACCGCGGCCGCGGCCCTTGCTCTCCTGGGCCAGCAGATCGACCGCGCGGTTGAGGCCGATGGTCAGCACGTCGTCATCCTTGGGGATCGATTTGTACTTGCCGTCGTGCTGTAGGTAGGGACCGAAGCGGCCGATGCCGGCCATGATCGGCTTCTTGGTTTCCGGATGATCGCCGACGACCCGCGGCAGCGACAGCAGGCCGAGCGCCACGTCGAGTGTTATCTGATCCGGCGTCACGCCGCGCGGCAGAGAGACTCGCTTGGGCTTCTCGTCGCCTTCTTCATCCAGCTGCACATAGTGCCCGTAAGGGCCCTTGCGCAACGTCACGTTCTTGCCGGTCTTCGGATCCACGCCGACTTCGAGCGGCCCGACCTGCTCGCTCTCCTCGCCATTGGCGACCGCGAGCGGGCGTGTGTAGCGGCATTCCGGATAGTTGCTGCAGCCGATGAAGGCGCCGGTCTTGCCGAGCTTGATGCCGAGCTGGCCGTTCTTGCAGGCCGGGCAGACGCGCGTGTCGCGCCCATCCTCGGTCGGCGGGAAGAAGTGCGGCGCCAGCGCCTCGTTCAGCGTGTCGATCACCACCGAGCGCTTGCCAATGCCGGAATCCAGGAAGCTGACCGCATCGTCCATCGAGGGCAGCTTGCCATCATCATCGTCGTTGGCCGGCTGATGCAGGCGGCTGAAGTCGAGCCAGAAATCGCGCAGCACTTCCTTCCATTGCGCGCGGCCGCCGGAAATATCGTCGAGCTTCTCCTCGAGGTCGGCGGTGAAACCGTATTCGACGTAGCGATCGAAGAAGTTGGTTAGGAAGGCCGTGACGATGCGGCCGCGATCCTCGGGAATCAGGCGCTTCTTCTCCAACCGCACGTAGCTGCGGTCCTCCAGCGTCTGGAGGATCGAGGTGTAGGTCGAGGGCCGGCCGATGCCGAGTTCTTCCAATCGCTTGATCAGGCTCGCTTCGCTGTAGCGCGGCGGCGGTTGGGTGAAATGCTGTTCCGGCTTGACGGTGCCGGCTTTGACGTTGTCGTTCGCCTTCAGGTCGGGCAGGCGCCGGCCGCTGTCGTCCTCGTCGACCGGATCGTCGCGGCCTTCCTGATAGACCGACAGGAATCCTGCGAACTTCACCACCGAGCCGGTGGTGCGCAGCGTGACCTTGCGGTCGGCACTCTCGATGTCGATCGAGACCTGGTCCAGTTCCGCGCTTTCCATCTGGCTCGCGACGGTGCGCTTCCAGATCAGGTCGTAGAGGGCGGCCTCATCCTCGCGCAGGTAGCGGCGGATGCGGTCCGGCCGGCGGAACAAGTCCGTCGGGCGGATGGCCTCGTGCGCCTCCTGCGCGTTCTTCGCCGTGCTCTTATAGATGCGCGGCGCGTCAGGCAGGAACTCCTTGCCGTATTGCTCGGCGATCAGCTTGCGGCTGGCGGCGATGGCATCCTGCGCCAAAGCGACGCCGTCGGTTCGCATATAGGTGATGATGCCGACCGTCTCGCCCTCTATATCCACGCCTTCATACAGCCGCTGCGCGATGCGCATGGTGTGGGTCGCGCCGAAGCCCAGCTTGCGCGAGGCCTCCTGCTGCAGGGTTGAGGTGGTGAAGGGCGGGAAGGGGTGCCGCTTGACCGACTTGCGTTCGACATTGGAGACCTTGAAGGGTGCGCCGGCGCGCACCTTTGCCGCCGCAGCCTGTGCTGCTGCCTCGTCGGGCAGATCGAACTTGTCGAGCTTCTTGCCGTCGAGATGGGTCAGGCGCGCGGTGAACGAGGTACCGTCGGGCGCGGTGAAGTCGACCTCGATGGTCCAGTATTCTCGCGCCTTGAAGGCCTCGATCTCCGCCTCGCGCTCGCAGATCAGACGTAGCGCAACCGATTGCACGCGGCCGGCCGAGCGGCTGCCCGGCAGCTTGCGCCACAGCACCGGCGACAAGGTGAAGCCCACCAGATAATCGAGCGCGCGGCGCGCCAGATAGGCGTCGACCAGCTCCTGGTCGATCGTGCGCGGGTTGTTGATGGCGTCGAGCACGGCGCGCTTGGTGATCTCGTTGAAGGCCACCCGCTCGAACGGGACCTTGCCAAGACCGCGCCGGGCCTTCAGCGCCTCGATGATGTGCCAGGAGATCGCCTCGCCCTCGCGATCAGGGTCGGTGGCGAGGATCAGCTTGTCCGCGTTCTTGACCGCCTCGGCGATTTCCCTGATCTGCTTCTGGCCACGGCCCTCGACCTCCCAGTTCATAAGGAAGTCGTTCTCCGGCTGCACCGAACCGTCCTTGGAGGGCAGGTCCCGGACGTGGCCGAACGAGGCCAGCACCCGGTAGCCCTGCCCTAGGTATTTATTGATCGTCTTGGCTTTTGCCGGGGATTCGACAACGACGATTTTCATCTGCGTCTTGCGGCTCTCTGTAGTCATTTTGGGGCACCGCCAGCCGCGACTCGCGGCCCCCTGAACCCCACGTCAGGGAGCGGCCAGCAACGAAACGCGATTGCCGGGATGGCGTTCCAGGCGACCTGCGAGGTCGAGTTCCAGGAGCACCTGTCCGATAACGGGCGGTGAGGATTGGCACTGTCGGAGCAATTCGTCAACCGCGATGGGACTGGGCCCAAGCCGGTCCAGAACGTCGCGGCGGGTTCTGTCGACATCCCGCTCTACCGTAAAATCAATGGGTTGGTCGATTTCGCTCAGGGGCTTGTCGACCTCGATCGATTGGTGCCGCAGACTCGTTAAGATTTCCAGAATCTGGTCCGCATCCTCAATTAGGGCGGCTCCCTCGCGGATCAAGCGGTTGGCGCCGCGGCATCTTGGATCGAGCGGCGAGCCTGGAACGGCCATCACCTCGCGCCCCTGTTCGCCCGCCATCCGGGCGGTGATGAGCGAGCCGGAGCGCAGCGCCGCCTCCACCACGACGACGCCCTTGGAGAGGCCGGAGATGATCCGGTTGCGGCGCGGGAAATGGATGTCCCGGGGCTTGAAGCCCGGCGGCATCTCGGAGACGACGAGGCCCGCTTCCAGGATCCGCTCGCGCAAGGCGGCGTTCTCCTGCGGATAGATGTTGTCCACGCCGCCCGCGACCACGGCGATCGTCCCTGCCTTGTCCAGTCCGGCGGCAAGGGCGCCTTGATGGGCCGCGCCGTCGATCCCGCGCGCCAGTCCCGAGACAACGCACCAGCCGGCCGCCGCCAACCCTTGCGCCAGATCGCGCGCCAGCTTCTGCCCGTTGCCGGACGCGTTGCGCGCGCCGACCAGCGCGACGCACGGCTGAGCCAGCCGGGCGTCGTTGCCGAGCAGGATGATGCAAGGCGGTGCATCCTCGATCGCGGCGAGGGCGGCCGGGTAATCGGCTTCATTGAGAAAGAGGTGTTGTGCGCCGAGCTTCGCCGCGTCCGCGAGTTCCGCCTCAATCTCCTTGACCGGTGCCGCCACCAGCGGCCGCGTGCGGCCACCACGCTTCGCCAGTTCCGGCAACCGCGCCAAGGCTTCGCCGGCCGATCCGTAGCGACGGATCAGCCGACGATAATTGGCAGGCCCGATCTGCTCACTACGCGCGAGCCGCAGGCAATCGAGGCGCTCTCGTTCGGTAAGCGCGCGTTGCGTCATGCCGCAACGCTAGAGAAGCATCAATGGTTTTGCAACCAACCGGGGGACGCTACACTTTCTCGACCGCGGCGCCGCTCTCGGCCCAGTCCTTGAAGGCGCCCAGATTGCGCACGTCCGTGAAGCCGAGATCCTTGAGGGCTTTGCCGCCGAGCGCCGAACGCCCGCCGGATGCGCAATAAAGAATCACTGTCTTATTCGGGTCGAACGCCTGATCGTGATAGGGGGACTTGGGATCGGCCTTGAACTCCAGCATGCCGCGCGAGACGTGCAACGCGCCTTTCACCTTGCCGCTCGCCTGCAGCTCCGGCGCATCGCGGACATCGACGATGAGCGCGCCCTTCTCCTGAAGCTGTGCCGCTTCCTGCGGCGAGATTGCCGGCACCACGGCCTTGGCGGCCGCAACGAGATCCATGATTGACTGCGCCATGACTACCTCCTTGGCGTTTTGACAACATCATACGCCACGAGAACCGCGCCACCCGTGGAAGGCGCGCAATATCCTATGACGGCCGGCTAAGTCAAACAGAAAATGTGTGACTTGTCACAGTCGCGTGCCAGCCGTCAGCCTTGAGGGGCTTCCTTCTTCTTGCCGATCTTCGGCTCTTCGCCTTTGAGCAGGCGGCGGATGTTTTCGTGATGGCGGATCCACACCAGCACTGCCGCGAAGGCGGCAAGCCATGCCTGCGGCACGGTGCCGAGCCAGAGGGCGATGAACGGCGCTGCGGCCACTGCAGCCAAGGCCGATAGCGAGGAGTAGCGGAACAACACCGCCGCCGCGAGCCACACCAGGCACGCGCCGATGCCGACCATCCAGTTGGCGGCGATCAGAGTGCCGAGAGTGGTAGCAACGCCCTTGCCGCCCTTGAACTTGAGCCAGACCGGGAAGAGGTGGCCGAGGATCGCCGCGCCGCCGGCCATTACCGTCAGGTCTTCGCTGACAAGGCGCGCGATCAGGACGGCGATGGCGCCCTTGCCGCCATCGAGCAGCAGGGTGGCAAGCGCCAGATCCTTGCGCCCCGTGCGCAGCACATTGGTCGCCCCGATATTGCCCGATCCGATGTTGCGGATGTCGCCCAGGCCGGCGAGTTTGGTCAGCACCAACCCGAACGGGATCGAGCCCAGCAGGTAGCCGAGGGCGGCCGCGGCAACGTGGGGAAGGCCAAACTCGTTCATGCGCGCTCTCCCTCGAGGGCGAAAACCGCCCTACCGTCGACGAAGGTCTTGAGCACGAGGCCCTGCACCGGGCGGCCGTCATAGGGCGAATTCTTGGACTTGCTGCGGAACTTCGCGACGTCGATGCGGTAGGGCCGATCGATATCCAGCAGCACCATGTCCGCCGGCGCGCCCTTCGCGAGCCGGCCCTGCGGCAGGCCCAGAATGTCCGCCGGCCGGCTGGTGAGGCACCGCAAAGCCGCGAGCAAGGTCATGGCGCCCTTATGGTACGGCTCGAGCGCGATGGGCAGCAGCGTCTCGAGGCCGATCACGCCGGCTTCCGCCTGGGCGAAGGGCACGCGCTTGCTTTCGACATCGTGCGGCGCGTGGTCACTGGCGATGCAGTCGATCACGCCGTCGGCGAGGCCGGCTGCGATCGCACGCCGATCGGCTTCGCCGCGCAACGGCGGCGACACCTTGGCAAAGGTGCGGTAGTCGCCGATCTCGGATTCATTGAGCGAGAAATAGGGCGGCGCCGTATCGCATGTGACGCGCAGGCCCTCCTGCTTCGCCTTGCGGATCGCTTCGACAGAGGCAGCGGTGGAAACGTGCGCGACGTGATAGCGCGCACCCGAACCGCGCACCAGATGCAGGTCGCGCTCGATCATCATCACCTCCGCATAGGCCGGGATGCCCGGAATGCCGAGGCGCGTCGAGAGCTCGCCGTTGTTCATCGCGCCGCCGGCGGCCAGGCCCGGCTCCTCCGGATGCTGGATCACCAATGCATCGAAGCTGCGCGCATAGGTAAGGGCGCGGCGCATCACCTGCACGTCGCGCACCGCGTAGAGGCCGTCGGTAAAGCCGAGCGCGCCGCTGTCTGCCAGCAGGCCCATCTCGACGAGGTCCTTACCCTCCAAACCCTGGGTCAGTGCGCCGTAGCAATAGATCTTCACGCGCCTGACTTCCCGCGCGCGCCGCGCGATGAACTCGATGCCCGCCACGTCATCGATCACCGGATCGGTGTTGGGCAGGCAGACCATGGAGGTGACGCCACCCGCGGCTGCCGCCACGCTGCCGGTCTCGATCGTCTCCTTGTGCTCTTCGCCCGGCTCGCGCAGCTGCACGCGCATGTCGATCAAGCCCGGCGCCAGCACGCGGCCATGGCAATCGTGGATCTCCGCGTCCTGAGAGACGTTGGCGCGCGTCACCTGCGCACCGGTCGCCACGATCACGCCGTTCTCCACCAGCACGCCGCCGGTCTCGTCGCGGTTGCTCGCCGGATCGACCAGCCGCGCGTTGACCAGCGCGAGGGGGCGGTCCTGCTTCTTCGGCGGCTTGGGCGGCAGGGACGGGGGCGTCATTGGTTCCCCGTCAGATTGCGGGTGAGCGCATCGAGGCAGGCCATGCGCACGGCCACACCCATCTCCACCTGCTCGCGGATGACGGAGCGGTTGATGTCGTCCGCCACTTCCGAGTCGATCTCGACACCGCGGTTCATCGGGCCGGGATGCATGATCAACGCATCGGGCTTGGCGAGCGCCAGCTTGGCGTAGTCCAGCCCATAGAACCGGAAATACTCTCGCGTCGATGGCACGTAGGCGCCCTGCATGCGCTCGAGCTGCAAGCGCAGCATCATGACGATGTCGACGTCCTTCAGCCCCTTTTTCATGTCGGTGAAGACCTCGACTCCCATGCGATCGATATTGCTGGGGAGGAGCGTCAGCGGTGCGATCACCCTGACCCACGCGCCCATCTTGGTCAGGAGCTGGATGTTGGAGCGCGCGACGCGGCTATGCAGGATGTCGCCACAGATCGCGACCAGCAGGCCGTTCAGCTTGCCGAGCCGTCGGCGGATGGTGAGGGCGTCGAGCAGCGCCTGGGTCGGATGCTCGTGGCGACCGTCGCCGGCATTGATCACCGAACCGTCCACCTTTTGCGACAGCAGGTTGACCGCGCCGGATTCATTGTGGCGCACCACCATCACGTCCGGCTTCATGGCGTTGAGGGTCATGGCGGTGTCAAGCAGTGTCTCCCCCTTCTTGATGGAGGAGGTGCCGACCGACATGGCGATAACGTCGGCGCCAAGCCGCTTGGCCGCCAGCTCGAATGAGGTGCTGGTGCGGGTCGAGGTCTCGAAGAACAGGTTCATGACGGTGCGGCCGCGCAGCAGCTTGCGCGCGCGCTCGTCGTCCTTGGGAAGATTGGCGTAACTGTCCGCCAGGTCGAGCAATCGCTCGATCTCCGCCGCGGAAAGCGCCTCGATACCGAGCAGATGCCGGTGTGGGAAAAACGCGTTGGCGGCGTTGGGCGACCCGATCATCGGGGGCGCATCATATCCACGAAGCGCCCCCGGTCAATCGATTCGCAGGGCTGGAAATCCATCCGCAAGATGACTTGATCCCCCGCCCCCAACTTGGGGGCGGGCTAGGGTGGGGGAAGCGAGCGAGGACTATCTCTGACCGAAGTGCGGCTTCCCCCTCCCCAGCTTGAGGGAGGGGATCCATTGCTGACCGCTTGGTTAGGTTACGCCTTCTCGGCGATCACCATCCAGTTGACGCCGAACTTGTCCACCGCCATGCCGAAGCTCGCGGCGAAGAACGTCTTATCCAGTGGCATCTGGATCTTGCCGCCTTCGGCGATGGCAGTGAACAGCCGCATGGCCTCGGCACTGTTGGCGGCGTGAATGGTGAGCGCGAAGCCCTGGAAAGCGGGCGCGCCCAAGCAGTAGCCGTCCGATGCCAGGATCTCCGTCTCGCCGATCTGGAAGGCGGAGTGCATGACCTTGCTCTTGCTCTCCGGCTTGACCTGAGACTGGTCGGGTGCCTCGCTGAAGCGCATCAGCGCATTCACCTTGGCTCCGATCGCGCGCTTGTAGAACTCTAGCGCTTCCTCGCACTTGCCGTCGAAAAACACGTAGGGTTGGACTTTCATGACGGTCGTCTCCACTTGGAAGTATTAGACTTGTCGCGTTCCGCTACGCTGCCCGGATGCTGGCGAACGCCTCGGCAATCCGCTGAGGGGCGGTGGAACGCTGATACATCCGCTGCAGGTAAGCCTTCAGGTTTGGGAGAACTTCGAGCAGCTGTTGCTCGTTCGCCCAGTCCATCAGGTAAGCCGTGACGCAATCGGCAGCCGTGATGCGATCCCCGACGATGAACTGACGTCCGTTCATATGACGTTCGAGCACGGACGCCATGGCCGTGAACTCCTCGCGGGCGAGATCAACGTCCTGAGGTATCCGCTTGTGTTCGGGAAAGAGGAACGTGTGCTTGGTGATCCGCCACAGCGGCTGCTCGAGCTCGGTCATGGCGAACATGACCCAGCGATAGACCTGGCCCCGCTCCTGTAGTCTGGTCGGCATCAGCCCTTTCTCGGGATATTTCTCGGCCAGGTACAGGACGATCGCCGCCGATTCCGTCAGCACCAAGTCGCCGTCGACCAGCACCGGCACCTTTCCCGCGGGGTTGAGCGCGAGGAAATCCGGCCGTTGGTGTTCACCGGCCTGGAGATTGACCGGAATGAACTCGAACTCCACACCCAATTCCTTGAGGCCCCAGATCGCGCGCAGCGACCGGGTGGGGCCGAAGCCATAAAGCTTCATCATTGGTTCCTCCAGATAATGCCACTCCCTTCGCTGATAACCCGTGCGCGGGAGCGCTTGTTACGGTATGTATACACCGTCCACATACGCTAGCAGAGAAAATGGACGCTGTCCACATTCTGAATCGAGATCTGGGCATGACAAAAAAATTGCGATCCAAAACGCCAGCACGCACGACCTATCGCCACGGTGACTTGCGTCGGGCGCTGCTGGAAGCTGGGATCGCCCTGGCGCGCGCGGGCGGGCCCAGCGCGATCGTGCTGCGCGAGGCGACGCGGCGGGCCGGCGTGGTGCCGAACGCTGCCTATCGGCACTTCGCCAGCCGACAGGATCTGCTGGAAGCGGTGCGCTCTGCGGCCTTGTCGGAGTTGGCGAAGACGATGGAAGCAGAGATCGCCAAGGTTCGGCGCGGCAAATCCGCCGGGGAAGCTGCCCGCGCCAAGCTCCGTGCTGTCGGGACCGGCTACCTGCGCTTCGCCTTTACAGAGACGGGATTGTTCCGCACCGCATTCGCCGCACCCGAACCGTTGGGCTTCACTCGTGATCCTGCGCGGAAGGGCGCGAGCGGGCTGGATCCCCTCGAACTCCTGGGTGCCGCCCTGGACGACCTCACCGCAGCCGGTCTGCTGCCGCTGGAGCGGCGGCCAGGCGCGGAGTTCCTCGCCTGGTCCTCCGTCCACGGCTTTGCCATGCTGGTGATCAACGGCCCGCTGCATACCGTGCCGCGCAGCGACATCGATGCGATCGGCGCCCGTGTCGTCGCGATGGTGGAGAAGGGGCTCTAGACAGCAGCGCGGCTCCGGATAAGCTGAGCGCCTTCAGCGCATGGGAGGGGGCGGATGAGCATCGATTTCCTGATCACATCCCTGATCATCGTCGCATCTCCTGGCACCGGGGTGCTCTATACGCTAGCGGCCGGCCTTTCGCGCGGCTCGCGCGCCAGCGTGGTGGCGGCGGTCGGCTGCACGCTCGGGATCGTGCCGCACATGGCGGCCGCCATCATGGGCCTTGCGGCTCTGCTGCATACCAGCGCGCTTGCCTTCCAGACGCTCAAGTATCTCGGTGTCGCCTATCTGCTCTACATGGCCTGGAATGCGCTTCGGGAGCGTGGCGCCTTGCGGGTGGAGAGCGAAGTCGACGCGAAATCGGCGACCCAAGTCATCATCTCCGCCATCCTGATCAACATCCTCAATCCGAAGCTCTCGATCTTTTTCTTCGCCTTCCTGCCCCAGTTCGTGAGCGCAGATGAGGCCCGGCCGCTCGCGCGCATGCTGGAGCTGAGCGGAATCTTCATGCTGATGACGCTGGTGGTGTTTGCGATCTACGGCCTGTTCGCCGCCGCGGTGCGCAACCAGATCATCTCCCGCCCGCGCGTGCTGACCTGGATGCGCCGCAGCTTCGCCGCGGCCTTCGCCGCGCTCGGTGCGAAGCTGGCATTTGCCGAACGCCCGTAGGTTCTCCTACTCTGCCGCCCGGCGCGACCTTGCCGGCACTCCACCTTGGCTCTTGAGATACGCATTCTGGTCATGCATGAGCGCGCCCTCGGGCAGCGCCTTCCACAACGGCCCTAGGCTCTCGCGCACGCGGTTTGCATAGAACTGGGGCAGTTCGTCGCTTTCGCCCTCGAAGAAACGGCGAATCGGGACGTCCTTGTCAAGCAAGCGGCGGATCTTCGCTTGCCACGCGGCCCGGCCCGAGCTGACAGCGCGCACGCCGTTGAGAAAGCGCGTGTTGACACCACGATTGGCCAAGAAGCGCCGGCGTACCCGAGCGCCGGACAGTGCGTAGCGCGTCAGATCAACCGCGTAGTCGTAGAACTCCGGCCAGGTGTAATTGAGCGGCCGCACGTTCATTGCATGATTGCTGTCGAGAAAGTGGAACGGGAACGGCAGCACGCGACCCGCTCGTTGAAGGTCGAGGTTGAGCGGAGCTGCCTGACCGTAACACGTGAGCAGTGAGAACGCCGGATACGCACCGGGCGCCAGATCAACAAACTGCTTGGTCAGCTCGAACGGCTCCGGGCCGCTGTCGCAATCCAGTCCCAGCACGAAGTTGGTCTGCACGTAAGGCACGTGCCGCAAGATCATGTTCACGTGGTCGGCCACGCGACGGACCTTGGCCTCGCCGGTCGCGATACCGGTCTTCGACTTGTTGCCGAGGTCGTACCAGGATTCGATGCCCGGAAGCAGCGCGTCGAATCCGTTGCGAGCCAGGCGCTTCACATGCGCCTCCGACAACAGCGACAGGCTGCTCTCTGCGACAAACCGCATGCGCCGGGATGGCACGACCTCCTCGATGACGTTCATATAGTCATCGAAGCGCACGCCAAAGTTCGGGTCGTGCCAGGAAACACGCGGGCGCCTGAACTTGCCGAGCAGGAAACGCAGATCATCGCGGATCTGATCGAAAGGCAGAGGCTGATAGGGCACCACCGAGTCGATGCAGAAGCTGCAGGTATAGGGACATCCCAAGCTACCAACCATTGGCACCATCTTGAAGAATGGCGATTTGGCAATGGTCGGTTCGATGAACTTCCAGCGCTCGCGCAGGCCTGGAACGGTCGCCGGCTGCCGTTTGGCGCTCAGCTGCAGCCCCAAGGGTCGCTGCGGCGCTGGATCGCGAAGGACGTCCTCAACGATATGCTTGTCGGTAAAGCCGAGCACGTAGTCGAAGTACCTGGCGGCGTTCTGCGGATAGGAGCGGGCATGCGGTCCACCCAGGACGGTCACCGCACCGCTGCGCCGATGCAGGTTGCTGATGGCGTAGGCGGTCTGCGCAGAGCGCGTGAACGCCCCGACGAACAGCACGTCGGTTTCATGCAGCACCTCGCTCGTCAGATCCTCGACGCCGGTGTAGCAGATGAACCGCACATCGTGACCAAGCTCCTCGCACCACACGGCAATTGCCTGCGGCATGATGCTCGCGAGGTTGGCATTCATGATGCGGTTGAAGAGCCGTCGCGTCGGCCCCTTGGTCACGAGGTCGAGAACGGTAACCCGAAGTTTGCGCAAGACTTGCCCTTTGAACACACTGAACGCGAAGATGACGGGGCTATTCGGTGCCAAGTCGATGAAACAGGTAGATAGGTGCCAGTTCCGCGTCGTCGCAAGGCAGACAGTCCATGCTGGCGCAATCTCCCACAGCTTTGTCACGGGCGCGGGCCCGTTGTCACATTTCAAATGCAGCTTCCTTGGACCTGACGCGCAGCAACCTCGAAGGGTCGCCGACATCGTGTGCGCGCTACGGCGCCGCAGCGGATTGCCGAGGCTTTCGCGAGAACCTTCGCGGAACGCTAGAGCTGCTGGAAGGCGGCGGTGAGCGTCGGGTTGGACCGGTAAAGCGAGAATGCGGTCTCGACCCAGCCGTCGGTGTAGCCGTTCCCGATGATCATCTCGACGTCGCGCCCGACGCCCTCCGCAGTCAGGGCGGCCGCAGTGAAAGAGGTCGCCATGCTGAAAAAGAGGACGCGACCTTTCGGACGTGTCGCGAGGATCGCGCCACCCTCGCATCCGGGCACATTGGTCGTCACGATGGTCAGGTCCGCCAGCCGTCCATCGGTCGCACGGGCGACTGCCTGGTGCGTCGCCAGCGCATCACGCAGATCGACTTCTGGCAGTGCGTCGGCGACATGGAGCGAATTCGCGCGATTGAGCGCGTTCCTGCTCGCATCAAGGCCGATCAGCAGACCATCCCGACCCATCGCCTGGCGCGCCGCGCACAAGGACAGCAGGCCGGCCCGGCCACACCCCAGCACGCAGATGGTCTGGTCCGGCTGCGCCAACTTCGCGACGTGGCCTGGCGCGCCTGCAACGTCGCACAGCGCCATTGCGGCATTCTGGGGAATGTCGCTCGGCAGCTTGGTGTAGAGCCCGCTCGCGAACAGGATCGCGTGTCCCTCGGCCTCCACCCGCGCCGACCTCTCATCGATCGTTCCGATCTTGTGCAGGTGCAACGGCGTCAAGGTGAGCGAGACCAGCGTGCAGATGACATCGCCGACCGCGATGTCCCGCACGGGAAAATCGGGCCCGATCTCGCTGATGCGCCCGACCAGCACGCCGCCGGAACCCGTGACCGGATTGTGCATCTTGCCGCGCGTGCGCACGATCTCCGCGATCTGCGCGCGCATGCGCTCATCGTCGTGCCCGCAGCTCTCACCGATCTGCCGCATCGAGGAAGAGTCGAGGTGAAGATGCTCAATAGCGATCAGCAGTTCATTGCAGCGGATCGGCAAAGAAGCGTCCAGCCGCTCGGCCGATTGCGGCAGTCCGCCGCCGGCGCGATGCGATCCGAAGGGGCAGGGCGCAGGCAACGCGCGCCTCAGATCACCTTCTTCGCACGCAGCGCGGTGATCTCGTCGTCGCGCAGGTGCAGCATCTCGCGCAGCACGTCCTCGGTATGCTGGCCGCAGGTCGGCGGCGGCAGGTGATAGTCGACCGGCGTCTCCGACAGCTTGATCGGGCTGCCGATCAGATCGACGGTGCCTTGACCGGAGAGCGGATGCGGCATCGAGACCTTCATGCCCCGGAACAGCACCTGCGGATCCTGGAACACCTGATCGACATTGTTGACCGGGCCGCACGGCACGCCGAGATCGGTCAGGCCTTCGTACCAATAGGCCTGGGATTTCTGCGACGTGACTTCGTGGATCAGGCGATAGAGCTCGACACGGTTCTTCACGCGCGCGGGGTTGGTCTTGAACTTGCCGTCCGCCGCCCATTCCGGCTTGCCGGCGAACTTGGCGAACTTCTCGAACTGGCTGTCATTGCCGACTGCCAGAATGAAGAAGCCATCGGAGCAGGGCACGACCGAATAAGGCACGATGCTGGGATGCTCGTTGCCCAGGCGCTTCGGCACCTGACCCGACGTCAGGTATTGCAGCCCGATGTTGGCGAGCCAGCTCACCTGCGTGTCAAGCAGTGCCATGTCGACCAGCTGGCCGCGCCCGGTCAGGTGCCGGTGCTGCAGCGCGGCCAGGATGCCGATCACGGAGTAGATGCCGCAGATGATGTCCGTGACCGCGACTCCGACCTTCTGTGGCGGGGTTGATGGGTCGCCGGTCACCGACATGATACCGCCCATGCCCTGCGCCAGGAAATCGTAGCCGGCGCGCGGCGCATAGGGTCCGCTCTGGCCGAAGCCGGTGATCGAGCAATAGATCAGGCGCGGAAAGTCGTATTTGATCTGCTCGTAGGCGAGATTGTAGCGCGCCATGTCGCCGACCTTGAAATTCTCCACGAACACGTCGCAGCGCGCGATCAGCAGCTTCGCGATCGCCTGTCCCTCGGGCTGCGCGATGTCGAGCGTGACCGACCGCTTGTTGCGGTTGACCGCGAGATAATAGGCGCTTTCGCTGGTATCATGGCCGGCCGCATCCTGCACGAAGGGCGGGCCCCACTTGCGCGTATCGTCGCCCTGGCCGGGCCGCTCGATCTTGATCACGTCGGCGCCAAGGTCGCCGAGAATTTGTGTGCCGGTCGGGCCGGCCAAGATGCGGCTCAGGTCAAAAACGCGGATGCCGGACAATGGTCCCGACATGTCATGCCCCTTGAGAGTGTGCGGGAAAGTCCCCTGCACTCTCTAGGGGCGGCTAAGCAAAATCAAGGGGGCCGACGCCGGACGGCTCGGCTGGGCGATGACACGCAGCTGTCTATAGGCGTCAGTGGCGAGTGATATGGTCCGTGCCGCCTTCCCGCTTAATCAAGGAGCCAGACCATGACAACACTCGAACTCGCCCGGGATTTTACCAGCATGCTCAAGCGACACGATCACGACGGCGCTGCCGCGAAATACAATGCGGACGATATCGTGAGCTATGAGGCCATGGAGGGACCGATGGCGGTCTGCCGCGGCAAGGCTAGTGTCAAGGCGAAGGGCGATTGGTGGCAGGCCAACCATGAGGTTCATGGCGGCACGGTGGAAGGTCCGTACGTCAACGGTGACCAGTTCGTCGTCCGGTTCACGATAGACGTAACGGCGAAAGAGAGCGGTCAGCGCATGATGATGGATGAAGTCGGCATCTATACGGTCAAGGACGGAAAGATCGTCGAGGAACGCTTCTGCTACCTTGAAGCCTGACCATGCGGGCACCTTCCCCAAGCAAGAGGGGAAGGTGCCTCCGGTTGGCTACGTTCAGAACGCCGCCCTTGGCATGGTGAGGCGCACGATGCGGGTCTTGGCGCCTTCGATGCCGAAATCGTCATCGTTGATGAGGACGAGTTCCTTGCCATCGACGATCGCAACGCCCTCGATCTTCGACGGCAGCTCCGCATAGTCGCTGCTGTCCAGCCACAGCTTCTTGCTCACCGGCGTAACGCCCTTCGCGGACAGGTCGGCCGCCGTCAGTTGCTCCAGGCTCGGTGAAGTCTCGATCTTGTCCCAATCGCTGCGTAGGATGTTGGTCGCGCCGGAAAGGTCGACCGCCTGCAGCTTGGTGGTCTTGGAGATGCGTTCCAGCACGATCAGCTTGTCGATGCCGACGGCAACGAGCTCGCTGATGCGCACGTCGCTCTGCTTGTCCGACTTATCGCGCTTGAAGCTCTCGGCTGGGTCCAACGTGTAGACATACTCGCCGACCACCTGCCGGGTCTTGAGATCCAGCTTCAGGATGCGCGTCGCCACGGCTGCCTTGTACGCATTGGCATCGGGGTTCGCGAGCGGGTTCTGCACGATCGTGTAGAGCGCCGATTCATCCGGCGCAACGGCGATGCCTTCGATGCCGCGATTGAGATGGCGCTTCATGAGGATGGCAGGCAGAGAGCCCGTCACTGTGTAGGTCGCATCGCTGAGATCGCCTTCGAGGCCGGCCGGCACCAGCCGCTCGATGATCTTGCCGTCGGCGGCGACGTGCACGAGGCCCGGCCCATATTCCTCGCCGATCCAGAACGTGCCGTCCTTCAGCCGTACGAGCCCTTCCGTGTCGAGACCGTTGGGATCGAACGGCATCTGCTTGCCATCCTTGTCATAGGCGGCTTCGGTCTTCGTGGCCTTCAAGGGATTGCTCAAGCCGGTAATCGTCTTGCCCGCCGCATCCCTGAGGGGAATCCATCCGGTCGTGACGAAGGTGCCATTCTGGTTCAGCTTCACCTTCACGATCGAGGGCACGAAATCCGGACGGGGAAACAGCTTGGCCTTTTCATCGCCGCCGCAGGCTTGGTCGAGCAACATGCCGGCGATCTTCTCCGAATCGGCGCAATCGATGTTCGGGCCGCGATCTGTCAGGGCATAGAATTCATCCGCCGGATCGCCCGGCATGTGGAACAGAGCGCTGCCGATGCCGATCGTCAGATCCAGGCTCTTGCCGCCGGCGAACGTGACCTGGCCCAATTGCAGCTTCGCATCCATGCTTTCCAGCACCTTCACAGATTCGTCAGCGCGCGCCACCCCAGCGCATGCCAGCAATGCCGTCGCCATCAGCAGGCCACAACGCACATTCCCCATCTTACCCTCCTTGTTGGAAACCAGCGGAGGAGGGTTAGGCCGCTCTGATGACAGATTCGTTTCAGTTGCTTGAAGCTTTTCTGCCGAGAGAGTCGAGCACGCCTTGCAGGATGAAGGCGGCCGCCGCCTGGTCCACCACCTTATCCCGCTTCGCGCGGGTGACGTCGTGGGCGATCATCGCGCGCTCCACCGCCATGGTGGAGAGGCGCTCATCCCAGAACAGGATCGGCAAATCTTTCAGTTTCAGTAGATTGGCGGCGAATTGTCGTACCGACTGGCAGCGTGGGCCTTCGCTGCCGTCCATGTTCAGCGGCAGGCCGATCACCAATCCGCCGACGCCGCGCTCCGCTGCCAGCTTGAACAGGGCGTTGGCGTCGGCCGTGAACTTGGTGCGCTTGATGGTGGTGATGGGCGAGGCCACGCTGAGCGCGGGATCGCTCAGCGCCAGCCCGATCGTCTTCTCGCCCACGTCGAGTCCCAGCAGCCGCTGGTTCCGCGGCAGCGCCTCGCGCAGCTCGGCAGCATCGGGAACGATCACGGAACCTCAGGCGATCGCCGGAACCGGCGCGCGCTCGCGGATCGGCAGATGGACGATGGCGGCCAGAACGCCGAGCGCAATGGAGACCCACCAGACCGCGTCATAATTTCCCTGCGTCTCGAACAACCAGCCCGCCCAATAGGCGCCGATGAAGGCGCCGACCTGGTGGCTGAAGAAAGCAATGCCGAACAGCATGGTAAGATAGCGCGTGCCGAACAGCCGCGCCACCAGTCCGCTGGTCGGCGGCACGGTCGAGAGCCAGAGCAACCCCATCGCCGCGCCGAAAACGCGAATCGAAACCTCGGTGATTGGCAGCAGGAAGAAGGCGGCGATCGCCACCGAGCGCAGGAAGTAGATCCAGCTCAGCAGATACTTCGACTGCATCCTTTTCATCATTACGCCGATCAGGATGCAGCCGGCAGCATTGAACCCGCCCACCAGCGCCAGTGAATCCGAGGCCGCGGTCGGCGACAATCCGCACAAAGCGGCGAATTGCGGCAGATGGAACCCGATGAAGGCGAGATGAAAGCCGCAAACGAAGAAACCCGACACGAGCAGGATATAGGAGCGATCCTCAAAGGCGGTGCGCAACGCCTCGCCGATCGAGGTCGCGCCGGGCTTGTCGGTCGGTGCGGCAGCCTGCTTATGCTCGCGCGGCAGCGCAAAGGCGCAGAGCGCGATGGCGATGCCGATGACGGTCAGGATCTGCAGCGTCGGCTGCCAGTCCCACTTCGCGATCATCGCTTGCGTCGCCGGCATGAATATCAGCTGCCCGACCGAGCCGCCGGCGGTGACAATGCCGCCATAAAGGCCGCGCTTCTCCGGCGGCGACGCGCGCATGACGGCGCCTAACACCACCGACATGCCGCTGCAGGCAAGCCCGATGCCGACCAGCACACCGCTGCCGATGCCGTAGCTCAGCGGCGAGTGCGCCTCGCTCATCAGCCAGAGGCCGGCGACGTAAGCGACGCCGCCGAAGAAGGCGACCCAGGTGGGACCTCTCGTATCGGCGATGGCGCCGGCGATCGGCTGGAACGCGCCCCACAGCAGATTCTGGATCGCCCAGGCAAAGGACAGCCCGGCAATGCTCCAGCCCAGCTCCGCATGAATCGGCGGCAAAAATAGGCCGAAGGTCTGGCGGATGCCGAAGGTCAGGATCATCGACAAAGCGCCGATGCTGAGGACAAAGATCGAAGCTCTACGCGACACGACTTAGGCACCCCCGGAACACGCGTGCTCTCGGCAACCATGCTAGTGACAGTTCAGCATGCGTGATAGGGCGCCGTCCGACATGGGGCGTTGTCGAGCGCGCATAGCTGTGATGGTCTTTGTAACGAGACAATCTATTCGGCGGGCTGCGTCTCCAGGGACACAGAAGAGGTCTGCCGCGCAAAGCGAATGGCGGCGAGGATCGCCGGCAGGCCGAGCAATCCGCCGATCACGAATGACCAGACGATTGGCCGCGTGCTGGAATCGAGTTCGGGAAAACCTGCACCGATCGCAATGATGCCGGAGAAGGCCGCACCCAAGGCGGCGCCCAGGCCTTCGAAAGTGGGGATCGCGCCGGAGGTCACGTCACGCTCGGCATTGCCACTCGTGCCGATCGTGCGCTGGCAGATGAAGCCGTTGCTGATGCCGAAGCCGATCCCGCACGCAGCGAGCGCGATGGCGGTGCCAAGCAGGGTCTCGGCATTCACCGCCCACGCCAGCATGAACATACCGAACGTCAGCACGGCAGGGCCGAGAACGATGAGGCGTGTCGCCTGCTTCTCCGCCAGGCGTGCAACCAGCATCGCACTGAACGACCAGGCGAGTGCCACGATCGACGCCATCTGCCCCGCATGCATGACGTTGAGCCCCAGATGCACCTGGCCGACGTAAGGGATGAACAGGAACACGCTGGCCTCGGCCAGCGGCATCAGCCCGATGATCCACAGGCCGAGGGAGCTCGCTGGCCGCGCCGACAGCAGCCGCGCGGGAAACAGCGGCGAGCGTGCGTGCCGGTCGATGCGTAGGCCGATCCATAGAGCGACCAGCCCAGCGAGCACGATCGCAGCTGCCAGCAGCGGCGTCTCGGATTTGCTGGCGACACAGATGGCCAGACTGCCGCCGGTCAGGAAGATGAGGCGCAGAAGCGGCCAACCCTTGCCGCCGTCCGCCTTCGGCCGGGCCGGCAGGACGATCAGAGCAAGCACAAGAAATATGATGGCGAGCGGCGCGAGGGAAGCGGCCGCGATCCGCCACGACCAGAGGTGCGCCAATGCACCTCCCAGGATCGGCCCGCCCACGGTTGCCAGTGCCCACACGGCCGCCAGCAGACCGAACAGAGGGGGTAGGGCATCTTCGCCCACGGCATCCGCGGCGATCACATAGCAGAGCGCCATGATGATGCCTTCCGCGAAGCCCTGCACGATCCGACCGACGAGCAGCACTTCCATGTTCGGTGCGACCGCGATGATCAGGCTGCCGGCGATCGCGAGCAGGGACGAGCCGATCAGCACGGCGCGCAATCCAAGCCGGCCTTTCAGGAACGCCGCACCGGATGAGCCGACAATCGAGAAGACGAGGAAGAACGCGGTGACCCAGCTCAGCAGCTCTGCGCCGCCCAGCTCCAGGACGGCGGATGGCGTGATCGTATTGACCACGAACCAGTTGAAGGCGTGCAGGGAGACACCCAGGCAAATGGTCCAGACGGCCGCCCGCCGGGGTCCCAGCAGCAGATCCCGCCATCCGATGGTTGCCTGCGCAGTCGATTGGGTCATGAAAAGGGGCCGGCGATGGACCGACTCGGTCCGGGAAGAGCGCCCACTCGACCACAGAGCGCGCGTGCACTCAAGACAGAGTTGTCTCCTCTAGCGTTTGATGTAGGGCCGGGAATCCCGCGCAGCGCGCAGCGCGTCGGCCCACCAGGCAAGCCGGTCCAGCATGGTCTTTGCAGCACTCCCTGGTCCCTCCGGATCGATCGGATTGCCGTCGGCATTGAACTGGCGCCGCGCATTGATAAAGCACAGATAGTCGCGAATGGTTGCCGCATGCAACTCGGCGAAGACATGGCGTAGATGCTCGATGGCGCGCACGCCGCCGACCGTTCCGCCGTAGGATACGAACCCGACCGGCTTCGCCATCCATTCGACATAGCCCTGGTCGATCGCGTGCTTCAGCGAAGCGGGATAGGAGTGGTTGTATTCCGGCGTCACGATCACGAATGCATCGGCCGCTGCGAGACGTGCGCGGAAGGCATCGACCTCGGGTGTCGGTTTGGCGCGATGGCTCGGTGGCAGCTGGATGTCGATGAGATCGATGAGGTCGACGGAGAAGCCGCCATGGGCCGCCGCCTGTTTCGCGAACCAGCGACCGACGGTGTCGCCGAAGCGGCCTTCGCGGGTGCTGCCGATGATGATGGCGAGGTTGAGCGGGCGATCCGACACGGGCTTCTTCCTATCAACTGAGACTATGTTAGCAGCCGATCCCAGTCCGGGTCGCGGCGTTCGCTGAGGCCGATGTCGCGCAGCAGATAGGGCGGCAGGTTGCGAACGTCGTCATATCTTGTGAGTATCGGGAACAAGCCAGCCAGGAGCGACTGCAATCCGACGCGGAACTGATCCTTCCGTACCAGCAAGGGAAAGAACCGCATCGCAGCCTCGCAATTAGAATGCGTGTATGTTTCTATATTCTCCTAATAAGGAAAGCAAGATATTTCTTTATGTGCGAGGCCGTGTTAGGGTCTCGGCATGGAAGATAAAGGCGCCACGCGCGTTCTCTACGCCCTCAAATCCGCCGGTCCGCAGAGCGCCGACGCGCTTGCGCGTCGCCTCAAGGTGACCGTGGTGGCCGCTCGCCAACAGCTCGGTCGTCTATTGGACAAGGGGCTTGTGACGTTCGAAGATCGGCGGGAAGGTGTCGGTCGTCCGAAGCGTGTCTGGTCGCTCAGCGAAGCCGGCAACGCCCGCTTCCCGGATTCCCACGCGGCCATGACCGTCGACGTCATCCAGGCGATCAGCGCGGTGTTTGGTCCGGAGGGACTAGAACGCGTGATCGCCGAGCGCGAGAAGGTGACGCGCCGACTCTATGCCGAGCGTTTGCGGCCGGGTCGCTCGCTCGCGGAGCGCGCCAAGCTATTGGCCGAGCAGCGCGCCGAAGAAGGCTACATGGCGGAGGTGAAGCGCCAGCCGGACGGATCTTTGCTGCTGATCGAGAACCACTGCCCGATCTGCGTAGCCGCCAAGGCGTGCCAAGGCTTCTGCCGTTCGGAGCTCAACCTGTTCCGCGATACGCTAGGCTCCGACGCCAAGGTCGAACGCGAAGAACACATCCTCGCCGGCGCGAGGCGCTGCGCGTACCGCATCACGGCGGGGAAATAGAACTCCACTGTCACCTCAACGCCGTCATGGCAAGGCCGAGGGCCTTGCCATGACGAATGTGTTGAGATTCGATCTCGTTTCTACTTCTTCCCCACGTCCTTCGCCGTGAGGTCGAGCGCGATGGTTGCCAGGCGCATGAACTCGTCGACGTTCTCCTTGGTCCAGGTGAGGGGCGGGGAGATCATCATCGTGTCCTTGGTCGCGCGCATAACGAGGCCGTTGGCGAAGCAGTGGTCGCGGCACAGGGTGCCGACCTCACCGACCGGCTCGAAGGTCTTGCGCGTCTTCTTGTCCTTCACGAGCTCGATCGCGCCCATCAGGCCGACATTGCGCACCTCGCCCACCAGCGGATGGTCGAGCAGCTCCCGCAGCCGCTTGGCGAGATAGGGGCCGGTCTCATCGTGCACGCGCTCGACCAGCTTCTCGTCCTCGAGGATGCGAATGTTCTCGATCGCGACCGCACACGCCGCCGGGTGGCCGGAGTAGGTGTAGCCGTGATTGAAATCGACGCCGCTGGAGAGCACCTCCGCCACGCGATCGGAGATCATGACTGCCGAGATCGGCAAGTAGCCGGAGCTCAAGCCCTTCGCCAGGGTCATGAAATCGGCGCTGTCGATGCCGAAATGCTCCGAGCCGAACCAGTGGCCGGTGCGCCCGAACCCGCAGATCACCTCGTCGGCGATCAGCAGCAGATCGTATTTCTTGCAGATGTCCTGCACCGCCGGCCAATAGGTCGATGGCGGGATGACGACGCCGCCCGCACCCATGATCGGCTCGCCGATGAAGGCACCGACATTGTCAGGCCCAAGCTCGAGGATCTTGTCTTCGATCGCCTTGGCGCAGAGTTTGCCGAATTCCTCCGGCGACAGATCGCCGCCTTCGGCATACCAGTATGGCCTGCGCACATGCACGAATCCGGGCAGCGGCAGGTCCGCGAGCTCGTGCATGTAGTTCATGCCGCCGAGCGAGGCGGAGGCCATGGTCGAGCCGTGATAGGCGTAGATGCGGCTGATGATGGTCTTCTTGTTCGGCTTCTTCTGAAGGTTCCAATACGTCCGCACCATGCGCACGATCGTGTCGTTGGCGTCGGAGCCGCTGAGGCCATAGAAGACATGATTGAACTGCTTTGGCGTCAAGCCGACCAGGATCTCGCTCAGCTCCGCAACGGCGGGGTGCGTAGTCTTGAAGAAGGTGTTGTAGTAGGGCAGCTCCTGCAGCTGCCTATACGCGGCCTCGGCAATCGACTTGCGGCCATAGCCGACGTTCACGCACCACAGGCCGGCGAAGGCATCCAGCAGCTGGTTGCCTTCGGAATCCCAGAGATAGGTACCCTCGGCCCTGGTGATGACGCGGCTGCCATGCCGGTGCAGGTCGGCGTGATCGGTGAAGGGATGCACATGGCGGCGATCCTGCGCCTGCCACGCGGCGGTCGAATTGCGCTTCGGTAAGACGGTCATGATGATCCTCGCATTGAAACGGACAGACTGAACCGGCATCTCATCGACGTATGCCGGCCTCTTTCGCTCAATGCCTGATCAGGGATTGAAATTGATACGCGCAGTCAGGATCAGGATCTCGGCGCGCAGGGACCGCCGGCTGGCCGGGCCGTGATGCCGGCCGGCGCTCAACAAAGCCAACGGATCGGTCCTCATCCACATGATGACAGTCTATCAGCCGCTTACACGTTCAACAACAGATGCTCGCGCTCCCACGAGCTGATGACGTTCTGATAGGCTTCCAGCTCCGCCATCTTCACGATGTAGAGCGCCTTCACGAACTTCTCGCCGAGCAGCGCCTTCACCGGCTTGCAGGCCAGGAACTTCGACAAGGCTTCGTGCGCCGTCTTGGGCAGCGTGTGCGCCATGCGATAGGCGCTGCCCTCGATCTGGTTGGTCGGCTTCAGCCGCTCCGTCATGCCGATATAGCCGCATAGCAGCGATGCAGCGATCGCCAGGTACGGATTCGCGTCGGCACCTGCCAGGCGGTTCTCGATGCGCCGGCTGGAGGCGTTGGAGATCGGCACGCGCAAACCGCAGGAGCGGTTGTCGATGCCCCATTGCACGTTGATCGGCGCATCGAAGCGCGGGCGCAGACGGCGGTACGAATTGATGTTGGGTGCCAGCATCGGCACGACCTGCGGCAGATAGCGCTGAAGGCCGGCGACGTGAGTGCGGAAGAGGGCGGTGTCGCGCCCCTTGCTGTCGGCGAATAGGTTCTTGCCGGTGCGCTTTTCAACCACAGACTGGTGGATGTGCATGGAACTGCCCGGCTGGTTGGCCAGCGGCTTCGCCATGAAGGTCGCATAGACACTGTGCTTCATGGCCGCCTGGCGGACGGTGCGCTTGAACAGGAACGCCTGATCGGCGAGCTCCAGCGGATTGCCGTGGTTGAAGTTGATCTCCATCTGCGCCGCGCCGGATTCATGCGTCAGCGTGTCGACGTCGATCTCGGACTGTTCGCAGAACTCGTAGACATCCTCGAAGATCTGGTCGAACTCGTTGGTGGCATCGATGCCGTACGCCTGACTGCCGGTCTCCGGTCGTCCGGAGCGGCCTGTTGGCGGCACCAGCGGGAGGTCCGGGTCGGTGTTGACGCTGACGAGATAGAATTCGAGTTCGGGCGCCACGATCGGCTTCCAGCCCTTTTCATCATAGAGCTCCAGCACCTTCTTCAGCACATAGCGCGACGAATGCTGCACGGGCGTATCGTCGGCGTTGTAGGCATCGTGGATCACCTGCGCGGTCGGGTCGGTGTACCATGGCACCATGCGGATGGTGTCCGGGTCCGGGCGCAGATAGATGTCCGGATCCTCGTCAGAGCCGATATCGTCCTCGTCCAGATCGGGATACTCGCCGGTCACGGTCTGGAGGAAGATGCTCTCCGGCAGGCGCAATCCGTACTCACGCACGCTCTTGGTGAATTTCTGCGCCGGCAGGATCTTGCCGCGCGGGATGCCGTTCATGTCAGGGACAAGGCACTCGACCTCATCGACCTTCCGTTCGTCGAGCCATTCTTCCAGGTATTTCATGATAACCGCTTGATGGTGGGGCGCCGGCAGTCCCCGTTTTGGGGCTCTGCACTCGCCCTGCTGAGACTAGCCGATCCCTCAAAGGGCTGGCAATTCATGTGAAAATTATTATATAATACATTGATATTAAAGGAAATACTTTACCAAGCCAAGGGATGCCAGCGTAAGGCAAGGGCATCGCCGCCGTTTTCTTGACTTGCAGGCTTTTGCCACTATAGTCCGCGCGCTCCCGAGCCGGGCAGGGTCGTTAAGAACCTGTCCAGCCGCCGCCCTGAAAGGGCGGAGCGGACAGCCGGGATAACAACAACATCGCACGCAGCGAGAAAGGAAACCACCATGTCAAAGCGCATCAGCGCCAAGCACAAGATTGACCGCCGTCTGGGCGTCAATCTCTGGGGCCGTCCCAAGAGCCCCATCAACGATCGCGAATATGGTCCCGGCCAGCACGGTCAGCGCCGCAAGAAGCCGACCGACTTCGGCCTGCAGCTGATGGCCAAGCAGCGCCTGAAGGGCTACTACGGCAATATCGGCGAGCGCCAGTTCCGCCGCATGTATCAGGAAGCTTCGCGCCGCCGCGGCGACACGTCGGAGAACATGATCGGCCTGCTCGAGCGCCGGCTTGAGAGCGTGGTCTATCGCGCCAAGTTCGTGCCGACCGTGTTCGCTGCCCGCCAGTTCATCAATCACGGCCACGTCAAGGTCAACGGCAAGCGCGTCAACATCGGCTCCTACCAGCTGAAGGAAGGCGATGTTGTCGAGGTGAAGGACAAGTCCAAGGATTTGACCATCGTCCTCGGCGCCACCCAGATGGGTGAGCGCGACGTGCCGGATTACATCGAGGTCGACCACAGGAAGATGACGGCCAGGCTGGTTCGCATCCCGCAACTCGCGGACGTGCCCTATCCGGTGACCATGGAACCGCACCTGGTGGTCGAGTTCTACTCGCGCTAACGGCCACAGCAATGAATGCAAGAAGGCCCGCCGTTCGTCGCGGCGGGCCTTCGTTTGTACGCGCCTGCTCACATGGCTGAGCCTGCCGGCCGCGGCTGCTCGTGCTGCAGACCAAGCGCAGGCGCACCGTGAACGTCATGAATGCGTGGATGGAGGTGGAGACGATCTCAATGCCCGCGAGAGGTGTTGCGGGTCAGCCACTGGCGCAGATCGATCTTGCTGCCGTCAACCAGGCCCTGGATGAACTGGGAGGTCCCGCCGCACCCGGGCTCCTCCGCCGTCTCCTTGATTCGGTATTGCGGTAGCCACGGTGGACCAGCGCAAGCTCGGTAACCTAGCACTGGTCGCGGTGGCCTGCGCCTGGGGCACCATGATCCCGGTCATCGCCCATCTGGCGCAGACCTGGGATCCGTTTTTCCTGGGAGCGGTGCGCTATGTGGGAGGCGTGCCTCTGCTCTATGTCGCTCTCTGGACGGCGGAGGGGTTCGCACGTCCCGCCGTGCGGCCGGCCATCTGGCGCGCGCTGGTGCCCGGCTGGTTCGGTCTCGGCGCCTTCGCATTCATCTATACAATCGGCGTCGCGCATGCGAACCCCATCATCGCCGCCGTGTTGAGCGCGGCCAATCCGGTGATCGCCGCGTTCGTCGGCGGCCTGGTTTTCCGCATTCCGTTCGACCGGCGCTTGGCGCCCGCGGTGATTCTGGCAGTCATCGGCTGTGCGCTGGCGAGCATCGATTGGTCGGGCGACGATCTCAGCCTCGAGCTGCGCGGCGGCGAGGTGCTGGTCTTGATCGCCTCCGGCCTGTGGGCTTGGTATTCCATCGCCGTTCACCGCTGGCTGAGCGGCTGGTCGCAGCTGCGCAAGGCCGCGAACACCATGGCGCACGGCGCCGTCCCCTTGATCGTCGGCTACTTCCTCGCCCGCGAACTGGGCTGGGCGCACCAAACGCCATCCATGCCGCGAAGCTGGGACCTCGGTATTTTCATCTGGATGATCGCGGGCTCGGTGGTCGTCGGCCTCCTGCTGTGGAATTTCGGTGTCGCCAAGACCAATCTGGTTATTGCCTCGCTCTACACAAATCTTGTGCCGATCGTCGCCGTTGCGCTGCTCGCAATCGGCGGGCAGGCGCCGACGCTGGCGCAGATCACAGGTGGCGCGCTGGTCGTCGGCGGAGTCGCCTGGTGCGAATGGCGGCTGCTGCGCGCAAGGGCTGCCGCCGAAATGAGCAGCGCGGCCAAATCATAACTCTCGGCCACTGCATCGATCGGTCGCTGACCATTTTCACGAAAACTTTCCTGTGACATATGAAGCGCAATGTCACAGCGGTACAGAGATATGCGCGCGCGAGACCAGAAAGCGCGTGTGTCAAACGTTACTTCAGCAAGAAATGCGCGATCTGTCGGGAACTTCGTGATAGGCTTTGCATTATTGTCGCCGGCGGAAAGAACGCGTTCTGCCACGGGTGTGGCGGCGGCTGTATCGGGTCCTGGATGGTCGACGCGTTGGATTTTCGCTGAGACGCAAGAGGACCGAAATGAATGCGAAGAACATTGACGGTCTGATGCGCGCGATGGAACTTGAAGGGAGCGCGCGTATCGATATCATTCGCATCGGCAAAGACATACAGACCGCCGGTCATGCTCATAGATCGCCGTCGGTCCAACAATATGAAGAGCTGCGGCGCGCCGTGGTGCATTGGCAGCGGATCGCTGACGACATAGGCCGCATCATGGGCAGCGGGTGAGCGCTGCCCGTTAAGGGAGCGAAATTCTTCACGTCGGGGGGAAGGCAGGGCCGAACTGGCAATTCGGCTGATAAGACGCGCTGTACGCGCTATCGGAGGGCAGGATGGTCGACTATTTGGTTGTGACGCTCCAGCATCCTTCTGGCGGCTGGGTGGCAGTACTTCCCGACTTTGTTGGCGTGACCGGACGGGCGACGTCGATGCAACATGCCATCGACCGCGCCGCGGCAGGAGCAAGAGAGGTCTGCGCCGTCATCTTCGACATCAAGAAAGCCATGCCGCAGCCATGCGACATAGGCGCCGCGCAAAAGAATCACCGTTGGGCCAAGGAATACGGCATCGACTGGCAACAGGCGGTCATTCAGAAAGTGACGCTGTCGCACCCCGGCACCGGCTTGCGCCGCCGTCCTGCCAAACGCGAGAGCAAGGTCGTGGAATGGTCGCGCCGAGCGGCGGCCAGGCGGGCGAGCATCGCCGTGGCGTCCGCAGCGTCTTACGCACCGCAGGCAGAGTAGCGTCGCGCTTTATACCGCTTCGGTTCCGGCACCACGCAGCTTGAGAAGCGTGAAGCACGCGAGTCCGAAGCACAGCGCGACCGTGGCGCACAGCAAGCCGATCGCCACGATGACGGTCGAGCTCGAATAGGCGCCGGTCAGCTGGCCGGTGCTCGGCAAAGCGTCTTGTGCGAGCGGGACGGCGCTTTCTTGCAAGACGTCCCGCCAGTTCGGTAGAGGCGTCAGCTCGACTTTGCTGATCACATCGCGGGCCCGCAGCAATTCGTCACCGAACTGCTTGGCGATCGCGCCACAGATGGCGCCGCAGCCATGATAGATCGACACCCGCGCCCGGAGATTGGCGGCTGCCTTTTCCAGCCGTTCCGCCGCGTCGCCGATCGCTTCGTCGAAGCGGACTTGTGCGTCACCGCGATCCGAATCCCAGCGAACGCCGAATGCATGAATGGCCGCGGCAGCGTGCTGCTCGCTGTGCCGTTCACCCGCCATGTAGCCGACGAGGCCACTGCCGATACCGAATAAGAGCAAAGCAGTGGCTAGCAGAAGCAGGGATCTCGCCGGCAATCCCTCTTGATCCAGGGCCATGGCACTTCCCGCGCTGGTATGTCGAAAAACTGCAATAGAGCCAAATTTGGCTGCATTTTAACGAAAATTAAAGGTTTTGACGTCACGGTCACGTCATGCGGGAAAGGCGGTCCATCGGGATCGCCGCGCTTTGGGGGTGTGAAGGAGCGCACCACATGATCGACGGCATCGGACTCAGCCAATCTCTCGCCGGCCTGTTGGAGGCCGGATCGCCCGAAGCCGACGATTGGGACACCAGCGCTCTGGCCGATTGGCCCAAGATCGCCTTCACGACCGCTACACCGATTTCATCGGCCGAGCTTCTGGCCGCAGACTTTGACCAAGCACGTTAGTTCGACCGAGTAGCCCTCCAATCCTCCCCGACCTCGACGGCCGCACCCCACAGTGCGGCCGTTACTTTGAGTCCGACAGCGAGGCGACGATGAGGGCGGCAAAAGCCTCTTCTGCCTTCGCGGCGCTCACGCGGCCACGGCCAACTTCCCCGGTAATCGCGTCGCCGGCGCCGATAATGGCAAGGCACCGCAGGCGCAGTTCCTCCGTCGGCAGCTTCGTATGGGGCGCGAAGGCCCCGCAGTAGATCGTCACATAGCGATCGATCAGCGATTGATGGAACCTTTCCATCTGTTCGTCGCCCTTGAGGGCGGCGGAGACAGCATGCCACTCCGGCCCGATGGCGCAATAGCAATCGATGAATGCCTTGGCGAGCACGCGCGCGACATTGCTCAACCGCGGCTTGGTGCGCTTCAGCGCATTCATGAGCGAGGCGACCTGCCGGTCGTCTATCTCTTGATAGAGCGCGACCAGAAGCCCGGCGCGCGTTTTGAAATGCTCATAAGCAATCGGCTTGGTTACGCCAGCGCGCTCAGCCAGGTAGCCGAGCGTTAGCGCGTCGGTACCCTCATCGCGCACAATCTCATGCGCCGTCGCAAGGAGCTGCTGGCGGCGTTCGGCCTTGGGTAGCTTCTTCGCCGGTGTTTTGCGCCGGCGCGCGGATTTCTCCATCTCCAAAAAATTCCACGAAAGGCGACGGTTGAAAACCGACCGCTCACTTACCATTAGTAACTTACCAACGGTAATGGAGAATGGCAATGCCTACCAGCAAGCACTACCCAGTCCTCATCGTCGGCGGATCGGGCATCGTCGGCTCGCAGGCGGCGCAGACGTTGCGCCGGCTTCATCCCGAACTTCCCATCGCGATCGGTGGCCGCAATCTGGAGCGCGCGAAAAAGACGGCGGGCGACGTTGGCAATGCCGAAGCCGTCAAGGTCGATGTCGCCGAAGCTGATCTCGGCCTATCCGACCAGCGCTTCAGCGCGGTTGTGATGTTCGCGAAGGACGACACGCTCAACGGCTTGAAACACGCCCAGGCCAAGAAGATCCCCTATATCGGCATTTCGTCCGGCGTCTTCGAAGTAGGGCCGGAGATGGCACTTCATATTCGCGCCCCAAGGAGCGCACCCATCCTGATGGGCAGCCAGTGGCTGGTCGGCGCCGCAACTCTGCCGACGCTGGAATTCGCGCGGGAGTTTGAGTCACTTGAGTCAATCGAGCTGGCCGCGGTGTTCGATGAACAGGACATGGGTGGACCGGCGGCGGCCGCCGACTTCGAGCGGCTGACCCAAGCCGCGCCGAGCCCGCTGATTCTCAAGGACGGCAAATGGCGCTGGATCAACGGCGCGGAAGCGACGCGCCAAGTGAAGGATCGCGAAGGCGCGGTGCGGGAAGCGAACACCTACACGCCGCTCGACGTGCTGAGCCTCGCAACCGCCACCGACGCCAAGTCGATCCGCTTCGACCTGGTCTACGGCGAATCCGCAACGCGAAAGCGCGGCGAGCCTTTCTCCACCGAGATTATCATCGAGCTGAAGGGCCGGCTGAAGAACGGCAAGGCGGGGAGCGCGCGCTACGACCTGTTCCATCCTGGCGGGCAGGCGCCCGTCACCGCTCTGTCCGTCGCGATCGCTGTGGAGCGCCTGCTTGGCCTTGCCGGTGGAGAGAAAGTCGAGCCGGGCCTCTATTTCCCCGACAGCCTCATCGAGCCGGCCTATGCCCTGCGCCGCCACCAGGAGTTCGGCATGGAGGTGCGCCGCGCGGCGGCGAATTTCCACCCCTCGAAATCAGGAGTGTAACGATGGCTAAACGCGATGCGATTTTCCCCGCCGGCCGGCAGGCGCTCTACGAGATGAACCGCTATTCGGCGGCGATCCGCTCGGGCGACTTTCTGTTCGTCTCGGGCCAGGTCGGCAGCCGCGAAGACGGGTCGCCCGAGCCGGTCTTCGAAAAGCAGGTCCAGCTTGCCTTCGACAATCTCGCGGCCGTGCTGAAAGCGGCCGGTTGCACGTTCGACGACGTCGTCGACGTAACCACGTTCCACACCGACCCACGCACGCAGTGGGAGACGTTTGCCGCCGTTCGCCTTAGAGCGATCGGTGACCCGCCCTACCCGAACTGGACCGCGGTGGGTGTGAACTGGCTGGCGGGCTTCGATTTCGAGATCAAGGTCATCGCGCGCCTTCCTCAGCCAGCCTAATCAATGGCGGCAGTGTGTCGCGCGTCATAGCTCGGCGGCGACCTTGAGCCCTTCCAGCACAGCTTCTTCCGCCGTCCGCGGTGTCTGAGCGTCTCCGATCACGTGCACCTCTCCGCGCCAGCCGGCGAGCTCATCTTCCAGCTCGGCCACGCGATGGTGGCCGAGCGAGGCGACCAGCGTATCAACCTCCTCGAAGATGAGGGGCTCGCCGCTGGTCGCGTGCTGGAAATAGACAGTGTTGCCGTCGACGCCGTAGATGCGGGCGTAGGGCACGATCTCGACGCCGAGCTTGTGCAGCTGTCCGACCCAATGGTCGCGGACATATTGGTGGATGCGCTGGCCCGCCATGTAGCCGTCGACACAGAGCCGTACGCGGCAGCCCTGCCGTGCCAGCATCTCCGCGACACCCATACCGATCCAGTCACAGCGCCAATCAGCGATCACGACGGACTGGCCGACATTGGCCTCGTTCCGGATCACCTGCCAGGCATTGACGACATGCCCAGTCTCGACTCCCTCGATCTCCGCCGCGCGCGGCTTGGCACCTGTGGCGATGATCACCGCGTCGGGCTCTTCCGCGTCTACAAGGGCGCGCGTCACTTTGGTGCGCAGCGCAACGCACGCCCCAGCCAGCTGCATTTCGCGCGACAGGTTGGTGACGATGCCGCCGAACTCCGCGCGGCCAGGCAGCATCTGCGCCAGCAGCGCCTGACCGCCGAGGCGTTCGCTCGCCTCGTAGAGCGTGATGTCGTGGCCGCGCTCGGCTGCGATGGCCGCGGCTTTCATGCCGCCCGGCCCTCCGCCGGCAATGATGATCTTCTTCTTGCGTGCAGCCGGCTTGAGCGTGCCGTAGGCGAGCTCGCGCCCGGTCTCCGGGTGCTGAATGCAGGAGATGGGATAGCCGAGATGGAAGTGCCCGATGCAGGCCTGGTTGCAGCCGATGCAGGCACGGATGTCGTCCAGCCGTCCGACCTCGGCTTTCCCCGCCATCTCGGGATCGCAGATCATCGCGCGGGTCATGCCGACCATGTCGGCCTGGCCGGAGGCGATCACCTTCTCGGCGTCCTGCGGCTGGTTGATGCGGCCGGCGACGAACACCGCCGCCTTGACCTTGGACTTCACCGCCGCCGCGAACGGCGCGACATAGGCATTGGCGATCGCCATTGGCGGCGCGATGTGAACAGCGCTGCCGAAGCCGGCGGATGAGCCGGCGATGACGTTCACATAATCGAGCAGCCCATCGAGCGCGACGATCGCCTGCAGGCTTTCCGACTCTTGCAATCCGTCCGGATCCTTTTCATCGCCGCTGATGCGCAAGCCAACGATCGTGTCTTCGTCGACATGCGCGCGCACCGCCTGGATGACTTCGCGCAGGAAGCGCAGCCGGTTCTCGAAAGGCCCGCCATATTCATCCTCGCGCTGGTTGATGCGCGGATTGAGGAACTGCGCCGGGAGATAGCCATGGCTCGCGACGATCTCCAAACCATCGAGACCCGCGCCGCGCAGCCGCCGAGCCGAAATGCCGTAGCCTTCGATCACCTCGGCGATCAACGCCTTCGACATCGGCCTCGGCATCACGTGGAAGCGCTCGTTCGGAACGGCCGACGGTGCATAGGCGACCGGCGCGCTGCCATCCTGGCTTTCCATGATTTCGCGGCCCGGATGGAACAATTGCCCAAAGATCTTGCAGCCGTGCTTGTGCACGGTTTCGGCCAGGCGGCGATAGCCGGGAACGCTCTCTTCCGAGGCCATCAGCACATGCGACGTATATTTCGCGGTCTCGTGGATGCCGGCGGCCTGCACCACGATCAGGCCCGCGCCGCCTTTGGCGCGCGCTTCGTGATAGGCGATCAGCGCATCATTCGGCACGCCGCCGGTGATGAGCGTCGTGTCGTGGCCGGTGGAGAGGATGCGGTTCTTGATCTCCAAACCGCGGATGCGGATGGGGGAGAAGAGGTGCGAGAATCCCGGTGCTGCCACGTCAGTGCCTCACGCCAGTCCGTGCTTCTGCCGCCAGTCGACCGGATGCAGCGCGTAGAACACCGTCGCCTTGTCGCCCTCGTACTTGATCGACGTGTTTTCCGGGATCCAGATCACGTCACCCGGCGCGCAGGAATAGGTCTCGCTGCCAGCGACTAACCGGAACGTGCCTTCCAGCACCACGATCACCTCGTCGTACAGCACGGTCCAATCGATCGAGCAGCCATCGAAGGTTGCGACGCCCGCACCCATGCTCTTGCTCATCTCCGGCCCGACCAGCCGTGCAATGGTCGCCGTGCCCGGCGGTCCGCCGAACGCGGCGAAACTCATCTCCGACTTGCGGAAGTGAGCGACCTTCGCCGCGGTTTTCGTCTCTGCCATGTGGCTCTCCCAGATCTTTCGCCGCAAACCTAGCGACGCGCCTCCAGCGGTGCAACTCGCGCGGAATGGTAGGCTAGGTCTGGATTCCGGTTGACAAGGGCAGGGCTGCCGGTTCGTTTAGCGCCGACAATCCATCCACTGAGGTCGCCGCCGATGATTCCCCGCTATTCCCGTCCTGAAATGGCCAAGATCTGGGAGCCGGAGAACCGGTTCCGTATCTGGTTCGAGATAGAGGCCCATGCCTGCGATGCGCAGGCGGAACTGGGCGTAATCCCAAAGGAAGCGGCCAAGGAAGTCTGGGCCAAGGGCAAATGGGAGATCGCACGCATCGACGAGATCGAGCGCGAGACCAAGCACGATGTGATCGCCTTCCTCACCAACCTTGCGGAGCATGTAGGCCCTTCCGCGCGCTTCGTGCATCAGGGCATGACCTCCTCCGACGTGCTGGACACCTGTCTCGCGGTGCAGCTGAAGCAGGCATCGGACCTGCTGCTGAAGGATCTGGATCTCATCCTCGCGGCCCTGAAGAGGCGCGCGCTCGAGCACAAGATGACGCCGACCATCGGCCGCAGCCACGGCATCCATGCCGAGCCGACGACCTTCGGCCTCAAGCTCGCGGGCCACTACGCCGCCTTCGACCGTGCCAAGCGGCGCCTCATCGCTGCGCGCGACGAGGTCGCGACCTGCGCCATCTCCGGCGCGGTCGGCACCTTCGCCAACATCGATCCCAAGGTCGAGGCGCATGTCGCCGCCAAGCTCGGCCTGAAGATCGAGCCGGTCTCCACCCAGATCATCCCGCGCGATCGGCACGCGATGTTCTTCGCGACGCTCGGCGTCATCGCCTCCTCGATCGAGAACCTGGCGATCGAGATCCGGCATCTGCAGCGCTCCGAGATGCGCGAGGCGGAGGAATATTTCTCGCCGGGCCAGAAGGGCTCTTCAGCCATGCCGCACAAGCGCAATCCGGTGCTCACGGAGAATCTGACTGGCCTTGCGCGCATCGTGCGCGCAGCGGTCACGCCCGCGCTGGAGAACGTCGCGCTCTGGCATGAGCGCGATATCTCGCACTCCGCCGTCGAGCGCGTGTTCGGCCCGGACGCGACCATTGCGCTTGACTTTGCCCTGGTGCGCCTCGCCGGCGTGATCGATAAGCTGATCGTCTATCCCGAGGCCATGGCAAAGAATGTCGAGACCTATGGCGGCCTGGTCCATTCTCAGCGCGTGCTGCTGGCTCTCACGCAAGCGGGAGTCAGCCGCGAGGATTCCTACAAGTTGGTTCAGCGCAACGCGATGAAAGTGTGGCTGGAAGGCAAGGACTTCCTGGCCGAGCTCAAGGCCGATCCTGACGTGACCGCGCGCCTGAAGCCCGCCGAGATCGAGGAATGCTTCGATCTCGCTTATCACACCAAGCATGTGGATACGATTTTTGCCCGAGTCTTCGCATAGCGCGTCGTGGGTCAATAGAGCACCGTCGATTACCATCGAGGAGGCATTTGCCTACTGTCGGTCGCACCCTGTCGCCGGCATCGATCTCGAGCGCTTCCTCGGCATCTTCACGACCGATGCCCATCGTATCGTCGATGCGCGCGATGTCGGGCTGGTCGGGATCATCATGGACCGCCTGACCATCGTCGACGGCGCGAAGCCGTTCGAGTGGATCGGCGGCGATGTCGAGAAGATCGACGCGACGACATTTCCCATCGTCGTCGAACGTCTGCGCCGAACGGCCCGCGAACTCGGGATCCCGTCCATCGATCTGGCCTTGAGCGCCCACTGGTCGAACGTGCGGGATTTGCTGGCACGGGAGGGCGCTCATCCGCAGTTCGTCGATCTCGAGCTTACCCATGCGGATTGCAATTGGGGGCCTGACCGCCCGCTGCCGGAAGGCTGGCGCTGGGCCCTGGTCACACCGGACCGCGAGCCGGCTTATATTTCGCTGCTCAATTGTGGCATGGGACCGATGCCCGGCGTTTATGTGCCGCCGGAGGCCGAGGCGCTGGCCTCCATGCGCACCACCGCGGATGGCACCAAGCTGCTGCTGGATGCGCAGGGGCAAGCGCAAGCGATGATCCGCTGCAAACTGGCAAACCGCTATCTGCACCTGATCTGCTGTGCGTCCGAGATGCGGGGCAGGGGGCTCGGCCGCCTTGCGCTGGACGAGGTGCGCCGTATGCTGGGACCAGGACCTCTGCATCTGACGGTCGTGAAACAGAACGAGCATGCGCACGGTTTCTATCTGCACATGGGCTTTGTGGAGACGGAGCAGATCGAGATCTGGCGATTGCCGATTGTGCCATGAATGATTGGGCTCACATTGCCACGGAAGTGATCGGGCGGACGGAATTGAAGCGCCTGTCCGAGCGCCGCGACGCGCCCGGGCTGCTCCAGCTCGCCGGGCACGTCGCGCTGCTCGTGGTGACCGGCACGCTCGTCCATCGCAGCTTCGGCACGATCTGGCTATGGCCGGCAATGTTCGCGCACGGCGTCGCACTGACCTTCCTGTTCGCGCCCTTGCACGAAACCATTCACCGCACGGCATTCCACAATCGCGCGCTGAACGATGGAGTGGCGTTCGTCATCGGTGTGCTGCTGGTCCTGCCGCGAGAGTTCTTCCGCGCCTTCCATTTCGCGCATCATCGCTTCACGCAGGAAGCGACCGATCCCGAGCTCGGCATCCCGAAGCCGGCCAACGCGCGACAGTTCTTGTGGTGCGTTTCCGGCATGCCGTACTGGATCGCGGGATTTCGCGGATTGGCGTTGCACGCCGCCGGCATCCTGCGCGAGCCGTTCTACGCAACCGACCGCGTGCGCCGCAGCGTCATCCTGGAAGCGCGTTGGGTGCTGGCGATCTATGCCATTGCGCTGGTGGGCTCTATCGCCGCGGGCAGCACGGTGCTGCTGTGGTACTGGGTGATCCCGGCTCTGCTAGGCCAGCCGGTCTTGCGGCTCTATCTGCTGGCTGAGCATTCCGGATGTCCGCGCAGTCGCGACATGCTGGAGAATTCGCGCACCACCTATACCAACGGGCTCGTGCGCTTTCTGGCCTGGAACATGCCCTTCCACGCCGAGCACCACGCCTGGCCTTCGATCCCGTTTCACGCGCTGCCCCAGGCAAACGCACTGGTCCGCACGAAGTTGCGGACGACCGCGCCCGGCTACCGCGCGGCCTTGGGCGAGATCTGGGCGGCGATGCGGGCAGGGCGGCAGCTCTAATCTACCCCGTCATCACCGGGCCGCCGCGCAGCGGCGAGATCCGGTGATCCAAATATCATCGTGTGGCCGTGTGCAAACCTGGATCACCGGGTCTCGACACTTCGTGTCGGCCCGGTGATGACGGTTAGAGGGTAGTCGGCAGCGGAAGGAGGAGCGTGACGAGCGCCTATCCCTCTTTCACTTCCGTCCGGATCTGGTCGGTGGCGATCTTCATCAGATCGTCCATCTGCTTGCGCAGGCGGTGCTCGCTCATTTCGACTTTCTTGGCCTGGAAGTCGGTCAGCACCTTGTGCAGGACGTCGTGATCGCCGGGCGTGGCGAAATCGGACTTGATCACTTCCTTGGCGTAGGTCTCAGCGTCGGCGCCGTGGATGCCGAGCAGGTTCGCCGCCCACAAGCCCAGGAGCTTGTTGCGGCGGGCATTCACGCGGAACTGCAGTTCCTTGTCGTGCTTGAACTTTGTTTCGAAGGTGCTCTCGCGCTCGTCGAACGTGGTCATTGATACTAGCCCCTTGCTGGACGTAAGGCCTAAGATGGTCGCGGGGCAGGTCCCCGTCAAGGTTAACCGCACCGCTCATGTGCTCCGTCATAGTGCTCTACCGGCCCGGCCACAACTGGCCTTTGCTGTGGGCCAGCAACCGCGACGAAATGGCCGATCGCCCCTGGTCGCCGCCTGCGCGCCATTGGCCCGACAGGAACGATGTCGTGGCCGGACGCGACGATCTCGCAGGCGGGTCGTGGCTCGGCATCAATGATGCGGGTGTGGTGGCAGGCGTGCTCAACCGCCGCAACACGCTCGGCCCGCAGCCGGGCAAACGCAGCCGCGGCGAGCTCGTGCTCGATGCGCTGGATTTTCCCGATGCCGCCGACGCGGTGGAGACGCTGCGTCAGCTCGATGCGCACGCCTTTCGCCCTTTCAACATGGTCGTGTGTGACAACCGCGACGCCTACTGGGTGCGCAATCTCGGCATGCAGGTCGAGGTGGAGACGCTGCCGCCGGGCCTCTCCATGGTCACCGCGTCGGACCGCAACGATCTCAACAGCAAGCGCATCCGCTGGTATCTGCCGCGCTGGAAGGATGCGAAGACTCCGGATCCCGATACCGGCGATTGGCAGGACTGGCAGGCGCTGCTGTGCGATCGCAGCCACGATCCCGCCGGCACTGTCTTCGACGCCATGAACATCGTCTCCAATACCGGCTTCGGCACCGTCTCTTCATCGCTGATCGCGCTACCGGCGCCGCAATTCGCCACCCGGCGTCCGATCTGGAAGTTCGTCGGCGGCCGGCCGGACAAGTCCGCCTGGCAGGACGTCCAGCTCTAGAGGAGGCGAAGCCTCTTGCGCCGGTTCTTCGCCTGTGTATTGTTACGTTATAACATTCTTAATGGAGCGCAGAATGCGTCGTTTGGTGTGGGTGGCCGGATTGCTGGCCATGATGGCGGCTGTTCCGGGTGTGGCCTGGTCGCAAGAGAAGCTGGCTGTGGTGGCGACCTTTTCCATTCTGGGCGACCTCACCCAGCGAATCGGCGGCGATCACGTCCAGGTCCTGACCCTGGTGGGCCCGAATGGCGATGCGCACGTGTTCCAGCCGGGCCCGAAGGAATCCGCCGCGCTCGGCAAGGCCAGCGTCCTGATCGCCAACGGCCTCGGGTTCGAGCCGTGGCTGCATCGCCTGGAAGAATCGTCCGGCTTCAAAGGCAAGCTGCTGGTCGCCACCGAGGGCATTACGCCACTCGCGGGTGCCGAAGAGCATGAAGGCGAAGAGGAAGAGCATGAGGGCGAGGAAGCCCACGAGGAGCATCACGATCACGGCGGCACAGATCCGCACGCCTTTCAGAACCTTTCCAACGCGCTGGTCTATGTCACCAACATTGCGAAGGGCCTGTCCGAAGCCGCACCGGCCCATGCCGCTGATTTCAAGCTCAATGCCGACAAACTGAGCGCCGAGATCGCGGCGCTCGATGCGCAGCTGAAGGCCGATTTCGCGGCCATCCCGCAGGAACGCCGGCGCGTCCTCACCTCGCACGATGCCTTCCAGTATTTCGGCCGGGCCTACGGCATCGAATTCATCTCCGTCCAGGGTGTCAGCACCGAAGCGGAGGCGTCCGCGGAGGATCTCGCGAAGATCGTGCGCCAGGCGCGGGACGGGCATCTGTCCGCGATCTTCCTGGAGAACATGAGCGACCCGCGGCTCGCGGAGACGGTAGCCCAGGAATCCGGGATTCGCGTGGGCGGCGAACTCTATGCCGATGCCTTGTCCGATCCCACCGGCCCGGCGCCGGACTATTTGTCGCTCGTCCGCTACAACGCGAAGCAATTGCTCGCCGCCATGCAGTGACGTAAACTCCGCGCCCATTCAGACGCGGAGCTGAGAGATGAATGCTCGCCGGGAAGTGCTGCTCGGACTGGTGGCCGGTGCCGCCGGCTTTGGCCTGCTCTCGAGCCGTGCTTTCGCTTGGTATCTCGAAGAGATGACGCCGGATCAGGAAGCGGCCTTTCTCGAGGCCTGCCGTGCTGCGCCGGTCAAGCAGGCGGAGAATCATACCGGCCTCATTGCCGCTGCGCGCCAGAGCCTCGCACAGCGCATCGCCAACGGTCAGTTGCCGTCCGGTACGACCGAGCAGGTCGGCTGCCCGGTCTGCGGCTGCAGCTTCGTCGTGACTGCGGACGGGACGAATTGATCCGGCGATTTGCCGCTATCACGCTTGCTCTATCCTGCCTGGTCGCCGCCCAACCGGCGGCGGCGCATCCGCACGTGTTCATCGACAACAGGGTCACGTTCGTGTTCGACGGCGGGAAGGTTACTGCGCTGCGCCTCCACTGGGTGTTCGACGAGATCTTCAGCGATTCTCTGCTCGGCCAGTTCGATGCCGATGGCGACGGAACGTTTGACAAGCTGGAAAGCGGAGCTGTCGGAGAAGGCGTTCTGCCCAACCTGCAGATGTTCAACTACTTCACCTACATCTGGATCGACGGCAAGCAGCTCGATCCGATCAAACCGACCGATTTCATCGCGAGCGCGGATGACGCACGCATGGTGACGTTCCAGATGAAAGTGCCGCTGCCTCAACCCGTCGATCCGCGCACCGCTGCGGTGGCGGCAGAGATCTATGATCGCGAATACTACGTACAGGTGGATCTCGCCCAGCAGGACCCGGTGCTTCTCGAAAATGCCGATGGCGTTCCATGCAGCACCATGGTGCGCGATGATACGGAGAGCGCCTATTTCGGCGGTGTCATCATCCCGCAGGAGATTTCACTCCAATGTCGCCAATGAAGCGGCGCGTACTGCCGCTGGTTGCGCTGGTCGTGCTTCTGCTCTCGTGGCCCCTGATTGTTCACGCTCAGCAGGCCGCACCATTGTTCCCGCCGCCGAGCAGCGATGCCGCCGAGCCGGCTGAGCCTGCCGCATCGCCGTCGCTGTGGCGCCAGGCCGCCGGCTTCGTCGTTCGCACGGAAAGCCAGTTCAGCCGTCAGCTCAACAAGCAGCTGGGCGCGATCCGCCGCGGCGATGGTTCGACTGCGCTTTTGGCCGGCGTCCTCGCCGCCTTTCTCTACGGCATCTTTCACACGCTGGCCGTCGGTCACGGCAAGACCGTAGTGGTTGGCTACTTCCTGGGCAATCGCGCGCGACCCATGCATGGCATCGGGATGGCGAGCTGGATTGCAGTCAGCCACGTCATGGGCGCCGTCGTGGTCGCGCTCGTCGCGCACTGGATCCTCGCGCGCACCCTGATATCGCCGATCGAGCAGAATCACTGGATTCGCCTTGTCAGCTTCGGCGCCATCGCGCTGATCGGCGGCTGGATGCTGGCAGCGGCGTGGCGGCGCGTGCGCGGCACCGGCGACCATCATCACCACGACCATGATCACCATCATCACGGCGGTGGGGTAGGGCATCGACGCCTCCTGGCAGTGGCGGCAGGCTTCGTGCCGTGCTCCGGCGCCATCCTGATCCTGACCTTCGCCTTCGCGAACGGGATCCTGGGCAGCGGGCTGGTGATGGTGCTGGCGATCGCCCTCGGCATGGCGCTCACCCTGGCCGGGCTGGGCCTGGTCAGCATGCTGGTGCATCACCAGGTTTCGCTCCGGCTGGCGAGCCGCAGCACCGCGACCCGGTGGCTCGGCCTCCTCGGGCCGCTCCTCATTCTGATCATAGGTGGGTTGTTGTTTTTGGCCGAACTCTCGATCCTCATTGTCGGGTCAAGCGGCTGATTCACAAGCAAAATTTCCGTCTCGGCGAGTCGCGCTGCACCTGCGAGATTGATTGAGTTTCGAGGGGTCCCCTGCTAGAAGGATGCCGATTCCGACCTCGGCCCCCTTGGTTGGCCCCCTTTTTCAGAATTGGAGAGCCCCGGATGACCCGTCGCCGGCGCATTTACGAAGGCAAGGCGAAGGTCTTGTTTGAAGGTCCGGAGCCAGGGACCCTGGTCCAGTATTTCAAGGACGATGCGACGGCGTTCAACAATCAGAAGAAGGGGACGATCACTGGGAAGGGCGTCCTCAACAACCGCATCTCCGAATACCTGATGGTGAAGCTGGGCGAGATCGGCGTGCCGACGCATTTCGTACGCCGCCTCAACATGCGCGAGCAGCTGGTGCGCGAGGTGGAGATCATCCCGCTCGAGGTCGTGGTGCGCAACATCGTGGCCGGCTCGCTCGCCAAACGCTTCGGCATCCCGGAAGGGACGCAGCTGCCGCGCTCGATCATCGAGTACTATTACAAGTCGGATGAGCTCGGCGACCCGATGGTCTCGGAAGAGCACATCACGGCCTTCGGCTGGGCGACGCCGCAGGACATCGACGAGATGCTGTCGCTGGCCCTGCGCATAAATGATTTCCTGCTGGGGCTCTTCCTGGGCGTCGGCCTCAAGCTGGTCGATTTCAAGCTGGAGTTCGGCCGGCTGTACGAGAATGACGAGATGCGGATCGTGCTGGCGGACGAGATCAGCCCGGACAATTGCCGCCTGTGGGATGTGAAGACCAACGAGAAGCTGGACAAGGACCGCTTCCGCCGCGACCTCGGCAATGTCGAGGAAGCGTATCAGGAAGTGGCGCGGCGGCTCGGCATCTTCCCCGAAGGCGGACCGAGGGACATGAAGGGTCCCTCGACCATGCAGTGACTTGGATCAGGAGACAGACAAGACATGAAGGCGCGCGTTCACATCACCTTGAAATCCGGCGTGCTGGACCCGCAAGGCCGCGCGATCGCCCACGCGCTCGGCACCTTGGGGTTTGGCGGTGTCAATGACGTGCGCCAGGGCAAGTATATCGAGATCGACCTCAATGAGCGCGACAAGGCCAAGGCCAAGCAGCAGGTCGATCAGATGTGCGCCAAGCTGCTGGCAAACACCGTGATCGAGAATTACGCAATCGATCTCGTCGACTGACGGGGATACTCATGAAAGCTGCCATTGTCGTCTTCCCTGGCTCCAACCGGGAGCGGGATGCCGAAGCGGCTCTGACCCAGGCGATGGGCAAGAAGCCGCTCATGGTCTGGCACCGCGATACCGAGCTGCCGGATGTCGATCTCGTCCTGGTGCCGGGCGGTTTCTCCTACGGTGACTACCTGCGTTGCGGTGCCATCGCCGCGCATTCGCCGATTCTACGCGAGGTGAAGGCGCGTGCCGACAAGGGCATGGCGGTCATCGGCGTGTGCAACGGGTTCCAGATCATCACGGAGGCGGGGCTGCTGCCGGGCGTGCTGCTGCGCAATGCCAGTCTCAAGTTCGTCTGCAAGAATGTCCGGCTGAAGGTCGAGACCTCGCAGTCGCTGTTCACCAGCCAGTACGAGCAGGGCCAGGTGCTCAGCATCCCGGTCGCACATCACGACGGCAACTACTTTGCCGACGAGCGGACATTGGATGAGCTCGAGGCCAACGGGCAAGTGGCCTTCCGTTATTGCAGTCCCGACGGCGAGTTCGGCGACGAGCACAATCCAAACGGCTCAGCGCGCTATATCGCCGGCATCTTTAATCGGACCAAGAATGTGCTCGGCCTGATGCCGCATCCGGAGAACGCGATCGAGCCGCTGCAGGGCTCGACTGATGGCATCCCTCTGTTCAAGAGCATGGTGGAGGCGCTGTCGTGACCACTGCGACCGCCAAGATCACACCCAACATCATCGCAGACCACGGCCTCACTGGCGAGGAATACCAGCTGGTGCTGGAGATCATGGGCCGCGAGCCCACGATAACGGAGCTCGGCATCTTCTCCGTCATGTGGAGCGAGCATTGCTCCTACAAATCCTCGCGCGTGCATCTGAAGAAGCTGCCGACCAAGGCGCCCTGGGTGATCCAGGGCCCGGGCGAGAATGCCGGCGTCATCGACATCGGCGACGGCCAGGCCGCCATCTTCAAGATGGAAAGCCACAACCACCCGAGCTTCATCGAGCCGTATCAGGGCGCCGCCACCGGCGTCGGCGGCATCATGCGCGACGTCTTCACCATGGGCGCGCGGCCGATTGCCAACGTGAACGCGCTGCGTTTCGGCGAGCCGGATGATCCGAAGACGCGGCATCTGATCGCGGGTGTGGTTGCGGGCATCGGTGGCTACGGCAACTGCATGGGCGTGCCGACGGTGGCGGGCGAGGTGAATTTCCACGCCAGCTACAACGGCAACATCCTGGTGAATGCGATGACCGTGGGTCTCGCGCCCGCCGACAAGATCTTCTATTCGGCAGCGGCGGGCGTCGGGAATCCCGTCATCTATGTCGGCGCCAAGACCGGGCGCGACGGCATCCACGGTGCGACCATGGCCTCCGCCGAGTTTACCGAGGATTCGGAGGAGAAGCGCCCGACCGTACAGGTCGGTGACCCATTCACCGAGAAGCTGCTGCTGGAAGCCTGCCTCGAATTGATGGCGACCGACGCGATCGTTGCGATCCAGGACATGGGCGCAGCAGGCCTCACCTCGTCTTCGGTCGAGATGTCGTCCAAGGGCGGGCTCGGCATCGAGCTCGATCTCGACAAGGTACCGGTGCGCGAGACGCACATGACCGCCTACGAGATCATGCTCTCCGAATCCCAGGAGCGCATGCTGATGATCCTGAAGCCGGAGGCGATGGACAAGGCGCGCGCCATCTTCGAGAAGTGGGAGCTGGACTTCGCCGAGATCGGCCGCCTGACGGATACCGGCCACCTGGTGCTGAAGAAGAATGGCAAGGTCGAAGCCGACATGCCGGTGGCGCCTTTGGTGGAGAAGTCGCCGGTCTATCAGCGCCCCTATGTTCCGACCAAGCCGCAGGAGGATATCGATCCCGCATCGGTGCCGGCGCCGTCCGATTTGCTCGCGGCGCTGCGCACGCTGGTGGGCTCGGCGGATCTTTCTTCGCGCCGCTGGGTGTGGGAGCAGTACGATCACCTGATCATGGGCAATACTATGCAGCGCCCGGGCGGCGACGCTGCCGTCGTGCGCTTGCCTGATGCGAATGGCAAAGCCCTCGCGATCACCTCCGACTGCACGCCGCGCTACTGCTTCGCCGACCCGAAGCGCGGCGGCGCCCAGGCGGTGGCGGAGACCTGGCGCAACCTGACGGCGGTCGGTGCGACACCGCTGGCCATCACCGACAACATGAACTTCGGCAATCCGCAGCGGCCGGAGATCATGGGTCAGTTTGTCGGTTGCATCGAAGGCATGGCGGAGGCCTGCAGGGCGCTTGACTATCCCGTCATCTCCGGCAACGTCTCACTCTACAATGAGACCAACGGCAAGGGCATCCTGCCGACGCCCGTCATCGGCGGTGTTGGCGTCATCGCCGACGCGGCCAAGTCGGCGCTGATCGCCTTTCGTCAGCCCGGCGAAGTTATTCTGCTGGTCGGCGAGACAACGGGTCACGTGGGCCAGTCGATCTACCTGCGCGAGTTGCATGGACGGGAGGAGGGCGCACCGCCACCGATCGACCTTGCCGCAGAAAAACGCAACGGCGACTTCATCCGTACGCAAATTCTGGCGGGCAATGTGACGGCCTGTCATGATTGCTCCGATGGCGGCCTGCTAGTCGCGATCGCGGAGATGGCGATGGCCGGCGATCTGGGCGCTACCCTGCGCGCTCCTGAGAAGCTCTCGATGCCCGCGCACGCCTTCTGGTTCGGCGAGGACCAGGCGCGCTACGTCGCGACTGTCACCATGGGCGACGCCGATCGATTCCTCAATGAAGCCAAGAAGGCCGGTGTGCCGGTGACGGTGCTGGGCGAAACGGGCAGCGCCTCGTTGACGCTGGTCGACAACGGCACCATATCGGTCGCGGATCTCAAGGGCGCGCACGAGGCGTTTTTCCCGGATCTGATGAGCGCGGGGAGCTGATCATGGCAATGGAAGCAAGCGAGATCGCGCGTCTGATCAAGGAGGCGCTGCCGGATGCCGAGGTGAAGATCGAGGATCTGCGCGGCGACGGCGATCACTATGCCGCCCAGGTCGTTTCGGCGGCTTTTGCGGGAAAGACTCGCGTCCAGCAGCACCAGATGGTCTACGAGGCCCTGCGCGGGCGGATGGGCGACCAGCTCCACGCTCTGGCACTCCAGACCTCGGCGCCCAAAGCGGGTTAACCGCAACGAACTTGTGGTCTTGGAGTTAACCAAAGGGCGAGGCGGCAAGGCGCGCGATTGACAGGGCCGCGATTTGCCCTCATATGCGGGGTTAAGGAATTCGGCGAGCTTCGCCGCAGGAGATGAGAATGAGCGATAATCCGGTCTTCGACCGCATCCGTGACGATATCACCAGCAACGACGTGGTGCTCTACATGAAGGGCACGCCGGTCTTTCCGCAGTGCGGTTTCTCCGCGACGGTGGTTCAGGTGCTCTCGCACATCGGCGTGAAGTTCAAGGGCATCGACGTGCTGGCCGACCCGGGCCTGCGCCAGGGCATCAAGGACTTCGCCAGCTGGCCGACCATCCCGCAGCTCTATGTGAAGGGCGAGTTCGTCGGCGGCTGCGATATCATCCGCGAGATGTTCCAGAGCGGCGAGCTGCAGGAGCTGCTGAAGAGCAAGGGCGTCGCCGTCACCCAAGCGGCCTGATCGGCGTACCGGGTTTCGAGGCAAGGGCCGGGCGCATGCGCCGGCCCTTCCTCTTTCAGCGGTTTGCGCCGCCTTTGTCGCCGCGATCGTTTCCTCCGCCGCCATGTTGCCACCACCGACGCTGCCGTCGGTAGGCGTCCGGATTGCTGGCGCAAGCGGCAAGTGCAAGGGCCGGAAACACGAGCGATCCCAGAGACACCATCTGCAAGAGCCGGCGGCGTTCGAATGTCTGCTGATCCATCACACACCTGTTGAAAGCGGCGATATCACTGTGAAGTGGGTGGTAAGCTGCAACGTGCACGGGTGCGATACCATTGGTGCAACGCGGTCTTTGCCAGGGTCGGCACTGTGTATCATCGTGCGCGAGATGGTCTACCGGCGAATTGCAGGATCTGCTGAAGAGCACGGCGTCGCCGTCACCCAGGTCCTGATCGACACATCGGGTTTCCAGGCAAGAGCCGGCGCGTGCGCCGACCGGTTTTCAGTTCCGGCCGCCCCCGCCGCCACTCCTGTTTCCTACCGGAAAGGGCCGGTTAGGCCTCCGTATCGAAGTCGGGTGTCCGTTACACGCCGCCAGCATAGCGGCCGAAAATGCGAGCGATCCAAGGGTGAACAACTGCAATAAACGGCGACGTTTGACGATGCGGCTACCCATCATGCACCTGTTGAAAAGCGACGGTCGCCTGTGCATGTGGGTGTTGAGAAGCGCGGCCGCAACCCAAAGTCCGTGCCACTCGCCGCGACGCGGTCTTTCGCGGACCGGAATGGACGGGCCTACATCCCCCACCCATAGCTCGCCATGCCGAGGCTGCCGAGGGTGAAGCTGCCGTGCAGCTTGGTCGCGCCGCCGTCTTTGTGGCTGGCGCCGAGCGCGACGTAGAGCGGCATCAAATGATCCTCGGTCGGCTGCGCCATCGCGGCGACGTCGAGGCTGCGATAGTTGGCAAGCGCGGCGAGATCGTTCGCGGCTAGGGACTTGTCGAGCCAGTCCTGGAACTCAGATGCCCAGCGTGGCGTGCGGCCGCCATCCCACGAGACCTGCCGCAGGTTATGGACCGAGCCGCCGGATCCCAGGATCAGCACGCCTTCATCACGCAGCGGCGCGATGGCTTCGCCGAGCGCGATATGCTCGCGCGTGGACTTGCCGCGCAGCAGCGACATCTGGATCAGCGGGATCTCGCCGGCTGGCCACGCCAGCATCGTCGGCACCCAAACGCCATGATCGCGGCCGCGCTCCGTATCAAGGCGTGGATCATAACCCGCGGCACGCAGGAGTTCGGCCGCACGCTGCGCCACGTCCGGCGCGCCTGGCGCGTCATAGCTCAGCTCATAGAGCGCCTTCGGGAAGCCGGAGAAGTCGTGGATCGTGCCGAGCTGCGGCGCTGCGGTCAGGCTCGGCACCGGTGCTTCCCAATGCGCGGACACGCAGAGGATCGCTTTCGGCCGCGGCACCTTGCGCGCAAGTTCGATCAGGAAACGCCGCGCCGGCACATCGTCGAACGGCAAAGTCGGCGCGCCGTGCGAGACGAACAAAACTGGCATGCGTTCGGACATGATCATTCCAGGTGGTTCAATCGAAGGCGGTCAGCATAGGAGATAGCGCCATCTTTCGCTATGGGCTTAGCCTCGGCTCTTGAAGGTCTTGGTCGGTCCGCAGGGATCAGAAGCTAAGCTCATCGAGAAATTGGCGGAGCCTAAAAATGACGGCCGCAGGGTTCTCAAAAGGCGCGACATGACCCGCGTCAGGAACTATCTCGAACCTTGCGCCGGGTATCTGGTCGGCCATCGCCTGCATCGAGGCGCGAGGCGTCCGCGCGTCACATTCCCCGATGAGAAGCAGTGTCGGCACACTCGCGAGCGTCCGCAGTACCGGCGCGCTGTCGGGCCGGTCGCGCATGGCCTCCAGCGCTCCAACGATCCCGTTTCGGGGCGTGCGCTCCATCATCTCTCGAAGCTGCTTCCTCACCTCATCCGGCGCGCTTTCGGCCAGGAACTTTGCCGCGAGTTCGTCCGCAAGCGCATTTGAACCGCCGTCCAGCGCGCGAGCGATCATGACGTTGCGCCTCGCCCGTCGCTCCGGAGAGTCCCGCCTCCGCACGCGCATCCATGATGACAAGTCCCGCCACGCGCTCACGATGCCGACGGAGGAACTCGAAGGCGATGTAGCCACCCATGCTCAGCGCACAGACTACCGTCCGCCCGACACCCAAAGCGTCGAGCAAGGCCGCGAGGTCGTCAGCGTAGGTCGCCATGCTGTAGCCGCGCTCAGGTGCTGTGCTCAGGCCTGCGCCGCGAAGGTCAGGCGCGATCCGTCGCCAGCCTTCGAGCGCCGCGACGTGGCTGCGCCACAGCGCGCGGTCGAGCATGAATCCATGGATGAACACTATCGCCGGGCCTTCGCCCACGTCGTCGTAGGCGAGGCGGACGCCGTTCACTTCGCGGTACCGGAGATCGGGCACGGCGGCGACGCTACGGTCGGAGCACATGACCGCTAGCGTGATCGGACGAATCCGCGGGGGAGACTCCCGTTTGTTCGCTTTCACGTTGGGTATGCCTGATGAAATCGAGCATGAGCGACACGGCCGCGCCCGCGTGCGTCTCGAGCAGGAGGTGGCCGGCGTCAAAAACGTGGGCTTCCATCCTGGGCAGAGCCCGCATCCACGACAGGATCTCGGCGAGATCGAAGAATGCATCGTGCCTTCCCCAGAGCATCAGGGAAGGCGGCTGCCAGCGCGCGAGATATTCGGCGATGGCATCGAACCGGGCAACGTAGTTCGCATAGTCCGCGATGAGCGTACGCTGCGTGTCGATCCGGCCCGGCAAGCACATCACCCGCCAGTCCTCCTCCCAGCTTTCGGCCGGGATCCGCGCGGCCACGTCCGGCGGGACACCGGCGAGATACTGGTCGCGCGTGCCCTCGAATGTCAGATGCGCAGTCGCCGCCGCCTCGTTTTCCGGGTTCGGCTGCCACCAGTAGGCCAGCGTCCCGGCCCATTGCGGCCCGAACCCCGTTGGATGAGCGTTGGCGTTCTGGACGATCAGGCCCAAAACGCGCTCTGGCGCCTGCATGGCGATATGGAAACCCACTGGAGCCCCGAAGTCATGAAGGTAGATATAGCGCGGGCCGATCGCGAGCTGGTCCAGCAGCTCCGAGATCGCCTGACCGAAGGCAGGGAACGAGACCTCCGGCAGGACGTCCGACTCGCCAAAGCCAGGCAGATCGGGCGCAATCACGTACGCGGCCTGCGACAGCTCGGGCACGACCTTCCGAAACGTTCGCGCGGAGCTCGGAAATCCATGCACGAGCAGCACGGCGGGTTTGGACGCCTCACCTGCCGTGATGAAGGACAACTCCGTGCCGCCAGACAGGCGAAGTCGTTGCCGGGTCGCCGGGCGCATGTCCGGACTCCTCTCCTCGATCGTCTGATCGCTCGCAAGCGGCGCGACGGGAGCCGCGCGTGCTACACCTCCCGGTCGTCGCGATGATCGGCGAGCTCGCTCGTCACGCGCCGGGTGACCTCGTTCATGTCCATGTCCACGCCGCTGCCGGCTTGGCGCTCCAGGCCGTAGACTTCTTCGGCGAAGTTCATCCTAGCGAGGATCACGTCGATGTCCTCGTGCTTGTCGGGCGGGAACAGCTGGGCGGGATCGCCGACCGCCACCCATTTGATCGGGACAAGCGAGTTCGGCGGCAGGACGCTGCGCACGTGGACCACGCCATCGATGCGGACCTCTGTGCGCCGCCCAATGACCGCGCCTTGATAGATCTTAACTCCCGTCGCCAGGAAGCACTCGTCCTCGACGATGCAGCCCTTGAGCGAAGATTGCGGCCCGATCAGGACATGGTCGCCGATCTCGACGGCGTTCCGGCTTGTGCTGCGGATGTTGAGGTTCTCGCGGACGACGCACTGGGCGCCGATCCGCACCGGCGCGCCGTGCGCCTCGATCACCGCTCCGAATGAGACGTGCGTGCGTGGCCCGATCGTCACATCGCCGCAGATCACCGCCGTCGAGGCCACATGGGCGGTGGGATCGATGTTCGGCCGCTTGCCCTGATGCTCGATAAGCATTGGTGGACATGAAGGATATTGACTGAACGGTTCAACAGGCGAGACCGGTGCGCGTTCCGCCGCGCTGAGGTGAATTGACCACGCGATTGGTCGGAACGGCGCAGTCAAGGCTAGCGCGAACGGGGCCTACTTCCAGCCATCGATCACGCGCAGCGAGCGCAGGGAGCAATGGCCTTTGCGCCCGATGATGATGTGGTCGTGCAGGGCGACGCCGACGGCATCGAGTGCCTTGCGCACCTCGCGGGTCAACGCGATGTCGTCGCGCGAGGGCGAAGGGTCGCCGGTCGGGTGGTTGTGCGGCAGACTACTCATGCTTCCATCTAATTGATAATATTGGAATTTTTGACCACTTGGTTCTGATGGGGCCGGAGATTGGAGGCGGTAAACCTTGACGCTTCGTGATCATTCCGCTGCTTCACGCTCGTTCCCATTCAGAGTTTTTACAGCACGACGGGTCATGAGATTTTCTTCGATCCAAGCATCCAACTCCGGCCGCACGTCCGACCTCAAGGATGATGGACCGATTTTCACCGTATGCCAAACGTACCCCTGGCGAAACAGTCCTCGATCGCGATCGTAAACCTCTTCGAGAGTAACGAAACACCTGACGGCAAGCATGCGGAATAGGACGCGACTTGAGAGATCGTCAAGCGCACGAGACAGCCATCTCGGTCGCATGCCAGGGTGCGCGCACGACAGGCGTATCGATCATCTGCACACTTCCGCGTCATGAGCGGCGGTCAGCGCAATCCATGAGGGCTGCCCGCCGCCAGCCGACGAGGCGGTTGTAGCAAGCCGTCGGATCCTGCGGCAGATCGCGCCAAGGTGCGCCTGACCGGAGGCTCCAGAAGATGCCGCTAAGGATGCGCCGATCCATATGGGGCACACCGCATGGTTTGCGGAGCGTCGGATTGTGTGCCGAGCTTGAATCACGGCCAGCCCTTTGGCGGTGGCAGATCTCGCGCAAGCCGACCTCTTAGCCGAACTCTTCAAACGGCAACGGCAATATCGTTCGACTATCCCGATATCACAGGTATGAGGAGGTGTGACGAATACTCGCCACCGCGGAAGATGGTTTGTGTTGGCTTGATCGATGGCCCAGGTGATCCCCCGCGATTTCGATTGCGCTGAAACTTGGGAAAGTCGGCGGAGGAAATATCCAGGCGGAGGCGGTGGCCGGCGGCAAACCGGTTGGCTGTCGCCCACATATCCACCTCAAAGCGATAGACGACGCCAGGGCGCAGCGCCGCCGGCTCGGCGCCACGATAGCGTGTCCGCAGCACGCCGCTCTGGAGCTGGATTGCCCGTCCATCCGGAAAGACATCGCTGATGCGCCCATAGAAGTCGGTTTCGACCGCGGATGAGCTCGCGTAGAGAATGAGTCTGATCGGACCCACGACGTCCAGATCATCGATCAGGACAGCGGTCGTGTAGCTCAGGACGTCCGAACGCCGCTGGACCGCGGCAATGTCGACGCTGCCGGCTCGGTGCACGTGAGACAGAATGCTCCCGCCCATCGTCGGGGTTGGATCGTCTGGGTCATAGATGTAGCTATCTGACGCCCTCGGCCCTGCGGCAGGGCTCCACGCAAGGGTTCCGGCCGACCCAAGATAGAGCTGTCGCACTTGGGATTGCTGTGGCGGCCAGGTCGAAGAGGTGCGCCATTCGTTCGCGCCCATCAGGTAATAGGTCACGGGCGGAATCTCACCGACAGTTCCTCCCTGCACGGCACTGTACCAGAAATGAAGCAAGTCGAGGTTCTCGGCCGTTCGGTGGGTCCGCTGAAGGGCAGGGACGTCTCTTTCCCCTTCATGGTACCCAGGCGCATTGTGGGCGCTCGGCGTGATTAGCAGCCGGCTTTGCGTGCGCACGCCAGCGGTACCGTTCTGACAAAGCTGCTCCCAGCTGAACAGTGTGTCGCCCAGGCACCAGTCGTACCATCCCGTGATAAACATGGCCGGCGCCCGGAGAGCACTGCAGAGTTGCTGCGCGCTGGATCTCGGATAGAGCAACGCATCCGGGTCGACGTCGTGGCCGAACAGGGCATTGAGCCTAGTCGTGCTATCGAACGTGATGCTGTCCTCGCCCAGGGCGGTCTTGAGCAGTTCGGCGCGTTTCTTCGGCTCGAGACTATTGTAGTACTTCCATAACCAGCTCTTTCGTTCCTGGGCGGGTACGTCGATCAGAGCGGGACAATACTCAAGCAGGACTGCAGGCAGCGGCACGTCCATTGGCTCATTGAAGTAGCCCGTCGCCAGCGTCTCCTCTTTCATCCGAGCTTCCATCTCGGCATAGGAGATCGGGACCTTGTCCTTGCCTTTCCCGATTGTGCGCGAATAGGCGTTGAGAAACATGTGGAACCGCACACCGTGGCTGGGCGCCAACCCGAGGCCGGCCACCTCTGGCGCAATGGCCGTCATCTTCGGATGGGCTGCCATGCAGAACTGGGTGCCACCGTCATATGAGCCGCCCATCGAACCGATGAACCCGTTGCACCAGGATTGATGGGTTATCCACTCAACGAAATCGAAGCTGTCCTCCCACTCGTAGACATAGAAGTCCCAGGTATCAGGTTCGCTGTCGCCGGTACCTCGCACATCCTGACAGATCACCACATAGCCGCGCTGACACAGCGCAGTCGAGATCGCCTCATACCGACTGCGGCCATAGGGGCTGCGAACGGCAACGCAGGGTGCAGGGGTGCTTGGCGGCAGATGCAAATACGTTGCAAGGCGGACGCCGTCGCGCATTGCCACCCATTGCGTTGCACGCTTGATCGCCGATTCCGGGTAGATGGGCGGTGTTTCCACCTCGCCGGCCAGCACCGCGGCAAAGCCAGGCGCGGCGATCTTCAGCTGGAGCTGCGGAGAGTCAGCCCTCTGCTCCGGAAGCTGCTGTTTGTGCATGGCGTCCTGTCCTGCTACCGATGCTAGGCACCCCAGATCTCTGCAAACACGCGCAAGAAATTTTCCCCCAGCACGTTCGTGACATCGCTTGCCGAGAAGCCGCGTGCCCTGAGAGCGGAGGCGACGTTTCCGGCCTCCGCGTGGCTGGAAATGCCGATCGGGAACTGCCAGGGCGGCATGGGGACATAGCGTTCGTCGTAGCCATAATAGATGTAGTCGTCGGCATCCTCCTCCGCGAAGTCGAAGCCAAGGCCGACATGAGCGATGCCGACAAGGTCGGCCACGTAGGCGGCATGATCGATAAGCATCTCGAGCGTCGGCTGACCCACCCTGGTGAGGAAGAACGGTACGGCGCAGATGCCGATGACCCCGCCTGAGGCGGCGACCGCCTTGATGAGATCGTCCGGGACGTTCCTCGGCGTGTCCATAAGGGCGCGTGCGTTGGCGTGTGTGACGACCACAGGTCTGGTCGCAACCTCGGTTGTTTCTAGCGCGGTGCGATTGCCTGCATGCGCGAGGTCGACCGCCACACGAAGCGCTTCCATGCGACGGATGACTTGCTTTCCGAACTTGCTTAGGCCGGCATCGGTCGGCTCGAAGCACCCGTCACCCAATCGGTTGCGAGCATTGTATGTCAGTTGCATAACCCGCAGACCTGCGGCGTGAAACACATTGATGAAATCCAGCTCGTCCTCGATCGGGTCAGCGCCCTGGAAGTGGAGCACCATTGCAGTCTCGCCCGCGCGCTTCGCGGCGCGTATGTCGGAGACTGACCGCGCAATCCGGATCTTCTGGCTGCCGCTTCTTTCGATCTCGAGCCACTTCCCGATCACTTCCATTGTGGTCCGAAAGTCCTCAATGGCGCCCGCGGACGTAAGGAGCGCATCGATGCCGCCGGCCTGGACTGCCGGCAGTCGTCGACTGAGCTCCCTGGGCTGCAGCAGTGGCGCGGTGGCATCGAGGTAGATCGCGTGACTTGGATGGGACTGGGAGGTGACTGACATGCTCCGTGACTCTCCTTTTACATTACCCTGCTGCGCCTTCAGCATGAGGGTTTGCCCTCGTCCGCGAGCCAGCAGCGCGCCGACCGGCCGGGTCCGACCGAGAAGGCCGGGGGGCGCTCCGTCCGGCAGGTCTCGATGCGATCCTGGCATCGATCGAAGAAGGCGCAGCCGGCAGGCAGGCGCGCAAGATCCGGCGGTCGGCCGCCGATCGTAGTCAGCCCCTGGGGCAGTTTCCTGTCGATGCGCGGCAGTGCGCTGAGCAGTGCGCGCGTGTAGGGATGCTTTGGCTGGTGGAAGAGTTCGGCTGTGGGACCTTCTTCCACGATGCGGCCGGCATACATGACGAGAACCCGCGAGCAAAACCGGGAGACGAGCGCAATATTGTGCGAAATCAGAAGAATGGCAGTACCGGTTTCGGCATTCATGCTGCGCAGCAGATCCATGATTTGTGCCTGAACCGTCACGTCGAGAGCAGTGGTGGGCTCATCTGCAATCAAGAGCTTCGGACGGTTTGCCATGCCGATTGCGATCATCACCCTTTGCCGCATCCCGCCTGAGTATTGGTGCGGGTAGTCGCGGACACGTCGTTGCGGATCGGGAATGCTGACGGAGCGCAACATGTCGACCGACTGCTGCCAGGAATCGGCGGCCGGGTGATGCGCCTCGATCGTCTCCGCCACTTGGCGGCCGACGCGTAAGACGGGATTCAGCGAAGTCGACGGATCCTGGAAGATCATGCCGACCTCGTTTCCCCGCACTTGGCGCATCTCCCGTTCCGACAGCTGAAGAAGATCGCGTCCAGCTAGGGAAATCCGGCCACTTGCGATGCGACCCGGCCGGGGAACGAGCTGCATGATCGAGAGCGCCAGCATCGATTTGCCGGAGCCAGACTCTCCCACAATCCCGACCGCTTCACCGGCACGAACGGAGAGTGTCACGCTATCCACCGCTTTGACCATGCCGCGCGCCGTTGGGATCTCAACGTGAAGATCCGCGATGTCGAGCAGTTGGGACTGGATCTTGGTCATTGTCGGTTCGCCCGCCATTGCGTCTTCATCCGCTGGTGACACTAGAATTGGCGCAGTGGTCGTTCGTGCCGCTGGCGCGAAGTTCCGCGGAAAAATGACAGGCGGCCCGTTGCTGTGGACCTCCAGCCAGCACGGGCTCCTCCGTCGTGCAGATTGCGGGGTCGCCGAGCTTCCGGCGCAACCAGCACCTGGTATGGAAGCGGCACCCGCTTGGCACATTGGCCGGGGAAGGCGGATCGCCTGCGAGCAACACTGGTTGTTCGACCGCGGCGCCAGCCTCGGCCAAGGTCGGGACAGCTGAAAGCAGTGCGACGGTGTAGGGGTGGCCTGGCGAGCGGAACAAGGTATCCGTTTCAGCCAATTCCACGATCCTGCCGAGATACATCACCGCGACACGCGTTGCGATCTGTCGCACCACCGCAAGGTCATGCGAAATGAAGACGTAGGTCAGCAGGAGCTCCGCCTGAAGGTTCAGTAGGAGATTCACGATCTGCGCCTGGATCGAGACGTCGAGCGAGCTCAAGGGCTCGTCACAGATCACCAGGCGAGGATCAGCCGCGAGGGCGCGGGCAATTCCGATACGCTGTCGCTGGCCGCCGCTGAATTCTCTTGGCAGCCTCGCGGCCATTTCGCCACTGAGCCCGACCATCTCCAGGAGTTCGGCGACTCGCCGTCTGCGAGCGGCGGCATTCACACCGGCTATGCGCATGGGCTCGCCTACGATCTCGCCGACACGCTGGCGTGGATCCAGGCTGGCATAGGGATCCTGGAAGATCATCTGCAGATGCCGCCGAGCGACGCGCAGCCTGCGTTGGCTAAGCCGCGTGAGATCGGTGCCGGCGAACACCACCCTTCCTTTGGTTGGTCGCTGCAGGAGAGTGATGGCGCGCCCAAGCGTCGTCTTGCCGCATCCGCTTTCTCCCACAACGGCAAGCGTCTCACCCGCGACCACGTCGAGATCGACCCCATCGACCGCCCGCACGCCATTGTCAAAGTGGACGTGCAGATCAAGGACCTGGAGCAATGGCCCGATTTGCGCCATGGTCGCTTGGCTTCCCTGCGCCAGCGGCGCGCGTTTCAGCACCATCGTCATGCCTTCTGTGCTCCGGCTAGTGCCGGATCGAATATGTCGCGAAGCGCGTCGCCTATGACATTGAGCGAAAGCAGGGTCAGCCCAATAGCGAGTGCGGGACAGATAAGGAGATGCGGGTAAGACTGGATGGACTGTGCTCCGGTGGCAATCATGGTTCCCCAGCTGGGCGTCGGGGGATCGACGCCGATGCCGATGAAGCTGAGACCGGCCTCCAGCAGAATTGCATTGGGCACCACGAGCGTGACCGCGACCAGGATGACTGGGATGGTGTTGGGCAGCAAGTGCGTGCGGATGATGAACCAGTCCGACGCACCGGAGAGCCGGCACGCCAATACGTACTCGGCGTGCTTGAGCGACAGGACTTGGGAACGGACAAGGCGCGAGGTCGTGAGCCAACCGGTGAGGCCCAAGGTCAGGAGAACGCCGAGCATGCCTCCGGACAGACGATATGCCTCGACCAGCGGTGCCAGAAATCCGTTTGCCTCGCCGCTCAGCTGCCCCTTCACCAGGGCCGCCATGAGAATGGCGAAGAGCGTTTCGGGAAAGGCGTACATGCTGTCCACAAAACGCATCACGATGCTGTCGGTCACCCCGCCGAGATAGGCGGAGATCGTCCCGACCATCACGCCGATTGCGATGGCAATGAGTGTCGTGGCGACAGCAACGACCAGCGACACGCGCGCCCCAACCGCGATGCGTGCGAGCACGTCGCGACCGAGCTCGTCCGTTCCGAGCCAGTGCTGCAGCGTGGGCAACTCATTCCGATGCAGCACGTCCTGCCGGTAGGCGTCGTAGGGGAGAAGCGGTGCAAGAATGGCCAGCCCGACTATAAGGACGAGGAAGGCGAGGCTGGCCGTCAAACCCGGGTTGTGAACGATCTGCCGTCCCAAGTGCCAGGCGTGCCGGGTGGCACCGCCGCCGTTCCGGTAGTCGGCATCGAGCGTGCTCATCGCGCATGCTCCGTGCGGACCCTCGGATCGAGCAGGTAATAGCTCAGGTCGACGATCAAGTTGATGACAATGACGAACAGCGCGTAGATGAGGGTCGTGCCGATGATGACGGGATAATCGCGGGCGGCGACGGCAAGCACGAAATACCGCCCGAAGCCCGGTATGCCGGCAATGGATTCCACGAAGAACGACCCCACCAGGATGTAAGAGGTATACGCGCCGACCACCGTGACGGCCGGGATCAGGGCGTTGCGTCCCATGTGGTGGACGATGATGGTCATCGGCCGCAGGCCTTTCGCACGTGCAGTCCTGATGAAGTCCAGGTTCATGACTTCGAGCATGCTGGTGCGGAAGCACCGGATCACTGCCGCGAGAGGGGCGAGCGCCAGCGAGAATACCGGGACCAGCGACGAGGCCGAGAACAGGCCCTTCCAACCGAAGGTCGGCACCCAGCCGAGGCCGACCCCAAACGCGACGATCAGGATCGAGGTGACGACATAGGTGGGCATCGAGATCCCGAGTGTACTGATGACCCGGATCGCTCCATCGACCGCGGGATGCCGGCTCAGCGCCGCCAGTGCCCCGAATGGCAGGCCAAGCAGCACGGCCAGCAACATCGCGGCGCCGCCGAGCTTCAGCGATACGGGAAGGAACTGTGCGACGATATCGGCGACACTCTTCGTCCGGTCCCGGAACGACGGGCCGAAGTCGCCGCGCAGCGCGCCAGCTAGGTAGTCGACGTACTGGACGTACAGCGGATCATCGAGATGGTACTTGGCGTCCAGTCTTGCCTTCACGGCGGGCTCGAGCGGCCGGTTTGAGCTCGAATCCCAGGGTGACCCTGGCGTCGCATGCGCGATGAAGAACACGAGCGTAAAGGAGATCAGCAGGGTCGGAATGCCAGCCAGCAGGCGCTTACAGAAGTATGAGAGCATGTGGCATTCCGTCCCGCTGTTCCCCCGGTGAGGTCCCCGTTACTGAAGGCTGGCCTCCTCGATATGATACATGTTGAGCACACCCTCGTGCTTCAGGCCAAGGACATGGGGCTTCACCATCCACAGATCGGTCGGATTCTGGATTGCGCTCATCGGTTGCTCTTCCTCGAGGATCTTGTTTGCGGCCCGGAAGAATTCGAGCCGCTTAGCCGGATCCGGCTCGGTATTGCCCTTCTCGACCAGCGCGGCGAACTCGGCATTCGAAAAGTGGTTCTGCCGATAGTCGGATAGCACCAGGTCGCCGTACCAGTTGGCCGGATCCGCGTAGTCCGACCACCAGCCCTGGATGGCAGTGTCATACTTCTCGGTTTTGCGGCTCTGCACCCAGGCGCGAAAGGCGTTCTCCTCGAGGACATTGATCGTGGATTGGATCCCGAGATTTTCCGACCACATCTGCTGAAGCAGCTGCGCTATCAGCGGTCTGCCACGATTGGCCGTGGTCGCGATCGTGAATTGCGGGAAGCCCTTGCCGTCCGGATAACCGGCATCTGCCAGCAGTTTTCGCGCGTCCTCGATGGATCCCTGGATTGCGTCGCCGGAACTTCCGCCTGGAATCGATTCTGGTACGACGGTCACTGCCGGACGCGCGGTGCCGTTGCTGACCGCCGTAACGATTGCATTGCGGTCAATCGCAAGGCCCAGCGCATGCCTAATCCGCTTGTCGGCCCAGAGGGGATTTGTCATGTCGTACTGGACCCATTCGCTCGCCGCGAGTGGAAATGGGTCGAGCTGCTTACTGAGCTCCGGATCCTTCTGTATGCGGGCGATGTCCTGCGAGGGCAGGCAGGTTACGAAGTCGATCTCGTCCGCTTCGTAGGCGCGCAGCTGCGCCGTGCACAAATCGCCGGACGCAATCGTCATCTCGATCCGAGAGATGGCCGGCTTCTTGCCGCCGTAGTGGGGGTTTGCCTCCATCACAATCGACTGGTCGTTGACCCTGCTGACCAGCTTGTAGGGCCCGTTGGTGAGCATGTGCTCCGGCGCGACCCAGCCATCGCCGAACTGCTCAACCACCGCCTTGGGCACCGGCGTAAGGTAGGGCAGCGCGAGCTTGGCGCGGAACTGCGGCGCGACCTTCCCCGTTACGACCTGGAGCGTGTAGTCACCGGTCGCCTTGATACCAACCTGGCTGGCATCAGTGATCGTGCCCTTGTTGTAGGCTTCGGCATTTTCGATATCACTCAGGAAGACCGCGACTTCGCTCGCGACCTTGGGATTGAGAATGCGCTTCCAGGAATACTCCCAGTCAGCGGCAGTGATCGGCTCGCCATTGGACCATTTGTAGTCCGGATTGAGCGTGATGGTCCAAGTTCGACCGTCCGCGCCAAGATCTATGCTCTTGGCCTGGAGCATTTCGAGCTGGCCGTCGCCGCCGATGCGGGCCAGCGGTTGGAACAGCTGCGCATTGACGTAGATCGAGAAGTCGGAAGCGAGGTTGGGATCCATGTATCGCGGCTCGCCGACGATCATCCGGAACACGCCCTGAAAGTCAGCGACGGCAGATTGCGTTGATCCAACCCATAGTGCGATGGCGGAAGCCATCAGTGCATGAGAGAGTCGCATTTGCCTTCCCCGTTGCTTTGTGCTTGCAGTCGACGAGACCAGCGCCGACGATGGGAACGATAGCGACAGGTTAATTGCCGGGCCAATACCGATTTGGGACGAATTGAGGCCTGTTGGGCATCAGTGGGGCCTATCGGACAGTCAGCCGGGCCCTGCTTGCCGTCTTTTCCGGCGCGACATTCGCAGCTCTGCGGTGTGGCCGTGAAGATGCGGCCACCACGGTGCGCGTTACACCGACGAAGTTTTCCACGATCTTGGATTTGAGATCTGGATGCCAGGCCGCCAGGCTGGCGATCAGCGGTGGCCGCTCGACGAAGGGGAGCATCACGACATCGCGGCGCGCTCGGACCCAGCGCGCATCGATGTAAATTGAAATGCCGACGCCGGCCGCAACTAGGTTCACGATACCATCGCTATGTGCGGCTTCCTGGACGATGCGCGGCCGGAAGCCGGCCGACATGCAATAGGCGTTGACGACGTCGTGGAAGATTCCCCATGTCGCTGCCGCTCCCATTACGAACGGCTCTTGTGCGAGCTGGGACAGGGAAACCGCTGAGCCGCTGGTCAGTGGATGATTGCGTGGTACCAGGCAAACCAGCCAGTCCCGTCGAAGGACGAGATTGGGCAGATCGCCGACCAGGTGCGCGCCGGTCAGGAACCCGATGTCGAGGCGCCGCTTTCGGATCGCCTCGGCCATCTCGGGGGACGTCATCGACCTGAGATCGATGTTGACATTGGGAAAGCGCGTGCGGAAGCGCATGACAATCGGCGGCAGGGCATCGTTGATCGCGAAGTCATTGAAGCCGACTGTGAGCGAGCCCATCTCGCCACTTTCAAATCGCTGGGCGTTGCGCACCGCGGCCGAAAGATGGTCCAGAATTTCTCGCGCTTCCGTCAGGAAGGACATGGCCGCCGGCGTCAGGCGCACCACCCGTGTCGACCGCTCGAACAATGTGACGCCCATGAGATCCTCGAGATCCCGAATGGTGCGGCTTAAGGCGGGCTGCGCGACATGGAGACGTTCCGAGGCGCGCCGAAAATTCAGCTCTTCAGCGACCGCCACGAAAGCCCGCAGATGGCGAAGCTCAATCGACATGATGACCCTCTGCCGCACAAATCTGGATCGATGCACATCAGGTATCAATAATACAGGATCGTGCGTCCGTATGCAGTAGTGAAGCGACGGGAAAGCGAGTTGACGGCCTGCCTGCTGTCATCAGATCAAGACGTAAAGCATTCGCGGCAGCGACGGCAATCCGCAACCGCGGGCATTTCGACTATTGATGGATGATCGAGCCCGAGGCCTAGGATCGGACCGGCCCCCATATGTACCAGGCCACGTCGGCATCTACTGACAATGTCCATAGTGGAATTCGCCCATCATTCTATTGACAGTTTCCATAGTAGAAACTTACCATCATTCTATCACCGGATGGCTCAGACAGTGGTGAGCCGCAGAGTTTCATCTGCCGGCACAAGCGCGCCGGCAGGCAAGAAGAATTGTCTCCGTTTGGAAGCAGAACTTCGGAACGCGCCGCGTGAAGATACAAGACGCACCGATCGAGCCATCTCTCTGGCATGCGACGGCGGCACCAGCGCCGGAGACCCGGCCGCTCGAAGGCCGCATCAGCGCGCATGTCTGCGTCATCGGCGGCGGTTATACCGGGCTCTCTTCGGCGCTGCATCTGGCGGAGAAAGGGATCGACGTCGTCCTGCTCGAAGCCAAGGAGATCGGCAACGGCGGGTCCGGGCGCAATGCCGGCCATTGCACGCCGACCTTCCATTTCTATGAGATCCCGGCGATCCGGAAGATGCCGGTCGCTGGCGGGTCGACACGCTGCGGGGTTCAGTCACCGCCGACAAGGTGATCTGCGGCACCGGCGCCTATACGACCGGCTTCTGGCCCGGGCTTGAAAAGACCTTCAGCACGCTGGGCGTTGCGGTGATGGCGACACAGCCGATTGGCGACAACCCGCGCAGGGTCATCGCGCCGAGCAACACGACGGTGGTCGACAGCCGCGCCGACGCGATGATCTACAAATACAACAAGGAAGGGCGGCTGGTGACCTCCGCCTTCATCGAGGGGCGGCGCGGCGGCGACATCGCATTCACCAAGGCGATGATGCGCGACAAGTTGACGTGGGTGTTGCCACAGCTCACCGAGGTGGACTGGCAATATTACTGGGTCGGTGCGCTCGACATGCAGCCCCGGACCATTCCTCGGCTGTTCGACCTGGCGCCCGGCGTAATCGCCTCGCTCGGCTATTCGGGCCGCGGCGTTCCGACCGGCACGATGATGGGCACCGTCCTCGCGGAATGGGCCATGGGCACCCGGCCGGAGGACCTCGCCGTGCCGCTGGAGCCGCTGCGCGCGGCGCCGCTCTACATGAGTTTCGCGCCCCGGCTCTTTCTGGCCTGGTCGCGCATCCGTGATCAACGGCTGGCGCGGGCCGGCGGAGCCAATCCGCCGCCTTTCTAGCCGGTATTGCCTAAGTGAAACGCAAGGGATTGCAGATTCGATGACCATCTGCCATCACGACTTGGGGAGATTAACGGCGAAAGGGGGGCACCGCGGCTATGAGTCCGAGCGATATGGCACGACGCGATATGGCGCGGCGACGCAGCGAGGCGCAGCGGCGCAATCCCGGCAAGACGCCGAGGACGATCGACTACCAAAACATCGATTTCGATATCTTCTCGGCGCTGCTCAGCTTCTATGTCAGGAGCGTCAATCTCCTGGTGAGCCAGGACCTCGATCATCACACCGAAAGCCTCGGTCTCGCCGGCGGAACCGGCAAGATATCAACCATCCTGCTCACCGATTCAAATCCCGGCCTTCGGCCCTCGGTGATCGCGCATTACATCCGCAAGGACCGGTCGGCCATGGCCAAGCTGCTCTGGCAGATGGAGCATGCCGGCTTTCTCGAACAGCGCATATCGCCGGCCGAGCGCCGCGCACGGGAGCTTTACCTGACGAAGAAAGGCGAGGCGGTGGCCAAGCGCTTGCGGCAGGTCGTCAAAGCCCAGGACGACGACTTCTTCGCCATGTTGACCAAATCGGAACGCGAGACGCTGCTCGGCCTTCTGCGCAAAGTCTACGAAAGCTACATCGAGACGGACTCCGTCAGCGAAGACTGACGCCTCCGTCCAGCTCTCATCCCGAGGCCTGCGATGGCTGAGCGGGTGGCGATGATCTCGGGGGCCAACCGCGGCATCGGCGCCGCCATCGCCGCGCATCTCGGCGGGCGCGGCTGGAGCCTGAGCCTTGGCGTGCGCCGACCTGAACTTTGTGCGCCATCTTGCGGCAGTTTCACCGTCGCCCACCGCTATGACGCAACGGACACCGCGAGCGAAAGTGCCTGGGTGCAGGCTACGGCCGAACGCTTCGGCCGGATCGACGCGGTCATCGCAAATGCCGGGATCATGATTCCCAAGACCGTCATCGAAGCGGACGACAAGGATCTCGATCTCCTGCTCCAGGTCAACGTTCGCTCGCCGCTGCGGCTGGTGCGCGCTGCCTGGCCGTGGCTAACGCAGTCGGGGCAGGGGCGGGTGGTAACCTTGGTCTCGCTATCAGGCAAGCGCGTGAAGTCCGCCAGGTCCGGCCTCTATGCCACCAGTAAATTCGCCGCGCTCGCCACGACCCATGCAATCCGCCAGGCCGGTTGGGAGCTCGGCGTGCGCGCGACCGCGATCTGTCCCGGCTTCGTCGCCACCGACATGGCGGTCGGGCTGACCGATCGCGCACCACAAGACATGACGCAGCCGGCCGATGTCGCGCGCCTGGTTAGTATGGTTCTGGACTTGCCGAACACCGCGAGCGTCGCGGAGATCCCGATCAACTCAACCCTGGAAGAGATGGTGTGATGACGACTGATTGCGCGACGGGAGCACATTGAGATGGGTCCTACCGTCGATCCGGTTCCCGCGGAAGATCGTGTGCCTGAACGCGCCGACGTCGTGATCGTAGGCGGCGGAATCGTCGGCACCAGCGCCGCGCTCTATCTCGCCCGCAAAGGCATCGCTGTGGCGCTTTGCGAGAAGGGGCATATCGCCGGCGAGCAATCGAGCCGCAACTGGGGCTGGGTGAGGAAGGCGCGCCGCGATCCGCGGGAGATTCCTCTTATCGTCGAAAGCCTCCGCCTCTGGGAAGGTATGAACGAGCAGGTACAGGGGGAGACCGGATTCCGCCGCGCCGGAATCGTCTTCGCTGCGGAGAGCGACGAGGATGTCAACCGCTATGAGACCTGGCTCAGCTATGCGCAGCCCTATCAGATCGATGCCCGCCTGATCTCCGGTTCCGAACTGGATCGCGTGATGCCGGGCGGCGGCAAGCGCTGGAAAGCGGCGCTCTATTGTGCCAGCGACGGTCGGGCGGAGCCGCAGAAGGCGGCGCCTGCGATCGCGGCGGCGGCGCGTCGCGCAGGCGCTGCAGTACTCACCAGCTGCGCCGTGCGCGGCGTTGAGCACGCCGGTGGCAGGATCTCGGCCGTCGTCACCGAGCATGGGCGCATTTCCTGCGGCACAGTGGTGGTGGCGGCGGGCGGGTGGTCACGGCGCTTCCTCAAAGATCTCGGCCTCACCCTGCCACAGTTGAAGGTGCGCGCCAGCGTGATGCGCACGGCGCCCATCCACGGACCACCGGAATCCGCGCTTTGGTGCAGCGATTTCGCGTTCCGGAAGAGACTCGATGGCGGCTACAACATTGCGAACGGACATGTGAACGTCGTACCGATCGTTCCCGACAGCTTCCGCTTCTTCGGCAAGTTCCTGCCGGCCTTCATGATGGACACTAAGAGCCTGAAGTTGCGTTTCGATGGGCGTTTCGCCCAGGAACTGCAAGAGGCAAAGCCCGTACCCCTCGACCACGTTTCACCCTACGAGAAGACCCGCGTGCTCGATCCCGTGCCGGACAGCCGGTATCTGCGCGAAGCTCTGGACGGGCTGGCGAAGATGTACCCGGCCTTCGGATCGGCCAAGGTCGTGCAGGAATGGGCCGGGCTGATCGACGTCACGCCCGATGCCATTCCAGTCATCTCAGCGGTGGACGATGTGCCTGGCCTCATCATTGCGACCGGATTCTCAGGCCACGGCTTCGGTATCGGCCCAGGCGCCGGTCGCCTGATCGCTGATCTCGTGATGGGCGTGGAGCCGATCGTCGACCCAAAGGAGTTCCGCTACTCGCGTTTCAGCGACGGCACGCGCGTGCGGCCGATCGCCGGTATTTGAAGGAGGTGCATAGCCCGATCCGTGGCGGGCCAGTTCTGAAGCCGCGGTCATCGAAGTTCGACAACAGGGAGAATGGACATGAACAAATATCGGAAGAATGAGATCACGTCGAACGCTCAGTCGCTGCTCACCACGAGCCGGCGTCGCCTGCTGGCGCTCGGCGCATCGGCTGGCGCCCTGGCCTGGGCCGGACCGAAGGCGGGCTGGATCGCGTCCGCCGAGGCTGCGACGCCGCCGTCCAAGCCAACCGGCCAGGCCGTCATCGGGTTGTCGCAGGAGCCGACCGTGTTCCTGCCGCTGCTCGCCCATATCGAGGTGGACGAGGGCGTCTATTTCAATCTCTTCAGCGCGCTCTGGCGGGTCGATGAGCAGGGCAACTTTCAGCCCGACCTGGTCGCCGAGGTGCCGACGGTGGAGAATGGCGGCATCTCCGCGGACGGATTGCAGTGGCATCTGAAGCTCAACCCGAAGGCCAAGTGGCATGACGGCACGCCGTTCAATGCCGACGACGTGAAGTTCAACATCGAGCTCATCCAGAACCCGAAATTCCTGGCCGGCCGCCGCGCCGGCATTGACCTCATCGAGGACGTCAAGGTCGTCAGTCCGACCGAGGTGACCTTCAAGCTGAAGAAGCCTTATGCGCCGCTGCCCTCGATCCTGTCGTGGACCTTCCTGGTGCCGAAGCATCTGCTGGAGAAGGCGAGCGACATCAACAAACCACAAGATTTCCTCGCGCATCCGGTAGGCACCGGAGCGTTCAAGTGGGTCGAGCGCGTGCCAGGAGATCACATCACGCTCACGGCCGCGGACTCCTATCACGGAACCGGCCCCTATCTCGAGAAGCTGATCTTCAAGTACGTGCCTGAGCTGACGGTGCTCTATACCCAATTCCAGACCGGCGACGTCGACTATGTCGGCATTCAGGGCATCACGCCGGATCACTACGAGGAAGCGAAGACGCTGCCGGATCGGCACGTGACGCCGGTGCCGCAGCCCTTCATCGAGAATATCGCCTTCAATCTCGGGAAGCCGGTGTTCCAGGATCCGGCCGTGCGCGAGGCGCTCTATCTCGCCATGGACAAGCAGAGCATCATCGAGCAAATCTATTACGGCCTGCCCAGCCAGACGGAATCCTTCCTGCCGAAGCAGTCCTGGGCTTTCAACGCCGATCTGCCGAAGCACGCCTATGATCCGGAGAAGGCGAAGAAACTGCTCGACGATGCCGGCTGGAAGCCGGGCGGCGACGGCATACGCGAAAAAAACGGCGTGCGGCTCGAGTTCATCAACTCGACGACCGCCGGCAACCACGTCCGCGAGCAGGCGCAGCAGCTGCTGCAGCAGAACTGGGCCGATATCGGTGCCAAGATGTCGATCCAGAACTTCCCGCCCGCGGTGATGTGGGGCGACAACTGGACCAACTCCAAGTTCGATTCGGCCATGGTCGGCATCGACTTCATGATCGGGCCGGATCCAGATTCGACCCAGTATTTTGCCAGCACGGGCATCCCGGCCAAGGGCGGCGGCGGCGACAACACCACGCAATATGCCAATGCGGAGGTGGACAAGTTACTGGCGGAGGGCGCTTCGACCGTGGACGTCGCCAAGCGCAAGGCCGCCTATCTGAAGATGCAGGAGCTGACACGGAAGGACTTGCCCTACCTGCCGATCTTCCAGTACGCGATGGTGCAGGGCGTGAAGGGCAAGCTGGAAGGCTTTACCCCGAACGTCAACGTCCAGGAGAATTGCTGGAACGCCTACACTTGGTACTGGGCGAGCTGACGGCATAGCGTTGCGAGGGCGTTCGACAGGTCTCCAGCGAGACGGTCGGGCGCCCATCGACCTCTTTTGGAGAACGCAATGGCGAATTTCCTGTTCGGCCGCCTGCTGCAGAGCCTCGTGCTCCTGCTCATCGTCTCGGTGATCGGCTTCGCCGTGTTGCATCTGGCACCCGGCGGACCGCTGGCGCAGTTCGCGCTCGTCCCCGGCCTCTCCAAGGAGGATCTCGCGCGTATGGCGCATGAGATGGGCCTCGATCGCCCGCTGCCAGTGCAGTATTGGGAATGGCTGACCCGCCTGCTCGGCGGCGACTGGGGCCATTCCTACCGCGACAACCGGCCGGTCCTCGATGTGATCGCCGGGCGCCTGCCGGCGACGTTGGAGCTGATGGGGGCGGCCATCCTGATCTCCGTCCTGGTCGGCGCCTGGATCGGCGTGATGGGCGCCATCCGGCGTTATTCGACCTTCGACATGCTGGCGACAATCGGGGCCATGGTTGCGCTCTCAATTCCGACGTTCTGGTTCGGCCTGATCGTCATCTACGTCTTCTCGGTCCACCTCGGCTGGCTGCCGCCCGGCAATCGCACGACGGTCGGCGGCGATGGATCCTTCCTCGACTACCTGCATCATCTGATCGCGCCGGCGGCCGTGCTGGCGCTGGTCGAAGTGGCGATCTGGAGCCGCTACATGCGGGCCTCCATGCTGGATGTGGTCAACCAGGACTTCATTCGCACCGCGCGTGCCAAGGGGTTGCCGGAACGGACCGTGCTTTGGCATCACGCCTTGCGCAACGCCTTGCTGCCGATGATCGCGCTCGCCGGCGTAGAGATCCCGACCTTGCTCGGCGGTGCGCTGGTCGCCGAGACGGTTTTCACCTGGCCCGGCATGGGCCGGCTGCTGCTCGACTCTCTCGGCTATCGCGACTATCCGGTGGTGATGGGTATTCTGATGTTCTCGGCGGTGCTGGCCCTGCTCGGCAATCTGCTGGCAGATATCTTCGCCGCGGTCGCCGATCCACGCATCCGAATGGCATGAGGCCGACGATGACAGCCTCACTCGCCCAATCCAGTCCCGCGGTTAAGACCGGGAGCCGTGCCTGGCGCCGCTTCTGCCGGCACCGTCTTGCGCTCTTCGGCATCGCAGCCATCGTGCTGCTGGTGCTAGCGAGCGTTGTCGGTCCGTCGCTGATTCCCTTCGACTCACTGAAGATCGATATCCGCCACCGCTTCGCCCCACCGCCATTTGAGGGGCATCTGTTCGGCACCGATCAGCTCGGCCGCGATCTGCTGGTCCGCCTGCTGATGGCGGGTCGCATCTCGCTCTCCATCGGATTTGCGGCGATGATCGTCAGCACGGCTTTCGGCACGCTGATCGGCGTCGCCGCCGGCTATTACGGCGGCGCGGTCCGCGTCGCGCTGATGCGTTTCGTCGATGCCATGCTGTGCTTTCCGCAGATTTTCCTGCTGCTGGTGCTGGCTGCCTTCATCCAGCCGAACGTCGTCACGCTCACGCTTGTCATCGCCGCCAGCAGCTGGATGGAAGTGGCACGGGTTGTCGAAGGCCAGGTCCGCTCGCTGCGCGAGCGCGATTTCATCCTGGCGGCCGAGATGCTCGGTGCCTCCGGCCGCTACGTCATGTTCCGGGAGCTGCTGCCGAATGCCATCGGCCCGATCATCGTGGCGGCGACCCTGACCGTGGCCCGTGCCATCCTGCTGGAAGCCTATGTGAGCTTCCTGGGCTATGGCATCCAGCCGCCGATGGCGAGCTGGGGCAACATGCTGAACAATGCGCAGCAATATCTCGGTTCGGCACCGTGGCTCGCAATATTCCCCGGCCTCATGATCACGCTGGCGGTTTCAAGCTTCAACTTCGTCGGCGATGGGCTGCGCGATGCGCTCGACGCCCGTTTCGATCTGAACTGAGGGGCGCGATGCAAGGCACGCTCAGCCCCGCCCGCGTTGCAATGCCCGCCGCCCGGACTGCGGCGGAGGCCGTGCTCAATGTGCGGGACCTATCGGTGACTTTTGCCACCGAGAAGGGACCGCTCGTCGCCGTGCGGGAGGTCTCCTTCGATCTCCGGGCCGGTGAGACGCTGGCACTGGTCGGCGAGTCCGGGTCCGGCAAGAGCGTCACCAGCCTCGCCATCATGCGCCTCACGCCGTCGGCACCGCGGGTGAAGCTCGGCGGCAGTGTGCAATTCACCGATGGCAAGGGGCGTACTCGCGACCTATTGACGCTCGAGGCCGATGCCATGCGGGGGATCCGCGGCAATGAGATCTCCATGATCTTTCAGGAGCCGATGACCTCGCTCAATCCGGTTCATAGGATCGGCGACCAGATCGCCGAGGCGATCACCTTCCATGAGAAAACAGGCACGCGCGCGGCGCTGGAGCGCGCCGCGCAATTGCTCGACCAGGTTGGAATCCCGGATGCGCGGCGGCGGCTCTCCGCCTATCCGCATCAGCTTTCCGGCGGCATGCGCCAGCGGGTGATGATCGCGATGGCGCTGGCCTGCAATCCGCGGGTACTGATCGCCGACGAGCCGACGACGGCGCTCGACGTGACGGTGCAGGCGCAGATTCTGGAACTCTTGAAGGAGCTTCAGTCGGCGACCGGCATGGCGGTGATCTTCGTGACACACAATCTCGGCGTCGTCGCGGAGGTCGCTGACCGGGTCATGGTGATGTATGCCGGGGCGATCGTCGAGCGCGGCGACGTGGTGCCGGTGATGACGCGGCCACTCATGCCCTATACCCAGGGCCTTCTGCATTCGGTGCCGCGGCTCGATCCCGAAGCGCTGGGCCGCGAACCCCTGGAGGCAATTCCGGGCAACGTGCCCGATCCGTTACGGCAGCCCCCGGGCTGCGCCTTTGCGCCGCGCTGCCGGCATGTGGAGCCGGCCTGCGAAGCGGCCATGCCGGCGCTCGAGGAGGCTGATGGCGGGCGTCAGGTGCGCTGCCGCCGTTGGCGCGCGATCGACGAGGCGCAGCGATGACCGAAGCGACCATGGCCATCGCCGGTGACGGAGTGTCGCTGGTCGAGGCCCGGGCGCTTCGGCAGTGGTTTCCGGTCGGCGGATCGCTGTTGCAGCGCCGGCGCGATGTGGTGCGCGCGGTTGACGACGTCTCCTTCACCATTACGCGCGGTGAGGTTCTGGGACTGGTGGGTGAATCCGGTTCGGGCAAGAGCACGCTTGGACGCGCGCTGCTGCGCATGACCGAACCGACCGAGGGACAGATTCTGTTCGAGGGGCGCGATATCACTCGACTCGGGCGAAGTGCGCTTCGACCGATCCGACCGCGCATGCAATTCGTCTTCCAGGATCCGTTCGCTTCGCTCAATCCGCGGATGACGGTGCGTCAGATCGTCGGCGCGCCGCTCGTCATCCAGCGGCCGGAGCTCGACACGGCGGCATGCAGCGCGCGGATCGCCGAAGCGCTGCAGACCGTCGGACTTTCGACGCAATACGCCGACCGCTATCCCCACGAATTCTCTGGCGGCCAGCGTCAACGCATCGGCATTGCTCGTGCCCTGATCCTGCATCCGAGCTTCCTGGTCGCTGATGAGCCTGTCTCCGCCCTCGATGTCTCAATCCAGGCGCAAATCGTCAATCTGCTGATTGAGGTGCGAAAGCGGCTCGGCGTGGCGATGCTGTTCATCAGCCACGACCTCGCCGTGGTGGGTCATCTCTGCGACCGGGTCGCCGTCATGTACCTCGGGCGCATCGTCGAGATCGCGCCGACTCGCACGCTGTTTCGGCAACCGCGCCATCCTTATACCGAGGCGTTGTTCTCCGCAGTGCCAGTGCCAGACCCGACCATGCGACGCGAACGAATTATCCTGCGCGGTGACATGCCGAGCCCGCTAGCACCGCCTTCCGGTTGCGCCTTCCGTGGCCGCTGCCGCTATGCGCTACCCGAATGCGCGAGCGCCGTGCCGCCCCTCCGAGCGGTTGATGGCGACCACTGGACACGATGCATCCGCGACGATCTGGCACTCGGCTGTGCGAAAACTTCGGGCCGAGTGCAGCCATCTTTCTGAGGTCGAACTGGGTCGGCGGGTGTGCTGGGCCCGCGTAGCCGCGCGATGTGCCAGTCGGGCTACCAACCGTCCTCGGGTTCAAATGACCGAGCACAGTCGAGCTGTTTGTGCGTATCCTCGTCGAACGGGACTCGGTTTACGCCCATGCCGCTCAGCGGTACAGGGGGATCGCGGAATCCGAGACACTCTTGGGCGAATGGGCCGTAATCCTTGGGATCGCACCGGCCAAAAAGGTCCGACCCTTGTGGCATGCAAGCCTAAGCCGGATTAGTCATTGGGTTGCCATGTCCGCTAGTGCCACCTTCAGGAGAAGCCGGCATCGGCAGGCGAGGTCAGCTATCGTATCTGAACTGGACTCATGGGAGCAGAGAGAATTCAGAACGAAGCGTGACACCTTGTGACCAAAAATGCCCGTGGGGTAACGAGCGGGATCCTTGTGCGGCAAGCTACTCAGGCCACTATCGTATTGACAATATTGACGTTAATTGAATCATTGATTCGGCTGGGGTCGGAGATTGGAGGCGGTAAATCGTGACACTTTGTGATCATTCCGCTGCTTCACGCTCGTTCCCATGCAGTATTCTTACAGCACGACAGATCATGCGATTTCTTTGTTCCCCACGCATCCAGCTCCGCAGCCGCACGTCCGGCGTTCAAGGATGATGGACTGATTTTCACCGTATGCCAATTGCGCAACGTGCCCTGGCTGATCCCTCCTCGATAGCGATCGTAAACCTCTTCGGGAGTGAAGAGCCGATAACGGGATGCATGTTGAAAAGGACGTGACTTGAGAGATCGTCAGGCGCACGGGACTACCGATGGAGTGGCTGCGCGGCCATTATCAGCTTAGTAGGAGCCGAAGAAGATGGGCACTTAGCAGACATCATGCATGTCGCTCCCACGGCCATTTTTTAAATGGCGCAGGAGATCGCAATTATAGGTTACCCCGGCTTGTCACAGCCGGCACTCAGTTTATTGCCCGTTGGATCGCGCACAAAGGCGGCATAATAGTTCGGGACAAAACCATCTTCGACACTGCGAATGCCTGGTTTGCCCTCATCGTAGCCGCCGTTGTCGAGTGCCGCAGCGTGGAACTCGTCGACTGCCTTTCGGCTCGGCGCATCGAAGCAAATCATCGTGCCGTTGCCGTAGGTAGCCGGCAGGCGGTTGACCGGACTCAAGACCCAGATGCGTGGTCTGTCCCCTTTGGGACCATACCCGATCTCGGTGGCAAGCTCCTTCAGCCGCACATAACCGAGTGGCTTCAGTACTGCGTCGTAAAATTTGTAGCTGGTTTTCAGATCATGCGCACCGACGGTAGTGTACAACAGCATGTGGCGCTCCTACGAAGATGTATTTACACTCGAGCTACCGGATACTCACCGGAACCTAGTTTCACCAGAACCTCGCCGCCCTTTTCAGCCGCTGCCGCATGACCGCGTCGCTAAGCCCGACATAGGACAGGTCGAAGTCATTCATGGTTGCGTGATTAATCAGCCACTTCCGCTGATATTCAGTCACATCCGTCGCCTCGGCGATGCTTCGCAACGTGGGCCTCATATTCGTGCAGGATCAGGTGGCGGCCGATGGTCTTGGCCGCGATCCCGGACGAACCATCGCGGCCCCACCGGTGACCAGATAGCACGGCTGGAAACACCTGGTCGACAGATCGTGCCTACCGGACCGCAAGTCCGCCAACAGCATAAGTCACTCTAGGCGTCGGCAAGAGGAACTCATTGCTGCTCTTGTTGCGCGGCCCTCTGTTCACCGCCGGCGCTCATCCCGCTACTCCCAAGCGCGATTTCAGCGTCGCCACCGGCCAAGAGCGGCGACCGCACGGTCGAATGGGTTGCTATTCGAAGTTGACGTTTCCAATGTCGATCGAGACCAAGAGAACATCCTCGATGGGTTGACGATCGGGGGCGCGCGCATAAGCGCGGCGCTTTGTCGGCAGCCGGATGCCGCCAGCCTCCGTGTAATCCGAGGTGAGTTGAGCCGCCGCGAAGCCACCAGCGATGGTTAAGGCGTAGTCGTGCCGGCGCAGCAGGAAGTCAGCCCCGAAGAAAAAATCCTGAACAAGACAGTGCGTCTCAATCGACCCGGGGAAATATGCGCGCAGCACACTCCAGGTCTCGGTCCCTTCACGCCAGGGCTCCATTTCCTCGACGCGCACGCCGTTGATGGCCAGAAGGAAGGGCGTCGTGAGATAGGTCCAGAGCGCCGCACCGTTGAAATATGCACGGTGGAGCGCATCCCAGGGGGTGTTCATCTGATGGCCCGCGAAGGAATCACGCGGAGCGTGTCGCTCCGCCACCAACGCACCATCAAGCTTCTCAATCGCGATTCGGTCTGGCGTGAACATCGTGCGCTGGTCCGGCGCGCCGAACGGCCGGACAGAGGCGCGTTGCTCGTGCAGCCAGACCGTCATGCGGCGCGGCTCCGAATCCTGGGGTAGACCTTTGAGCGCGAACAGGCCGCCGCCGCTCACGATGCTTGCCTCGACCTTAGTGTAGTGCTCCCAGCGTTCAATACCGCCGTGTGCGTCGATAACCTTGCTCAATAAGGCGTTCATGGAGTTCCTTGGACTAAGCGATGGTGAGGGCCCAGGGTGTGGAGCATGGGTCTATTGCCCAGTCATGATCACCATGCGGAAACGAGCCGCACCGCTCATCATCTTCTCATAGGCTTCGGACGCTCGCTCGAGGGGCATCGTTTCGATCATAGGCCTAATGCTGGCGAGAGCGCTGAAAGCCAACGTATCTTCAGAATCCTGCGAGGTCCCGGAAGGCCAGCCCTGGATCGCCCGTCGGCCGCCGATGAGCAGAAATGGCGAGACCTCGATGGGATCAGGCGAAGCTCCAACGACGATCATCTTGCCATCCACGGACAATCCGCCGAGCACCGTGCTCATCGCCTGCGAACTGGTGACGGTGGACAAGATGACACGCGCGCCACCCAGCTTGTTGAGTTCAGCGGCGACATCCTGGTTCGTGCTATCCAAATAATGATGAGCGCCAAGCTTGCGGGCCAGCGGCCCCTTGTCGGTGCCGCGCGCGATGGCGACGGTGCGGCACCCCATGTTTGCGGCGAACTGCACACCGAGATGACCGAGGCCGCCGATGCCAAGCACCGCCACTGTGTCGCCCGGGCGGAGCCCGCTGTTCCGCAATGCGTTGTAAGTTGTGATGCCGGCGCAAAGCAGTGGTGCAGCTTCGGCCGCCTGCAGTCCGTCCGGAATAGCAGCGAGGGCTTCGAACGGGGCGAGCATGTAATCGGCATAGCCGCCATCGTAGGTGATCCCAGGAATCTGCCCATTCGCACAGGTGATGAAGTCGCCGCGACGGCAGGAGGGGCAATGGCCACAATGGCCACCGTGCCAGCCGACGCCCACCCGCTGCCCAGGTTTCCAGCCGACCACACGCTTGCCGACCTGTTCGATGACACCAACAACTTCGTGCCCTGGCACACGCGGATAGCTGATGCCTGGGAATGCTCCCAACTTGGTGAATGCATCGCTGTGGCATACCCCACAGGCCTGGACCTTGATCAGGATCTGACCCGCCGCTGGGGTGGGTATTTCGCGCTCTACAAGCTCGAACGGTCCATTGGCGTTCCTTACTTGAACGGCACGCATGCGTGGCATGGAAGCCTCCCAGGGGTTAGGGTGGTTCGTGCAGAAGCAAGTATCGCATTTCGGTGCGTTAAGGCTCTCGTGCGCTGCTTAGAGTTCAGTGCTGGCCTTCACGTAGTTTGCCGTCATTCCTTCGAGGTCGCGCTAGTCGTCGAGATCGAACCGCGCAGGCATTGGGCTGTCCACGTCATTCTATCCCACAAAACCTGGACGTCCATTGCCGGGATTCATCCCGCATATACGCTGATTTCACACGATCTCGACCGTCCTCTCTGGGGCGCTCCCCGTCCGCCATACCTCCGCCTGTGGGTTCGCAGTGCGTTCGTGGACGTGCGCGGCAGGCGTTCGATCGATCAGCAGGCTGAGCAGTTCGGGACGGCTGTAGTGACCGCGCGAATCCATCAGCCTCTTGCGTGCGTCGATCTGGGCGAAGTCGAGATCAGCGATCACGTCGCCTTCACCCGCCTTGAGGGGCTCGGCCGATGATCCGGCCGTCTGGACCCACGATGGCGGTGAAGCATCCACCGGAAATCGGCCCGATCGCGCAACCGGTGTCCTTCATGATTTGGGCCTGCTGCTCGGGGTCGAGCCACGCCGTGGCGCAGACGACGAAGCAGGCGGATTCGAGGGCATGCTGGCGGACGTTGACCTCCGTCTGGTCGCTGAACGGCGGGCCGAAAATGGATCCAGGATACATAGCAGAGTGGATCTGCTCGCCATCCGCAATCAGGGCATAGCGCGCCAGAGGCATGTAGTGTTCCCAGCAAGCGAGCTGGCCAATGCGCCCGGCGCCGCTATCGACAGCATGCAGTCCGGATGCATCTCCTTGCCCCCAAACCATGCGCTCGTGATAGGTGGGGATAAGCTTGCGGCGCCGCTGGATGAGCGTGCCGTCCACATCGAAGAGAAGCTGCGTGTTGTAGAGCGTGCCGCCATCACGCTCATTGACACCGATGGAAACGACCATGTTCGCCCGCTTCGCGGCCTTACCGATCGCATGCGTCTCGGCAGAGGGCACGGTGACCGACTCCTCGAGCAGGCGCTGATGTTCCTTGGCCATCTGGAACGGCGGCTGCACGAACGAGAAGTAGGGGTAGTAGGGCACAACCGTCTCAGGGAAGGTTGCGAACCGGACACCCCGTTCACCTAGTTCACCGATCTTCTTTATCACTTTCTCGACAGTGCCCTGCCGGCTGTACAGCATGGGGCTAATCTGCACGGCGGCGGCTTTAATGATGGTGCTCACGACAATTTCCTTTCGCGTTGATGTTTGGAACGGTCACCTGCGGACCCGCGTTACTGCGCATTCCCATTGTGCTGACCAGAGAGGTTCGGCTCGCTGCTCCTGACCGGAGCAGGGAGGGCGAGCACGATCTGCTTGGATCGAGCTCCCGCACGCCGCAACCGGCCGAGCCGGGCACCGATAAAGCGGACCACGACGTAGAACGTCGGAGTGAACAAAAGCCCGAAGATCGTCACACCGAGCATGCCGGCGAACACCGCGGTGCCCAGCGACTGGCGCATCTCGGCGCCGGCACCCTCGGCGATCACCAGGGGGATGACGCCGAATATGAACGCGAAGGAGGTCATGAGGATAGGCCGTAACCGGGTCCGCGCCGCAGAGATGGCAGCTTGGACCGGCGTCTCCCCGGCATCCTCGGCCTGCTTGGCGAATTCCACGATCAGAATGGCGTTCTTCGCCGCCAACCCAACGAGAACGATGAGGCCGATATCCGCCAGGATGTTGCGGTCCAAGTCCCGATAGGAGACGCCGATCATCGCGGCCAGAATACACATCGGCACGATGAGGATGACAGCAACCGGCAGCAACCAGCTTTCATACAGCGCGGCCAGCAGCAGGAAGACAAACAGGACAGCAAGACCAAACGCGATGAGCGCTGTATTGCCGGCAAGCTTCTCCTGAAGCGCGATTTCGGTCCATTCGAAGCCGAAGCCGTGCGGCAGCTTTGCCTCTGTTGCCGCTTCGACCGCAGCGATGCCCTGGCCCGACGAGAAGCCACGGGCAAGACTGACCTGCAGCTCGGCGGCAGGGAAGAGATTAAAACGGGTCACGCGAGACGGGCCGGTCGAATCCTTGAGTGTGGCGACGGAGCCGATCGGCACCATTTCCCCGAACTTGTTTCGCGTCTTCAGGTTGGCAAGGTCGCGGGCGGACAGGCGGAATTCATTGTCCGCCTGGGCATTCACCTGATAGGTGCGCCCAAGGAAGTTGAAGTCGTTGATGTAAGCCGATCCCATGTAGACGGACAGTGCTTCGAACACCCCGGAAATCGGAACACCCAGCAACTCGGCCTTCGTGCGGTCGACATCGGCATAGATCTGCGGGGTCCGGGTATTGAACAGCGTGAACGCCTGGGTAAACCCAGGATTGCTCCCCACCTCGCCGACCACATCCCATGTGGCATTCTCGAGGGCCGGCAGGCCGCGGCCGGACCGATCCTGGACGTAGCCCTTGAGGCCGCCCCCGGTTCCGATGCCAGGCACCGACGGCGGCTCAAGCACGAAGACGAAGGCATCCCCGAGGACAGTGAGCTGCTCGCGCACGTCGGCCAATATCTTGGCAGCGGTTAGACCTTCCTTGACCCGCTCCTTGAAGGGTTTGAGAACGATGAAGATCACACCGGTGTTGGTCTGGTTGGTGAAGGTTGCTCCATCGAATCCAACGAACGGATCAACGGTCTGGACGCCCTTGCGCGGGAGAATGATGTCGGCCGCTTGGCGCAACACCTTGTCGGTGCGGTCGAGGGACGCGCCCGGCGGCAGCTGGAAGGCGGCGATCAGATACCCGCGGTCAAGCTGCGGAATGAGGCCGGTCGGTGTCTTGCCCAGTATATCAAAGGTAAAGTAAATCAAGCCGGCATAGACGATGAGCAGGACGGCCCCGATCTTGATCAGCCGCCCCGTGAGGCGACCGTACCCGGTGCTGAGCTTGTCGAACGCCCAGTTGAACCCAGTGAAGAACCAGCGCACGGGAGCCGTGATGCGGTGAATGAGCCCGCGCCGTGCTTGATGCGGCTGGTGGGGCTTCAAAAGGATCGCCGCCATCGCAGGAGACAGGGTCAATGAGACGAAGGCGGAGATCAGTGTCGCTCCGGCAATCGTGATTGCAAACTGCTTGTAGAAGGCACCCTGCAGCCCGCTGATATACGCCGCCGGGATGAAAACAGCGCACAGAACCAGGGCGATCGCTACCAAGGCTCCACCGACCTCGTCCATGGTCTTATGGGCAGCCTCCTTCGCGCTCATGCCCTGCGCCAGGTAACGCTCGACGTTCTCGACCACCACGATCGCATCATCGACCACGATGCCGATCGCCAGAACAATCCCGAACAACGACAGCGTGTTGAAGGTCAATCCCGTGCCGCTCATGATCAGGAAGCAGCCGATCAAGGAGACCGGAATGGCGATGACCGGGATGATGGCGGCACGCCAGGTCTGAAGAAAGATGACGACGACGAGGACCACCAGGACGACAGCCTCGAGCAGCGTCGCCACCACCGCATCGACGGACTCCTGTATGAACTCCGTCGGATTGTAGACGATCTTGTAGTCAAGCCCCGGAGGGAAGTCGGCCTCAACTTCCGCCATAACAGCTTTGACGCCCTCCGCCGTGGCAAGCGCATTGGAGCCCGGCCGCTGGTAGATCAGCAGAGCCGTGGCGGGATCCCGGTCGAGATAGGTGTTGATGGTATAGTCCTGAGCGCCGAGCTCGACGCGGGCCACGTCGCGGACGCGGACATAGCCGTCTTCATCGGCCCGGATCACGATCTCGCCGAATTGCTCCGGGGTCTTGAGGCGCCCCAACGTCTGAACCGACAGCTGGAACGCGCCCTCGGGTTCCGCAGGCGGCTGATTGATGGCGCCTGCGGCCACCTGGAGGTTAGCGGCCTGGAGCGCCGCTACGACTTCGCCGGCCGTGAGGCCTCGGGCGGCCACTTTGCCCGGATCGAGCCACACGCGCATGGAATAGTCCCGGGCGCCGAGAATCTGGACATTGCCGACGCCATCGACACGCGACAGCCGGTCCTTCACATACAGGGTCGCATAGTTCGAGATGTAGTTGTGATCGCGCGAGTTATCCGGCGAGATCATATGGACGACCATCATCAGGTCGGGGGACGCCTTCTCTACCGTGACGCCCTGTCGGATCACGTCCTGCGGCAGGCGCGGGGTCGCGACTGCGACCCGGTTCTGCACCAGAACCTGGGCTTTGTCGACATCAGTGCCCGGCTTGAAGACGACATCGATCGAGAGCTTGCCGTCGCCCGTGGACTGGGAGGTCATGTAGAGCATGTCGTCGACGCCATTGACCTTCTGCTCGAGAGGTGTGGCTACGGTTTCCGCGATGACCTCGGCGGATGCGCCCGGATAGTAGGTCGAGATGTTGACCGTCGGCGGCGCAATGTCCGGATACTCCGCCACCGGCAAGGACCGCTGCGCGATGGCGCCGGCGATGATCAGCAAGACCGAAAGCACCGCGGCAAAGACCGGCCGCTCGATGAAGAAGTGGGAGATGCGCATGGCTTTGCTCCTCGAGCCTGGGCTAGTTGGCAGCGGTATTCAAAGGAGAGGCGATCGTCACCTGCTCCATCTGGACCTTCACACCGGGACGGACGAACGGATTTGCGACGCCTTCGATCACGACCAGGTCGTTGCTGGTCAGGCCGTCGAGCACCACGCGCAAGTCCTGGTAAATTGGACCCAGCGTCACGGTTCTTTGCACGATCGTGTTGTTCTCATCGACGACGAAGACGATCTTCTTGTCCTGATCCGAGAGGATGGTTTTGTCGGGAATGAGCAACGCATCCATGTTGCCCCCGAAGAGGCGAAGACGTCCGAATGTGCCCGGAATCAGGAACAGATCCTTGTTCTGGATGAGTGCCCGGCCGCGGATGCTGCCGCCACGGGCATTGAGCTGGTTGTCGACGAAGTTCATGGTGCCGGAGCGTCCAAGGCTCCAGTCCGGCTCATCCGCGAGCCGGACCATGACCGGGTGGCCGACATCCCTCGACAGCTCGCGCTTTCCATCGGCTGACAAGCGGGCATACCGGATATAATCGGCCTCGGAAGCGTCGAACACGAAGTGGATCGGGTTGAGAGACACAACGGTGGTCAACAGCGTGGCGTCAGCCTGTCCGCCTTTCACGAGGTTGCCGATGTCGACGCGATGGTCGGAGACCCGGCCGGAGATCGGCGCCCGAACGTGCGACCATTCCAGATTCAGTTCGGCGTTGCGCAAGGCTGCCTCGGCCCTGAGCTGTTCCGCCTGGGCCACGCTGAGATCCGCATCGCGATGCTCGGCCTCACTCTGTGAAATGACCTTGCTCTTGACCAGTTGCTGGGCGCGCTTGACGTCGTAAGCGGCAACCTTCACCTGAGCCTTGGCCCTCGCCACATCCGCCTTCGCACTGTCGACCGCGATCTGAAAGGGCCTGGGATCGATCACGAACAGGAGGTCGCCCTGTTTCACGAGCTGGCCGTCGGCGAAGTGGATCGAATCGACAGCGCCAGAGACGCGTGGCCGGATCTCCACCTGCTGAATGGCTTCGAAACGGCCGGTGTATTCGTCCCAAGCCGGGACGGTCTGAGCAATCGGTTTGGCGGCGGTGACCTTTGGTCCCGATGACTCATCGGCCTTCACAGACGGCACACCTCCGATGAGCATTGCGCCGACTAAGGCGATGAAGACTAGGTTCGCATGCGATTGCTGAATGAGTGCGCCTGCCGTGCGGGCTGCAACCATTGTCATGACACGTTCCTTTCCTGCTGCCTGGTCGCCAGGCTCACTGGATGAGCGACATTCCAAATGCCAAAGCGGCGACTATGACGGCGGTGGCGATCCAGGTACGTCCGATATCCTCGACAGCCGACAGCCGTTCGGACAAGAATTCGGGGTAGTGCGATATCCTGTACATCATGATCTCAATTCCTCATGTCGGATGCGGATGCGTTCGCAACGAATAGAGGCGCCTGGATGACGGCGTGCTCTTCAGCGGTCTCGATCGGCGATATCAGGAACAACGCGATCGAGAACAACAGCAGACCGTGGGGTTCCGACGTTGTGTGTGCTCGCTGAACGTGCTTCATCGGGCGCCTCTTATTGTGCAGGAGAAGTGATGTAGTCGGCGTCGCCAAAGGACAAGCGATCGTGCTGCGCGCGCTTTTCGAAGTGCTCGGCGACTGCAGTGCCGAGGGTCATGGCTGCAACAACGAGAATGGACAGAACGGTGATCGGCTTTCTCATCTTCGTCGGCTCCGTGTTGGCAGGTGAAGTCTCCGCCAACGCCACGCCGCAGTCGCGTTAAGGGTTGCGAATATCCGCAGGACCGCTGATGCGAAATGTTGCGTCTGCGCCGGCAGGGAGGTTCGTGCTGGAGAACGAGAAGGGCAGTTGAGCGCCAGAATGGGAGTGATTCTTCGCCCCTCCATCACGCTCGTATAACGGAATTTAACGGCCCTGAACGCACAGAAACTGCTGCAGAATCGGCCAAAATTACGAGCGCAATCCGCGATGCAAATCCCGGAGCGGACAATTCGTTAATCAAGGCCGCCGCCCTCTGCCGCCGATCCCTCCCCAGGGGCCGAACAGGGTTTCACAAGCCTTAACGGGCGCTTCGCCCCGTGCCTCGCTTACATGATGGGCACCAACCGGCCACGACCGAGCCCACGCCTAACGCAGCGGCTCAAGCAAGGACAGGAAGAGCATCATGACCGCAAAAGAATCCTCGCACGCGATTATCTGGTCGCTCCCCGCGACGATGCTGGCGCTGTCCGTCGCACTTGCCGGGACGGCCGTTCTCGCAGAGTCCGAGCCAACATCTGCCGTGTCGTCCTCGGATGCCCTCCTGCAGGTGCCGGATGCCGACTACCGCCGGGACTGGGCTTTTCTGGGCTCCTTCTCGGTGCTGGCCGACGATCCGGAGGCGGGCGCCAAGGAATTCCACGTCGTCTATACGAAACGGGAAGACCTGGACGCATATCGTAAGACGGGCAAGTTCCCGGACGGCGCCGTCCTGGTCAAAGACGTCTTTGCCACCAAGACCGAAGCCTTCACGACCGGCACCGCAAGCTATGCCGACACGCTGGTCGGGCGCTTTGTCATGGTGAAGGACGCGGCGAACAAATTCGCCGGCAGCTCGCCACTCTGGGGTGATGGCTGGGGCTGGGCCTTCTATGAAGGAACAGAAACCCGCAAGACCGTCACGACTGACTATCGACAGGACTGCCTGTCGTGCCACGAGCCGGCCCGCGACCAAGACTTCACCTACGTCCAGGGCTATCCGATCTTGAAGAACTAGGTGAGGCACTCATGCTCAAGATCTTCTGCGCGGTCGGCTCGGGCTCGGTGCCAATCGAAGCCACACTGACGCTACTCGGAATTCCCTACGAGATGATCGAGGCCGTCACTTGGGAGGATGAAGCGGCGCGTAAGCTGGTCGAGATGGTCAATCCACTGCGCCAGGTCCCGGCGGTGGTGCTGTCGAGCGGCGAGGTCCTGACCGAGAGCGCCGCGATCCTGATCCACCTCGCCGATCTACATCCGCAGGCGCGCCTTGCGCCTGCTCTCGGCGACCCCCGGCGCGCGCAATATCTGCGCTGGATGGTGTACGTATCCGCGGCGATCTACGCGCTCGTCTGGATCATCGACGAGCCGGCACGAATCGTGGCCAGCAAAGATCAAGCGCCGGACGTGCTCGATCGCCTCGAGAACCGGCGAGCCGAGTGCTGGCGCATGATGGACGAACAGATCACTCCCGGCCGGTACATCCTGGGCGACGAGCTCTCGGTGCTCGACCTCTACGTCGCGGTCATCTCACGCTTCGCGCCCGGGCGCACACGTTTCTACAAGAGCGCGCCGAGGATGGCCGAGATCGTCCGCCGGGTCGATGCTGACCTGCGACTGAAGACATTCTGGTCGAAGCGCTTTCCATTTAACGATGGGTGGGAGCGGTAAGCGCCACTCAACCACCTCTGCTTAGGAGATGCCAAGATGGCTCAACGCATGGATTACAATGCTGCAACGCCCGCCGGTGTGAAGGCGCTCGGCGCCGTCTACGGTCACGTCAGGCAAAGCCTGCCGAAGACGTTGGTTGACCTCGTCTACCTCAGGGTCTCGCAGATCAATGGCTGCGCCTACTGCATCGACATGCATTCGCGCGACCTGCTGAAGGACGGTGTGTCGGTCGAGAAGCTGGTGCTGGTGCCGGCCTGGCGCGAGGGCGGCACGCTGTTCGACGAAACCGAACGCGCGGCGCTCGCCTGGGCTGAGACGGTGACGCGCGTCGCCGAAACGGGCGTGCCGGATGCCGACTATGAGGCGGCAGCCGCCGTCTTCGACCAGAAGCAGCTCGCCGACCTCACGATCGCGATCGGGCTGATGAATTCCTACAACCGGCTCGCGATCAGTTTTCGTAACCCCCCGGCTGCCGCCAAACATTAGTCATCCCGAGAAAGGAGAGACTATCGTGAAAAACCTGATACTGGGACCTGTCGTCGTCGTTGCCAGTCTGACCATAATTTCCATCCTGGCGTACGCCGATAAGACCACAAACCATGAGACAGCGACTCCGATCTTCAAGCATGAACTGCCGAACGTCGCCGGCAAATCGCTGATCGCCGTTGAGGTGGAGTATCCGCCTGGTGCCGCCAGCCCGTCGCACACGCATGCGAAGTCCGCGTTCATCTATGCGTACGTGCTGTCTGGCGAGATCATCAGCGCCGTCGACGACGAGGAGCCCCGCGTGTACCGGGCAGGTGAGAGTTGGTACGAGACGCCCGGCGCACATCACCGCGTCTCACGCAATGCCAGCGACACGGAACCCGCCAAGCTGCTTGCGATCTTCGTCCTGGATCCTGGCGAACAGAAGGTGACTTTCCCAGATCCGAAGTGAGTTGCTGAAACATTACGGATCGCTGATCTCCCTCAAGCGCACGGAAAGTTGACTGTCAAAACGGAAAACGGCTTTCCACGTCACGCGCATACGATCGGATCGCATCCGGTATAAAGAGGTAACCAGATGACCACGAACATCATCGAACTCGCACCGGCCCTACTGCGACGACGAGAGGGTCGCCAGCAAGCGGCGCAGGCTGTTCGCCAAACCCCTTGGCGCAGCCGCTATCGCGACGGAATCGACGGACTGGTGATCAGACGACCTACGGCCGAGATTGTTCGACTTGTCCCGTCGGCCAAGCCGCGGACCGGCGAGACGAATCATGGCTAAGACAACGCACGGTGTTTCAGCGGCAAGGTCGCTGAAGGTCCGGTTGCTTGCCATCGGTATCGCGGTTGCTGCCGTCATCGTTGGTCTGAAGCTTACCGGGACGCTCGACTATCTCAGCTTTGCGGAGCTGGCCCGCAACCGCGATTGGCTGGCCGATCGCGTGAAAGAGCTCGGCGTTGCCGCTCCGATCGTGTTTGTACTGGTCTACGCTCTTTGCACCGCATTCTCGCTGCCATCGGCCCTTCTGCTCTCGACGCTGAGCGGTTTCCTCTTCGGAACCTGGTTGGGCGGGCTCGTCAACGTGGTCGGAGCGACGCTGGGTGCCACGGTCGTTTTCCTTGCGGCGAGGACGGCGCTCGGCGATCTGCTGCGCTCCCGCGCCGGGCCGTTTCTCCGGAAGCTGGAGGCAGGCTTCCGTGAGGACGAGCTCAGCTACATGCTGGTGCTTCGGCTGGTCCCGCTGTTTCCGTTCTGGCTGGTCAACCTGGCGCTGGCGTTTCTCGGCGTCCGTCTCTCGACCTTCGTCATCGGCACTCTGGTCGGCATCATTCCGGGGGCTTGGGTCTTCGCCAGCGTCGGAACGGGCCTGGGTGCCATCCTGGACAGCGGCGGTACGCCGGACGGCTCTGCGCTGCTCAAGCCACAGGTCCTGCTGTCCATCATTGGCCTCGTCGTTCTGGCGCTGATCCCGGTCATCTACAAACGGCTCCGGCGCACCTTCTCTCATGCCACGGAGAAGGTGTCATGAGCGGCATGTATCTGGATGTTGATCTCTGCGTCATCGGCGCAGGGTCAGGTGGGCTATCGGTGGCTGCCGGGGCGGCACAGCTCGGCGCCTCGACGGTGCTGATCGAGCGCCACAAGATGGGTGGCGACTGCCTCAATACCGGCTGCGTGCCGTCCAAGGCCCTGCTTGCAGCAGGGAAGGTCGTCCGTGGCTGGCGGCGCGCGCAGGCGTTCAGTGTCGGATATGCGCCGCCGCATGTTGATTTTGCGGCAGTCAACCGGCACGTCCACGACGTGATCGCCGCCATCGCGCCCAACGACTCGGTCGGGCGGTTCGAAAGCCTCGGCGTCAAGGTGATCAAGGGCTCCGGTCGCTTTGTCGGGCTGCGGGAGGTCATGGTCGATGGAACGCGGATCCGGGCCCGCCGCTTCGTGATCGCCACCGGGTCAAGTGCGGCGGTGCCGCCAATTCCGGGTCTCGAGAACGTCCCCTATTTTACGAACGAGACGGTTTTCGAAAATACCGAGCTGCCGCGCCACCTCATCATCATCGGCGCCGGCCCAATCGGCCTCGAGATGGCGCAGGCCCATCAATCGCTCGGCTCCGTAGTGACCGTGCTTGAGGCGGCGCGCGTTCTCCCCAAGGACGATCCCGAGCTTGCCCAACTACTGGGGCAGCATCTCGTCGCCCAAGGCGTCGCCATCCGAGAACGGGTGAAGATCGCCCGCGTCGAGCCGGAGGGAAGCGGAGTTGTGGCGGTGCTCGAAACCAAAGACGGCCGCGAGGAGCAGGTTGCCGGCTCGCATCTTCTGATCGCGGCCGGGCGGCGGCCAAACACCGCCGCATGACCGAGGAACAGGCGCGCGCCACGCATGGCGATGGTCTGGTCAAGGCGGTGACGACGAAATCCGGCAAGATTCTCGGCGCATCGATTCTCGGCGCCCATGCCGGCGAGCTGATCCAGGTGTGGGCACTGGCGATCGGCCAAGGACTCAACATCAAGGCGCTGGCCGGGATGATCGCGCCATATCCGACGCTCGGAGAGATCAACAAGCGCGCCGCTGGCGCCTTCTTCACTCCGAAGCTCTTCGGCGACCGCACCAAGCGGCTGGTGCGCTTCTTGGCCCACTTCGGCTGACACGAACCCTGTCACAGAAAGGACTTTCTCATGTCTAGCTCTTCGCGCCTCCTGCTCGGATTTTTCGCCGGCTTCCTGTCGCATCTGATCTTCCAAGGCGCTTTCGGCAGCATTCTCTATGCAGCGCACGTGTTGCCGGCATTACCCTTCAGCCTCGATCCGGTGCCGCCTCTCGGCGTGCCGAAGACACTGAATCTAGGATTCTGGGCGGGGCTTTGGGGAATTGGATATGCCTTGCTCGAGCGTCAGCTCACCGCCCGTTTCGGGTGGTGGCTAGGCGGGCTCGTCTTCGGCCTCGCTCCTTTGGCGATATTCTGGTTTGCCGTTCTGCCGCTCAAAGGTCTTGGAGCTGGCGGCGGCTTCGATCCCACGGTGGTGCCGATCCACGTCGGCTTTCACGAGGCGTTTGGCATCGGCGTCGCGATCATCTTTCAGGCCGCTCTCACCCTCGCTCGTTGCAGGGTCCAGGCGTAACCCGAAGCGCACCCATTCTCACGAAAGGACATCCATATGAAAACGGGTCTGAGTGTTGCGGCTGCGGCATTGATCTGCACAAGTGTGTGGGCGCCGCACGTCGCGCTGGCGCAGCAGGCGGATATAAAACGTAGCAATCTCCAGCGGCACGATCTCAGCGTACCGGGACGCGAGGTGGTCCAGGTGCTCGTTGAGTTCGCTCCCGGAGTTGAATTTCCGAGGCACTCCCATCCCGGCGAAGAGATCGTCTATGTCGTCGAAGGCGTGCTGGAATATAGGCTAGATGGTAAGCCGCCGGTGACGCTCAAGGCCGGCGAGGTGTTGTTCATCCCGGCTGGAGGCGTCCACGCCGTCAAGAACGTCGGCAGCGTCAGTGCCGCGGAACTAGCCACTTACATTGTGGAGAAGGAGAAGCCGCTCCTCGAAATTGCCGAGTGATCACCTCTGAAGTCTCCATTCAAGCACAAGGACGTAAACATGGAACCCAAGCATAACGGCCCGATCCTCGTCACCGGAGCGGCCGGCGACCTCGGTGGTATCGGCCGGAACCTTACCGCAATGCTGCTCGACAAGGGACATAAGGTACGCGCGTTGGTTCGGCGGGAGGATGAGCGTTCTGAAGCTTTGCGGCGGCTCGGCGCCGAGGTCGTGCAGGGCGACCTGACGGACCTCGGCTCGATGCACCGTGCGACCGAAGGCTGCGCGCGCATCTATTTCGGAATGTCCGTGTCGCCGGCATATCTCGAAGCCACGGTCAACACCGCGGCAGTGGCCCGCCATCACGGCGTCCAAGCCTTCGTGAACATGTCGCAGATGACGGTCACCTCCATGAGCATCACCAAGACCACCGACAGCCCGCAGCACAAGCTGCACTGGCTGGCGGAGCAGGCGTTGGCCTGGTCCGGTCTGCCCGTCGTCACGGTACGGCCAACGGTCTTCCTCGAAGGTTTCTTTCTGCGTCTCGCCGCCGCCGGCGTCAGGGAAAGGAACGAACTGGCTTTGCCGCTCGGCAACGGCAAGACCTCGCCGATCTCGGCTGTTGACGTGGCACGAGCCGTATCCGTGATCCTCGATGATCCCGCGCCGCACATCGGCCAAATTTACAACCTGACTGGGTTCGAGTCGGCCGATCTGGACCACTATGCACGGGTTTTTTCCGAGGTACTTGGGCGTACGATCCGCTATCGCAGCGTGCCGCTCGCAGAGTGGACCGATGGGCTTCGGGTTGCTGGGGTGCCCACGCACGTCATCAACCACCTCTCGGTGATGGGCGATCTTCACGCCCAGGGCCGGTATGACCGCATGACGGACGACCTTTTAAGGCTTACCGGCAGAACGGCGACGACCGCGCGTGACTTCGTGAAATTACATGCCGCCGAATTCGGGCGGGGCGTCAATGCTTGAATGCGAGGCCACGAGAAACCGATTGCAGTTCTTCACAGATCATAACGTGCATCACGACTGGCGCAGCACGATGTTCTGGCGACGACGCTAACCGAAGGGATACTGACGTGACCAGCCTAATTGCCAATGAACCGATTCACATCAGCGACAATGACTTCGACGCTCTTGTCCACAAAAGCGACCTGGTTTTAGTCGACTTCTGGGCGCCCTGGTGCGGCCCTTGCCGCGCCATCGCTCCGGTCTTGGAAGAACTCGCAAGAGAGTACGGCAAAACTCTTACCGTCGCGAAGATCAACATCGACGACAATCCACGAACCAGCGCGCGCTTCGGCGTCCGAACTATTCCGACCCTGGTGCTGTTCAAGGGCGGAAACCAGGTCGAAACGTTGGTTGGCCTCCAATCCCGGTCCGCGCTGATCGCCGCGATCGAGCGCGCGCGAGCAAAATACGCGAAGACCGACGAAGGCCTCAGCCGGTTGACGCCGGAACAGTACCGGGTGACACAGCAGTGCGGCACCGAAATGCCGTTCTCCGGCGAGTATGTCGACAACAAGGCGCCCGGCATCTACGTCGACGTGGTCTCGGGAGAACCACTGTTCGCTTCGATCCACAAATATGACTCCGGGTCTGGCTGGCCGAGCTTTACCCGCCCAATAACCAAGGAGAATGTGATCGAGCGAACCGACGACAGCCATGGCATGCGCCGAGTCGAAGTGCGCTCAAAGCACGGCGACAGCCATCTTGGTCACGTCTTCACCGACGGACCCTCGGATTCAACTGGCCTGCGCTACTGCATCAATTCCGCGTCGCTTCGCTTCATCGCGCGGGAGAATATGGAAGCCGAAGGCTATGGCGACCTGCTTTCAATTTTCAATGTCGAGAAACGGAGGACTTAACATGACACGCGAGCTTGAACGGGCCGTCTTCGCCGGCGGTTGCTTCTGGGGCATGCAGGACCTGATCCGGAATCTGCCCGGCGTCGTCAGCACACGTGTCGGATACACCGGTGGCGATGGGCCGAACCCGACCTATCGCAACCACGGAACTCACGCCGAGTCCATCGAGATCGACTTCGATCCAGACCGCATCAGCTATCGCAATCTGTTGGAGTTTTTCTTCCAGATCCACGATCCGACCACCCGCAATCGCCAAGGCAACGATGTCGGCGTTTCGTACCGATCGGAGATTTTCTATGTCACCGAGGAGCAGCGTGAGGAGGCGCTCGGGACGATCGGCGATGTTGACGCCTCTGGCCTATGGCCAGGCCGCGTCGTGACAAAGGTGTCCCCCGCCGGCGACTTCTGGGAAGCCGAGCCGGAGCACCAGGATTACCTGGAGCGCTACCCCAACGGCTATACCTGCCACTTCCCGCGTCACGGTTGGAAGCTGCCCCGGCGCGCCGGCGCCGCCGCCTGATGCCGAAAGCCCTCTCCATCGGCTACGCTGGGGAGGGCTGGCCCCTTGAGGAAGGGGCGTTCAGCTTCCGCAATCCAAACGCATCAAGAGATGCTGGAGGGTGCAATGAGCGTTTCAATAGAGTGGCTCGGTTTTGCGGCGATCGCATTATCCGTGGTGGCCTACATGCCCCAGATCGCCCATTTGATCAAAGAGCATTGTTCCGCTGGCCTTAGCCCCAGGGCCTATGTCATGTGGATGGTATCGGCAGTGCTCCTGCTTGCCTATTCGATTGCACAGGATGATCTGGTTTTCGTAGCCCTCCAGAGTTACCAGACCGCAGCAGGAGCGCTGGTCTTGTTCTTCTGTCTGAGGTACAAGGGCCAGCGTTGCGAGGCCCACGGCGGCGAGCCTTTGTCGCATCGACTTAAGCAATCGCAGGGGCCTGTCCTGACGCAACCGGCCAATCCGTCTTAGACAAGCAGATAACCATGCACGTGGAGATCAATTTTCGCCGCGATATCACTCTGGATCTCTATCGCCGCGTGGCCTGGCAAGGGCAAGGATTGCGGCTCGGGGGCGTCGCCATCGAATGCATGAAGAAGCGACGAGAGGAATTCCTTCGTCTGCTCGATGGCGATCCGAATGTGACAATCTACGGGGTCACGACAGGTTATGGCCATCAGGCCAGCTTTCGACTGGACGGTGAAGCGCGGCGCGTCCACGCTCGAAGAGCGCCCAAGGATACAGTTGCAGCCTTCGGCCGAGCGGCGCCCGAGCGGGTAACACGTGGAATCGTTCTCGCGCGCCTCGCAAACTTCATCGAGGGCCACGCGGCGATTACACCCGAGCTCGCGATCGCGGTTGCTGCGCTGCTTGACGGAGCGACATTGCCGAAGGTCTCGGTTTCGGGACAGGGCGGTGCCGGTGAGATTCTGTGGGCCGGGCCTCTTTTCGCTGAATTGGCCGAGCGGTTTCCCCTTGGGGAGAAGGACGCACTCTCTCTCGTCAACGGCTCCCCCGCGGCGAGCGCGTTGATCGCCGATGCGGCGATCGCCATGCGTCGCCGGCTGTCGCTGGTCGAGAAGGTGTTCGCTCTCTCGGCCGAAGCGATTATGGCGCCGCTCGAGGCATACGATCCTGTCTTCGAAGCATTGTGGGGTGACCGTTACGAAGCGGAGGCGCTGCGGCAGCTGCGGTCCCTGCTGCCGGATGGAGGTAAGGAACGGCGCCGGTACCAAGCTCCAGTGAGCTATCGCATTCTCCCACGCGTCTTGGGGCAGCTCCGCCGCGCCATTGCCCAAGCCGAAGAGATCGCCGAAAGCTCGCTGCAGTCGGTCACTGACAATCCGGTTTTCCTGCCGCCCGAGGCTGGTTATCCGCTTGGCCGGGTCTGCAGCAATGGCGGTTTCCACAACGCCCGAGCCTATCCGGCCTTGGATAACCTTGCAGCTGCCTGTGCCGATCTGTGCGCCCTGGCGGAGCGCCACACGACGAAGCTGCTGGATGGCCGCTATTCGCTGCTGCCCGACCAGTTGCAGGCCGGCGATGGATATATCGGGATCCTGGGGTTTGTCCAAGTTGGCTATGCGGAGGAAGCCCGTCGCCACGCGCAGCGTACCTTTCTACCTGGAAGCGAAGCGGGTGGCTTCGGGCAGAACGATGTCGCGCCGCTGACCGGCCTCGCGTGGCTGGCACAGGAGGAGGCCGGGCGATGCCTGGATGCCGCGGTTACGATGCTGGCAACGGTTGCTTCGCAGGCCTTGCACGTCAGCAACCGGCCGGCCCCTCTCCAGCTGAGTGAGCTCCTCACTTTGATCCGCAGCGAGTTCCCGCCTGTGTCGGAGGCCAGAACGTTTTCCGGCGAGTTGGCGGCCTTGATGTCCCAGTTCCGCCGTAAAATCTACCACGTTGCGGTGGACGACAGTTGATGTCGAAGACAGCTGCCAGCTCACGCAGCGGGGGTCGATCCGTTACTCCATTGAAAACACAGCATTGACGTTCTAGGATGTAGCCCCCTCAAGGGCATGGAAGCGAGTGCGCGCATGGTAGACCCAAGCCAGGCTGCTCGAGCGCACGATGTGATCTCTTTCGGCCCATTCACTCTTCTTGCAACCGAACGGCTGGTGAAGAAAGGAGACAAGCCGCTTCAGGTCGGCGGTCGTGCGCTGGACATCCTGATTGCGCTGATCGATCGCGCCGGAGAGGTCGTGTCGCAGCGCGATCTGGTCGGGCGTGTCTGGCCGAACATCAACGTCGAGGAAGGCACCCTCCGCGTCCATATCGCCGGCCTCCGCAAAGCCCTCGGCGACGGCAGCGACGGCGCCCGCTACATCGCCAACATTCCCGGGCGCGGCTACTCATTTGTCGCGCCCGTGACACGCTCGACGGGTCATCTATCGCCACCTCTCAATGGCCCTACCGAAGCCGACCATCGACGCACGCTGCCGCCGCGGCCGACACACATGGTGGGACGAGACGAGGCCGTGGCCGCGCTTGGCGAACAGATCGTCAAACGCCGCCTCGTCAGCATTGTTGGCGCGGGCGGGATCGGCAAGACCACTGTCGCGGTCGCGGTTGGACACCATCTCTCGCAACACTTCGATGGTGCGGTGTTCTTTGTCAACTTGAGCGCGATTACCGATCCGGAGTTGGTGCTAACGACAATCGGCTCGACACTCGGGATTATGCTGCGCACGCAGGAACCGCTGTCGAGTCTCGTGGCCTTCCTTGAGAACAAGAAGCTGCTTCTCATTTTGGATAACTGCGAGCACGTCATCGAGCGCACGGCAGCCATGGCCGAGCGCGTCATTGAGGCTACGCCAGAGACGCGAATCCTCACGACCAGCCGGGAAGCTCTGCAGGTGAACGGGGAATATGTTCACCTGCTCTTTCCGCTCGAATGCCCGCCCGAAGATGCCAATCTCAACTTGGCTGAAGCGCTACGGTATCCAGCCGCCAAGTTGTTCATTGAGCGAGCAATCGCAAGCGGCTACAGCGCCGAGATCCCAGATGCTGACGTTCCAACCGTTGCCAGGATCTGCCGGAGGCTCGACGGCCTGGCATTCGCAATAGAGCTGGTCGCCAGCCGCGCCGGAGCCTACGGCATTCGGGGAATTGCGGAGCTGCTCGACCATCGATTCAAGCTGCTCTGGCAAAGTCGCCGCACAGCGCTTCCACGGCACCAGACCCTGAATGCGCTGATCGACTGGAGCTACAATCTGCTGTCCGATTTTGAGAAAGAGGTGCTGGCAAAGCTTTCGGTGTTCGTTGGCGAGTTCACGCTCGACGCCGCCTGCGCAATAATCTCGGACGCGGAATCAGAGTGGTCAAACATCGCCGATTCGATTGTTGGTTTGGTTTCCAAGTCCTTCATATCCACATCCCTCGTCTCAGGACGGACCTATTACCGGCTGCTTGAAACGACCCGCGAGTACGCAGCGGCAAGATTGGACGAGCGCGGCGAGACAGACCGCATGGGCCGTCGTCATGCACTCACGTACTCGGAACTGGTTCGCCGCGACGAGAGGATTCGATCGACCTTCGGCCGGTCTGACCTGTCTGAATATGCTCAACATATCAGCAATGTGAGGGCCGCCCTCGAATGGTCTCTTGGCAACCGCAGAGATATCGAGGTCGGTGTTCAGCTGGCTGTCTGGTCGGCGCCTCTATTCATTGAACTATCGCTTCTGGAGGAGTGCAGCCGATGGAGCGAAAGAGCCCTTTCGATGCTGCACGAGGTGAAGGAGGGTGCGAGCCACGAGCTGCTCCTGCAGTCTGCCTTTGCGCTCTCCTCTATGTTCGCAAAGGGAAGCACCGATCAGGTGCGGTCCGCCATCGAACGTGGCCTCGTCCTTGCGGAGGCCTCTAACGAGAAACAGCAGGAACTGCAGCTGCTCACGGGCCTTCATATATTTTTGATCCGGACTGGCAGGATTCAGGAATCGCTGGCCGTAGCCGAGCGAGGTCGCGAAGTCGCAAAGGCCGCTCAAGTCCCCGCCGGTCTCGTCATGATGGAAACGGTGCTCGGCATCTCGAATCACCTGCTGGGTAATCAAGCCGCGGCGCAGAGCCATCTCGAGAGCAGCCTGATGCAGGCCATGGAGGTCGGCGCGTTCAACGCCAGCTTCTTTGGATTTGTACCACCGAGCTTGGCGATTGTCCCACTCGCCCGTACCTTGTGGCTGCGCGGATTGGCCGATGAGGCCATGAGGACCGCGCAAAAGGCCATCGATGAAGCCGATAGCCGGCATCACCCGGTCGCACTCAGCTACGCACTCGCCTACGGTTGCTCGGTCTTCATCTGGACAGGTGAATGGCAGAGGGCTGGCGCTCTCGTCGAGCGGCTGATCGCCTATTCGAGGCAACATTCGCTGGATCCGCATCAGGCAGTCGGAATGGCGCTGAAGGGGGAGCTTGCGCTCCTTGGCGACGATTTGAAAGCAGGCGTAAGCCTCTTGCGCACGGCCCTTGAAGCTCTCGCCGCCATAAGACACAACGTGTATTCGACGGGCTATATGGCCGCTCTTGCGGAAGGCTTGCGAAAGTCCGGGGACGTCGAGGGAGCGTTATCCGTCATCAATGGTGCCATCGCTCGTGCGGATAGCAGCGGCGAGGGTATCTATCTTCCGGAACTCCTGAGAACGAAGGCGCGAATCCTCGTATCGCTACCCAGGCCTGACCGCGAGAAAGCGATGGATTGTCTGAACCAAGCGCTCCTCGTGGCGCGCGAACAGTCTGCCCTGGCATGGGAACTTCGGTCGGCAACGACATTGGCTCGACTGCTCGCTGAAACAGGCGAGCGCAGCGATGGGCGCCAAGTGGTCGCCGGCGTCTACGATCGCTTCGTCGAGGGGTTCGAAACGATCGACCTGCGCACCGCGCGTCAGGTCATTCGAGACTTGCTGTAGCTCAAACATCCGCGCCGCTGGGCAGGATCATCAGCTGAACAATCCTGTTCTCTTTCACGGTGAAGTACAACGCCAAAACGAAGGGATTCGGCAGGCCTCGCTTATCGAAGTTTCCATCAACCTTGGCCGTCACGACGAAGTTGCCGTAGTGCTCGATGACATCGGTCACATCCAGCGTTAGCTTCTTGCCGAAGATGTCGCGCTCTGCCCACTCCCGGATCTCGGCCTTTCCCCAATGATCTCGAAGCTGATCATTGACCAGCGCGTCATCGGCAAAGGTGGCGAGTAGGCCGTCGAGATCGAAGCTGTTTGTCGCTTCCACATAGGTAGCTAATAGCGGCGGAAGTATAATCGGTCCCGGCGGGCTGGTGGTCATTTGTTGTCAACTTCAATTCACAGAGCTCAACCATGTACCAGACTGCAGTCGCCGCGGTGTTGTTTCGTGTTAAGAAGTGCAAAGGTCTTTCATTCTATCCCCCCCGCGGGGCTGGGCCGCGAGGGCTACACACGATGGCTATTTGTATCAGCATCACCTGCCTATTCGGTTCCGCGTCGGCCGACGCTATGGCTATGAGATTCTCCCAAACACAACCGGGTGCCGATCGTGCGGTGGTGTCGACCGCTTCCACAACTGGATTTGCCAACTACATGTCCTCGGTAGGGGCTGCTGCGACTTAACACCCCGGTCGAAGTGGATGGATGTCGCGAAATCCGGACGTCTAAATTGCCTGGTGCCTCCTAATGGCACAACGCGGAAGTACTTGCCAATGAAGGGCACGACCGCAATCGATGGTAAAGCCGACATACATCTGACATGGCAGCTCGGCGGCCCACGACCCACAGCGGCTGTGATCGCATCGATCAGCCGACGGGTCGCCCAAATGCTATATTCGAATTGCAGGTTATCTTTCGATCCACTCCGGCAACTCGAAGCGGGTATCGGCATAGGGCTCCGGCGCGATCAACGCATGGCGCTGATCGGCCTTGCGCAGCTGGTAAAAGAGATGGGGAATGCCCAGCGAGGAATCGTGCACGACGTCGGGATAGGGGATCGCGGCCTGCCACTGCGGATGATATCGAATGGTGCCCGATACGCTGCGATAGATGGTCTTCTGCAGGTTGGCGGCAACGCGCCGGTTGATCGAAAAGGCCCCGGGCCCGCCGGATCCCCCTGCCATCGCCACGGCATAGGCATAGTGGTGCAGGGATGTATAGGGTTGGCAGCCCACCTCAGGCGTTGAATCGGGACCAAAGCGGTCGAAGTACCGCTTCGCGAACTCCTCGCCCATCTCATCGCGCGGGAGACCGATCACAGTCCCGACGATGGCGCCTTTGCCCTTGTCACCGACCAGGTCGAGAAACGTTCGATGCAGGGCGCCGTATTGCAGATAGAGCAGCACGGGAAGCGGTGCCTGCATGAACTGCAGGTGGAAATGCGCAAGATCGCCAGCATAGAACTGGGTATTGGCAAGCACAGCGGGGTCATGGCCGCGGATCTCGTCCAGGATCGCATTCCAATCGGTCTGCATCGACTTAACGACCTTGGGGCCATAGACGATGTTCCAGCCGAACTGTGCTGCCGCGCTCACCATGGCGTTGGCGATGACGATGCTGTAGGGCTTGGCGCCGGAGACGACGGCGATGCGGTTGTTCCGCGGCCGCCATTGGTGGCTGTCGCGCAGCCAGGACAGGAACTTGATGAAGCCCTGACCGTACCAGTACTCGGCTGGGTCGCCCATGAAGCATCCAAAGTAGCGCTCCGGGTTGCTCATCACTGTGTCATGGTGCTGCAGCAGGGTGTTGTGGTGGATGTAGAGGATGCCCGCATCAGCGATTGGCTCATATTCCGAGTTCTGCGGGCCAATATTGTAGCCGTTGATGATGGCGTGGACCCGGTGTTTCTCGATCAGAGTGCGCGCGGCACGCACCACCTCGTCGGCTGTCTGACGACCGGTATCGACGAAGACCGGATTGATCATCTTGCCGAGCAGGCCACCCGCCTGGTTGAGTTCCTCTGCGGCCAGGATCACGCCGTTGCGGAATTCCCTGCCGTCAGCCGCCGAGGGGCCGCTCAAGGGCACCATGCTGCCGACGGGCAGCACGTTGTCGGCGGTGTCCGGGGATTCATCGCTCAACGGCATAACACCTCTGACATGGCTCTAGTCGCGCGCCTCCGGCGGGCGGAGTTCCTGTACCAGTTCCGGCTCGTAGAGGATGTTGTGCATCATGACCCGGAGGCTGGGCGGGCTGACCGGCTTGATCAGCACAGGGAAGCCATTGTTGCGGATCTGCTTGATTAGACTGGGGTTGGTATCAGCGGTCACAACCACGGCGGGACACGCGGTGCCGAGGCAATTGCGTACTTGCTGGACCACGTCGGTGCCGGCCACGCCGCCTCGCAGCCGGTAGTCGGTGATGATGAAGTCGGGCTTGATCTCGAGCGCACGGAAGCTGGTGGCGACATCGTTGAAGGTGTTGAAGCTGTGGACCTCGATGCCCCAGCGCTGAAGCAACGTGGTCAGTGCCTCTCGCAGGTTCTCGTCGTCTTCCAGAACCAGTACGGTGAGGCCGGTGAACTCGCCACCGATCCGCTCGTTGATCTCCGGCTCACCGATATCGCTGTGCCAGATGTTGCCGACCGGCACCTTGACCGAGAACACCGAGCCCCGACCAGGCACGGAGCGCACCCTGATCTCATGATGGAGCATATCAGCAAGTCGCTTCGCGATGTTCAGGCCAAGGCCCAGGCTATGCTTGTGCTTCGTCTGCTCGTCGGCGATGCGGAAGAATTCCTCGAAGATTGCTTGCGAGTACTTCGGGTCGAAGCCACTGCCTGTGTCCCAAACCTCCAGGCGAGCGTCCTTTCCATCGCGCCGGCAGCCAACGACAACGCCTCCTGTCTCCGTATAGCGAATCGCGTTAGAGACGAAGTTGCTGATGATCCGCTCGAGAAGAACCCGGTCGCTAACCACAGTTAGGGTCGTCGGCACCAAGCGGAAGGAGAGGCCCTTTTCGCGGGCCTGATGGGCAAACTGCACCTCGAGTCGCTCGAACAGGGTGGTGAGCTGGAAATTGGCGATCTTCGGGACGATCTTGCCGGCATCGAGTTGGCCGATATTCAGCAGCGCGCCGAGGATGTCCTCCATGATGGATACGGAGACGTCCATCGCGTGCAGGATCTCATTGCGCTGAGCCTCATCCTCGCAGGTCATACAGTTGTAGATCTGGATCTTCAGCGAGGCCAGCGGCTGCCGGAGGTCGTGGTTGGCGGCCCGCAGGAAACGCAGTTTGTTCTGCACTGCGTCATCGGCATCGTGGCGGGCCTTCATCAGTGCCAGCTTGTTCTTCTTCGCCGTGGTGATTTCGCGCGAGAGCATGAGCGTGCCACCGCTTTGCAGGCGCCAACGCTCGATCCTGTGGATCGTCCCGTCGCTGAACGTGTACTCGCTGCTGCGGCGCGCCTCCGTACTGGCGAGTTCGTCGGCGATCCAGGTCTCCGCAGCGTAGGGCAGCATCAACAGGCCAGATCGCGCAACCTGCTCCAGGAAGTTACGGATCGAGATTCCGCGCTTCAGCCTTCCCCCGGAGACCGGGAACTGGTTCTGGAAGGCCTCATTGCAAAACGCCAACACCCCCTCCGCAGACCACATCGCAAACCCATGCCCGAGAGCCTCCACACTTTCGCGCAGCAGCGCGTCGCTTCGAGGCGCGGTCGCGACCTCATCCGGCACGAAGGGGGCGCGTTCGCTCATGTTCCGATCTTGCGTTCGTGCGTGACAGCGAAGTGGATGGTCTCTTCGCGGTTCTTCAGATCGAGCTTCTTCATGGCATTGCCTAAATGCACCCGCACGGTCTGTGGACTGATCGAGAGCTTGATGGCGATCTTGGAAACAGGCATGCCTTTGCCGATCAGCGCCAGAACATTGCGCTCTCGGCTAGTCAAAACATCTAGGCGCGGGTCGCCTCTCGCGGCATCCGGTGATGGGGCGGGCTCAGGCTGCGCCGCGGGACTCGGGCGCTCGATGATATGCCGCGGAAACGCCACCTCGCCCGACAGCACGCGGGTGAGCGAACGGATGATCTCTTCGGGGCCGGCGGACTTCGGGATGTAGCCGATCACGCCGTGCTTGATCGCCTCCAGCACATGCTCCTGGTCGTCGTGCACGGAGATCACCACGATCGGAACATCAGGGTGTTTGTGGCGCAGCTGCCTTAACCCCTCGAAGCCGTGTAGCCCGGGCATGATGAGGTCGAGCAACATGAGGCCGACATCCGGATTGCGCTCCAGAACCGCCATCGCCTCGTCCAGGTTGATCGCTTCAATCGGCTCATAGCCGCCGCTGAGCTGTATCGTCACCTGCTTCAGCGCCTCGCGGACTACCCAGTGATCGTCGGCGATCAAGATTTTCATTAACGCAAACTCCGGTCGATCTCAGGTCGCTTGCGGCTGGCCTTCCTCGCGCCGCTCCTAAGCCTTTTCGCTGCTATGGGCCAAACAGCGCGCAATGGCAATCGGGGATTTTCCGCAGTGCAGGTATTACGCTTCATCTAGCTTCATACTAGACAAAAGTATATATCATGATTAGACATTGCATCTATATCTATTTGGTGTATCATCTAGCTTCGATCAAGTAGGCGCTAAGCGCTTGGATGGCGCTTTAACGGGCAGGCTCAGTGGGGACCGCGAGGCAACCGCCCCGGGTCGAGAACAGGGAGATGACGATGACAAGCTCGCCTATCAGCCGCCGTCGGGCGGTCAAGATCATTTCAGCTGGTGGCGCGGCGGCCACTGCACTGATCGCAGCGCCTTGGGTCCGCCGGGCGAGCGCCTCGGACGTGATCCTGCTCGGCGTCCCCTCCTCGCTGTCAACACCGTATGGCGTCGCCGACGACACCGATCATCTGAACGGCACGAAGCTCGCGCAGGAGGAGATCAACGCTGCCGGCGGAATTCTTGGCCGCAAGCTCGAACTTTTCGTGCCCGATGTTGACAAGCTTTCTCCGGAGAGCGCGCGGCAGGCGATCGCCGCCTGCATTGACAAGAAGGTGTACGCGATTTCCAACTCGTTCCTGTTCGCGCCGATCCCCGCGATGGATGAATCGGCCAAATACAAGTGTCCCTATCTGCAGGGCAACACGCAGCGGAACGCGACTGAGGCCTTCAAGGCTGATCCGGAGAAATACAGCCACGTGCTGCAGACCGATCCTTCCGAGGTCAACTACGGATGGACCTATCCGCTCTGGCTCACCAAGATGGAGGAGGAGCAGGGCTGGAAGCCCAAGAACCGCAAGATCCACATCGTCGCCGAGCAGGTCGGCTACTGTCAGACCATCCTGAAGGCTGCGAAGGAAGCGATCCCGAAGTACAGCTTCGAACTCGCCGAGGTCACCGATATCCAATACCCCGTCAACGACTGGTCCCCCGTGATCCAGCGCCTGAAAGAAGTCGATGCCGGCGCAATCATGATCGACCACTGGGTGGCGGCGGAATATGCCGCTTTCTGCAAGCAATTCCAGGCTGACCCGGTACCCGGTGCTCTCGTGTACCTGCAGTACGGCCCGTCGCAACCGGAATTCCTTGAGCTTGGCGGCAGGGCCACCGAGGGCTTCTGCTGGAGTACCGTGCTCGGCGTCTATGGCGACCAGATCGGACAGGACTTCCGCAAGAAGTATCTCGCTAAATATCCGGAGTACGAGGGCAACATGGGTCTCGTCTACACCGGAAACGGCTACGACATCGTGAAGTACCTGGAACTCGCCTGGAAGGCAACCGAGGATCCGGAGGACTTTGCTGCCAGCGTCAAGTGGATCCGCGAGAATCCTTATCGCGGGGTCTGCGGCATGATGGACATGCGCAACGAGTACCAGGAGGCGTTGCACTATCCGGATAACGGCTTTGGCAACCAGGCCGCCGAACTGGAGAAAGGCATGAGCCAACTTTACGTGCAGGTGCAGGACACCCAGCACAAGATCATCTGGCCGGGTCCCATTGCCGAATCCAAGCTCCGCCCCGCGCCCTGGTGGTGATGAATCGATGAGGGAGGGCCGCTTCATCGAAGCGGTCCTCCCTGGAGAACTGCCCAAGAGGATTAGTCGGTACATGCATCGCGCCTCTGCGCGATGTCAGCACCATGCACTCTGACGTGAGGCTCCACGAGAGATGGGTGACAAGGGTTCCGCCCCAATCTTCGCCTGCAAGGGACTGTCGCTCGACCTCGGCGGCAGGGAAGTGCTGACCGATATCAGCTGCGAGCTGCGGACCGGCGAGGTGCTCGGCATCATCGGGCCGAACGGTGCAGGCAAGACCAGTCTGCTCGAGATTCTCTCCGGCCGATACGTGCCGAAGTCTGGCTCCGTCCATTTTCAGGGCAGACGCATCAATGAGCTAAGCCTGTTCCAACGGGCGCGGATTGGCATCGGACGAACCTATCAAACACCAGTCGTGCCGGAGGAGTTGACGATCGGCGAAACCTTCAAGGCGGCGCGCCAGGCCTACAAGCCCTATCTCACGCGGTTTGACGCGGAATACGGCGCTTCGCTCGTGAACTTCATCTACGACGAGGACAAGCGGACATCCCAGTTGAAGACCTTCGAACGACGCAAGCTGCTGCTGGCCTGCCTGCTGATGCGCAGACCCAAGATCTTGCTCATGGACGAGCCGGCGGCTGGCCTCATCAATTCCGAGATCGACGAGATCGACCGCATCCTGCGCGTGCTGTCGAAGGAGATGAACATCGCGGTGCTGATCGTAGAGCATCGCATCGAGCTCCTGGATTCGATCGCCGATCGCGTGATGGTCATGGATGCCGGCGAGGTGATCGCCCAGGGCGAACTCTCCGAGGTGGTCAACTCGCCGGCCGTGCGGGCTGCGTATTTCGAGCACGTCGCGGGTTAGAGACGATGTCTGAGATCCTCAACATATCTGGTCTCTCCGCTGGCTACGGGCCGCTTCGGGTCATTCACGATCTGGACCTGGTCATCCGGAAGGGTGAACGGGTTGGCCTGGTCGGGCTCAACGGTCACGGCAAAACGACGCTGTTCTACGCAATTGCCGGCCTCACTGGCTGGCAGCGTGGCTCGATCATGTTCGACGGCCGACAGATAGGGCGCACGCGCAGCCAGGGGCCTGGCCGCTACACCCACAAGATCGTGCGGCTCGGCCTCGCAATCATGCCGCAAGGTGACGAGATCTTCACCGGACTGACGGTGGAGGAGCATCTCGACAGCGGTGCGTTCACCAGGGAGTCCTGGAGAAATCGTGCCCGGCGCAAAGAAGAGGTCCTCGACCTCTTTCATCCGCTGCGGAAGCACCTGAAGACTCCAGTCGGTCGGCTCTCCGGGGGTGAGCGCCGCATGGTGTCGATCGGCCGCGGCCTGATGGCTGAGGCGAAGCTCTATCTCGCCGACGAGCCGTCCCTCGGACTGGCACCCAAGATCGGCATCGCGGTCATGCAAGCCCTCCTGAAGATCGATCTCAGGGAATCGGCGATGATGATCGCCGAGCAGAACGTAGCGCTGCTCGAGGGCCGCGTCGATCGTGTCATCGGGATGCACGCCGGCAAGCTCAAGGGAGAGGCTTCCGTCGCGCTTAACATCGGGCGAGCGGAGTAGGACGGATGGACATCACCTTTATCCTCACCAATGCCCTCGTTGTGGCCTGCATCTACGGCTTGGTCGCGGTCGCCATCTCTATCACCTGGTCCAGTCTCGGCCTGATAAATCTTGCCTACGGCTTCGTCTTCTCCTTCGCGGGGTACGGCGCTTGGCTGGTTTCAGGTCTGACCGGCGGCAATCCTCTTATGGTCGCGGCCGCGGGCATCCTGGTAGGCGCGTTGGGCGGCATCATCATCTGCCTCGTGGTTTTCATACCGTTGCATGACAAACCCAACTTCACTATTCGCGGCATGACCGGTACGCTTGCGATCAGCCTAGTTGGATCGCAGGTCCTGCTCTGGCAGTTCGGACCGCGTGCCAAACCCCTGCCCGAGTTGTTCGGCTTTTGGAAGGTGTCGCTCGGCGACATCGTGCTGACATCCGACAAGATCGGCATCGTGGCTTGCTCGATCCTGATGCTGGCTGTGGTCTTGGTCTGGATGAAATCCAGCCGCCGGGGCCTGGAGATCCGAGCCATGATGATGAACCCGCATGCTGCCTCGATCGTGGGCATCGGAATCCGCAGCACGGGACTGTACGTCATGGCGATCACGGGCGCCATGGCCGGTTTGGCTTCGATTCTGCTGTCCCAGACCTACTACATCGCACCCTTCAGCGGCCTGACGCCACTCATCAAGGGAGTCAGCATCGCGCTCTGCGGCGGACTCGGCAGTGTGCAAGGCGCGGTCATCGCCGCCGTCATCCTCGGCTTTGTCGAGGCGCTCACCTCACGCTTTCTCGGTGGACAGTACGTCCTGATCACCCAGTTCCTGGTCATCATCACGATTCTAATCATTCGGCCACGAGGGATCTCGGGCTTGTTGGACAAGGCGCGCGAACAATGATGGATACAATCCAAGGTCAGATCACTGGAGAGCCATACGTCTGGCGCAATCCACTCGCCGTCTGGGACAGCAAGGGCGGGAACCATGAAGTTCTGACCGTACGCGTTCCCAATCCGAACAGCATCTGGCGTGAGAACACGGCGTACAAGGCCAAGACCTACAAGGTTGGCCGGCTGAAGCACTACGTCATCTGGCCAGCGAACGGCGAGCGTCTATGGCAGCGCTGGCGTTGGTGGCCGACGCGCCGCAACCTCCTCCACATCAAAGGCCAGTACAACCGCAAGACCTTGAAGGCGGAGAAAGAGATTATCGACCGCCGGCCCATCTATTGGGCGATCTGCTTGCTCGCTTTGGTGCTGGCCCCGATGTTCTTCCCAGTCGGATTGGAGAACACACTGCTGACCGCCGGCGTCATCTTCGGCGTGTTCGCCGCGATCAACGTCTGTTGGACACTCATCGTTGGAACGGCGAGCATCTTTTCGCTCGCTACCTATGCTGTGGTGGGTGTCGCGGCGTTCATCACATCCTACATGTCGATCAAGCTCGGGCTGCCATGGTGGTGTCTGCCGCCAATCGGTGCTGCGATTGGCCTCGCATTCGGTGCAATCATCGCCCTCCCGGCGCTACGGCTCGATGGCTTCTATTACGCGCTACTGACCCTCGGACTGAACGAGCTCTGCCGGGTCTACTTTACGACCTCGAAAGAGTTCGGCGCAGCGTCCGGCGGGCTCTACGGTGCGGATTCCTTCATCAGCAACGCCTGGTCGCCCTACGCCCAGTCGTTGGTCTCTTACTACAGCGCATTCGGTCTGCTGGTCGCCGCCTTGTTCCTCTTCCGCTTCACCAGCGGCAAGCGCATCGGTCGCATCCTGAAGATGGCGCCAGAAAAACGGGAGGCCTTTGCTCAGGCGACTGGCGTTGACTACCGCCGGGCGCGCGTTACCATCTTCCTCTTGACCTCGGTCGCGCTCGGCCTGATTGGCGGGTTCTATACCGCGCTTTACCGCGGCGTTGCCTTCTCCATATTCGGCTTCGACACCGTGCTCCTGGGACTGGCGATGCTGACGATCGGTGGCATTGGCAAGGCTGAAGGAGCGGTCGCCGGTACCCTCATCGTCGTAGTCCTCGACAAGGTGCTGATCGAGCTTGGCCCGATCCGCCACATCATCATTGGCGGCATCATGATGACGGTGGTGCTGTTCCTGAACAACGGTCTCTATGGCATGAAGCGGCAGTTCTGGGCCTGGCGCGACAAGAAGCGCGGTGAGTGGCGCTCAACCCGCACGGAAAAGGGCGGCGAGGCGCTGCCGGAAGAGGCGACCGAAACTGATAACAAGGACCTGCTCTACTTCCGGCGCTTCGATAAGAACCAGCGCGACTACCTGAGGGGGTTCATCTGCAACGAGATCATTGAAGAGCACAAGGCGAAGCCATTGGGCCAGCACAGCGAAGCGCTGGAGCGCGTGCTGCTCTACTTCCGGCGCGCACCCATGGACGACAAATACGCAATTCACCGCCTCGGTCCGAACGGGCTGTACCGAATCATTGCAGTCGCTGGGCGCCGCGGCATCTCCCCGCGCGTGGTGGAGGACAAGGAATACGGCACCATCGAAGAAGCCTATCACGGCGTGTTCATGCGTCGTGTTCACGACTTGCTGGAATCCTAAGAGGCAGATCATGACGAGGATGGAAGCATTTGAAGCTGAGACGACTGCGCTGCAAGATCGCGACGTTCTGGTCGAAGACCGTTTCAACCGGATGCAGCGGCTCTACCTGAAGTCTGTGCTTTCGGATGAATTGATCAAGGAACATCGACGTCAGCCTCTCGGCCAGCACAGCGAGCCGCTGGCTCGGCTCCTGATGCACCTCCAACGGAGCGCCGCCAACCGCTATGCGCTGAAAAAAGACACGAACGACGACAAATACCGGATCATTCGCTTGTCCCGCATCCGCGGGGTGCCGCCGGAACTGGCCGATGTTGCTGCCTTCAACACTGTCGAGGAGGCCTATCACGGCCTCTTCATTAAACAGATCAAAGAATTGTTGGAGAGCTGATCATGGCTGAGAGGAAAATCTTTGGCTATGCGGATAAGATCTCGGTCAAGCAGAGCGAGCAGATCTCATTTTATGTCAATGCTGACGGTGAGGAGGCGGCCTCCGCGCAGCTGGTCCGCCTGGTCCACGGTGACGAGCACCCGGCGGGCCCCGGCTTCCTTGAGCAGGAGATCGCGAACCCGATCAATGGTACCTGGCGGGTGAAGAAGCAGTTCACCCAGGTCGGTTCGTATCTCGAAGTGCGCGACCCGGAGAACAAGCTGAGCCTCGACGGCCCGCTTTCGATGTTCTGCTTTATCTGGCCCTCGGTGCCGAAGAAGGGGAACCGGCAGTCCATCATGGGCCGCTGGGATACCTGCACCAACGAGGGCTACTGTCTGGGTATTAACCGCCAGGGCTATCTTGAGTTCTGGGTCGGTGACGGAAAGGAGGTCGACTACATCACTGCCGAGCTGCCGCTGCAGCGCAAGATGTGGTACCTGGTCGGGATCAGCTTCGATCCGACGACAGGTGTCGCCACGCTCTACCAGGAGGGTGTGCTCAACCGGTACAATTCGCTGCTGGGCAAGGTGGCGCCGCTGACGTTGAGCTCGCATGTGCAAGCCACCTTCCGATTCCAGCAGCGTAATCGTGCCGACGTGCCGTTCCTGATTGCCGGCGCTCGCGATCATCACGAGCTGCGTGGCAATTTCGTCAACGACATGTATTTCGGCAAAGTCGATCGTCCGGGTGTTTGCAACCGGCCCCTGACGCGCGAAGAGTTCGACACAATCAAATCCGGCGGCATGCCTCCGTCGGACACCATCGCGGCCTACTGGGACACCACGAAGGGTTATTCCGACCAAGGTATCTCTGGAATAGTCATCGACGTTGGCCCGCACAAGCTCAGCGCCCGCGGCGTCAATCATCCCGTACGCGCCATGACCGGCTACAATTGGTCGGGCAAGAACGACTGCTTCCGCCTTGCGCCTGAGGAATACGGCGGCATCGAATTCCATCCGGAATCGGTCACTGACTGCCGGTGGGATGTCACCAATAGCATGGTCATCCCAACAGACCTAAAGAGCGGAGTTTATGCGATGCGCTTGCGCATCGGTGCGGGCAAGGGTATCGGCGAGGAATACATCGTCTTCTTCGTCCGACCGGCGCGGCCCTCAGCGCGGCTCTGTTTTCTGGTGCCGACCGCGAGCTATCTCGCATACGCGAACGAGAAGCTGAGCTTCGACGCACAGATCATCCAGCCGATGACCGGCCAGCCACCGGTGTTGTCGGACGTCGATATCGAAACCTACGAGACCCGTGAATTCGGCCTCTCCACTTACGACAGCTTCGAGGATGGTGCCGGCGTCTGCTTCAGCTCGTATCGCAGGCCAATCATCAACATGCGGCCGAAATACCGCATCTCCAGCATGAACATCACCTGGCAGTTCCCGGCGGACCTGTCGATTGTGGCCTGGCTGGATCACATGGGCTATGCCGTCGACTTCATCACGGACGAGGACCTACATCGCGAAGGCTTGGCGGCATTGCAGCCCTACAAGTGTGTCGTCACCGGCACCCACCCTGAATATGTCTCCGAGCGCATGTTGGATGCGCAGGAGGACTTCGTCGCCCAGGGCGGGCGGCTGATCTACATGGGCGGCAATGGCTACTACTGGTGCGTCGGATTCGACGAGGAGGATCCGGCCTGTATGGAGGTGCGCAAGCTCGATTCTGGTATGCGCGCCTGGGCGGCCCGCGCCGGTGAGCATTATCTGCAGACCACCGGCGAGAAGAGTGGCCTCTGGCGCAATCGCGGACGCGCGCCGCAGAAACTGCTCGGTATCGGCTTCATCGCCGAGGGGTTCGAGACCGCAGAGCCGTTCCGCAAGATGCCGGACGCGTTCCATCGCACCGTGTCGTGGATCACAGAGGGCATCGAGGGCGAGATCATCGGCGACGTGGGCCTGGCCTATGGTGGGGCGGCTGGTGTTGAGCTCGACCGCTACGACCTGAACCTTGGGACGCCGCCGCACACCAAGATCATCGCCTCCTCAGGCGGCCACAGCGACAATTACGTCCTGGTTACCGAGGAGCTGCTCTACGCCTATGCTGGGCTGGTGGGCTCGCTCGACTACCGCATCCGCGGCGACATCACCTTCTTCACGGCGCCCAACAACGGCGCTGTGTTCAGCACCGGCTCGATTGCCTTTGGCCAGGCGCTGCCGGTCAAGGACTTCAAGAACACGGCGTCGCGGCTGCTGCAGAACGTGGTCGACGCGTTCATCAAGGACGGGTCGCTGCCTGGCAGCAGGTGGACGCTGGAGGAGAAGCAGTGGCGTTAACGGAGAGCGGTATGACAGCTGCTCGAACCGTACACTCGTTTCGATGCGGCGGTAAGCGCAGGTGTACTGGATCGAGAATTCCAGCAGGGTTGATCAGGGTTGCGGCAACCTCTGATAAAGCGGGGTGCGCCATAGGGCAAGAGCATTGCGACCATAGACTATCGGCATTTCTAATCACGTGGACGGTGGCGCACCATCCCATCATGGGGAGAAGGGATGCAGAGTTCCCCCGAGTTGGAGATGACGATGAGGAAGTCTATCGTCCTCGCACCTATCCTGCTAACCGCAATTCTGTCCCTGAGCGTTGCCTTGGCCGATCGTATAAAGGAACGCGCTTCGCAAGATCGCCTCTCGTTCGGTGATCCAGGCGTGACCGAACTGCTCGCAAAGTGAGCCGTTATCGCCCCTTCTGAATGGGTTCGTTCATACATTCGCTAGTGGAGTCCGCTCCTGCACCTCCCATTGCCACCCGGATATGTCGGCTATAGGAGGTGAACCGGGCCACCCAAAAATGCCCCGAACAGTCTCTACCTGACCCTGGCTGTTGTCTAATCGCGCGGCAAAATGCAAGCCCGGTTTGGACGTCGAGGCGGTCGTTTGCCGGGAGCAGTGTTGTCTTCGCGGTCGACAATAGAGTCGCCGCATGATGG
>NZ_QORW01000009.1 GCF_003574735.1 Dongia deserti
GCCAATGCGGATAAGCTTATCCATGGACGGCTCCCTTCAATGAGATCTGCAACGACCTCATTCTGGCACATCGATGCCGCGCGGGGGCCGTCCACACCATCACGAGTTTGCCTGCCACGGCTGAGTGCTGCCCATCGAAACTCGTGGATGGTCGGACCAAGTCGGACCATGACGGAGTAACGAGTGCGCAAGGGGGGAGCGTTCGCGCATGGCGCTCATCCGTCTTCCCTGAACCTGCGCTCCAGGTCGTCGATGCCGCGCTCGAGCGAGAAGTGCTGGCGCACGCGCTCGTAGCCGGCCTCGGCCAGGCGCAGGCGCAGTTCGGGATCGCGCATCAGGCGCAAGAGCGCGCCCGACAGGTTCTCCGGCGCGTTCGGCGGCACCAGCAGGCCGGTCTCCCCCGGTACCACCAGCTCTGCAATGCCGGGCAGGTTGGTCGCAATCACCGCCAGCTTCTGGCTCTGCGCTTCCATCAGCACGTTGGGCAATCCGTCACGGTCGCCATCCTCCGCGATGCAGCTGGCCAGCACGAAGATATCCGCGGCCTGATAGGCCTCCAAGACCTGGTCCTGTGGTGCCGCGCCCTGCCAGGTGATGGAGTCCGCGATCTGCAGGGTGTCGGCGAGGTTCTTCAGTTCCTCCAGCAGCGGCCCGCCGCCGATATGATGAAAGTGCCATTGCGCTTCCTTGGGCAGCAGGGCGAGGGCCTGCAGCAGGTCGGCATAGCCCTTCTTGGGCACCGCGCGGCCGACGGAGAGAATGCGCAGCGGCGCCTGCAAGTTGCGTCTGTGGAGCGGCGGCTCGGGAAAGCGCGCGGAATCGAGACCGTGGTACACCAGGTGGATCTTGTCGCGATCCTCCGGCCGTGCAATCTCCCGCAAGTGCTCATAGCCGGCGCGCGTGCAGGTCACCAGCCAGTCGAGCGTCGCCAGCTTCTCGCGCTTGTCCCAGTCGGGCGAGGTCCAGATGTCCTTGGCGTGGGCCGAGCAGCTCCACGGCAGGCCGGTGATCAGATGTGCGTAATAGGTCGCCGACGCCGGCGTATGGATGAAATGCGCGTGCAGCCGTGTCGTGTCCTTCGGCAGCTCCGCCACCATCACGCAGGCCTGGCCGAAGCGCCGCGCGCGGTTGGGCGTCGGATCGCGCAGCAGATCCTTGATCCATTGCTTGAAAGCGCGCCAATAGCCACGCCGGAACTTCGCCTTGACCCAGGAGCGCAGGACGCGCCACGGCTCCTGATAGAGATATTCCGGCAGATAGGCGACGCCCGCCGCGATCTCGCGATGCACGGGATGCACATGCGTGTCGGTTGGAGAGCGCAGCGAGACGATCTTGATCGGAAACCCGCGCTGCTCGAGCGCGCGGATCTCCTGCGCGATGAACGTCTCCGACAAACGCGGATAGCCCTTGAGGATGAAAATCAGGCGGGACACTGGACACGAACCATAGACGCACTCCGAATCGTCATGGTCGGGCTTGGTTCGACCATCCACGACTTTCTATCTGCAAACGTGATGCCGCCCCGGACAAACTCGTGGATGCCCGTGCCAAGCACGGGCATGACGAAGAAGTTGAAGGTCATCGCTTTAGACGGTCGTCGCCCCTTACCGCGACTTGCGTCCGGCGAGGCGGGCGAGGCGGGGGCGGCTGTTGCCGGTGCGCTCGGTGCGCTCGCCGGTGCGGTTCCTGCGCACGCGATCAACGGCATGCGTGACGAGCCGGTTGAGGTTCTCCAGCCCGTCCATCAGGCCGGGCACCACCACATCGCTGGGCAGCGCCTGTTGCGGCAGCTGGCGCAAGGCGGTGGCCATGCGCTTCCAGTCGCGTTGACCGTGATCCTCCAGCATGGAAGAGAGGCCGAGCTCCTCCGCCCGCTTGGCGCGGATATATTGCTCCATGCGCGGCTCGGTACGCGGCACGATGACCGCGCGCTTGTCGAAGCTCAAGATCTCGCAGAACGTGTTGTAGCCGCCCATCGCCACGATGCCGATGGCATGCGCCATCAGATGCTCGATCTGCGCGTCGAAGGTGATGGCCTCGATATTGGGCAGCCTGTTGGCGCGGTGGATGAACTCCGCCTGGCGGTCGGAATGCATGAAGGGGCCGAGCACCAACAGCGCCGGATACGGCAGCGCCTTGTCGTTCTCATAGGCGCGCAGCACCCAATCGATCACTTCCTCGCCGTCGCCGCCGCCACCGGTTGTGACCAGCAGGTACGGCGCCTCGATCTTCTGCAGCGTCCAGTGCGCCGGGGTGCCGTGCGGCAGCGAGCGATGCAGATAGCCGGTATAGGTCATCTTGCGCCGCACCGATTTCGGCAGCTCGATCCCTTCCAGCGGATCGCAGATCTGCGGCAGGCCATAGACCCAGATCGAATCGTAGAGATCACGCAAGGCCGGCACCGCCTTCTTGCGCTCCCATTCGGGGATGAGGTGAACAGGGTCATCCATGATGTCGCGCAGTCCAAGCGCCAGGTGCGTGCCACGCTCCTTCAGCATGCGGAGCGTATTCTCCACTTCGCCGCGTAGCCCCAAGGGCTCCTTGTCCACGATGAAGATGTCGGGATCGAAGATGTCGGCGGCGTGCTGGATGATCGAATCGCGCATCGCCAGCGTCTCGTCGATATCGATCAGCAGGCTCAAGGGCGTGTAGTCGCCCGAACGCAGCTTGATGACCCCGGGAATGCGCACGAAATCCACGCGGGCCCGAAAATTGAAGCTGCCGATGATGGGCGAGCCGGTCAGGATGATGACCGACATATCCTTGTTCTGGTCGACCAGGGAATGGGCAATCGTGAGGCATCGCCTCAGGTGGCCCAATCCGAACGTGTCGTGTGAATAGATGAGGACGCGCACGTCCTTGTTCTTCGTTTGATTATCGGACACGCGCCTTGTCCCCTGTCAGCGGCGAGCGGCGTGAGTATGACATAGGCTCTTTACCGAAAAAAAGTATGAACCGGGATCGATAGCGGGCATTCCATCATCGCCGCATGATCTTTTCAAGCTATTGATATACCTTGGTATTTTTGTCACAAATCGGCTCACCGCGACGGAATTCCTGCGGCAGAAAACGCGAACCCTGTTGCCCGCAGGTGACAGAAATCAGAGCTCGGAAATCAGAGGGCGGGAATGCAATCGTTCGTTCCCGACTTCTGACTTCCGGCTTCCGAGTTCCGGCGCAGCCCCCTATTGTCCCAAAACACAACAGAATCAAGCAACCGGCGCATGTCGGTACGGGGCGCGGGCATGGAACACAATCTATTTCGCTATATATGGCGCAATAGCTGGCGTGACCAATCGGTCATTCTGGCCATCGTCGCCGTTTCCTACATTTTTTATTTCATCTCCCTCGACCTGCCGAAGCAGATCGTCAACAAGGCGATCCAGGGCGAGGCCTTCGCTGCCGGCAACACCACGGCAAAGTTCTTGGATCTCTCCATCGGCCCGATCGAATCGATCGGTCTGCCCGAGCTGACCTTGCTTCCCGGCTTCGACCTCGATCGCATTTCCTATCTCGTCGCCCTCTGCTTCTCGTTCCTGTTCTTTGTGATCCTGAACGGCTGGGTGAAGCAGATCGTGAATACGGAGAAGGGCCGCCTGGGCGAGCGCATGCTGCGCCGCCTGCGCTACGAGCTCTATGACCGCGTCCTCCGCTTCCCCTTGAGCCATTTCCGCAAGGTAAAGCAGGCGGAAATCGCGACCATGATCAAGGACGAGGTGGAACCGCTGGGCGGCTTCATTGGCGATGCCTACGTGACGCCCGCTTTCCTTGGTGGGCAGGCGCTCACCGCCCTCGTCTTCATCATGCTGCAGAGCGTCTGGCTTGGCCTCATCTCGGTCGTCGTGTTGGCAGTACAGCTGGTGGTCATTCCGATCCTGCGCCGACGTATCCTCGAGCTCGGCCGCCAACGGCAATTGACCGCGCGCCAGCTGGCCGGCCGCATCGCGGAGAATGTCGATGGCGCGGTCGAGATTCATGCAAACGATACCTCCAACTACGAACGCGCGGATATCGTCAACCGCCTGGAAAAGATTTTCCTGATCCGGTTCGAGCTCTATCAGCGCAAGTACTTCGTCAAATACATCAACAACATGCTGTCGCAGGTCACGCCGTTCCTGTTCTACCTGATCGGCGGTTACCTGGCGCTGACCGGGCGGTTCGACGTCGGGTCGCTGGTCGCGGTCATCGCCGCGTACAGCAACTTGCCGAGCCCGATCAAGGAGCTGATCGACTGGCAGCAGCAAAGCCAGGACGTGCAGATCAAATACGAGCAGGTGATCGAGCAGTTTACGCCGGACGGCATGATGCCGCCGGAGTTGCAGCAGCCAACCGACCAGGTTCCAGCCGCTCCTGCGGGCGGCTTCTCCGCTCAATCCGTGGCCTACTACGACGAAGGCGGGGCACGGCTGCTGGACAATGCGGCGTTGGAGGTCGGCGGCCGCGACCATCTGGCGATCGTTGGGTTCAACGGCTCAGGCAAGGAGGTGCTGGGCCTGATCCTGGCGCGGCTGACCTGGCCGACGACCGGCACGCTGCGCTGGGGTAATGCCGACATGGCCACGCTGCCGGAAGGCGCGATCGGCCGGCACATCTCCTACGTCGCCGACGAGACCTACCTCTTCCCGCTCTCCATCCTCGACAACGTGGTCTATGGCCTAAAGCATCGGCCGATCGCGCCGGCGCATTATGAAGGGCGGGCGCTCATGCACTATCAGCGCCGCATCACGGAGGCCAGGCGCACGGCCAATCCGACGCTCGACATCTATGCGCAATGGATCGATTTCGGAGCGGCCGGTGTCGACGATCTTGCCGGACTGAAGCGCCGCATCATCGACCTGCTGCCGGCCGTGGAGCTGGACGATGATGTCTACCAGTTCGGTCTGCGCGGCCGCATCGATCCCGACGAGCAGCCCGACGTCGCCGCCCGCTTCCTGGAAGCACGCGCTGCCATCCATCGGCGCCTGGAGGAACCGGGCATGAGTCACTTGGTCGAGCATTTCGATCCCAACCGCTACAACCGCAACATGACGGTGGCGGAGAACCTGCTGTTCGGCACGCCACGCGGCCCGGTGTTCGACCTCGCCGCCTTGCGCGACAACAAGGTGCTCGCGAACGTGATTGACGCCGTGGGCCTGAAGCCGGCCCTGATGGCGATGGGCGCCAAGATCGGCGAGACCATGGTCGAGCTGTTCGCTGACTTGCCGCCCGGCCATCCCTTCTTCGAGCAGTTCAGCTTCGTCTCCGCCGACGATCTGCCGCTGGTTCAGCAACTGCTGAACCGCGTGCAGCGTAGTGGGTTGGAGAACGCCGCCCCGGCCGATCAGCAGCGCCTGGTCGCCATCACCTTCCCCTATATCGAATCCCGACATCGCTTGGGCTTGATCGATGCCGAACTCGAAGCGCGGCTGCTCGCCGGACGCCGCAGCTTCGCCGAAACCCTGCCGGATGAATACCAGGACTACATCGAGTTCTTCGATCCGGACCGCTACAACGCCGCCGCCACGGTGCAGGACAACATGCTGTTCGGCCGCCTGGTCTATGGCCAGGCACAGGCCGCACAGCGCATCCATCGCCTGCTGCTCGACGTGGTGACCGAGATCGGCCTCAAGTCCGAGGTGCTGGCGGTCGGCCTGGAGCATGGCGTCGGGACGGGCGGACGGCGCCTGACGCAAGCGCAGCGGCAGAAAGTGGCGCTGGTGCGCGCGCTGGTCCGCCGGCCCAGGATTCTGATCCTCAACAACGCCTTGGCGCCGCTGGAAAGCGCAGCGCAGACGCGCCTCGTCAAGGCGCTGCGGCAGGAGATGAAGGACCGCTGCTTGATCCTGATCGCCGACAACGCTGCCTTGTGCAGCATCATGGACCGGGTGGCGGTGATGCGCGACGGCCGCGTGATCGAGCAGGGACCATTGGATCGACTGGCGCGGCCGGGGACGGCCCTGTCCGATCTCGGGATCGGACTGCAGATGGCCGCGAGCTAGCCAAGTTCACAACAATCGAGTCATAATTTCAGGGACGGAGACCGAGACACATGAGCATCATCGACGACGTTGAAGCGCTGAAGCGCATGGAACTGTTCGCCAAGGTGGAGCCGGCCAAGCTGAAGCTGATGGCCTTCGCGGCGGAACGTACCCAGTTCCGCAAAGGCGAGGAGATGGTGCACCAGGGCGATCCCGCCGACGCCGCCTACATCATCCTGGAGGGCAGGGCTGATGTGCTGGTCGAAACCCCGACCGGGAACCTCAAGGTTGCGGAGGTCGGGCGCGATGCGTTCGTGGGTGAGATCGGTATTCTGTGCGATGTGCCTCGCACCGCGACCGTGGTGGCGACCGAGGATCTCACCACGCTCAAGATCACCAAGGACCTGTTCTTCCGCATGGTGACGGATTTCCCGACCATCTCCATCGAGGTCATGCGCGTCCTCGCCCAGCGCCTCGAGCACGCCAACGAGCTGCTGGCAGCGACCAGGCATTGAGCCGTCTCGATTCCTTCATCCGCCGTCTGGAGGCACAGCGCGCGTGCCTCAACCGCGCCGCGCAGCTGATCGCGGCGCTCCCGGGCAACGTGCTTGAATTCGGCCTCGGCAACGGGCGCACCTACGATCACCTGCGGGAAACGCTACGGGAGCGCGACATCTATGTATTCGAGCGCAAGGTGGCCGCGCACCCCGACTGCATCCCCCCGGACGATCGCCTATTCCTCGGCGACTTCCTCGAGAGCCTGCCCAAGGCGATCGCGCAACTGGGCCGCAACACCGCTCTTGCCAATCTCGACATCGGCTCCGGCGATGAGGAAGCCAGCAAACAGCTCGCGCGCGCCATGCTGCCATCCGTCCTGCAATTGCTGAAGCCAGGCAGCATCCTCATCAGCGATCAGCCGGTCGAAAGCGCCGACCTCGAAGCCCTTCCGCTGCCTGCCGGCATCAAGCCGGGCCGCTATTTTCTCCATCGCAGGCGCTAGGCAGAACGCTTCCCCCATTCGTCATGGTCGATTGGCCGCATTACTCAGCGCATCTGCTTCAACATCGCCAGCAGCCGTGCAATCTCCGCTTCGCTCATGCCGCCGATGCGCGTGGCGAGGCGATTGGCAAGCTCTGTCGCCTGCGGGCTCAAGCCCGCGGTGTCGATGGTCACCCGGGGGTCCGACAGCTCCGCCAGCGCCTTCAATTCATCCACCTCTTCCCAGGCGAGATTAAAGTGGGCCGCGACCTGCTGCACCAGTCCAGGGGTCGGCTTGCCGCGATGCCCGTGCTCCAGCGCCGACAGGTAGGCCGAGCTCACCTTCAGCGCTTTCGCGAGGTCCTTGAGCTGGCACTGCCGTGCCTCCCGCAGATCGCGCAGCTTCCGGCCGAAGGGAGTCATCGAGGAGCCTGCTCCGCGCATGGCAAGCAACTCCCTCCCCCAAGTTGGGGGAGGGAAGTGTTATGTGTTCGAGCCGTGCCAGTGGTCATTTCTCCCGCACCCGCTTCAGCAGCACGTAGAGCGCGCCTTCGCCGCCGTGCTGCGGCTCGGCGTAGTCGAAGGCGAGCACCAGCGAGCGGAACGCCGGCTCGTTCAGCCAGCGCGGGACGGCCTGGCGCAGGATGCCGGTCTTCGATGTCGTCATGCCCTTGCCCGTCACGACCAGCACGGTGCGCTTGCCGGCTGCGTGCGCGCGCCTCAGAAACGCGAGCAGATCGTCATGCGCGTCCTGTTGCGTGCGGCCATGCAGATCGATCTTGCCTTCGATCGGCAGCTTGCCCTTGCGGAAGCGCTCGGCCTGCCGCCGGTCGATACCGTGGCTGAGGCCGTGGGCCAGCTCATGGGGCTTGGCAGACGGCGCTGGCTTCGGCTTGGGCGGTGGAGGAGCCGGCGTTGCAGGCTTGGCAGTTTTCGCCTTCGGCGCGGGCGCGCCTGGCGCCTCTTCCTTGGGCAGGGCCGCGCGACGCTTGGACTTGATGGGCCGCACGGTTTGCGCGACGTTGCGCCAAAGCTCGAGTTCCTCGGGCGTGACCCGCCGCTTCGGCATCGCTCTAGGGTTCGTCGACCAAGATGATGTGCAGACGTTTTGGCCCGTGCGCCCCCATCAGAATGGTCTGCTCGATATCGCCGCTACGTGACGGGCCGGTGACGAGATTCAACGTGCGCGGCATCACCTCGCCATACTGCGCCTTCAGCCGCTCCCACAGTTCCTCGTAGGTGCCGGTGAGGTCCTTGGCATCGACAACAGCGATGTGTGTCTCGGGCAGGAAGTTGAGCAGCGTCGGCGATGACGCGCCGGAGGTGAGCGCAAGCGTGCCCGTCTCGGCGATGCCCGCAAACGCACCGGTCACCGAGACAGGATGCGAGCCGTCAGTCCCGCCTATGCTGGTGTTGAGCAATGGCTGCGAAGCCCAATCGAGCTCGGTGATGCGCGGGTCCGGCGCCAGCCGCGCTTCCGCCGGCAGGTTGTGCTGGCTGAGATAGTTCTTCACAAGGCTGGGCACGTCCGCGCGCGAGCTGGCGCGATCGACCGTAGCCGCCGCTTGCACCGCCATGCGCGTGAACAACGCCTTGCGTTCCTCGCCGCCGACCTGCCCGCGCTGCGGCACAGGGCCGGAGCCGGGATAAGGTTTCGGCCCAGCGCGACCCGCGCGAATGCGATTCAAGATTTCGTCGCGCGCACTCACTTCTTGCCCCGATACATCGCCATGAAGGTACGGCCCTGGGGCGCGGGCAGATCGCGGTGCCTGGTCCAGGCTTCGGCCAGCGGCAGGGACGAGAACCGCCCGCGCCGACTACCCAGCATGCCGAGCACGCCGACCCCAACACGCATCGCCAGACGATACAGCGCCGGCCGCGTCGCCAGGGCCGCCCACGCCTTCAGCGCCCAGCGCGCGCGGTTGCCGTGCAAGCGCCGCTCGAACGCCTCTTCGCGCCAGTGGCGCAGCATCTTGGGAATCGGAATGCGGACAGGGCACACCTGCTCGCAGCGGCCGCACAGGGACGACGCTTCCGGCAGCGGCGAGGCATGCTCGATGCCGATCAAGGCCGGCGTGGTGATGGCGCCGATCGGGCCGGCATAGACCCAGCCGTAGGCATGCCCGCCGACATTGTGATAGATCGGACAGTGATTGAGGCACGCGCCGCAGCGGATGCAGCGCAGCATCTCCTCGAACTCGGTGCCAAGCAACTTGCTGCGGCCGTTGTCCACCAGCACGACGTGGAACTCGTCCGGACCGTCGACATCGCCCGGCCGCCGCGGCCCGGTCGAGAACGTCGTGTAGGCCGACATCTCCTGCCCGGTTGCCGAGCGCGCCAGCACGCGCAGCAGCAGCCCGGCATCCTGGAGGCTCGGCACGATCTTCTCGATGCCGGCCAGCACAATGTGGATGCGCGGCAAGGTCTGCGTCAGGTCGCCATTGCCCTCGTTGGTCACGATGGTGGTGGATCCGGTGTTCGCGATCAGGAAATTGGCGCCGGTGATGCCGACATCCGCCACCAGGAAGCGGCCGCGCAATTTCACGCGCGCCTCGTGCAGCAGGCTCGAGGGCTCTGTGAGGTTGCGATTGGGATCGAGATCGGTGTGGATCTTGCGGAACGTTGCCTCCACCTGATCCCTGGTCACGTGCACCGACGGCGCGATGATGTGGCTGGGCGGTTCGTTCCGGAGCTGGATGATGTATTCGCCGAGGTCGGTCTCGATCGGCTCGATGCCGTTGGCCGCGAGATGATCGTTGATGCCGATCTCCTCGCCTACCATGGTCTTGCCCTTGGTCACGGTCTTGGCGCCGGCCGTGCGGCAGATATCCAGGATGGTCTTGCGCGCGTCCGCCGGCGTCGCGCACCAGTGCACGCGACCGCCGTTCTTCACCACGTTGCCTTCGAACTCGACAAGATATTCGTCCAGCCGGCTCAGCACGTGGTTCTTGAGATCGCGCGCCGCGTCGCGCAGCGCGTCGAACTCCGGCAGCGCATCCATCGCGTCCTGGCGCTTGGTGATGAATTTGGTGCGCACGTGGGTCAGCGCCTGCTGCAGGTGCGCATCGTTCAGCGCGCGCGCCGCATTGTCCTTGAACAGGTGCGAGGTCGATTGCATCGGCCTATTGCCCTTCGCCGATGGCGGAATCCTGCGCCATGCCGGCCAGCACCTCGGCGACGTGACGAGCCTCGATCTTGCTGCCCTTGCGCTTCAGCTTGCCGGCGATGTTGAGCAGGCATCCCATGTCGGCGGCCAGCACGACGTCGGCGCCGGTCGCTTCGATGTTGGCAACCTTGTCCTCCACCATGCGGTTGGAGATGTCGGGGAACTTGACGCAGAAGGTGCCGCCGAAGCCGCAGCACGGCTCGCTGTCCGGCAACTCCTTGAACTTAAGTCCGCCGACCTTGGCCAGCAGCTCGCGCGGCTGCTTCTTCACCTGGAGCTCGCGCAGCGACGAGCAGGAATCGTGATAGGTGACGGTCTGCGCGAACTCGGAATAGACGCCGTCCCATTGCGCAACGTCGCGCAGGAACTGCGTCAGCTCATAGGTCTTGTCGGCGAGCGCCTTGGCCCGCGCCGCGAACGCGGGATCGCCGGCCAGCAGCTCCGGATAGTGGGTCTTGATCATGCCCGCGCAGGATCCGCTGGGCACCACCACGTGGTCGAATCCCTCGAACGCCTGGACGACCTGCCGCGCGATGGCGAGCGCGCTCTCCTTGTCGCCGGAATTGTAGCCCGGCTGGCCACAGCAGGTCTGCGCATCCGGCACTACGACGGTGAACGGACCGCTGCGCTCGATAAGAGCGATCGCGGCGAACCCCACCACTGGCCGATAGAGATCGACCAGGCAGGTGACGAACAGGCCGACCTGCTTGCGCGGCGTGCCGTTCATGAGCCAGCCTGCTGCCTCAGCCAGCGTTCGCCCACGGCGCGCGGCACGATCACCCAATAGGTGCCTTGCTGCCTCATCGGACCAGCCATGGCCTCCGCTTCCTCCCCCGCGCCCCAGAACAGATCGATCCGCCCTGGGCCCTTGATCGCGCCGCCTTTATCCTGCGCCACCGCCAGGCGCTGCAAGGGCGCATTTGTCTTTGGGATGGTCGTATCCAGCCAGACCGGCAGCCCGAGCGGCACGAAGGCGGGATCGACCGCGATGGAGCGGCCCGGCGTCAGCGGCACGCCGAGGGCGCCGAGCGGCCCCACATTCGGATCCGCCTTTGCCTCCTTGAAAAAGACGTAGCGGGGGTTCCGATGCAGCCAGCTGTCGATCTCGTCGGGATGCGCGTTGAGATAGGCGCGGATCGTCTGCAGCGAGGCTTCCTCCTTGGTCATGATGCCCGCATCGACCATCGCCTTGCCGATCGAGACGTATTGTCGTTCGTTGGTGCCCGCGAACCCGACGCGCACGACCTCGCCGTTCTCGAGCCGCACGCGCCCCGAGCCCTGCACCTGCAGGAAGAACGCCTCGACGCGGTCATTGACCCACAGCAGTTCCAGCTTCTTGCCCGCGAACGCGCCGCCATCGATCTCGGCCCTGTCGTACTGCGTCGGATTCGGCGGCAGACGGTAGAGCGGATGGGGATGCGCCGCGTCCTTGATGCGGCTGCCTTTCAGCTCCGGCTCATAGTAGCCAGTCACCAGCGCCGACGTGCCGGCACCGGGGTCGAGTGCGACGAAATGCGCTTCCAGTGTCCGCCGTAGCGCTTGGTCGGGATCGGCGACCAAAGCCGCCCGTAGTTCCGCGATCGCATCGCATGCCTCGCGCCACTCCGTCGGCGACCCGCCGATCCCGAGTGCCTTGTCGGAGGACAAGGTCGCGATCACCCCGCAGCTCGCCAGCAGCGCAGGATACGCCTGAAAGCTCGCATCCGCCTGCCAGCCGGGCAGCCGCGACAGTTCCACAAGGTGCGGCAGCGGCGTTTCCCCAGTTGGGACGCAGGCGGCGAGAATGAACACCGTCAAAGAAAGAATCCCCTTCCCCCCTCGCGGGGCGGGGCGATTACGGGTGACCGGGTGAGCATCGCTCCCCCTGCCGCACCTTGAGGGAGGGGACTTCAGCGCGTGCTCGTCACGTGCCCCCGCCCTGTCCGCAAGGAGAGAGGGAAGGATTTTCTTGACTCGCCTGGAGCGAAGAAAGGGATGCAGAAGACTCGACAAAACCATCCGCCACCCATGCCATGAGTGGGCGGTGATTGCCAACTCTCGTCTGCGCTTACAGGGGGCTTTCGGTGGCGACGAGGACCCAGTTCGGGTCGCGCGATTTGATGGAGCGCGCGAACGTCCAGATGTCGGTGATGTTGGCGACCTCGGATGGGTCGCCATCGATGATGCGGCCTTCCTGGTCCTTGGTGACATTGATCTGCTGGGAGACGAACTTCACCGCCACCTGCGCCTCGTCGCCCTTGAGCTCGGCGGCGGCGATGTCGGCGCTCAGGATGCCGACCACGGTCGTCTCGTGGCGATGCTTGTTGCGATTGCGTTCCTCGATCGCGGCGGTGAAATTGCTATAGACTTGATCGTTGAGCAGCGGCCGCAGCGCCTTGGTATCGCCCTGCGCGAATTCGTTGACGATCATGTCGAACGCCACGCGGGCGCCGACGACGAAGTCGACCGGATCGAACTTGGGATCGGCGTTGCGGATGGCATCCAGGCCGCGCCGCACATCGCCCGCGACCGCACCGATCGCCGCTTCCAGCTTGCGCCGCTCGCGATCCGCGCGATCGTGGCGCGCGGGCGGCTCCGGCAGATGGCGGACATTGCCGTCGCGCTCCGGCAGAGTGGCCGGCGCCTCCGTGTCCTTGGTGCGGAACGGGTCGAACGGCTTTTCATGGCCGGTGCGGCGCCCCAGCACGCTGTATAATCGCCAGCCCAGGAATGCGGCAACGATGGCGAAGAACAGGATTTCCAGCACGTTATGCGACCTGTGACATTCCTCTAAAGGAAACTGGCCCAAATGTCTGGAGCAACCGCGCCATGCGCTTTGGACCGATCGCCGTTGCGGTGGCGACCTGTCCCTCTTAGATAGGCAATTGGCGGGGCAAGAGCAAGCTTGGCCCGGGATAGGTTGACTAAAGAACTAGTAAAGATGCTGAGATTGATCGCCTTCACCGCTATCGCCCTGCCATTCCTGGAAATTGCAGGTTTTGTCTGGCTGGGCGGCAAGCTGGGCGTGGTCCTGACCCTGGTCTGGGTAATCGGCGCCATAGTGGCCGGCCTCGCGCTGCTGCGCCGGACCGGGCTGCAGGCTGTCGGGCGCCTGCGCGCCGCCCTGGCCGAGGGGCGGGAGCCCGGCCATTCGATCATCGACGCAGCCTGCTTTGCCGCGGCGGCCATGCTGCTGATCCTGCCGGGCTTCGTCTCCGATGCCCTAGCGGTGGTCCTGATGCTGCCCATCACGCGCCATTGGTTGCTGCGGCGAACTGCCGCGCATTTCGAGGCGCACGTCTATCACAGCACGGGCACGATTCACGGCGAATTCACCGTCGTGCCGGATGGTGACGAAGATGCACCGAAGGACGAGAAAAAGCCGCCCCCGCGCATCGGTCACGACCGCAAGATCATCGATGTCGAATAGCTTGGTTCCATGATCCTCATCCGCCACGGCCAGTCCGAGTTCAACGTCCATTTCAGCCGCACCGGCATCGACCCGGGCATCACCGATCCGCACCTGACCGAAGCGGGCCGCACCCAGGTGCGCACCACTGCGGAGGCAATCCGGCGCAGCGAGCGCCCGATCGTGCGCGTCGTCACCAGTCCCTACACCCGCGCGCTGCAGACCGCGGAGATCCTCGCCGACGTGCTGAGGGTGCCGGTCGATGTCGAGCCGCTGGTGCGCGAGCACGCCATGTTCCAGTGCGATGTCGGCACGTGCCGCTCGGCTCTGAGCCAAAGCTGGCCCGCCCTCAAATTCGATCACTTGGAGGAGACCTGGTGGCCGGCCCTGGACGAGAGCGAGGCCGACGTCATCCGCCGCGCCCGCTCCTTCCAGCTGCGCGCCGCCACCTGGATCGACTGGCGCGAGGTCGCGGTGGTGAGCCACTGGGGCTTCCTGCTGCGCCTCACCGGCAAGTCGCTCGCTAACGCCGAGCACCTGCCGTTCGATCCGACGGGCTGAGGTCCGGAATGGCGCGGCGGGACACCATCGTCGTCGCGCGTCCCGCCGGCCTCGAGGGCGTGGAGCTGCTGCAGGCCGTCGACACCCATCATTATTTCCCCAGGCACTTCCACGACACCTATTGCGTCCCGGTGCAGGAGCGCGGCGCGATGGTCTCGCTCTATCGCAACCGCCGCAACGTGCTGACCCCCGGCGACGTCGATTTCCTGGAGCCGGGCGAGGTCCATACCTCCTGGGAGGGGGACGGCAGCGGCTGGTCCTATCGCTGCCTCTATCTCGATCCCGGCTTCGTCGCCTTTGCGGGTCTGGAGCGCGGCGACATGCGGATCCCAACGCTCCGCCAGCTCGCGCCCCACAAGGACGGGGTCTTGTTCGCGGCCCTCCAAAGTGCCCATGCCGGATTGCTGCGCACCCAGGACGAGGCGTTGGCCGGCGAAACGCGCCTGACCCAAGCCGTCGCGGCTTTGCTGCAGAAGTCCACGGCAACGAAGATCGCCTCCGCGCGCTCCGGCGCGGAGCCATCCCACGTGCGGCGTGTTCGCCAGTATCTGCACGATCGCCTCGAGGAGCGTGTCAGCCTGCGGGCGCTCGCCGCCCTGGTCGATCTCAACCCGGTCTACCTGGTCCGCGCCTTCCGCCGCGCGACCGGACTGCCGCCCCATGCCTATCAGCGGCAGATCCGCATCAATCGCGCCCAGTCGCTGCTGCGGCAGGGCGAGAGCCCTGCCGCCGTGGCCGCCGCGACGGGCTTCGCTGACCAGGCCCACCTCACCCGCGCCTTCCGCAACGCCCTCGGCATTACGCCGGCGGCCTATGCCAGGGCGCAAACTGCATGAGATCGAGCAGGGCGGTGTCAACTTTCAAGCGCAACGCTAGTATCATCGGTTGACTATGGGTCAGCCAGTTGGGGGATAAGGACAATGGCCGGCAAGACCTCAAAGAAGTCGGCGAAGGTCGCACAGAAGGTCGCCGCCAGACGTGCCAACGGGAAGCCGACGCTCCTCTCAGGCGGCAATCCCCAGATTGCTAAGGCCTACGGCGATGCGCCCGTGCAGGCCTACATCGCGGCAATGCCCGGCTGGAAACGCGATCTCGGGCGGCGCCTCGACGCGCTCATCGTGCGCACCGTCCCCGGCGTGCACAAGGCCGTCAAGTGGAACTCGCCCTTCTACGGAGTCGAGGACCACGCCTGGTTCCTCAGCTTTCATTGCTTCACGAAATACATAAAAGTGACTTTCTTCCGCGGCGCGTCGCTGCATCCAGTCCCGGCCGGCGAGTCCAAGCACAAGGACGTGCGCTACCTCGATATCTACGAGGGCCAGCTCGACGAAGCGCAGTTCGTCGATTGGGTGAAGCAAGCCAGCCAATTGCCTGGCGAACGCATGTGAGTGAGTATATGCACTGGGATCGTCTGTGCGCCGTGTGTGTGTGTCTTGGGGCCCGTGGCGCATGGACTTCAAAACTCTGGGGGAGTTTCATGGCGGACAAAATAGCCGTCATTAAGACCGGTTGGTCAGACGACTTCATGGGCAGTCCGGTCGAGGCCGATCACCAACACGTGCGCAAATTCAAGGACGGGCACGAGAAGTACAATTTCTTGCCCAGACCTGACGGGCGCTTCTACGCCTACACGCCGCCGCTGGGAAGGAAGATGGTTGCTCCAAGACCGAAGGAGCTTGAAGGCTGGCTGGTGTTCTCGGTCGCCAAGAAGCCAAAGGAACGGGGGCTTTATCTCACTGGCTGGTATGAGGGCGCGACCTTTGTGGGCGACTTCGCCGACCGGCCCGAATATGACGCCGCTAATCCATCGCTGCCACGTGATGAGAACGGCCAACCTTATCAATATATTCTATCGGCGCTGCAGGCCGCGCACCTTGATCTGCGGATGAATAAGCATGTGTTCGCCGGCGAACACATGAAGCGCGCGTCGGTCTTCTACCTCAGGGGCAATGGAGTGAAGAACGGCTGGTGCGAGGATCTCGCGCAGCGCCTACTGGAGATCCGCCAACGCTGGAATAACGGTGAGGCCACTGACCAAAGCCCAGTGATTGACGCCGGCCAAGGCGGGATCTGTGCAGACGCCAAGCGACGTCAAGAGGTTGAGCAGGCGGCTGTTGCGCTTGTGAGAGCGCACTATTCCGAAACCCGGTACGAAGTAATAGATCGGCAATCCGACAATTGCGGCTTCGACTTGCTGGTGCGCGCGAAAAAGTCCCGAGATGAGCTGCATGTTGAGGTCAAGGGTACACAGAATAAAGTGCCGCATTTTCTGATGTCGCATAAGGAATATGCCTATATGCAGGCGTATCCCCGGTGCTGGCGCCTAGCCATGGTCACCGAGGCTTTGTCGAAGTCGCCCAAGCTTGAGATCATGGATGCAGAGAAAGCACAGGCGCGTTTTTCCTGGAAGGAATTCACCTGGCACGCCACCAGCAAGTAAGGTGAGGCAGCTTCAAATCGTCAATAACAGTCGCGCTCACGCGATGGCAAAACGCGTTGGCGAGCTTCATTTGTCCGTACGCCTGACACTCAAGATCGAAGGTGGCTGCGACGCAATGAAGGCCGCCGACAACAGCTAAGAAAGCGACACCACCATGAAGAAGAGCAAGAGCGGCTCGAAACAAGCAACAGGAGGCGACTCCCCCTCTCAGCTGATCGATACCAGGATCAAGGAGCTGAATGATTGGCGAGGCGAGACGCTCGCTCGAGTCCGAATGCTCATCAAGCAGGCCGACCCCGACGTGGTCGAAGAGTGGAAGTGGAGAGGAGTTCCGGTGTGGTCGCACGCCGGAATCATCTGCACCGGTGAGACCTACAAGAGTGTCGTGAAGATGACGTTCGCCAAGGGCGCATCGTTGGAGGACCCTTCAGGCCTCTTCAATTCCAGCCTCGAGGGCAACACCAGGCGTGCCATCGATCTCCACGAGGGCGACAAGATCGATGAGAAGGCGTTGAAGGCGCTCATCCGCGCCGCCGTGGCACTGAATACGTCGAAGGCTGCCGCTCGCCCAGTCCGCTCTCTGAAGCGACCAAAGAGCGCTTGAGGTCCTGGTATAATAAATCGCTCGCGTTCAGTAACAGATCGCTCGTCTTTGCGGTCGCCGCAGCGGTCCCGCTTGACTCCCTCCCTCGCAGCCCAAAGACTAGCCTCATGCCCGACGCAGCCGGGAGAAATGGCTGACGGGCGGGAGGGAGCTGGCCCTGCGCGTGCGGTGACGCCGCGATAACAGAACCATGTTTCGATTGCCGGAGATTTGTTGCGCAACGATTGTCGGTGCGGCGGCAGGTCTCCTTCTCCCTCCATGTGAAGTCCGTTCCGGCGCCGCTCGTGCGCGCCGATTGGGAGGGAGGACGATCGCATGGCTGCGCACACCAACACTTATCCGAAGCTGCACAACTCGACCTGGCCAGGCGTGGTCGGCAAGGGCGCGCCGGGGGCGGAGCCGATCATTCCGCTCGATACACTGCTGGAGCTGACCGCCAATGCCGAGGTCGACGGCGTGAAGTTCGACGGTGTCGATCTGTGGCTCGCCGATCCGCACATCTCGATCGAGAGCGCACAAGACGACGTGAAGCGCGTCGCCGATCACATCGCCTCCTATGGCTTGAAGATCGGCTCCTTCGTGGCACCGATCTGGGCGGGGGCCGGCGGCGGTTCGGCCATGGGCTCGGCCGAGGAGCGGAAGCGCTTCGTCGAGCAGGTGAAGAAGGCCTGCAAGATCGGCCAGCAAATGCGCGAGATGGGCATCCGTCCGAGCGGCGGCGTCCGAATCGACTCCTCCTGCAGCGTGACCGACTGGGAGAAGGACCCCGTCGGCAACACCAGGAAGATCGCCGAGACCTTTCGCGAGGCGGGCAAGATCGCCGAGGATCATGGCGAATACCTCTTCGCCGAGGGCGAAATCTGCTGGGGCGGGATGCAGTCCTGGCGCAAGAACGTGAACCTGCTCGAAGAGGTCGGCATGCCGGGCGTGGTCGGCTACCAGGCCGACATGGCGCACTCCATGCTCTTCACTCTGGGCTACAATTCCGAGGAGGACCGGCTGCTGCCGAAGGATTACGACTGGAAGGACCGTTCGCAACTCGACGCCGCCTATAAGAAGGTGGCCGATGCCTTGCGGCCCTGGACCTATGATTTCCATGTCGCGCAGAACGACGGCACGGTCTTCGGCTCCGGCGATCATGAGAAGACCGGCCGCCACGTCCAGGCGACGGATCCCAACGGCAAGCTCGATGTGCCGAAGAATGCCGGCTACTGGCTGCGTGACGAGAGCGGCACCCTCACCAGGAAGATGCGGCATATCTGCTGGGACGGCTGCATGTTCCCCAATGCGGTGATGACCCAACAGCAGACCTGGAACGACGTGCTCGCGACCATGATCAAGGTGCGCGACGCGCACGGTTGGCAAGAGTAGGAAGGCTGGCGCGAGGCATCATGACCAGGAAGAAGCTTAATATCGCGATCATCGGCGGCGGCTTCATGGGCCGCACCCATTCCAACGCCTTTCGCCAGGCGCCGGCGTTCTTCGTGCTCGACCATGAGCCGGTGTTGAAGGCGGTCTGCACACGCAATGCCAAGGGTGCGGCCGATTTCGCCGCCAACTGGGGCTTCGAGTCCTCGGAGAGCGATTGGCGCAAGCTGATCGATCGCAAGGACATCGACCTGATCGACATCGCCAGCCCCAACGACACCCATGCCGAGATCGCCGTGGCGGCAGCCGAAGCCGGCAAGATGGTGATGTGCGAGAAGCCGCTCGGCCGCACGGCCGCCGAGGCGGAGAGGATGGTCGCCGCGGTCGAGAAGGCCAAGGTCGCGAACATGGTCTGGTACAACTACCGGCGCGTGCCGGCGGTGACCTTGGCCAAGACGCTGATCGACGAGGGCCGCTTGGGCCGCATCTTCCACTACCGCGCCAAATTCCTGCAGGATTGGACCATTTCGGCCGAGGTGCCGCAGGGCGGCCGCGGCACGTGGCGCCTCGACGCAAATGTCGCGGGGAGCGGCGTCACCGGCGATCTCCTGGCCCATTGCATCGACACCGCGATGTGGCTCAACGGCGGCATCGACAGCGTCACAGGCGCCACCGAGACCTTCGTCAAGCAGCGCAAGCACGCGGAGACCGGCCAGACCGCCGAGGTCAAGATCGACGACGCCAGCATGTTCCTGTCGCGCTTTAGGAACGGCTCGCTCGGCATGTTCGAGGCGACGCGCTATGCCCGCGGGCACAAGGCGCTCTACACGCTGGAGATCAACGGCGAGAAGGCTTCGATCTTCTGGGACCTGCACGACCTCCATCGCCTGCAGTGGTTCGACCACCGCGATGAAGGCCAGCTGCGCGGCTGGCGCTCGATCCACATCACGGACGGCGAGCATCCCTATATGAGCCATTGGTGGGTGCCCGGCCTGCAGATCGGCTACGAGCACACCTTCATCCACCAGGCCGCCGATTTCCTCGAAGGCCTCTCCAGCGGCAAGCCGGCATCGCCGACCTTTCGCGACGCGCTCGCGACGGAATACGTCACGGACGCGGTGCTGAATTCGGCCAAGTCCGGTCACTGGGAGACGGTGCGGAGCTGAACGCATGGATGGTGCGGACGATCGCACACCATGCGAGCAAAATGCCCTCCGCAGGACATTGCCGCCTCACTGATCTAGTTCGGATTGGGTGGCGCACCGCCCTCGGCGATGTCGCCCGCAGGCCCGCTTCCAATGCGCACAAAGCCGACAATTCTGGGATCGTTCAGTTCGCGCTCCACGAGGCGGACGGCGTTTGCCATGTTGCCGGTAATGATCGAGAGCTTCGTGCCGGTGATGCTGTATACGACGCCAGAGGTTCCGGATGGAATCTGGCCACGCGGATCAACGAATTTGGCGACGTCTTCCGGCGTCCGTGCCAGGAAGACTAGATCACCCGGAAGAACCGCCCTTTCGCCGCTCTTGAACGCGATCCCCTTTTCGACGCTGCTGCCCCACATGATAAAATGCGTCGCAGCCAATTGGATCGAATCGGGATTCCCCGCTTGCTTGAGCAACCACGCGATGAAGACGGCGCTCCACGGCATTGCCGGATCGATGGTCTCGGCCAAAGGTCCAGGGATGGCCGACCAGTACTTCCTGATCGTATCGGGCGAGGCATTCTCTTCGACGTCATTATTGATTTCGCCGACCGCGATTGACAGCAGACGTGTTGCGGCCTTGGTTTGGGTCGGATTCGCATCAGGCAACATTAGATCATAAGCCGGTATGCCTGTGCCCAATGTCGGCGGAATGCCGACGCTCTCGCTGCCCTTGCCGAGCGTCTTCAGGTCGTTCAGCGCCATTTTCTCGAGCTCTTCGCGATTGAGGCTGTTCAACACGCCGGCCCGAACGAGGAACAGCAGGACTTTTGCGCGGCCCTCCATGTCGCCACTCTTGGCCAGTTCCTGCTCTATGATTTTATAGGCGAAGGCGCGCTCCTCCTTAGTCGTTTCGCGGCTGGCATCCGCGCTCTTGCCTTGTTCCTCGAGTTGAGATTCGATCTGTTTCAGTCGTGCGGTGTTCTCCGCGTTGTCTTTGCTCAACACCAGCCCGCTGATGGCATTGGCAGCAATCGTGATGGTTCCGACCAGAGCAACGACGAGCGGGGTATTGTGCCAGAATTGCTTTTGGGCGAGCGAGGCTGTGCGTCGTTGGTTGCGTTCGTCGAACAGCTTTTCCACAAGCAGCTTCTTGAGCTCGGGATCCAGATCGGCATCCTTGAGCACGGTCATGGCCTCTTGCTTGAACTTAGAAATATCGTCGACCTGTTCGCTCATGGCCGGGCTCCGGGAGCGAGAAGAATAGTTGAAGAATAGGGCCACAACGGATGCGGGGCAATCGACAGCCGTGCGCATCCGTTCCGGTGCGCGATCCGCGACAAGTTTGGCCAGGCAGCACCCGATAACCGGCCCACAACCGATGAAATGATGTCGCCACCCCTTGCGGAAATCGGCCAAGTCCGGCCAGTGGGAGACTATGGAGCTGAGCGGACGCTCATTTCGTTCGGCTCCGCATCTTTCTCCCACACAGGGCTGTCGCGTTTTGGCAATGCGCAGCTCGGTTCTGCTTCCCCAAGCCGAGGGAGGGCTGGGGTCGGGGTTTGTTCTCTCTAGCGAAGACTATGTCGAGCTGAACCGCCTCGCCCCCACCCTAACCCTCCCTCGCCTCGGGGGAGGGAATCACAGCGCGCTGCGAGAGCCATATGCGATCGCCCTGCCAGCTCGGGAGACGAGACCTCAACCTTCCTCATATGCGAGAGAAGCGCTCTGAGGTTCATAGCGTTCAAGATCACGGAGCACGCGGCGCCGTAGCGTTGCGGCATGGAAGCCGTCCTGCACCATGTTCGCCCGCTGGATCGCCGCGCCCTGCTGCTGGTTGCGCTGCTGTGCGTCTGCTGGGGGCTCTACCAGGTTTCGGTGAAGATCGCAGGCGCCGGCGTTCCGCCGCTGATGCAGGCGGGGCTGCGCTCCCTCGGCAGCGCGCTCCTGGTGATGGGCTGGTGCCGGTTGCGCCATGTGCCGCTGTTCGGCCGGGACGGAACGCTCGGCGCGGGATTGCTGGCGGGCGTGCTGTTCGCCCTGGAGTTCGCCTTCATCTATCTCGGTATCGCCCGCACCGATGTCGCGCGCGCCGTGCTGCTCATCTACCTCTCGCCCTTTGTGGTGGCGATCGGCGCGCATTTCCTGGTGCCGGGTGATCGCCTCTCCGTCGTCAAGCTCGTCGGCCTGATCGCGGCCTTCAGCGGCCTCACTTTTGTATTCTCGGGCGCCGAACGCGAAGCGCATCTGCTCGGCGACCTGTTCTGCGTGCTGGGCGCCGTCACCTGGGGTGCGGCGACCCTGGTGATCAAGGTCACCCGCCTGGCGCGGATCAGCGCCGAGAAGATCCTGTTCTACCAGCTCGCCGTCTCGGCGCTAGCGCTGTTGCCCGCCTCCCCGCTGCTGGGCGAGCCGCTTCCGGATTTCTCGCAAGGGCCGGTGCTGATCGCCCTCGCCTATCAGATCGTTGTCGTCTCGTTCGCCAGCTACATCGTCTGGTTCTGGCTGATCACCCAATATGCGCCGTCCAACCTGGCCGCCTTCACCTTCCTGACGCCCGTGTCAGGCGTGCTGTTCGGTGCCATGGTCTTAGACGAGCCCGTGACGAGTGCCATCCTCGCCGCCCTCGCCCTGATCGGCGCCGGGATCTATCTGGTCAACAGGGGGCGCTTTATTTGAGTGCGGCGAGCGCGGCCTCCGCGATCCCCTCGCCGAGCTTGCGCTGGCCTTGCTCGGTGAAGTGGATGCCGTCGACGCCATCCGTCGGCGTCAGCGTGCCGGCATCCAGGAAGGAGACGCCGGCGGCCTCCGCGATCGCTTTGTAGGCTGCCGCCATCTCTTTCGACGTCTCTTCGGCGCCGGCGAACACCTCGCCGAAAACTCTCTGCGGGCCGACTGGCGGCGGCGCCACCAGCAGGACCTTGGGCGCGGGATAGGTGTACCAGCCGGCGCCGAACATGTTGCCGCTGCTCTGCACCATGTCGACCAGCTTGCCGGCGCCCAGCGCGATGCGGAAGGCGCTGCGCTTGAAATACTGCTTCGTATCGTTGGTACCGAGCATGATGATGACGAGGTCGAGCGGCAGGTGCGCTGCGATCACAGACGGCAAGGCGGCGCTGCCGTCGAGCCCGGCGCCCGTCAGTTGTTGGAAGGTGGGATCGGCTACGTCCGTGGTGCGGCCGCTCAGGGCATCGACCACCACTTCATAGTCGCTGCCGAGCTTGGCCTGCATCACGAACGGCCACTGCTTGTCCTTGGGATAGCGGCCCGATGGGCTGCCTTTCTCCACCGGGATCCAGCCCCAGCTGTTCGAGTCACCGAACACCAGGATCCGTTTGACCTCGGCCTCCGCCGCGCCGCCGGCCAAGGCCGCAGTGACGAGCAGAACGAATCCAAGCAGAATCCGGACAGACCGCATCGCATCCTCCCATGTGGTTTCAGGAGGAATCGATCGGATGGGTCGAGGTTCCCAATTAAACGCGGCTGCCGGCTGTTTTGTGGCGAGCGCCTACGGCACCGGGATCGTCCACACCTTGTGCAGCTCTTCGATCTCCTTCACCAGCTCCGGCGACAGCTTGAGATCGATGCTGGCGATGTTGCTCTTCAGCTGGTCGAGCGTGGTGGCGCCGATGATGGTTGAGGTGGTGAAGTCCCGGCCATTCACCCAAGCGAGGGCCATCTGCGCCGGGTCGAGCCCATGCTTGCGGGCGAGGCCGACATAGGCCGCTGTCGCCTCCTGGGCGCGCGGTGCCATGTAACGCGGAAAATTGGGGAACATGGTCATGCGTGCGCCGGCCGGCCGCGCGCCGCCCAGATACTTGCCGGAGAGCGTGCCCATCGCGAGCGGCGAGAAGGCGAGCAGCCCGCATTGCTCGCGGATCGCGACCTCCGCCATCCCCACCTCGAACATCCGGTTCATCAGGTGATAGCAGTTCTGGATCGAGACCATGCGCGGCCCGGCGCCCTGCTCCGCCGCCTTGAGCCAGCGCATGGTGCCCCATGGCGTCTCGTTGCTGAGGCCGACATGGCGGATCTTGCCCGCCTTCACCGCTTCGCCCAACGCGCCCAGCACCTCCTCGAACGGCGTGAAGGTCTGCTCGGGATGGTGCTGATACATCAGCCGACCGAAAGCGTTGACCGTGCGCTCCGGCCAATGCAGCTGGTAGAGGTCGATGTAATCGGTCTTGAGCCGCTCCAGGCTGGCATCGATTGCCGCCAGGATGTTGCGCCGGTCGAAACTGTTGTTGCCGCGGACATTCCTGAAGCGCTGGTCCGGCCCGATGATCTTGGTGGCGAGGATCACCTCGTCGCGCTTCCTGCGGCTCGCGAACCAGCTGCCGATGATCCGCTCGGTGTTGCCGAAGCGCTCCTCAGTCGGCGGCACGGGATACATTTCCGCCGTGTCCCAGAAGTTCACGCCACGTTCCAAGGCATAATCCATCTGGGCGTGGCCTTCCGCTTCGCTGTTCTGTTGCCCCCAGGTCATAGTGCCCAGGCAGATTGCGCTGACCTTTACGTCGCTTCGTCCTAACCGTCTGTATTCCATGAAATTTCCTGATGATCGAAGGCGTTGCGATTTTGGCGGGCCGGTGACGCAAGTCACAGCCGGAATGCCCCGGGATCGCCATGATTAGCACATCAAAAAGCCGAAGGAGTCCCCGAAGCTGATCTCATGAGGACAGAGGTCAAGAGGACAGGGGCAGTGAAGAAAATGACCAAGACCATCTTCCGTATCCAACCGATCTCGCGTCCGCTGGTGCGCCCGCTGGCGCTCGCCGCGCTGCTGGTCGTTTTGGGCCTCTCGGTCGGCGGCGCGCTCGCCGAGCGCATGGAGGAGCGCGCCACGCAGGATCGCCTCAGCGTCGGCGAGATCGCGAAGTAGGGCTGAGCGCCACTCGCAGCGCTGCGACATTTTTTCGCTGCGCTATGTCGGCCGAAAACCACCTCGTTCGTCCTAAGACCAATGGAAATCGACGCACGTTCGTGTGCTTTCTTCTCAGAAGAAGTGAGCTGCATTAACGAGTGATCAAACAAGCTGTCGGATGATGACGATCAGAGGAACCGCATCACACCAAGCGCGGTTTAGTAATATGAAGAAGCCGGTCACAGCCCTGTCCGTTCTGATCATTGTAGCCTTGACCATCGGCGTTGCTGTGGCCGAGCGCATGGAACAGCGCGCCCAAAAGGACCGTTTCTCCCTCGGCGGCGCCACAGAGCAGGCGGCGCAGTAAGCGCACACATCTTTCGTAAAATTTGATCGATCGGTCGGTATCGGCCGGCGCCGTCTTTCGCCGTTCGTCCGCGCGCGCCTACTCCGGCTCCACGAACAGGGCGAGGACGCCGGTGTGGCCGTAGAGGCGGCGGTGGCTGATTTCGCCGTTGGCGAAGAAGCCGGCGAGCGGGATGTCGCCGAGATGGTCGCGCAGGATCGCCATCTCCGTCCCTGCGTCGCCGAACAGGTTGTGCCCGCGCGACAGGCAGGAGAAATAGAGCCCGCCCTGGATCGGCCGCGCGATGCGCTTCTTCACGCTCTCCAGCATCTTCACCAAGTCCGCATTGGCGGTGGAGCGGTCGCGCTTGGTGAACATGATGCCGTCGCCCGATTCGATCTGATCGCCGATCGCGATCCAGCCCTTGTTGGGGTCGATCCCCATCAGGTTGCGCACCAGGTAGTCGCCGGTGTCCGACCCGCCGACCGGCAGCGCGGCATAGATGAAGTTGGCGCAGCGCTCCAGGTTGCGCGCCAGCATCTCGCCGATCTCCTCCTTGAAGACGTCGAGCGCCGGGCGGCCGTCGATCTCCATCACCACGTTCTTCTGCGCCGTGGTGGCGACGTGGGCCGGACCGATCGGCGCGCAGCCCTGGCTCAAGCCGGCGACCAGGTTGATGGAGGAGCCAATCCACGCACCGGAGGCGCCGCCTTCGCTCACCTCGCCCGCGATCTGCACCATCGCCCCGCGCGAGGAGGCCAAGCCGCCGACCAGATAGGCGCCGCTCGCCTCCGCCAGGCGGTCCAGCATCAAGGGCAGGCGCTGGGCGCGCGGATCGGCATGCACGATCGCGACATTGGGGCGCTGCGCCTCGAACCACTCGCTGCCGGCACCCGCAGCGTCATCGCCGCGGCCGGGAAACACGCGGAAGGAATCATCCGGCAGATCGGCGATGAGCGCGCTGACCGCTGGCTGATCGTAGTATTCGCCGCTGCCGTGGGCGGAGGCGCCGAGGATGCCGATGCCCGTCGCGCCGATCCAATGCTCGACGCCGGTCTCGCGCCGCAGCCGGTCGAGGACTTCGCCGGCCTGCTCCGCGATCACGTCGGTGACGTAGAGGAATCCCAACCGGCTCGTCTTCGACGGATTGTCATGCGGTGCCTGTTTCAGCTCCTTGAGACAGGCATCGACCGCCTCGCGCCAATCGGCGCCGGCCGCATGTCCGGCACGGAAGCGCGTCACGACGCACCTTCCATGCGGTCCATCGCGTGCGTCACATAGGGCAGCAGATTGCGCACCATCACAGCCACGCCATTGCCATTGGGATGAATTCCGTCCCCCTGATTGAGATCAGAGATCTGCGCCACATCCTGCAGCAGGAATGGCATGAGCAAAAGATTATGCGCCTTCGCCAACTCTGGATAGATGGCATCGAAGGCGGTCTTGTATTCGCTGCCGAGATTGGGCGGGGCCAGCATCCCGGCCAGCACGATTTCGACGTCCGCCGCCTTGGCTTTTTCGATAATTCCTTCCAGATTGGCGCGGGTGGTCTTGGGATCGAGCCCCCGCAACATGTCGTTGGCCCCCAGCGCCAGGATCATGATCTGGGGCTTGTCCGCGAGCGCCCAATCGATGCGGGTCAGGCCATCGGCCGTCGTATCGCCGGAAACACCACCATTGATCACGACCGCAGGCCGACCCATCTTGTTGAGGGCGTCCGCGAGCCGGGCCGTCAGCGTATCGGCTTCGGGCAGCCCGTAGCCTGCCGTGAGGGAATCACCGAAGGCCAGGATGCGGATCGGTTCGGCGGCCTGCGTGGGGGTTGTGGCAAGGCCGAAACAGAGCAGTAACGCGGCGGTAATGCGAAAGGTGAGAAGCGTGAACGAAGGCAGCATTGAACGCATAAGCCCGGCCATTCCGGCAATCCATCTGGAGAACGTTTCTCTGACACTGGCGAGCGAGGCCGGCCGCGTCAACATCCTGCAGAACATCCACCTTCACATCGACGTGGGCGAGACCGTCAGCCTGGTCGGCCCATCCGGTTCCGGCAAGACCTCGCTGCTGCTTCTGATTGCTGGCTTGGAACAGCCGACCATTGGCCGCATCGCGTTATCGGGCCGTGACATTACGACAATGTCGGAGGATGAACTCGCCTTGCTGCGCCGCGATCAGGTCGGCATCGTGTTCCAGAGCTTCCATCTCATCCCCACCATGAGCGCCCTGGAGAACGTCGCCGTACCGCTCGAGCTGGCCGGCGCAGCCGATGCGTTCGAGCGCGCGGAGGCGGCGCTTGGCGCCGTCGGCCTCGCACGTCGCTTGAGCCACTACCCGTCGCAGTTGTCCGGCGGCGAGCAGCAGCGCGTGGCCTTGGCGCGCGCGCTCGCACCGCGACCGAAGATCCTGCTGGCGGACGAACCCACCGGCAACCTCGACCTCGATACCGGTGCCAGGATCATCGACCTGATGTTCGAACGCGCCCACGCCATCGGCGCCACATTGCTGCTCATCACCCACGATCCCTCCCTAGCGGGACGCTGCCGCCGCCAGCTCCACATGGCTGACGGCCACATCGTCCGCGACAGCGCAAGGGTCGCCGCGTAATGGCGGGCGACGCACCGACCACTCTCCTGTCATCCCGGCCAAGCGAAGCGCGAGCCGGGATCCATTTTTCCACCGCACGTGCGATTGCCCAATGGACCCCGGATCACGCCGCTGCGCGGCTGTCCGGGGTGACGGAACGAGAAGCGGTAGCAGGGTGCGAAGTATGACTCGTTCTGCCCTCTTCCTCCCCTTCCGCCTCGCTGGGCGCGAGCTGCGCGCTGGCACGCATGGCTTTCGCTTGTTCATTGCGTGCCTGATCCTCGGCGTCGCGGCGATTGCCGGGGTCGGTTCGATCAGCACGGCGGCGATCACCGGGATCGCGGCCAATGCCAAGGCGATCCTGGGTGGCGACATGGAGGTGCGCCTGACGCACCGCGCCGCGACGCCCGATGAGCTGGCCGCGATAGAACGTCTTGGCGAGATCTCGCACGTGATCGAGATGCGCGCCATGGCGAAGCCGACGAGCGAGGGCGCGCTGCCGGTGCTGGTGGAGCTCAAAGGCGCAGATGACGTCTACCCGCTCTACGGTGCGCTCACGCTGACCGAGCAGAAGCCGCTCGCCGAACTGCTGGCGAAGCAACCCGACGGAACCTATGGCGCGCTGGCGCATCGCGTGCTGCTGCAGCGTGCGCACCTGAAGGTCGGCGATCGCCTGATTGTTGGCAATGCGCGCTTCGCCATCACCGGCGCGATCGAGCGCGAGCCCGATTCCACCACGCAGGTCTTCGCGTTCGGCCCGCGCCTGCTGATCTCGCAGGCGGCGCTGGATGCGACGGGCCTTGTCCAGCCGGGCAGTCTCGTCTACCACTCCTATCGCATCAAGATGCCGCCGACCGTCGACCGCGTCGCCGCAGCGGCGGCACTCAATGCGGAGTTCCCCAATGCCGGCTGGCGCATTCGCCAGCTCGAGGATGCGGGCGCCCGCACGCGCAATTTTCTGGAGAACACCCGCGCCTATCTCGATCTCATCGGGCTCAGCGCGCTGCTGATCGGCGGGCTCGGCATCGCCAACGCCGTGCGCGCGCACCTCGAGGGCAAGGCGCGCACCATCGCCATGCTGAAATGCATCGGCGCGACCTCCGGCCAGATCGCGTCCATCAACCTCATCACTATTGGCGTGATGGCAGGCATCTCCATCGTCATTGCGCTGGCGATCGGCGCCGCGGCGCCCTTCATATTCCAGGCCTCGCTCGCCCAGATGGACGTGGATCTGGCGACCGGCATCTACCCAGTGCCACTGCTGCGCGCGGCTGCGTTCGGGGCTCTGACCGCGCTTGCCTTTTCGCTGCCGTCGCTCCTGCGCGCGCGCCGTACCAAGCCGGCGCAATTGTTCCGCGCCGCCGCCATCGAACTCGGCACCGTCAACCGCAAAGATGTGATCGCGGTCGGCACCGCCGGCCTTGCGCTCGCGGCCGTGGTCGTCGCGACGGCCGAGAACAAGGTGTTGTCCGCCGGTTTTGCCCTGGCCGCGATCGCGACCCTCGCCGCCTTCCGCGGGCTGGCCACGATCATCCAGGCCGCCGCGCATCGCGGACAGCAACGCTTGAAGCCAGGCCGGAGCGCGCGCGCCTTGCGCTTCGCCCTCGCCACCCTCGGCCGCCGCTCCGCGCCGGTCGCGAGCATCGTGCTCTCCATCGGGCTCGGCCTCACGGTGATCATCGTGGTGGCGCTGATCCAGCACAGCATCCTCAACGACTTCGCGCGCTCCATGCCGGCGCGAGCACCCAGCTTCTATTTCATCGACATCCAGCCGGATCAGGTCGCAGGTCTGGAGTCCACCGTGATGGCGACGCCCGGCGCCAATGACTTTGAGCGCGTGCCGATGCTGCGCGGACGCATCGTGCGCATGAACGACGTGTCCGTGGACAAGATCACGCCGCCCAAGGACCACGAATGGGTGCTGCGCGGCGATCGCGGGCTCACCTGGTCCGCGGCGCCGCCGCCGGACGCGAACATCGTCGCCGGAGACTGGTGGCCTAGCGACTACAAGGGCGATCCGCTGATTTCGCTTGATCAGGGCACCGCCGAAGCCTTCGGCCTCAAGATCGGCGACAGCATCACCGTCAACCTGCTGGGCCGCGAGGTGACGGGAAAGATCGCCAACCTGCGCGCGGTGGACTGGTCGACCTTCTCGATCAACTTCGTGATGGTGTTCTCTCCCGGCCTCATGGAATCGGCGCCACAGACCAGCATCGCCACCGTGCGCGTGCCGGAGGACGAGGAAGGCGCGTTGATGAACCGCGTGGCCGCCCAATACCCGAACATCTCCGCCATCCGGGTAAAGGATGCGCTGGCGACCGCGCTCGACCTGCTGACCCAAGTCGGCGGCGCGATCCGCGGCACCGCCCTGGCGACGCTCGGCGCCGGCATCCTGGTGCTGGCGGGCGCCGTGGCGGCCGGGCGCGAGAAGCGCATCTACGAAGCCGTGCTGCTGAAGATGCTGGGCGGGCGGCGGCGCGACATCGCGTTCGGCTATGTCTGGGAGTTCGCGCTGCTGGCGCTGGTGAGTGTTGCCCTTGCCATCGTGCTGGGGAGCTTTGGCGCCTGGCTGTTCCTCAAGCTCAACCTGGAAACCCCGCTGGTGGTGGAGCCGGTTGTGCTGGCGGGCGTCCTGGCCCTGGCTCTGGCGCTGGCCCTGGTGCTCGGCTTCTGGGGCTCCTGGCGCGCCTTAGGAGCAAAGGCCGCACCGTTCCTGCGCAACGAATAGCCACACCCGCATTAGGCGAAATATCAATCGCCATCCCATCTGAATCTGGTAGGATCGCGCCCGCGACCGACGGACCTGTGGGGACGGGTCTCAAGTGGGCAGGAGTGAGGGCCGGGCGCATGTATCTGTTACCGCCGGAGGCATCCGAGGCGGAGTTCCGCGAGCTGTTGTCTTATTGGCAGTCGAAGCTGGTGCCGGGCCGCTTGCCCGGGCGGCAGCACATCGACCCGACCGAATTGCAGCCGCGCCATCTCTCCCAGGTGCTGCTGCTGGACGTAGTGGACGGTGCGCCACCGAAGGCGCGCCGCCGTTATCGGTTCCGCCTCGCCGGCACCGGCTTTGCCGCCATTGCCGGGCGCGACGTCACTGGGCTGCACTATGACGAGATCGGCGCGCCCGAGCGCTCCCTGCCGGTCATCCGGGCGCTCGACCTGATCGTCGAGCGCAAGGCGCCGGTCTTCCTCTCCGGCTGCCTCAGCGTGCCTTCGCAGGATTACGTCTGGGTAAAGCGCCTTGGCCTGCCGCTGGCGCATGACGGGCACAACGTCGACATGATCCTGGCGGTCTGGCTCGCCGAGCGCCGCTCCCTCGCCGACCTCGCCCGCAACGAACCGGAGCGCGAAGCCGGCACACCGCAGGTGCTGGAGCGGCGGTGAGTGACCTTTCAACACGACGTACCATGACGCAACTTCTCAGTTCGTCATCCCGGGTTTGACCCGGAATCCATCCATCCACCGCACGTGCGATTGCGAATGGACCTCGGCTCAAGGCTGGGTGATAGTATGAGAAGCTAGCTCATCGCCGCAGCGCGTGGCGTTTGAAGTCGGTCAGCGTGTAGGCGCCGAACATCAGGACCAGCAGGAGGTAGACGATTGCTGCCGCCCCGACCAGCAGTCCGAGCGAGCCGATACGTTCGATAAGCGAGCCGATGAGCCATGGTGCCAGCACCTGCTGGCCGCCGATGAGAACGATCGCCATCGCCACGTTCGCGATCAGGAGCCGCGGCAGGTTGCGTTTCAACCGCGCATCGAGCACCAGGAAGCCGCGGCGGCGCAGCGTGCGATAGAGGAGCGCGCTGTTGATCCAGGCAGCGAGGCCGGTGCCGAGCGCGATCCCGACAAAGCCGATGCCCCAGCGGCGGAGCCACCAGAACAGGGCGAGGCAGATGATGACGTCCGCGACCACGGTGACGATCGAGTATTTGAACGGCGTCACCGTGTCCTCGCGCGCGAAGAAGCCGGGCTGCAGCGCCTTGTTGAGCACGAAGGCCGGCAAGCCGATGGAGATCGCCATCAGCGCCAGCGCGGTGTTGTGCGTCGCCGCGGGTGAAAAGGCGCCGCGCTCGTAGAGCACGCGCACGATCGGCTCCGCCGCGGCGATGAGGCCAACCGTCGCCGGGAGGATGAGCAGCGCCGCGAACTCCAGCGAGCGGTTGAAGGCCGCCATTGCCTCCGCATCGCGGCCGCCGCGGATGGAGCGGGACAGGGTCGGGAGCAGCACGACGCCGATCGCCGCCCCGATCAGCGCCAGCGGCAGCTGATAGAGCCGGTCGGCATAGGCGAGGTACGAGACGGCTTGATCCTGCAGCGAGGCGAGGATGGTCGCGATCATGATGCTGATCTGGACGAGGCCGCCGCTCAAGAGCCCCGGTACCATCAGCTTCACGACGTGGCGGATCTCCGCATTGAAGCTGGGCCACGGCAGCTTGAGCCCGTAGCCCAGCTTCGCCGCCACGATGTAGAGCCAGAGAAATTGCAGCAGTCCCGCCAGCGTCGTGCCCCAGGCGAGCACCAGGCCGGGCTGTTCGACGTTCGGCGCGATGAACAGCAGGCCCAGGACCAGCACCACGTTAAGCAGGATCGGCGCCGCCGCCGCGTGGCCGAAATGTTGCAGCGAATTGAGGATGCCGCCGAGCAAGGCGCCCAGGAACATGAACAGCAGATAGGGAAAGGCGATCGCAGTCAGCAGCACGGTGAGGCCGAACTTGCCGGGATCGTCGATAAAGCCGGGCGCGAAGATCATGATCAGCAGCGGCATCGCGACCTCCGCTACGATCGTCAGCAGCAGCATGAAGGCGAGCATGCTGGCCAGCACGCGCTCCGCGAAGGCGCGCGCCGCCGCCTGCCCGCCCTGCTCCAGCCGGCCCCCTTGTTCAAGGCGAGCGGCGAACATCGGCACGAACGCGGAATTGAAAGCGCCCTCCGCGAACAGGCGCCGGAACAGGTTCGGCAGACGCTGCGCCACGAACCACGCATCCGCGATCGGCCCCGTGCCAATCAAATTCGCGATCAGCACATCGCGCACGAACCCCAGCACGCGCGAGCCGAGTGTGAAAGTGCCGACCTTGAGAACGGAGCGGATGGAGAACATCAGGGATCAGAGGTCAGATATCAGGAATCAGAAAGCAAGCTTGCAGCCCATGAATACCACGTCCTGATGATTCGCGCGGAATCAGCCGACGCCCCTCTGATCCCTGATACCTGATTCCTGATCCCTGCCCTCGGCCAACACCTCGAGCAGCGCCGTCTTGATCGCCGTCAGCTTCGGCTCGGCCTCGACCTTCAGGCCGAAGCGATCCTTCACGTAGAATGTGTCGACCGCGCGGTGGCCAAAGGTCGAAATCTTGGCATTTGCGATGCGCAGGTCCTGCTCGGTCAGGACGGCGGTCAGGGCGTGGACCAGGCCGCGTCGGTCGCGGCCGGTGATTTCGACCAGGGTGTAGGCGGCGCTCGCCTTGTTGTCGATGAGGACGCGCGGCGCCACCGGGAACGCCTTGGTCTTCGGATTGACGTGGGGCGGCAGGGTCTTCAGCGTCGCCAGAGTCTGCTCCGGTGTTCCCAGCACGCGCTCGATCGTGGCGGTGAGGCGCGCCAGCTGTGTCGGCTGCTCGATGGCACCGCCTTCCGAATCCTGGATCGCGAACACGTCCAGCGCCTTGCCGTTCTTCAAGGTGAAGATGCGTGCTTCGACGATGCTGGCGCCGCACAGGGCGAACGCGCCGGCGAGCTGCGAGACCAGACCCACGCGATCGGGCACATAGATCGTGACCTCGGTCATCGCCTCCCAGGAATCGACGCGGAAATCGACCGACAGAGCCCGCCCATCCAGCTCGGCATCGCGCACGAGACGCGCATGGCGCTCCAGGATCGGCATGGGGAACGAGAGCCAATAGCCCGGGTGGCCACGCTCGAGATGCACCTCGACATCCTCAGCCGGCCAGTCCGCGAGCTTCCCGCGCAGTTCCGCCAGCACCTTGTCCACTTCACGTTCGCGGCCTGCGAAGATAAGGCCGCCGGAGAGGAATTCCTCCGTGCGGTTGAAGAGGTCGCGCAGCAGCTGCGCCTTCCAGCCGTTCCAGGTCTTCGGCCCCACCGCGCGGATGTCGGCGACCGTCAGCACGAGCAGTTGGCGCAGCCGCTCCATCGATTGCACCTGCTCCGCGAAGGCCTGGATGGTGGCGGGATCATCGAGGTCGCGCCGGAACGCGGTGTTGGACATCAGCAGATGGTTGCGCACCAGCCAGGCCACCGTCTCCGTCTGGTCCTCGGTGAAGCCGAGCCGCGGGCAGAGCTGCTCCGCCAGCTCCGCGCCCAGGATCGAGTGATCGCCCTTGCGCCCCTTGGCGATGTCGTGCAGCAGCACCGCGACATAGAGCACGCGGCGCGACTGGATCTCATGCACCACCCGCGTGGCGATCGGCGCTTCCTCGGAGAGCTCTCCGGTCTCGATCTTGTGCAGGATGCCGAGCGCATAGATCGTGTGCTCGTCGACCGTGAAATGGTGGTACATGTCGAACTGCATCTGCGCCACCACGCGCCCGAAATCGGGGACAAAACGGCCGAACACGCCCGCTTCGTTCATCCGGCGCACCGCCACCTCCGGCCCCTTCGACCGCGAGGTGAGGATCTTCATGAAGATGGCGTTGGCCTCCGGATTCTCGCGATAGGCCCTGTCGATCAACCGGGTTTTTTCCGCGATCCAGGTGAAGGTCATCGGCTGGACGTCGAGGTCGTGCTTCTGCGCCACGCGGAAGATGCGCAGGAGATCCAGCGGATGCTTGTCGAAATGCTTGGCATTGGGGACGGAGAGCCGCCCGCCATCAAGCCCAAACCCTTCCAGCTCGCGCTTGCGCAGTCCGATCGACGGCAGGCGGATGAAGGAGCGCTTCACGTGCTGCGCCTCCACCGCCGTGCAGAAGAAGCGCGTCAGCTCGCCCACCGACTTCGCGGTGAGGAAGTAATGCTTCATCAGCCGCTCGACCGCGTTGTTGCCGGCATGGTCGCGATAGCCCAACCGCCGGGCGATCTCGAGCTGGATGTCGAAGGTGAGCTTCTCCTCGCCCCGCTCGCGCAGGAAATGCAGGTGGCAGCGCAGCAGCCAGAGATACGCCTCCGCCTTGTCGAAGCGGTGCGCCGCATCTCGCGTCAGCACCCCTTCATCCACCAGCTTGTCGATCGTGTCAGAGCCATAGAGGAAGCGCCCGATCCAGCGCAGGGTCTGCAGGTCCCTGAGCCCGCCTTTGCCTTCCTTGATGTTGGGCTCGAGGGCGTAGCGCGACGGGCCGAACCTCTCGTGCCGCACGCGCCGCTCGTTCAGCTTGGCCTGGTAGAAGGCCTCGCCCTGCCCCGCGACGCATTCCTTGTGGAACCGCTTGCGGAACTTGTCGAACAGCGCCTGCTCGCCCCACAGGTAGCGCGCCTCGAGCAGACTGGTGAGGATGGTGAGGTCCCCCTTCGCCCGGCCGATGCACTCGTCGATCGAACGCGCCGACTGCCCGACCTTCAGGCCCAGGTCCCACAGGCGGTAGAGGATGTACTCCACTACCTGCTCGCAATGCGGCGTCAGCTTGTAGGGCAGCAGGAACAAGAGGTCGATATCGGAATAGGGCGCCAGCTCCGCGCGGCCGTAGCCGCCGACCGCCACCAGCGCGATCTTCTCCGCTTCCGACGGATTGGACAGCGGATAGAGCTGCGTGGTGGTGAAGTCGTAGATGGCGCGGATCAGCTGGTCGATCATGAAGCTGGTCTCGCGCGCCAGGCGCCGCCCGCTTTCCGCCGCGCGCGGGTCGGCCTCGAACCGGCGTCGGATCTCCGCCCGGCCCAGCGCCAGGTGCTCGCGCAGGACCGCCCCCACCGCCGCCGTGTCGGCGTGGGGATCGCGCGACCCGGCGACGGCGTCCTTCAACGCCTGGGTCAGCGCCCGCCGGTCCAGGATCTCCCGCTGTTTCTCGATGTCGGGCCGAGTCTGGATGTTCATGGGGCGAACATAAGACCTGAAGGCCTATAGGGAAAGCGAAGCTCCGCCGCCCTTTCAACTCCGTCATGCCAAGGCTTGGCCTTGGCATCCACGAGTTTGCCTAGGCCAGGATCAGGTCATAGAGGTCATTCCACTCAGGATTTTCCTTAACAATCAGCCTGATTTTCCAGGCCCGCGGCCAGCCTTTGATGACCTTCTCGCGCCGGATGGCACCTTGGATTGTCTCGTGGGGCTCGACAAAAACCAGCCGTTTCAATCCGTGGCGTTTCGTGAAGCCCGGTATCGCGCCCGTGCGATGCTGCCACACACGATGGGCAAGGCTGCTGGTGACGCCGACGTAAAGCGTCCCATTGGGCTTGTTGGTCGTGATGTAGACCCATCCACCCTATCCTACCTCTGTCAAACTCGTGGATGCCAAGGCCAAGCCTTGGCATGACGAACTTTATAGGCTGGTTAGTCCCCCGGCGCCCGCATCTTGGCCAGGGCGGCGTAGACCGGGTCCAGGCCGCCGGCTGCGCAGCCCACACCGATCACGTGGCGCTTGAACCCGCCGAAAGCCGGGTGAAGGTAGCGCTGGATTGCGATGCAGTGCGAGGGCGTACCGCTGATATCGGAAACGAACTCGGCGGTGTCATAGCCGGCCTTGTTGCCGATGCCGTTCCAGTCCTTCACCTCGACGCCGGAAAAGAAGTCGCGCGTGTTCTCCCGCAGGTTCTGGTAGCGCATGTGGAGGCCGCTGGAGGTGAGGCGGATGCTGACCAGAGTGAGGAACATCGAGCGCTCGTCGGAGGTGACGCTGATCACGTCCGATTGGCTCTGGCCGGTGGCGCCGTCCTTGCGGGGCTGCGCCTCGTAGCGCAGGCAGTCGACCAGATAGCCGTCGCCTGAGAAGCTGAACGGCGTGCTGCTGCAATCGATCGCGTCTTCTTCGGCCGACGAGGCCGGCGAAGCCATTAGTGCGCCGCACACCAATGCGGCCGCCAAGGCCGCCATCCAGACCTTCATGAAATCCGCCCCCTCCGCGAGGCCCCAAATATAGTGACAACTCTTGCCGAACTGCCGCCCGGCCCGCAAGTAGGTCAGAAGCCAGAGGACAGATATCAGGCGTCAGATGTCAGGAGGCTTGCTGGAACCTCTCGCTCCTGATTGCTGGCATCTGGTATCTGACATCTGACTTCTTGCCATCCCTAGTAAGCCGGGCCTAATCTCGCGTTAACGCGGGTAAAAAGCCCGCCGCGCCGGTCTGACGAGTGACGAGCGCAAGGCGTAAACAGGGGGTCTGAATGGCGGAAAAGGCGCTGGTCGTCGAGGATCTGCACAAGCGATTCGGCGACCTGGAGGTGCTGAAAGGCGTGTCGGTCGACGCCAATGTCGGTGATGTGGTCGCCATGATCGGCTCCTCCGGCTCCGGCAAGAGCACCCTGCTTCGCTGCATCAACCTCCTGGAGACGCCGGATTCCGGCCATGTCTATGTCAGCGGCGAGCTGATCCGCATGCGCCCGACCAAGGATGGCCATGCGGTGCCGGAGGACTGGAAGCAGGTCGACCGCATCCGCTCCACCCTTGGCATGGTGTTCCAGAGCTTCAACCTCTGGTCCCACATGACGGTAATCGAGAACGTGATCGAGGCGCCGGTCCATGTGCTGAAGGTGCCGAAAAAGGAAGCGGTCGAGCGAGCCGAGAAGCTGCTTGCCAAGGTCGGCATCGCCGACAAGCGCAACCACTATCCGAGCCACCTCTCCGGCGGCCAGCAGCAGCGCGCCGCCATCGCCCGCGCGCTGGCGATGGAGCCGAAGGTGATGCTGTTCGACGAGCCCACCTCTGCGCTCGATCCCGAGCTGGTTGGCGAGGTGCTGCGGGTCATGCGCCAGCTCGCCGAAGAGGGGCGCACCATGCTGGTGGTGACTCACGAGATCGGCTTCGCCCGCGAGGTCGCCAACAAATGCATCTTCCTCCACCAGGGCCGGATCGAGGAGCAAGGCAACCCCAAAGAGGTGTTTGCCAACCCCAAGTCCGACCGCCTGCGCCAGTTCCTCACCACGACGCATCATAGATAGCGCGCCATGAGTGGCACATTATAATGTCATCCCGGGCAAGCGTAGCGCGCCCTGGGACCCATACAATGGCTCAGCGACGCGGACCAGGCGCATAGGTCCCGGCTCTCGCTAACGCTCGGCCGGGATGACAAATTGGAGAGTGGCAAGAGCGAGCGCACGCTGGCATGGCATTGATCCAATATCTCACCCTCATCCAGTTCGACCCCGGCGCGGTGCGCCTCGTCGGGCAGGAATGCGCGCGCCTCAACATCGCGCGGCCGCTGATCGTGACCGACAAAGGCGTGCGCGCGGCCGGCCTGCTTGACCGCGTGATGGTGCACCTGAAGGAAGGCGTGCCGGTCTATGACGGCACGCAATCCAACCCGACCGAAGCCTCGGTCCTGGACGCCACGCAGCTCTACAAGGCGCACGCTTGCGACGGCGTGATCGCCTTGGGCGGCGGCTCTTCCATCGACCTCGCCAAAGGTGTCGCGCTTGCCGCCACCCACGAGGGGCCGCTCAAGGGCTACGCCGTGATCGAAGGCGGCATTCCGAAGATCACCGCCGCGATGGCGCCGATCATCGCCATTCCCACCACGGCGGGCACCGGCAGCGAAGTGGGCCGCGGTGCCGTCATCATCATGGAAGACGGGCGCAAGCTCACCATGATCTCGCCGCACATGATCCCGAAGGTGGCGATCTGCGATCCCGAGCTGACCTATGGCTTGCCGCCGCTGCTGACCGCCGCGACCGGCATGGACGCGATCGCCCATTGCATCGAGACCTTCCTGTCGCCGGCCTTCAACCCGCCGGCCGACGGCATCGCGCTCGACGGATTGCGCCGCGCCTGGGCGCATATCGAGCGCGCGACCAAGAACGGCAGCGCCGACCCTGAAGCGCGTCTCAACATGATGAGCGCCTCGATGCAAGGCGCGCTCGCCTTCCAGAAAGGATTGGGCTGCGTGCACTCGCTCAGCCACTCACTGGGCGGCGTGAACCCCAAGCTCCACCACGGCACCTTGAACGCGATGTTCCTGCCCGCCGTGATCCGCTTCAACGCCAAAGCCGAGAGCGTGAAGCGCGAGCGCAAGATCGAACGCCTCGCTGAATGCATGGGCCTCAAGAGCGCCGAGGACGTCGCCCCAGCCATCAAGACGATGAACACCAAGCTCGCCCTGCCCAGCGGCCTGAAGGCGATGGGCGTGACGGAAGACCTCTTCCCCAAGATCATCCAAGGCGCCCTCGCCGACCACACGCACAAGACCAATCCGCGCGAGGCGAGCGCGGGGGATTATGAGAAGATGCTGCGGGAAGCGATGTGATGCCGAAAGGGCCAACTTACTCCGTCGATCCCCATCCCTCTACTGGCGATGTCCTTTGGATAACAAATCCTTCGAGCACTTCGGTCGCGCGATCAAATACCGCATCCACCTTGCACAAGCGGCTTCCATCAAAGTAGATCGTTAGCGGAAACCCTTCGAATTCCCGCGTCGCGTGGCACCACGCATGATGATAGAGCGCGGTACATTCCACCATCGTGTCGTAGCTCTTTCCTTCGCGCACGCGCGCAAATACCGTCGCTCTATCGAATGGATAGCGGGGAGGCGTGAGGTGTTGGGCTCCATGCCGACGCCTTCTGTACATATCATAGTCGCAGATTGCATCATCCAAGTAGACGTGGTTCTTATAATACCAGTCTGGATTCCCTAGCTTCGCGCCGAGTAGGCCGTTTGCCTCCCGCTCATCAAATGGGTGGCGGAACACGCTGAGCTTTGCACCCAATCTCCTGAGCCAAGGGTAAGTCGTCTGCGCATCCGAACTTTTTGGAGCTTCCGCTGCTCCTTGATCTCGCAATCTAGCGAAATACTCTCGTGTCCAGGGCTCGCCGGTATCGTAGTCGAAATCGATCGATATTTCGGACTGCGCCCCACCGCTTAGGGCCGTCGTGAAGTTGAAATAAGCGAGCGGGACTCGAAATGTGATGCTGCGACCATTCGTGATCCACCTTTCGCGATCGGTGTATTCGTAGATGGTAACATCGACAGGAGTCATGCTGCCGGTGCTGTAGCCGCTGCCGTAAATGCGCGGTGGAATTTGATCGGGCCGCTTCGAAAGCTCCCAGAGGGCGAACGAGCCAAGCGCGACTAGCGCGGCGAGGAGCCACCAGAGTTTCTTGGACGAGGCCGGAATGGGGAGGAGAGGCATGTGGCGAGGACGTGAAAATTCGTGCGCTGCCATCCTGGGATGGGATTCCCTAAAACTTGGTGGAGGGAGCCCTTGCAGATTGAGAGCAGCCTTACCGCCTTTTACGTAAACCCAACGCGCCCTTTCGCCGCGGAACTGAATCGGAACGATTCGAGATTCCGGAGGAGAACGCGGTTGTGCGATTCAAAGTGAGCCAATACAATGGCTTGCGGTAGCGTTCTTAAAGTGGTTTCGATGTTTCCGCTTTGTGCCGGTTGGGCCGCCCCGAGTCGCGCCCGAGTCGCACATTGAAGCGGCTGGCATTTTCGGATTTCGGCGGGTAACAGGCGCGAATGACGACAGACCGACTCGAGTCGCTGATGCGGTTTCACCCGTTCACGCGCCTCAACAAACTGTTGGAAAGCGTACAAGCGGGCGGCGGGAATACGCCGCTCGCGTTGTCCGTGGGGGAGCCGCAATTCGCCCCGCCCGCCATGGTCGCCCGCCTGATCCACGAGCAGGCGCCGCTCTGGGGCAAGTATCCGCTGCCGACCGGCACCGAGCCGTTCCGCCAAGCGGTGGCGGGATGGCTCACCCGCCGGTTCCGCCTGCCCGACGACATGGTCGACCCCGCGCGCCACGTGATGCCGGTCACCGGCACGCGCGAGGCACTGTTCCACATCGCGCTCTCCGCCGTGCCGGAAGTCGGCCCGGGCGAGGAGAAGCCGGTCGTGCTGATGCCGAACCCGTTCTATCACGTCTATGCCGGCGCTGCGGCCGCGGCTGGCGCCGAACCCTATTTCCTCAACGCGACGGGAGAGAACAGCTTCCTGCCGGAGATCGCCGCGATCCCCGAGGCGATCCTGAAGCGCACCGCGCTCGCCTACATCTGCTCACCGTCCAATCCGCAAGGCGCCGTCGCGCCGCTCTCCTATCTCTGCGACTGGCTCGCGCTCGCGCGGCGGCACAACTTCGTGCTGGCGAGCGATGAATGCTATTCGGAGATCTATCGCGGGACACCGCCGCATGGCGCGCTGGAAGCCGCACGCGATCTGGGCGGCCAGAATCCAGCGAGCCTCGACAACCTCATCATCTTCCATTCGCTCTCCAAGCGCTCGAGCGGGGCGGGCATGCGCTCCGGTTTCGTCGCGGGCGAGGCGCGGCTGATCCAGCGCCAGGCGCAGTTGATCAATTTCGGCGGCGTCGCGACGCCGTATCCCATCCTCGCCGCCGCGACCGAGCTGTGGCAGGACGAGGAGCACGTCCAGGGCTACCGCGCCAAATATATCGAGAACTTCAACGCCGCGCAGGATGCACTGGAAGACATCTTTGGCGAAGTGCGCGCGGAAGGCGGCTTCTTCCTGTGGCTCGACGTCGGCGATGGCGAAGCGGCCGCGCAAGCGTTGTGGCAGCATGCCGCGATCAGGGTGTTGCCCGGCGGCTACATGGCAAGACCCGATGCGAACGGAATGAATCCCGGCCAGCGTTACATTCGCGTCGCACTCGTGCTCGAACCCGCTGAAATGTCTGCCGCTTTGAAACGCATGGCGCCGGTGCTCGAGCGCGTGGTGGACCAACAGCGCAAAGCACAAGAGCGGGCGAAGATGGTATGATGTTTTGAATGAACACTCGGACTCGACCCACTCTCGCACGTCACCCCGGCCTTGAGCCGGGGTCCATTCGTCAACTGCTCCAGCGCCGGCCCCATGGATCCCGGCTCGCGCTGCGCTTGGCCGGGATGACAGGTGGTGAGGCGGTGAGCGAGTGCGAACAACGGTGACTGCATGGCGATGACCGGCGATCAGATTTATGGACGGCCTTCGCTGCCGCGGATGAGTGGCGGCGGGTGGGGCGCGTTTGTGCGCCGGCGGCTGGCCGAGATCGCGGGCGGCACGCTCCTTCTGATCGCGCTCGCGTACCTGCTGAGCGTGCTCACCGCGCACGAGAGCGACCCCAGCTTCAACCGCGCGGTCGATGGGCCGACGCTGAACCTGATGGGGCCGATCGGCGCCCATGTCGGCGACTTCGCGCTGCAGGGCTTAGGGCTAGCCGCGATCATCTTCGTGTTGGCGCCCGCAGCCTGGGGCTGGAAGCTGATCCGCGACCGGCGGCTCGAGCGCTGGTGGCTCAAGATCACGCTGCTGCCCCTTGCCGCTTTGCTCAGCGCCGGCGCCTGCGCCGCCATCCCCTCGAGCGGGCAATGGCCGTGGACGGCGGGCATGGGCGGGTTCTCTGGCCGCCTGCTGCTGATCGGCGCCGATGGCAAGCAAGGGCTCCGAGCGCTGCTCGACACGCTCGGCGTGCCGGCAGTGCTGGAGCACCCGCTGCTGCTCCCTACGCTCATCCTTGCGCTCGCGGCGGCCGTCGCTCTGTTCTTCACCCTCGGCATCACCCTGGGCGGCTATATCCGCGCCGGCAAGCGCGTCGCCACCGCCGGCCAGAAGTTCGGCGAGGCCTTGGATCGCGGCCGTCTGTCGTTGGGCCGTCGCAAGGCCGATGAGGACGACGAAGACGAAGACTCAGCCGCCGCGCAACGCCCGGGTTTCTTCAAGCGCCTGTTCCAGCGGTCTCCGAAGCCCGCCGCCGCGCCGCGCGCGCGGATCGAGCCGAGCCTCGGCGCCGCCGCCCGCGCCCAGGACATCGATCTGCCGCCCGCGCCTTCCGTCCAGCCGGAGCCGAAAGGCGGCCTGGTCTCCGTGTTCCAGCGTGAGAAGAAGCCGAAGGCCAAGCCGGCCAAGCGCGAAAGCGTGAAGCAGACCAAGCTCGATTTCGAAGGCGAGTTCGAACTGCCCTCGGTCGATCTGCTGTCTCGCCCTGTCGCCAACGCCGCCGCGCAACGCATCAACGAAGAGAGCCTGGAGAAGAACGCGCGGCTGCTCGAGACCGTGCTGGACGATTTCGGGGTCAAGGGCCAGATCGTGCGCATCCGCCCTGGGCCGGTCGTGACGCTCTACGAATTGGAACCCGCGCCCGGCACCAAGACCTCGCGCGTCGTCTCCCTCGCCGACGACGTCGCGCGCTCCATGAGTGCCGTCAGCGTGCGCATCGCGGTGGTGCCCGGCCGCTCGGTCATCGGCATCGAGCTGCCGAACCGTGAGCGCGAGACCGTGGCGTTGCGCGAGCTCTTAGAGGACGACGCCTACCATTCGTCGCAGGCGAAGCTGGCGCTGGTGCTGGGCAAGGATATCGGCGGGCAGCCGATCGTGGTGGACCTCGCGCGCATGCCGCATCTCTTGATCGCCGGCACCACCGGCTCGGGCAAGTCGGTCGCGATCAACACCATGATCATGTCGCTGCTCTATCGGCTGACGCCCGACCAGTGCAAGTTCATCATGATCGATCCCAAGATGCTGGAGCTGTCGGTCTATGACGATATCCCGCATCTGCTGTCGCCGGTCGTCACCGAGCCGAAGAAGGCCATCGTCGCGCTGAAATGGGTGGTGCGCGAGATGGAGAACCGCTATCGCGCCATGTCCAAGCTCGGCGTGCGCAACATCGAGGGCTACAACCAGCGCCTCGAGCAGGCGCGCAACGCCGGCGAGCAGCTGACGCGGCGCGTCCAGACCGGGTTCGATCCCGAGACCGGCAAGCCGATCTACGAGGAAGAGCCGTTCGATCTCTCGCCCCTGCCGTTCATCGTCGTGGTGGTCGACGAGATGGCCGACCTCATGCTGGTGGCCGGCAAGGATATCGAGGCCGCCATCCAGCGCCTGGCGCAGATGGCGCGCGCGGCCGGCATCCACATCATCATGGCGACCCAGCGGCCGTCGGTCGACGTCATCACCGGCACCATCAAGGCGAACTTCCCGACTCGCGTTTCCTTCCACGTGACGACCAAGATCGACAGCCGCACCATCTTGGGGGAAACCGGCGCGGAGCAGCTGCTGGGCCAGGGCGACATGCTCTACATGGCGAACGGTGGGCGCATCACGCGCATCCACGGTCCCTTCATCTCCGACCGCGAAGTCGAATCAATCGTGAAGTTCCTGAAGACCCAGGGCGAACCCGCCTACCTGCAGGAAGTGACCGAGAGCGACGAGGACAGCCCGCTCGGCGAGGACGGGGGATTCGGCAGCAACAGCGGCTCCGGCGACGATCTCTACGACCAGGCCGTTGCGCTGGTCGCGCGCGAGCGCAAATGCTCCACCAGCTTCATCCAGCGCTACCTGCAGATCGGCTACAACCGCGCCGCCCGCATCGTCGAGCGCATGGAAAAGGAAGGCGTGGTGAGCCAAGCCAACCACGTCGGCAAACGCGAAGTGCTGGCACCGGAAGGCGGCGCACGGTAGGGCAGGGCGCCGTATGCGATCTGCCGCCACGGGTAAGAAGCTGATCGCTTATGCACCGATGCTGCGGTAGAATGTGCGCCTTCACCGGACCTCGATCGGCCTAAACCCGTTCGCTTTGTGTATCCTCTCGGGGTGAGTCCCCATGCTCGTCCGGCCTGCGCGGCGCGACTATCGCACCTGGATACTCGACAGCCGTCGCTGGGGACAGTATCGGCCGCGTTCAGACGACATCGTCATTGCGACCTATCCGAAATGCGGCACCACTTGGATGCAGCGGATCGTCGGGCTGCTCATCTTTCAAAGCCCGGAACCACTGCCGGTGATGCAGATCTCGCCGTGGATTGATCGCCGCTTCCCCGAGCCGATCGAGGCCGTTCTCGGCCGGCTCGACGCACAGGAACACCGCCGCTTCCTCAAGGCGCATTTGCCTGCCGATGGCCTGCCGATTTACGACGACGTGAAGTACGTGCATGTCGCGCGGGACGGGCGCGACGCGTGCATGTCCTTCCACAACCACGGCTCGGGCTTCACACCCCGGATGCTGGAAGATCTCGATCGGGCCGGACTGGCGGACGAGTCTGTCGGTCGGCCCTACCCGCGCGTCCCTGCCGACCCGGAAGTGTTCTTCCACCGATGGCTGACCGAAGGCGCGGTGCCAGGCAACGAGGATGGCCTGCCCACAATGTCCTTTTTCCACTGCGAGCGGACCTGGTGGGCGGAGCGGCACCGGCCGAACGTGCTGCTCGTCCACTTCAATGACCTGAAGGCAGATCTTGCGGGAGAGATGTGGCGCCTCGCCGACTTCCTCGGCATCGCGATCGACCCGGATCTCTGGCCCTCGCTCGTCGAGGCCGCCGGCTTCGAGGCGATGCGCCGGAGCGGCGCCGCGCTGATGGGGCGTGTCGCAGAGAGCTTCCGCGGGGGCGCGGACCACTTCTTCCACAAGGGCACGAACGAGCGCTGGCGGAGCGTCTTCCGCGACGAGGACCTCTCGCTCTACGAGATCAAAGCCGCAGCGATGCTGTCGTCGGCCTGCGCTCAGTGGGTTGCCGCCGGCCGCCTCAGGGCCGGCGATCCTCGGCTCGCGGCGGACTGAAGGAAGTCCCGCCGCTCCGCCCTTCTGAGTTCAATTCGCGCCGAGCAGGGCTGCGCAATTGATTGGCGGGGTGTTCTCGCCCTGTCGGCTAGCTCGCCTTCGGCAGCACGAAACAGTCGCGCGCCAGCTCGGAGCGCAGCGTCTCCTTCGGGTAGTAGCGCAACAGAAGGTCCGGCGCGAACAGCTCCGGGTGACGCGCGGCGAAGTCCTCCCACACGAGCACTCTTGCACCCGCCAGCTCGACGACAGTCCCTTGCTCGACCAGGTCCTCCGCCATGCGCTGGTGGATCAGTGCGAGAAAGGCGGCGGTGACGGTCTCGTGATAGAGCCCCTGCTTGCCGTGATGGGCGGCGAAGCGGCGCAATGCCTGCGCCATCGCGCTCAAGGCCCCGGCAAACCCGAGACGCTGCAGATACGTGAAGCCCGCCCGCACATGGGCGCGGTGATCCAACGCGGCCGGTGGCAACGTCAGGTCCTCCAGCCGCTCGATCAGCTCATCGCACGTCATCCGCGTTTCTCCTTCAGCCGGTGGCTGTCGTTCGCACTCAAGGTCAGCCCATAGATCCGCTTCAGATCCTCGATGTGCTTCAGCGTCGTCTTTTCGAACGGCGCCTTGCCTTCGAAGGAATGCAGCACGATGCCCTCGACCAGGTCGCCCAGGGTCATGTCGCAATATTCCGCGAGCGCCTTCAGCACCTTCAGCAGGCGCCTTTCCAGCCGGATGCCGGTCTGCACCCGCTCGACCGCGACAGTGGGCTCGTTCTTGGCCATTGGTATGTTTGTACTAATGTACCACGTCGCCGTCAATGGCTCTCCGGAGATCGCGCTCGCACCCATCAAAAGGACACGATTTCAGAGATTTAATGGACTAGAGCGCGCTTGCGCGATCGTGATGGGCCGGTCGTGGCAATGGGTCGCGCAACAAACTATATCTCTTGCCATTGGTTACGAGACTGGACCCAGAGCCCCAAAGCGCAGAAGGGAGCGCATGAAGACCTCGAAGCGACAGCACTATCACATGGATCGCCGCGGCCTGTTGCGCGCGAGCGCTGGCCTCGTTGGCGCCGCCGCGGTCGGCAGCCTCCTGCCATCCATGGCCCTGGCGCAAGGCATTCAGGCGGCGCAGCTGAGCGAGTCCGATAAGGCGGACCTTACGCGCGTCGAGGATTACCTCAACGGCATCAGCTCGATGAAGGCGAGCTTCCAGCAATTCACCCAGGGCGAGGGCCTGGCATTCGGGCGCATCTATTTGCGCCGGCCGGGGCGGCTGCGCGTCGAATATGATCCGCCGTCGGAAATCCTGCTGATCGCGGACGGCACCCTGCTCTCCTACTACGACGCGGAGCTCAACCACATTGAGCAGGTGCCGCTGAGACTCTCGCCCATGTGGTTCCTGCTGCGCGACAACGTGCGGCTGGGCGGCGACGTGACCGTCACGTCGTTCAAGAAGGCTGCCAACGCTATCCTGATCGGCATGGTGCAGTCGGACGAACCGGAAGCCGGCTCAGTCCTGCTGGAGTTTGGCGACAAGCCGCTGGAGCTGCGGCAATGGTCGATTACCGATTCCGCCGGCAGCGAGGTGCGCGTCGGCCTCTATAACACCGAGTTCGGCATCCCCCTCAGTGCAGCCCTGTTCGCCACCCCACGCAAGCGGCCGAGGAACAGATGACAGGGATCAGGAATCAGATGTCAGATCAGATTCCGCTTTGTCAGATACCTGATACCTGATACCTGACGTCTGATGAAGCTTGCGAACGACGCGCCGATCGTGGCTGTCCCGATGTGCGTGAAGCAGATCGACGGGCAGAATTTCCACACCGTCGGCGAGAAATACCTGACCGCGGTGATCCAGGGCGCGGAGGCCTATCCGCTGTCCTTCCCGGCCCTGGGGCCGGTGCTGGACCCGGCGGCGCTGCTGGGCCAGGTGGATGGCGTGCTGTTCACCGGCAGCCCGTCCAATGTCGCGGTACATCACTACGAGGGCGAGCCGGACCGGCCCGACAGCCCCCAGGATCCCGGGCGCGATGCGGTCACACTGCCGCTGATCCGCGCGGCGATCGCGCGGGAGGTGCCGATCTTCTGCATCTGCCGCGGCTTCCAGGAGCTGAACGTGGCGCTGGGCGGCACGCTGGACACCCAGGTCCACATCGCTGACGGGCGCATGGACCACCGTGCGCCGCAGGACGTGCCGTACGAGCAGATGTATGGGCCGCGCCACAAGGTCACCTTCGCGGCCGGTGGCCAGTTCGCGCGCATCCTCGGCAAGAACGAGACGGAGGTGAACTCGCTGCACTGGCAGGGCATCGCAAAGCCGGCACCGCGGATCCAGGTGGAAGGCCGCGCCGAAGACGGGGTTATCGAGGCGGTGAGCCTCCAGGATTATGCCGGCTTCTGCCTGGGCGCGCAGTGGCATCCGGAATTCCGGGTGACCGAGAACGCCGATTCCATGGCCCTTTTCAAAGCGTTCGGCGCGGCTGCTCGCGCACGGCGTCAGCAGCGCCTGGGCGGTGGCGCGAAATCAGCAGCCAGGAAGGCCGGCGCAGCGGCGTAGGCAATTCACAGGACGGCGGGAAAAAGGATGTACGACTAAAGAAACAGCGGCAGCAGGCCGTTTTCGCTTACATTTCAAGGCTTCGCGATTTTGTGAGCAGATTCTTGGAAAGCGCTGTTGAAACTTTGGAAAGCATTGCCACATAGTTTACTAGAGCAGATAGCCGTAGCCGCAATGGCTGCGGTTTTCCCAGGAAGCGGTCTCCCCCACCGCCCCTGGGCTCCGACAACGGAGAAAGAACGCCCGGTCCTCCCCTGGCCGGGCGTTCGCTTTTTGGGGCATTTTCCCGAACAAGATTTCTTCCCACCGCCCATGGTCTTGGCTATACGGTCCAGACTTGCCCAGCCGGATACCGATTTGCCGGCCGTTGAATAATTGGGGGCTGCGAAACGCCTATGGCTCTGCGCGATCGGCCGAGGGTGCTCGTCACCGGAGGCGCTGGATTTCTGGGAAGCTTCCTGTGCGAGCGGCTGGTGCAGGATGGCCACGACGTGATCTGCGTCGACAATTTCTATACCGGCCGCAGACAGAACATCTTCCATCTGACGCCGCACGAGAACTTCGAGGTCCTGCGCCACGACATCACCTTCTCCCTCTATGTGGAGGTGGACCAGATCTACAACTTGGCGTGCCCGGCCTCGCCCGTTCACTACCAGTATGACCCGGTGCAGACGACGAAGACCTGCGTCCATGGCACCATCAACATGCTGGGGCTCGCCAAGCGCTGCGGCGCCAGGATCCTGCAGGCCTCGACCAGCGAGGTCTATGGCGATCCCCAGGTCCATCCGCAGCGCGAGGATTATTGGGGCCACGTGAACCCGACCGGTCCGCGCGCCTGCTACGACGAGGCCAAGCGGTGCGCCGAGACCCTCTTCTTCGACTACTACCGGCAGCATGGCACGCGCATCAAGGTGGCGCGCATCTTTAATACCTACGGCCCGCGCATGCTGCACAACGACGGGCGCGTGATCTCGAACTTCGCGGTGCAGGCGCTGCGCGGCGAGCCGATCACCATCTACGGCGACGGCAGCCAGACCCGGTCTTTTTGCTATGTCGAGGATCTCATCGACGGGCTGATCCGCCTGATGAACAGCCCCGATGAGGTGACGGGCCCGATCAACCTCGGCAACCCGGCGGAGGTCACGGTGAAAGAGGTGGCCGAGGAGATCATCGCGCTGACCGGCTCGCGCTCGACGCTGTCGTTCCACCCGTTGCCCCAGAACGACCCGGTGCGCCGGCGGCCGGACATTTCGCTGGCGACCAGTGTCCTGGGCTGGCAGCCCACGGTCCCCCGCGCCGAGGGGCTGAAGAAGACCATCGCGTATTTTCAAAGCCAGCTTGCTGGCGAGTAGGGTCGTTCAAAGACGATGAAGATTCTGGTGACAGGTGGCGCAGGCTATGTCGGGAGCCATGCCTGCAAGGCGCTGGCTCAGGCAGGTCACCACCCCATCGTCTACGACAATCTCTCCCGCGGCCACCGGAGCCTGGTGAAGTGGGGAACCTTCGAGCAGGGGGACATTCTCGACCCGTCGCGGCTGGACGAGGTTCTTGGCCGCCACCGGCCGGACGGCGTGCTGCATTTCGCGGCCCTCGCCTATGTCGGCGAATCGGTCGAGGATCCGGCGCTGTATTACCGGAACAATGTCGTCGGCAGCCACTGCCTGCTCGACGCCATGCGACGGCACAGCATCAACCGGCTGGTCTTCTCGAGCACGTGCGCGACCTATGGCCCGCCGCTTCGGACGCCGATCGACGAGGACCACCCGCAGCAGCCGGTCAATCCCTATGGGGCGACCAAGCTGGCCGTGGAGCGCATGCTGCACGATTATGGACAGGCGTACGGCCTGCGCTGGGCGGCCTTGCGCTACTTCAACGCGGCCGGGGCGGATGCCGACGGTGAGATCGGCGAGATGCACGAGCCCGAGACTCACGCCATCCCGCTCGCGATCTTCGCCGCGCTCGGCCGGATCCCGTCATTCCAGCTTTACGGCACCGATTACCCGACGCGGGACGGCACCGCCGTGCGCGACTACATCCATGTCGCCGATCTCGCGACGGCGCATGTGAAGGCGCTGGACTACCTCGCGGGTGGTGGCGACTCTCTTGCCCTCAATCTCGGAACGGGACAGGGTACCTCGGTCCTGGAGATCATCCGCGCGGTGGAGCGCGTCACGGGCAGGCCAGTGCCGACCACGCATTGCGCGCGGCGAGCCGGCGACCCGAGCGCACTGGTCGCGGATGGGAGCCGCGCGCGTTCGGTGCTCGGCTGGACGCCCCGCTATCGCGACGCGGACAGCATCATCGCATCGGCGTGGCGGTGGCATGCGTCGCGCAACGAGCCCGGTATTTCGGAATAGTGATTGGCGTAAGGTTATTCAGGTGAACGATTCGCGACGTAAGCAGGCGCAGGCAGTGGATAGTAGAGGCAAACGCACGGCCGTCATCGTGCTCGGGATGCATCGTACCGGCACATCCGCACTAAGCGGCATCCTTCACATGCTTGGTGCTGGCGGTCCATCACGCTTTGACGACGCCAACCAATACAATCCCAAGGGTTACTGGGAGAGTGCCGCCATTCGCGCATTCGATGATCAGTTGCTGAGCGCTTCGGGAAGCAACTGGAGCGACTGGAGCGAGCTTCGGTTTGATTCTCTTTCAAGCGAGACAGCTGAGCGAGCAGAACGACTTGCCGAAGTCATCACTCAAGAATACGGAGAATCGCGTCTCTTTGTTGTTAAAGATCCGCGGCTTTGTCGCATCGCGCCGCTATTGATGCGCGCGCTGGAGAATCTATCGGTCCAACCACGAATTGTCATTCCAGTCAGAAACCCGTTGGAATCGGCACAGTCGCTCTATGAGCGCGATCGGATGGCTCTGGAGGAAGGGCTACTGTTGTGGTTGCGGCATATGCTCGACGCGGAGAAAGCGAGCCGCGGCCATCCTCGTTGCTTCGTTTGGTTCGACGATCTGTTGGACGACTGGCGACGGGTCGCGGATCGGCTGACGGCGACCTTGGGCATCGAGTGGCCCACGAACCCGGCGGCGGAAGAAACGATCGACGCCTTTTTGTCCGCCGAACTGCGCCATCATCGTATTCCGTTGGATGAGCTCAAGCAGCTTCACTGGGTGCCCGCGTGGGTGCCCTGCGTATACGAGATAATGTTGGAATTGGCGCGTGGCGGGGAGCTGACGCCCGCCAGGGCTGAGCAGCTGGATGACGTCCGCCGTAACTTCAATACCGCGACGCCGGCTTTCCGCTCGATCATTCGGGCACGCGAGAGCCTTGCGCGCGAAGCGCGCGACCTCGAAACGGCCGCCCGCGAGCAGGTCGCCCGCCTCGAAACCGATCTCCACGAATTGTCCGCGCGCACACACGCCCAGGCCGAGACCGCGCGCGAGCAGATCGCGGCTCTCAATACGAAACTGCAGGAGGTGTCCACGCGCGCCCAGGAACAGGCCGAGGTGGCTCGCGAGCAGATCGCCATCCTCAATGCAAATCTCCAGGAAGTGTCCGCGCGAGCCAAGACAGAGACCGAAATTGCCCGCAAACGACTCGAGCGGAGCGCACAAGAGGCGGAGGACTACCGTAGCAGGCTGGCAGCATCCGAGGTGAGCCTGGCGGCGCAAACACAGGAGTCCGGCAGAACGCGTTCAGAAATGCAGGCGCGGATAAGCGTGTTGGAGACGGAGAACGCACAGTCCTGGCTCGATCTCGTCAGGGCGCGCGTTGCCCTTCACAAGGCGCTGAACAAGGATGCTGCTCGAAAGCTCTCGGTCGGTTGGCCGGGTTCCGCCGGCAAGCAGCGCATGTCGAAGGCCGAACGCGAGCAGCGGCAGGCGGATCTCATCCGGGTGTCCGGGTTGTTCAGTTCCGAATGGTACCTGTTGCACTACCCCGACGTCAGCCAGGCCGGTATCGACCCGGTGCTCCACTATCTGCGCCACGGCTGGGCGGAGCTTCGTGATCCAGGGCCCCGCTTCTCGACCAGCGCGTACCTGCGGCGCCACCTGGACGTGGCGTCGGCCAAGGCGAATCCGCTGGTGCATTTTCTGGAGTTCGGCATCAACGAAGCGCGCCTGATCGAGCCGGCGGGCGGCTTGCCGCCGACAGCGACAGCAATTGCCGAGCCGGCGAAGCAGGAGCCATCCGGGGCAGGCGTCACGGCCGAGCATCTCAAATTCACGCGCCGCGGACCCGAATATGAAGAGTTCGATTCTGGAATCCTGGCAGGCGTCACCCCGGACGTGAAGGTGCTGGCATTCTATCTGCCGCAGTTTCATGCCATCCCCGAGAACGACCGGAGTTGGGGAAAGGGTTTCACTGAGTGGCGCCAGGTCGCCCGAGGCCTGCCGAGATTTCCGGGCCACTACCAGCCGCGCCTGCCGCGTGATCTTGGCTTCTACGACCTGACCGATCCCGATGTTATGCGTCGGCAGATCGCGCTCGCCAAGGCGGCAGGCATTAACGGGTTTGGATTCTACTACTACTGGTTCGACTCTCACCGCGTGCTCGAGCAACCGGTCGAAACCTTTCTGACTTCCCCCGACATGGATATGCCGTTCATGGCGATCTGGGCGAACGAGAACTGGACCCGGACCTGGGATGGCATGAGCGGCGAGATCCTGCTGCACCAGAACTATGATCCGCAGCACGAACCGGCGCTGCTCGCCGACCTTGCGCGCCATTTCAAGGACCCGCGGTATATTCGGTTCGGTAATCGGCCGTTCTTCGTGATCTACCAGCCGAGGCATGTTCCCGATCCGCGAGAGACCTTCGCCCGCTGGCGCGCGCGCTGGAAGTCCGAGTTTGGACTGGAGCCGCTCATCTTCATGGCCCAGACCTTCGGCGTGGAGGACCCGAGCGAATTCGGTCTGGATGGCGCGATCGAGTTCCCGCCGCACAAGCTGACGAACAACTTGCCCGGACGCCCCGTCCCCGACGCATTCGATCCTGCGTTCAAAGGCAGGGTCGTCAGCTACGATGAGGTGGCAGCGATCTCGCTCGCGGAGGCAGAGCCCGCCTATCCGCTCATCAAGACTATTGCTCCGGGCTGGGACAACGATGCTCGCCGCCCGATGCGCGGGACGACCCTGGAAGGTTCGACCCCGCGCAAATACGGGCGGTGGCTTACAGAACTCGTTGCACGAGCCAGGGCAAAGCCCACGCTGGGCGAGCGGATCGTTGCGATCAACGCTTGGAACGAGTGGGCGGAGGGCGCCTATCTCGAGCCGGACCTGTACTATGGCTCCGCCTATTTGAATGCAACCGCCCGGGCGCTGCTGCCGCACTCGGAGGTTGATGCCCGACGGTCCAAGAACGGTGTCGTCCTCGTCGGCCACGATGCTCTTGATTTCGGGGCTCAGCGACTGCTGTTGAACATCGGCGGCGTGCTGACCCGTCAATTCGGAGTTCGGGTGCGGTATGTCCTGTTCGAGGGTGGTTCTCTGCTCCCGCGCTACGAGGCAATCGCGCCCTGCATCATCCTGTCCCCCATGCGCTCGGCAAAGGATGTGTTGGCGGACCTGGCGGAGCAGGGCTACACGCTGGGGATCAGCAACACGACGGTGGTCGGCAGTCTAGTCACGGAGATGAAAGCGGCGGGACTTCGCACCTTGTCGCTCATTCATGAGCTGCCTCACCTCATTCGAAGCTATGGTCATGAGGAGAGCGCGGCTGCCGTCGGACGCAGCAGCGATCTGGTGGTGTTTGCGGGATCGTTCGTCCGTGACAGCTTCCGGCAGATATCCGGCGAAATCACCGGCCGCACGCTCATAAAGCCTCAAGGTCTCTATCGTAACGAGATCGCACCAGATCCCGCTGCGGCCGGGGCGGTACGCGACGCTCTCGGTGTGCCGCGCGATGCGAAGCTGGTACTGAATGTCGGGTACGGCGATCTCCGCAAGGGATTCGATCTGTTCATTCGCACCGCGAAGACTGTCGCGAAGCACCGGCATGATGTGTACTTCGTTTGGGTCGGAAAGGTGCTGAGCAAAGGACCCGACGTAGACTCATTAGATGGTGGTGGCAGGCGCAACAACGACAAGGTCATGGCCGTTGGCCAACAGGAGGACGTCTCTCGATACTATGCTGCGGCCGATGTGTTCTTTCTGTCATCGCGGGAGGATCCCTACCCCTCGGTCGTGCTCGAGGCGATGGCCGCGGGGCTTCCAGTGCTGGGCTTCGCTGGCGCGACCGGATGCGAGGACCTGATCAAGGCGCACGGCACCATCGTGCCGTTCGAAGACATCGATGCCGCGGTCGGGGCGATCGAAGGCGTTCTGGAGATCCCAACCGATCGCGCCCGCGCGAACGCCGAGGCGAGGATTGCGGAGATCCGGACCAACTATGATTTCAAGGACTACTGCTTCTGGCTGCTGCAGCAGCTCAGCCCCGACCTGCAGCGCGTCTCTGTCGTGGTGCCGAACTACAACCATGAGCGATACCTTCGGGAGCGACTCGGCAGCATTTTCAGGCAATCGTGGCCCATCTGCCAGATTGTTGTTCTCGACGACGCCTCGACGGACAACAGTGTTGCCGTGATCCGCCGCATAGCAACCGAGCATCGGCGCGAGATCGCACTGATTGCCAACGAAACCAATGGCGGCAGCCTGGCCAAGCAGTGGAGAAAGGGGCTCGCCCAGTGCACCGGCGATTTCGTCTGGATCGCCGAATCCGACGATGTCGCCGATCCGGCATTCCTTGCGGAATGCGTGCAGGCGCTCGAGCGCAGCGGCGCTGATTTCTGCTTCACCGATTCCTGGCAGATCGATGACGACGGCAAACGCGTCGGTGACAGCTACATACGCTACGTCGACGAGATCGAACCGGGGACATTCACGCACGATTTCGTCATGGCGGGCGAGGAGTTCCTGCGCCGCTTCCTGAGCGTCAAGAACGTCATCTTGAACATGAGTGGTGTGCTATGGCGTCGCGAAGCCTTGGAGCAGGCCATCAAGGCCACCGGCGAGGAACTTCAAAGCTTCAGGATCGCCGGCGACTGGCGCCTCTACGCGGCGGCCTGTGCGGCAGGCCAGAGTGTGGCCTATCTGGCGAAAGCATTGAATGGGCACCGTCGGCACAAACAAAGCATAACGAGTTCACTGCAGAAGGAGCGGCATGTTGAAGAGATTCGGCAGATCCAGATGCTCGCCGCACGTGAAGTGAAGCTAAACGAAGATTGCCGCGCCAAAGCGCAGAAGCATTTAGCGGATGTACATCGGTATCTCGGCCTGACAATGGCCCCCTCCGCAGAGACTGCCGATGTCCCGTAATCTCATCGTTCCGATGAATGACCTTAAGCGCCTATACACTGCATACCAAGCAGATATCGAAACCGCGGCGTTGGCAGCGATGAGATCGGGCTGGTGGTTGAATGGAGGCTGCGCCAAATCATTCTGTGCCAGCTTCGCGCGTGCGTGTGGGGCATCAGAATGCATCCCGGTGGCCAACGGAACCGACGCGTTAGAGATCGCCCTACGCGCCGTCGCGACGGCCCGCTCTCCAGCAGGCCGGGAGGTGATCACCGTCGCCAATGCGGGCGGATATACTACAGTCGCCTGCCGGCAGAGCCAGTTGGTGCCGGTCTACGCGGATGTCGAGGAACGTAGCCAGCTCCTCGCAATCGAATCGGCGGTCGCGGCACTGTCGGACCAGACCCTCGCCATCGTCGCAACGCATCTCTATGGTGGGGTGGTCGATGTTCCCGTGCTCAGGCGGATGCTACGGGAGGCGGGCTACGGCCACGTCGCAATCGTAGAGGACTGCGCCCAAGCGCATGGCGCTCGCTCAGGCGACGCACCGGTCGGCTCGTTAGGTGACATCGCGGCGTTCAGTTTCTATCCTACCAAGAACCTCGGTGCCATGGGAGATGCCGGCGCGATCGTAACTTCTGACGCGGTGTTGGCGGACATCGTTCGAAAGCTTCGGCAGTACGGCTGGAGTGCTAAGTATCACGTGGACCTCGGTGGCGGTCGGAATTCGCGCATGGATGAGGTTCAAGCCGCAATTCTCCAAACCATGTTGCCGCGTCTTGGCGCACTGAACGCCGAACGAGCCCGGATCCGTTCGCGGTTGAGCGAGGCGGCCGGAGATTCGTTGGAGTTCGTGGACGGTGGCCCGGGCGCCGTTGTGCATCTCGCCGTCGTAAGATCGCCTACGCGCGATGCCCTCAGACGTTTCCTGGTCGAGCGGGGTGTGGAATCCGAAATCCACTATCCGGTACTGGACTGCGATCAGCTGGGCTGGGAACACCTGCCGATGCGCATCGCACCCGGCGGACTACCGATCGCGCGCCGGAGCGTGGGCGAGATTTTGACCCTGCCCTGCTTTCCCGGCATGACGAAGCACGAGCTCACCGCGCTCTGCACTGCGCTCGAGGAGTGGAGGCAATGACCGCGCGTTCACTCATCATTCCCATCTACCGCAATGCGGAGAGCGTCCCTCGTCTCCTTGAGGCACTCGAAGGCATCAGCGCCGCGCTGAATGGCGAGCTCGAGGTCGTCTTTGTTGTCGATGGTTCGCCGGACGAATCCGGGGCCCTGCTCCTCGAGCGTGCGCCGAAATGCTCCTTTCCGAGCAAGGTTGCCTTCCACAGCCGGAACTTCGGGTCATTCACGGCGATCCGCACTGGGATGGAACTGGCGCAAGGAGAGCACCTAGCGGTCATGGCAGCCGACCTCCAGGAGCCGCCCGAGCTCATGGTGGAGTTCTTCCGAGTCCTTGCCGCCGGGCGCGCGGAGGTCGTCTTCGCCAAACGTGAAGGACGCGGCGATCCGCTGTTGTCGCGCTTGCTATCAGCGGTCTTCTGGCGCATGTATCGCCGCTTCATCCTGCCGGACATGCCGGCGGGCGGGATCGACGTGTTTGCGTGCTGTCGGAAGGTGCGCGACGCCGTCCTGGAGATCGAGGAGCCCAACAGTTCCTTGATCGCCCAGCTGTTCTGGGTGGGCTTCCGACGCGAATTCATACCGTATATGCGCCGCCCGAGACTGGAGGGAAAGAGCGCGTGGGCCCTGTCGCGGCGCTTTCGTTACATGATGGACAGCATCTTTTCCTTTTCCGACCTGCCGATCATGGTAGTGCTCTGGCTGGGCGTCATTGGCTGCACGATCAGCAGCGTACTGGGCTTGATCACGCTTGGCGCGCGTCTTGCCGGATATATCCAGGAAGCTGGATATACCAGCATCATACTGCTGATCGCGTTCTTGGGTTCCCTGATCCTTGCGGTGCAGGGCATATTGGGATGCTATCTCTGGCGCGCGACGGAGAACTCGAAACGCCGCCCGCTGCGCATCATCAGCCGCGTGGTGCATTTGCAGGGAGACCTTAACGAGCGGACGACATGAAGAGCAACAAGACAGGGATCTTTATCCACGAGCGTGGGATCTGCGAGAGTGACTCGGTCGGGGAGGGCACACGCATCTGGGCTTTCGCTCATGTGCTTCCTGGCGCTCGGATCGGCAAGAACTGCAACGTCTGCGATCACGTCTTCATCGAGAACGACGTTATCATTGGAGACGACGTCACCATCAAGTCGGGCGTCCAGCTTTGGGATGGCGTGCGGCTGGGAAACAGTGTCTTTGTGGGCCCGAACGCCACCTTCGCAAATGACAAGTTCCCCCGTTCCAAGCGCTATCCCACTCGGTTGCTCAATACCGTAGTCGAAGACGGAGCCTCCATCGGGGCCAACGCGACCATCCTGCCTGGCATACAGATCGGCAGCGGAGCAATGGTGGGTGCAGGCGCAGTCGTAACGAAGAGCGTTCCGCCGAACGCCCTGGTCGTCGGCAATCCCGCGGTGATCGTTGGATATGAAGGCGCGAAACATGCCGAAGGGGCGGCACCGGCGACCCAATCGCTGGATGCGGCACCGGGCTCGTTTATCAGGCTCGATGTTGGCGACACGCAGCTATGGCGATTGCCGCATTTTACCGATCTCCGCGGCGATCTCTATCCACTGGAGATGGAACGGGACTTGCCTTTCGCGCCACGACGGACCTTTCTGGTTCGGGACGTGCCGACGAACAAGGTAAGGGGCGAGCATGCCCATCTTTCCTGCCATCAGTTCCTGGTCGCCGCTCACGGCCGCCTGTCGGTCGTAGTAGATGACGGAAGGAGCCGCCTGGAGGTGTCATTGTCTGACCCTTCGATCGGCCTTTATGTGCCGCCCATGGTGTGGTGCATCCAGTACAAGTTCGAGGCTGACACTGTCTTGATGGTCATGGCTTCGCACCCCTACGAGGCGGCGGACTACGTTCGCGACTATGGCCGCTTCCGGCAGCTTGTCAAAGGAGAGGGAAAGGCGTGACGCTGCACGGATCAAGAGTAAACGTGTTCCTGGCCCATCTCAGCGATTTCAGGAATTTCCAGCGGCCGTTCATTATCCTGCTGGCGATCTTCTCGACCTTCTACTTCCTCCAGCTGGTCGGCTTTTCTCTTTCCATCGACGACGAGGTTGCAGCGCTGCGCGAGGACCCGGCGCCGTGGGTGGGCCAGGGCCGATGGCTGATCTACGTGCTGGAGCGGTTCATCCTCTCGCAGCCGGTGCTTCCGTTTTTCACCCTCTTCACGTTCGGCGTCCTCGTGAGCGCGAGTTACATCGTCCTCGGAAAGGCCCACTCGTACCGGACCGACAGCGCGCCGCTGTTCCTGCTGTTCGCGCTCTTCGCCGCGTTTCCGACCTTGTATTTCATCCTGAATTTCGCCGCCAACACTGTCGGACTGGGCATCGGAATCCTGCTCGCCTGCATGTGCGTACTTCTGTTCGACCGGGCCGTGGCCGCGCTGCTTGCGGGAGAGCGCCTGCGCTCAGAGGCCGCAGGGCGCTTTCTCCTGCAGGCGGGCTTGGGCACCGCCGCGATCGGCGCCTACCAGTCGCTGATCCTGCTGGTTGCCGTCGGCTGCTGCGGGGTCTTCATCCTGCGCTACCTCCGCAGTCCGGGCATCTCGTGGCGACAGGTGGCCGTCATCCATGCCTACTTGGCGTTCGTCATCTTGGCGAGCGTGCTCCTCGGGCTGCTCCTGGCCCGCGGATTTCAGATGGCACTGGGCGTAGCGCCGATCTACATCGAGAACTTCCTGCGCCCTGATGCCCTACTGCACGGGCCGGGCGCCGTGTTCGGCAAACTCGTCAAGCAGTACTGGCAGGTCTATGGCGGCAAGCGCAGCGTCTATGGTTTCCGGTATTGGACTTTCCCGGCCTTGATTCTGCTGGGCGTTTTCGCCTTGACGGCGCGCGTCCCGGACCGCACTGCAGCGCGTCTTGTCTTCACGTTCCTGTACCTGATGGGAATGACCGCGATTCCATTCGGCCTGAACATCGTTGCCGGCGGGACGGTGCCCTACCGCACCCTCGTTGCGGTCCCGTACGTCTTCTGGTTCCTGGCCGCCGGCGCCGTCCTCAGCGATAGCGCCGCTGTCCGTCGCATCGCCGTCATCCTTGTCGTCATCGTGGCGGCCCAGTGCCTCTACACCTTCTCCGCGTTCCAGGCCAGCAGGCGCTTGGCGTTCGAGCATGACGTGCAGCTCGCTTCGCGGATCTACGAGCGGATCGCGACCGAAATCCCGAACTTCGACCGGACGAAGGTCTATCGCGCCGACTTCTACGGCGCGCTGGGCTTCGACTCCATCTACCGCGATGCGCTCCATTCAACCATTTCTGCGTCCTTCTTCGAGTGGGACGGCGGCAATCCCCATCGGATCGCGTCCATCCTGAAGATCCTGGGATACTCGAACATCGTTGCGCTCGACGAGAAGAGACGGCGCGCCCTGCTGCCGGTCATCCAGCAGATGCCGATCTGGCCGGCCAACGGATCGGTAAGAGTCGTGGATGATGTCGTCTTGGTCCGCTTAGGCCAGCAGCCGGGAACCGTCCATCGGAAGCTGCTCGCGGCAGGGGATTAGACGCTAGTCAAAGTGCTGGCCTAGGATTTTGATGCGTCTCGCTCCGCGAATGCCGCAAGCGTTTGCTCGAATTTGCGAACGCGCCGAGCAAGACTCGCGACAGCGCGCACAAGAAGATCTTGCTGCCCTTCGAGTCACTCAATCTCAATGAGATTCACGACGCCCTCAGCCCCGGGCTCTTCGAATGGCGTCGTCTGATGGCCGACACGTTGGCTCCGATACATTCGGTCAGGATAAAGAAGAAGCCGCCCACCGGGCGGCTGGCGCTAGGGATGGCCGGGTTGACACTCCGCAGGCGGCGTGCATGATTGCGGCCCATGATCGAAGGACCATGGTTCATTTGGATGCACTTTCCGAAGTGCGCTGGCTCGGCGACTGAGGCAGCATTGCGAAGGCTATACCTCGGAAAGCCTGGCTACACGTTCGATCAGCCGGCTCCGGCTTGGCACGAAAATGTCGCACAGCGAATGAAGCGCGTTCCTGGATTTGCGCCCGGCGATCGCACGATCATCTGCAACTTCCGGCGCCTGCCATCCTGGATCATCAGCCGGGTGCGCTACGAGCAGTCCCAGCCACCCCACCATGCCGCTCCGCGCGAGATGTTCCTTTCCGGCCGATTCTTTGAGAACGATGGAAGCATCAATACCGCAGAGGGGTATGTGAAGCACTACATGGCCGCCAACAAATGGATTAGGGCCGAGCATCTTGCTGAAGATTTCGAGAAGGCATTCGGCGTCTCAGCACCGATTGAGCGTGTGAACGAGACGTCACCAGAAGTATCGGATGTTCGGTTCCACCTGAGTAGGGATGACATCGTTCGGCTCTATGAAATTTGCCCCACATGGGCTGCGCTTGAACGCAAGCTATACGGCTCCCTCGCCGTTGAGGAGGCGCAGAGCGGATGGCCAAGTTTCGCATCCACACCAGCGGGCTGCGGAAACCAGGGTCGGACGGCGTGATAGAGATCACTGTCGGTCTCCGCAGTAGAGACATGGCGGTCCGTTTTGGCCTCCGATATCATCGAGCCCGGCTCAATCCAGAGCGAGCCGCGGCGCTTTCCATTGTGCCCAAGGTGGCGACGCTGATCGCCTAAACCCTCTCGGCAGATGGATCGACAAGATGGGCATCAAACTCGATTTCTAGGCGCATTGCAGTTTCCGCACGTTGCCGGCGCTGTCCTTCACGATGAGGGTCGCCGTTTTCTCTGCGGATACAACATGGCTAGTATTGTCCCAGAGATTCCAGAACTCCGACGTCCATTCCTTAGCGCTGTTGCTCATCAGCAGCCTTGATACGACAACGTGTCGCTGCTAAATGCCAAAGAGGGTGGATGCAGTCGCCCATTGTTGCCTCGTCAGCTGCAGCAGCCGTTCGCTGCGAATCCACCGAGATCGGCCGCGCTGCATCGCAGGAGAGGCCAAGACTTGGGGCAGAGGCACATTGGGGCCCAATTACCGTCGCATATGGCTCGTGAGCCATCCGGGAACTTGGCGCCCTAGAGGGGTCTTGCGCTATGCCTGATGAACAAACGGAACCTGTTTATGCGCACGACGGCTATTGTCCAGTCTGCCAGAAGCCGGTACGCTTTGCTGCAGCTGGCTCCTGGTACCGTCAGCACCTCCTGTGCCCGCTATGCCAGTCTGTGGTGAGAGAGCGTGCGCTCGCCCTCATCCTGTTTGAGGAGCGCCCAAACTGGCGAACGCTTACCATTCACGAATCCTCGCCTTTGAACCGCGGCATATCGGCAAAGCTTAAGGCTGAGGGTGGAAACTACATTCCTTCCCATTACTTCCCCGATCAACCCCTTGGCATAGAATTTCGAGGGTTCCGCAACGAGAACCTCGAACGCCAGACATTTCCAGATGACAGCCTGGACATTGTCATATCTCTGGACGTCATGGAGCACGTCTTTCACCCTGATTTGGTCTATTCCGAGATATACCGGACGCTCAAGCCTGGTGGCGTCTATCTCCACACCTTTCCCATCGCCAAAACCATGGTGCCGGCGTTTCGCCAGCGCGCCCGCCTGGAGGAGGATGGGACGGTGTGCCATCTGGTCGAGCCACCGCAGTACCATGGCAATCCAGTGGACGCACAGGGATCACTTGTAACCTACGACTATGGATATGAGGTGGACCGCCAGATCGCTGCTTGGGCGCCATTCGACGTGCGCGTGACGCGCTTCTGGGACCAGACGCACGGAATTATCGGCGATTACACGGAAGTTGTGATCTGCACGAAGCCCTGATAGTCCCGGCCACCGCCTAGACCTATGCATTTGCATGAGGTGACGACGCCTTGTAGTTTGGTAAGAAATTTGAAGGAGGTGTCGCTTGCGCAGTGTTCCGGCAAGATTTCGAACCCTCTCCGACGAGCAATGGACCAACCTTCTTGTGAGAAGTGTTCATGAGCCCGTCATCGATGGTTTCGAGTTTCCTCGTTTTCCCGCCGACGTAGTGCAGTCGAACTTTGTCGGATCGTCAAACGAGACCGCCCTTCGCGAGGCCTCGAAATTCTACTCCTTCGTCAAGGACAATGCTCGGTCGTTGGAGTCGCCAATTTCGGATGACAGCGTGCTACTGGATTTCGGGTGCGGCTGGGGACGCTTCCTGCGCTTCTTCTGGCGTGACCTGCCCGCAGATCAGATCATCGGCGTGGATGTCGATCCGGTAATTCTATCCGAATGCCGCAAAGCCGGCATCCAAGCGCATCTCCAGCACATCGAGCCGGTTGGCAAGTTGGCTCTGGCCGATCGAAGCGTCTCGCACATCATTGCATACAGCGTCTTCACCCATCTGCCTGAGAATGTCCACCAGCACTGGCTGGACGAACTGGCGCGCGTTGCCAAGCCCGGTTGCGTGTTTGTCTGCACCACCGAACCGCGACGCTTTCTCGACTTCGTTGCGGGTATTCTCCCGGATTCGCCCTCTCGCTGGCACGCCGCGCTGAGACGCGCCGCCGGCAATATCGAAGATAAGAAGAGGCAGTTCGATGCGGGCCAATTTGTCTACATCCCGACCGGGGGCGGGGACTTTAGAGACAAGACCGTGTACGGAGATGCTGTGATTCCGCCGTCCTACATCGAACGGGTTTGGTCCTCGAGATTCGCCGTGCGGTCCTATCACGAGGAAGGCTTCTGGCAAGCCGCCGTCGTGCTCCAGAAAGAATAGCGAGCAATCCGCCGTGCTCTCTGACGAACCCGGCAAGTATCGTTGCTCTTGTCATCGGACATTTTCCCGACTAGATGAGCGGGTTTCGTAGGACTGTCTCGATATCCACCCCCATGCGCCTCGTCACCTGGAACATCAACTCCCTCCGCCTCCGCCTCGACCTGCTGCGCCGGCTGGTGCAGGAGGAGCAGCCCGATGTCATCTGCCTGCAGGAGATCAAGGTGCAGGACAGCGAGTTTCCGGAAGAGGAGCTCAAGAGCCTGGGCTATCCCCACATCCTGCGCCACGGGATGAAGAGCTATAACGGCGTCGCCATCCTGTCGCGCCTGCCGTTCCTGGCCAAGGATCCGCAGAACTGGTGCGACAAGGGCGATTCCAGGCACGGCCGCGTGGTGCTGGGCGGCGATCTCGATCTGCAGAATTTCTACGTGCCGGCGGGCGGCGACATTCCGGACGCGAAGAAGAACGTGAAGTTCGCCCACAAGCTCCAGTTCCTGGACGAGATGCACGCTCATTTCCAGAACGCACGCCGCCGGAAGAAGAGCATCATGGTCGGCGACCTCAACATCGCGCCCCTGGAGCATGACGTGTGGTCGCACAAGCAGCTGCTCGACGTGGTCAGCCACACGCCGATCGAGGTGGAGAAGCTGACCGGCATCAAGGCGGCCGGCACATGGGTCGACGCCGTCCGCCACTTCGTGCCGGAGAGCGAGAAGCTCTTTTCCTGGTGGAGCTACCGGTCGCCCGACTGGACCAGGAACGACCGCGGCCGGCGCCTCGACCACATCTGGGTCACGCCCGATTTGCAGAAGGATTTGAAGGCCGCCCGCATTCGCCGCGACATGCGCAGCTGGAAACAGCCCTCGGACCATGTGGCGGTGATTTTGGATTTCGGATAGTCCCCTCCCCCATTTTTGGGGAGGGGTCGCCGCGAGTCGTGCCGCCCTCTAACTCCGCTCGAAATCCACTGCCATCGTGTTGCCGCCGCACACCAGAACGCCGACGCGCTCGTCCGGGGCGGGCTTGTAGGCGCCGCTGAGCAGGGCGGCGAAGGCCGCGGCGCCGCCCGGTTCCGCCACCACGCGCAGTGCCTGCCACAGCGCACGCTCGGCCGCGCGGATCGCCTCGTCCGGCACCAGCACCGATTCCGCCACATAGCGCTGCGCGATCGGGAACATGAGCGTGCCGACCTGCTTCGGCGCCAGCGAGTCCGCGGCGATGCCGCCGGCCGGCGCCTCCACCGGGCAGCCCGCCTGGCGCGCCATGTGGAGCGTCGGCGCCGCCTCCGGCTCCACCGCCACGATCTTGTGCCGGCCGGCGCTCCACGCCGCCATGCCGCCGATGAGGCCGCCGCCGCCCACCGCCACCAGCCAGGTGGTCGCGGCTGGCGCCTGGGCCGCGAACTCGCGCGCCACCGTTCCCTGGCCCAGCAAGGTCTCCGGCTGATCGAAGGCGTGGATCGGCATCGCGCCGGACTCCGCCACCCATCGCTCGCTCAAGGCGAGCGCGTCGGCATAGCGTGCGCCCTCCACCACCAGCTCCGCGCCATAGGACTTGATCTGCGCGATCTTGGCGGGCGAGGCGACGCTGGGCACGAAGATCTTGGCGGGGATGCCGAGCCGCCTGGCCGCGAAGGCGACCGCGGCGCCGTGATTGCCGCCGGACGCCGCCACCACGCCCGCCTTCGGCACGCCGCGCGTCAGCAGGTTGGTGAAGGCGCCGCGCGGCTTGAAGCTGCCGGCATGCTGCAGCAGCTCCAGCTTGAACGCGATGGCCGCGCCGCTTAAGCCGAAATCCTCCGCCGCCGCCATCACCACCGGCGTCTCGCGCACATGAGGAGCGATCACCGGATGCACCGCATCGATCGCCGCTGTCGTGATCGCCACTGCTTCAGCCATGCTCACCCCTCGTCCTCACTGGGCCGCCACGTGGTGGGCGAGCCCCGGTGATCCAGCTTGACTTTAGATCGGTAATTAGCAAATTGGCAATATGCCTATGGAACAGAACATGAAGGCCGCCTTGCGCGCGCTCGCCAACGAGCGCCGGGTCCGCATTCTCGACTGGCTGAAGGATCCGCGCGCCCACTTCCCCAGGCAGGTCGACGGCGACCTGGTGGAGGACGGCGTCTGCGGCCTGCTCATCGCGCGCAAGCTGAAGGTGAGCCAGCCGACCGCCAGCGAGCATCTGCGCGTCCTGGTGCAGGCCGGCCTCCTGCGCCCCAAGCGCATCAAGCAATGGACTTTCTACCGCCGCGACGAACCGCGCCTGAAGGCGGTGAAAAAGGCGCTGGCTGGGCTTTGATTCAGAGGCAGGGATCAGGTATCAGGTATCAGAAGTGAAGCGTTGCCGACCTCTGATCCCTGATCCCTGATTAATGATCCCTGAGTTTCCGCCCCACCGTCATCGCGGCGCGGAACGCTTCATCGTCGTCGACGAAGGCAGGCTCCGGCACCGCGCCCATGGCGTCGACGAACTTGCTGATGAAGCAGCGGAACGCGGCGCACAAGGCGATGTCGCAGATCTGCCGGTCGGTGAAGCCGACCGCGCGCAGCCGCGCGATGTCCGCCTGCGCAATCGTGTGGGCGTCGGTCGCGACCTTCTCCGCATAGGCCAGCATCGCCACATCCTTCTCCGGCAGCCCGGCCGTCCGATAGTCGCGCTGGACCGCCAGCACCAGCTCTTTCGAGCCGAGCTCCTTGGCCAGGCGCTGGCTGTAGACATGCGAGCAATAGGTCGAGCGAATGTGCTTGGCGGCGATCAGGGTGACCAGGCACCATTCCCGCGCGCCAAGGGAGAAGCCGCCGCGCACGCCATCGAAGAAGGCGTCAAACAAGGGCAGCAGATCGGGCCGCGTCGTGAAGCAGCGCGCCGATCCCGGCACGAAGCCGGCGTGCGCCTTCTCTTTCCGATAGACCTCCGCGATCGCGCCGACCGCGTCCTCTTCCGCCACAGTCTCTAGAAACATGTCGCGTGCCCCTTCTTGGTTCGCAAATGCCCGTAGGAGCGCCGTAGCCCGGAGTCAAGTACCCGCAAGACATGGCGCACCGGCATGTGTGGAATTGATAATCCTATGACCGGGCCTTGATCGTGTAGACTTCTGGCCCTCTGGCCACTGACATCTGGTTGTCGCATGCCCAAGCCAACGCTCCGCCCAGGCCTCACGCACACCGAGACCATCCTCGTCACCGACCGGCTGATCGTGCCGGAGATGGCGGACTATTTCTCCAACTTCGCCGCGATGCCGCCGGTGCTCGCGACCGCCTATCTGGTCGCCTTCGTGGAATGGACCTGCGTGCGGGCCCTGGCCGATCACCTGCTGGAGGGCGAGCACAGCGTCGGCACCCATGTGGACCTCAGCCACACGGCGGCAACGCCGACCGGCATGAAGGCGACGGCCGCCATCGAGCTGATCGAGATGAGCGGCCGCAAGCTGCGCTTCAAGGTGAGCTGCCGCGACGAGCGCGAGGAGATCGGCGCCGGGTTCCACGAACGCTTCGTCATCGACCAGGCCCGCTTCCTAGCTAAGCTAGGGGAAAAGCAGGCCGGGCGGTAGCAGCCTCCATTACTCTCCGCCCGTTGGCTCGCCTGTGGGTTCGCCTGTCGGCTCGCCCGTGCCCCCGCCGGTGTTGGCAGGTGGGCTGGGTGGCCCGCCTGACCCGCCCTCGCGTTCCTTGTGGTCGCCGCAATCCTGCAGAAACCCGCAGAACCCAGCAGCGTCTCCGTAAAGGTCGGCCACATTCTGGTTTGGGTAGCATCCGGTAAGGCCAACCATGGGGATCAGGATGGCCGCACGGAACCAGCGGCGGGCTGGTCGCCCGCGATAGTGCATCGAATGCATGGTTCTACTCCACGTGTCTAGGATGGTGGTTGGCTTTGTCGTGAGGATGGTGGGTAACCGCCTGATCGGCCTCGGATCCCAGAGCGAGGTAGCCGATCAGCAGCGCGGCGCCGGCGGCGAGCGCGCCTATCCACAGCATTGCGCGCGTCCGTGTCACGGCCGTCACCAATGCCAAACCTGGTCGAAGCCGCCCATCATCTTGGGCACGGCCGCCTGCTTCACCATGGTCAATCCGCCGATCAGCTCCTCTTCGCGGATGCCGCGCTCGGTGAGGCATTCGCGCACGACCATCACGTCGACGCCCTTGGCGACCAGGCCGGCCACCTGCTCGGCCAGGCGCGGCGCATGCTTCTGCGCCCGGTCGCCGAACATCAGCGGCGGAACGCCTTGTGCCGTGACGGCGTAGTTGACGGCGTTGCCGCTCAAGAGGACGCTGTGGTCGGCGCCGGCGCCTTTCATGGCATGGATGATCCACACGACCGGATCGTCCTGCTCTTCCAACGTGGCGCGGTAGGCGATCTCGATGATGTTGAGCACCTTCATCGCTGCAGCTCCTTATCGCGTGGGGATGACCAGCACGTTGTCCGACGTGCTCGCCATCTTCCAGAAATCGGCCGGCGAGCCGCGGCGGACGCCCGCAACGGACTCGGTTGCGCCGCGTTCGTCGACGCACAGGCCGCAATTCACCCAATCGAGCTTGCCGCCGTTGCGCGCGGCCTCCTGCATCACCGCCTCGACCCATTCGCGCGGCAGCGGATGGTCCTCCTCCGCGGCGTCGGTCCCGTGCACGGCGTTGGCGTGCTTCGCCTGCGCCGCCAGTGGCAGGTAGACCGCGCCCTCATAGGCGAAGACGTTGATGTCGTAGCCCCGCCGAGCCGCGATATCGATGAGCCGCAAGGCCGTGGTGGTACGTGCGTTCTCGAACGGCGCGTCCATCAGCAGGAACGTGAGTGTCTTCTTGTCCGCCATGGGATCCTCCTTCATTGCGGGTCAGTGCCACAGCGCCTTGCACCCGGCGGCCATCTGGTCGACCACCGCCGACAGCGGCGCCACCGTGACACCCGCGATCAGGCGGTTGGGAGAGATGCCGCGTTCCTGCAGCGAGAAGGAATCGGCCAGCACCCGGACGCCGTTCGTGGCGAGTGCCGCCAGCGACAGCACGCGCCCATTGTGCGGAACGGTCGGACGCGCGCCGTGGCGCGCCGTCATCACGGCGTTCTGCACCAGGAACAGCGTGACGCCGCTGCCTTCCTTGGCCAGGCCTTCGGCCAGGTCGAGGAAACCGCCGACCTCCGCCGATTCGAACGGGTCGCGGGATTCGATCAAGAGATAGTCGGCCATGTCAGTCTTCCTTCTGGGCTTGAGGCTGATTGCGCGGCGCAAGGATGGACGCGCGTCCGCGCTGCGGTGGAACGTTGGCGGCGGAGCGCTCCGGGTCGGGCGACCCTGACCGCATGCCGGTCCGCACCTGGAAGCCGACGTCGTGCACCACAGACTTCCCGTACTGGTGCAGGTCTCGGCCGACCTCTATCCATCCGCGGCACGAGCGCATGACACCGCGCGCAATCCCGGCCGGCAGCGCGGCAAGGCCCGACTTGGCGCGATTCAGGACTTCCCGGCCAAGGCTCGTTCGATAAGAGATCGATGACATCCTTGCCTCATCCTCCCGTTTCGTGCCGTTGTTCGCGGCCCTCGGTCTGCGCCATCACTGCACCGCCGGCGCGGGTGAGGAGAAGCTAGCCACGCTCGGGCGGGGCCGCTTGCAGGGGTCTTGCAGAAGTCTTGGAGGGACGCGGGATTTGTGCCGTAATTCGGCCAGCACTGTGATCGCGCTCACAGGGAACCACCTACTGGCGCTGATGCGCCGTCTGGGCAAGAATGCGCGCCGCCTCGGGACCTATTGAAGGGCGGTGCGACCATTCATGGCTGATGATTCATTGTTCGCCGAGGATTTCGCCGAGCGCCCGCATTGGTGGGAACTGGCTGCGCCGGAGGCCTGCGAAGAAGGCGACCTGCCGGCCACCGCAGATGTGGCGATCGTTGGTTCGGGGTACACCGCGCTGGTTGCAGCAGTTCATCTGGCGCGGGCCGGTCGATCGGTCCTGGTGCTGGAGGCAGCGGAGGCGGGGCACGGCGCCTCGCGCCGCAATGCCGGCTATCTGGGCCGCACGCTGAAGCGTTCTTTCACCTGGCTGGAATCGCACCACGGCGCAGAATTTGCGACCCGCGTCTATCGCGAGCTGGATGCTGCGCGGCAGTGGGTCTGGTCGCTGACCGCGGAGCTCGGCATCGACTGCCACATCGCGCAATGCGGCCGCTTCATCGCCGCCACGTCCGAAGCGCACTACAATGATCTGGCGCGGGAGCTCGAGACCATGCGCCGGCGCCTCGACTTCCCGTACGAGATGGTCGCGCCTGCGGATGTGCGCCGCGAGCTGGCGAGCGATGCCTATGTGGGCGGCGCGGTCATCCCCGATCTCGGCTCCATCCATCCGGCGCTCTATCATCGCGGCCTGCTGCAGGCGGCGCGCGCAGCGGGCGTCCGCGTTTTCACCCACACGCCGGTGACTGATATCACGCGCGACGGCAAATCCGCACAGGTCACGACGCCGCGCTGGTCCATCACAGCGCGCGAGGCCATCATCGCCACCAACGGCTATACGCCGCGGCATCTATCATGGCTGGCGCGCCGGGTCGTCCCGTTCGAGGGCTTCATGGCCGCGACGGAGGAACTGTCGCCGGCGCTGATGGCGAAGATCATCCCCAACGGCCGCACCGTGGTCGACAGCAATGTCAACATCAACTTCTTCCGCCCGGCGCCTGACCAGCGCAAGATCCTGTTCGGCGGCCTGACCGGCAGCCGGCCGCAGAACCTGCGCGACATGGCCGCGCGTCTGCACGCGATGGCAAGCCGTCTGCTGCCCGACCTTGCGCAGGTGCGCCTCAGCCGCGTTTGGAAGGGGCAATGTGCTGGCACCTTCGACTTCATGCCGCACATCGGCCGGCACGAAGGCCTGTGGTATGCGCTGGGCTATAATTTCGCGGGCGTGCCGATGGGCTCGTATCTTGGCTTCAAGCTGGCACAGCAGATGCTTGGCAAGAAAGACGGTGAGAGCGTCTTTGCCGCCACGCCGTTCCCGACCTTGCCGTTCTATACTGGCAATCCCTGGTTCGTGCCCATCGCCATGCGCTGGTTCGACTGGAAGGATGCGTGGGTCAGAGGTCAGAAGTCAGATGTCAGATGACAGAAGATCGGTCTATGATACCGCGCCAACTGACATCTGATCTCTGACATCTGATCTCTGAATGCCTATCTACATCACCTACCTGAATGGCCTCGACGTCGCGGAACTGAAGCTCACCGACGACGAGATCCTCGCCGCGGTCGAATCCAGCCTGGCGGCGCAAGGGCACGGCGCGACGGTCATCGAGCCGCGCATGCACCTGATCCCCGATGCCACCGTGCATGGCCATTTCAACGTGCTGCGCGGCGCGATCGGCGCGCCGATCGCGCTCGCAGGCGTAAAGATCGTCGGCGACTATGTGGACAACTACAAGCAGGGCCTGCCGTCGGAGATGGCGATCCTCACCCTGTTCGATCCCACGACCGGCATGCCCAAGGCAATCCTCGACGCCACCAGCATCACGGAGATGCGCACCGGCGCCGTCACCGCCCTTGGTGCCAAGTATCTCGCGCGCAAAGGCAGTAAGGTGCTGGGCCATGTCGGTGCGCGCGGAACCGCCTATTGGAACGTGCGCCTGCTCGACAAGCTGTTCGGTTTCGAGGAGATCCGTGTGCATTCGCGCCGCAAGGAAAGCCGCGATGCCTTCGCCACCCAGCTGTCACACGACCTGGGCAAAGAGGTGCGCGCCCTCGACAATTGGGAAGACACGGTCAAAGGCGCCGATATCGTGGTCGAGGCCTCGCGCCTGATGAAGCCTGAGCCGCTGCTCAAGACCGCGTGGGTCAAGCCCGGCGCGTTCGTCGTGCCCTATGGCACGATGAGCGCGGTGGAGCTCTCCTTGACCGACATCATGTCCAAGCTGGTGGTGGATGATTGGGGTCAGTGCAAGGCGGGCCAGTTCGGATCGCTCCGCGCCCATGTGGAAGCCGGCAAGCTCAGCGAGCAGACCCTGCACGCCGAGCTCGGCCAGATCGTCGCGGGATTGAAACCCGGCCGAGAGCGTGACGACGAGACCAACCTGTTCTGGCACCGCGGGCTTTCCTTGAGCGACATCGCACTGGGTCACGCGCTGCTGGAAAAGAGCGCACGGACGGGCATCGGTCAGAAACTCAGGTTTGCGTGAGTCGGCGCGCTGCGCGGCTTGGCCGGGATGACGGATAGAGAGCGGTTGTCAGTTCGCCCTTGAGGATCGCTGCACCTACCGCTTCGATCTCCGCGCTCAGCGAGCGGTCCTCGTCCACCATCTTCGACAGCCGGCGCACCCACGCATACGCGCGCCTCGCACCCACGCCGAGCTTTGCCACCTTGCGCAGATCCACGGCTTGCGCCGCGACGATCAGCTCCATGCCGGTGATCATTGCCAGCTTGTCTACGATCGTGCGCGTTTTCGCCACCACGCGCGGTGCCATGGTGGCGTAATCCTCGATGCCGTCGGCCGTCGGCAGCACCAGCAGGCAGCAAGGCTGCGCCAGGTGGCGAATATCGGATTCCAAAGCCGCCGACACCTTCGTGAGCCCGGCGAGGCCTGCATGCATCGCCCCCCGTGGACTGAGGAACCGTGGCAAGTCGCTCAAAGCGGGCGACTGCATCTTTGCGACGCGCTGGGCGGCGAGGATGGCCGTCTGCGCCAGCGCCTGGCCGAGCCGTTCGAATTCCAGCACCAGCGCCGTGATGTCGAAATTACCGGTCATGACCATGCCGCCGTGATCCGCCAGCACGGCCGGGTTGTCACTGCCGCTGTTCAATTCCTGCTCCAGCACCGCGCGGGCGCTCGCCAGCGCCGCGAGTGCTGCGCCATGGACGCTGGGAAAGCAACGGAAGCTCAACGGATCCTGCACCCGGCGCGCCGCGCCGGGCTTCAGCAATGCGCTGCCCTTGAGCAGCGCCATGATCGCGGCCGCGGCGTCCGCCTGGCCCGGCGCAGGGCGCAGCTGTGCGAGGCGCGGATCGAACGGGTCGAGATGGCCGCGAAAGCCTTCGAGACTGAGGGCCATCGCCGCGCGCTGCGCCTGCAGAACGATGGCTGCGTCACGCAGCGCCAGCGCCCCCAGCCCCAGCGAGGCCGCGTTGGCACTGACCAAAGCGATACCATCCTTCGGCCCCAGCGCCACAAGCTCGATCCCGGCGCGCCGCATCGCATCCACACCTTTCATCATCTTGCCGTCGAATTCTGCTTCGCCCGAACCGATCAGCGGCAGCATGGCGTGGGAGCATGGCGCGAGGTCGCTTTCGCCGACAGAGGCAATCGACGGCACCGCCGGATGTACGCCTCTGTTCAGCATGGCCACGATCCGCTCCGCCAGCGCGGGCGAAATGCCGGCGGCACCCTGCGCGAGGCCGATGAGGCGCGCCGCCATGAGCGCGCGCACCTCATCAGTCGAGAGACGCGGCCCGATCCCGACGGAACGCGCCACCAGTACCCGTGCCTGAAATGCGCTCATCTCCGCTGGCGATAGCTTTGTGTCGACGCCGGCACCCAGTCCGGTGTTAAGGCCATAGATCGGCTTGTCACCCGCCGCCAGCCGGTCGACCACCGCGCGCGCCGCCTTCATGCGCCGCTTCGCGGCAGTTCCAAGTTTCACGGCCGCCCCGTGCCGTGCGATCGCCACGAGCTCATCGATCGTGATTGCACGGTCGCCGATGGCGACTGTATTGCGCGCGCTGCGGTTTCTAAGAGTTGACATGCAATGGGGTCCCGGCCCTGTGGCGGCGGGATGTTAGGCAGGACTCTGCCGGCCGGTCCAGCCTGGACTATCGGATCACCGATCCAGTGCCTGCCGCCAGGCGCCGAGATGCCAGCCCTGCGCCCCGATCTGCGGCAGTGCCACGTCCGGATAGTGGTGGAGCGCCAGGATGCAGTCCACCATGCGATCGTCGGCGGAGAGCGGGTAGAACACCCGCTCCGAATCGATGAAGCCGCGCCCTGGAAACGGCATGCCATAGCGGCCGTAATGGGGCATGCAGGTCGCGACCACCCGCGTCAGATCCTCCAGCACGCGCGGGCGCGAAGCCGGGTCGACCACGTCATCGACGAAGCGGCGCGCATAGTCGAGCTGCGCTGCTTCGCTCTGCGCAGTTCCGACCAGGCGAAAACGAAAGCGCACGGCATCGTTCTCCAGCACCACGTCGATTAGATTGACGAAGGGCAGCAGGTCCGGGAAGCGCAGCGGATCGAGATCGCTACGGCACGCCATGCGCCGGGCGCCTTGCAGGCCGGCGAGATAGTCCCGCATCCTGCCAAAGCGCGCATCCAGAGTGTCGAATGCGACATTCATCGCGAGTTCCCTTGCCCCGTCCTCATGCCACCACTCTGACCGTCGATCACGGCTTTGTGTAATGCCTTTTCGGCATGAAATGGGGGTGACCGAACGTCTCCAATGACCACGCTCCGTCATCACCGGGCCGATGCGCAGCATCGAGACCCGGTAATCCAAGTCTGCCTGCGCCGCTCTGAGATAAACTTGGATGACCGGATCTTCCTCCGGCAATGACGGTAGAGTAGAGAGCCTGAAGTGTCGCTCTTACTTCCGTGGCACCGTGGCTGGGTCTAGGCGCGACATCGGCACGGCGGCTTCCATCACGATCTTCACCGCGACATTGGTGGGAACGACCCGCTGGGCGGAGACGATGAGGGAGCGCGCGGCGACCGCGATGTTCATCGGCCAGAGCGTCGGCTCTGTCTTGGCGAGATGCTGGCGCGCCTTGGCCCACAGGCGGTTCACGGCATCGCGCGGCAGGACATTGGGCGTGCGCCCATCGGGCAGGCGCGGGATGCCGAACTCCGGCGTGCCGACGCTGGCGGCGCAATGTTCCAGCATCTCTGTCACGTCCGGATGCTCGCTGGTCGTGCTCTTGGATGTGCCGGTGATGATCTTCCAGATCGAGAGATAGCGCGGATCGAGCGAGCCGATCAGCTTGTCGGTCTCCGCCGAGAAATAGAACTTCTCGCCGGCGTCATTTGTGCGCACCTCGAACACGTCGGTGGGGCTCAAGCCGCCGGTCTGCACCACGCCTTCCCAGATCGCGCGTTGCGCGGCATAGCCTGCGAGCGCGCCGACGATGGTCAGCACCGTCACGTGGTTCATGTCCGGCTCGACGGCGAGCTCCGCTTTCAGCCATTCGATGAGTTGTGCCGCGACCTTGCTATAGGCCTGCGCCGGCGCGGCGGGCGCCGTCTCGAACAACGTCGCGACACTCTGCGGCGCAGAGGCCGCCGGCGGCAGCGTCGGCTCCGCGGCTTTCGCGGCAGCGGGTGCCGTATTCGGCCGCGCCGACGAATTGATCTGGCCGGGCTGCAGCCCTTTGCGCATGATGCCGGCGATGCGGTCGGTCGCATCGCCGCTGGATTGCGCGCGCGGCTCGGTCACGGTGCGCTTGGTCGAGTCCGACTGCACCTTGCGGAAAATCGCTGCGATCCGATCGCGCGTATCGACCGGTCCGGTCGGCTGCGCCGTCGGCTCCTTGCGCGCCACCACCTCGGCGAATTTGGCCTTCAGCTGGCTTTCGACGTTCCCGCCTTGAGCACGCGGCTCTGATGGCGCAGCTTGCTCGGACGTTGTTGCAGCGCCCATCGCAGGCTTCGCCTCGGCTGTCGCCGGAGAGCCGGCAAGCGGCGCGGCGCTCGCTGCGATCGGCTGGGCCGTCTTCGCGGCCGCGGCGGCCGGCGCGACCGGCTGCGTGCCTGGCGCCTGGGGCGCAGTTGGCGGCGCCTCGTCCGAAGTCTTGGCGATGCCGGACAGGAACCCCGCCGCGCGGCGGAGCAGGGGCGACTTGCCTTTCGCGTCGGGTGCTGCGCTCGGCTTGGCGGCCTCGCGCTTGGCTGCCTCCAGCTTCTCGGCTTCGAGGCGCGCGGCCTCTGCCTGCTCGGCCGCCACGCGCGCGGCTTCGAGCCGCTCGGCTTCCAGTCGTTCCGCTTCCAGGCGCTCTGCCTCGAGCCGTTCTGCCTCGAGCCGCTCCGCTTCGCGCTTCGCGGCTTCGATCCGTTCGGCCTCGCGCTGGGCATTCTCGCGGTTGAGCGCTTCCAGGCGCTCGGCTTCCAGGCGCGCCGCCTCGTTCTGCCGTGCCGCTTCCCGGCGCGCGACTTCGAGCTTCTCGGCTTCGCGCTTCGCCGCCTCGCGGGTCTCCGCTTCGATGCGCTGCGCCTCGGCGATCGAGGCTTCCAGACGGGCGGCTTCGCGCTGGGCTTCCTCGCGTTTGGCCGATTCCATCTTGGCGGCTTCGGCCTTCAGCGCCTTCAGCTTCGCCGCTTCCGCCTTGGCCGCCTCGAGGCGCGCAGCTTCGCGCCCCGCCGCCTCGCGATTGGCATATTCCAGCCGCTCCGCTTCCAGGCGGGCGGCCTCGCTCTTGGCGGCCTGCTCCCTGGCGGCTTCGATCTTGGCGGCCTCCAGCGCGGCCGCTTCCTGCCGCGCGGCTTCGAGGCGCACTGCTTCCTGCCGGGCTGATTCCAGCTTCTCCGCTTCCTGCCGCGCGGCCTCGCGCGCGGCGGCCTCCAGCTGCTCGGCCTCGAGACGCGCGGCCTCGCGCTTGGCGGCTTCGGCCTTGGCGGCTTCCAGCTTCGCGGCTTCGACCTTCGCCGCTTCCTGGCGGACCGCTTCGAGGCGCGCGGCCTCGCGCTTCACCGCTTCCAGCTTCTCCGCTTCCTGCCGCGCGGCCTCGCCCGCGGCGGCCTCCAGCTTCTCGACCTCGCGGCGCGCCGCCTCGCGCTTGGCGGCCTCCGCCTTCGCGGCTTCCAGCTTGGCGGCCTCGAGCTTCGCGGCTTCCAGGCGCGCGGCTTCGACCCGCGCCGCTTCCTTTCGCGCGGCCTCGAGCCTTTCGGTTTGGAGACGCGCCGCCTCTCTTGCGGCGGCTTCGACCTTCTCCGCTTCCTGCCGCGCAGCTTCCAGGCGGGCGGTCTCTTGCCGCGCTGCTTCCAGCTTTTCCGTTTCGATGCGCGCTGCCTCGCGGGCTGCTTCCGCCAGCTGCTCGGCTTCCAGGCGTGCGGCTTCGATGCGCGACGCCTCGCGCTTGGCGGCCTCGAGCTTTTCTGTCTCGATCCGGGCGGCCTCGCGCGCGGCGGTTTCCAGCCGTTCGGCTTCCAGGCGCGCCGCCTCCCGCTCGGTCGCCAGCGCACGGGCGGCTTCCAGTCGCTTCTGCTCGATCTCAGCCGCTTCGCGTCGCGCGGCTTCGATTCGTTCGGCCTCGCGCTTGGCAGATTCCAGGATCTGTGCCTCGCGCGCCGCTGCCTGCCGCGCGGCGATCTCCAGCTTCTCCGCTTCACGCCGCGTCGCTTCGCGCTTGGCGGCGGTTGCGCGCGCTGCCTCCAACCGCTCCAGCTCGCGCTGCTCGAGCGCGCGATTGGCTGCTTCCAGGCGCTCGGCTTCCAGGCGCAGCGCTTCGGCCTTCGCGGCCTCCGCTTTGGCGGCTTCCAGCCGCGCCGCTTCGCGCTCCGCTGCCTCGCGGTTGGCCGCCTCCAGCCGTTCGGCTTCGACACGCGCTGCCTCGCGGCGCGTGGCCTCGGCGCGGGCTGCTTCCAGCTTCGCCATGTCGGCGTCGGCGTGCGGCTGATTGCGCGGCAGCGGCGTGACGTTGTCGGCTTCCAGCAACGCTTCCGTCTGCTGCGCGATCTGCTCGGCGGCCTCGGCCTCAGCCTTGGCCTTGGCGGCCTTCGCCTTCGCCTCTTCGTCGTCGCCGGCGAAATAGAAGCGCTTCTCGCGCTTGAAGGTCAGCTTGGATTCGTCCGGCGGCACCTCGACCGGGGGCTGCTTCGGCTTGCCCGGCGCGTTGATCTCCGGCGTCCGGTTGTAGACCTTGACCAGCTTCACCTCTTCGCCAGGCGCGATCGGCGCCGCCTTGCGCCAGTTGGTGGCGGGCGTCTCCTCGACCGGTGTGCTGGTGAAGTCGTCGTCAGCGCTCTTTTTCTTGCGCGACTTGGGCGGAGCAGGTTCGAAGACCTGGTCCTGGCTGCCGACCGGCGTTGCGCGTCGGCCGAAGGTTGGGCCATCGCGATCAGACTGCGCCATCTGAGGTTGGCCCTTCACGGAAATCAGTTATTCGGCACAGTCGCTGGATCCACCCGGGACATCGGCACCGCAGCTTCCATGACGATTCGCACGGCCAGATCCGGCGCGATCGAGCCTTTCATCGCCTGCATCAGCTTCTGCGCGGCATTCGCCATGTGCAGCGGCCAGTGCAGCGGCTCGGCCAGGGCCAGCAACAGGCGGGCGCCGGGCCAGAACCGCTCGAGCGCGGCGCGCGGCAGGATGCTGGGCAGGTGATTGTCAGGCAGGCGCGGCAGGCCGAAGGCCGAGGTTCCCGCGGTCGCCGCGCAGTGGCGCAGCAGGTTGCCAATGTCCGGCAGGTGGTCGCCGCCGCTGGCGAGCGTGCCGCCGGCGACGATCTTCCAGATCGAGAGATGCTTCGGCTCCATCGAGGCGAGGAGCGCGTCGAGTGCGTCGCCGAAGAAATAGGTGGCACCCGAACTCGTCTCCACCACCTGGAAGGCTTGCGTGATGGCGAGCTTGCCGGGCTTGACCATGCCTTCCCACAGCGCCTGCTGCGCGGCGTAGCCGGCGAGCGCGCCGATCACGGTCAGGAGGGTCTCGCAATGAATGCCGCGCTCATCCTTAAGCTCGCGCATCAGCCAGTCGGCGATGCGCGTCGGGATGTCGCCGAGTGCCGGTTCGCCACTGATGGCAGCGCCGGGCTCCGAGACTTCGACGAAACGCTGCTCCGGCTTGCGGAACTGCGGCTGCCCGCTGGCGGCGGGTGCGGCGTCGATTTCGTTGGGCTGCATCGCGGGCGTGGCGCCGACCGGAGTCGTGCGCCGGCCGAAGCCACCGGGCTGCGGCTGGAAGCGCGGCAGGCCGTCACCGAACTTCGCCTCGACCTGCTTCTGGTCGGAGCTTTCGGTCTCGACGGAACGCGCGCCCTTCGAACGATCAAGCATGGATTACTCTTTCGGAAGGGTCACGGGATCGATCTTTGACATCGGCACTGCGGCCTCCATCACGATCTGCACGGCGATGTCGGGCCTGATCGCGCTCTTCAGCTCCACGATCAGCGCGCTTGCAGCCATCGCCAGATGCAGCGGCCAGCTCATCGGCTCCGTGCCTGCCAGCTTGCGCCGTGTCGCGGCCCAGAAGCGGCTCACCGCTTCGCGCGGCAGAATGTCGGGCATGTGCACGTCCGGCACGCGCGGGATGCCGAACTCCTCATGGCCGACCGTGGCGGCACAATGCTTGATCATGTTGTTGACGTCGGGGAGATTGATGGCGCCCGCCGCGTGGCCGCCCTCTGACACGACCTTCCAGATCGAGGAATGGCCTTCGCCGCGCAAGCCGTGCTTGTCGACGATGATTTCGTTGAGCAGGTCGCCGAAGAAGAACACTTCGCCTGAGCGCGTCTCGATCACCACGAAGGCCTGATCGAGCGTCATCTTGCCGGGCTTCACCAAGGTTTCGCGGATCGCCTGCTGTGCGGCGTAACCCGCGAGCGCGCCGAGCGAGCACAGCACCGCTTCGTGCTGGATCGACCTGCCGCGGCGCAGTTCCTCCTTCAGCCATTCCAGCAGCTCGTTCGAGAGATCGTCCGCCACGAGCGGCACTGCATGCTCGCCGGCCGTATCATGCGCGGCCTGCAGACCGAAGGACTTACTGGGTGCGAATTCGTCTGCACCGTTGCGCGCACCCCGGTCATTCGCGACTGCGGGCAGCGGCATGCCATCGGTCGTCGCGGGGATCGGAGTCTGGCGGCGGCCAAAACCACCGGACGACGCGGGCTGCGAAGCGGCCGCGCCGAACGCGGTCGCGCGCGGCTGCGCAGCAGCGCCGACCTTGTCCTGCTCTTCAACCTGACCGCTCAGAACCTTCATCCACAAACCGATCAAACACGATGAAAATCCAATGAATCTCGCACTTTACGAGCATACCGCTGATGCCATGGCTTGCAAAGCGCGATGCTCTACTTTTAGCGCGAAATGGTGAATCGATAGTTTACGAAAGGTGAATATGCCTGCTCTGACGCGCTCTTGAGCCGCGTCGTTGCAAGCGCGTACGAGCGCGATGCGAGACCTGTGCAAGCACGTGTGTATGCAATGCAGAAAATTTGAGTCAACACGTCGGCATCACCTGGTGCGACTCTCTACGCGAGCATGCGTGGCGCGAATCGCGTGAGAGTTAGTCGATGCGCTGCATGTCCGGATGATCGGGCACGATCACCCACGGATGGCGGCGACGCTCATAGACGGAGAAGCGCGGTGCTGGAAATGACACGTCGGCGAAGGCGCCGACGGCGACAGCGATCAGCTCAGGAAAGCCGCTGAGCGTCCAGTAGACGGTCGAGCCGCACGCGGGACAGAATCGAAACGTGACGCGGTTGCCTTCATCGCCGACACGCGCGAACTCCGTCGCCTCGCCCTCGATCTTCGTCACCTGCTCGCGACGGAAGCGCGCTTGCACGCCAAACGGGCTGCCGGTCCGCTTCTGGCACTCCAGACAGTGACACATGGAGAGTCGCACCGGCTCGCCTTCGCAGGTGACGCGCAACTGGCCACAAGAACAAGATGCCTGGCGGGTCGTCATGAGTGCGCTCCGCTTGCCCCCCGTCGCACTTTAGGCGTTCCGAGCGTGAGGTTAAATCGTTAAGACCGGCCTGTGAGGCAGATCACTGCACTTTTGCCGGCGAAACCCGATATCAGGGGCGTGGGCCGCTTCGGGCGGCCGGTGCGCCGTGTGTGACGCTGATCACAAGAGGGACGCGGCGCACCTTCATCCCTTTCATGCCCTTCATTGGAGTACGTGATGACGATGCGTTTTGCATATGACGGCGCTGCGGCCTATGTGGAGCCGCGCTCTTCGTTTCCCACCAAGCTCAGCGCGCTGCTGAGCGCGGTGACGACGACGCTACGCCTGTGGGCGCGCCGCCACCACGACCGCCGCGATCTCTTGCGCCTCGACGACCACATGCTGCGCGACATCGGCCTCGACCGCTCGCGCGCCGGCGAAATGGCGTCACGCCCGTTCTGGCAGGCGTGACCGCCGTTCGCGATCGCGATAGACTGGCGCGCGAGAGCATTGCATGTGGTGGGAGTGAACCATGCCTGAGCCGAGGAAAGCGCGCGCCATCGGATTCAATCACGTCGCCCTGATCGTCGGCGATATCGACGAGGCGCTGGAGTTCTACGGACGCCTTTTCGACTTCACCCTGCGCGAGCGCGAGCCGGGCGCCGCCTTCATCGATCTCGGCGACCAGTTCCTCGCCTTGCAGAAAGGCGAGAACAAGGCGCCGAACGACGGCCATCATTTCGGCCTGGTGGTCGACGATAAGGAGGTCGCGCGCCAGGCGATCCTCGCCGCCGGCATCAAGCCGCTGCCTGGTCCCTTCCTCGATTTCCTCGACCCCTGGGGCAACCGGATCGAGATCATCGGCTACAGCAACATCCAGTTCACCAAGGCCCCGCACATCCTGCGCGGCATGGGCCTTTCGCACCTCAGGAAGACCGACGGCGCGCTGAAGGAGCTCGCGGAAAAGGGCATGGCGCCGGACTGACCATCCGCAAAGGGCGATCAGTCGATGGCAAGCGCGTTGATGGCACGCACATAGGCCTCATGGACCCGGGTCTCGAAGCCGACGAAGCAGACGCGCTCCAGCGATCCGCCGCGTCGCAGAGCCGCGACTGTCTCGTCCAGCGCGATCGCGACCGCCGCCTCCAAAGGATAGCGGTAGATCCCGCAGCTGATGGCTGGAAACGCGATCGACCGCAGGCCCTTCGACTGTGCAAGCTCGAACGAATGTGCATAGCAGCTCCTCAGGAGCGCCGGTTCGTTGTGCTTGCCGCCATTCCATACCGGTCCGACGGTGTGAATGATGTATTTCGCGGGCAGCCGATAGCCGCCGGTGATCTTTGCGTCGCCGGTCTTGCACCCGCCGAGCAACCGGCATTCATGCACGAGATTCGGCCCCGCCGCGCGATGAATCGCACCGTCGACACCGCCGCCGCCGAGCAGCGAGGTGTTCGCCGCGTTGACGATCGCATCGACAGCCAACTTGGTGATGTCGCCCTTGACGGCCTCGAGCTTCTTCCGGATTGACATGAGCCAACTACGATTGGCGAAGGCACGGGTTTACAAGATCTTGCCGCCTGCAGCCGCTCGAAGCCATCCCGAAAATAGAGGGGCGCGGGCGTCGATCCGCTGGAGTGGCGCACGCCGCGGCGCGCCTCAGCGGGCCACGATCTCGATGCCGCCCTGCTTCTGCTCGCCGACGTAGAGCAGAACACAGCGTGCCGTGCCGCCGCATCGCTTGATGGCTTCGCGGTTGGCGAGTTCCTGCGGCGCGCCATCCCTGGGATCGCACGCCTTGCCGCCGGAATAGCCGCTGTTGATTGGGCAGTTCGCGATCTCCACGTCCGATCCATCGTTGGCGATCGCCAGCGCCCACGCGCGGCCGCTGGATTTGGCGTTCCCGAGATAGGTATCTATCTCGGCCTGCACCTGCGGAGAGATGCCGATCGTCGCGACGGGGGCCGGTGCAAGGGTCGACAGGCTGGGCACGCTCGGCGCGGCGCTGGCGATCTCATACTGCACCTTGATCTCGTCGCGTACCGCGAACAGGACACATTCCGTCCCATAGGTCTGTCCGCAATAGTCAAGAACCTCCTTGTTGTAGGTCGTGCGCGTTCGGCATCGCGTGTCGGGGCACCAGGTGTAGAAGGCGCTCTGCCCATCCTTGCTGATGGCGAAAGCACCCGGCCGGACGCCCTTCCCGATTTTCTTGAGATACTCCTGGTACGCGCCCCAGACTCCGCTATCGATGACGTATGTCTCCGCTGCCGCGCCGCGACTCAGCAGCGCCGCCGAAAGCGCCAGCGCGAGCCCGATCAGAATCGCCCTCATCACGTCCCCCAAGCTGCAGGCGAACAACCCCGATCGGTTCGCCAGCCGGGATATACAACCAAAAAATCGCGGCGTTGGAAAGCGCGGAAATGTGCGGGCGCGCGCTACGAGCAGCCCTCGACATATTCCACTTCGGGCACGCGGCCGGCGTAGAACGACGTGACCTCGCCCTGCAGCGTCTCGAAGCGCACGGCCGACTTGCGGTCCCTTGCCCAGATCGTGAGGTAATTGCCGTCAGGCGCGACATATTTGTGTGGTGTCACTTCGATCGTGGGCCAGGCCTCCTTCAGGTGCGCCTCGCTATCGCCGACGCCGAGCCCGCTCTTGGTGGTGATGCCCCGCGCGTTCACTTCCACCCGCACCACGCGGTCGTTGGAGATCATGAACCACAGCCCCTCGACCTCCGGCTCGGGCCGCAGGTAGTGGCATTCCGGCTCATCGATCGGTCCGTCCGACACCAACTTTACGCCGAGTGCCTGCGCCGCCTCATCCACGCTCATGCCAATCTTCACCGGCCCGTAGCCGGCGGTGGTGATGCGCCAGTCGTCGGCGGACGCTACGTTCGCGCCGATCGCGTTCACGAAAGACAGCGCCGCCGCGATCAAGATCGCTCGCGAGACCAGTAAAGTCATTCCATGGTTGGAGTGGCTCAACCCCATCAAATCCTCGCTTCTACCAGCGCGCCTCACGAGAATACTGCCAGTCACGGGGCAGGCGAGGCAACTCATCACGCAGCCTTCAAATCATGCCGCATGATCGGGCGGGCCGATGCGCGGCGCGCGACCTCCTTGAAGCCCGCCCGTGCGAAGGCCGAAGCGGTGCCGGTGAAGACGTTCCGTGTCGCGTTCGGCACGGCGGTGTCGACGGGGTAGGCTTCGAGTACGGGCACCTTCGCTCGCTTTGCGGCCTTGACGGCGGCCGCGATGAGCTCGGACATGACCTGCTGTCGGCGATAGCCGCGCCGCACGTAGAAGCAGGAGATCGACCAGACTGGCCTCTCATCCACGCGCTCGAACCACCGGGTCTGGTAAAGCCACGGCAGGGCATCGCGCGGTGTGAGCTGGCACCAGCCCACCGCGAGGTCGCCATCGAAGGCGAGCAAACCCGGCGGCGGCCCGCGCCTCACGATCTTTCGCAGCGCCTGCCTGTTCTCCTCGCGCGGCCGCTCATGATAAGCGCGGCCGATCCGCCAATACATGCACCAGCAGCCATTGCTGGCGCCCGACTTGCCGAACAGATCCTCGAGCGCCGGCCAGAGATCGGGGGCCAGCGGACGGATCGCGAGCGTCATGTCGCGACGGTGCGAAGCACGTCGATCCGGCCCCTGCCTCAACGCTCGGCCGTCCAGACCACCACGGCCTTGGGCGCGCCCTTGCTGGTGGTCGCCGAGAGCGAATGCAAGTTGACGCCCTTCTTGGCGAGCTTCTCGAGATAGGCCACGAGCGTGCCGGGCTTGTTGGGCAGCTCCACCACCTCCGCTGTCTCTTCCGTGAAGGCGACGTTCGCATCTTTCAGCGCCTTCACTGCCTTGCGCGGGTTATCGGTGACGATCTGCATTAGGTTCTGCGGGTTCCAACCCAGGATCGAGACGATGTTGACGCCCGCTTCCGCGAACGACCTGATGCCCTCCGCCACGCTGCCCCGCCTGTCCTCGGTCCGAATGGTGATGAGCTTTGACTTTGCCATGCGATCCTCCTCCCGGTTCGGCGCATTACAATTGCGCTCGATTCGGCCGCTATTCGGCTGCTGCTGCATGAGGATACGAAGCCGGTATCTATAGTCCGAAATGGACAGGGAGTCGAATGGGGGCGAGCGAGATTTCTCCCTAGCTGACCTCGACCACGAGGATGGGGTCAAAGTCCGGATTGAGCGCGTCAGGCGTATAGCCGCGTGGATTGCAGACCACGCGCGTCTGGCCGATGTGGTAATCGGCCGACTGATGGATGTGCCCGTGGACCCATAGGGCCGGCTGGTAGTGCTCGATCAGCGCGTCGAGGTCGCTGGCGTAGGCCGCCGCCAGCGGTCCGCGGCGATATCCGCCGGCCAGGCTCTTGGCGCTCGGCGCGTGATGCGTCATGACGATGGTGATGCCCTCGAACGGCGCGCTCAGCTCATCGGTGAGGAATTGTCGGCTGAGGCTGTGAAGGCGCAGCACATCCATCGGCTCGAGGCAGCGCGTTCCTTGATGCACTTCGTCCCGGACCTCGATCCGATAGAAGTCGTTCATCTGCAGGTGCGCCTGCGCCATGGCACCGCTGCGCGTCTCGGGCCCGAACAGCGCGAAATCGGTCCAGAGGGTCGCCGCGATGATGCGCACCGGTGTGCCGTCCGCGCTCGTCAGCGCCCACGTCTCGCGCTCGAGAAATCGGATCTCCTGCTGCCGCGTGCGCGACGCCTGCCCGGCGGCGTCGCGGCTGGCCGCGATCATGGCGAACAGGCTGTCGCCATAGCCTTCATGATTGCCGCCGATCATCGCGACGTGCTGCGCGAAGGTCTCCGCCGCCCAGCTCGTGGCCCGCCGCCGCACGTCGATGTCGCCGGCAAGCAACACCAGCTCCGCCAGCGCGCCCGACCGCACCTCCGGTGCCAACTCGATCGCGCCGAACTCCAGATGCAGGTCCGAGAAGACGTGGACGCGCACCGTCCGCTCCCGCCTGTTAACAGGTCATCCAAACGCTATCTCCGTCGGCGGGCGGCCTGCAAGCTGACCAAGGTGCGCGGTGAAACCAGCAAGTTCGGAGCCTCCGATTATCTTAACAGCGAGGAGGCCATCCGGGAGTTCCTTGCAGCTGCGATGGAAGGTCGGAATTCCGACGTATTCCTGGCGGCGCTCAGCGAAGTGGCGAAGGCCCCGGGGCATCGCTGCACTCGCCGAACGCAGCGGCCTTGGCCGCGACAGCCTCTACAAGACGCTCGCGCCCGGCTCCAAGCCGCGCTACGAGATGATCTGCAAGCTGGTGGACGCGCTGGGGGTGAAGCTGACGGTGAGGGCCGCGTAAGTCGACTCTGACCCTCATTCCGCTCCCCAGCTCCAAGCCGCGCTACAAGACGATCTACACGTTCGTGGACGTGCCTGGGGGTCAAGTTAACGATAAAGACAGGGTCTAGAGATCGACTCCGTCCTTCTTGGAGAATCGATCGAAGACCACAGGTCGGGCAATCTAGTCCCTGAATGTCGCGACGATCGTCCAGCGGCCGTTTTGCTGTTTGGTGCACGCGATAGCGACGGCCCCATCGGCCGCAAAGCCGGCCACGTTCGACGCGAGTCGATCCCCGGTCACATTCTTCTTTTCTTCCTGCCTCATGCTCTCTCCAAGCTATTCCTACAATAGCTCCTGAACGGCTTGCGCCCGCTCCTGCGCATATGTGTCGCAATCAACAAACGACTGCACCGAAATGCCGTGACCGGCCGCATCGATCCAGGCCTTTAGTCGATCGCGAAACCCAGGTTCTTGCTCGATCGCAGTTTCCAATTTCATGGTCGCGTCGTCTGGCTCTGCCTCACAGCTAGTGCGCTTGATCGCCTCCTCTGCTTCCAGCAGGAAACGATTTTGGATTTCCGCTCGCCGCGCCAGATTCTCGGCGGCGTCGCCAGTTGCAAAAAACTGCGACACGCCCAGACCTGTGCTTTGGAACGTTGGAACCTTTACGCCCATGTCGATGGCGGCAAGGACCGAAGCGTATTTGTCAACAGCACGGCCGCCGCCCGCGGGCTCTTCACTGCCAAGGGGAATGAAGGAATACTCCTTACGCTTGTACCCGAAGGAGATGCTGTCGGGGACCTCGCCGGTGAACGTCACCTTGAGGCCGATGTGCGATCCGGTGCCAAACACCGCCAGCTTGCGAGAGTCCGTGTACATCGGCTTTTCATCTAGCTTCACGTCGCCAACCTTCTCCGCGGTAACCAGCTTGGAGGCATCGCCCGTGGCATAGAGCTGCCGGACTTCGGGACTAAAGATGGAAAGGTTGGATTCGATCTTGGCGACGACCGGTGGGATTGCGCCGGTACTGTATGCAGGCCCGATATAGCCCTCATAGCGATCGTAGCCGATATTGGCGTTCGGCGGCTTGCTGTCTGCATCGATGCCGATCGTCGTGGTTGTCACGAACAGGACGTGGTCAGTTCCTGCGCAACCCGCCGATACGAGGGTCAGTGCAACGATGGCAGTTTCCCTAATAGGGCGGGTTCTGCGCGGCAGACGAGTTCTTAGCGCCATCTGTGTATCCCCCGATCGTTAACGGATTACCCAGAACGAGTGCGTTGTCTTTGAGGACGGCTGTCACTGAACGATTGTAGCCAAGCGTCACGCTGGCGCTGTCGGGCATATCGCTAATGGAAAGCCCAACTGTCGTTACGTCGATTACGTGGCCGGCCGTCGGCGCCGCGGAGTCCGGCGGCGGGATAACAAGGCTTGCAAACCCGATGACGTGACGCACACCATCCTTATCGACGTAGTCGACCGCGCAGCCGCCGAGCAGCAACGCGCCCGCGGCACATGCACGCAGGATCCACCGCAGGGCGGCAGGGATCCCCGCCTTGCAAGATCGATGAACCATCACCCGCCCCCGCCCGGTGTATTCCAGTTGGTGGCACAGGCTATGCGTGTTTCAACCTAAAGTCCAGCCCCATCCAAGCGCTGTTGGCCGGCCTAACTTGGTGCCACCGGGAACATGGGCACAGGGCGGCAACGAACCTGATCTGCGGGAAGTACGTCCTTAGAGGATAAACTTGCTCAGGTCCGCGTTCTTCGCGAGCGGGGCGACACGCTCCGTCACGTACTTGGCGTCCACCGTGAACTCCGTCCCCGACTTCTCGCTCGCGGTGAAGCTCACTTCCTCGAGCAGCTTTTCCATCACGGTCTGCAGGCGGCGGGCGCCGATGTTCTCGACGCTGGTGTTGATCTCGCTCGCCAGGTCCGCGATCGCGTCGATCGCATCGTCGGTGAAAATGAGGGTCAGCTCCTCGGTGCCGAGCAGGGCCTCGTACTGGGTGATAAGGCTGGCTTCGGGCTCGGTCAGGATGCGCTTCAAGTCATCGCGCGTCAGCGCGGCGAGCTCCACGCGGATCGGCAGGCGGCCCTGCAGTTCGGGCAGCAGGTCCGCGGGCTTCGCGATGTGGAAGGCGCCGGACGCGATGAAGAGGATGTGGTCGGTCTTCACCGGTCCATGCTTGGTCGAGACCGTGGTGCCTTCGATCAGCGGCAACAGGTCGCGCTGCACGCCTTCGCGCGACACGTCCGCGCCCACGCGCTCCGAGCGCGCGCAGATCTTGTCGATCTCGTCCAGAAAGACAATGCCGTGCTGCTCGGTCATCTGGATGGCCTCGCCCAGCACTTTTTCCTGGTCCAGCAGCTTCTCGCTTTCCTCCGCGATCAGCGGCGCGTAGGCCTCGCGCACCGTCGTGCGGCGCGCCTTCGTGCGGCCGCCCAGCGCGTTGCCCAGCATCTCGTTGAGGTTGATCATGCCCATGGAAGCGCCGGGCATGCCGGGAATCTCGAAGGTCGGCAGCGAACCCGCGCCGGTATCCTTCAGCTTCAGCTCGATCTCCTTGTCGTCCAGTTCGCCGGCGCGCAGCATCTTGCGGAACTTGAGCCGTGTGTCGGCGCTGGCGCCCTCGCCCACCAGCGCGTCGAGCACGCGCGATTCCGCCGCCTCCTCGGCCTTGGCCTGGACCTGCCGCTTCATCTTGTCCTTGGTCATCAGGATCGCGAGCTCCAGCAGGTCGCGCACGATCTGCTCGACGTCACGGCCGACATAGCCCACTTCAGTGAATTTGGTCGCCTCGACCTTGATGAAGGGCGCCTGCGCCAGCTTGGCGAGGCGGCGCGCGATCTCGGTCTTGCCGACGCCGGTCGGGCCGATCATCAGGATGTTCTTCGGCATCACCTCTTCGCGCAGCTCCGGCGAGAGCTGCTGCCGGCGCCAGCGATTCCTGAGCGCGATCGCCACGGCCCGCTTGGCCTCATCTTGGCCGACGATATGCCGGTCGAGCTCGTGCACGATTTCGCGCGGCGTCAGCGAACCGGCGTGACTGGTGCTGACCTCGCTCTCCTTGGGCGTGCGGTTGATGTCGTTCATGATCGTCACAGCTTCTCGAAAATCACGTTCTGATTGGTATAGATGCAGATGTCGGCGGCGATCTTCATCGCCTTCTTGGCGATCGCCTCGGCCGACATGCCGTCCACGTCGATGAGTGCGCGCGCCGCGGCCAGCGCGAAGGAGCCGCCGGAGCCGATGCCGATCAAGCCATCCTCCGGCTCCAGCACGTCGCCCGATCCGGTGAGCACGAAGCTCGATTGCTTGTCCGCCACCGCCATCATGGCCTCGAGCCGGCGCAGATACTTGTCCTGCCGCCAATCCTTGGCCAGCTCCACGCAGGCGCGCGCCAGCTGCCCGGGATGCTTCTCCAGCTTGCCTTCCAGCCGCTCGAACAGCGTCAGCGCATCGGCGGTCGAGCCGGCGAAGCCGGCGATCACGTCACGCCCCTCGCCCTTGGAGAGGCGCCGCAGCTTCTTCGCGTTGGATTTCATGATGGTGTTGCCGACGCTGACCTGGCCGTCGCCGGCCAGCACCACGTCGGAACCCTTGCGCACCAGCAGAATGGTCGTGCCGTGCCAGGGGGCGAGCCCGTGCCGGGCCCTGTCATCCGTATCGCTCATTGGCCTCAAATAGGCGCCCGGGATTAACGAATCAAGCAAAAGCCCTGTGACCAGCCGCCGCCCCCTCCCCTGCGCCTCATGCGGGGCATTAACCCTGGCATTCCAAGCCCTTCGCTGCTACAAGGCCCGGCCAGAGAGAGGTGGCAATGGCCCGGACACGGCAAGGCAAGGTCGAGCGCAAGACCAAGGAGACCGAGATCTCGGTCACCGTGGATCTGGACGGCACAGGCACGTCCGAGATCGCGACCGGCATCGGCTTCCTGGACCACATGCTGGACCAGCTCTCGCGCCATTCCTTGATGGATCTCACGGTCAAGGCCAAAGGCGACCTCCACATCGACTTCCACCACACCACGGAGGACACCGGCATTTGCATCGGCGAGGCGGTGGCGAAGGCGCTGGGCGACCGCACGGGCATCCGCCGCTGGGGCGAGGCGACCGTGCCGATGGATGAGACGCTGACGCGCGTGGCGCTCGATGCCTCCAACAGGCCTTACCTGATCTGGAAAGTGAACTTCTCCAAGCCGAAGCTGGGCGAGATGGACACCGAGCTGTTCAAGGAATGGTTTCAGGCCTTCGCCCAGAATGCCGGCCTGACTCTCCACGTGGAGAATCTCTACGGCGAGAACAACCACCACATCGTGGAAAGCTGCTTCAAGGGCTTGGCGCGCGCGCTCCGCCAGGCGATCGAGATCGACCCCCGCAAGTCGGACGCCGTGCCGTCGACCAAGGGCGTGCTATGATTCAGATGTCAGAAGTCAGATGTCAGAGGTCAGGTGTGATCCGACATTCGGGCGTAACGCGCCATACTGACATCTGACATCTGCCCTCTGACATCTGGATTGCCATGCAGGTTGCGATCGTCGATTACGGGGCCGGAAACCTCCGCTCCGCCGAGAAGGCATTGGCCGCAGCCGCCAAGGACTCGGCGCGCGTCATCGTGACCGCTGATCCGGACGCGGTGCGCAAGGCGGACCGCATCGTGCTGCCCGGCGTCGGCGCCTTTGCCGCTTGCAAGCACGGGCTGGATTCGCTCCCCGGCATGGTCGAAGCACTGGAAGAAGCGGTGCTGAAGCAGGGCAAGCCGTTCCTCGGCATCTGCGTCGGCATGCAATTGATGGCGAGTGTCGGTGTCGAGTTCGGCACACATAAAGGACTCGACTGGATCAAGGGCAAGGTGGTGGTGCTTGATCCCGCCGACAAATCACTGCGCATCCCGCAGATGGGCTGGAACGATCTCAAGCTCGCGCATGTTGGACACCGAGCGCTCGCAGCGACCAGGAACGGTGATCATGCTTATTTCGTCCACTCCTTTCATTTCGTCGCCGACCGATCCCAAGATGTGCTGGCGACAGTCGAATATGGCGGGCCTGTGACGGCGATCATCGGGCGCGACAACCTGCTGGGCGTACAATTCCATCCTGAAAAGAGCCAGCAGGTGGGGTTGACTCTCCTGGCGAGCTTCCTGAAGTGGAATCCCTGATGACGCAGATGCCCAAACCAGACACCAAGGTCGAAGTCGTTACCAAGCTCACGCGCGGCGACCTCGCCGACCTGTGCCACGCGGCGGAGGATGCGATCGAGGCCGGCGGCGGGTTCGGCTGGCTGAAGCCGCCGCGGCGCGACGTGATGGAAAGCTACTGGAAAGGCGTGCTGATGGTGCCGGAGCGCACCCTCATCGTCGGGCGCCTGGACAACGTCATCGTCGGCTCGGCGCAGCTGGTGCGCCCGCCCAAGAACAACGAGGCGCAGGCGCACAGCGGCCAGCTCACCACCAGCTTCATGGCGCCCTGGGCGCGCGGCCACGGCCTGGCGCGCATGATCGCGGAAGGCGTCGAGAATCACGCGCGCTCCCTCGGCCTGCGCGTGCTCAATCTCGACGTGCGGGAGACCCAGGAAGCCGCCATCACGCTCTATCGCTCGCTCGGTTATCATGAGCTCGGCCGGCATCCGCACTACGCGCGGGTCAACGGCGTCTATGTCGCCGGCCTGTATTTCTGGAAGGACCTGAACGGCAACGGGAACGGCGCCACTCAAGGAAGCAAAGCGTCGTGATCCTGTTCCCCGCCATCGACCTGAAGGACGGCCAATGCGTGCGCCTCGTCAAAGGCGACATGAGCCAGGCGACCGTCTTCAACGCCGATCCCGCGGACCAGGCGCGCCGGTTCGCGCATGCCGGAGCTGAGTGGCTGCATCTGGTGGACTTGAACGGCGCCTTCGCCGGCAAGCCGGTGAACGCGGCGGCGGTCGAGGCGATCCTGAAGTCCGTGAAGATTCCCGTGCAGCTCGGTGGCGGCATCCGTGACCTCGCACGCATCGAAGACTGGTTCCGCCGCGGCATCGCGCGCGTCATCCTCGGCACGGCCGCGCTCAAGAATCCGGCGCTGGTCAAGGAGGCGTGCCGCAAGTTCCCCGGCAAGATCGCCGTCGGCATCGACGCCAAAGGCGGCAAAGTCGCGGTGGAAGGCTGGGCAGAAACGAGCGACGTCACCACGCTCGACCTCGCGCGCAAGTTCGAGGATGCCGGCGTCGCCACCATCATCTTCACCGACATCGACCGCGACGGCTTGTTGCAAGGCGTCAACGTCGTGAGCACGGCAGAACTGGCGCGCAGCGTCTCCATCCCGGTCATCGCCTCCGGCGGCGTGTCGTCCGTCACCGACCTCGATGCTTTGCTGAAAGTCGCGCCGTCGACGCGCACCTACGGCGGCGGCATCATCGGCGTGATCTCCGGCCGCGCCCTCTATGACGGCCGGCTGGACTTGGCCCAGGCACTTAAGCGCCTGAAGGAAGCGGCGCGATGCTGAAAATGCGCGTCATTCCCTGCCTCGACGTGAAGGACGGCCGCACCGTCAAGGGCGTGAACTTCGTCAACCTCGTCGACGCCGGCGATCCCGTTGAGCAGGCGACGCTCTATGACGAAGCAGGCGCGGACGAGCTCTGCTTCCTTGATATCACAGCCAGCCACGAGAACCGCGACACGCTCTATGACGTGGTGGCGAAGACCGCCTCGGTCTGCTTCATGCCGCTCACCGTCGGCGGCGGCGTGCGCAGGATCGAGGACATCCGCAAGCTGCTGCTGGCCGGCGCCGACAAGGTGTCGATCAACACCGCCGCGGTGAAGGAGCCGGCGTTCGTGCGTCAGGCCGCCGAGAAGTTCGGCGCGCAATGCATCACCGTCTCGATCGACGCCAAGCAGGTGGCGCCGGAGCGCTACGAGATCTTCACCCATGGCGGCCGCAATCCGACCGGCATCGACGCCGTGGCGTTCGCGCGTCAGGTCGCAGAATTGGGCGCCGGCGAGCTGCTGGTCACCTCAATGGATCGCGACGGCACCAAGCAGGGCTACAATATCCCGCTGACCCGCGCGATCGCCGATGCGGTGCGCGTGCCGGTGATCGCCTCCGGCGGGGTCGGCACTCTTGATCATCTGGTGGAGGGAATCCGCGACGGCCACGCCACCGCCGTCCTCGCCGCCTCGATCTTTCACTTCGGCGAGTTCACGATCGGGCAAGCGAAGGCTCATATGGCAAAGGCGGGCCTGCCGATGCGCCAGTAATCTGGGATCAGGTATCGGGGATCAGAAAAGCGTATATTCTGATTACTGATTCCTGATACCTGACTTCTTGCGGCAAGGAGGAGAACGTATGTCCGAATTGGAGGGCGTGCTGGAACGCCTATACACGACCATTGCCGCCAGGCGCACGGCCGACCCGGGCAGTTCCTATACCGCGAAGCTGCTGCACGAAGGCCGCGCCAAGATCGCGAAGAAAATGGGCGAGGAAGCGGTCGAGACGGCCATCGCGGCGGTCGCCAATGACAGCGACGCCGTGGTCTCGGAGAGCGCGGACCTGCTCTATCATCTGCTCGTGCTATGGGTCGATTGCGGCGTGGAGCCGGACGAGGTCTGGAACAAGCTGGCCGCGCGCGAGGGCACCTCGGGCCTCGCCGAGAAGGCGTCACGGCCGCAGATCTAAGCCAGGAGGCAACGATGACCTATGATTCCAACAACGTGTTTGCCAAGATCCTGCGCGGCGAGATCCCGTGCAACAAGATCTATGAGGACGAGCATGTGCTGGCCTTCAAGGACATCCGCCCACAGGCCAAGGTGCATGCGCTGGTGATTCCGAAAGGCGCCTATCTCTCCGCCCAGGATTTCGGCGAGAACGCCAGCGTCGAGGAGATCGCCGCGATGCAGCGCACCATCTCGAAGCTCGCGCGCGAACTGGGCGTCGCCGAGACCGGCTACCGCCTGATTGCCAACAGCGGAGCCCACGGCCACCAGGAAGTGGCGCACTACCATGTCCACATCCTCGGCGGCCAGCCGATGGGCAAGATGGTGAACTTGCCGTAAGGCTACATGAGCAGCCGCCAGGCCTGGATCCAGACCGCGTTGTTGATCGCCAGGATGAACAGCACTAGCGCCGCTGCGCACGCGACAGTGCGCACGTGATTCCATCGCGTCCAGTCGCGCACATAGTCGGACCAGCGTCGGGCGCTGTCGGGCGCCTCGGCATCGAGCGCGGCCAGCGCGTTGTTGAGGGGCACGTTGCCGCGCATCGTCACCAGGATCGATCCAAGCAGATAGATGCCTCCGCCCAGCAGTGTATACATGCTGCCGTCTTCCCAGCGCAGGAACGCCATGACGATCGCCACGATGGAGATCGCGCCCGTTCCCATGAAGATCGACAGGAACAGCCGGTTGAGCACCGTGACGTTGATCGTCTGCATGGCGCGCATGCCCTCGGTCGGCGCCAGCCGCGCCAGGGCCGTCATCACGAAACTGGAAAAGGCGAAGAACACGCCGGCCATCAAGCCGCTGCCGAGCGCGCACAAGAAGATGAGAATGACGAATAGTGTGTCCATGGTGCCGACCCCCGATCAGGGATCCGACGGTAGCACAGACTTCGCCTTAAGAGAGCGCCATCAGATCCGCGCGCAGCGCATCGGCCGAGCGCTTCAGCCGCCGCTCCAGCGCGGCATGCGTCCGCTTCCAGATCGGCACCGCCGCCGCCAGCAGTGCCCGCCCCTCGGCGGTCAGCGCCAGGCGGCGGCTGCGGCGATCGCTCTCATCCACCTTGATCGAGAGGAGGCCGCGCCGTTCCAGCGGCTTCAGATTGGCGGTCAGCGTGGTGCGGTCCATGGCGAGCAGCTCCGCCACGCTGCCCATGGTGGGCGGGTCCGGCCGGTTCAGCGACATCAACAACGAGAACTGCCCCTGCGTGATGTCCAGCGGTCGGAACACGTCGTCGAACCGGCGCGCCACCACCCGCGCGGCGCGCTGCAAGTGCAGGCACAGGCAGGTATCGCGCACATGCAGCGTGGTTTCGAGCGGCACCAGCTTGCGGTTTGACATCAGCTGATTATGTTGATATCAACGTATTCAGTCAAGCCACATAACCGCACCTGTTCCGCGGTCTTTTGACGCATAAGCTTCAACGTCCGGACAACCGCGGTGCAATCAAAGAGACACGTGGAGGAAACGACGATGGCCTATGTTGATGGATTTCTGTTGACGGTCCCAGCCAAGAAGCTGGCTGCCTATCGCCGGATGTCCGCCAAGGCCGGCAAGGTCTGGAAGCATTACGGCGCGCTCGAATACCGCGAATGCGTGGGCGACGATGTGAACGTGAAGTGGGGCCTGCCGTTTCCGAAGCGCGTGAAGCCGAAGAAGGGCGAAGTCATCGTGTTCTCGTGGATCGTCTACAAGTCGCGCGCCCATCGTGACAAGATCTTGCCCAAGATCATGCAAGATAAGCGCCTGGCGATGGACCCCAAGTCCATGCCGTTCGACATGAAGCGCATGTCCTATGGCGGGTTCAAAGTGATCGTCGATATGTAACGAGACAATTCAGCCGGAGGAGATTTCAGCCATGCAAGCGATTGTCCCCTATCTCACAGTCAGCAACGCGTCCGAAGCGATCGATTTCTACAAGAAGGCGTTCGACGCCAAGGAGAATTCCCGCATGCCGGAGGAGAACGGCAAGCGCATCATGCATGCCGATCTCACCATCCATGGCGGCACCATCTTCGTGATGGACGAGTTTCCGGAATATGGCAGCGCCAAGCATCCGAATGCCGAGCGCAAGAGCCCCGTCGGGATTGTCATCCAGCTCTCCACGCCGAAGGACGTGGATGCCGTCTATGCCCAGGCCGTCGCCGCCGGCGCCAAGAGCACGCAGGAGCCGGCCGACATGTTCTGGGGCGCCCGCTACGCCGCGATGCTCGACCCGTTTGGCCATGAATGGATGCTGAACTCGGCGCTGGAGAAGAAATAGGAGACCACCATGCAAGACCAAAAGATCGCCTCTGAAGCGGAGTGGATCGAAGCCCGCAAGACCATGCTCGCCGAGGAGAAGAAGCTAGCTACGGCGCGCGAACGAGTCGCCGCCGCGCGCCGCGACCTGCCCTGGCTCAAGATCGAGAAGGACTACGCGTTCGACACGGTCGACGGCAGGAAGACTTTGTCCGACCTGTTCGACGGACGCAGCCGGCTGTTCGTCCAGCACTTCATGTTCGCGCCGGAGTGGGAGGCAGGTTGCCCGGGCTGCTCCTTCGCGACCGATCACATCGATGCAGCGTACAGGCACCTGCGGCACCATGACGTCACCTTCGTGATCGTGTCGCGCGCGCCGCTCGCAAAGCTGCAGGCCTACAGGAAGCGGATGGGCTGGGATGTCAACTGGGTGTCGTCGCTGGGAAGCGATTTCAACTACGACTTCCACGTCTCCTTCACCAAGGAACAGCTGGCAAAGGGCAAGGTCTTCCACAATTTCGAGCTGATCGACAATTCCACGATGGAGGATCTGCCCGGCGGCAGCATCTTCTACAAGGACGCCGACGGCGCGATCTACCTGACCTATGCCGATTACGGCGACGGCAGCGGCGAAGTGCTCGGCACCTACATGATCCTCGACCTCATGCCCAAAGGCCGCAACGAATCAAGCCCGATGAACTGGATCAAGCGGCATGACGAGTACGAGGAAGACAAGAAGAGGAAGGCCAGCTAGTACTGTCCGCCTAATTAAGCTCCCCTTCCCCCCTCGCGGGGGGAAGGGGATTTGTTTGAGTGGGTAAAGAGATCTAGGAGCAGTCATAGTGACCGCGCATATTCAAGGCAAGAGCCGCTGGCTCGCGCTCATCATTCTCTGTCTGGGCGATCTGATGATCGTGCTCGATTCGACGGTCGTGAACGTCGCGCTGCCGTCGATCCGCACCGATCTCGGCTTCTTGGAAACCACCTTGGTCTGGGTGGTGAATGCGTATCTGCTGACCTACGGCGGCTTCCTGCTGCTGGGCGGGCGGCTGGGCGATCTCTATGGGCATCGCAAGCTGTTCCTGATCGGCATCGTATTCTTCACCCTTGCCTCGCTCGCCTGCGGCCTCGCCAACTCGCAAGGACTGCTGATCGCGGCGCGCGCCATCCAGGGCCTCGGCGGCGCCATCGTCTCCGCCGTGGCGCTCTCGCTCATCATGATCATCTTCACCGAGGCGGAGGAGCGCGCAAAGGCGATGGGCGTGTTCGGCTTCGTGATCGCCGGCGGCGGCTCGGTCGGCGTGCTGCTCGGCGGATTGCTGACCGATCTGCTCAATTGGCACTGGGTGTTCCTGGTCAATATCCCGCTCGGCGCCATCGTCTATGCGCTAACACTCGCGCTGGTGCCGGACGATCATGCGGGCGAGAAGAACGAGCGCCTGGATTTCGGCGGCGCCATCACGGTCACCCTGTCGCTGCTGCTCGCGGTCTATGCCATCGTCGACGGCAACGAGGCTGGCTGGGGCTCGCTGCAGACCATCGGATTGCTCGCGCTCGCTGCCATCCTCATGGCGGCATTCCTCGTCATCGAGCTCAAGGTGTCGGCGCCGTTGATGCCGCTCGGCCTGTTTCGCCTGCGCAACCTCTCCGTCGCGAATGTCGCGAGCGTGCTGTGGGCGGCGGCGATGTTCGCCTGGTTCTTCCTGTCCGCGCTCTACATGCAGATCGTGCTGGGCTACAGCCCGATGGAGGTCGGCCTCGCCTTCCTGCCGGGCAATCTCATCATGGGCGCGTTCTCGCTCGGCCTGTCGGCGAAGCTGGTGAACCGCTTCGGCATCCGTGCGCCGCTGGCGGTCGGGTTGCTGCTGGCTGCAGCCGGCCTTGCCTTGTTCGCGCGCGCGCCGGTCGATGGCACGTTCTGGATCGACGTGATGCCGGGCATGACCTTGCTCGGACTCGGCGCCGGCATAGCGTTCAATCCCATCCTGCTCGCCGCCATGAACGATGTCGGCCCGCATGAATCGGGACTGGCATCCGGCATCGTCAACACCTCCTTCATGATGGGCGGCGCGCTCGGTCTCGCGATCCTGGCCAGCCTGGCGGCGGCGCGCACCGCCAACCTGACGGCGCTTGGCGCCAGCATGCCCGTCGCGCTCAATGCCGGATACCAGATCGCCTTCCTGGTCGGCGCGGTGTGTGCCGCGATCGCCGGCGCGCTGGCGCTACTGCTGCGTCCGGCGCGGCCACAGCCCGAAGCGGCTGGAGCGCCCGCGCCCGCCGAAGCGGAGTAGCCCGTTACGAGGCTTGCGCTCTCCCTTCCCGCGATTCATAAGGACTCCGGGACGGGAAGGGGGCTCCATGCTGGACGAGGAAAGCGGCCGGATTCTGGACCGGATGTACGCCGCCATGATGGCGCGGCGCACCGAGGATCCGAAACACAACAAGGCGGCGAGCCTGCTGCAGCGCGGCCGGCCGAAGATCGCGCGCAAGCTGGGCGAGAACGTGTTCGAGACCGCCATCGCCGCGATGGCCAAGGACGCCGACAGCGTGGTGGATGAAAGCGCGAAGCTGCTCTACCTGCTGCTGGCGCTGTGGGCCGATTGCGGCGTCAAGCCTGAGGAAGTCTGGCGCAAGCTGCAAGCCCGCGAGAAATTCGCCGGCCTCGCCGGTCCGGAGCAGGACGAGGCGCGGGAGTAGACTCGTCCTTCACTGTGCATTCCATCAGACGACGTTGCTCATCCCCTCCCCCAACTGGGGGGATCTCAGATCGCCTGTGATGCCCTTCACACGTGTCTCTCCTCGCCCTCTGCAACAATCGCGATGCGGCGCGATGTGCGTCGTGATCGGCGTTTCATGTAGAAGGATTAAGTCCCATGCCGCACTTTGCCATCGTGAGCCGGCACCCGCTGTCCCAGCCGGCGGCGGTCGTGCGCCTGGCCGGGTTCCATGAGATGGCCACCATCACGGACCTGCTGTTCCGTGCCAACCATGAGTATCGCAAGGTCCTGCCGCTGCGGGTCTATGACGCCCATATGCGCGACCTCGGCGCGCTCACCGCAAGCTGGGCGGACAAGGATTTCCTGATCGCGGAATCGGACGGCCGGATGCTCGGCGCCGTCGCCTTCTATCGCGATGCATCGCGCCAGAATTGGAACCTGGGGTGGACGCTGCCGTCGGAATGGGCGAGCCTGCGCGCGCTCGCCGTCAATCCCGAGGTGCGCGGCCGCGGCATTGGGCGGCAGCTGGCGGAGGCTTGCATGCTGCGCGCCTGGCGCATCGGCCGCCAGGTCCTCTCCGTGCACAATGCCGAATTCCAGAGCGTGGCACGCAAGCTCTATCTGCAGATGGGATTCCGGCGCTGCCCGCAATACGACCTCAATGTCGGCGACCTGCCCGATCATGATCCCAACGGCGAGCGCCTCGCCATCGAAGCATTCTGCCTCGGTCTCAAACGGTGAAAGGGCCCATGAACCACGTCCGTGCCTCACAACCGCACACCGGCCAGCATGCGCGCGAGCTTCTGCGCGATCCGGCTTGAAGCTGCAGCGCGTTGCGTCGACGCGCTCGTCCATGAGTATCGTCGTGGCAACGGCGACCTAGTCCTTTCGATATAGATTATGGTTAATCGTTCGTTACACATACTGACGTGTAGCGGCCTATGCCGCTTGCGCGCTGGACAGGATTTTTCGCGCCGTTATCCTGCATTTTAGGTATTCGGCCGACTATGGGCTGGTGGCGCACGCAGACGGCCGGGTGCCGGTGACCTTCAAGTTTTGGGGGGACGCGGCGGATGCGGCGGACTATCCGGTGGTTTCTAGCGGCCCTGATGGCGCTGGGAACGCTCTCAATCCTGGCGACTCAATTGCACGTCAAGCCCGCCGCGGCCGTGGCGTTCGGCAAGGATGACCGGCATCCCGTCCAGCGCACCAAGGGCACCGAGGGCGCTGCGATCGGCCTGGTCTTCTACCAGGCGGCCAATGGCCAGTTCGCGGCCGGCACCGGCTTCCTGGTCTCGCCCTGCCACGTCCTCACCGCCTATCACGTGGCAGCCGGCGGCTACAAAGTGGACGAGACTACCACCAGCACCTTCTATGTCGGCGACGGCAAGATCGGCCCGGATTTCCCCGATCTCAACCGCTTCGCCGAATCGTCGATCGCCCGTCCGGTGGTGTGGGGCCGCTATGTGCGCTTGGGTGAGAACAACAACCTCCTGGTGCGCGCCCAGTCGGTCGAGCGCAACGGCTGGGAGGACTGGGCGCTGCTGGAGCTCGACAAGTGCTTCGGCGCTAAGCCTTATTCCTACGGCTATCTGAAGCTGTCTCCAGTCACCACGCGCGAGATCATGCGGGGCGGTGCTTCGATCGCCGCGCGCTCGGTCGGGCTGCCGGGCGACAAGAGCGTGAAGAGCCTGTGGGAAGATCCGACCTGCCGGCTGATCGGCCAGATCTACGCGTCCGGCTGGCAGCATGATTGCATCACCATCCCGGGCAATTCGGGCGGGCCGCTCCTCATCAAGGACCCGGTCACGGGCGAGCAGCGCGTCGCGGCGATCACAGTCTCACACATCGCGGTCGAGGGGCTTTCTGTTGCCGCTTCGGACGCGCTGGTGCTGGGGCGCGATGATCCGAACTACTACGATTACCTCGCGATCGCCGTGCCGATCGCCGGCCTGATCGAGCGCATCCAGCCCTATCTGACCGATGACGCGCGGGTCGAGCGCTTCCTCGCCAAGCACAGGATCGACGATCACTATAGCTCCGAGCGGTCGAGCGATGCGATCGAGGATCTCGGCGCAGCCATCACGGCGAACGCGAAGAATCCGGAGCTCCACCTGCTGCGCGCGATCTGGAACCGCTATGCCGGACGCGATGAGGATGCGCGGCGCGACCTGGACGCGGTTCTGGCGCTCGATGAGAATTTCGCGCCGGCGCGCTACCTGCGCGCCCGGATGGAGCTGGAAGACGGCGACGCCGACAGCCTGAAGCTCGCCAGCGGCGATTTCACCGTGCTCGCCAACAAGCATGCAGACTCACCCGATGTGCTGCTCTATCGCGCCATCGCACAGAATCGCGCCTCGTCTTACGATGCCGCGATCGCGGACCTCGACCGGGTCCTGAAGCGCCAGCCGAAGAGCGCTGTCGCCGTCAACGAACGCGGCGATGCCTGGCGCGGCCTGCGCAACTATGAGCGCGCGCTGGCCGACTACAGCAAGGCCATCACCTTCGCTTCGGACTGGCCGGAAGCCTACCGCGACCGCGGCTATCTCTATCACCTGCTGGCGCGTTCCGAGGAGGCGCGCGGTGACTTCAACCGCGCCATCAAGCTGAATGCGCGCGATGCCGAGGCTTGGAACGGCCGCGCCCTGGTCTCTCTGTCCGAAGGGCGCATCTCCGAGGCGGTCAGCGACTTCAACCGCGCGCTCGAGCTGATGCCGCAATCCGCCGCCTATTATGCCAACCGCGCAACGGCGCGCATGATCGACGGCGAGGAGAAGCGCGCGATCGAGGATTTCCGCCGCGCCGTTCAGCTCGATCCGGACGAGCCGTTCGTGAACCTGCTCTATTACATCGCCCAGGCGCGCGCCGGCGAGATGGAGAGAGCCAAGACCAGCCTCGAGAAATTCGCGGCCCAGCATCCGGATCAGGATTGGCCGCGCCCGATTGTCGATCTCTTTCTTGGCCGCGGCTCGACGGAAGCGGTGGAGCGGGCTGCGAAGGTTGCCGCGCACAGCAAGGATGTGGCGGGCCAGCGCTTCGATGCCGACTTCTATATCGGGCAATGGGCGCTGCTCGCCGGTGACCAGGCCGCAGCGATGCAGCGCCTCAAGTCGGTCTATGACAGCCGCATGCGGGAGTATCTCGAGTTCGACATCGCGCGCGCCGATCTGAACTCCCTCGGCTCCATCGCCGAAACCCCCACTCGCACCCCCATCGACCCGAAGAAGAACGTGCCCACGGGAAGCAAGAGGTAGAACGTCGGGCAGAAGGCACAATGTCGCCACTGCTCAAACTGTCACCCCGGCCTTGAGCCGGGGTCCATCCATCCGCCGCTCGGGCCGTCGTGAGCTATTGGAGGTACATCCTCTGCAACAAGCCTCATGGCACGCTATACGTCGGGATGACCAATCACATCATTGCGCGTGTGCATCAGCATCGCGAAGGACTCATTGAAGGCTTCACCAAGCGCTATGGCATCACGCGGCTGGTATACTTCGAGGAGTATGCGACGCCCGGGGAAGCGATCGCGCGCGAGAAGACGCTCAAGCGCTGGCCGCGCGCGTGGAACATTGCTTTGATCGAGCGCGCAAATCCGAACTGGGACGACCTGTATGAAGGACTCGCGCGCTGGGCGTAATGCCAACGATCGTGCGGCGGATGAAACGACCCCGGCTCAAGGCCGGGGTGACAGCGGGGGGTAGGCGTCAGCGTGCGTCCGTTCTGACATCTGTCATCTGAAATCTATCACCCCGCCTCGAACCCCTTCAGCACATTCACCGTGTTAACCCCCAGCGCGTCCACGGCGTAGCCGCCTTCCATCACGAACAGAGTCGGGAGGTCGCAGCTTGCGATCTTTTCGCCCATGCGCAGGTAGTCCTCGTGCTGCAGCTTGAAGCGCGAGATCGGGTCCTGCTCGAACGTGTCGAGGCCGAGCGAGACCACCAGCACTTCCGCGCCGTGGGCGATGATGCCCTTCACGGCTTCATCCATCGCGACCTCGTATTCCGGCCATTCGGTGCCCCAGGGCAGCGGCAGGTTGAGATGGTAGCCTTCGCCGGCGCCAAACCCACGCTCACCCGCGTGGCCGAGGAAATACGGAAACTCCTGCTTCGGATCGGCGTGCAGCGAGATGGTCAGCACGTCGCTGCGCTCATAGAAGATCTGTTGCGTGCCGTTGCCGTGGTGATAATCGACATCGAGGATGGCGACGCGCTTGGCGCCGGCATCGCGAAAAGCCTGGGCCGCGATCGCCGCATTGTTGAGGAAGCAATAGCCGCCATAGAAATCGCTGCCCGCATGGTGGCCCGGCGGCCGGCACAGGGCGAACGCCGCGCGCTCGCCCGTCGCCACCAGACGCTGCCCGGTCACCGCGACTTGCGCCGAGGCATAGACCGCGCGCCAAGTGCCCGCGACGATTGGCGTGCCGGCATCGATGGCGTAGTAGCCGAGCTTGCCGTCGATGGAATGCGGCGCCTGCCGCTGCTTGCCCGGCGGCAGCAGGCCGGGCACCGGCCACACATGGGGCAGCGCGTCGAAGGTGCGGCCTGACTTCACCCACTCGTCCCAGCCATCGCGCAGGAATTCCACCAGCCCGCGGTCGTGCACGGCGAGAATCGGATCGAGGCCGAAATCCCGCAGCCCGATCACCTCGCCCAGCTTCTCGGCCTTCACGCGATCGAGCACGATCTCCGCGCGTCGCGGACATTCATGCGGCTTCACCACCTTGCCTTCGAACAGCTCGACATTGCCGTCCTGGTGGCGGTGTTCCTCGCTGTACACCGTATGCATGTGCTGCGCCCTTCTTGCCCCGACAGACACCACCTTGCCCAACCCGATGCCATCGGTCAAAGGTCCACGCGAAGAGGCCGGAGGGTCAGTACGGATTCTGGCTTGGCTGAACCGGGATCGGCTCGTCTGGTGTGGTATCGTCGCGCGGGATCACCGCCGGAGGCTGGTTGCCGTCCTGCGGCTGGCTCTGCTGCTGCTGATTCTGCGGGACGATTTCAGGGGACTCGCCGCGCGGAATGCCCGAAACCCACCATACGATCACGCCCACGATAAAGAGAACGGCAATGCCGACCGCCCAGCGCATGGCGCTGGCCTTGTTGGCCCTGACCGTCGGCATCTCGTTGTTGCGGTCGGCGCTCCGGCGTGCATCATCAGGCATCGGCAGGACCTCCATCGGCGTGGCCCACCATCGTCAACCGGGCGCGTGTCCCGCCGTTGCATGAGGATGACGCTCACCGATCCCGGCAACCGCCAGGGTGCAATCCACTGTCGACGGCCGGCGCATGCCGGCTGCCCTGCTCCCGCGAGTGCCGAAAGGAAGCCCAGTCGGCGCAGTGACAGCGCCGACCCGCGCTTGGGACTCCGCGCGGCTTACTGGGTTGTGGTGGTGCCGCCCCCGGTCGTTCCACCCTCTGCCGGCGGTGCCGTTTCCGTGCCGGTGCCGCCCGTAGCCGGCACTTCCGGCGTCATCGCCTGCTGGCCGAAGGCGAACCAGAGCACCACGACCACGACAACTACCACGACGATGCCGACAACCCACTTGGCCGTATTGGACATTCTTCCCTCTCTCCATGGTTGGAGCGCATTGGTTGCGCCTCGATAACGCAGCCGGCGTAAAATGGTTGCAAGGCCCGGGCGCCAACCTGCATGGCTGGCATGCAGGTTCGCGGGGTGGCCCCGCGCCGAGGGCCCGACTAGGATGCCGACCCGGCCGGTATTGAGGCCGGTCTTTGGTGCGCGCTATCGTCTTTCCAGAAATTTTCCCTTGAACGCCCCCGCTTTCATAAAGTCCGCCACCGCGCCCGTTCTGCGCCAGGACCGGCCGATCTTCGGCATCGCGCTGATCAATCTCGCGGTCATCGTCTTCACGAGCATGGACGCGGTGATCAAGGGCGTGTCGGAAACCTTCCCGACCGGCGAGCTTGTGTTTTTCCGCAACCTGTTCGCGTTTGGTCCGATCCTTGCTTTCATGATGTGGCAAGGCGACGTGACCCTGCGCACGCGCCATGCTGCCGGGCACTTGCTGCGCGGCCTGTTCGGCGTGGGGGCGATGTATTGCTACTTCCTGTCTTACAAGCTGCTGCCGCTGTCGGACGCGATCGCACTTGGCCTGTCGGGACCGATCTTCCTCACCATCCTGTCGATTCCCTTCCTCGGCGAACGCGTCGGCATCCGGCGCTGGTCGGCCTGCATCGTCGGCTTCATCGGCGTGCTGATCATGACCCGCCCTGGCGCCGGCGTGTGGCAGCCCGAAGCTTTGGTGCCGCTGCTCGCCGCTGTGTTCTACGCGCTGGCCATGATCTCGATCCGCAGGCTGACCGCGACCGAGCGCAGCGGCACCATCGTGTTCTATTTCACGCTATTCGCGACGCTCGCCGGGCTCGCGACCGCCCCGCTCGGCGCGATGGACCCCGAGCTCGCCTGGGTCTGGCCATCGCCCAAGGAGTGGCTGATCGTGCTGGCGATCGGGCTGATGGGCGGCTGCGGCCAGATCCTGATCACCATCGCCTTCCGCTGCGCGCCGGTCTCGGTGATCGCGCCGTTCGACTACATGGCGCTGGTCTATGGCTTCATCCTCGGCTTCATGTTCTTCGCCGAGGTGCCCGACGCCTACCTCATCATCGGCGGCGCGACCGTGGTCGCGAGCGGCATCTACATCGTGCACCGCGAAACCGTGATCGCCCGCGAACGCCGCCGTCAGCAGGCCCAATCGCCGTTGCCGGTGGACGCATAAGGCACGCACGGCCTCTCAGCGCCGTGCGCTCGCCAAGTCGATCCCCGCGATCTGCGCGTAGAGGCGCGCGACGGAAGAATCGTCGTCGCGGCCCATTCCGGCGGCGGCGCTCATCAGGAACATCTGCAAGGCGGCGGAGGCGATGGGCACCGGGAACTTCGCGGCACGCGCCATGTCCTGCACGATGCCGAGGTCCTTGACGAAAATGTCGATGGCGCTGCGCGGCGCGTAGTCGTTGTCGAGCACGTGCTGCATGCGGTTCTCGAAGCACCAGGAGTTGCCTGCCGATTTGGTGATCACCTCGTATACCTTGTGAAGGTCGAGGCCCTGTTTGGCGGCGAACGCCATGGCTTCGCTCGCCACCGCGATATGCACGCCCGCCAGCAGCTGGTTGATCATCTTGAAGGCGGCGCCGGTCCCCGGCTTGTCGCCGAGCGCGTAGATGTTGGCCGCCATGGCCTCGAGCGCGCCGCGCGCCTTTGTGAACGCCGCTGCGCTGCCCGAAGCGAGAATGGTGAGCGCGCCTTCCGCCGCGCGCACGGCGCCGCCGCTGATCGGCGCGTCGAGATAGTGCCGCCCGGTCGCTTCCAGCCGCGCTGCAAGCGCGCGGGCTGCCTCCGGATCCATGGTGGCGGAGGAGATGAAGGCGCCGCCCTTCGCAAGCGTCTCCGCGGCGCCACTCTCGCCGAACAGAATGGACTCCGTTTGCGCCGCATTGACCACCACCGAGACGACGATCTCCGCATCGCGCGCCGCGTCCGCCGGCGTTGCGGCGCCCTGCCCGCCCGCGGCCACGAAGCGCGAGACGGCGGCCTGGCTGACGTCGCAGCCCGTCACCGCGAAGCCGGCGCGCTGCAGCGACTGCGCCATGCCCAGTCCCATCGATCCAAGCCCGATCACCGCGATGCGTTGCGTCATGAAAGATCCTCCAACTGCGGCAAGCGATCAGGCATACAGCGCCCGGATCATCGCGCCGGTCAAGCCGGCGCGACGTCGCGTGCCCGACGCCCATGCATCTTGAAAAACCCAGACCGCTCCGTCCTGTGCGATCAGCCGTGACTTGCGGTAGCAAATGGCGCTATTGTTACACCAGTGGGGCCGCCGGGGTGGCGCTGCATGGAGTCATCGGACTTTCGGATCGAGACGCCGCCGATCGTGGCGGATGAACGCCTGCGGTCGCTCTATGAATATTGGCACGCGCTCGCGGTAGAAGCCCGCGGATTGCCCTCTCTCCAGGCCTTCGATCCGCTGCATCTGCCCAAGCTGATCCCGAATCTCTGGATCATGGAGGTCGAGCCCGACACGCGCCGCTTCCGCATGCGCCTCGCCGGCGAGAGCATCAACCTCATCTATCGGCGCAATATCGGCGGGCAATATTTCAACGATGTGTTCGAGCGCACGGAAGTCGACCTGATGGTTGCCCGCTACACCCGCGCTCTTGGCGAACCTTGCATCGTGTGCGCCGTCGGCGCCGTCTATGCCGCGGCGGGCCGCTTCTCCCAGGGCGAGCGGCTGGCCCTGCCGATGCTGGGGCGCAGCGGCCTCACCGACACCATGCTTGGCGCCACCATCTATGACGACCACATCGTCGCGGGCGGCGCCATCCACGTCTTGCACAACGAACCGGTTTTCTATGCCGTGCGCGCGGCCAATCACCGGCCGCCGCAGATCGTCGGTGGATAAAGCTATCGGCTCAGCCTCGGCGCCTGGAACGCCACGAACCCGTTGATGCCGGCGGCCAGCATCAGGAAGACACCGAACGGCACCGCCATCGGCCCGAGAACGGGCTCCTCCATCGCGCCGGCGCCTGCGAGCGCGGCCCCGGTTGCGAGGGCGACCACCGCCACACCCAGCGCGGTGGAGCGCCGGACGCGGCCGGTGAGGTGCGCGAACAGGAAGAGAGCGGAAGAGACCAAAACCGCAATCAAGACGGCAGAGCCGATCAATATCGATACGAACATGTCAATGGCAATACGAAGCTCGATGATGAGCGAGACTACCGCACGATCATGGCGAAATGGTGAATGGATGGTGCCATCATTTTGCCGCTTTCGGGCGCCCGTCCATATCGGCCAAAAGGCATAGACAAGGGCTTTCACGGCTCGCCAAGCACCGCCGGCAATTCCGCGAGCGAGCGGATGCGGCGCAACCCTTGCGCTTCCGGCCGGCGTACCTGCACCACGCCCCACGGGCCGCGCGCGATGTGGATGGCTTGCATGCCGGCTTTCAAAGCCGGCAGCACATCATTGTCGATGCGGTCGCCGATATAGGTGATCTGCGCGGGCAGACAGCCGGCTTCAGCGACGATGCGTCTCCCCGACGTCGAACACCAGCATCATCAGATCGGCAGACCTGCTTTGCGCAAGCCGGTGTACAGGCGTTCCAGGCTTGCAGGCTCCTTCGCAGGGAAGCACTTCGACCAATAGAGTCGCCAGCCTTCTGCATCGTCGGCTGGCGGGCCGGCCTCCTCGGCCTGCAGGCGCGCGCGAAATGCCGCGAGTGCCGCGTGCGCGTCGATAGCGCGATCGAGGTTGGCATAGGAAGCGGCCACCCAGGCGAACATCGGCGCAGGTGGATGCAGCATCCGCCCGAATGTCGCGATCGCTTGATCGTATCGCCCCAGCAGATATTCGGCTATGACGCGGGTTGTGAGGCAATGGTCGGGCAGGTTGGGAGCGCGGCGGACGGCTTCACTCGAGCACCAGATGCCCTGTTCGAGCTTGCCGGCGCAAGTCGAAAGCCAGCCCTTGAAGCAGTAGTTGTCCAGCGCATTCGGATTGAGGGCGATCGCCTCGTCGATCTGTGCCTCCGCTATCTCGTAGTTGCCGTTGATCCACCAGTGCGCCCAGGCAAGGCCCAGGTGAACCCGGCTGTCCTGGTCATCGAGCCGCGCCGCCTCCTGCGTGAGCTCGAACAATTGCGCCGCTGCCGCTGCCGAATCTGCCGTCCAATTGGATATGGCTTCGTAGAAGTATGTCTCGGCAAGGCAGATATAGGCCTCCGCGCAATCCGGCTCCATCTCCCGGCAGCGCCGGAACAGAGCGCGCGCCTCGAGCACGTCCTCCTGCGCCCCCTGCTCGAGTCGATCCTTGCCCCTCAGGACAAGATCATAGGCCGTCAGGCTTGCGACACTCTTGCGCAAGGCGCGGCGCCGGTCGGAGTCTTCGATCCTGCCCGCGATGCTGGCGACGACGGCCCGCGTGATCTCATCCTGTACGGCGAACACATCCTCCAGCTCGCGGTCGTACCGCTCGACCCAGATGTGATTGCCGGTGGCTGCCTCGATTAGCTGCACCGCGACCCGCAGGCGCGTGCCGGCCGTTCGAACGCTGCCGACGACGACGTATCGCACGCCGAGATCGTGTCCCACGCGGCGCAGGTCCACCTCCTTGTCACGAAACTGGAAGGAGGAGTGATGGGCGATGACGAGCAGCTGCCGGAAGCGCGACAAACCCGCAACGATATCCACGGCTATGCCATCGCTGAAGTAGCGCTGCTCGGAATCGCCGCTCAGATTGACGAAGGGGAGCACGGCGATCGATGGCTTGGCGTGGAATTCGTCGCTGCCCGCCATCGCCATGACTGGGTTGCCTTCGTGCGCCCCTATGCCCGATACGCGACAAATCCGAATCGGCTGCGCAATGTTCTTCACGCTTTGCCGGCCGAGATCCTCGAATTCGACCTCGATCTTGTTGCGCACGTGATCGACCACCGTTTCGGAGAGCCAGATACCCCCCGCGCTGGCGATCGATTCCAGTCGTGCCGCGATATTGACGCACTCGCCGTAGAGATCGTCGCCTTCGACGATCACATCGCCCAGATTGATGCCGACCCGCAGCAGGATTTTGCGGTCTTCGGCCAACCCCGCATTGGCCTCCTCCATCCGCTTCTGCAGATCGACGGCGCAGCGCACGGCATTCACGGCACTCGCGAATTCCACGAGCACCCCGTCGCCCATGAGCTTGACGATGCGCCCGTGATGCTCGGCCAGAAGCGGCGACAGGATATTTCGCCACCGGGCGGTCAGCACATCCAGCGTGCCGGCTTCGTCGATCTCCATGAGCCGGGTGTAGCCGACAACGTCGGCGGCGAGGATGGCGGCAAGGCGACGCTCCATGCCAAATCTCCCTCCGCTGCAAGAGTAGCGCATCGCCGCCTCCGGTTCTACGCCTTGGAAAAGGCGGAATTCCGGCGCCGGCGCCAACGAAATCGCGGCCCCGCAGTCGAGCGCGCTGGCTATCCCGTGGATTGGTTCGGCAGCGGCAGGGCGCGCGGCGGCACCGGCGAGGATTGCAGGATCGAGGTCGTGGTCTGTCCATAGACCAGAAACTTGTCGAGCAGGCCGTCGAGCTCGTCGAGCGAGCGCAGGTGCAGGCGCATCAGGAAGCAATCCTCGCCGGTGATGCGGTGGCACTCCGTCACCTGCGGGATCGACTGCGCCAGCTTGATGATCTTCGGCAATTGCCCGGGCATCGGCCGCACGCGCACCAGGATGGAGATCGGGTAGCCCAGCGCCTTGGGATCCAGTTCCACCCGCCAGCCTTTGATCACGCCCGCTTCCTCCAGCCGCACCAGCCGCTCCCGTGTCGCTGGCGCTGACAGCCCCACCCGCCGCGCGAGGTCGGTGACGGACGCGCGCGGAGTCTTCAGCAACGCCGCCAGGAGCTTTTGATTGCGGGAATCGAGTAATAGCTTCGAAATGGTCATGTGATGCGTCACTGACATTGAATTTGAAGGTGTCGAGCCCAAGAAGCTTTCCATCCATCATAGAGGCGATGCGCCCCCTTTGCCACACTCTCATCTGTCATCCCGGTCTTGAGCCGGGATCCATTCCGCCGTCACACGCGCGGCTGAACCATGGAACCCGGCTCAAGACTGGCTCAAGGCCGGGGGTGACGGAAGGAGAGCAGGTTGGGCATGACAGCGACACCAGCAACGCCTGCAGCGATCACCCACCGCATCCCGCCGCACGCCTATTTCGTGGTGAGCGCGGTGTTCCATTATCTCGGGCCCTCCTTCGCCGTGCTGCTGTTCGCGGCGATTGAGCCGCTCGGCGTGGCATGGCTGCGCATTGCGAGTGCGGCGATCGTGTTCGCGTTCTGGCGTCGGCCCGTTCGCTACCTGCGCAAGGCGACCGCGCGAGAGCGCTGGCTGATCGTCGCCATGGCGGCGACGCTGGCGGCGATGAATGGCTGTTTCTATCTCGCGATCGCGCGGCTGCCGCTAGCGACCGTCGGCGCGATCGAGTTCTTCGGTCCGATCCTGCTCGCCGCGCTGGGCCTGCGCAGTCAGCGCAACATTGTCGCGCTCTCGCTGGCCGTGGCGGGCGTGTGGTTCCTGACCGATGCGCGCTGGCTGGCGGAGCCGGTGGGCTATCTCTACGCGTTCGCGAACTGCGCCTTGTTCGTGCTCTACATTGTGCTCGGCCATCGCCTGGCGGCGCAAGGCGGTGCCGGCGGCATCGAACGTTTGAGCGCGTCGATGCTGGTGGCTTCCATCTTCGCGCTGCCCGTCGGCATCGAGCAGGCGATGCCGGCCTTCACCAACCCGCTGCTGCTGGCCGCGGGAATCGGCGTCGGCATCTCGTCGTCGGTCATTCCCTATGTGTGCGACCAGCTCGCGATGGCGCGCCTGCCGCGCGCGACATTCGCCTTGATGCTCGCGCTCCTGCCCGCCACCGCGGCCGTCATTGGCGCGATCGTGCTGCAGCAGATTCCGACCAGTGTGGAATGCGCCGGCCTCGCGCTGGTGATCCTAGGCGTCGCGCTCCACCGCGCGGAAACGCGACGCTAGCCCAGTTCGCTACTTCGGCGCGACGACCGTGAAGTAAGGCGCCGTCGGCTTGTCGGTTGCCGCGAACGGCCCCGGCACCCTGTGCTTCACCGGCTTCAGCGAGCGCAGATAGGCGACCAGTGCCTCGGCATCATCAGCGCTGATGTGGCTATAGGACATCCACGGCATGATTGGCGCGAGCTGGCGGCCGTCCGGGCGGACGCCGGTCGTGAAGGCGGTGATGATCTCCGCATCCGTCCATTTGCCGAGACCCGTCTCCTCGTCCGGCGTCAGGTTCGGTGGATACAAGACGCCCATGCCCGGCATCTCGAACCCGATGTCGGAGCCGGAAAGCGGTGTCTCCAGATTCGGCTGCGGCGTGAAGGCGCCGGTATTGTGACAGCCGCCGCAATCCATGATGTGCGCGAGATACTGGCCGCGTTCGACCGGCGTCTCGGCAGCGGCGCCATAAGAGAGGAAGGATATGGCGGCAACGCCGGCCACCAGGATACACACGTGCATGATGGGCTTCTCCCCTAGTCAGTAGCGCTTCACACCACACTCAAACAGCGCGGCGCAAGCCGCGCTCACTCGGGTTGTGACCTGGATCACAGCGACCACCGCCGAGCGAGCGCGGCGGCCCGCGACGATCCGCTTCTCCTCGTGCCGGGCATGAACCTTTGAATGCCGGGTCATTGCGCCTGGGATTCGTCGAGCGCGGCGCGAACCAGGGCACGCACCGCCCAGCTCTTCACGGCGCGTGCGGTCTTCTCGTCGAGGCGCAGGACGTCGCGGAACACCACCATCGATTCCGAACCGAAGATCATGGCCAGCGCGGCGCGCAGCCTATTGTAGTTGGCCTTCTTGAACCGGGTGCGGGCGGGGGCGAGCGCCGCTTCGATCAGGGGCGTCCGGCGGTTCTGCCGATATGGCACCGCTTCGCCGTCCGTCTCACGCGCGGCACGCGCGACAGAGGCCGACAGCATGAGCCGGATCGCGGCCTCGTTATCGAATACCATCCGATGCATGGCAGCTTCGGCCCGGTCGACCCGCTCTTCCGGGTCGATCGACGCGTCGCCGGCGAATAGCGCGTCCCAATCCGGCGCTGCGGTGTCCAGCGGTGCTTCCACCAGGAGCGCCTCGACATTCGGGAAGTAGCGGTATGCCGTTGCGCGCGACACCCGCGCGGCCTCGGCCACCTCTTCGAGGCTCGGCTTGTGCCCGTTCTTCATCAGGCGCCCGGCCGCATCGATCAGGTCTTTGCGGGTCCGGTAGCGCTGGTTGCTCCGCTCGGGTGGCTTTCTCTTTGACATCTCAGCCCTGCAGCTGCTGGATCACCGCCGCCAGATCTGGCCACACCGCCTCGCGCCGGATCTGACCGTCCTCATCGAACTCCATGACGTGGAGGAGGCGGAACTCCAGCGGGCGGCCCTTGCCCTCGAGGCCGAACGGCCGGCCGACCGCCCTGCCCTTCCAGAGCGATTCGTCCACCAGGAAGCCATCGCCGTACAGCCGCCTGATGCAGGTGACCTGGCCGTCCGCCAGGTCGGCGAACAGCGTCTCGTAGAACGGCCGCACGTGATCGCGGCCGTGCGATGGGCCGTTCGGCCAGCCGACCACGTCATGCTCCACGTCGGTGGCGAGGGTGGAAAGGACGCCCGCCACGTCGTCGCGCGCCTCGAAGCCGAAATGCTCGTCGATCTTCCGGTCCATGTCCGCAGGCGTCAGGCCCATGTCGCGGCTCCATGCAGGTCGTCAACTCAATACGGCCGTCATATAATGAGACGATCGTCTCGTGTCAAGACGTTTCGCTCATAAGGCGACCGGCGCAGACAGGGTCGCCGCTGACTGATGGGCCCGTTTTTGTTCCAGTTTTGAGAGCGGACAGGGTGCCTGGCGCTACTTCCGCCCCAGCCTTTTCTCGATCGCGTCCCAGATGCGGTCTTCGAGCACGACCTGGTGACACGGTCACGGCTGACGGCACTGTCATGCTGACGCTGCTATGTCTACAAGGGGATGCGCAGCTGGATAGCGTCATGGGCTACACGGTCAAGATTCGCGGCAGATATTGGCGACCACTGGGCACGGTGGAGCATGTCCAGCAGGAGATCGCAAAGGTATTTCCCTCTGCAACGTTCGCTGTCCAGCACGATCCCATCCTCGCGTTATCGCGGATGGATCGTTTTCGCGCCGTGTCGCAGATCAAGGTCGGCGGTCCCTTGCGCTTTGTTCTTAGGCCGCGCCTGCTTCTGAGCGCACTTAGACGGCCAAGATACCCGTACTTTGTGGGTCGTGAGCAAGGCGACGGCTACGTGGTGGAGTTCTTCCTGGGATCTGACCCGATTGTCAGCAAGGTGTTCGTGACGCTCTATGGGAGCGATTGGGATACGCCCGGTCGGCGGTGCAACCAGTTGATCGCGAACACCGGATGGGTGCTGAAACCGTAGCGGCAAGGCGTTGCGCTACTTCCGCACCAGCCTTTTCTCGATCGCGTCCCAGATGCGGTCTTCGAGCACGACCTTGTCGAAGCGGTTGACTTCCTGCAGGCCTGTGGGCGAAGTCACGTTGATCTCGGTCAGGTAATTGCCGATCACGTCAATGCCGACGAAGATCATGCCGCGCTCGCGCAGCGTCGGACCGATCGCATCGCAGATTTCCCGGTCGCGCGGCGTGAGCACCGATTTCTCCGGCCTTCCTCCGACATGCATGTTGGAGCGTGATTCGCCCTTGGCCGGCACGCGGTTGATGGCGCCAACTGCTTCGCCATCGATCAGGATGATGCGCTTGTCGCCCTGGCGCACTTCCGGCACGTAGCGCTGCACCTGGATCGGCTCGCGATAGAGCTGCGTGAACAGCTCCAGTAGCGCGTTGAGATTCTCGTCCCCGGGCGTGATGTGGAACACGCCTGCGCCGCCATTGCCGAACAGCGGCTTCACGATGATGTCCTTGTGATAGTCGCGGAAGGCCAGGATCTCCTGCCGGTCGGAGGTGATCACGGTGGGCGGCATCAGGTCCGCGAACTGCGTGACGAACAATTTCTCCGGCGCGTTGCGCACATGCACGGGATCGTTCACCACCAGGGTCTTAGGGTGCACCGTTTCCAGGATGTGCGTCGCGGTGATGTAGGCCATGTCGAATGGCGGATCCTGCCGCATCAGGATCACGTCCATGGTCGAGAGCTCGAGCAGCTCCTCTTCGCCCAGCGTGAAATGATCGCCCGCCTTGCGCCTGAGGCTCATCGGCCGCGCCCGGGCATAGGCCTTGCCGTCGCGCAGCGTGAGCTGCCACGGCAAGTAGTGCCAGAGCTTATGCCCGCGCGCCTCGGCGGAGAGCCCCATCACGAAGGAGGAATCCCCCTCGATATTGACGTTCTCGATCGGGTCCATCTGGATGGCAACACGCAGGGGCATGGGTGGTCTTTCCGGCAAAGGCTCTCGTGCGAGTATGTGGGCGCGCGGAAAGGCCCACGTCAAGCTGCCCGATGGACCTGGATTCGATGGGCGCGATCCGGCGGGAGCCTACCGGTCGCCGCCACCAGGCTTGCGGCTGATCGCAACCAGCCGCAACGCCAGCGCCAGGCAGATGCCGCAATAGAGGATGCACAGGCCCGCGACCGCCGAAATCGTGATTCCGTGATCCAGCGCCCAGCCGATCAGGACCGGCGACAGCGCCGTCGAGAACACCATCAGGGACGCGGCGACGGCGCGGATCGAGCCGAGCCTCTGCGCGCCGAACAGCTCCGCCCAGGCGCTGGTCCCGACCGTGGCATCGAGTCCCGCCGTCAACCCGAGGCCGATCATGTAGAGCAGCGCCGCCACGGGATGATCGAACACGGCCAGCACAAGCAGTCCGCCCGCCATCGGCGCCAGATAGAAGGGGAGCAACCGGACGGCGCCGATGCGGTCCACCAGCACGCCGGACTGGAAGCTCGAATAGGCCTGCACGATCGCGAAGGCGATGAAGCAGCTGGCGAGCCAAGTGAGGCTCCATCCATTCTCGGCGGCCACCGAGGTCTGGTGGAAGAAGAGCCCGGTGATGACGAAGGGCGGCGCCAGCACCGTCGGCAGACAGAGATAGAACCGCACGTCGCGCAAGATCGAAAGGCGCCGCGACGCAAGCGCCGCCGGCTGCCCGGGATTCGCCTCGGCGAAGGCCCGGTGCCGCGCAGCCTGGCCCTTGAGCAGCCACAACAGGATCGGTATGACGCCGATTGCGACGAAGGTGCCGATCCCGCCCCAGGCTTGGCGCCACCCGATCCACGCAGTCAGCGCAACTGCGCACAAGGGCAGGACCGCCTCGCCCAGCGCGAAGCCGAGGGAAGCGAAACCGATCGCCCTTCCCCTGGTCTCGCTGAAATAGCGGCCCATGCTGGTCAGCGCGGCGTGGGATAGCAGGCCCTGCCCGCCGATGCGCAGAAAGTAGAACCCGACTCCAACCAGGATCGCCGTCGGCGCCGCCGCCAACGTCCAGGCACCTAGCAGCACCAGCGTACAGGCAAGGACGGTGTAGACCCTGAGGTCCCACTCGTCGATCTTGCGCCCCAGCCACATCAGGCTCAGGGCGCTCAGCAGCGTGGCGGCGGAATAGAGCAAGCCGATCTCGCCGCTGCCGAGGCTGAGCTCCGCCTGCAGCGGCGCGTTGAACAGGGACACGAAAAAGGTCTGGCCGAAGCTCGAGAAGAAGAAGGCGGCGGAACCGAACGACAGCAGGCGCAGATTGGGACGGATGAACTGCAGATATCGCAAGGCTCACCCGAACCTTTGAGCGCTCAGCCCTGTCGCGCGCACGCGATGCATCTCTGGATTGTCGGATCGATCTCGAGGCGCCTGGTCTCGATCTCCTCCCCGCATGCGATGCAGTCGCCGAACGTGCCACGCTCGATCCGATCCAGGGCGGCCGCGATGCGCTGCAGCTCCGCCTGGCGCCGTTGCTCGTTCGCCAGGGCCATGGCCTGCACCTGCATCGCATCCATGCGCGATAGTCGACCAACGGAGGCCTGGTCCAGCTCCACCACGCTGCGGCCTTCCGCCGAGATGGCGCTTTCGGCGCGGAGCGCCTCAGCCCGGCGTTGCAGCTGGTCGCGGAATCGTGCAATCGTCGTCTGATCCATCGCATGCTCCTGCCTGACAGCTCAGGCGATGATCCCCGCCAGCCGCTTGCCGGCACCGCACGCCAGCGTCCAGCCCAGCCCGCCATGGCCGGCATTGAGATACAACCCGGGCACCCTGCTCGCGCCGATCAGCGGCATACCGCTCGGCGTCATCGGGCGCTGGCCGGCCCAGATGGGCTCGGCGCGGTCCCAATCCGCCGCGGCGGGGAACAGGTGCAGCGCCAGCGCCAGCAATTGCTGCGCACGCTTCGGATTGACGGAAGGCGACCAGCCGTCGAGATCGGCGAAGGCCGCGGCGCGCAGGCGGTGGCCCAGGTGCGCGAACACGATCTTCTCCGCCCGGTCGGTGAGGCTGACGATCGGCGCATCGGGGCGCGCCGGCGCGGTGATGCTGTAGCCCTTCACCGGCTCGATCGGCAGCTTCAATCCAACGGTCGCGGCGAGGCGCGGCGCATCGATGCCGTTCGCCAGCACCACGGCATCGGCGCGCATGTCATCGGTGTCGAGCTCCACACCGACCACGCGCCCATCGCGCATGGTCAAGTGCGTGACCCGCATGCTGCCGTGCGTCTCCACCCCCATCGCGCGGCCGAGATGATCGTAGAGTCCGCGGGTGAAGAGCCCGCAATCGCCGGCCGCATCCTCCGGCGCATAGATGCCGCCAGCGAAGCCATTGCGGTAGCGATCGAGCGCGGGCTCGAGCGCGAGGCAGCGCGCGCGGCCCAACGTCTCGATGCGGAACCCATGTTGCCGCTTGATCTCCGCCAGCCGGCCCGCCTCGTCCAGCGCCTTGGCGTCGCGATAGAGAATGAGCTTGCCAGCGGCGGCGTAGTCGAACTGCAGCGGCACGTCGTTCAAGAGCTCCGCCAGCGCGCGATGGCTTTCCGCCGCCAGCACCAGCAGCGATTTCAGCGAGTCCGTCTGGCGCTTGCCGATGCAGTGACGCAGGAAGGAAAGGCCCCAGCGGATCGAGTCCAGCGAGAGGTCGGGCCGCATGCGCACCGCGCTGTCGAGCCCGAGCAGGATCGCCGGGAACTTGGTCCAGAGATCGGGCCCGGCCAGTGGCTCGACATAAGCATAGGAGAGCTGCCCGCCATTGCCGGCGGAGACGCCGCGCCCGGCCTCCACATCCTGCTCGATCAGCGCAACCTCATGCCCCGCCAGCCTCAGCCAATACGCCGAGGTGACGCCGATGACTCCGCCGCCAACCACAATGATTCGCATGGAGACTTCTTAGACGAGCTTTGTCGCCAGATGAAGTCCTGGTTAAGATCGACCCGGTCTTTGCGACGAGGTGTCCCCCGTGGTTCCGATCCTGCGCGTGGCCAGGCCGACCGATGATCTCGATGCGCTGATGTCGTTCTACATCGAGGGGCTGGGCTTCGAGATCCTGTATCGCTTCGGCGGCCACGATGAATTCGACGGATTCATGGCCGGTCATCCCGGCTATCCGTATCACCTGGAGTTCACGCACCACCGCGGCCACACGGTCGGCCGCGCACCGAGCCAGGACCATCTGCTGGTGTTTTATCTGCCCGATCCATCGCATTATCAGGCCGCGCTTGCACGCATGGCGAAAGCTGGATTCGCGCCAGTGAAATCCTACAATCCGTTTTGGGACGAAGGCGGGGCGACCTTCGAGGACCCCGACGGACATCGCGTGGTGCTCACCAGCCGCACATGGGTGCGCTGAGCATCGTTATTGAATGCCCGCGATATAATCTGGAGGAAAGCGTAGCCGCGTCAACACGGCTTTCAACTTCTCGACGTACTCCGGATTCCGCTCATCCGGCGGCGGCGGAAGCGGCAGGTTGTAGACGCGCGCCGGGATGATGGCGCGGTTCTCCAGCGCGACCTCGATGTCTTCGGGTTGGTAGGCCTCGAGCCCGGCCCCGCCATAGAGTCTGGCGAGCTCCTCCGGCGCAAGCGCGTAGACCACGCCCCAGACCGTGCCGCCCCGCTTACGCACGAGTGTTGCGCGCGTGCCGATCCTGAGAGCGAAGCCGGCCGCGCTGGCCTTGCGGGGGGAGCGCGGCGTGACACCCATGCCTGCCAGCACTTCGTCATCCATGTAGAGGCCATAGAAGAACGTATCGATGGGATTGATCATCGGACCGCCCGTCAGTTTGCGGGCGCCAGCGTTCCGCTGCCGGGAAGCGTCGGCAGGGCCGCGCTGTTCGGCCCGCCCTGCAGCGGCCATGCCGGACTGCGGCGCGCCGGATTCTGCTTCAGACAGGCATTCGACTGGCACGCGATGCCGCACACATTCACCTGATTGCCGCCGACCTTGCATTCGGTACGGCCGTGCTCCGGCCATTGGCATTGCACGATGCCAACGCCGCCGGTGAGATGCTGTGCAAAGCTGCCCCCGCTCTGCTGGCAAAGCTCGACGTAGCGCATGACCGGCATGGGCAGTGCGTCGGCTGCGGCCATCGGCGTCGACAGCAAAGTCAGCCCGACACTGCCCACGATTGCGCTCGCGGTGTGCAACAGACGTTTCATTTTCGCAACTCTCCCCCGACACGAAGACTAGCCGCCCCGCCGCGGCTGTCATATCAGAGCTTTTATACCACAACCGTGCGCCGATTGCTGCGCTGCGGCAATGTGCGTTGTGGAACCCTCCCGCCGTGCCGACATTATCATTTCGGAGGAATGATGCCCGTGACCCAAACAACGATCGATCCCCGTTGGCAGGACTCGCACGGATGGCCGCACTGGCTGGGATTCAGCGCTTTCCTGCTTGCCTCCGGCTTTCTCATTTTCATGGCCGGTGCGCTGGTCGTGCTGGAACGGCTGCCGCCTTATCCGCTGTTCAAATCCGCGCATCAGGCCGGCCATGCTCTGTTGAATCAGATTAGCGGCTATCGCGATCCGGTGGATACCGACCTGTGGGCCGATGCGCGCCGAGCCGACCGCGGCGTCACCATTCACAATGCCGCGAAGGCCTATCAGGGCTACACGCTCTACACCTCCGGCCACGATTCCGCCGCCTTCCTCGTCGACATGGACGGCACCGTCATGCACACGTGGCGCGTGCCGTTCAGCGCGGTATGGGACGAGAGCTCCGCGGTCGCCAAGCCACGGCCGGATCCGCTGATCTATTTCCGCAATGCCTATCTCTTTCCCAACGGCGATTTGCTCGCGCTCTATGAAGGCGCGGGCGATACGCCCTATGGCTTCGGCCTCGTGAAGCTGGATAAGGATTCGAACGTCATCTGGAAATATCTCGAGCGCGCGCATCATGACGTGGAGGTCGGAAGCGACGGCCGCATTTACGTGCTCACCCACCGCATCAAGACGGAGCCGATCAAGGGCGCTCATCATCTGGAAATGCCGCTGATCGAGGATTTCCTGGTCATCCTCTCGCCCAACGGCAAGGTGGAGAAAGAGATCTCGCTGCTGGAAGCGCAGGTCCGCTCCCCCGCATTCAGCCGGTTCCTGGAGTGGCTGCCGGCCTTCGCCCAGCAGGATCCGCAGCACGCCAACGCGGTGGAGCCGATGGAGGCCGACGCCGCGGTGAACTTCCCGTTCGCCGAGCCTGGCACGGTGCTGCTCTCGTTCCGCTCCACCAGTCTGATCGTCGCGCTTGATCCTGAGACGGAGAACTTCGTCTGGGGCACCAAGGGACCATGGGCTCTGCAACATGATCCGGACCTGCTGCCCAACGGCCACATCCTGTTGTTCGACAACCTCGGCGATCTGGGGCCGAGCGGCACGTCGCGGGTGCTGGAGTTCGATCCGGAGACCCACAAGATCACCTGGAGCTACGGCGGCACGCGTGAGCAGCCGTTCGAAAGCAACGTCCGTTCGGAGCAGCAGCGCCTGCCCAACGGCAACACCTTCGTCACCGAATCCGATGGCGGACGCCTGTTCGAAGTCACGAAGGATGGTGAGATCGTGTGGGAATACATCAACCCCGTCCGCGCCGGCGATCACGACGGCCGCATCCCAATCGTGTGCGGCGGTCAACGCTTCGCCCCGGGAGAGCTGGAGAATTTCTTCGCGGCGAAGTGAGGGCGGCACAAGCCCATCAGACGTAGCCACAACAGATGCGCCCTCCTCCCTCGCGGGCAAGGCTATCGCTTATGAGATATCCTTGGGCCTCGCTAAGCCTGCGCATCCTTCCCCCGCAAGGGGAAGAGGTGCTTCTTTGTGTTGGGCTCGGTCAATGTAACTGCTGCCCCAGCTCCTGCAGCAGGCGGGCGGCGCGTTGCCGTTGCTGGTCGCTTTCCGCGAGCTCGAGATAGCGCGTCAAGGCGCGGCGCGCGGCGAGCAGGTTCTCCAACCGCGCATTGAGGATGCCGCTTTCCCGCCAGAGCTCCGCATAACCCGGCGCGATCAGCAGCATGCGCTGCAAGGCGCGCTCGGCACCCTTGAGGTCGCCTTCCTGGATGCGCCGCACCTTGATGTTGTTCTGCAGGCGCATCAGGACCTGCCGGTTGTCGAGCGCCGCGAAATGCTCCGGCTTGACCTCGGTCTTGTCGGTCGATTGCGCCTTCAGCAGCTGCCGCAAATCCTGGATCGAGCGCGTCGTGCCGCCCGCAAACGGATCGAGGATGGCGGCCTGCCGGTCACCATAGAGCCGGATGACGAAATGGCCGGGGAAGTTGAGTCCCTCGATGCGCCAGCCGAGCGTGCGCGCCGCGTGCATGTATAGAATCGAGAGCGCCACCGGCAAGCCGCGCCGGCGCTGGATCACGGCGACCATGTCGGCGTTGCGCAGATCATCGTAGTTCTCATCATCGCCGCGATAGCTGAACTTCTCCGCCATCACGTAGCGCAACGCATCGCAGCAGGCATCGAGCTTTTCGTCGCTCGGCTGCAGCGCATCCAGTGCCGCGGCACGCTTCATCTCGCCCGCGATCATCTGCAGGTGATAGCGGCTGGGTGCGAGGTCGAGGTCACGCTGCTCGTGGGCCGCGCACAGCAACGCGGCCTCCGCCAGGTCGATCGCCTCGTCCGCGCTTTCGCCGATCGCGCGCAGGGCCTCGTCGATTGCGGCCTTGGTCACGATTCGCTCGCTTGGGCGAAGCCGTCCAGACCGGGCTGCTGCTCCGCCGGCATGATATCGGGGACGTTGGCGGGCGGCGGCGGCTCGGGCGGCAGCGGATCCGTCTTCACACGCACGTAGTTCTTCACATCGCGCACATAGGCGACGTCGCGCGTGTGATCCACCACGCGCTGGATCTCGGCTTCATCCTGTCCGACACCGATCAGATAGACCACGTCGTCGATGCATTCGACCGAGTAGTTGTTGGCGCGGATCTGCCGGTCCACGAACAGCTTGAGCCAGACCCTGCGTGCGAGGAATTCGTCCTGCGCCACTTGGCCGAGATCGCGGCTGTTCGCGATCTGGATATGATTGATGACTTCGCGCACGCCCGGCTCTTCCCACGCGGCCTTGACTGCAGCCAAGCGCTGCTCCTGCTTCTGTACGACGCCGCTCAGGAGCACCCGCCCTTCCTGCACCTGCAAATGAACATTCTGCGCCACCTCGAGATCTGCGGCGACGAAGCGGCCATTGATCGCGATCCACATGCGATGGTCGTCCAGGCCCTGGTACAGCCCGCGCTCCTGGGTTGCAAGGTCCGCCGTAAATGCTGCGGCACCGATCGCGGTTCCGACGGGCGAGCAGCCGCTGAGCGCCCCGTATGCGACGAGGACAATGGGTGCTGCCAGGCAAGGCGCGACTCGCATGCCCCACTATGCCCTAACGAATCTCGGCTTGCCATGCCGCCGGGAAGTGCCGCGGCCAACCCCACTGCAGAACGCGTGCCAAGTGCGCCAAGAGCCGGGATGTCGGTTCGGTGACGGTGATGGCGTCAAGCCGAAGTTCCAGGCCCTGGCAATCGCTGCGACGCGACGCGAAGACTTCCGCCGCCCGCGCCACCCGGGCCTGCTGATGGGGCGAGATCGCGAAGAGGGCTGCGTCGCCCGCGCTTTCGCTCTCGATCAGGCCGGCGCTGCGCCGCTTCACCTCGATCGCCGCCAGCACAGTGCCGCGCCGCGCCAGGATGTCAACCTCCCCCACCGGGCAGCGCCAATTCACCGCCAGGATGCGATAGCCCTTGAGCCTGAGCAACCAACACGCAATCCGCTCCGCCCGCCGGCCGGAGAGATACGCGCGCTGCCGATTGCGTTTCACTCCCCCTCCTCCCAAAAATAGACGTCCCTTCCCCCCTTGCGGGGGAAGGAATTTTTCTTGGGGGTTCGATCGGATCTCATTTTCCTTTCTCCCCCGCGATCTCCAGCGCGCGGGCATACACCGTGCGCTTCGGCGTGCCGGTTGCGGCGGCCACGGTTGCGGCGGCGTCTTTCACGCTCATGCTCTGCAGGGCGCGGCGCAGCAGCGTGTCGACGTCATCGGCCGAGACCCCCTCTTCTTCCGGCGGCCCGACCACGATCACGATCTCGCCCTTCGGCGGTCCCGCCTCCTCATAGTGCGCGATGAGGGCCGACAGCCGGTGGCGCCGCACCTCCTCGAACAGCTTGGTCAATTCCCGCGCCACTGCCGCGCGCCGATCGCCCAGCACGGCCTGCAGGTCCTGCAGGGAGTCGATGAGCCGCGGCGCGGTCTCGAAGAAGATCAAGGTGACGGGCGCGCGCGCAGCCTCGGCGATCGCATCGCGCCGCGCCTTGCTCTTGGACGGCAGGAAGCCGGCGAACAGGAACCGGTCGCTCGGCAGTCCCGACAAGGCCAGCGCCATGATCGGTGCGCTCGGCCCCGGCAGCATGGTGACAGGAAGCCCCGCCTCCACCGCCGCCTGCACCAGCTTGTAGCCGGGGTCGGAGATCAAGGGCGTGCCGGCATCGCTGACCAGGGCGACGCGCTCGCCCGCCGCGATGCGCGCCAGGATCTTCGGCCGCATCATCTCGGCATTGTGATCGTGATACGGCAGGAGCGGCTTCTCGATCCCGGCGTGCTGCAACAGCTTGCTCGTCACGCGGCTGTCCTCGCAGGCGATGAGATCGGCCGATTTCAGCCCCTCCAGCGCGCGCGCCGTGATGTCGCCCAGATTGCCGATGGGCGTTGCGACCAGGACCAGGCAGCCGGTTTGCGTCCCGCCGCCCTGCTCCGCGCCACGTTTACTTCGCTCTTGGCTCTGGCTAGGCTTCATCACGCATCATTTCCGGGCGGGACTAACAGAATGTATCAGGCGGTCTTTGGCGACGTGGCGCAACAGGCGAAACGCTGGGTGGGCGCGCTGATTTTGGGCTTTGCCGCCGGCTGCGCACCGAGTGTACCGCCGCCCCAGGCGCCGGACCAGCCCACCCCGACCCAGCCGCAATATGAGACGCTCCCTTACGAGCAGACCGAGACCGGCACCAAGATCGGCCTGCTCCTGCCCTTGTCCGGTCAACAGGCGGCGTTGGGCCGCACGCTGCTCCAGGCGGCGGAAATGGGATTGTTCGAGGTAGGCGACGACCGCTTCACCTTGATGGTCGAGGATACCGCGACCGCGGCCGGGCCGGATTCCGCCGCGCGCAAGCTGCTGGCCCAGGGCGCTAATATCCTGCTCGGCCCGGTCTTCGCCGCCGATGCGCGCAAGGTCGCGCCGGTCACGCAGGGCGCGCAGATTCCGGTGTTGGCCTTCACCAACGATCAGTCGGCTGCGCAGCCCGGTCTCTACGTCATGGGCGTGACGCCGCAGGACCAGGTGGAGCGCGTGGTGCAATATGCCGCGAGCCAGGGCAGCCGGCGCTTCGCGATCCTCGCCCCCACCTCGCCTTACGGCAGCATCGTGAACCAGGCGTTCCGCAATGCCGTGCAACGGTCGAACGCCGTGATCGCCGGAATGGAACTCTACGATCCCAATTCGCCGGACTATACCGGCATCATCGAGCAACTCTCGACGACGTACCAGCGCCAGCCGTTTGATGCGCTGATGCTGCCGGAAGGCGGCGCGAAATTGCGCCAGCTCGCCCCGCTCCTGCCCGCGTTCCAGATCGGTCCGCAGAACTTGCGGATCCTCGGCACGGCTCTCTGGGCCAACGACCCCGCCTTGGCGCAGGAGACCGGCTTGACCGGCGGTTGGTACGCCACCACCGACCCCGGCAAGTGGCAGCAGTTCGCCGATCGCTATCGCGGCATCTACGGCGCCGTGCCGGATCAGCGCGCGGGCCTGGTCTATGACGCGATCACCTTGATCGTCGCGCTCGGCAAGTCGTCGACGCCCGATTACTCCGAGGCCGCCTTGACCAACCCCAGCGGCTTTTCCGGCGTCACCGGCGTGTTCCGCCTGAACCAGGACGGCACCGTCGACCGCCAGCTCGCCGTTATCGAAATCGTCCCCGGCGGTGGCGTCGTGCGCGAAGCCGCACCACCGACCTTTGCGGCGGCGATCAATTGAGCCAGCAGTGCTCCCCTCCCCGTCATCACCGGGCGAGGAGCGTAGCGACGAGACCCGGTGATCCAAATTACTCTGACCCGCGATGGGCTTCTGGGTCTACATCATGACCAACAAGCCGTTCGGTACGCTCTATGTCGGCATGACGAATGACCTTGTGTTCCGGGCATACCAGCACCGCCAAGGCTTGTTCGAAGGTTTCACCAAGCGCTACGGCCTCAAGATGCTGGTCTACTACGAGGAACACGCGAGCGCCCCAGAAGCGATCCGGCGCGAGAAGAATATCAAGCACTGGCCGCGGGCGTGGAAGATCGAGTTGGTGCGCAAAATGAATCCGGGATGGCGCGACTTGTTCGACGAGATCGCGCTGCAATAGAACTTGGATTGCCAGATCAGCCGCTTCGCGTCCGTCCGGCAATGACGGTAAGAGAGACGGAAATGCCTTTACTGTCGAGAACGAGCCGCGCCGGCTCAAGGCCGGGGTGACGGGAGAGAATTGCATCAACTGCGTACGAAACAGGAATCGTTGAATGCCCTGCACTGCCTACACCGATCCGCGCCTTGCGGCGTGCTACGATGCGATGAATCTGCCGGATGCGGGGGATGCGTTCTATATCGCGCTCGCCGGCGAACAGCCGAAGACGATTCTCGACATGGGAAGCGGGACAGGGCGGCTCGCCGTTGCGCTGGCGGAGTGCGGGCATCGCGTCACCGGTGCCGATCCATCCGCCGGCATGATGAAAGTGGCGCGCAGCCGGCCGGGCACTGCGCGCGTCAACTGGGTCGACAGTGATGCGGCCCACCTTTCGCTCGAACAGCGCTTCGACCTCATCATCATGACCGGCCACGTGTTCCAGGTGTTCCTGGAGGATGACGCGGTCAGCGCGACCTTACGCACCCTGCGCCGGCACTTGGCGCCCGGCGGGGCGCTTGCGTTCGAGACGCGCAACCCATTGGTGGAGGAATGGCGCGAGTGGATTCCATCGCGCTCGCGCGAGACTGTGCAGGTGCCGGGCATCGGCAAGATTGAGGTCCACAACGACATCGCCGCGGCGGAGGGCGCCCTCGTCACCTACGAGACGCACTTCCGCTTCGCACCCGACGATATCGTGGTAACGCGCGATACGCTGCGCTTCATGAGCCAGGCTGAGCTCGCGGCCTTCCTCGCCAACGCCGGCTTCACCGAGCTCACCTGGTTCGGCGATTGGGACCGTTCTCCGATCACGCCGCAAAGCCCGGAGATCATCGTCCTCGCCGGCAGCCGGTAGCCGCGCCCGCAACGCGGTTTTCGCGCGCTTGTTGGCGCGTTAAGCTGTGCGCAACCACAAACAAGAAGGAGCTCTGCCATGCCCAAGACCCACGCCATTCGTGTCGAGAAGGCCGGCGGGCCGGAGCAGATGAAATGGGTGGAGCTGGACCTGCCCGCGCCGGGCAAGGGTGAGGTGCAGCTGAAGAACCTGGCCTGCGGGCTCAACTTCATCGACACCTATCATCGCACCGGGCTTTATCCGGTGCCGCTGCCGACCGGCCTGGGCCTCGAGGCGTGCGCGATCGTCGAAGCGGTGGGTGAGGGCGTCACCGGCCTCAAGGCCGGCGACCGCGTGGCGCACGCCAGCGGGCCGGTCGGCGCCTATGCAGAGCGGCGCAACTATCCCGCCGAGAAGCTGATCAAGATCCCCGATGCGATCGACGACAAGACTGCCGCCGCCATGATGCTGCAGGGCATGACGGTCGAATACCTGATCCACCGCACCTATCCGGTGAAGCAGGGCGAGTGGGTGCTGCTGCACGCGGCGGCTGGCGGCGTGGGTTCCATCGCGTCGCAGTGGCTGAACAAGTTGGGTGCACAGGTGATCGGCACCGCGGGCTCGCCCGAGAAGCTCGCGCTGGCGAAAGAGCAGGGGTGCCATCACGTCATCAACTACCGCACCGAGGATTGGGTGAAGCGCGTCAAGGAGATCACAAGCGGGCAGGGGGTCGCCGTGGTCTATGACGGCGTCGGCAAGGATGTGTTCATGCAATCGCTCGATTGCCTGAAGCCCCGCGGCTACATGGTCCAGTTCGGCAATGCGTCGGGCCCGGTGCCGGAGATCTCGCCGCTTTTGCTGAGCCAGAAGGGGTCGCTGTTCCTGACTCGTCCGACTCTCATGTCCTATACGGCCACCCGCGCCGACCTCGAGCTTTCCGCCGGCCGCGTGATCGAGGCCGTCACCAAAGGCTGGATCAAGATCAAGGTGCCGCACACCTATCCGCTGAAGGATGCCGCGCAGGCCCACCGCGACCTCGAAGCGCGCAAGACAACAGGCTCGGTAGTGCTGGTTCCGTAGAGTCGAACCGCGCTGCTCCCACACACGGGATGGCCTCTTCCCCATTGTGAGGGAAGGATGTAGCGCAAAGCAAAACCGGCCGCCGGAGATGCCGGCGGCCGGTCGCTTGTCATTCCTGCGGAGGGCGGTTTAGCTGCGGATCACCGCCCCCCAAGGTCTGACAATCCCCAAAATTCCAGTCCTCTGGGCCTTTTTGCGGCCCGGTTACTCAAGAGCTACGCGCCAGAATGAAGCTTGGATGCGCCGATAACGCGCTGAATTCGTTGCATCTATCGTGGAGACAGATCAGTTTCCCGTCAAGTCACGGTGCCGTGAGAAAGGAACGAAATCGTATCATTACATTTGGTCATCTTGCGCGGCGCGCGACCGCGACGCATGCTCTTTATCTTTGTTCATTACTGCGATTCCGAGTCATGGATGCTCCGCTCGTAAACCCCCCTACCGCGACCGCGCGTGACCGCCTCATCGACACTGCCATCACTCTGTTCAACCGCCATGGGTTCCACGCCACCGGTGTCGACCGGATCGTGGCGGTGGCGAAGGTGGCGAAGAAGACGCTCTATGCGCACTTCCCATCCAAGGAAGAGCTGATTCTAGCCGCGCTCTCGCGCAAGCGCGCGGCTTTCGCGGACAAGTTTCTGCCCACCGTGCTCGCGACCTCGGATGATCCGCGCGAACGTCTGCTCAGCTTGTTCGAGCTCGCCAAGAGCTGGTTCTCGGATCCCGATTTCTACGGCTGCCTCTTCATCAACGCGGCGGTGGAATATTCGGAAGCAAGCCATCCCATCAATGCCTGCGCGCGCGAGTTCAAGACGCTGCTGCGTAGTTTCGCGCGTGAGCAGGCCGCGGCGGGCGGCGCCGCGGATCCCGACACGCTCGCCGACCAGATCGCGCTGCTGTTCGAAGGCGCCACGACGGTGGCGCAGGTCTCCGCCCGCCCCGACGCCGCGACCACCGCGAAGGGCATCGCCGCGCAGCTGATCGACCAGGCGTTCCGCAGGTAGATCGCGCCGCCACGACGCGCAAAGACGGATCGCGACCCATGGGACCGCGATCCGTCCGAAGCAAGGCGAGCCGTTCGATGGGCTGCGCCACCCACCGGGGACGATGAGCCGCCCGGCTTCTGGGGAGTTACGCGTATGGCCGCGACGCGGATGCGGCATCCATCACTTATGCAGCCCTCTTGGGCGTTTTTGTTTTCTTGCCTGTATCGTCGATCGACAGCTTCACCTTGAGGCCAGCTCGCGTCGCCAGGTCGAATAGTGCGCCGAGACTGAACGTGTTGAAGCAATCCTTGAGCAGATCGTTCAAGCGTGGCTGGGCAGTGCGTCGAGCCCCGCACATGCTGTAGGTGCCAAATGAAATGGAATAGGCATGGGCAGCTGCGCACAGCAGAACGGCGCGGAGGTTGCCACCCGCGCCGTTCTTGTTTCGAGAGATCGTCCCAGCCGCTACTGGTTCATCGACTGGAAGAAGTCCTGGTTGGTCTTGCTGTGCTTCAGCTTGTCGAGCAGGAACTCCATCGCGTCCGTCACGCCCATCGGCATGAGGATGCGGCGCAGCACCCACATCTTGCTGAGCGTCCCCTTGTCGACCAGCAGCTCTTCCTTGCGCGTGCCCGACTTGGTGATGTCGATCGAGGGGAAGGTGCGCTTGTCGGAGAGCTTGCGGTCGAGGATGATTTCCGAGTTGCCGGTGCCCTTGAACTCTTCGAAGATCACTTCGTCCATGCGGCTGCCGGTATCGACCAGCGCCGTCGCCACGATGGTGAGCGAGCCGCCTTCCTCGATGTTGCGCGCGGCGCCGAAGAAGCGCTTCGGCCGCTGCAGCGCGTTGGCGTCGACACCGCCGGTCAGCACCTTGCCAGATGACGGCACCACGGTGTTGTAGGCGCGGGCGAGGCGGGTGATCGAATCCAAAAGGATGATCACGTCGCGCTTGTGCTCGACCAGGCGCTTGGCTTTCTCCAGCACCATCTCGGTCACCTGCACGTGGCGCGAGGCCGGCTCGTCGAAGGTGGAGGAGATGACCTCGCCCTTCACCGAGCGCGACATGTCGGTGACTTCCTCCGGCCGCTCGTCGATCAGCAGCACGATCAGGTAGCATTCCGGATGGTTGGCCGCGATCGCGTGCGCGATGTTCTGCAGCATCACGGTCTTGCCGGTGCGCGGCGGCGCGACGATGAGCGCGCGCTGGCCCTTGCCCTGCGGCGAGATGAGGTCGATGACCCGGCTGGTCACGTCCTTGCGCGTCGGGTCGTCGTGCTCCAGCTTCAGCCGCTCGTCGGGGTAGAGGGGGGTGAGGTTGTCGAAGTTGATCCGATGGCGGATCTTCTCCGGCTCGTCGAAATTGATCTTGTTGACCTTGAGCAAGGCGAAGTAGCGCTCGCCGTCCTTGGGTGCGCGGATCTGGCCCTCGACCGTGTCGCCGGTCCTGAGGCCAAAGCGGCGCACCTGGCTCGGGCTCACATAGATATCGTCCGGGCCGGGCAGGTAGTTGGCTTCCGGCGAGCGCAGGAATCCAAACCCGTCGGGCAGCACTTCCAGCACGCCGTCGCCGTGGATGGCGGTATCGTTCTCCGCCAGCTGCTTCAGGATGGCGAACATCATGTCCTGCCGGCGCAGCGTGCTGGCATTCTCGATCTGCAGACTCTCGGCGTACTCGAGCAGCTCGGCCGGAGACTTGTGCTTCAGGTCCTGGAGATTCATCGGCGGCGGTGTCGGTTTGTCCGTCTGGGGCTTGTCGGGTATGTCGTTCAAGGCAGCGCTTTTCTGAAAAACAATTGGTTTGCCGGTATGGAAGTTCCGGAGCGGCAGGGCTCACGCGACAAGATCGCCATTGAAGTCCTGGGTTTTGCCTCGCACGGCGAACCGATTCTTAAGATGGGTCGGAGATGACGGCGAGGGCGCGTCAGGTAGGCGGTCTTCGCGAGACCGGATTGCCCAAAGAGTTAATGCATTCCCTCCGACCGGTCAAGTGAAAGATCAAAGCGCCCCGAAAAGCCCGTACCGATCAAGCGGTTGTGAGGTTTGACAAAAGCCTGGAAGGGGGACTTGTCGCCGGCTTGCCGATCGCGCGGATCGAACGCCATGGCGAGGTTGTTCTCCCAGGCTGGAAGCCCTCAATATTGCACACTCGGCGCGCCGCAACCAGTGGCGCGCCGGCCGAGAGGCATTGCGCGCTCGCGTTATGCTGCACCTTTGCTGCAGCAAAATAAATCGGATCAACGCTTACGTTTGTGCGCAAGTCGCCGCTCAGGTCGCGATGAAGGGAGAGCCAGCCAGCCCTGCAGCTATTTTGGATTGGCGGGTGCGGCGGGCGCTTCGGCTGTGTTGGTCGTCGTGAGCGGCTTGATCGTGTAGACCTCCCGCACGAACAGATACAGAAACGCGATCGAGATCACGAGCACGGTCACCCCGACGACGGATGAGGTGACCTGAAGGCTCTGGGCGCTGATCCCGACCTGCGATCCGAGGTCGGCGCCCGCTGCAGGCGCCGATGCGGGCGCGGGTTCCAGGCCGCCAGCACCCGGCGCGGCACCGCGTGAGGTGCGCAATTCCCGGACGGCGCGACGGCGTGCCAGCTCCATCACCACGACAAGCTGATAGCCGGAGAAGCAGAGTCCCGCAGCGACCACAGCGACCACCACCCAAAGCAGCACGCTGCTGGCGAAGCGTTGCCATTCATAGATGGCCTGGTCGTGCTTCATCAGAGCGATGCGGTGCTGCAGAAGAGCGTCGTTGTCCGCCTCGATGACTCTCACATAGGCCTCGAGCGCATGGTGTGCGATCTGTGGGTCGAGGCCAGCCGGCGAAGCAAATTGCGTCGATGCGTTGGAGACGGTCGCCTGGGCCAGCGCTCGCTGGGCCAGTCCCTGGCCGAGGGTGGCAACAATCATCACTGCCAATGCATAACGAAGGATGGTTCGGACCATGGTGCCTCTTCCTCCCTATGGCGCCGTTCCAACCTTAAATCGCTTGCAGACTTCATAATTGGCCGGGTCTTGCGCGGCTTTACAGAGCGCCACTACTTCGCTGACCTCGTCGCTGGAGAGCAGAGTTCCCGGCTGAGCTGCCTGGCCGAGACCCGGAATGGGGAACTTGTAGCCGCTACCGTCATTAAAGCCAGGCGTCTGGGCGGGATTTAAGGCGTTGTCGTTGAACTTGAAGGCGTCGTTGAATTCAGCGCCGCCCTGCACTTCCTGCGCATCGGGAGCCGTCGCCATCACCACCAGACCCGCGATCAGCGCCGCCACGAACGCACGTGGCATTCCCCGCCTCCATAAAGGACAGCTTCCAAATTTAGATTGTAGTCGTGCGAACTTTACGACTTTAAATGGTCGATGTCACGCGCCTAGAACGGCCGCACGATCACCATGATGACGATGCCGATCAGCAGCACGGTGACGGCCTCGTTGGCGATGCGATAGAACTTGGCCGAGTGGCGGTTGGCGTTGCTGGCGAAATCGCGGCGCCAGCGCGACAGAAAGCCGTGCAGCGCCGACATCAGGACGACCAGCGCGAGCTTGACCTGGAACCAGTAGTTCCCCCAGAGGTCGCCCTCCCATGCCATCCAGAGCCCGAAGATCCAGGCCGCGCCCATTGCCGGGTTGATGATGGCGCGCAGCAGGCGCCGCTCCATCACTTTGAGGGTCTCAGAGAGCTCCGAGCCCGGCTTGGCATCGGCGTGATAGACGAAGAGCCGCGGCAGATAGAGCATCCCCGCCATCCAGGCGATGACGGCGATGACATGCAGCGCCTTCAGCCAATCGTACAGGATCATGCGCTGGCCGCCTTGCACGCGCAGCGCCGCCAGTTGGCGCAGTGTTGCTGGCCGCTGCCGTCCTGCACGGCGGCGTCGCGGGCGAGGGCGCCTTTCACCAGCGCCGCCAATCCGCCGATGAAGGCCGAATGGGTGTCGACCGTCGGGACGCGCACATAGGCGGCGGCGCCGTTCGCGTCGGCCAGGTGGCGATATTCGATATCGAGCTCGACCAGCGTTTCCGAGTGCTCGGAGACGAAGGCGATCGGGAACACGACCAGGGCGCGCTTGTCCTTGGATGCCTGCAAAATGACCTGGTCGGTCGCGGGCTGGACCCATGCGAGCGGCCCGACCCGGCTCTGGTAGGAGATGATCCACGCGCCGTCCTGCAGCCCGAGCTTCGCGACGATCGCCGCGGCACTCGCTTCGACCTGCGAGACATAGGGGTCGCCGTCATCGACCACCTTCTTCGGCAGGCCGTGTGCGGAGAACACGACCAGCGGGTTGATGCCCGGCGCTTCCCTCGCGGCAGTGGTGATGCTCTGGCGCACCAAGTCGCACGCCGCCTCGATGAAGCCCGGATCGGTCGGATAGCAGCAGACGAGGCGCTGCGGCACGGTGAGACTCTGTCGCGCCGCTTCCTCGCGCCAGAGCTTGTAGGACGAGGCCGTCGTGGTGGTGGAGAATTGCGGATAAAGCGGCAACAGGATGACCTCGTCCGGCGCATAGGCCTTCACCGCCGCGACCGTCTCCACCGTCATCGGATGCCAGTAGCGCATGGCGATAAAGGTCTTCACTTCGCCGCCCAGCGCCTGCTCCAGAGCGCGCGCCTGCGCCTCGGTATTGGGCAGGATCGGCGAGCGGTTGCCCATCCTGGCATAGATCTCCCGCGCCACCGGCGTGCGCCGGCGGGCGATCAATGCTGCAATCATGCTGCGCAGCAAAGTGGGCAGCCGGATGATCGCCGGGTCGTTGAAGAGGTTGGTGAGGAACGGCTTGACGGCTTCGAGGGAATCCGGCCCGCCGAGATTGAACAGCACGATCGCGGTGCGGGTCATGTAGTGGACCCGCCGTAGCGATGCGCTCTCTTTCTGTCACCCCCAACAAGCCATAAAATAGCCCGATCCGGGGTCCATGGTTGGGCTTGGCGTGAGCGGCGCAACGGACCCCGGGTCAAGCCCGGAGCGACAGTAGAGTAGTAGGTAGGCTCGCGCGTCACCCCGCGCCTTCCCGCACCAGCTTGACCAGCTCCGCCACATGTTCCGGCGGCGTTTCCGGCACGATGCCGTGGCCGAGGTTGAAGATGAACGGTCCTTTGCCTAGCCGGTGAAGGATGCGCGCGACGCCGGCGTTCATGCTGCGCCCGCCGATAACCAGCAGCTGCGGATCCAGGTTCCCTTGCAGGCACGTCTGGCTCTGCAAGTGGTCGCGTGCCCATTCCAGCGGCACGCCGGGATCGAGGCTGAGGCCTTGCGCGAACTTCTCCACCGCGAAATCCAGATAGCCGGCGCCAACCGCCCGCGGGAACAGGATGATCGGCACGTTCGGGTGCTTTGCCCGCACGTTGGCGACGATCTTGCGCAGCGGCGCCAAGCTGAACTGCCGCATATCGGGATGGGAGAGGGCGCCGGCCCAGGAATCGAACAGCTGCAGGACTTCGGCCCCCGCTTCGACTTGGCGAATCAGATATTGGCTAGTCGCCTCCACCAGCAGGTCGATCAAGGCCGCGAATTCGGTGATCTGCCCGTGCATCCAGCCCTTCACCTTGGCGAAGTCGCGGCTGGATCCGCCTTCGATCATGTAGGAGGCGACGGTCCACGGTGCGCCGGCGAAGCCGATCAGGGCCGTCTCGGCCGGCAAGGCCGCCTTGATCCGATCGAGCGTCTCGTAGACCGGCGCCAAACGGTCATGAAACCGGTCGAGCTTGAGCTTTGCCAAGTCCTTGCCGGTCTGCAGCGGCTCGAGGACCGGCCCTCGCCCCTCCTCGAAGGCAACGGACTGGCCCAAGGCATCCGCCACCACCAGGATGTCGGAGAACAGGATGGCGGCATCGAACCCGAAGCGCCGGATCGGCTGCAAGGTCACCTCGGTCGCCAGCGCCGGGTTGTAGCACAGGTCCAGGAACGAGCCGGCCCGAGCCCTGACCTCGCGATACTCCGGCAGATAGCGCCCGGCCTGGCGCATGAGCCAGATGGGCGGGTGCTTCAGCGCCTTGCCTTTCAGGGCTCGGGTCAGAGGCTTGTCGGCTGTCTTCATGCTGGGTTCGGTTCCCGGGTCCAGAGCTCACCCCTAACATAGATTCTTATAAGAGAAGAATGGTGGTGGTGATTGGTGATAGGAGTCATGGGGATTACCGCTTTTCAGGTCGGGTCTGGACAAGGTTGGGTAAGAATCCCGGCACGGGACCGGTGGAAAAGTCTGTGGAGAGGCCGGATTGGCAGGCCTGTGGAAAGCCGGGAAAAGGTGAATCAGGTGGGGAGTCGACTTATCCACCGGATCCAGCCTTTTCGCGCCAGGGGTTGATCCCCCGCATAACCGATGCGAAGAAAGACTAGCGGAAGTGGATCAAAGGGCGTTCCGGGATAAGACCGGCGGTTTCCAACGCGTTATCCACTGGACGGTGTGGACAAAAACGAAGCGGGGCTGCTCAGCGTCATGCCTAGGAGTTTTCACGTTCATCTGGTGTCGGACGCGACCGGCGAGACCATCAACAGCGTGATGCGTGCCTGCCTGGTCCAGTTCGAGGACACCGACGTGACGGAGCATTCCTGGTCCCTGGTCCGCACACCCGGGCAGATGGACCGTGCGCTCGCCGGCATCAAGCAGAACCCCGGTCTCGTCCTCTACACCATCGTGAACGATCGCCTGCGGGAGCAGCTGGTCGCCGGCTGCCGTACCTTGCAGGTGCCGGTTGTTCCCGTGCTGGAACCGGTGATGAATGCGATGGCGGCCCATTTCGGCCAGAAAGCGCGCGGCCAGTCCGGCCGGCAGCACGAGCTCGATGCGGAATATTTCGACCGGATCGAGGCGATGAACTTCGCGCTCGCACACGACGATGGCCAATCCAGCCGCTCCTACAACGAGGCGGACGTGATCCTGGTCGGTGTCTCGCGCTCTTCCAAGACTCCCACCTGCATCTATTTGGCAAACCGCGGCATCAAGTGCGCGAACGTGCCGATCGTGCCGAATTGCCCGCTCCCGCCGGAGCTGTTCCTGGTCAAGAAGCCGCTGATCGTCGGATTGACCAAGGACGCCTCGCACCTGGTGCAGATCCGCCGCAACCGTCTGCAGATGATCGCGCGCGACGAGGACACGGACTATGTCGAGCTGTCGGTGGTGCGCGAGGAGGTGGCGACCGCGCGGCGCCTGTGCACCGAGCATGGCTGGCCCGTGATCGACGTCACCCGCCGCTCGATCGAGGAGACCGCCGCCACCATCCTGCAAATGCTGCAGAACCACCGCGACGGCAACACGCCGCCGGCGGGCGAGGTAGCGGTGAGCAAGTGACGTTTGCGGTGAGCATCACCACAAACTTCATCCCGGACTTGATCTGGGATCCATTGCGCCGCTTGCGCCAAGCCCATCCATGGGCCCCGGGTCACGCCCGGGGTGACAGTGGGAATGAACGGTGCGTTGGGAGTATGTATGCCTGACGTTGATCCCCTCATCCTCGCGTCCGGCAGTGCGACCCGCGCCAAGATGCTGCGCGACGCCGGCGTTGCCATCGAGACTGCTGTCCCGGCGGTCGACGAAGCGGAAATCAAAGCGAGCCTGAAACAGGAAGGCGCGCTGGCAGCGCGCGTCGCGGAGACGCTGGCAGAACTGAAAGCCCAGCGCGTTTCGTCGCGCGTCGGTGGCCGCTTTGTCCTGGGCTGCGATCAGATGCTTGAGTGCGATCGCGCTTGGCTCGACAAGCCCGAAACGCGCGATGGCGCGCGCGAGCAGCTGAAGACGCTGCGCGGCAAGGACCACAGCCTGATCACCAGCGCCGTCCTGGTGCACGATGGCGCGCGCATCTGGCACGTGACCGATCGCGCCGAACTGCGCATGCGCAATTTCACCGACGCGTTCCTGGAGCAGTATCTTGAACAGGCCGGCGAGGGCGTGCTGCGCTCGGTCGGCGCCTACCAGCTCGAAGGTATCGGCGCGCAATTGTTCGAGCGCGTGACCGGCGATTTCTTCACCATCCTCGGTTTGCCCCTGCTGCCGGTGCTTGGCATCCTGCGCGAGCATAGCATGGTGGCGCGATGAGCGCGCTTGGCACCCTCACCGGCAAGAGCCGCATCGCCGGCGTGTTTGGCTGGCCCGTCGATCATTCGCGCTCGCCGCGGCTGCATGGCTATTGGCTGAAGCAGTTCGACATCGACGGTGCCTACATTCCCTTTGCCACGCATCCCAGCAAGCTGGAGCAGGGGATCCGCGCGCTGCCATCACTCGGCTTCCGCGGCGGCAACGTAACGCTGCCGCACAAGGAGCGCGCGCTCTCCTTCGTCGATGAGGTGACGCTGCTCGCCAGGCGCATCGGCGCCGTCAACACGCTGGTGGTGCGCGAGGATGGCTCGATCCTCGGCGACAATTCCGACGGCTTCGGCTTCATCGCCAATTTGCAGCAGCTCCAGCCCAGCTGGCGCGGTGCGGCAGGCCCCGCCGTGGTACTCGGCGCCGGCGGCGCGGCGCGCGCCATCGTTGTCGCGCTGCTCGATGAAGGCGTTCCGGAGATTCGCCTGGTCAACCGCACAACACGCCGCGCCGAGGAAATCGCGGAGGCGGTCGGCGGCCCCATCAAGGTGCTTCCGTGGGAGGCCCGCGCCGATGCGCTGAAGGATGCCGCGCTGCTCACCAACAGCACCAATATCGGCATGGCCGGGCAGGCGCCGCTCGAGATCGACCTCGCGAACCTACCGACGAGTGCCCTGGTCTATGACATCGTCTATGTGCCGCTGCTGACGGAGCTGCTGAAAGCGGCGCAAGCGCGCGGCAATCCCATCGTCGACGGTATCGGCATGCTTCTGCACCAGGCGCGCCCCGGCTTCCGAGCCTGGTTCGGCCCCGACCCGCAAGTGACTGCGGAGCTGCGCGCCTTCGTGCTGGGACAGTGAAGATATGATCGGCCTTCTCACCTACTTGTTGCCCCGAGCGCACACCTCGATGACGCGCTCGATAACTATTATGCTTGCGCTCGCCTTTTTCGGTGGATTCGGTTTCGCATTGGCCGAAGCACTACCCGAATTGTTGCAAGGTATTGGCTGGCAGGGCGCGCCAGACAATGATGTGGTTGCTGTAGTCAAAGAGTCTATCAAACTCGCGACTACTCTGCCGTTCCTCGTCGCTTTAATCAGCAGCAAGATTGCATTTCTCGAGCGGATTGGAATGATCCATCTGCCTGACGTGGAGTTCGTGCTCGCCTGGATCGGCTCGTCTCTCAAGGACCTGCTGCGGATCAGTCCTCGCATCAAAGACAGGCAGTAGATGCGTGTCCTAGGTTTGACCGGGTCCATCGCGATGGGCAAGTCGACCGCCGCCGCGATGCTGCGGCGGATGGGCGTGCCGGTGCATGATGCGGATGAGGTGGTGCACAATCTGACGAGGCCCGGCGGCAAGGCACTGCCGGCGATCAAGCAACATTTTCCCGATCTCGTCACCGAGGCCGGCCTCAACCGCCCGGAGCTATCCAAGCGCGCCTTCAAGGATCCAGCGGTGCTGCAGACATTGGAGCGCATCCTGCATCCGATGGTGCGTGCAGAGGAACGCAGGTTCCTGGCCCGCGAACGCGCGAAGGGCAGCAACTTGGTCGTGCTCGACATCCCGCTGCTGTTCGAAACTGGTGGCGAGAAGCGCTGCGATGCCGTTCTGGTGGTCTCCGCCCCGCGTGCCGTGCAGCTGCAGCGCGTGCTCTCCCGCCCCGCCATGACGCTCGCAAAGCTCAAAGGCATCGAACAGCGTCAGATGTCCGACGCCGAAAAGCGCAAGCGCGCCGACATCGTGATCCCCACCGGCCGCGGCAAGCGCGCCACCTGGGCGGCGCTCAAGCGCGCGGTCGGCAAGCTACAACGACGCAGCGCCTAGTCTAGAAGAACGCCAGCACCCGCGATTCGATGCTCTGCCGCTTGGCCGTGCCTGGCGCAGTCGCGGGATCATTGAACGCCGAGTGCGGCATGTAGCGCGCGCGACCGTTCCTGTCGGAATCGTAGGTCTTGAGCAGCAGGATCTCCTCCGGCTGCAGGTTCGGCACGTAGAACCAGCGATGCGCGGGGTTGAAGGCGACGCGATAGACCTCGCCCGTGCGGTCGGGATACTTCAAATCGGTGGCGATCCAGTCCTCGTCCGCGACGGTGCGTGCGTCGGCAAACGCGAGGGGCGTGTCGCTGACCGGCCCGTTGATGGAGCGCCAGACATTGACGATGGCGAAGCGCCGTTTCAGCGCTTGCTCGGCTTCGTGCGGCGGTAGCAGATCGCGTACCCGCTGCGGACCGGACTTGGCCGTGTAGTCGTTGTGCACGACATGCACCGGCGCGCGACGCGACGCGCTCGCATCGTCGCCGCCGATGCGGCGGATCGTGTGATCAAACACCAAAGCCGTGCGCGCACCGGTCCGCGAGAGCACCAGATCCGCCACCTCCGCGTCATAGATGCGCTTGAGTTCGTCGGGATCGTCGAAATTGCGCACCGCGGTCCGCTCGTGGGTCAGCGCAAAACCCTGCAGGTCGAGAGACAAGGTCTCGAGGATCGGCCGCGCAGAATGGATCGCGACCTGGTGCGGCTCGTGGCGCTCCTCGATCGGGGGCACGCCTGCGGGCCTATCATACATATAGACCGCCGGTTTCGGCCCGCCGGAACGGGTGTAGTTCATGGTGGCCAGCACGTAGCCGGAGGGATGGGTCTCGACCCGCGCGCGTTTCGGACTGATCTGGTTCATGCGCCATCACTCAAGGACGGGATGCGAAGTGCGATGATCGCTTCGCAACCCAGCTGCTCTCGAGACCTTAGGTACGGCTGCGGCCGGCTCGCCACAAGCGATAAAAGCTCGTGGGACTTGTGAGCCCAGCTAACCCATGGGCGTGCAGAGCTCAACCAGGAACCCGTTGTTATCCCGCACATAAGCGACGATCTGGCCCCAGGATTTCTTCTCCGGTTTGCTCACCAGCTTGGCGCCGGCGGCGACCGCCTTGTCGAATGCAGCCGGCACGTCGTCGGTGGTCAGCGCGATCTCGACGCCCAGCACCTTGCCGTCGGCGCTGGCGAAATGCGCCGGCTCGTGGATCATTTTCTTGGCGGCGAAAGCGAGCTTCGTCTCGCCGGTCGCGAGCTCGCCGAACTCGCCCTCGGCCACCATGCCGCGCTTCAGGCCGAACGCCGTTTCATAGAAGGCGATGGTTGTCTCGACGCTATCCACATAGATGATCGTGTAGCCGAATTTCATGGGTCCGCTCCATTGAGGTTTCACCCGAGATAGGGCGGCGGCTCACGCGGCGTCTTGAAGATTTCGGACAGGTCGCCGATAGCGGCTGGGCCGCGCGATCTCTGCCGGGCTGAAGCCGGTCAAGGTCTTCAGCTCGCGCGTCATGTGCGCCTGGTCGGCATAGCCTGTGTGCAGGGCGATCAGCGCCAGCGGCCTGCGCCCGGCGCGGATCGCGGCCAGGCAACGCTGCATGCGCAGGATGCGCGCCAGCGATTTCGGCGCCAGGCCGCTCCAGCGCAGCAGGTCGCGATGCAGGCTGCGCTCCGTGATGCCGAGGGCGCGCGCGATCGAATGGACTTCGCCGCCGCGCGCCAGCAGGGCGATCGCTTCCCGCACGCGCGCTGGCGCTGCGTCCCGCTCGAGCCGCATGAGGCGCCCGTCGACCGCACGCTTGAGCACGGAGAGCGCCTGCTCCGCCGATGCGCAATCCTGCAGCGCATGCTCCAAGGCAGTGAATGCGGCATCAATTTCGACGGCCGAGATCTCGCGGTCGCGGCAGTCCACTGGATCGATCTCGAGTAGAGTGCGCGTCATCGCAGGCCGAAACCGCACGCCGACATACCAATCTTGACCGGCACCTTCGACAAACAGCGGCCGCTCGATCAAGGCGCTGGTGAACAGGCGGCCGCCATCCGCTCCGCTGCGGAAGATGAGATCGATGCATCCATCCGGCAGCACACGATCAAATGCCGCGCTGCCCGGCTGATTGGTCCAATAGGCATCGACCAGCGTGTGGAACGCCTCGATCGGGCGGAATTGCTGATAGCCCTTCGTCATCGCGCTAACAGCCTGAGCGTGATGCGGCGGCGCGTCAACGGTCGACAGGAGCTGTGCTCATGACGGATAATGCGGGCCATCGCGGAGAGTCGAGGAGGATGACATGGGCATGATTATCCTGCTGCGTCGGGTACGGCGCCGTGCAGCGTCCGATTTCCTCGGGCCACTTCGCACTGTTCCGCTGTCCGGTCTGCACGCTGGATCTCGCGCTCGTTGAACACCGGCTGATCTGCGCCAAGGGCCACAGCTTCGATCTGGCGAAAAGCGGCTATGTCAACCTGGCGCCGGCGCGCAAACATGCGCGGCCCAGCGGCGGCGATACGCGCCTGCAGCTCGAGCATCGGGAGCGCTTCCTTGCGAAGGCGCATTTCGACTTCATCGTTGAGACAATCGCCGCTCGGGCAGGCGGTGGGGAAGCGATCCTCGATGCCGGCTGCGGCACCGGCTTTCACCTGGCGCGCCTGGCGGAGCTTCTGTCCACAGCGCGTGGCGCCGGCATCGATCTCTCCAAGGAAGCCGCGGCGTGGTCCGCGCGCCGCCACCCGGACCTCGCGTTTGCTGTTACCGATATCTGGACGCACTGGCCGATCCATGATGGATCGGTGGATCTGGTCGTGAGCATCTTCGCGCCGAAGAACTACGGCGAGATGGCACGCGTGCTGCGACCCGGCGGCATCGTGGCGCTGGTCTTTCCAGGTGAGCGCCATCTGCGGGAGCTGCGCGCGGCTTTCAGTTTGCTTGGGTTATCGGACCACAAGACCGGGCGATACCGCGATCGGCTCGCCGTTGTGTTCGACGAGCTGGTGCCGCACACCGTTACTCGCCGCACCTTCTTCGATCCGGAAGACATTCAAGACGCGATCCTGATGGGCCCCAATGCGCGGCACCTGCTGCCATCGATGCAGGTGCCGCGCGCCACGCAGGTTACGATCGAAGTCGAGTTCCTCTTTGCGCGCCGGCGGCCGATCTAGTTCGCTACTTTCTTTGGCCGGCTTCCGTCAGCTTGGCGCCGTCCTCGGCGACGATCACCGCGAGCAAGCTGGCGGGCTCGGTGTCGCTGGCGTTCTCGCTGACCAGGTGCGTGCTGCCCGGCGGCTCGAAGAAGCTTTCGCCGGCCTTGTACACTTTGGCCGGTCCGCCCGGCGCAATCTGCGAGCGGATTTCGCCGGAGATGACATAAGCGAACACGCTGCCGGCGTGATGATGCGTCTCCGACTTTTCGCCCGGCTTGTAGCTGACCAGAACGGCCGTGAGGTTGTTGCCCGGCACGTTGGGCAGTGAGCCGGCGAATACCGGCTTCACGGTCTCGTCGGCGCCGGCCGCGTTCGGTTGCAGGATGGCAGCGCAAAGCGCAGCGGCGAACCATAAGAAATGTCGTTTCATGTCGCGTCTCCTTTATTGCGCCGCCTTGGGCTGCGTCACCGGATGCACGGCGCGCATGCTGATGGCGAGGCGGTTCCACAGATTGATCATGCCGATGAGGACGGTGAGATTGACGGTCTCCTGCTCGCTGAAATGCCGCCTGACCTCCTGGTAGAGCTCGTCGGGCGCGTGGGTCTCGGCGATCAGCGTCAGCGCCTCGGTCCAGGCGAGGGCCGCACGCTCACGGTCGCTGTAGAGCGGGGACTCCCGCCAGGCGCTGAGCAGATAGAGCCTTTCCTCGGTCTCGCCGTGGGCGCGGGCGTCGCGGGTGTGCATGTGGATGCAATAGGCGCAGCCGTTTATCTGCGATGCACGGGTCTTCACCAGGTCGTAGAGCGACCGCTCCAATCCGCTGTTCGCGAGGTGGGTTTCCAGTGCCACGGCCGCTTTGATGGTATCCGGCGCCACGTGTTGGTGGTTCAGTCTGGGTTTCATCCTTGTCCTCCTGGGGGTCGTTGTTCAGGTCTATGCCCAAGGGACGATCCGGCCCCAGGGGATGTGACATGGCGGATGTGACATGACCCATCGGAACGTTGACAGCGTCACCGCGCCGATAGAAGGATCGCCCCTGCGCGGGCAAGGGGGATTCTTTGACCAGGAACGCGGTTTGCCTCTGCACCGACCGGAACATGGCGGTGCCTGCTCTCTACGTTGCGACCGAGGCGGCTCGCCGCGCCCGCGGCGCCTACGACGTCCATGTGTTCGCGGAGGAAGGCGAGCTTGACGATGAGCATCGTGCCTGGATGGCGCGGCACGGCATCCAGGCGATCGGCGCGCTTTCCTTTCCACGCCTGCATAAGACCGGCGCGACCGCGGGACGAATCTCGCCGGCGAGCCTGATCCGGCTGGTGGCTCCCGAGCTGCTCGCCGGTCGCTACGACCGCTTGCTCTATCTCGATGCGGACACCGAGATCCATGGCGACTTGGCGCCGTTGTTCGGTCTGGACCTGCAAGGCCGGGTGCTGGCGGCAGCGGCCGCCGGGCGAATCACGGAACGGCTCGCTCCGGCTGCGGTACGCAAACGCGAAGAGCATTTCCGTGCGCTCGGCATGACGGAGCCGTTCCGCTACTTCAATGATGGCCTCATGCTGATCGATGTGGCGCGCTGGAATGCGGAGCGCATCGGTGAGCGCGCGCTCGATTTCATCGAGCGCAATCCGACCATCTGCCTGTTGCCGGATGAGGATGCGCTGAATGCCGTTCTCGACGGGCATATCCTGGATCTATCACCGATCTGGAACTTCCGCGGCCACCTGATGGAGCTGCCATGCGCGGCGGCGCTGGCCGCGCCGGTAGTCTGTCACTATGACGGCCCCGACAAACCGTGGAAGCGCTTCGGTCGCAATCGGCGATGGTTTGCGCTGCGTGAAGCGCACCGTCGCTACCGTGGCTTCTGTGCCGGAACACCCTGGAGTGTTTGGCTCGCTCGGCAGTGGACGCTGCGCGACCTGCGCAACACCCTTGCCTACGAGGGGCGCATTCTTCTGGATCGGCTGCGCGGCCGGCGCACGCCCGGCGTGCCGAGGCGCAGCAAGCAACGCCGAACTTGCGAGTCCGTGCAGGCCCATCTTGCGCGCGCGACATTCGCCGACGTGGAACAGGGCATCACCATCCGCAACGGCGGCCGCCTGATGCTCAATCCCGCGAAGGTGCGACCGTGATCATCGTGATCACCGTCAAGGATCATGCGAACACGTTCGCGACGTTCCGCGACGGAACCTACGGCTTCGCCGCACCCGATCTGCGCACCATGGCGTACGAGGATCTGTTTTGTGCCAGGCGCGTGCCGCGTGCCACCTACATCTTCGCCGACCTGGAAAGGCTTTCATCGTGGGAGCTGCAGCTCGCCGCCACGGTCTATCGGCGTCTGAAGAAACGCGGCCTGCGGTGCCTCAACGATCCGGCGCGCGCGATGACGCGCTTCGAATTGCTGCGCGGCCTGTATCGCGCCGGCCTCAATCCGTTCGATGTTTACCGTGCCGACGAGCATCCGCATCCGGCGCGCTTTCCGGTTTTCCTGCGCGACGAGGAGCACCATGCCAGCCCTTCGCCGGTGCTCATCGCCAGCCAGCAGGAGTTGGAGGCGGCTCTAGAAGAGCGGCGTGCGCACGGCCTTCCCGTGCGGGGCGCGCTGGTGGTCGAACATTGGCCCGCGCCCTATTACGACGGGCTTTGGCACAAGTGGGGCACCTTCTGCGTAGCGGATCGCATGTCGGTCGACCACATCTCGGTCGACGACACCTGGTACGTCAAAGTCGGGAAGTGGGATCTGCTGAACGAGAGGGCGGTGGCCGAGGAGCACGAAGCCGCGACATCGAACCGGTTCGCCGTCGAATTGGCGAAGATATTCGCGTTCGCGGGGATCGAGTTCGGCCGAGCGGACCATGCCACGGTCGACGGGCGCATGGTCGTCTACGAGATCAACACCAATCCTTATGTGTACTACTACGTCCCGGACCCCATCCCGCTCCGGCGAAAGACGCAGACACTGGCGCGCGAGCGATTGGCGGCAGCGCTCGCAGCCATCGATTGCAAGGAGTCAGGATCAATAAAGACGAACCCGCCCGCTCCCTTCGGTACGCGGCGGGCCTGGAGCTTTGGAGTCCAGGTTCCCAAGCGGCCGTAAGGAGCCGGGCGTTCTCGACAGTTTGAGTTAAAGAACCGGCGCGGGCGGCGGTGGCGGCAATGGGCCGAGCAAATGATCGGACATGATGGATCCCCGAAAGTTGCAGGATGGGAACTGGCCAGCCCCGCCAGTTCGTGCGGGACTCTACACAAATCCCTGGGGAAGACCAACCCCTTTTGCACCCAAAGTCTTCAGGGCTGCGAAGCGTCTTCCGGCAGCTGGGCTGTTATTCCTGTCACGACGGAGTTGGGGCCGGCACTGGCTGAAGATTCGCGTCGGATAGGCTCGGCCAGCTTGACCTTGGACGTGTGCGTGGCGCTGGGAGCCGTCCCGCTCGGGTTGCCGTCGCCGCGGACATAGAACTTCTGCCAGCCCTGGCGGACAGTTTCGGCTTCGTTCTTCGCCAAACGGTCGATGAAACCCAAGCGAGCGGTGCGCCAAGCTTGGTGCTGCGCGGAGAGTTGCGAGTCGGACCCGATCGGCACGATTTCCGGCTGAACCTCTTCCAGGGCTCGATAGGCCAGGAGTGTCAGGAAACAGAACGGCTCGTCCCGCTCGAAAGTCACACGGCCGGGCCGGGTGAACTGCCAGTTCATCGTGAAGGTGAAGGGAAGCCAGTCGGTTTCGATGATGCCGTCCAGCGGCGCGATCCCATCCTTCGGGCGGTTTGGCGTGCCGCGCGCCCACACGCCGATGCCGAGATCGGTGCGGAATAGATAGCCGGTCGAGAAGGTCAGAATGCCGTAGCCGAAATGCGAGGTGGCGAGCTTGTCCCCGCCCCACGCCGGATCGTCGATGGTGATCGTGATGTCGCCGAGCTCGCCTCCGCCGTTCCATTCCGCCGTCACGCGTGCAGGCGACAGCAGCTCCCAGCCCATCGCGTTGGCGATGGTGAGGGGGATGCAACGATAGGCGCCGCGTTTGGCGGTCGCGTCCATCCACGACCGGTCTCCCGGCGCGGCCGCCAGGCGTGGTGCCTGGTCGCGGATCTGATAGCAGGTCAGTCGGTTCAAGATGCGGCCCCCCAACGCGAAAGCGCGCGGGAAAACATAAGGCATGCCGTGCGGCGCGCGCCACGCCTGATTTGCCCTTGCTCCGCACCTGCGCCTACAGTGCGCCGAGCCAGCGCATCGGGAGGCCACCCATGAAAATCCATATCGACATCGATTGCACGCCGGAGGAGGCGCGGACCTTCATGGGGTTGCCGGACGTGCAGCCGATGCAGGACGCGGTGATGAAAGAAATGCAGGACCGCATGATGTCCGCCATGCGCTCGATGGATCCGGAAACCTTGATGAAGACCTGGATGCCCGCCGGGATCGCCGGCCTGGAGCAGATGCAGAAGGCGTTCTGGCAGCAATTCGGCAATCCCGACGGCGCCAAGAAGAAGTAGACGCGGCGGAAGGCCTCAACGGCCGACCGCCAACTCGAACGGCGGCGTCAGGGCTGCGGCGTGGGACGTCGTCTCTATGATGGACGCGCGCGGCGTCCCGGCCGGCAGGCACACCGATACAGTTGTTCCTTGTCCGATCTCTGAGTCGATCTCCAGCCGCCCGTTATGGATCTCGACCAGCGTCTTGACGATGGTGAGGCCGAGACCCACCCCTTCCTGGTTCGCGGTTTCGGCATTGCGGATGCGCTCGAACGGGCGCAAGGCGGTTTCGATATCGGCGGTCTTCATGCCGATGCCTTCATCCTCGATCCGCATGATGACAAAGCCGCCTTCCGCGGCGCCCACCACGCGCACCTGTCCGCCTTCGTTGGAATATTTGACGGCGTTGGTCAGCAGGTTGAGGAAGATCTGGCGCAAGCGCGTCGCGTCGCCCTGGATCGGCGGCAGGTCCTCCAACCCGATGCTGTCGATGGCGATGCTCTTCTGTTTCGCCTTGCCCGAGACCATCCGCAGGCATTCCGCGATCACCATGCGGGCCGGCACTGCGTCGATGTGCAGCTCCACCTTGCCGGCTTCAAGCTTGGAAACCTCGAGAATCGTGCTGAGGACCTCGAGCAGATGCCGGCCGCTGGTGCGGATGTCGCAGAGATAGCCACGCTGCCGCTCGTCCAGCTTGTGAGCGGCGGAGATCTCCAGGAACTCGGAGAATCCGATGACCGCGTTGAGCGGCGTGCGCAGTTCGTGGCTCATGTTGGCGAGGAATACCGATTTGGCAGCACTCGCGCTCTGCGCCTCCTTCAGCGCGCTCCGCAGCACATTTTCCGAATGCCGCAGAGCCAGCTCGGAATTCTGCGCGTGCCGCAGCATCACGAGCGCGTAGGCGGCGAAGCTGATAAGGAGAACGCTCAGCACCAACAAGGTGACCAGCGATATGTGGCGGATGATGAGGATGTGTGTGCGCGTGTCCGCCTCGACGGTGTTCAACAGCTCGTTCTCCGCCAGCACGAGGTCATGCACCGGCCCGCGCATTGCGCTCGCGGCGGCGAGCAACGGTGCGATCTCGTCCGGCTGCAATCCATCTGCCATCATCGGATCGTGGGCGGCGAGCATCCGGTCGAATGCCGTCATGAGCGCGCCAAAGGGGGGCAGTCGTTCGAGCTTATGGCGAAAGACGCCGTCCGCCAGGACGCTGCGCCGGCTGGCGAAGGTCTCGTAACGGAGGGCCGCTTCGTCCAAGGCGCGCGGATCACCGTCCTTGGCGCGCAGCAGCGCGGTCTCGAACCGAAGCTGCTCGGCCCCCAACTGATGCACCGCCCAGGAGGCGTTGTCCTCGGAATAGCCGATGAGCGTTGTGATGTGCTGTGTCTGCAGCAGTTTCAGTCCGACCACCGCCGCGAGGGCAAAGCCGAGCACGCAGATCATGCCAATGACGACCCGGCGCATCGACTGGACCGAGGCGCCGGGCTTCGCTATTCGAGGTAAAGCGTCAGACATGAGCTGCCGAAGCGCGCCGCCCCCTATGGCTGAACCTTGATCGATTTCACCTGCCACACCGACCGTTGATAGTACTGCTCGCTCTTCAGCGCCGGCACCTGGTCAAACGGATAGATGATGAAGAGCGGCCCGCGATCGCGGATGGGAATGGGCTGGCCGTCGATGCGATCGGCGATCACCACGTCGTAGGTCAGGGCGTCGCTGAACGGCACGTCCGAAGCGTAGTCGTTCAGCGCTGCGACCGTCAGCGTCTTTCCGCTGGCGCCGACGGCGGCAAGCACGTCGCGCAGCAATGGGCCCTCGAACGTGCGCGGCTCGTCATACCAGGGCGTGCCAGTCGTGATCGCATGACGCGGCAGGGCGGCGATCATGGCAGCATCGAATTGTGCGCCAGCGTCGGCATTGGTCTTCGCGATGGCGCCGGTCATGGTGAGAATGGGGGTGCCTTGCGGTGGGGGCAGGGCGCCCGAGTCGGCGTCTGCCTGCCAGGAAGACAGCGAAAAGATCAAGGCGAATGCCGCAACGATTCGGCTCATGAACTGCATGGTGACCTCGCTCCATCAAGATGGTCGGGAATCAAAACCTCTCTCCCGACCCCGCGTGTTTGCTGTGCCCGAAAGCTAGGGACCTAAAGATGAGCGACGGATTAATTCTTCGCGCTCGACCGGCCGGCCTATCCCTTTGCATCAGGGTTCCAGCCGATTGCATGAGCGCGGCCGGTGCTGAGTGCTGAGGCGCATGGATTTGCGGCGGCGCTTGTTCACCCTTAGAGTGCCGGACCGAGAATGGATGGAACGGAGCCGACAACAATCATGTCCGATCGCAAGTTGCCGGGCGATCCCGCGCCTTATTACGAGGCGCATGTCTTCTGCTGCGTGAATGAGCGGCCGGAGGGCCACCCGCGCGGCTGCTGCAAGAGGAAGGGGTCGGAACGCCTGCGCAATTACCTGAAGGCGCGCGCCAAGGAGCTGGGCCTCGAAACCGTGCGCGTCAACCAAGCGCTGTGCCTCGATCGGTGCGAGCTCGGTCCCACGATGGTGATCTATCCCGAGCAGGTCTGGTACACCTACCGCACCATCGAGGATGCGGAGGAGATCCTGCAAAGACACCTGATCAAGGGCGAGCGCGTCGAACGCCTGATGCTGCAGCCGACCGACAAGGTGCCGGAGGATCGCAAGCGGTAGCGGGTCTTTCACCTGCCCACTCTTTTTCCCGTCATCACCGGGCCGACACGCAGTGTCGAGACCCGGTGATCCAAGTTTTCTCTCCAGTGGTACCGCTATAACTTGGATTGCCGGATCATCCGCTGCGCGGCTGTCCGGCAATGACGGGAAAGTTGGAAGCGGATGACGGCCCACACCGACACCATCTACGCACTCGCGACGCCGCCGGGGCGGTCGGGCGTGGCGGTGGTGCGCATCTCTGGGCGGCAAGCGCGCGCCGCGCTGGAAACGCTGACACAGCGTGCAGTGCCGAAGCCGCGCGCGGCGACGCTGCAGCGCCTGTTCGGCACGGACGACGTGCCGATCGACGATGCGCTTGTGTTGTGGTTTCCCGCGCCGGGTTCCTTCACTGGCGAAGATGTGGCGGAGCTGCACCTGCACGGCGGCCCGTCGGTCATCGCTGCAACACTCGCTGCGCTCTCGCTGCAACAGGACTTGCGGCTGGCCGAGCCGGGCGAGTTCACGCGCCGCGCCTTCGACAACGACAAGCTGGATCTCGCGCAGGTCGAAGGCCTCGCCGACCTGATCGCCGCGGAGACCGAGATGCAGCGCCGCCAGGCCCTGCGCCAGGCGGAGGGAGAGCTGTCGCGGCGCCTGGAATCCTGGCGGACGGACCTGACGCGGGTGCTCGCGCGGCTCGAAGCCTACATCGATTTTCCCGATGAAGACCTGCCCCAGCAATTGCTCTCCTCGATCGAGCTGGAGATCGAGCACATCGCTGGTGCGCTCGGCAAGGAACTGGCCGGGCATGCGGCGGAGCGGCTGCGCGACGGCCTGACGATCGCGATACTGGGTGCGCCCAACGTTGGAAAATCAAGCATTCTCAATAGGTTAGCGCAGCGCGAGGCGGCCATCGTCTCCAGCATCGCCGGCACCACGCGCGACGTCATCGAGGTGCGAATGGACATCGCCGGCTTTCCCGTGACGTTGGCCGACACTGCCGGCCTGCGGGCAACTGCCGATGAGATCGAAGCCGAAGGCGTACGGCGCGCATTGGGACGCGCCGAGCACGCCGACCTCAAGTTGCTGGTGTTTGACGGCGGCGACTGGCCGGCAGTTGATGCTGAGACCGCGAAGCTGATTGACGATGGAAGCCTCCTTGTGGTGAACAAGGCCGATTTGTTGGCGGAGCCGGAGCCGATCGCGATCCAAGGCCGGGCGGTGCTGAAGCTGTCGTGCAAGACGGGCATCGGGCTGGAGTCCCTGGTCGAGACGGTTGCCATGGCGGCCCGGAACGCGATGGGCGGGGCGGAGCTCCTAAGCCGGGCGCGCCACCGGGCGGCCGTCACCGAAGCGAAGGCGGCACTGGATCGGGCACGAGTCGCGGGCCAATTGGAACTGAAGGCCGAGGATCTGCGGCTGGCGGTGCGGGCGATCGGCCGGATCACGGGCCGGGTTGACGTCGAAGAGGTCCTGGACCTGATCTTCAAGGAGTTCTGCATCGGCAAATAGCCGATGTTCCACGTGAAACATTTGGACGAAATGCGAAGCAGAGCAGGGACTTATGATGTCGTGGTGGTGGGCGGCGGTCACGCTGGGACCGAGGCCGCGGCGGCGGCTGCGCGCCTGGGGGCCGAGATCCTGCTGGTGACCCATGACCCTGGCAAGATCGGCGAGATGTCCTGCAATCCGGCCATCGGCGGCCTCGCCAAGGGCCACCTGGTGCGCGAGATCGACGCGCTGGACGGCATCATGGCCCGCGCAATCGACCGCGGCGGGATCCAGTTCCGCATGCTCAACGCGTCGAAGGGTCCCGCCGTGCGCGGCCCCCGCGCCCAGGCCGACCGCAAGCTCTATCGCCAAGCCGTCCAGGCGCTGCTCGCCGAGCAGCCGAACCTTGAGATTCTGGCCGCCGGGGTCGACGATATCGAGATCGACGAGAACGGCCGGGTCGCCGCCATCATCACAGACCAGGGCGAGCGGATCGCGACCGGCGCGGTGGTCCTGACCACCGGCACCTTCCTGCGCGGTCTGATCCATTGCGGGGAGAAGAAGATTCCCGCCGGCCGGGTCGGCGAAGCGCCGGCGCTGAAGCTGGCCGAGACCCTGATGCGCCTCGGCTTTCCGCTGGGGCGGCTCAAGACCGGAACGCCGCCGCGGCTGGATGGCCGCACCATCGATTGGGCCGGACTGGAGAGCCAGCCGGGCGACAACCCGCCGGCGCCGATGTCTTATCTGACGGAGTGGATTGAGACCCCGCAGATTGCCTGCGGCATCACCTATACCTCCGGGGCTGGTCACGATCTGATCCGGGCCAACCTGCAGCGGTCGCCGATGTATTCCGGCCAAATCGAGAGCACGGGGCCGCGCTATTGCCCCTCGATCGAGGACAAGGTGGTGCGGTTCGCGGAGAAGGAGCGGCACCAGATCTTCCTGGAGCCGGAAGGGCTCGATGACCACACGGTCTATCCCAACGGGATCTCGACCTCACTGCCCGAAGAGGTGCAGCGGGAACTGCTCGAGACCATTCCGGGCCTCGAAAACGCGGTGATGCTGCGGCCGGGCTATGCAATCGAGTACGATTTCGTCGATCCGCGCAGCCTGAAGCCGAGCCTCGAGACCAAGGCGGCCGCGGGCCTCTTTTTCGCCGGTCAGATCAACGGGACCACCGGCTATGAAGAGGCGGCGGCCCAAGGCCTGATGGCTGGGATCAACGCCGCGCGCTTCGCGGGCGGGCAAGGCGACGGCTTCGTGCTCGACCGGGCCGAGGCCTATATCGGGGTCCTGATTGATGATCTGGTGACCCGCGGGACCAACGAACCCTACCGGATGTTCACCTCCCGCGCCGAATACCGGCTGCACCTCCGCCAGGACAATGCCGACCAGCGCCTGACCGAACGGGGCGCCGGCATCGGCTGCATCGGGGCAGGGCGCTTGGCCGCATTCCGCGCCAAGAAGGCCGACATCGATGAGGCGCGGTCGCTGCTGCAGGGCCTGAGCGCCACGCCGAACGAGCTGCGCGGGCAGGGGCTCAACATCAATCTCGACGGCGTCCGGCGCTCGGCCTTGGAGCTGCTGGGCTATTCGGAGATCGACCTGGATCGGCTAGCCACCATCTGGCCGGAGATCAACGGGCTCTCTGCCATCGCTCGGGAGCAGATGGAGATCGAAGGGCAGTATGCCGGCTACCTCAAGCGCCAGGAGGCGGACATCCGCGCCTTCCGGCGGGATGAGGATCTGCGCCTGCCCACGGACCTGGACTATACGGTGATCCCATCGCTCTCGGCCGAAGTGCGGCAGAAACTCCAGGCCGCCAAGCCGGCGACTTTGGGCGCCGCGGAGCGGATTTCCGGCGTGACGCCGGCGGCCCTCACCATCCTGCTCAAATATGTGAAGCGGCGCAGCGGCCCGGATCGGCTGACGGCCTGATGGCGTACGGCCCAAGCGAATTTGCGAAGGATCTCAACGCGCTAGATATCAATGTTCCACGTGGAACATTAGACCGACTGGAGACCTACGCGGCGCTGCTGACGAAATGGCAGGCCAAAATCAACCTGGTCGGCCCAGCCACCCTGCCCGACCTCTGGCGCCGGCATTTCCTGGATAGCGCGCAGCTCGTGCTGCTCCTCAATTGCCTCCCCCAAGCTAGGGGAGGGAAATCTTCAGTGTGGGGAGCGGGAACCTTGGTCGACCTTGGTTCCGGTGCCGGATTCCCCGGCCTGGTCCTCGCCATCATGACCAACTGGCGGGTCCATCTCATTGATTCCGATCAGCGCAAGTGTGCCTTCCTGCGCCAGGCGGCGCTGGATTGCGGCATGCTCGACCGCGTGACCATTCACGCCAACCGGATCGAGCAGGTGACGGGAATCGCGGCGGATGTGGTGACGGCGAGGGCCTGCGCGCCGCTGGACGAGCTGCTGGGGTTGGCGGCGCCCGTCGTGGGCGAGGGGGGCAGTTGCGTCTTCTTAAAGGGCGCTCAGGCGGAAGAGGAATTGACCCAGGCCGAGCGGCACTGGACAATGCGAGTCGAGAAGCGGGGGAGTGTTTCGGACCCTGCGGGGACTATCCTCGTCATAACCGAGCTGAGGCGGAAAAGCCAATAATGGCAGACAGTTCCGGGACTGGGCAGCCGCGCATCATCGCGGTGGCGAATCAGAAGGGCGGAGTCGGCAAGACGACCACCGCCATCAACTTGGCAACGGCCCTCGCCGCCTGCGGCAAGCGCGTGCTGGTCGTCGACCTCGACCCCCAAGGCAATGCTTCAACCGGCCTCGGTATGGAGCGCGGCGACCGCAAGACCGGATCCTATGAAATGCTGGTCGACGGAGTGTCAATCACCGAGGCGACCAAGCCCACCAACGTGCCCAATATGTGGATCGTGCCGACCACGCCTGACCTAGCCGGCGCCGAGATCGAGCTCATCGATCTCGATCGGCGCGAATTCCGGCTGCGCGATGCCCTCGCGAAGGCCAGCCTCTCTTATGACTTTATTCTTATAGACTGTCCGCCCTCTCTGACGCTGCTGACCCTCAATGCTATGGTGGCCGCGGATTGCGTACTGGTGCCGCTGCAGTGCGAATTCTACGCGCTCGAAGGACTCTCGCAGCTCATCAAGACCATCGAACGGGTGAAGAAGAATCTGAATCCCGTGCTGGAGATCCAGGGCGTCGTGCTCACCATGTTCGACAAGCGCAGCAGCCTCAACGAGCAGGTGGCGTCGGACGTGCGCCAGCACTTCGGCGACAAGGTGTACGACACCGCGATCCCGCGCAACGTGCGCATCGCGGAAGCGCCGAGCTATGGCATGCCGGCGCTGCTCTACGACATCCGTTGCGCCGGCAGCCAGGCTTATATCCTGCTGGCGAGTGAAGTTCTGAAACGCGAGCAGGGCCGCACCGGCCGCTCGCTGGTGAGTGCAGCATGAACGAGCCAACCGGAAGACGACGCCAGGAATTCGCGAAACGCCATCTCGGGCGCGGCCTGTCCGCCTTGCTCGGCGGCGATGAGGCCGAAGCGCCGGCCGGCACGCCGGCTGCGGCGCCGGTGACGCCGACACGCACTGCGCCGATCGAGTTCCTGCATCCGAGCGCGATGCAGCCGCGCACCGCGTTCGACGAAGAGAAGCTGGAGCAGCTCGCGCAGTCCATTCGCGAGAAGGGCGTGCTGCAGCCGATCCTGGTGCGCGAGCATCGCACCAAGCAAGGCGAGTGGGAGATCGTCGCCGGCGAGCGTCGCTGGCGCGCGGCGCAGAAGGCGCAATTGCACGACGTGCCGATCGTGGTGCGCGATCTCTCCGATCGCGACACGCTCGAGATCGCGCTGATCGAGAACGTCCAGCGCCAGGACCTCAACCCGATCGAAGAAGCGCGTGCTTATCGCCGCCTGATGCAGGAATTCGCCTACACACAGGAAACCTTGTCCGAGCATATCGGCAAGAGCCGCCCGCACATCTCGAACCTGTTGCGCCTGCTGGAACTGCCGGAGGTGGTGCGCGAGATGCTGGCCGACGGCCGTCTCACGGTCGGCCATGCGCGGCCGATCATCAACCTGCCGAACGTGATCGAACTCGCACAAACGATCGTCGCCAAAGGGCTCTCGGTGCGCGATGCCGAGCGCCTGGCGCAGAAGAAGAAAACGAAGTACGGCCGCATCGCGAAGCCCGCGCGCGAGAAGGACGCCGACACCAAGGCCCTCGAACGCGATCTCACCGCCAAGCTCGGCCTCAAGGCCGAGATCCAGTTCGACGGCAAGGGCGGCGCGCTCGTCATCCACTATCAGACCCTGGAACAGCTCGACGAAGTGATCGCGAAGCTGAACAGCTGACGAAGCGCACCACAAGATCGTGCAACGCGCTCGATAATCGGTTCCGACAGAGCACCGGCGCGAGGAGCCATGGTTCCGCCGCGCGGGCCTTGTCTCATTTGGCCTCGGAACCGAACTGTCTCCGCGGAATTCCTCGAAGCCAACACAATAGTATGGTGAAACGAACCGGTCCCGACATCGGGCCCAGGCGAATTCAGGCCGGGTTCAGCCGGAGTGCGGTGGAATCGTTTCCAACGCGACATCCCGCGCAGAGCCGAGGGTGTCGGATGTTCCGCGGCTTTCCCATCGGCGGCCCCGCTCTCCCGAGCGCGGACCGCCGATCAACGATTTAGGCAGTTGGAGGCAATATGCCGTTTGCGGCTGAATTCGTACCTTGTGACACCTCCTTGCGCGCCGGCGCCGATAACAACCGCAGGTTGCTCGTGGTCGACCAGCAGCATGCGTTCGTCGACTTCGCTCGGCTGGCCGCGCAGCGCCTGGGATATGAGACGGAGGTCGTGACTGATCCACGTGGGTTGGCCGAACGCATGCGCGCTTGGCGCCCCCATGTCCTGGTGATCGAGATCGTGCTGCCCGAACTGGATGGATTCGAAATCGTCCAGTTGCTGACCGAACAGGGCTTCGATGGTGAGCTCGTCCTTGTGACCGCGCACGATCCAAGATATCTCGATCTCGCGCGCAAGAGCGCCGAGGCGAGAGGACTGCGGGTTGCGGCGAGCCTGGCGAAGCCGGTGCGAGCTGCGGAGATGATTCAGGCGCTTGAACGCTGCGCGCCCGCCGCCAGCGCCATGCGTTCCGCGATCTAGCGCACCTTTCGCTCCTCTCCGTTCGCATGGACGTCATCACTCTGCAGCGCGGGGCAGGGCTTGCCGATCGGTTGGCGGCGGCGCGTCCGGTTCGTCACCAGCACGGCGTTTGCGCCAGCCGAGGTGCCGAGACCATGCGGGACACGCGCCGCAACAGCCGGCATCAAGATCAATTGGTAGGGCTCATCCGGTGGGAGAAGCAGCCGTACAAACCCCATTCTTCCGCGCAGACGTCGCGGAAGCTTATAACTTTTCCAAGCTTCGGCCTCGATCGGCCCGGTCCGCTCCAGCTACAGCAGCAGCAGACCGGCCGCCAACGAGGCTGCGATCACGGCGCAGGCCAGCATCGGCCGCGTCTCATAGCGCTGGCGCGCAGCCGTCGCGCGGATCTGCGCGGCCGCGGTGTCGGCGGCGATGGTCGGGCCGTAATGGCAGAAGCAGGTGATGTCGTGCAGCTCTCGCTCGCTCAAGCCGAAGAAGGCCGTCGCATGACCGACCGTGTCGCCGGCGAGGCCTTCCGTCCGCAGGCGCGGATCGGCATACGCCACGCTCAACAGCGAATCGTCGGCCCGCAGCTTCGCCCGCTCGGCCGGCGGCGCATACTCGACACGGAACAAGGTATTGAGTTGTCTTCCGCCTTCCCGGTCGAGGGCTTCGGCCCAGCATTGCAGCCGCTCATATTTGGAGAGCGAACGAGTGCTGCGCCAGTTCGGCACGACCACCGCGACATCGCGGAGCTTCTCCAGGGTCTTGTGTTCCATGAGATCCTCCGGTCCACACATCCCCCTTCGTACGCATTCCCCTGCGCGCAATTATACTCCTCCTCCACGCGATGCGTGAATCGGGAATATTCCTGGCGCCGTGGAACCAACGAGGCTGCGGAAGTGTTGGTGATGCTTCGGCGGAACAAAGCGCACTGAACGGGAAGTCCGGTCGGCGCCGTGCGCCGGCCGGTGCGGTTCCTGGGCATCCTTTCCATTCTACGCGATGACGATCTGAGTCGAGGCGTTGGCGACCAGGTCGTCCAGGCTGTCGACCGATCCGGTGCCGGCGCCGGCGAAGGTGATCGACCCGCCGTTCAGCAGATGCAGGACGACGTTCTTGCCCGCGCCAAGATCGACGATGCCGGACACGAAATCCTCCTGCTCGAGTGTGCCGTCGCCGTCGGTGTCGGACGTGTCGAAGTAGAGGATGTCGAGGCCCTTGTCGAAGTCGGTGATGACGTCGTGGCCCGATAAGGCATTGCCGGTCGAGATCTGAGTGAACGAGAAGTGATCCGCGCCCGTTCCGCCGGTCAGCGCATCGTTGCCGGCGCCGCCGAACAAAGTGTCCGCACCCGCTCCGCCGGTCAGCGTGTCGTCACCGCCAGCACCAAACAGGTAGTCCGCACCAAGGCCGCCACTCAGCGCGTTCTTTCCGTTGTTGCCCGAGATGAGATTGTCGAGATCGTTGCCGGTAGCATTCCAGGCAGTTGTGCTTGTGCCATTGATATGCGCAAGGTCTTCCACGTTGTCCCAGAGCTTGCTCACCGAGAAGCTCACATAGGCGGTATCGTGGCCCTCGCCGGCCAGTTCCACGATCGTGTCGCCGGACGTGTTGAGGAAGTAGAAGTCGTCACCCTTCGCGCCCGCCAAGGTGTCGGCAAAGGCGCTGGACCAGATGAAGTTCACATCGTCGGTTGCTGCGAAATTGACAGCCGTCTTCGCCTTGGTGAAGTCGTAGTTCTCGACGTTTTCAAAGCCATTCACTAGGGCAACGGTTGAGACGACCATATCGGTGCCCTGACCCGCCAACTCCTCGACCACGTCGCCCACATTGTCGACATAGTAGGTATCGTAGCCCTGACCGCCCCGCATGGTGTCGGCGCCCTTGCCGCCGTCGATGACGTTATCGAGGTCGTTGCCGACGATGAGGTTGGCAAGCGCATTGCCGGTACCGCTGATGGCTGCGCCGGTCAAATGGAGCTCCTCGACATTGACCAGGCTGGCCAGGCTGAAATTGATGCTGCTGTAGACGACCTCGGTGCCTTCGTTGGCGAGCTCGACGATCTTGTCGCCGGCATTGTCAACGTAGTAGGTGTCGCTCCCCTTGCCGCCTGTCATGGTATCGGCGCCGCCTTTCCCGTCAAGAATGTTGTCTCCGGCATTTCCGACGATCTTGTTGCCGAGGGCATTGCCGTATCCATTGAGGTTGGCGGCTCCACTGAGTGTCAGGTTTTCCACGTTGGTGGCCAACATGTGGCTGATTGAGCTGATGACCTGATCGATTCCTTCGTTGGCTGACTCGATCACCACATCGCCGGCATGATCGACATAATAGGTGTCGTTCCCCTTGCCGCCCTTCATGGTGTCCGCGCCGGCCTTGCCGTCGAGGATGTTGGCGCCGTCATTGCCCTCCAGCACATTGGCCGTGATATTGCCCGTCGCCTTCAGCCCCGCGGTGCCGAGCAGGCGGATGTTCTCGATATGGGCATAATCGGCGAGGTTGGCGCTGAAGGTCGTGGCGATGGTGTCGTTGCCCTGGCCGCCACTTTCGATCACCACGTCCTTGCTGCTGTTGAGGTAGTAGGCGTCGTTGCCGAGCCCGCCGGTCAGCGTATCCACCCCCGCGCCGCCCTTGATGACGTTGTCGAGATCGTTGCCGGTGAAGTTGATGCCGGCTGCCAGCTTGCTGAAGTCGTAGTTCTCGATGTTGGCGACGGCATTGGAGAAGGCGATGGTGGAGATGATGGTATCGACGCCCTCTCCGGCTCCCTCGCTGACCAGGTCGCCGACGTTGTCGATATAATAGCTGTCATTACCAAGGCCGCCCACCATCACATCGGCACCGGCACCGCCGTTGAGGATGTTATCCTCGAGATTGCCGTATATCAGGTTGTTCTTGGCGTTGCCGGTCGCACGGATCGCTGTGCCTTGCAGGTAAAGGTTCTCGACATTTGCCAAGGCCGCAAGGCTGAAGTCGATGGAACTCACGACCCAGTCGTTGCCCTCATTGGCGTTCTCGATCACTTTGTCCTTGGCATTGTCGACATAGTAGGTGTCGTCGCCCTTTCCGCCTTTCATGGTGTCGCCGCCGCCGGCGCCGGAGATCGTGTTGTTGCCCTCGTTGCCGATAATGACGTTGTTGAGCGCGTTTCCGCCGCCGCCGCTGTTGCCCGTGCCCGCCAGGGTCAGATTCTCCACGTGGTCGCTGAGGGTGTAGCTGACTGTGCTGATGACAGTGTCAGTGCCCTCTTTGGCGTATTCGACGACCACATCGCCGGCATGATTGACGTAGTAAGTATCGTTGCCCTTGCCGCCGGCCATGGTGTCGGCGCCGCCTTTGCCGTCCAGGATGTTTGCGCCGGCATTGCCCTCGAGGACGTTGGCGCCGGCGTTGCCGGTGGCATTCAGGGCCGCGGCGCCGAGCAGGCGGATGTTTTCGACGAAATTATAGTTAGAGAGGTCGGCGCTGAAGGTGACGGCTATGGTATCGGAGTCTCCGCCGCCGCCTTCTTCGTCTACGACGTCCTTGGCGCTGTTCAGGTAGTAGGTGTCGTTGCCGGCTCCGCCCGCCAGGGTATCGGCGCCCACCCCGCCCTTGATGACGTTATCGTAGGAATCGCTGCCGGTGAAGTTGACTCCGATCGCGAGCTTGCTGAAATCATAGTTCTCGACTTCGTTGATAGCGCTGGTGAGGGCGATGGTGGAGATGATGGTGTCGACACCCTCACCGAACAGTTCCGTGACCAGATCGCCGACATTGTCGACGTAGTAGATGTCGTTGCCGTCGCCGCCCGCCATCGTGTCGGCGCCGGCGCCGCCATCCAGAACGTTATTCACGAAATTGCCATAGAGGCGGTTATTCTGCGCGTTGCCGGTCGCCTTCACGGCATTGTCCGTCAGGGCCAGGTTCTCGACATTTGCCAAGGCCGCAAGGCTGAAGTCGATGGAACTCACGACCCAGTCGTTGCCCTCATTGGCGTTCTCGATCACTTTGTCCTTGGCATTGTCGACATAGTAGGTGTCGTCGCCCTTTCCGCCTTTCATGGTGTCGCCGCCGCCGGCGCCGGAGATCGTGTTGTTGCCCTCGTTGCCGATAATGACGTTGTTGAGCGCGTTTCCGCCGCCGCCGCTGTTGCCCGTGCCCGCCAGGGTCAGATTCTCCACGTGGTCGCTGAGGGTGTAGCTGACTGTGCTGATGACAGTGTCAGTGCCCTCTTTGGCGTATTCGACGACCACATCGCCGGCATGATTGACGTAGTAAGTATCGTTGCCCTTGCCGCCGGCCATGGTGTCGGCGCCGGCCTTGCCGTCGAGGATGTTGGCGCCGGCATTGCCTTCGAGCACGTTGGCCGCACCGTTGCCGGTGGCATTCAGGGCCGCGGCGCCGAGCAGGCGGAGATTCTCGACATGGAAATAGTCGCCAAGGCTGGCGCTGAAAGTCGCCGCGATCGTGTCAGTGCCACCAGCGGCAATCTCCCAGATCTGATCGAGCTTGCTGTTGAGGTAGTAGGTATCGTTGCCGAGCCCGCCAATGAGCAAATCGTTGCCGGCGCCCCCCTTGATGACGTTGTCCAGCGCGTTCCCGGTGAAATCGACGCCGCCCGTCAGCTTGCTGAAATCGTAGTTTTCGATGTTGGCAATGGCGTTGTTGAAGGCGATGGTGGAGATGATGGTGTCGACACCTTCGCCGGCCACTTCCGTCACGGAATCGCCAGGATTGTCGAAGTAGTAGGTGTCGTTGCCCTTGCCGCCGACCATGGTGTCGGCGCCAGCGCGGCCATTGAGCACGTTGTCATAGTCATTGCCGACAAGCAGGTTGTTCAGGGAATTGCCGGTCCCCTTGGTCGCGCTGCCTACGAGTAGCAGGTGCTCGATGTTGGGAAGCGATGCCAGGCTGAAATCGATGTAGCTGTAGACGACATCATCAGTGCCTTCGTTGGCATTCTCGATGACCTTGTCCCCGACGTGATCGACGACATAGGCATCGTTGCCCTTACCACCGGTCATGGTGTCGGCGCCGCCTTTGCCGTCGAGGAAGTTGTCGCTCTCGTTGCCGATCAGGCGGTTGTTCAGATCGTTCCCCCTGGCCTGGAACGCGCCGGAACCCGCCGCCAGGGTTATGTTCTCGACATTCGCGGGCAGCTCGTACGTAACCGAGCTGATGACCGTATCGATGCCTTGCCCGGCGTTCTCGCTCACCACATCGCCGGCACTGTCGACATAGTAGGTGTCGTTGCCCTTGCCGCCGGCCATGGTGTCGGCACCGCCCTTGCCATCCAGGATGTTGGCGCCGCTGTTGCCCTCGAGCACGTTGCCGACCGCGTTGCCGGTCGCGTTGAGCGCCGCCGAGCCCAGCAGGCGGATGTTCTCGACGTCGGCATAGTCGGCAAGATCGGCGCTGAAGGTGGTTGCGATCGTGTCGTTGCCGGACGCGGCGTTCTCCACGACGACATCCTGCTTGCTGTTGAGATAGTAGGTGTCGCTGCCGGTGCTGCCGGCCAGGGTATCGATGCCGCTAGTGCCCTTGCTCTCGTTGTTGAGGCCGTTGCCGGTGAAGTTGATCCCGGGTGCCAGCTTGCTGAAATCATAGTTCTCGACGTTAGTATAGGCGGTGCTGATTGCCACGGTCGCGACGACGGTGTCGACACCCTCGCCCACATTCTCCAGGATCGTGTCGCCCAGATTGTCGACGTAGTAGACGTCGTTGCCCTTGCCGCCCACCATCGTGTCGGCGCCTGCAAGGCCATTGATGAAGTCGTTCTGGATGCCACCGGTGATGACATCGTTGCCGCTGGTACCTCGAATCGTAGCCATGTTGTCCCTCCTCAAATCAGGCTTGCGTTGGCGATGGGGATACGCGCCCCGCCGTCAGTGCCGTGTGAAAGCGCCGGCCGGAGCGCGTGAAAAAGACGTCAAATCGACCGAAATGAGCCGCTGAGGCGCGCTGGGCGCGCGGCGCGTGACCGCGGCGTGATGCTCGTGACCAGGTGGCGCAACGCGGCGAGCTGCGCCGGTGTCGGGCTCACCTGCACCAGCAGCACGGCCGTGAGGATGAGGCCGGCGCCGACGCCCGCCATCATCGTCAAGCGCTCACCCAGCACGAGATAGCCGCCCAGCGCGCCGAACACGCATTCCGCGCTCATGATGACGGCGGCGATGCTGGCGGAGGTGCGCTGCTGCGCCAGCGCCTGGAACACATAGGCAAGGCCGGTTGAGAACACCCCGAGCACGATCAGCTCCGGCAGCGCGTTGCCAAGGCCGGCGAGCGACAGCGGTTCGAGCGCAAGCCCCAACGCGAGGGCGAGCGCGCCGGCCAGCAGGAACTGCGCCAGCGTGACGGCGCCGGGACGCCGCGTCTCGGCCACCAGCCGGCCGAGATAGACGATCCAGATCGAATAGATCAGCGCCGAAGCCAGCGCGACGAGATCACCCCAGGCAAGCGCGGAGAGACCGCCACCGCCGAGCAGAAGCACGCCGAGCAGCGTAAGGCCGACCGTGGGCCACAGGATGAGGCTCGGCCGCTCGCGCAGCAGCAGCCAGGCGACGATCGGCGTGATCACCGTCGTCGTGGTGATGAGAAAGCTGCCGTTGGTCACAGAGGTGCCGCTGAAGGCGAATTGCTGCGAACCAATTGCAGCCGTGAACAGCCCAGCCGCGATCAGGATATGGCGCCAGAAACGGTGAATGGGGACGCTGCAGCCGCTTTCGCGCAACAGCAGTGGCGCAACGATCACGGCGCCCGTCAGGCAGCGCAGGCCGACCGTGGTGAGCGGCCCTAGATCCTCCAGCACCGATTTCTGTGCGACGTTGCCCGCGCCCCAGAAGATTGCGGAGAGAAGAAGCAGCAAATTGGCGTGCAGCGTAGACATCGCGGGCTCCGAGGATTGGTTCTCGTTTCGGCGCCGCGCCCGAACCATGTCGGCGCCCGGCAGTCCGAGGCCCGCGAGATACGCCCGCCACCGTCGATCTCGCGTGAAAAGTGCTATAAATGAGCGTGAAAAAGACGCTAAAAGACTATACGGGGGACCGAAGAGGGAGTTTCGGCCATTGCATGCGGTGATGCCGGGATCGGAAGCTGCGCGGCTCGAGCTGTTCGGGGGCTTCCGACTGACCTCGGCAACCGGAGCGGACATTGCGGTGTCCAGCCGGAAAAACCGCGCGCTCCTCGCCATCCTGGCACTGGCGCCAGGATGCACGGCCTCGCGCGACCAGCTGGTTCCTCTCCTATGGGGCGATCGCGGCGAGCAACAGGCGCGCAACAGCCTGCGCCAGGCGCTGGTGGCGCTGCGGCGCGACCTGGCTGCGATCGAGCCCTCGCCGCTCGTGCTCCAGGATGACCGGGTGAAGCTGGATCTCGCGCGCTTCAGCATCGATGTCGTCGCGTTCCGCGACCTGGCCGCCGCAGGCAACTGGAGCGCAGCGGCGGAGCTCTACCGCGGCACACTGCTCGCGGGGCTCAATCCCAGCGGTGAAGCATTCGAGGACTGGCTGCGCCTGCAGCGCGACCTCGTCATCGGCAAGGCTGTCACCGTATTGGAACAATTGGCGGCGGAGCAGCGGGGCGAGGCGCGCATCGCCACTGCCAAGCGACTGCTAGCGCTCGACCCGCTACGGGAAGCGTCACACCGCGCCCTGATGTCCGCCTATCACGAGGCCGGGGAAACGGCTCTTGCGCTCAAGCAATACGAAGCCTGCCGCGACATGCTGAAACGCGAACTGGGCGTCGCAGCGGCGCAGGCGACCGAGGAGCTGCGCCGCGCCATCGCAATCGCCAAGGACACGCCGCAGCCAGTCGCGCCGGCACCGCAGCGCGCGCAACACGCAAGACCGAGCATCGCCGTCCTACCTTTCACAAGTCTCGGCGCGCCCGCGGACCAACAGTTTCTGTGTGACGGGATCGTAAGCGACATCATCTTGGCGCTGTCCCGCTTTCGCAGCCTAGCCGTCATCGCACGCCCCTCCTCCTTTGCATTCCGGGACAGCCCGCTGGGGATCGCCGAGATCGGCACCAAACTTGGCGCCAACTACCTGGTGACCGGAAGCCTCCGTACGCTCGGGAAGCGCGTGCAGTTTTCCGTCGAACTCATCGATGTGGGCACACAGGCGGTGGTGTGGGCTCAGAACTATGCCCGCGAACTCGCCGAGATCTTCGCGCTGCAGGACGAGGTCGTCCGGACCATCGCGGCCACGCTGACCGACCAGGTGGAACTCGATATAGCGACCCGTGCCGCGCACAAGCACCCAGGGAGCGTAGCGGTCTATGATCTCGGGATGCGTGGCCTTCAGCACCAGCAGCGCACCACGCGCAAAGACACCCCGCTCGCCATCGACTACCTGGAGCGGGCAATTGCGCTGGACCCCAGCTACTCGGAAGCATATGGCTGGCTTTCGATCGCGCTGCTCCTGAAATGGCAGTTCGATTACGACCGGCCCGCCCTCGATCGCGCCATCAAGGTCGCGCAGCAGGGCGTGGAGCTCGACCCCTACAGTGCGCGCTGCCACATGATGCTGGGTTATTGCCTGCTGACCGCTGGCGACCGGGTGCGGGGGGAGACGCATGGCCGCCGCGCCTTGGCGCTCAATCCCGGAGACGCCTATATCACTGCGCAGTTCTCCCTCATCGAGGCCTACAAGGGCCGGCCCGACGAATGCCTCCGTTATCTGGACGCGGCCCAGGCGCTCAACCCTTATCCCCCCGCCTGGCACGAGGAGTTCCACTCCGTCGCCGCCTTTGTCGCCGGCCGGTACGAGGATGCCAGGATCGGCTTCGAGAACGCGCCGGACACCTATTGGGACAAGCTCTATCTCCTCGCCTGCAATGGGCATCTCGGTCTGCGCGAGGAAGCCGACACGCTGCTAGCCTGGTTCCGTGCACAGTTCTCCAAGCTGCCGCTGATCGAGGCGGCGCGCATGGAGCCGTTCTGGCGCGAGGAGGACCGCGCGCGGCTGGTCGAAGGCATCGAGAAGGCGATCGCCTTGACGCGCGGCGGAACGGTCGTTCGCCTGGAGCGACGCTGACCCCCGTACGCCCTAGAGCAGTACCACGGCAGCCACGAGCGACAGCGCGACGCCGGCGGCGGCGATCAGCGGCCGTACGTCGGCCGGCGGGCGCGTGGCGAGGCCGCGGACCCGCGCCGCGGCCGACCAGCCGGATCGCGAAGGCCCGTTGTTGCAATAGCAGGCGACGTCGTGCAGCTCACGCTCCTTAATACGGAAATAGGTGAGCACGTCGCCCACCGCGTCGCCGGCGAGCCCATCGGCGCGTAGGACGGGGTCGGCGTACGCCACGCTCAGCAGCGAATTGTCGGCCCGCATCGCCCGGCGCTTCGCGCGCGGCATGTGCTCGATCTCGAACAAGGTATTGAGCTGCTTGTCGCCTTCGCGTTCGAGGGCGGCGGCCCACCGCTCGAGCCGTTCGACCTTGGACAACGGCCGCGCCTTGGGCTGGCTTGATTGGACCAAAGCGCGCGTGCGGATCTCGTCCAGACCCTGGTGTTTCATGACGTCCTCTCGATCTTGATCAACAGCCCGCCATAGAGCGGAACTATACGCCTGCCCCCGCCGCGCGGGTGAGCAGAGGATTTTTGCTGTAACGGGGGAAACTCAGACGGCGCGGAAATGTTGCGCGCTTTTCTTCGCCGCTATTCTTCTGGCGGAAGCTGGCCGTCGCTGGCCGAGCAATTGTCGACCGTGTAGCAGGCGGAATAGAGCAGGCTGCGCCCGACGCCGCGCCAGTCCCAGGACTGGCAGCCGGCGAGCATCAGGACCAGGCCGAGCGTGATCATCGACCGCATGGCGGGCGCAATCTTACCGCGTACCGGCATCCCGCAACAGGGCGGCCGGCTTGGGTGCAGCGCGCGTCGATCGCGCCGCGCTATGCGCTCCTCGGTGCGCCGGCGGCCTTGCGGGCACGCCATTCCACCAGCTCAATGAGCGTGGATGTGAGGTCGAAATAATCCTCAATGGCCAGGAACTGCTCGACCGTGGCCCCGCCCTTGCGCAGCGGGAACAGGCCGAACTCGTAGATGAAGCGGCGGCCGCTGGTGGTTGGCGCCTCGCACGCGCCGAACAAGGGCCGGCGCGTCCGGTAGGCGCGGTGATAATAGTCCATCCACGGCTCGTCGAGATCAGCGGGCAGCAGCTCATCGAGATAGCGGCCGGTCAGGTCCATGCCGGTTGCCTCGATCGCCCGTGTTCCCATCAGGCGGTAGCGGATGCGGAACGGTGCGTGCTCGACATCGGCAATGAAGAGATTCGGCAGGAGGCGCTTCAGGTCGGCCGGATCAAGATCGGCACGATCGGGAATGTCGCCGGCACTCTTATCGAGCCACCAGCGGTGAACCGATCGGACCATGTCCGACCGCAGCTCCTGCTCTGTCACTAAAAGGGTCACGGCACGACTCCGGCCACTGACCTGCATTCTTCGCCCGGGAAATTAAGCACATATGAAAGCGGGCGCGGCCGCACTTAAGTCAGAAGCACTAAGGCTGTGCCGGCGCCATCGCGCCGGCTTATCAGCGCATAAATCGCGCAAAGGCAGATTTGGCTAACCCCTTGATCTATCAGCTGAGGCGTATCCGCAGCTGGCGGTTAGAGCGACAATCGTGTCGTCAGGAGACTGGCGGTTTCCCGCGAAACGCGTAGATTGCGGCGCGACAGCCTGCGGATCAGGGCCCGTACGGCTGGGGAGGTGCCTGCATGGGCACCGGGCTGCATGGCTGACTCCATCTGTATCCAATTCGGCGACTGCGAAATCGATGTCGCGGGCTTTGCGCTGTACCGCAACGGCCAACCGAGTCCGATCGAGCCGCAGGTGCTGGAGCTGCTGCTCTATCTGGTGCGCCATCCCGACCGACTGATCACCAGGGACGATCTCATCAAGCATGTCTGGCACGGGCGGATCGTCTCCGACACGACCGTGACCAGCAGGGTCAAGTCGGCGCGCAAGGCAATCGGCGACGACGGCAGCCAGCAGAAATTCATCCGCACCGTGCATGGCCGCGGCGTGCGCTTCATCGCCCCCGTCAGGACCCGAGCGTGCCGCACCGGCGCTGACATCATCGCGACCGGCGGTGCACCGAGCGGCAACGCGGCGCCGCGCGCGGCGGCGCGGCCCAGCTGGCCCGCCATCGCCGTGCTGCCCTTCGCCAACCTCGGCAACGACGCGGACCAGGATCATTTCGCGGACGGTGTGACCGAAGACATCATCACCGACCTGTCGCGCTTCCGCGAACTGCGGGTGGTGGCGCGCGATTCCTGCTTCCGCTTCCGCACGCCCGGCGCCGATCTGCAGGCCATCGGCCGCGACCTCTCCGCCGATTATGTCGTCACCGGCAGCATCCGCCGGCGCGGCGCGAAGCTGCGCCTCACCGCGCAGCTGACCCAGACCGACAGCGGCGAGCAGCTGTGGGCCGAGCGCTTCGACCGCAATGCCGAGGATCTGTTCGCGCTGTCCGATGAGCTGGTGCGCACCATCGCGGGCACCTTGGTCGGCCGGGTACGATCGACCGGCTCCGCGCTCGCCAGGCGCAAGGCGCCAGCCAATCTCGCGGCCTATGAATGCGTGCTGCGCGGACAGGCGGCGCAGGCGCTGATCGGCGAGCCGGCGCAGGAAACGGCGGCGCGCCAGTTCTTCGAGCAGGCGCTGGCGCTCGACCCCGATTATCCCCGTGCGCATGCCGGGTTGGCTGTGGTGCTGCTGTGCGAGTGGTTCCGCACGCCGGATGATGCGCAGGCGCTGCTCGACCGCGCGCTGGAGCATGCGGAAAAGGCGGTGGCGATGGATCCCGAGGATTACGAGTGCCGCGAAACCCTCGGCTGGATCCTGCTGCACTGCAAGTCATACGAGCTTAGCGAGCTGCACTATCGCCGCGCCATCGAGCTCAATCCCAACAGTCCTGCGGAATTGGCGGCGATGGGCTCGGCATGCAGCTTCCTCGGGCGTCCCGACGAAGGCATCCAGTGGTTCGAGTTGGCGCGGCGCGTCGATCCCTATTTCGACGCCACCTGGTACTGGAATCTGCTGGGAGCCACCTACTTCAATGCGCGGCGCTATGACGATGCGGTCGTGGCGCTCGACCGCGTGACCAATCCGCCAGCTTGGGTTAAGGCGTATTCGGCGGCCAGCCACGCCATGGCCGGCCGCATCGATGCGGCGCGGGATATCACCGCCGCCCTGGCAAAAGACGCGCCCAGCTTCTGCGCCCGGGCCATCGTGCGCAAGGAGCCTTACCGGAATCCCGCAGACCTGGCGCATCTGGCGGAAGGGCTGAGCAAGGCAGGATTGTTGACTGAAACTCCGGGAACGAATCACGAAGACCGCGACATCGATGGCTCTTCGCAGTACTATCTGACCGGGCGTTCGCCGTTCATCCACGGTCTGCGCGGCAAGCCGACCTTCCGCGCCTCTTCGTGATCGCGATCATCTGCTCTCCTCGAAATCTCCACGCATCCTCCAAGCATTCCGGCGCGCACCTGCGTAGGGTCCGCGCCGCCGTCGATGGGCGGCGCAACCGATGAGGAGGAGATCGTGCACTATAAGAAGGCTGTTCTGATCGCCCTGGCGGCGCTCAGCGCCATCGTTCTTGCCGGCTTTGTCAGCGTGTCGCTGACCGCCGAGGAGCCCGTGTCCTACCACCCGAATGATCGCGCAAATCACCATCCGCGGCACGTGAACGAGTGACGGTGGGGTGGGTGCAGCTGGCCGCAGGGACGGACGGCCAGCCGCCGCAAAAAGTCCCTAACACTCCCGGCTTCCAGGAAAAAACCTGCAGAATTCTTGCAGATTTCATGGATTGCTGCAGGGAAGCTTGCAGGGAAGAGAGCGCGCGGGGGATGATGCCGCAGACTGAGGGCGGCGCATGGCAGATCCCCAACCTCTGCATCTTTACCTCGGGGCCTATGAAATCGACGTGGCAGCCTTTGAGCTGCGCCGGGACGGCCAGCCTTGCGCGGTGGAGCCGCAGGTGCTGGAGCTGCTGGTCTATCTCGTGCGCAATGCCGGCCGGCTGATCACCAAGAACGATCTGATCGAACACGTCTGGGGCGGGCGCATCGTGTCCGATGCCACCCTCGCCAGCCGGCTCAAATCCGCGCGCCGGGCCATTGGCGATGACGGCGAGCAGCAAAGGCTGATCAAGACCGTCCATAGTCGCGGTGTGCGCTTCGTCGGCGAAGTCAGGGTGGCGCCCGATTCAGCAGCGGCACACGTGGGACCGCCGCCAGAGATCGCGCCGGATCTCTCCTCGAGTGCCGGCGTGCCGTCGATCGCCGTGCTGCCCTTCGCCAATGCCGGCGGCGATCCAGAGCATAGCCATCTGATCGACGGCCTGACCCAAGACATCATCACCGACCTGTCGCGCTTCCGCCAGCTGCGCGTGATCGCGCGCGATTCCTGCTTCCGCCACCGCGCGTCCAGCGCGGGCATCAAGGAGATCGCCAAGGCGCTCGGCGCCGATTACGTGGTGACCGGCAGCGTGCGCTGGCAAGGATCGCAGCTGCGCCTCAGCGCACAATTGACGGCTGCCGACGGCTGCAACGAGCTGTGGGCCGAACGGTTCGACCGCAACACAGAGGATGTGTTCGCGGCGACCGACGAGCTGGTGCGCACCATCGTCGGCACCCTCGCCGGCCGCGTGCGCGCGGCCCTCGCCAAGCGCAGGCCGCCGGCGAATCTCGCGGCCTATGACTGTGCCCTGCGCGGACACTTGGCGTCGCACAAGATCGGGGATCCCGAAGCGGAAGCCGAGGCGTTGCGCCTGTTCGAGCAGGCGCTGCGCCTGGACCCGGACTATCCGCGCGCGCATGTCGGCGTCGCCATCATGATGCTGCGCGACTGGTTCCACGGCGGCGCCGGCGCGGAGACCGCCATGGAGCGCGCGTTGTTCCACGCCCAGAAGGCGGTGGCCCTGGACGGCGACGACAACGAGTGCCAGGAGACACTGGGCTGGGTCCTGTTGCATCGGCGTTCGTTCGACCTGAGCGAGCAGCACTATCGCCGCGCGGTCGAGCTCAACCCCAACTCCCCCGAGGAACTGGCCGCGATGGGCATCGCCTGTTCCTATTTCGGCCGTCCGGAGGAAGGCATCGGCTGGTTCGAGTTGGCGAAAAAGGTCGATCCGTTCTTCGAGCCGTACTGGTACTGGAGCCTGCTGGGTGCCGCCTGTTTCAATCTCCGGCGGTACGAGGACGCGCTCGCTGCGATCGCGCGCAATCCGAAGCCGCCGGCGTGGGTCAGGGCCTATGCCGCCGCCGCCCAGGCGCTGGCCGGCCGCATCGACGCTGCACGCGCGGCGGCCGCGAAGCTGGCGGCGGACGCGCCGGAGTTCTCCGCTGCCGACCTGCTGCGCAAGGAGCCCTACCAAAAGGCCACGGATCTCGAGCATCTGCGCGTCGGCTTGCATTTGGCGGGGCTTCTGGCCGCGGCCGAGCCCGCAGCCGAAGTGCCGCAGACCAACTGCGCGGAGGCGCACCAGTACTACCTGATGGGCCGCTCCTTCTTCATCAATGGCGGCTGGGGCAAGCGCGCGCTCGAAGTCGCGCGGCAATTGTTCGTCAAGGCGATCGAGGCCGATCCCGATTTCGCACAAGCCTATGCGGCACTGGCCAGCTGCGATTGTCATCGGCTGCTGCTGGAGGTGCCCGACGTCACCTTCCAGACCATCGCGATGGAAAGCGCCCGTGCGCTAGAGCTCAAGCCCGATCTTCCCGAGGCCTATGCCGCCAAGGGGATGGCGCATTTCGCGGCTGGCGAATCCGAGCTGGCCGACGAAGCGTTCCAGCAGGCGATCGCGCTGGGGCCGTGCTGCTTCGATGCGCACTTCTTCTATGGCAGGCACTGCCTGTCGGAGGGACGGCACGCCGGCGCGGCGCGCTTGTTCGAGCTGGCTGCGGACCTGAACCAGAACGATTACGGTGCGCTCGGCCTGCTGGTCGATGCGTATCGCCAGCTGGGCCGGCACGAGGACAGCATGGATGCCGCGCGCCGCTGCCTGGAGCGGATCAGCGTCGAGGTCTCCGCCCATCCCGACAATTCCAGCGCGCTTGCCTTCGGCGCCATTATCGCGGCCGAGCTGCACGACCGGGAGTTGGCGTTGGACTGGGCGGCGCGGGCAAACGCGATCGATCCCGACGATCTCGTGGTGAATTACAATCTTGCCTGCACCTACGCGGCGCTCGGCGAGTTCGAGCGCGCGATGCGCTGCCTGCACTGCGCGATCCCAGGCGATCCGCTCAGTCGGCGGGCTCTCACCGCGTGGATGCGGATGGACATCTCGCTCGACCCCCTGCGCCCTCTGCCGGAGTTCCAGCGCCTGGAGCACAGGCTGGAGGAGGAGCTCCTGGATCATTCAGCGGAAACGGCGTCACTCCTGCGATCGGCTGAGTAGGTCAGGCGGCCGGCGTCATGTGCCGCGGGCCAGGACCTCGCGCAGCTTGTCGCCGAGTTGCTGCACGGTGAAGGGCTTGGGCAGGAAATTGACGCCGGGATCGAGCACGCCGTTGTGCACGACCGCATTGCGCGTGAAGCCGGTGGTGTAGATGACGCGCAGGTCCGGCTTGCGCTTCACGGCTTCCTCCGCCAGCTTGCGGCCGTTCATGTCCGGCATCACGATGTCGGTGAACAACAGCGCGATCTCCGGATTGGCATCGAGCGCACGCAGCGCCGCCGCGGCGCCCTCGGCCTCGATCACGGCGTAGCCAAGCTCGCGTAGCGAATCGGCAGTCAGCGTGCGTACGTTCTGCTCGTCCTCGACCAGCAGGATGAGCTGCCCTTGGCCATCTGCTTCGGCGGCGTGCCGCGTATCCTCGCTCGGCACCTCCTCCGCGCCGTAGAAGCGCGGCAGATAGATCTTGATCGTCGTGCCTTGTCCGACCTCCGAATAGATCTTCACGTGCCCGCCCGACTGCTTGACGAAGCCATAGACCATGGAAAGACCGAGCCCGGTACCCTTGCCCACGTCCTTGGTGGTGAAGAACGGATCGAACGCCCTCGCGATTACCTGCGGGCTCATGCCGGCGCCGGTGTCGGTTATGGCGATCAGGACATATTGGCCCGGCGGCACGTCGTCGTGCTGGCGAGAGTAAGCCTCGTCCAGCAGGTAGTTCGCGGTCTCAATGGTGAGCCGGCCTTGCCCGCTCATTGCGTCACGCGCATTGAGCGCGAGATTGAGGATGGCGCTTTCCAGCTGGTTGGCGTCGACATGGGTCAGCCAGAGCCCGCCGGCCAGCACGGTCTCCAGCCGGATGCTCGGGCCCAGGGTGCGGCGCAACAGGTCGGACATGGACGTGACCAGCTTGTTGGCATCGACCGGCACCGGCGCCAGCGCCTGCTGGCGCGAGAAGGCGAGCAGGCGCTTGGTAAGGTTGGCGGCGCGCGTCGCACCATCGCGCGCCATCTCAAGATATTTGGCGTAATCCGTCTCGCCCTTGGCCAGCCGCCGCTCGACCATGTTGAGGGCGCTCATCACGACCGCCAGCATGTTGTTGAAGTCGTGGGCAATGCCGCCGCTCAAGTGGCCGATCGCCTCCATCTTCTGCAGCTGGCGCACCTGCTGCTCGGCCTCTTGGCGGCTGCTCATCTCGGCGACCAGCGATCGATTGGCGGCCTCCAGCTCCTGCGTGCGCGCTGCGACCTGTCGCTCCAGGATTTCCTCCGCGCGCTTCTCGCGCTCGATGTCGATGACCGAGGCGACGGCGCCAACGATGCTGCCGGAGAGGTCGCGGATCGGCGCCGCGATCTTGCGGATCCAGTGGCGCGTGCCGTCGGCGGTCTCGGCGATACATTCGATCTCCGCGGTCTCGGCATGGCCGTGCAGCACGCGATAGACCGGCAGCTCGTCCTCGCGCACCGGCGTGCCGTCACCATGGCTGAGCGGCCAGGCGAAGAAGGATCCGGCCCGGCGGCTCTCGGGGCCCAGGAACCGCTCGAGCTCCCGGTTGCCGTCCAGCACTTCGCCCTGCGGCCCGGCAATCACTACGCCGACAGGCACCGTATCCAGGATGGCGCGCACGCGCGACTCGTTGCGGCGCAGCTCATCCTCGATCCAGTCGCGTGCCTGCGCCTGCCGCAACAAGGCGGCCGCCAAATCATGGATCTCGCGCACCGGCGAATGCAGGTCGAGTGCCTGCATCGCCTCGGCGTTCGTGAAGCCAGTGTTCGCAAGCTCCCGCAACGGGCGCGACGCCACACGCCAGAGCGAGAACACCAGGAAGATCGAGACCGTCAAGGTCAAGACGCCAAAGCCCAGGAACCCGATCACCTCGTCGCGCAGCGGCGCCTCGATGGTCGCGGTCGGCAGGCTGGCGGCGACCAGCCAGTTCGAGAGCAAGGTGCGGGCATAGCCGACCAGAATCTCCTCGTGATAAGGGTTGGGGCCGCGGAAATTGCCTTCGGGGCCGGTGGCCAGCTCGAGGAAGGCCGGCACGCCCGGCTTGCCGCTGAAGGAGGCGTGCCCAGGCGCGCGCGTGACATAAGTTCCTTGCCGATCGCCGATGCCAACCACCCACGGACCGACCATGCCTGGCGTCAACAGGGTGGCGATGCGTTGGGTCGGTGCCTGGAGACTGAGGAGATAGCGAAAGTCCCCGTCGATGATCACCGGCACGACGACGGCGAAAGCCGGCTCGTTCGTCGCCGGCTCCAGAAAGACATCGGACACGATCGGTCGCTTGATCGCGATCACCTCCGCATCGACCGCCAGATGGGACGTCGGCAACGTCGCGCCCCATGGCTGAGCACTGTTCACCATCTGCCGCCCGTCCGGAGTGCGCAATGTCAGGCGAGCCCCCACCATCTGCGATACCTGCGTGGCCTGGGCGTGGAAGCCGGCGAAATCGCCGGCCCTCAGACGCGATGAAATTGCCAGTGTGTTCAGCGTGGTGATGAGGCCGTTGAGATCGCGGTCGATCACCGCCGCGATATGACGCGCGCTGGTCAGCGCCCCCTGCGCGTAGCGGTCCCGCTCGCCTGTCGCATAGCGCAGCAGCAAAAGGCTGGTGAACACCAGCCCCGGCCCGAGCAGCAGCACGATCAGGAAGACGAGCAGCGCCCGCGTCGAGAACCGGGGCAGCCTGCCCGACTTCACCGGCCGCCATATGCCGTGCTTGGCTTCCACGCGTCCCCCGATCCGCCGAGGCCGCACCGGAGTGCGGTCCCTCCTTGCGCTCGGCAACGCTCGCATGGAATCCGGATGGGAGACAATAGCGGGCGCGGTGCCGCTAAGCCTTGTACGCCCCGACCCCCTCGCCGAGGAATTCGTTGTTGGCTTCGCGCACCTTGGCGGCCGCGTCGTCGTAGAGGAAGGGCAGGAAGGCGTAGCGCCTGCCGGCGGTGACGGGCGACACTTGATGTAACAGCGAGCAGGAGAACACGCAGGCTGTGCCGGTCGGCAGCTTGAAGCCTTTCGGGCCATATTCGGGGAAGCTGATCTCGCCGCCCTCGAACGCATCATTGAGATTGATGGAAACGGCGAAGCGGCGATGCGCCGTGCCCTTGGTGGTGTTGTCGCGATGAGCGCGGAAATGGCCGCGCTCGTCAGCGGTGTAGCAGCCGACGAGGTAGCGCTCCATGCGCGTCACCTGGAACTGATGCACCTTCAGGATCTCCGGCACGATGCGGCGGTGGATGCGCACCTGGGTCTGGCGGATCATCGCCTGATCTTCCAAGAGCACGTCGCGGCGCACCTTGTGCTTGGTGTCGCGGATCTCCACCGTCTTGCCGTCGACCTCGCGCATGAAGCCGGATTCCTTGCCGCCTCTCGCCTCATAGATCGCGATCAGCTGCGCACAGAATTCCGGCTCGAACACATTGGGCAGGATGAGCACAGGCACCGGCACGTCGATCCCGGCGAATCTCTCGGGCGCGGGCAGAGCCTTGAGATAGTCGATGAGGCCGGGAATCTCTCCGCCCTGCGGCTGGAAAGGCATCACGCGCCTGACTCGCAGCGTGGGATCGAGTACGACCCAGAAGCGCCGCATCTCCAGCCGCTTGGGATTGGGCACCGCCTGCGTGGAAATGGCGCCATAGAGCCGCGCGACGGTACCATCAAAATCCCAGAAGAAACGCAGGCCCGGCATGGAATCGGCGACGCGGCCTTGCGTCTCGTCATTGGGATCGAGGCTAACGCCGAAGAAGCAGGCGTGATTGTCGTCGAACAAAGCGCGGTTGGCGACGATGGCTGCGAGCGCGCGCCGGCCGTCTTCGTCGCCTGCGGTTCCGTAGAAGCACAGGACGATCCAGCGCCCGCCGACCGTGTCGAATGCATAGGCCGGGTTGTTGCCGCAGCGCTGATGGAACCACGGCGCGGGATCGCCCGGCGACAGGTTGACGAATGTCTTGGGCTTCGCCTTCTGCGGGATCATGTATCTGTAACCTTGATTGCCCTCGAGTGGATCGGCGCTATGCTGGCGCCGCAATCCCACCTTGAGGAGAAATCACCATGTGTCTTCTGTCAACTTTGCTGGCTGCGGTGCTCGGGACAGCGGTCACGCTCGCCCCTGCTTTCGGCGCCGAACGCTGGCAAAGGCTTCCGTCCCCGCCCGCCATGCCGGTCTCGGTCGCGGCCGGCTACGCGCCAGTCATTCACATGTATTACGCCGTCTATGGCGCGGGCGACCCAGTCCTCTTGATCCACGGCGGCCTCGGCCACGCCAATATCTGGGCCAGCCAGGTCAAGGACTTGAGCAGGGATCACATGGTGATTGTGGCAGACAGCCGGGGTCACGGCCGCTCCACGCGCAACGACCAGCCCTATAGCTACGAGCTGATGGCGTCGGACTACTTGGCGCTGCTGGATTATCTCAAGGTGGACAAGGTGGCGCTGGTGGGGTGGAGCGACGGCGGCATCATCGGCCTCGACATCGCCATGAAACATCCAGAGCGGCTGAGCAAGCTGTTCGCGCATGCCGCCAACGCGACGGTCGATGGCTTGGCGCCGGATGTCATGGAGAACAAGATATTCAACGCCTACATCGAGAAGTGCGGCGAGGACTACCAGAAACTCTCCAAGACGCCTGACCAGTATGACGCCTTCGTCGAGCAGCTCAGCCACATGTGGGAGACCCAACCCGCCTACAGCGATGCCGAGCTCGCCAGGATCACTGTGCCGACTGCGATCGTGCTCGGCGACCATGACGAGGCCATTACGCGCAAGCATACCGACCACCTGGCCGCGGTCATCCCGGGGGCGAAGGAGGTGATCCTGCGCAATACCAGCCACTTCGCGATGCTGCAGGACCCGGCAGGCTACAACAAGGCGGTGCGGGATTTCCTGGCGGAGTGATGAAAGCCGCCCACTTCATCACGACTGAAGAGCGGAAGGAGGCCTACGTCCGCCGCGCTTGCCCTGCCCGTGCGAGCGTGGCGATGTCCATCAGCGCGCGCTGGGCGATCTCGTCCTTGATGGCGTAGGCGCGCATGGCTTGCGCTTCGGCTTCGATCAGGCGCTCGAGGGCGCGGCCGATGCGTGTGGTCGACCATTGGCGCGCCTCGCGCTGCATGCGCTCGCGCTGATTCCAGAACAAGGGCGGGCGCAGCGCGCCGGCGGCGGCTTCGAACGTGTCGCCGGCCGCCATCCGGGCGACCACCTGGTGCAGGCGCTGGAAATGGCGCGCGGCGCTGCGCAACAGCTGGATCGCCTCCACCTCCGCAAAGCTGCGGGCATAGTGCCGGTCCAGATCGGCAACGTTGCCTTCCGCCGCCGCGGCGATCAGGTCGTCGAGCGCAAAGGCGGCGCGATCGCCGATGCAGGTCATGGCGTCGGCCAAAGTGACCTCGCGCGCCGGTGCGCCCACTTGGGGCTCGCCCATATAGAGCATGAGCTTGTCGAGCTCGCTGCGCGTGACGCCGCGGTCGCCGCCCAGGTGCTCGGCCAGGTAGGCCTGCGCATCGCGCGCAATGGAATAGCCACCGGCCTTGAGATGGGCGGCGATGAGCGGACCGAGCTGGGATTCGCTGTCGCGATAGCACCCGAAGGCGCCAGCGGTCCCGGCGGATTCGAAGACCTTCACCAGTTCCGCCCTGCTGCCGATGTCGCCGGCCTCCACGATCAGCAGGGCGGAGCCCGGCGCCTGCGCCGCGATGGCCGAGGCGATCTGGTCGGCGATGGCGTTGGTGGCTTGCGCGACGCACACCACGCGCCGTCCGCCCAGCATGGAGATGGCGTTGAGCTCGTCGGTCAGGCGCGCGCCGTCACTGCGGATGTCGTCTGGTGTCAGCTCGGCCAGGCGAAAGGGATCGTCGCCAGCGCCCAGGACGGCTCTTTGCGCAAGTCCGGCATATTCATGCGCCAGCCCTTCGTCGGGGCCATAGAACAGCAGCGCACCGATCGAATCGGGAGACTTCAACACGCGGTCGAGCTTGGACTTGTCGAGCTTCATGCCCGTGCTTGGCGGGATCGGCTTAAGGGTTGGCCCAGGCGCCGACGGGCTCTTCGCCGGGCGGGCCGGGGATCACCGGCGCCGGCGTTCCGGCAGTCAGGAACACGGCAACGCGGGTGTGGATCTGATCCGCCAGCTGCAAGGTGCCACGCCGTAGCGTGTCCTGATATGCCGTGAGGTCGTTCAGCGGATCGTCGAATTCGTCATAGCCGGTGGTGATCGCCGCGCGCTCCGTCATCACGACATTGCCGGACCTGTCGCGCAGCGAATAGAAGGCGTTCATCTCGACATTGCGCCGCGAGGCGCTGAGGTCGCGCCTGGAGAGCGCGCCATACGTCCGGATGCTGAGGCTGACGTCCAGCGAATAGGTGGACAAGTCGGGCTGGCCCAGCGGATTGAAACGGTCCCGCAGCGCGTTGTGCAGCTGCTGCCCTTCGCGGTTGCTGATCGGCGAGATCTCGACGCGCGCCACCTGCTGATGGACGGTGACGCCGGCCTCATTGGTGTTGGCGCTGCCATACATCGGGCGAAAGCCGCAGCCCGCCAGCGCCGCGAACGCACCGGCCAGAACCAGCGACTGCAGAATCCCCCTACGCGACCACATTGACGATCCGGTTCGGCACCACGATCACTTTCTTGGGCTTCTTCCCGTCCAGCGCCTTGATCACCGCCGGCTCGGCCAGGGCCACCCGCTCCGCTTCCGCCTGGTCGCAGTCGCGCGGCAGGTGGATGGTTGCGCGCAGCTTGCCGTTCACCTGCACCGCGACCGTCACGGTCTCGTCGATCACCAGCTTGGGATCGGCGAGCGGCCAGGCGGTCTCGGCCAGCAACGTGCCATGGCCCAGGCGCTGCCACAACTCCTCCGCCAAGTGCGGCATGGCGGGGCCGATCAGCAGGACCAGCGTTTCCAGCGCCTCGCGCCGCGCCGCCAAGCCGGCGGGATCGCTGAGATCCGGCGCCTTCACCTCGGCCAGAACGTTCGCGTACTCGTAGATGCGCGCGACCGCCCGGTTGAAGCGGAACTTCTCGATATCGTCGGTGACGCCGGCAATCGCCTTGTGGGTGGCGCGGCGCAGCTGCTCCGCGGCACCGTTCGAGCCCGCCGACGCATTGGCCGGCTTGGCCAAGGCCGGATGATCCTCGATCCAGCCGGTGACGATGCGCCACAGGCGCTGGGTGAAGCGCCAGGCGCCCTCGACGCCCGCCTCGGTCCACTCCATGTCACGCTCGGGCGGTGAATCCGAGAGCACGAACCAGCGCGCGGTATCGGCGCCATAGGTCTCGATGATGCGCGCCGGCGGCACGACATTCTTCTTGGACTTGGACATGACCTCCTTGCGACCGATCTCGATCGGCTGCCGGGTCTTGACATGCACGGCTGTCCCGTCGGGATGCTTCTCCACCTCTTCGGGATAGAGCCACTTGCCGGCGTCGTCCTTGTATGATTCGTGCAGCACCATGCCTTGCGTGAACAGGCCCTCGAACGGCTCGTCCAGCTTGGCATGGCCGGTCAGGTGCATGGCGCGCATGAAGAAGCGCGAATAGAGCAGGTGCAGGATCGCGTGCTCGACGCCGCCGATGTACTGGTCGACCGGGAGCCAGTAATCGACCGCGGCGCGGTCGACCGGCTTGTCCATCACGCGCGGTGAGCAGAAGCGCGCGAAATACCAGCTGGAATCGACGAAGGTATCGAAGGTGTCGGTCTCGCGCTGCGCATCCTTGCCACAGCTCGGGCACTTCGTGTGCTTCCAGGTCGGATGGTGGTCCAACGGATTGCCCGGCTTGTCGAACGTCACGTCGTCAGGCAGCAGCACCGGCAATTGCTCGGCCGGCACCGGCACAATGCCGCAGTCGCCGCAATGAACCATCGGGATCGGGCAGCCCCAGTAACGCTGGCGCGACACCAGCCAATCGCGCAGGCGATAGATGGTGGTTCCCTCGCCCGCGCCGATCTCCTGCAGTTTGTCGCAGGCCTTTTGGATGGCGTCCGGGATCGAAAGGCCGTTCAGGAAATCGGAATTGTAGATCGTGCCGTCGCCGGTATAGGCGACGTCGTCGACCTGGAAGGTCTCCGGCGTCTCGCCCGGCGGCAGCACCACCGGAATGACCTCGAGACCGTACTTGCGCGCAAAGTCCAGGTCGCGCTGGTCGTGACCGGCCGATCCGAAGATCGCGCCGGTGCCGTATTCCATCAGCACGAAGTTGGCGATGTAGACCGGCAGCCGCTTGCCCGTGAAGGGATGGATTGCCTCCAGCTTCAGGCGATGTCCGCGCTTCTCCTGGGCCTCGATCACCGCCTCGGACGTGCCGGCCGCGCGGCATTCGGCGATGAAGGCGGCCGCACCGGGATCGCTCTTCGCCACCTTGTCCGACAGCGGATGGTCGGGCGACAGCGCCAGGAACGACGCGCCATAGAGCGTGTCGGGCCGCGTGGTGAAGATGGTCTGCTTCTCGGCAATGCCGTCGATCTGGAAATGGACATAGGCGCCGGTCGACCTGCCGATCCAGTTCTCCTGCATCAGGCGGACCTTCTCGGGCCAGCGGTCCATCTTCTTCAGCGCTGCCAGCAGGTCGTCGGCGTAGGCGGTGATCTTCAGGAACCATTGGGAGAGCTTGCGCTTCTCCACCGGCGCGCCGGAGCGCCAGCCGCGGCCGTCGATCACCTGCTCGTTGGCGAGCACCGTGTGGTCCACTGGGTCCCAATTGACGAAGGCCTCCTTGCGATAGGCGAGACCGGCCTTGTGGAAATCCAGGAACAGGCGCTGCTGCTGGGCGTAATAGCCGGGATGGCAGGTCGCGAGCTCGCGCTCCCAATCCAGCGACAGCCCCATGCGCTGCAGCTCGGCGCGCATGGTTGCGATGTTGTCGTAGGTCCAGCTGGCGGGGTGGATTTTCTGGTCGCGCGCAGCGTTCTCCGCCGGCAGGCCGAACGCATCCCAGCCCATGGGGTGCAGGACGTTGAAACCGCGCGCGCGCTTATAGCGGGCAACCAGGTCGCCCATCGTGTAGTTGCGCACATGGCCCATATGGATGCGCCCCGACGGATAGGGGAACATCTCCAGCACATAATACTTGGGGCGGCTGGGGTCGGCCTCGCTTGCAAAGGCGCGGCGCTCAGCCCAGGCGGCCTGCCATTTCGGCTCGGTTTCTTGGAAGTTGTAGCGCGACATCAGGCTCTAAACTTGCACAAAGGGATTCGGCCGGCACCATAACAACTGCCAGCCGGCCTGCAAGCTCCTGTAATGCCGTTATTGGGATCCGGCGAGGCGCATCTGGCGGGCGCGGGTCAGGATCGCGTTCTCGAGGTCGGTCGCGGTGTTGAGCGCGACCGGCGCATCGACCCAGGTGCTGCCGCGTATCTGCTGGCGGAATACCGAGGCGCGGATGCCGTCGGCCCTAAGCGCCCGGCCCAGGATGTAGATGTTGACCTTGAACCGCTCATCCGGTGCAGAAGGCGGGGTGTACCAGTCGGTGATGATGACCCCGCCGAACGGGTCGGCCGAGACCAGCGGCATGAAGGAAACGGTGTCGAGGGAGGCGCGCCACAGCAGGTTGTTGACGCCGATGCCCCCGCCGCCCTGGTCCTGCGGGAGGTCCGGGCCGAAAATGCCGCCTTCGCCGAAGACGCCGGCTTCCTGCTCGTACTGAACCCTGGACCCGGGCTTCTGCCGGGGAACCGGGTACTTCGCTTCGCCGCCCAGATCAAAGTTGCAGCCGGCCAGGACCAGACATGCTGCGGCCACAAAGGCTCTGCGCGCCCACGTTCCCAGTTGGCGCGATCCGCCACTTTTTGCGGCAACATTCATATTGACGGCCCTTCTGTGCATTTCCTAAGAACGCCGCGCTGCTGCCTTCGGATGCTGGGACGTTCGGGCGCGCCCCTTTTGGCTCCGCCGGCGACCTCGCCTCCAAGGCCCCTTGGCATGCTGGCGAACGAGCATTCTGGTACGCGAAATGGCGCAGCCCGGTCAAGTACGCTAAACCGCCGTAAGCGGGCCGTTTTGGCCAAGCCGGCGCGGCAAAAAATCACGGGAACGGCGGACGGCATGTCCAAGATCATCTGGCTCGCGAGCTATCCCAAGAGCGGCAATACCTGGATGCGGGCTTTCCTGCATAACCTGCTGCGCAATCCCAGCGAGTCCTACGACATCAACAAGATCACGGACTTCTCCACGAGCGACTCGTCCATCAACTGGTACCACGCGCAGACCAAGAAGCCGTGGGACCAATGGACGCCGCTCGACGTGGCGCGGATGCGCCGCGGCACCCAGCTCGCGATCTGCGCCTGGCGGCGCGACGACACCTTCGTGAAGACGCACAATGCGTCGATCCTGTTCCTGGGCTACCCACTCATCTATCCGGACCTGACCGCAGGGGCCATCTACATCGTCCGCAACCCACTGGATGTGTGCATCTCGCTCGCCCACCATTACGGCTGCGATCTCGACCGCGCGATCGATATCATGTCGGATGAAACGACAGGGTCGAACACCAACGACAAGCTGGTCTACGAGGTTCACAAGGGCTGGTCTACGCACGTCGATTCCTGGACCGGCCAGCAGCGCCCCGGCCTCGCGGTGCTGCGTTACGAAGATATGCTGAAGAACCCGATCAAGTCCTTCGGCGGCCTCGTCAGCTTCATGGGCCTCAATCCGCCGCGGCAGCGGCTCGAGCGCGCGATCGAGCGCTCCTCCTTCAAGGCGCTGCGCGACCAGGAGGACCAGAAGGGCTTCAAGGAGAAATCCCCGCACGCCCAGAAGTTCTTCCGCGAAGGGCGGGCCGGCCAATGGCGCGATGTGTTGACGCCAACACAGGTAGACAAAGTTGTCTCCCTGCACAAGGAACAGATGCAGCGATTCGGCTACTGGCCCCTCACCTGAGGGCAGGAAGGTCGTCGACAGAAGGGCTACACGTCGCCCTTCGTATAAGGACTATGATCTGATTCTCCATGGTTTCACCGGCACTTGCGGCTGGCCTTTCGTCCTGTGGCCCTGCCGCCACAGGTCTTGGGAATTTGCCACAGCTGAGTGGCCCCACGGGCGCAATTGGTTTGACACTCGATAGCGCATTGAGGATGGTTTGCGTGGCTTCAAGCCCGATGGTTTGGCTGGTTCTGCCGTCACCGGTGACTGCGTAGTTGCTAGGTAGCACCAGATAAACACGCAGGGTTTGAGCCGTGGGGCACCTGGGGGAACTTCAATCTCCCCCGGTGGCAATCGCAAACTTAGGGAATCTCGAGATGAAGAAAGTTCTCTTGGGTACCACGGCCGTGGCGTGTGCTGGCTTGGTCGCCAGCCCGGCGTTCGCGGCCGATGGGATCAAGCTCGGCCTGGGCGGCTACTTCCGCACCGCCTACATGGTCGTGTTCGACGACGATGACGAAGGTGAACTTGGCAATGAAGCCAACACCGACGGCATCTTCAGCGATGGTGAAATCTACTTCACCGGTTCGACTGTGCTCGACAACGGCCTCGAAGTCGGTGCGCGCGTCGAGCTCGAAGCCGAGCAGGACACCGACCAGATCGACGAAGCGTGGGTGTTCTTCTCCGGTGGTTTCGGTGAAATCCACATCGGTTCGGAAGACGACGCTCTGGCCAACAACTGCTTGCTGCCGCCCGGCGGCACCGGCAACTTCTCGGCCTTCTCGCCGAACCAGTGGGGCGCCAACAACGCCGGCTTGGTTGCTTCTCCGATCGCTTTGACGTCCAACACGGCTTGCACCGGCGTTGACGATCGCGGCGACGCCCAGAAGGTCCTCTACGTCACGCCGAACTTCGCCGGCTTCCAGCTGGCGTTGTCGTACACGCCGAACGGCGGTGACGAGTTCCACAATGGCGGCCATGTTGGTGGTCCGCACACCGGCATGCCGGTCAACCTGGACGGCGAGTCCCGTCATAACCTCGCGGGCTACCTGACCTACTCCTTTGCGGGAGACGGTTGGGGCATCGACGCTGGTGCGGGCGCTTCGTTCGAAGGTCATGTCGAACAGCAGCCGGGACCGAATCGTAAGGAGCAGGACTTCTACCAGGCTGCCGTGAACCTCACCTTCGGCAACTTCGCCATCGGTGGTGTGTTCGAGTACTTCAACGACCTGTTCTCGTTCAACGGCGTTGTCGACGGCGACGCTTGGGTTGCAGGCGGCGGTATCGCCTACACGATGGATGCGTTCACCGTGGGTGCGCAGTATTCGCACCAGGACGCTGAGTTCGATTCCGTCATCGGCGATCTCGACACCACCATGGATCGCATCGTCCTGACGGGCGACTACGCCATGGGCCCGGGCATCAACCTCGATGCCTCGGTCGGCTACACCTGGGTCGATACTGATCCAGAGCTCGCGGCTGGTTTCGACGACTACGACGCCTTCGAGATCGGCCTCGGCACGCGTTTCACGTTCTAAACCGAAACGCGAGATCCGGTTCGCCGGGTCTCAAGTGTCAGTCACTTTGGGGGGAGCGGGCAACCGCTCCCCCTTTCTTATTCGCGCGTGGCGCCGGCAACCATCTCAGAGCGGCACCGCGCGTGGTGGCCTTTTCCGGCGCTGGCGGCGGCGTTATTGTCCGCAGCTTGAATGATCGGCGAAGGATCGGATTTTGTGACGATGCTTGATGCCGACGCGATCCTGACCGCCCGGCGCGCGCGGCTGGAGCGCGGCGACCGCTTTCCGAACTTTCTGCTGCCCGATCGGACCGGCGCGGTCCGCTCGCTTCTCGAGCGCGCACGGGGCTGGGGCCTAGCCGTCTTCCTCGACCCCGACCAGGCGCTCAGGGCGACCTTGAAAGAGCTTGGGCCGGGTTACGGTGCCGCCGAGCTCGACTGCATCGTGCTGGACAACGAAGCGGCCGACGACTCCGATCTCTGTGTCCTCGCCGACTCCGTGGGCAAGGTCCGCGCCGGCCTGCGCGAGATGAGCGGGCAACAGGCGGTGCGGCCATTGGCCTTCCTGCTCGACCGCAACCAGCGGGTCATCGCGGTGGAAAGCGACGGCGACTTGGCGCAATGGGCGCTCCGGCGTTGGACGGAGGGCATCGAGGCTGCCAAGCGCAGCGACCAGGTGAGCGCGGTGGCGCCGGTCCTGATCGTGCCGAATGTGCTCTCACCCCTGGAATGCCACGCGCTCATCGAACGTTGGTCGCGCGACAACCGCGAAGGCACGGTGGCCTCGATCATCAAGGGCGAGGTCGTCCAGCGCGAATATGAAAAGATGAAAAAGCGCCGCGACCACACGATCGCCGAGCAGCGGGTGGCCGAACCGCTGCTGGCTTTGCTTGCCCGACGCCTGGCGCCCGAACTCGACAAGGCTTATCACTATCGGCGGTTCCGCATGGATCGGCCTCTGATCGTCTGCTACGACGCGGAGCGCGGCGATTATTTCCGCCGTCATCGCGACAACCAGACCCCGGCCACCGCCAACCGCCAGTTCGCGCTGACCCTCAACCTCAACAGCGGGTACGAAGGCGGCGAGCTGATCTTTCCCGAGTATGGCGACCAGCGCTACAAGCCGCCGGCCGGCGGCGCGATCCTGTTCTCCTGCTCGCTGCTGCACGAGGCGCTGCCGGTGACTGAGGGCCGGCGCTTTGCCCTCCTTACCTTCCTTCGGGACGCGAATCAGAGCGCCTGATGGGTCATGAATAATGACCTATACACGTTTGACACACAAAGCTGAGTTGACGTGCCTTAACGGTTCGGAAACCATAGCTCTGAAACAATGCGGTCACGGTTCATGGTGGTGGTCCATGCCGGCCGTTCGGTTTCTTCGGGAGTGCACGTGACAAAGACGCTCCTGGTGAGCACTGCTCTCTTGGGTGTGGGCGCGATGGCAAGCCCGGCGGCCGCAATCGATGATGTGGCGCTGAGCCCTGGTGGCTTCTTCGAGAACGCCTACATGGCGACATCCGATGATAGCGGCGAAGGCGATCTCGGATACGAGCAGGTTTCCGGCAGCTTCGGCGAAGTCCGCGTCGGCGCCGACGATGCGCTCCCCAATACCTGTGTGGTTGCCCCTGGCGGCACCAGCCACTTCTCGGCCTTCGCCCTCAATCCGTGGGATCCGGACGCGCTGACCTCCAGTGCATGCGCAGGCGTTGACAACACAGACGACGCGCAGACCTTCGTCTACATGACGCCAGCTTTCGCCGGCTTCCAGCTCGCGCTGTCGTACATGTCCCGCGGCGGTACTGAGGTGGATGCTGCGCGCGGGCTGACTGGGTTGCCGACCGGTCCCCAGGACGAACCGCGCCAGGATGTCCTGCTCTACAGCACGTATTCGTTCGAGGGCGACGGCTGGGACTTGAGCGCCGGCTTGGGCTCATCGTTCGCGGGTGAAGCCAGCCAGGAGGCTGGCCCCGACCGCAGCGAGCAAACGTTCTACCAGGCGGGCTTGAATCTCACTGTCGGCGATTTCGCGGCCGGCGCCGTGTTCGAATACTACAAGGACCTGGTCGACCGGAACCTGACCGATCTCGACCGCTGGGTCGCAGGCGCGGGCATCGCCTACACGATGGACGCCTGGACGTTCGGTGCGCAATACGCGCACATGGACCAGAACGGGGACGCCGCGGCCGACGAGCTTCAGCAGGATCGCTTTTCGCTGACCGGTAGCTATGCGTTCGGCCCGGGCGTCAACATCGACGGCGAGATCGGCTATCGGTGGATCGAGGCCGATCCGGAGGCCGACACCACCGAGGGCATCGAGGCGGACGACGGCAGCGCGCTCGAGATCGGTATCGGCACCAACTTCACGTTCTAGCGTGCGCCACACCTGCGCCCGACCGCGCGACTCGCTCGGCGCGAGCGTTGCCTCCTGAGATGGGATGACAGCCGCAGCACTGCGCCGATTTGCGCTTGTACCGAAAAGTCACCCCGTACGTTGCATGATGTCCACGGTGGCGTGACGTGGGCTGATCGTGGCCCGCCGCAATCGCGCAGGTGAGTCCCGTATCCCCTTCTGATCCTTGGCCAAACGGCCAAAATTCCCTGCACCTATTGTCAGCATCTTTCAATTATCGTAACCGTGCAGGTTACGGCTAAGAGTTGTAAATTCCTAATCCGGCTCGCAAGAAGGGTTTTGTTTTACAACCACTTATCGCTTGAGGCCCAGGTAAAGGTTCCGCCAATCTCCGCCCGCCTGCTTCGAAGCGCGTTCTAGGGGGACGTTTCAGCAGCCGATTCAGCGCCTTGCCATTTGAGGGAGTCCCCCAATGAAAAGAATTACCCTTTTGGGAAGCACCGCCTTGGTCGGTGCAGGGATGATGGCCAACCCCGCCATGGCTGCCGACGGAATCAAGCTCGGCCTCGGCGGCTTCTTCCGCACCGCCTACATGGCGACCTTCGATGACGACAGCGAAGGTGAACTCGGCAATGAGCGGAACACGGATGGTGTGTTCAGCGACGCTGAAATCTATTTCGACGGCGAAACCACGCTGGACAACGGCCTCACCGCCGGCGCGCATGTCGAGCTGGAGGGCGAGCAAAGCACCGACCAGATCGACGAAGCCTATGTGTTCTTCTCCGGCGGATTCGGCGAAATGCGCGCCGGATCGCAGGACGATGCGCTGGCGGGTTCCTGCCTTCTGCCGCCGGGCGGCACGGCCAACTTCTCGGCCTTCTCGCCGAACCAGTGGGGCGCCAACAACGATGGACTCGCGACGACTGGCAATGCGGCGGTCGGCGGTGTCGTCGGCCTGACCTCCAACGCAGCGTGCATCGGAGTCGATGACAACGAGGACGCCCAGAAGCTCGTCTACATCACGCCAAGCTTCGGCGGGTTCCAGCTCGCTCTGTCCTATACGCCGAACGGCGGCGATGAGACCCATGAGGAGTTCGGCGGCCCCCATATCGGCATGCCGATCAATGAAGACGCGGAATCGCGCCACAATTTCGCAGCCTACGCGACCTACACCTATGAAGGCGACGGCTGGGGCTTGAGCGCCGGCGGCGGCGGATCCTTCGAAGGGCACGTGGAACAGAGCAACGGTGCGCCTGACCGCGACGAGCAGAAGTTCTATCAAGCGGCCTTGAATCTCACTTTCGGTCAGTTCGCGATCGGCGGTGTGTTCGAGTACTACAATAACCTGCTGGACCAGGGTTCGTTCATCAACGCCGATGGCGACCTGATCGGCGATCACAATGTCGATGCCTGGGTTGCGGGCGGCGGCGTGGCCTACACGCTGGATGCCTGGACCTTGGGTGCTCAATACTCCCACCAGGATGCCGACGACGATGGTGGCGACGGCGTCGACTTCACCATGGATCGCGCTGTCCTCACCGCCGACTACGCGCTCGGCCCCGGCATCAATCTAGACGGCGAGGTCGGCTACAGCTGGATCGATACCAGCCCCGAGGCCGGCGACAATATCGATGACTACGATGCCTTGGAGATCGGTATCGGCACTGCGCTCACGTTCTAGCCGACCTTTCGGTCTCTGAAGTCTCATTGCGATTGCCTCCTCCCCTCTCCCTCTCCCAGAACCCACTGGGGGAGGGATTTTATTTGGCGGCCCTGCCGGACTACTCCCGGCCTTCTGCTGCGGTTCTTCATCTCTTTGACATCGGCGCATAATTCAGCGAGCCTCGGTGTCGGCGGGGGCGCCAGTCCCCGCCCGAGTCCGGGGGATTGCGGAATGAAACAGGGTTTGCTCAGCGCGACCGCCTTGGTTGGCGCCGGTCTGGCTGGCGGTCTGGGCGTCCTGGGGAACGCGTCGCCCGCCGTGGCAGAAAGCCCGATCCAGCTTTCGGTCGGTGGCTTCTTCCGCACCGCCTACATGGTCGTGCTGGATGACGATCGAAGCGACCCCGAGAACAACAATCAGGAGCCCGGCGACGACAGGGGCGAGGACGGCGTCTTCAGCGATGCGGAGATCCATCTGACCGGCCGGACGGTGCTCGATAACGGGCTCGAAGTCGGCGCCCGGGTCGAGCTGGAGGGCGAGACCGACGAGGACCAGATCGACGAGGCCTGGGTCTATTTCGCCGGCGGCTTCGGCGAGATCCGCATCGGCTCTGATGACGAGGCGCTGGAGAATTCCTGCATCCTGCCGCCGGGCGGCACTGCCAATTTCTCGGCCTTCTCGCCCAACCAATGGGGTGCCAACGCGCTCGGCTCCTCCCCTTTCGGCGTGGTCAGCAACAGCGCCTGCACCGGCGTCGATGACAAGGGCGACGCGCAGAAGGTGATCTACTTCTCGCCGGTGTTCTACGGCTTCCAGCTCTCGGCGTCCTACACGCCCAATCCCGATTCCGAGACGCACGACGACGGTGCCGGCCCACACACCGGCATGCCGCCAAAGACCTTCGGTGGTGCCGATCCCGATGCCGACCATGACGCCTCGGTCTATCTCACCTACAGCTACCAGGGACGGAATTGGGGCCTGACCTGGGGCGGCGGCGCGTCGTGGGAATTCGGCACGGACTCGACTGCGTCCACCGATTACGAGGACCAGGACTTCTACCAGACCGCACTCACGCTCGATATCGACCGGTTCTCGATCGGTGGTGTGTTCGAGTACTACCACGACCTCAACAGCAGCCGTTCCATCGGGTTCGACTTCAGCGAGGATCTCAACGCCTGGGTCGCCGGCGGCGGCATCGCCTATGCCTACCGTGCGTGGACCTTCGGCGCGCAATACGCCTATCGCCAGGACACCTATCGACTGCACGTTGTGGGCTTCGACTTCAAACAGGAGCAGGTACAGCAGCGCGCGGTGGCGACCGTCAACTACGCGCTCGGGCCCGGCATCAACCTGGATGGCGAGATTGGCTATACTTGGCGGGACTGGGATCCCGACACGGTGCTCGAGACCGACGACGATTACGATGGCCTGGAATTCGGCATCGGAACCGCTCTCACCTTCTGACGCGCATCTGATATCGTTCGGCATGACCTCCCACTCGCATATCGCCGCCAACCTCGCGGACGTGCAGGCGCGCATCGCGGCGCAGGCGAAGGCCTGGAACCGATCGCCCGATGACGTGCATCTGGTCGCCGTCGGCAAGACCCATTCGGCGGAGGCGATGGAGGCTGCCTTGGCCGCCGGCCATCGCCTGTTCGGTGAGAACCGCGTGCAGGAAGCGGCGGCGAAGTTCCCGGCGCTGCGCGCGCGCTATCCCGATCTGAAGCTGCACCTGATCGGCCCGTTGCAGACCAACAAGATCCGCCAGGCGATCGAGACGTGCGATGCGATCCAGACGGTGGATCGCGACAAGCTGGCGCAAGGCATCGCGGCGGAGCTGGCGAAAAGCGGCAGGCACATCGATCTCTTCATCCAGGTGAACTCCGGCGAGGAGGAACAGAAGGCCGGCATCCATCCGCGCGATGCCGACGATTTCATCCGCCGCTGCCGCGAGGAATACAAGCTGCCGATCGTCGGCCTCATGTGCATCCCGCCGGCGGACGAGCATCCCGCGCCGCACTTCGCGCTGCTTGGAGAGATCGCCAAGCGCCACGGCCTGACGCAGCTCAGCATGGGCATGAGCGGCGACTACGAGCTCGCGATCCAGATGGGCGCCACGCACGTGCGCGTCGGCACGGCGATCTTCGGGGCGCGGGAGACGAAGGCGTAGAGGCGCGCGGCCTCTACCACTCACTCATTATCCCGGCCTTGAGCCGGGATCCATCAATCCACCGCACGTGCGCCTGCGGAATGGACCCCGGCTCGCGCTTCGCTTGGCCGGGGTGACGGAAGAGTGTTGTCACGTTGCTTGAATGCGAACGGCGTCACCGACTCTGACCTGCGCCAGGATCGCGAGCAGATCCTCTCTGCGGAACGCGATGCATCCCGCGGTCGGGCCCCAATCATCGCGCGCGACATGCACGAACACGGCGCTGCCGGCGCCGGGGACGATCGGATCGTCATTGTGGCCGATCACCACGATCAGGTCGTAGAGATGATCGTCGCGCCAGAGTTCTTCGTGGCGCGCGGGATGGGGCAGGTGGACCATCCGGTTGTAGTCCGGTGAGGCGGGATCATCGCACCAGCCGTCCGCAGGCTCGATATGGCGCGCGGGCAGCCGCGTCTCGATATGCGGCACGCGATCGGCGCGATAGAGAAGGCGACGAAAAGGGAAGCGCCCTATTGGCGTGCCGCCATCGCCCTCGCGCTTGTTGGCAATGAGGCCGGAGCGGCCCAGCGCACACGGAAAGGTACGATCGCCAAGCCGCGCAAGCCCGCGCGTCTCGCCCAGCTTCGCTTCGACGATCAGGTCCATGACGCGAGCTTAGCAGAAGAGAAAGCGCAGCCGCTATTTGTTCGAACCGCGGCGGAACAATCTGGTTTCCGTGCGGTGCACGTCATTGGCGGAGGCGGTGTTGATGCTGCCGATCTCGGCCGCGGGTTCCTCGTCCGGACCGAACAAGGCGGCGACGGCGTTGCTCGCCATGCTTTCGCCAGTCACATCGCGGAAGGCAAGGTCCACCACGGTCGAAACGGCCGCCAATGGCCCGAAGGCCACGTCGACCATGCGCGCGGCGCCATAGATCTCATCGCCGGTGATGGCGCGATAGGCGACGTTGACGAGCGGGATGTGCTGCAGCGGGTTGATGATGTCGAGGAAATCGTCCCAGCCGAACTCGCCATCAGGGCCGAGGAACAGCTTGCTCGCCTGCTCGCTCTCCACCACGCGCCACTTCTGGCCGCGCAGCATCTCGCGCTCATCCTTGTCGGGCAGGCGCGGCAGCTCCCACACGCCGTCGGCACCGCGGCGCGATCCCGGGATGGGCCCGGGTGCGCTGCTCGCCTGCGCTGCGGGCGCCGCAGACGGCGGAGCAGGCGGTGTCTCGGGCGTGCCCGTCGCGTCGGCCGTTGACTCAGGTGCGGTTGGCGCCGCTTCGACCAGCGTCGTGTCGTGGAGCGGCGTGGCCGGAGTGCCGGTGCCGTTCTTCGCCCCGGCAGCCAGGAAGGGAAACGCACGTGCCAGCTCAGGGCTAATACCGTTCCCGGGCGTGGCCGCTCTCGGCGCGGGGATGTCGAGGACGGGCTCGCTTCGGGCCGGCTCCTCGACGGCCCCCACATCGACCCCGAGGGCGGCAAGTTGTGCCGGGCTGAGGGTCGGAATGCCGGCAAAGGACGGAGCCCTGGCCGGTGCCTGCGGCGCCACCGCGGCCTCCGTCTGGGCGGCGGCCAGATGGGCCTTGAACAGCTCCTGGTCGATCGCACCTGGGCGCAGCAAGCCGCCCGAAATTCCATTCGTATCATAGCGATACGAGGCGCGCGGCACCGCCGCCTGGGGCGGGGTGGAAGCCTGGGCCGGACCTGCGGCGGAATAGGGATCCGCGCGACCGGACATGAAGTGAATCGGCATTTGCGCCATGGCGTCTTTCCTGACGGGACTTTGCCCTGTCAGCTCGTCTGCATGGGCTATGCCAACGATTGCGAAGGGATCAGGCATCAGGAATCAGGGATCAGATGCGCTCTTCTGATTCCTGATGCCTGATTACTGATTACTGCCGCGGCGGACGGGCTGGCGGTCGGCGACTTGCCGGCTGGCGGTGGTGGTGTAGAGGCCGGCGAGATCGTCGGTCGCGCGCGGGCCGAAGACGGCGGCCACGGCCTGATCCTCGAGCGATGTGCCCGTGGTCGATTGGTAGGCCAACTGGAAGATGGTTCCGGCGCCGGCCAACGGGCCGAAGCCGACATCGATCAGGCTGGCCGCGCCATAGATCTTGTCCCCGGTGATGGCGCGATAGGCGATGCTGATGAGGGGGATATGCTGCAGCGGATTGACCAGGTCGGCGAAATCGTCCCAGCCGAATTCCTGATCGGGGCCGAGAAACAGGATCTGCGATTCGACATTCTCGACGATGCGCCAGCGCTGCCCGTCCAGCATGTCGAGCTCGTCCTTGTCGGGCCGGCGGGGAAATTCCCACACGCCGTCGGCGCCAAGATGCGAGCGCGGCATGATGCCGGGGTCGCCCCAGCTGGCAGACGCGGTCTGCAGCATCAGGATGTCGCCCTCTTCGGTCACGATCTGCGGACCCAGCGCCGCGAGCATCTCAAGCGTCGAGGTGTTGACGGACGGCTCCGCGTTGACCTCCTGGATGTATTTCGCGAAATGGCCCTGATCGACCGTGCCGGGGCGCATCTCGGTGATGGAGAACTTGGGCGAATCCCACGACTGCCCGGCGCGCAGGCGCGCCATCAGATAGGCATCGGCCTGGATCTTCTCGGCGGTCGGATCGTCGGCAGAGGCGGGGATAGCGGAGAGGGCGAGGAGCGCGGCAAGGGTCGCCGCCAAGCTGGCGCGCGTGCGGCGAGCACCGAAAGTGGGTGATCTCATGGCGTGCCCCTCAGCGATTGCACAACCAAGAGATCACGCCGTTGGTTAAGAATCGGATAATTTCTCTAGGATTAGCGCACTGGAATGAAGCCACCGCATGTGGGGGCGGTCGATGGCAAGACCAGGCGGATATCAATCTACGCCGTGGCGATCCGACAGTCGTGATCTGTTTCTGATCTCTGACCTCTGGTCACTGAATCAGAACATGTGCCCGAAGCGGCGTGCCTTGGTGACCAGGTACTGCGTGTTGTGTTCGTTGGAGGGGAAGATGTGGGGCACGCGCTCGACGACGCGGATGCCGCATTGTTCGAGGCCGCTCATCTTTTCGGGATTGTTGGTGAGCAGGCGCACGGCAGTGAAGCCGAGCTGGCGCAGCATTTCCGCGGCGGGCTGATAGACGCGCTCATCGGCGCCAAAGCCCAATTGCAGGTTCGCTTCGAGCGTGTCGGCGCCTTCGTCCTGCAGGTTGTAAGCGCGCAGCTTGTTGATGAGACCGATGCCGCGGCCTTCCTGTGCGAGATAGAGCACGATGCCCGATCCGGCCCCTGGTTTATTCCGGGCGATGGTCTCGATCGCGCCGCGCAGCTGGTCGCCGCAATCGCAGCGCAAGGAACCGAGCAGATCGCCGGTGAAGCATTCCGAGTGCAGGCGGATGAGCACGGGCTGCGCCGGATCGGGGTTGCCGATCACGATCGCCAGATGCTCCTTGCCGCCGTCGGCGGGGCGGAAGGCGATGATCTCGGTATTCTCCGCGCCATGCAGCGGCACGCGCGCGGAGCCGACGCGCTTCAGCGACCCAGCGAGCGCGCGCTGGTGCGCGGCGAGGCCGGTGCAATCCAGCACGAAGGTTTCATCGACCCAATTGGTGAGGGCGTCCGGCGCCAGCGCGATCATGATGGCGGCGGGCAGCAGGCGCGCGGCCTTGGCCAGGTCGATCGCGGCCTCCGCCAGCTTCAGCGGCAGGTCATCAGCCAGGGTGACACCCAGCGCGGGCGTGTCGGGCGTCTCGGTCGTCGGGTCGGCGAGCTGGCGGACGGCTTCGGCGCCGATCGCGGCGGGCAGCTTGCAGATGGCGAGCGCACGGCCGGCGCCGCCCGGCGGCATCAGTCCGAGATCGGCGGCGCGCGAGGCGGTCAGGATGAGACGCGGGCCGCCGTTGGAATCGAGGGGCGCACCGTCCGGGCTGGCCGACTGCAGATTGGCGAAGCTCGCCTCCTCGACCATCTCGGCGGCCAGCGCAATGCCGGCAAAGCCCCGCCCGGTCAGACCGATGGCCCCGCCACGGCGCAGCTCCGCCAGACACCGCTCGACGGTGGCGCGATAGGTGGCGCTGCGGGCCTGGAAATCGCTGTTCATGCCTGGATATGGCTCCCGCAGCGATGACGGGTCAAGGCCCGGGGGCTGCGGCGGACGGCCCCAGAACGGGGGAAGTAGGCTTGTTTCCCGCTGTTCCAAGGTGTTATGTGGGCCGGACGGAACCGGGAGAGCTGAGGGGAGACCCATGCCCGCTGCTGCGGCAAAGAAAATCCTGTTGGTTGACGACGACGATAATCTGCGGCGGACCTTGGCCGAGCAGCTGACCATGGATGGCGAGTTCGAGGCCGAAGAGGCCGCAACCGCGACCGAAGGGCTGCAGAAGGCGAAGGCGGGACGGTTCGACGTGATCCTGCTGGACGTCGGCCTGCCCGACGGCGACGGCCGCGACCTGTGCCTGGAGATGCGCCGAGCCCAGATCGCCGCCCCCATCATCATGCTGACCGCAGTGGAAGGCGAGGCGGATACCATCCGCGGCCTGGATTCCGGCGCCAACGACTACGTCACCAAGCCGTTCCGACTGGGCGAGCTGGTGGCGCGGGTGCGTGCGCATCTGCGCCAGCACGAGCACAGCGAAGACGCCGTGCTGCATATCGGCCCCTATGTGTTCAAGCCGGCGGTGAAGATGCTGGTGGAGGAGGCGGCCAAGAAGAAGATCCGCTTGACCGAGAAAGAGGCCGCCATCCTGAAATATCTCTACCGCGCTGGGCAGAAGTCGGTGAGCCGCGATACGCTGCTGGGCGAGGTGTGGGGCTACAACGCCGGCGTCACCACGCACACGCTGGAGACCCACGTCTACCGCCTGCGCCAGAAGATCGAGAAGGATCCGTCGAAGGCGGCGATCCTGGTGACGGATCAGGGTGGTTATCGGCTGGTGCCGTGATCAGAAGTCAGTAATCAGTTATCAGAAGTCAGATCACTCACGTGCGTGCCGAGCGCGGCGGATAGGCGCTTGGTCACTTCCATCATCCGGTTCGGGGTCGCCGGATCGATGCCGTAGACCGTCATCGAGAAGTTCAGCTCTCGCAGCACGGCGGACACTTTATCGTGCTTCTCCGGCGGGAACATCTGCACCGGATTGCCGAGCGCGATCCATTTGATCGGCACGACCGCGCCCGGCTCCAGCCGCGTCTTCAGGTGCACGATGCCGTCGACTCGAATGACCGATCCCTTGCCCACGTGGGCGCCGTGGAAGATCGAGGCGCCGGTTGCGATAAACACCTGCTCCTCGATCGTGCAGCCGGTGACGTGGGCGTGCGGGCCGATCAGGCAATGATCGCCGATCTGGCACGGGTGGCGCGGCCCGGCGCGCACCACGGCGTTCTCCATCACGATGACGTTGCGGCCGATGCGGATCGTGCCGCCCGCCTCGCCGATGATGCGCGCGCCATGCAGCACGCGGCTGCCCGCCGCGATCTCGACATCGCCGCAGATGGTTGCGTCCGGCGCGACCCAGGCGGCCGGATCGATGCGCGGCGCCTTGCCGGCATGAGAGAGGATCATGGCGTCCTCCTTATGAAGGCGGCCGCTATGCCGCCCGTGGCTTGGGCGCTTTCGCGGTTTCGCGTGCGTCGAACTTCTTGCGTGCGCCGTCGATCGAGGTGCGGTGATCGATCGCCCAGGCGGCGAGTGCCGAGACCGGCTGCAGCAGCGAGCGGCCGAGCGCAGTCAGCTCGTACTCGACGCGCGGCGGAACGCTGGGATAGATCGTGCGCGTCACCAGGCCGTCGCGCTCCAGCGCCCGCAGCGTCAAGGTCAGCATGCGCTGGGAGATGCCGTCGATGGTGCGCCTCAGCTCGTTGAAGCGCATCGGCCCGCGGCCCAGGATCTTGACCACCAGGACGGTCCATTTATCGCCGACGCGCTGCAGGACTTCACTCACCGCCTGGCAATTCTCCGACAGGTAACGCTTGTCCGGTTTCATCGGTGTGCCCTCGTTTCAGGGATGTGCCTTCTTGTGCACGGCACGCTTGGTCACATATGTAGCCCCAGGAACAAAAGAATACCAGTCACATTTGGTTACTGTGAAATAGGAGCGGAAATCATGGCACTTCCCAAGGTCGCGGTCATCAACGGCAGCCTGCGCAAGGAGTCGATCAACAAGAAGCTGGCGCTGGCGATCGCGAAGCTGGCCGCCGGGAGGCTCGATCTCCAGCTGCTCGATATCGCCGACTTACCGCTCTACAACCAGGATCTCGAGGCGAACTTCCCCGCCGCCGCGACGCGCGTGAAGAACGAGATCGCCGCGGCCGATGCAGTCCTGTTCGTGACGCCGGAGCACAGCCGCTCGATTCCCGCGGCGCTCAAGAACGTCATCGACTGGGTGGCGCGGCCCTATGGCAAGAGCAATTGGCTCGGCAAGCCGGGCGCCATCGTCGGCACCTCCGGCGGCCAGATCGGGACGGCCCTCGCGCAGGATCACCTGCGTTCCGTTGCGTTGACCCAAGGCATCGCCGTGCTGGGGCGTCCCGAAATCTATTTCACCTACAAGGACGGCGTGTTCGATGCCGAGCACAACGTGACGGACCCGCAGGCCAAGCAGATCCTGCAGGGCTTCGTCGACACATTCGTCCCGTGGGTGGCACAACTTGCCCCGGCGGGCAAGGAGAAGGCGGCGTAAGCTATCCCACCATCTTAAGTTGCATTGAATTGCGCTCCCTCTGCTATAGTAGAAGCCTCGTTAGCGGAGGGAGCCATGGCGAGCGAACGGGAATGGGTCGAGACAATCCGGAGTGAGCTTGAAAAAGCCATCCGGGATCAACGCTTGGCAATTGAGACGCAACGTCGCCTCAGTTACGCGAGTAACGTGGTCACCTATCGAGGGAGCCTCGAGAGCCCCAATCTCGACGATCCAACTCCGCCGGCCAATCACGGATATCATACAGATCTGCTGATTTCCGAGCGCGTTGTCGCAGGAGAGAGTCCAGAATGGGCGCCCCGTGTAGTCGTTGAGTTCAAATTCTCATCCGTGACAACTCATGATGCTCTCACCTACTCGGCCAAAGCGGCAACCCATAGGTCGCTGCATCCCTACCTCCGATACGGAATCATTGTAGGAAACTACGATGGCCCAGTGCCGAAGCGACTGATACGCCATGGTCAGCAGTTTGATTTCATGATGACGCTCGGGTCAGACCAACTTACGCCTCCCGAGCGCAAGCAAGTCATCGATTTGCTCAGTGGTGAAATTGAAGCCTCTCGCATGCTAAGCAAGTTGGCGGCAGAAAAGTCGAATGTGCGGCTTCTCCACAGAAGACTATGCATCCATAGTGAACATGGCGTTTCGAACTGATTGCGAACTCAGCGCAATATTGAATCGAAAGTCGGCAGTGAAACAAGCGCAGCGCCCGCGATCAGCGCCAGGCAGATGCGGCGGAAGAGGCGCTCACTCGCCAGGCCGAACATGCGCGTGCCGAGATACATGCCGAGCGCATAGAAGGGCGCGGTGATCAGGGCGAGCAGCAGCACATGCACGCCCAGCAGGCCGGTCGCGACATAGCTGATCGCCGCGACGACGGAGGTGCAGAAGAAGAACAGGATGATGTTGGCGCGCACGGTCAAGGCCGCGCCGCTGCCGCCGAGCCAATAGGCGACAATCGGCGGGCCGGCGGTCTGCACGGCGCCGCTCAGGATGCCGGCGGCGAAGCCGACGCTGCCGGTCGTCGCGGGTGTCGGCCGGCCGTGATAGCGCCAGCCGGAGATCAGTAGCGCCAGCATGGCGATGATCAACGCGGCGATCGCCCAGCGCAGCAGGATCGGATCGACGGAACGCAGGATCGCCGCGCCGAGCGGAATGCCGATCAGCGCACCGGCCGCCATGATCGCCACTTCCTGGCGATCGGCCTCCCGCCAGGCACTCTTGAGTAGTGCGAGCTGCGCGACGCCATCGATCACCAGCAGGATCGGCGCCGCGGCCTGCGGCCCGACCGCGGCACTGGCGAGTGGCATAAAGATGAGAGCACCGCCGAACCCCGAGAAGCCCCGCGCCAGCGAGGCGATGAAGGATGCGACGATCAGGAAGAAGAGTGCGCCGACGGACTGGCGCGTGAAAAGCTCACTCATCATGCGCGTGCGCCCCCGTGTCGGGGGAGGGGATTGCACCGCGTGCCTGCCATCAGCTTTGTCTCAGCAACAGCCAGCGCAGTGCGATCGCGAGCGCGGTCGCGCCGAGTGTCACGGCGGTCATGATGGTGAAGGATAGCGGCCAGTCCTCCGGTCCTTTGATGAGAACACCCAGTAGAAGGGGGCCCAGGAAGACGCCGACGTTGCGCGCCGCCATCACGATGCCGAAGGCGCCGGCGCGCGCGGCGCCGCCGACGATGCGATGCGGCACCTGGAAGAGGCAGGTCGGCACGATGCCCGCGCCGATGCCGTAGAAGAGCAGGAGCGCAAGCCCGATCCAGCCCTCCGCGAAGGGCGCTGCCATCCACACGATTGCCTGCGAGAGCAGGCCGAGAGTGAGCGCGCGCAGCAGCGGCAGTCCTCGGCCCAGCGCCCAGCCGGTCAGGATGTTGAAGCCAAGCAACACCACGACGGGCAGCAGATAGGCGCCGACCGACTCACGCAGCGAGAGGCCGTAGCGGATCTCGAGATAGGAGGTGAGCCACGTCATGAAGGCGAAATACTGGCCCGACCACAGCAGGAAGATCGAGCCGCCGAGCCAGAGCAGCTTCTTCTGCCGCGCGGTGAGCGCTTCTTCCGCCGTTGTCTTGCGGGTCAGCGCGCCGGCGCTGCGCCGGCCCAGCAGAGCAAGCCCGAGCGCCAGGACGATGCCGAGCCACCACAGGACCCGCCAATCGGGAAAGGGCGCAGCGACCAACGCGGCGATGATCTGGCCAATGGGGATCCAGCCGGCGAGCAGCCCGGTGACCAGCGGCAGGTCGCGCGGTGCGGCCGCCTGTGCGGCGATCGCCGGGCCGGCAATGGCGCAGAGCGCGAAACCCAGCCCTTCCAATCCGCGTCCGGCCAGAAACAGGACGGAGGAATCCGGCCAGATCAGCGCCAGCGCACCGCCCAGGGCCATCACCAGGCCGGCGAGCGCAAGGCCGCGCCCCAAACGTCCATGACCTGGCCGCCCCGTATCCTGCAGCCAGCGGCCCAAGGGCTGGGAAACCACAACCGCCACAAGGGCATAAATCGACATGAAGCCGGCGGCGACGGCCGGGTCATGAGGGTGGGCGCGCAGCAAATCGGGCAGGACCGGCGGCAGCTTGAACTGCTGGAAGGCGCCGGCGCAGCTGACCCCCACCCCCAGCGCAACGCCCGGCCACCAGGTTCTGTGATGGGATTCACTTGCCCCTACGGTGCCTGTGACCATCCCGACTTTCCCCTTTTCCTCGGCGGCGAAACAATGCCATCATCCCTGACGAAACGCCTAGCTTGGAACCGGCCACCAAGAGTCGGTCTGCGCTCGGACGGACATCATCTCGGCCGAGGGTGCGGCCGCCGACACCGGGGACGCCGGGAGTAGTAAGCAAGGTGACGACGGCAGCCTTTACGGTGTGCTTCTGGGGCGTACGCGGATCGCTTTCCTGCCCCGGACAGGAATATGTCAGATATGGCGGCAATACGTCGTGCCTTGAGGTACGATGCGGGCCGCATCTGCTCATCATGGATGGCGGCACCGGCATGCGGCCCCTGGGCAAGAAGCTGCTCACAAATGGGCCGATCGAAGCCGACATCTTCTTCACCCATACGCATCTCGACCACATCGTCGGCTTGCCGTTCTTCGCGCCGCTCTATCAGCCGGCCTGCAACCTCCATCTGTGGGCGGGGCACCTGAAGCCGCGCACGACTCTCAAGGACGCGCTCTCCGGCATGATGGTGGAGCCGTTGTTCCCGGTGCCGCTCGACGTCTTCGCCTCCCGGCCGGACTATCACGACTTCGCGGCCGGCGACGAATTCGATCCGCAGCCCGGCATCCACGTGCGTACCACGCCGCTCAACCATCCCAACGGCGCCACCGGCTATCGCGTCGAGTTCGGCGGCCGGTCGTTCTGCTACGTCACCGATTGCGAGCACAAGCCGGGCACGCTCGATCCGCTCATTCTCGACCTGGTGCGCGGCACGGACCTCTTCATCTACGACTCGACCTACACCGACGAAGAGTTCTCGAAATATGTCGGCTGGGGCCATTCCACCTGGCAGGAGGGCGTGCGCCTCGCGGACGCGGCGCAGGTGAAGCAGCTGGTGCTGTTCCACCACGACCCCAGCCATGACGACGATTTCATGGACAAGGTGGTGGCCGAAGCCAACAAGCTCCGCCCCGGCACCATCGCCGCGCGCGAGGGGCTGGAACTCGGCATCTAGCGCACAGTGCGATGGCAGATTGCGCGCGCTCTTCCCCCTCCAAGAGTTCCCCTTCCTCCCTTGCGGGGGAAGGATGCGCAGCCTTAGCGAACGACAGTGAGCTTCGGCGGAGCTGGATGGGGGGTAGCGCACCGATAGCTGCGCGCGCTCGCAAGAGCGCCATGCACGCGATAACATCTGAGCCACAGCGCTCGCGCGATGCGCGCCTGTCGGCGCGGCCCCCTCACCCAGCTTCGCCCCCGGGCTCTTTCGACCCGGGGGTCGGCTGCGCCTCGCTAAGCCTTCGCATCCTTCCCCCGCAAGGGGGGAAGGGAATTGCTATGCGGGAACAGGGGGCATCATCATGACTCCCCGCGAGTGGTTCCGGCGCTTGCGCTTCGGGCTCGACACGGTGCTGTCGCTCGATCGGCTGGGATTTTTCATTCCGTACCGCTATGCGCGGTCGGTGACACCGCCAAAGCGCTATCCCGCGATTGAGGCGATGTTCGAGGAAGCGCTGCCGGAGATGGCCTCAGCGCTTGATGCGCTCGAAGCGGTGGCGGAGGACCTGACGCGCATTGCACGTGACGCGAAAGCGCCCGAACCGCGGTGGGACCAGGACTGGTTCTGCGGCCTCGATGCCGCGATGCTCTATGCGCAGATCCGCCAGCATCGTCCTGCCCACGTGGTCGAGATCGGCAGCGGTCATTCCACACGCTTCGCCGCGCGCGCGATCGCGGATGGCGGACTTGCAACGCGCTTGATCGCGATCGATCCCAAGCCGCGCGCGAACTTGGCTGCGCTGAAGGTGGAATGGCACCGCGCGACGCTGCAAGAGGCGCTGGAGAACTCAGGCGGGGACCTCCTTGCCGCGCTGCATCCGGGCGATCTGCTGTTCGTGGATTCCAGCCACATCCTGATGCCGGGCACCGACGTGGAGCTGATCCTGGCCGAGCTGCTGCCGCGCCTGCCGGAAGGCGCGCTGGTGCACATCCACGACATCTTCCTGCCCGAAGCCTATCCGGAGAGCTGGGCTTGGCGCGGTTATAACGAGCAGGCGGCAGTGGCGGCCCTGCTGGCCGGCGGCCGCTGGGACATCCTGTTCGCCAGCCGCTTTGCCCGAGCGCGCTTCGATAAGCGCCTGCGCGAGGGACCGCTCGGCGCCCATGTCGATGCCGCAGGCCCGGCCACCAGCCTGTGGCTCGCGAAACGATAACCAAAAAACATCGCGGACACGCGTACACTCGCCCGTGACTGGCGTGGTGGAACAGTTGGCCTAGACTTGGGCCATCCTCGCGCACAACGCGCGACCCTACTGCACCCGTCACCCCGGCCAAGTGTGAGCCGCGAGCCGGGGTCCATTGGGCAGACGCTCGTGCGGCCGACAAATGGATCCCGGCTCAAGGCGGGGATGACAGGAAGAGAGCGGGCGGCAGAGGAGCGAATATACTTTGGAGCTCAAGCGCATACAGCTGGTCGCTGATGACGATGCCAACGCCGACCTGCCGCCGGCGGTGCGGGCGCGCATCATCACGTTGCAGGACTCGAGCGAACGGCTGATCGGCTGGATCCAGCTCGCCATCATCATCATGTTCGGCGTGCTCTATGGCTTGAGCCGCCAGACCGCGCCGATGACCACGGCGATCTGGCTCATTACGCCGGCGGCGATCGGGCTCTATTTCATCGCGACGGTGATCCGCCTTGTGCTGTCCTATCGCATCCGCATGGGCTTCTGGCTGTTGGCGGGATCGATCCTGATCGACATGGCGCTGCTCTACAGCCTCATCTGGAGCTTCCATCTGCAATACATGCAGCCGGCGTCCTTCTATCTGAAGGCGCCGACCCAGCAATACGTCTACATCTTCATCGCGTTGCGCGCGCTGCGCTTCGAGGTGCGCTATGTCGTGCTCGCGGGCGCGGCGGCAGCGCTCGGCTGGCTCACCATGGTGGGCTATGTCGTGTTCGCCGATCCCCATGACGCGATGATCACCCGCAACTACGTGCAATATCTGACCTCGAATTCCGTGCTGCTGGGCGCGGAGTTCGACAAGATCATCACCATCGCCGCGGTCACCACCATCCTTGCCTTCGCGATCCACGGCGCCCGGCGCATGATGACCCAGGCGGTGACCGGCGCCCAGGCGCAGGAGAACCTGTCGCGCTTCTTCGCGCCGGAGATCGCGCGTCAAATCAGCCGCTCGGGCGATGCGATCCGTGCCGGTGACGGCGAGGCGCGCGACGCCGCCATCCTCAACCTCGATGTGCGCGGCTTCACGAAGCTTGCGTCGATGGCAAGCCCGCAGGAGGTGATGAGCGTGCTCGCCGACTATCAACGCCGCATGGTGCCGATCATCCAGCGCCATGGCGGCGCCATCGACAAGTTCCTCGGCGACGGCATCATGGCGACCTTCGGCGCCACGCGGCCCGTGGAAGACTACGCGGCGCGGGCCATGCGGGCGCTGGAGGAATGCATGGCGGCGGCGGCCGAATGGAGCGCCGAGCAAGCGGCGGCGGGCCGCCCGCCGCTCATCATCAACGGCGCGCTCGCATCAGGGCGTATCGTCGCCGGCGCCGTCGGCGATGCGACGCGGCTGGAATACACGGTCATCGGCGACGCAGTGAACTTGTCCGCCAAGCTCGAGAAGCACAACAAGACGGAAGGCTGCCGTGCGCTCGCGTTGAAGGAGACGCATGACGCAGCGTTGGCGCAGGGGTACAAACCGCAGGGTCTGTATCGCGTGCTGAGCGGAGCGATGGTGGGCGGCGTTGCCGTGCCGCTCGATCTGGTGGCCATCGCATAAAGGCGCGATCCGAGGATTGGAGTCCTTAGCACTCTGGAAAGGTTGACAAGCGGCGCCGTCGCGGCGAGGCTTCTCGCGCACTTTCGAAATTCGCAGGAAGCATCACCGCCGCAGCTCAACATGACCCAGAGCGGCGTGGTCCACTGAGCGCGAGGGCCGAAACCGCGCTCGAGCAGATGCTGCGGCGGGACCGGCGCGTCATCGCCGCCGCCCTGGCTCTGCTCGCGGCCCTGGCCTGGAGCTACACGCTCTGGCTGGCGGATCTCATGCGCATGCCGGGCATGGGAACGCCCGACCTGCGCATGGACGCCAATCCCTTCGCGCCGGCGATGATGCCGCAGATCCAGCCCTGGAGCCCTACGGAGTTCGCGCTCCTCTTTGCGATGTGGGCCATCATGATGGTCGGCATGATGACGCCAGCGGCTGCGCCGATGGTTCTGCTCCATGCGCGCGTCGGACGGCAGGCGGCGGCAAGCGGCCATGTCATGACCGGCAGCGGCTGGTTCTTCGGCGGTTATCTCCTCGCCTGGACTCTCTTCTCCCTCGCCGCAACCATCGGCCAATGGGCGCTGGAGCGTGCGGCGTTGCTGACCGGATCGATGGCGCTCGCGAGCACGCCGCTGGCTGCGGCGATCCTGTTCGCGGCCGGATGCTATCAGTTCACGCCACTCAAAGAGGCGTGCCTCTCGCATTGCCAATCGCCACTTGCTTTCATCCAGCGCCATGGCGGTTTCCGCAGGACGGCGGGCGGTGCCTTGTCTCTCGGGCTGCGCCACGGCACCTATTGCGTCGGCTGCTGCTGGGCGCTGATGCTGCTGCTGTTCGCGCTCGGGATCATGAATGTGATGTGGCTCGCTGCGATCGCCGCCTTCGTGCTGCTGGAACGGCTGCTGCCACGGACGCGGCTGCCGTCCCACGCCGCGGGCGCCGCGCTCATCATGGGCGCAGGGTGGTTGGTATTGGGGTAATCCGCGCCGTTCAATCAGCGTGCACGTAGAAAGCCTTGTTGACGATCACCCAACGGCCTTCAGTTTTGACCATCGTCAGATAGTCGGTGAACCGGACACCCAGATAGTCGTCGGTCAACTTGACCACGGCGGTGTCACCGGTGACGTCAATGGAGAGCATCTCGGCGAAGTAGGGCGTGCCAGGCGGGATCGACCCTTCCTTTTTGCAAGCCTCAATGAAGGCATCGAGCGGGTCGTATTCGAGCCGGTCCCTGAAGTGGCCAACAATGAGGCATTTCGGATGAAAGGCACGTCGGAGCTTCGCCTCGTCCGCATACATCATGCCGTCGAGATAGTCGCACGCAACCGCATGCACCGCCGCAAAATCACTCGCACGCTTGTCGGATGTCGTCTTCACGACTCTACTCCCTTGCGTTTGCCCTATCGAAAGTGGCTCTGAAGCACCTTCGCTTTCTCGATTCGTGATGGTCCGGGAGCGCGCGGGTAATGCACCGCTCTACCCACCACCTCCACTGTCACCCGGCTTGACCCGGGGTCCATTGCGCCGCTCGCGCCAAGCCCAACGATGGGCCCCGGATCGCGCCACTTCGTGGCTTGTCCGGGGTGACAGAAAGAGGCGCATCGTTGGCACGACCATGATGATGCGGCGGGCTTGCCGACTACACTCCATGCGCCGCTTCCGCGTCCGCGTCGGATTGGCGGCTGGCCTCCAGCTTCTGCGCGGGCATGGTCATGGTGATCTTGGTGCCCTTGCCGACGGCGCTTTCGATCTGGAACTGGCCGCCGTGCAGCTCCACCAGCGACTTCACGATCGGCAGGCCTAGTCCGGTGCCTTCCTGGCTGCGGGTGAAGGGGTTGTCGACCTGGCCGAAGGCGCTCAAGGCGTTGTCGAGCTGCTCGGGCGGAATGCCGATGCCGGTGTCGGTGACCGAAAGCGCGACCCAGCCGGCGCCGGCGGGCTTCGCGGTCATCGTGACCGCGCCGCCCTGCGGCGTGAACTTGATCGCGTTGGAGAGCAGGTTGATCAGGATCTGCTTCACCGCGCGCTTGTCGGCGACGAGCTGCGGGGTCGCGGGGTCGATCGCGCGGGTAAGCTTAAGGCCGGCATTCTCCGCGCGCTCGCGCACCAGGCGGGCGCAATCCTCGAACGTCTCGTCGAGATCGACGGCCTCGATGTGCAATTGATAGCGCCCCGCCTCGATCTTCGAGAGGTCGAGGATGTCGTTGATGATACTGAGCAGATGGTTGCCGCTGGCATGGATGTCATCGGCATAGGTGGCGTATTGCTTGTGCCCCATCGGCCCGAACATCTGCATCTTCATGATCTCGGAAAAGCCGATGATGGCGTTCAAGGGCGTGCGCAGCTCGTGGCTCACATTGGCAAGGAAGTCGGACTTGGCGCGGTTGGCGATCTCCGCCTGGTGCTTGGCCTCGCGCAGATTCTCCTCGGCGCGGATGCGCGGCGAAGCATCGGTGATGAAAGCGACGAAGTGCGCGACGTGGCCGCCATCCTCCAGGATCGGATTGACATGCATGTCGTTCCAGAACGGCTTGCCGTCCTTGCGCTGGCTGCGCAGCAGCAGGTTGGCGGCGCGGCGCTGGATCAGGGCGCGCTCCAGCCGCTCCAGCTGGTCCTGTGGCGTCCCGCGGGCTTGCAGGAAGCGCAAGGGCTGTCCGATCACCTCCTGCCGCTCATAGCCGGTGATGCGCCCGAAAGCAGGATTGACATAGAGGATGGTTGCCTCCGGCGTGGTCGCATCGCACAACGCAACGCCGATGGTGATGGATTGCAGCGCGGAGGCGAGTACCGCATTGCGCGCGATGATCGCGCGCGTGTCGGCGGCCGATTCGGGTGCCGGAATGATCGGCGCGGCGCTGAGAATGGCGGGATCAACCAGCAGGCGATAGGACGCGCCTGCTGCATCGTGCAGTGCCACGCACGCCAAGCGATGCGGCGCGCGGTTGCCGTTGGCCGGCCAGATCAGTTCGTGCGCCGGCAGGGTCGCGATGGCTGTGATGGGTGTAATGGTGCCGCCGCTGCGCTGGCTCCAGGCATCGAACAGGGCCTGCGCCGCGACGCCGGGCTTCAGCACATCATCGAGCGCGATATTGCGTGCGCCAAGCTCGTCGCGAAAGGCATGGCTGGCGCCGATCAGGCGATCCTCCCGATCGAAGCCGGCGATGGCGAGCGGCAGCTTGGCCCAGGGATCGAATGGGGAAAGGGGTGCTTGCGGGGGCTGTCGCTCCGGCCGCATAAACGCGGCACCGCCGCGCCAGAGATGCCAGGCGCCGACCGCAGCCAGTGGGGCAAGCACCGCGATCACGACGATCGCGAAGGACCCGAATTCCATGCATCAGCCCAATACAGCCAAAGCGCGGTTGCCGGCTTTTCCCAATCCGCCCTCGCCGGTTGCCGCGACGCATTGTTCACGATTCGCGGGGAAAAGTCATGCCGGCAGCATGGCTTTGTCACGGCAGATTGGTCTAGGTGCGGCGGGCCAATCCGGTCTGCGCCTCCGCCCAGGCGGCGAGCTTCGACTCGCGAAAGCTGCGCCAATCCTCGAAGATCACCGAGGCCCAGTCCTTGGCGAGAGCGACCAGGGGGCGGGACCAGCCGGTATTTCGCGCAAATGCCATCAATCCTTCGATGTCCGTCGCACCGTCGCGCCCGGCGCAGCGCAGCTGCGCCCAGGCGGTCAGCTCGCCCATCGCGGCGATGACGGTCTCGAACGCGGCACGCTCGGGATGCGTGATGGAGAGGTCGAGCTTGTCGGCGCTCGGCTGCAGTTCGCGCAGCGTGAAGCTGCGCCCCGCGATGCGCACGGCGGCCAGGAAAGCAGGGCCGACGGCCTGCATGCGATTCTCGATCGCGACCACGCGCGCTGCCTCGCTGCCGAATTTCGGCTGGCGCTGTTTGAGGCGCGGGGCGAGGGTGGAGCCGATCTGGCTCTTGAGGTCGATCAAGGCCGCACCGTCGCGCCCGCCGTCGCCTTGCATCAGCACGACATAGCGCTTGAGGCCCAGTGCACCAACGCCGGCGACGCGCTGCGCCACATCCAGCACCTTGAAGAAGCTGGGAACCGCGCGTCCTTCGGCGAAGCGTTTCATGAAGGCGACGACGCGTGCGCGCTCCTCCGGCGAGAGGGCGAGCGCCTTGCCGGTGTCGGTGCGCAGGCGGCGCTTGCCGTTGCGGGTGACGGTGCGCTTGGCGAGCAGATCGGCCTGGGTGCGGCGGTCCAGCTTCATCAGCAGCTCGCCGATCACGCCGCGCGCGGTGCGCCGCTCGATCCAGCGCGCCTTGCCCTCGATCAGGGCCGCACGATAGGCGGCGACGAAGATGCGGTTGAGCGCCTGCGCGCGGCGCGCACCGAATCCCATCTCGTACCCGGCGATGTGCACGCCGACCATGAAGCGCACCAGGTCTCGCCCCAGCGGCCCGAGCGCGCCGTCGTCGAAATCGCCGACGTCGAAATAGACCAGGCGGTTGTCGCCGCGATAGGTGCCGAAATTCTCGAGATGCAGATCGCCGTTCAGCCACACCGCGGGCATGCGCTCCAGCCAGCCATGGCCGGGCCAGTCGGCGTGGAACAGATGATTGGTACCGCGGAAATAGCCGAAGGGGCTCGCCGCCATCTTGCGATATTTGAGCGCGAGCAGCTCCGGATGGCGGCCCTTGTTGAACGAAGCGATCTTGCGAAGCGGGTCGGCGCGACTCGGCATGGCGCATGGTAGCGCGAGCAGACTCATCGCGCGAGTTCCCCCTCCCCAAACGGGGGGAGGGTCGGGGTGGGGGGAAGCGAGCGATGATTGCCTCGCACCGAGACGCGGCTTCCCCGTCCCTAACCCTCCCCCAGTTTGGGGGATGGGATCACAGCGTGCGTTCCCAATGCGCGATAGTTTTGCCGGCCTGGACGAAGGAGAATGACTGGCTGATTTTCGCGTGCGCGCTATAGTTCGGCGCCATGAGTGATGTGAAGCAATCGGGCACCGTGCTGCCGGAGCAACCTGGGACAACCGCCGACCGTGCAGGTCCGGGCGACGCGATCAAGCGCAAGAAGCGCAAGCTCAAGGCGGGACCGGCCTGGAAGCTGTCCGACCTGGTCACCGCTGCGAGCCTCATCCTGCTGGTGCTGCCGGCGTGGATTTTGCCGGAGCGGCTGTGGGCGCCGCTGTGGCGCGGCTGGATCGGCGTCGTCTCCCTGGTCAAGCGGAGCGCCATGAAGCGCAATGGCAAGACCATCCGAACAGCTCTGGGGCTGTCGGACGTCGCGCACTCGGAAGCGATCGCGCGTGACTTGAAAGCCGCGGTCTACGAGATGCGGATGCAGGATCTGCGCGGCTGGCGGCCGGGCGGATGGACGCCGCAAACGACGCTGGAGGGCGAAGAGCATCTCAGCAGCGCGCTCAAGGGCGGCAAAGGCGCGATCCTCTGGCTGGCGCCGTTCGTCTTCAACAGCGGCCCGACCAAGATCGTGTTCCATCAGAAGGGCTATCGCGTCTCGCACCTGAGCAGCCCGAAGCATGGCGTGTCGGAGACACGTTTCGGCGTGCGCACCCTCAATCGCATTCGCTGCATTCCGGAAGACCGCTATCTGGTGGATCGCATCGTGTTCGACAGCGCCGCGCCTTCGACCGCGATGCGCCGCATGGTGCGTGCGCTAAAGGCAGGCGAGGTGGTGTCGATTGTCGCCTCCTCCACCGAAGGCTACGAGATGATCAAGGGGTCGATCTTCGGTGGCCGGCTACCGGTCGCGGTCGGCGCGCCGCGCCTCGCGATGCTGACCGGCGCGCCACTGCTGCCGGTCTTCACCGTGCGCGATCCAAAGCGCGGTTGGCGGATCGCGATCGAGCATCCGGTCGAGATTTCCTCCGGTCGAAGCAACGATGAGCGCTGCATCGCCGCGACCGCCGAATTCCTGCGTCGCAGCGAGCCGTGGGTGCGACAATTTCCGGAGCAATGGCGCGCCTGGAGCAAGTGGCGGCAGAAGTAACGTCAGGGATAGCGCCAGCCCGGCTCATTGAGCTTGGCTTCCAGGCGATCGAGATGAAAGTCCAGCAGCTGGCCGAGCCGCATTTGGCCGACGGGCTGCCGGAACACGCGCTGAGGAAAGACAAGATCCAGAAAGCTGTTGCCTTCCAACAGCGCCGGGCCGTCCGGCGTGATCGCCATGTCCCAGCCGATCATGACACGCTCCGGGACGATGCTATGGGCCTTGACCGCGAGCGCGGCGAGCTCGGGCCAACAGGGCACGATGCGCCCCGTCACCGTAGAGCCGGTGACCGGATGGTGGTCGAACCACCCCGATAGGCACGGCGGCTTGTCGCCCGTAATCCGGTCGAGTGCGCCGGTCTCGAGATCGATCGGCGCGCCGTACTCCTCAATCCAGCCCACGTCCCAGTTCGGCTCGAGCTTCGTCATCGAGCGAAGATAGGCGTTGGTCAGAACCGGGCGCAGCTCCTCGTCGAGGCAGGTGATCAGGCGGAACGTGATCAGCGTCACGTCCGCCAGATCGGCGATCGCCGGGTGGTTGTGCAGCAGCGGCATCACCATCAGCCGTTCGCGCTCCGAGCGCTCCGAGCGGCGCTGAAGCCCTTCCGTGATCTGCTCCAGCGTCACGGGCCGGTTCTCCTCGTCCCGATACTCGAATGGCCCGGTGCGCCAATAAGAAGCGGAACTATACGCGCCTCTTCCGCGACGGCGCTTCACGAACAGGTCGCGGTCCAGGTCGGCCCGCGAACCGCCAGGCCAGGAGATCTGGCCGCCCTCCACCAGCATGATCGGATGGGGGTGCGCGATATCGTTCTCGGCGCACCAGCGCGAGACTTCCAGCTTGTCGCCCAGCTTCTGCGCGCGGTCTTTCGCATCCGGATCGATGCGGTTCAGCGCCTTGAATAGCCCGTGCTTCACCTCGTTGCGCATCATGTAGGCGCCGGCCTCTGCCATGCCGCCGTCGCGATACAGCTCCAGCACATAGTAGATCCAGGGCTTCGCGCCGTGGAACAGGATCAAGCGCACCTGATCCCAGACCTGCCGCCGAACCGAGACGCTGCAATCGCGGCGCGCCTGTGCACCCACCAGCCTGATCATCGCCGCGATCCGATAGAGATTCACCAGCGGCCGGCCGAGGAACTGGTCGAATAGCCAGTAGAGGCCCTCGAGCGAGCGGTCCCGGAGCAGGATCCGGCGCTGCAGGCGACGCGCGCGGGTGCCGACGGGCAGCGACACAGGCTTCGCCTGCGATGCCGGCCGATCGGAGATGGCTGCGGTGGCTGAAGCGAGCGGCTGCTGGGCGCTATCCTCGGGCAAGGCTGACTGACGCATAGGACGCGCGTTCCACACCACTGTTGGACGACAACCGGAGATACCTGCAGGCGCCAATTCCTGGCGCCGCATGCCGCCACCTAACACGTGGGATATCAGCTCGGCAAGGCAGGTGGAGCGCCTACTGCGCCGCGCCAGCGATCACGCGAGAGCCGGCCTTGCCGGCAAGGGTCTCCTCGAGCGTGGGCAAGCCGAACTTCTTGGGAGCAAGATTGGCGCGCTCGATGACGTCAACGCCCCTGTTGCTGTCATTTGTGATCCAGGGTGTCAGCTGCTGGTCGATTTCCGGATTCACGAAATAGAGCATCGAGCAGCGCGGATCGGCGCGGTGCGTGTTCACGACCCGGTGATAGAGGGGCTTCACCCGATAGCCGGTCATCAGTGACAGGAGGCTGCCGGGCATCACCAGTAGCTGATCCTTATCCACCCCCGCCGGGATGAACTCCCCATCCACTTCGATCTCGAGACCCGGCGCGTTTGTGCTGACCATCGTGACCAGATGACCGTCTTCGTGGGAGTCCTGCAGCAGGTCGCGAGAATGCTTGGCTGGCTCATAGAAATTGAGCTGCACATGCGTGGTTCTGAAAAAGCGGAGCTCCGGCGCGCCCGGCTGGAAGTAGTCCGCCATCGCCGCAAACAGGTCACGCACGACGTCGCCGAGGAGATCGGAGGCCCGGCGCAGCGCGCCGTGCAGCGGGCAGCCGACCGCCCAGGCATCCAGATTGGGCCGCATCCGGGTGTGGTTCCAGACGGAAAAGGATTCGGTGAGGTCCGGCCGCTCCGGCACCAAGGCATATTCCGGTCCCATCTCACGGTAGCCTTCGACCCAGGCCGGATTGGCATAGCGATACTTTTCAGCGGCGGGACGCGCGAAGAACGTGTTGGCCAGCATGAACACATGATCGGCGGCCTTGCGCATTTCCAAATCGACCGGAATGCGCAGGAAACCCCTCCGCTCCAGTTGGGGCATCATCGCCAAATAGCTGCTGCGATCGCGCGACGGCGCACGGTCGACAGAAAGCGGACTCATGAGCAAACGTTCCTCAAAGGCGGATTCGAGTGGGTCCCCAATGACCCCCAAAATACCTATCAGATTGGTTGTGTCTAGCGCGGATCCAAAGGACTATTCTCGGTAGTATCCGTTTCGGCTTCAACCTATGGGCTCCGGTGTGATGGAACGCTGACCAAAGGCCCCGCGATTCGGCGACATAGTGCCGCGGCATGCTGTGAACCGCGACCGGCACCGTTACAGGCGTGAGCGCCCGCCGAAGGCCGGGGAACCCGGCCGGGGAAAGAACTCGTCGATGCCGATGACGCGGGTCACGGTCTGCCCGTCCTCCGACAACGGGAACAGACCGAACTCCGACGCGCCCGGTGTATTCTCGCGGAAGCCCCAGTGATAGAAGCCGAAAACCGGCGCCTTCGTGTCGCGGGCGCGGGCGAAGATGCTGTGCACGAACGGGCCTTCTTCCCAGTTCAGCTCGTCGACGTACCGGCCGGTCAGCTCGTTGCCCAGGATGTGCACCTGGCGGGTGCCGGCCAGACGGTAGCGCACGCGGAACGGCTGCTCCTCCAGATCGCAGATCACCATCGAGGCGATCAGCTTCGGGATCTCGGTCGGGTCGATGTCCGCCGGGCGCGGCAGGCGGCCGCCCGCGACCTTGCTCCGCCAGTAATCCAGCATGGAAAGGATCAGGGGCGAGCGTACTGATTCCACGCTCTCATAGATTGTATCGGAGGTGGGATGATCGGTCATGGACGGCTATCCTCAGCCTGCCGCTGCGGCCCTGTCAACCTGCCGAAAGGAGGTATTTGGAAAGCGCCAGTACCGCGCGCGCTCCAAAACCTGTTTAAGCGATCGGGCGCACCGCGCCGCCATCGACGCGTTGCGCCGAAGGTGCGCAGTGTGGGAGCGCTGTTGGTCCGAAACGCCAGACGCATTCTTCGCAACTCATCCTGTCACATGCGATTGCCCGCCGCATCATGGAAAGAGCAAAGCGGATACCTCGCCGCGCAGCGACGCGTTGTGCACCGGGCGCGGCTGGTCGGCCATGAAAGCGGCGATGATCTCGCGCGCATGAAAGCGCTTGGCCTTGCGGAGATCAGGCCGCTGCGAGTCTGGCAGGTGCGCTGAGGTGCGTCACCGATCCTGCGGTGCGGGGCAGTCGCCGTATGCCAGCTCGAAATGGCGCACGAAGTCGTCGAAGCTGGAAAGGACCGCGCGCGCTTCAGGTTCGACGACGGCGTGATCGATGGAATCGCCGGCGAACTTGCGGATCGCATCGCGCGACTCCCACAGCGTGACGGCGATGAACTCGACCTCCTCGCCAATCGAACGCTTCAGGAGGTAGGCACCGCGATGGCCCTCGAGCGCCGGCAGTTCCGTGAACACGCGGCTGGTGACGAAACGCTCATAGGCATCGGCATTCGACGCTTTCGCTTGCCCGCGCCACATGCGCACGATCATGATGCTTCTCCCCAGATATGACGTAGATATGATCTGCTCACAAACGAGAGAGCTGCTGTCCTATTCAGGAAACATTCATCTTTGCCTCGCCAAGCTCAAGGCTCGCGTGGAGGGAGCCAGCATGCTGCGAGTCACACAGGGCGTATTTCGGGGCGTATTTCCGCGAGCCGGCCTTCTGATCGCCACGGCCCTGCTGGCCGGTTGTGCGGTCTATGCGGAGCCGGTGCCGGTCTATCATGGCGGGCAGCCGGTGCATGTTCCGCCGGGGCACTATCCGCCACCGGGCCAATGCCGCGTCTGGTATCCCGACCGTCCGCCGGGCCATCAGCCGCCGCCGGGCCCATGCCACGTCCTGCAATATCGGGTGCCGCCGGGCGCCGTGCTCGTGCACGGGTAGCTCTTAGGTTAGGGCGCGCCAGCGCCTTGTCCATGACAGGCGAGTCGGCGGTTGCGGATCAGGTCTTGTCGGGCTTGTCGACGCGGGGCTCGGCTGCGTTCGCCGCCAGTTTCTGCTGCTCCGCGCGTTCGGCGAGATCGTACCAGCCGCGCGCCATCTCAACCAGCAGATGCTTGCTCCGCTCGCTCGTCACATAGTGGGTGAACAGAAGGCATTCCCCCGCTCGCCGGCGATATTCGTCCGAACTGGTCATGGCGTCCACGCGGCACTTGGGAAGGAAACACCGCGTCGCGGAGTAGGTTCCCATGGGTCCGGCCCATTCTGCTTGCCGTGGAGTCCAATGGATCCGCTCGGGTGGAGGAATCTCCAGTTGCAAATCCGGCAGCGGCGCTTCGGGCGCAGCTCTTGATCCGCAGAACTGCGCATCTTGTACAGTAAGGCACTATTGTACAGAGATATCGCGAGTTTAGTGGCTGCCGGCTGGTTGAATGTTCTGGCAAAGCTCGGAGGTTAGTCCTAACCTTCCCTATACTTTCGCTCGACAGAGGGTCCATTGCGTTGGGGAGGATTGGACGATGACGGCCAATCGTCTTTTGATCGTCGATGACGAACCGGCGATCGGCGCTTTCATCGGTCGCGTCGCGGCCAATGCGGGTTACGAGATCCTCGCAGTGTCCACCGCGGACAAGTTCCTGGAGCATGTCCGCAACTGGCGGCCGACCCACATCATGATGGACCTGCAGATGCCGGTGGTGGACGGCCTCGCCCTGCTCTCGCATTTGGCGGCGCAGAAATGCAAAGCCAGCATCATCTTGATCAGCGGTGTTGACCGCAGCGTGGTGGAGGCGGCGCGCCGCATCGCCATCGAGCGCGGACTCGATGTGGTCAGCGCGCTGACCAAGCCGATCCGCGTCGCGGACTTGACTGGAATTCTGAACGAGCTCAAGCGCGAGGAGCCGTGGCTCACCGTCGCCGCCATCGCCGCCGCGATCGACCACGACGAATTCCATCTCGTCTATCAGCCGAAGGTGATCTTGGAATCGGGCGAGATCCAGGGCGTGGAGGCGCTGATCCGCTGGCAGCATTCCCAACGCGGCCCGATCTCGCCGCTCGAATTCATTCCGTTCGCGGAATCCTCCGCCGCTATCGACCAATTGACGCATTGGGTGAATCGGGCCGCGTGCGAGCAGGTACGTGCATGGAACGAAGCCGGACTGACACTGGACGTCGCGCTCAACATCTCCGCCCGCACCTTGCATGAGCCGCGGCTCGCCGAAGCGCTGGAAAGTCAATGCCGCAAGGCGGAGCTGGCGCCCGCGCGCATAACGCTGGAGCTGACCGAGACCGCGGCGATGCAGGATGCGATCCAGATGATGGACGTGCTGACGCGCCTTCGGGTGAAGGGATTCAAGCTCGCAATCGACGATTTTGGCACCGGATATTCCTCGCTGGTGCAGTTGCATCGCCTGCCGTTTAACGAGATCAAGATCGACCGCACCTTCGTCGCAGACTGCACGACCTCGGCGGAGAGCCGCAGCATCGTGCGCGTGGTGATCGACCTGGCCCACGCGCTGGGCATGCAAGCGGTGGCGGAAGGGGTGGAGAGTGCCGAGGCGCTCGACCTGCTGCGCACGCTTGGCTGCGATGAAGCGCAGGGCTATTTCATCTCCCGCCCGGTCGCGGCAAGCGAGGTGCCGCTCGCGATCGAGCGACATAGCCAGAGCGACTGGGTCCGCCAGCTGCGATCCCGGAGCGCGCCAAGCACGAACGACGTTGCCAGCCGCGGCTGAGCGCCGGCGCCGGCCAGTATCCCCTCATAGTCCAGACGCATCGACATCATAGGCACCCGGCATTTCCGCCTGCGCGTCGCCGTCATCATGATGCAGCGGAGAGGCCGGCATGGCGCGCGGCCGAAAAGATGAAGGAAGATCCATGTCCATCCGCATCGGTGCCGTGTGCGCGGCGGCCGTTCTCGCTGCCGGTCTCGCGGGCTGCGCGTCGCAGCCGGAAACCAGGCTTGCCGCTCATCCCGCCGCCAGCTCGTATGGCATCGTGGCGGTGAAGAGCGCGCATCCGTTCCCCGAGACGGTGGCGCGGCTAAAGGAAGACGTCGCGGCGAAGGGCCTGGTGTTCTTCCAGGAAGTGGACCAGCAGAAGCTGGCGGCGGAGGCGGGCATCGCGACCCAGCCCTCGACCCTGCTGGTGTTCGGCAATCCCGCGCTCGGCACGCAATTCATCACTGCCAACCCGCAGGCCGGCATCGACTGGCCGGTGCGCCTCCTGGTCTATCAGGACGCGCAAGGCGCGGTGTGGGCCGAATACACCGACTTCGCCTACATCGCCGAACGCCACGCCATCGCCAGCCGCGACCCACAATTCCAGAAGGCGTCGGAGGTGATCGCGTCGATCGCGGGCAGCGTCGCGAACTAGCTAGAAGCCGCTACCAGCGCAACGCGGCCGCCGGCGCGAACGGACCACGGTCATCAGGAAGATTTGGCGGGATCTGTTCGTAGTGGTCGAAGGTCATCGTGTATTGCGCGTGGCCGCGCGACATCTGCATCAGTGTGGCCGTGTAGCCGAACATGTTCGCAAGAGGCACCAGCGCCGCAATAACGTGTGCGTTGTCACGACTTTCCGTGCTCTGCACCTGACCGCGCCGCAAATTGAGGTCACCAATCACGTCGCCCATGTGCTCCTGCGGCGTCACGACCTCGATCTTCATGACAGGCTCGAGGATCCGCGGACCGGCCTTGGGCATCGCTCCGCGGAAACAGGCGCGCGCCGCGATGTCGAACGTCATGACGTTCGAGTCCACGTCGTGATAGTCGCCGTCGACCAACGTGCACTTGATGTCGATGAGCGGAAAGCCGGCTAAGACGCCAGTCTCCTTCGCGGCCGCCAGGCCTTTTTCGACACCGCGCACGTACTCCATGGGCACTGCACCGCCGGTGGCTGCGTTCTCAAAGACGAAGCCGCTGCCGGGGTCGCCCGGTTCGAAACGGATCTTGACCTTCGCGTATTGCGGTGGGCAAGCGAGCTTCTTGTGGGTGTAGTTCCACTCGATGGTTTTGGTGATCGACTCGCGATAGGCGACTTCCGGGGCGCCGACCTCGAAGTCGAGGCCTTTGACGCGCTTCAGGCGATCGATGGCGATCTCCAGGTGCAGTTCGCCCATGCCTTGCAGCACGATCTCGTTGATCGGACCGGTCGTGACACCGAGCGTAGGATCCTCAGCGCATAGTTCGTCGATGGCAGCGCGCAGCTTCATCGCCGCGATCGCATCGGGAGGCACGAGGTCGACGGAGATAAGGTGGGTCACCATGGGGGCAGACACTACACGATTTTCGCGCGCGCGTCCCATTTGCCACACGCTCTACGCGCGCAGGCGCAGGGGGAGCGCTTCCTCGCTGTCGAGGCGGGGCGGCACTTCGCTGTAGTGGTCGAAGGCCATGGTGCTGGCGCCGCGGCGCTGGGTCATGGCGCGCAGGTCGTTGTCATAGCCTGCTAGATTGGCGAACGGCACCAGCGCGGTGATCGCGGCGATGCTGCCATGCATCGCGAGGTTCTGCACTTTGCCACGCCGGCCGCCCAAATCGGTGATCACGTCGCTCATGAACTCTTCGGGCGTCAGGGCGACCACCACCATCATCGGCTCCAGCAGCCATGGCCGCGCGCGCGGCAGGGCCTCGCGCAGGGCGAGGCGCGCGGCGATCTCGAACGCCTCGGGCGTCGAATCCGTGTCGTGCCAGCCGGCGTCCAGGATCACCACCTGCAGATCGGTGAGTGGGAATCCGTCGACCACACCGGCCTTGCACGCGGCATGCACGCCGGTATCGATGGCGTGCTGAAAATCTGCCAGCGGAATGTGGGTCGGGATCTCGTCGGACGGACAGCGGATCTCCGTCTCGATCCCTGCCCCGCGGATGAGCGGCGTCAGCTGGATGCGCAGCACGGCGAATTGCGGCGGGTCGGATTCCTTATGGGTGTAGGTCCATTCGAGGGTGCGCGTGACAGTCTCGCGATATTGGACCTCCGGCATGCCGACCTGGAACGCAAGCTCCGGTTGACGCTGCAGATAGCCAATGACCCATTCCAGCTGCGGTTCGCTGATGCCTTTAAGGATGACTTCGCCGGTGGGTCCATCCTCGACAGTCAGCGTTGCATCTTCCGCGCACACCGCTTCCAGACTGGCGCGCAGCCTTTCCGCGGCGCGCGCATCGCCCGGCTCGAGCGGGATGGAGAGGACGTGGGTCACGACAGTCATGGCGAGGATTCCGGCCGCACGGCGTCCCGGCTGGCTTGCCAACGGCGCACCAGTTCCGCGCCGAAGCTTTCGACATCCTGGCCTTCGAACGCCGCCTTGATCATGACCAAGCCGGCGTTGCCCGGCAACACGGCCACCAGAGTGCGGCCGTCGTTGATGATGGTCTCGATGTTCTCCCAGTTGCATGAGAACCGGCCGCGCCGCGTGATCTTTTGGATGCCGTCGGCCTGCAGGGCATAGCGATCGCCGGCATCGAAGATGCTCCAATGTTTTTCCAGGTGTAGCCGCGTCGTGACCCAACGGTTGAAGCCGAGGGCGAATGCGAAACCGGCGGCCGCAACGGCCAGCTGCAGCGCGAGGTCCGGCTTGACAACGTCAAGAGCCTTCACCGCCATCAGGACTGACACGATCATGAACGCGGCAAAGGCATACCAGAGATAGAAGGATATGGCGTGGAGACGGCCCGCTCCGCCGCGCCAGATCACCTTTTCCCACAGGTGGCCAACCTCGCGCTTCTCCTGCGCGGTGAACGCGCGTGTCTGAACGATGTCTAGCGCGTCGGCTGCGCGCTGCCCTGCATTCATCGTCGTTCCCCAAGCGATTATGACTTTCGACTGAGCCTAGCGACCGATGGTTAATCAAAGGTTGGGAACGCTGACCTGCTGACGACGGATCGCGCGCTGCTGCTCAAGGCTTTGTGGCGCGCTTGGCTTTCATGCGGCGGATGAAGGCCTCATTGCGCGGCCATCGGCCGGTGGCACGCCAGGTTGCGAAGCTTTCGAGCAAAATTCTTCCGATTCCGAAGAGCAGCATCGGCAGGAGGATCGGCGCCAGCACAAGCAGCATCAGCGTGACGCCGACCTTCTCGACGAATGTCGGCAAGGCGCCGGGACCGAGGATGGTGCGCAGCGACGCGGCGATCATCCACAGCACGATCCCGTCGAGCAGCAGTGCGCCGATACCAAAACCGGCGCGGCAGGCGATCGCGTTCGCCCAGTACGAGTCGAGCAGAAAGCCGGCCATCGCGATCGTGCATTCGCGTGGGCCGGGACCGAATGCGATCCAGTTTCCGATGGCGGCGAAGGATCCGATGACGAGGGCGAAGAACCCGGAGGCGAGCACGCTGCGCTGCAGCCGCTCGCCGAGCACAAGGGCGATACCGGCCGCGACGAAGACTGCACCGGCGAGGAAGCCGAGCCAGCGCGGGCCGTTGATGGCGCTGCTGTCGAGCGGCCCGAGATCGAAGGCAGCGAGCATGGGAACGACGCCGCTCGCGATGCAGATGAAGGCGATCAGGATGCGGACGGCGGGTGATGGCATGCTTGGCGTGGCCATCTGTTGCGTAACGGTGACGCCCAGGGTAGCCGCGCTTGGTTAAGCAATGATTGTGGGCGTATAAGGGAAGGGCCCTGCCGGCCTTCGCGGCGCGGCTCACAAGCTGGGAGGAAACAATGGCGGAAAGCGTCTACAAAGTCCTCGAGCTGATCGGAACCAGCACCAAATCCTGGGAAGACGCGGCAATGGTCGCGGTCAACCGTGCCTCTCGCACGCTGCGCGACCTGCGCGTCGCGGAAGTCGTGGAGCAGGACCTGGTGATCGAAGGCGGCAAGGTCGAAGCCTTCCGCACCAAGCTGAAGGTCTCCTTCAAATACGAGGAAGAAGTGGCACGGAAGAAAGCGCGCTGAGCTATCTCCTCCAATCCATTTCCGCAATGCGCGGATCGGCCGCAAAGGTATCGCGGCCGAATTCCAGGCTGGATCTCGGAAAGTCGCGCACGGCTTGAACTCCAGTGGAACCGACGCGGATGCGCCAGCTTTGCCGCTCGGCCGGTGCCTTGGCGCGAAAAGCGCGACAGGTTAGGAGCGCGATATTGAGCCGGTGTTGCGGGTCGCGCACCGAGGCGAAGCGTATGATCTCGACGCCGGCCGCCCGCGCTTCGTCGGCCAAGGCCTGGCATGGCGCGTAATCGGTCGGATGCATCCAGTCCTTGCGCCGGCGCAAAAAGGGTGGGCGTGTCAGATCGATCGCTTTCCCGCTGCCGTAGCGCATGGAAAAGGTGGTGTGTTCGCTCGCATTGCTGGGCCAGGGCGTCGCAGGTGATTCGGCGAAGAAAAGCAGCCGATAGAAGGCCAGCTCTGCGATCGCAGTCTCCACTTCGGCGGAGGCATAGAAGACACCCGGCGACAGCCCGGCCGGGCGAAAGCGGGAGCCTCGCGGATAGGGTCGGTAGCGGAACGGAGTGAACAGCAGGTAGTGAAGATCCCGGCATTCGATGGGAACCGTCGGCTTGGTCGCGTCGATCAGCCGCTCGAGCCGCTCCTGTTCGGCGAGAGAATCCACCAGCGCCAGGGTGGAAACGTGGTGCTGCCCCTCCACCACGCGCCAGCAGGCGCCTGCCGCGCGGCGCGCATCACGCAACGGCGCGGCGGGCATCGAGATAGGCGATTGTTTCGAGAAGCCCCGCGATGTTCATGATGCGCTGGAGCGGAACGCCGCCCAAGGCCGTGTTCTCCACCCGCAGCCAGGCCTGCGCCACCCGCTGGTCACCGCCCACGATCGAATCCAGCGAGCGATAGAGGCGCACCAGCAGAAGCGCCAGCTCGAACGGCTTCTGTCCAGGAGGCAGAGCATAGGCCCCACTGCCCATGCGCGACACGGTCGCCTCCGAAACACCGATGATGCGTGCCAGTTCTCTGTTCGAGACGTCCAGCCGCGCGGCCGCGCGCAAGGTGGCCTTGGTGACCAGGGCGCCGTCTGCGCTTTCGTCGGGATGCCTGGCAGTAACAGAGGGTGATTTCATGTGGAATAATATACCGGAATATTTCCATGGAAATCAAGGATACGGCTGCTTCGAAGGGGCGACTGCACGCAGGCCGCAGCCTGTTTGGCTGCGGCCCGGCGCTGTGGTCTGCGACAGCGATCAATTCGCGGCCGGCAGGCGGTCGAGAAAAGCGAGCATGGCGGCGGCGATCGCCGGTTCCTGGCTCTCGAGCGCGAAGTGGCCGGCATCCAGCAGGTGCACCTCCGCGTCCGGCACCAGTTCCTTGAATTTCTCCATCCCTGCCCTGGTGAACACGGGATCGTTCTTGCCCCACGTGATGAGCATGGGCGGCTGCAGCTCCTTCAGGAACTGCTGCCACCTCGGATAGTTCGCGACGTTGTCGCGGTATTGATACAGCAGCTCGAGCTGGATCCTGTCGTTGCCGGGCCGGTCGAGCCCAACCTGGTCCATGGTCCAGGAATCGGGGCTGATGAGTTGCGGACGCGACTCGCCCGTCACGTACTGCCACTTGGTGCCTTCTGCGGTGATGATGTCGCGCACCGGCGCTTCGGTCTCCGGCGTGCGCTCCTTCCAATAGGCCTGCAGCGGCGCCGTGTTCACCGGGTGCCAGCCGTCGATGCTGGTGACCGCGTTCTGCACCACGATGCCGCGCACTTTTTCCGGATGCTTGATCGCGAGGCGGATGCCGACCGGCCCGCCGTAATCCTGCATATAGAGCACGTAGGCGGTGAGGCCGAGCTGCTCGGTGAAGCCTTCGATCACGTTGGCGAGATTGGCGAAGGTGTAGTCGAATTGATCGACCGACGGCGCGCTCGACTGACCGAAGCCGGGATAGTCCGGCGCGATCACGTGATATCGGGTGGCGAGGTCCGGAATCAGATTGCGGAACATGTGGGAGGAGGACGGGAAGCCGTGCAACAGCAGCACGGTCGGCGCCGAGGTCGGGCCAGCCTCGCGATAGAAGATGTCGAGGCCATTCACCTGGACGGTCTTGTAGGCGACTTCGTCGGCACTGGCGGGAAGCGAGGCGAGCGATGCCGCGGCCAGAACAGCGGCGGCGGCCAGGATGCGATGGACTTTGACCATGGGAGGCTCCGTGTGTTACCGTTCAAGCAGCATGTGAACGGTTACGCCAGCGCGCCGTAACCTGTCAAGTGGTATTTGAGCGGTTTCAACGATGGTTGATACGAGCACTGAGGAGATACGGGAGGGCTTTCCGTTCCTAGGCGGCCGCTTGTGGCTGGATTTCCTGAACTCCGCGCCCGCCGCGATGGGCGAATTGATCGCCACGCCGGAGGATCTCGGGCGTTGGGCCGCGGCGGCGGGGATCGCACGGGATGGCCGCGCCCACTTCACGCGCGGCGACCTGGCGACCGCGCACGCCCTGCGCAGCGCATTGCGCGGTATCTATCACGCACTGTCGGAGGGAACGGCACCGCCGGCCAAGGCGATTGCCGAGATCAACCGGCACCTGGCCGAGGCGCCGCGCTTGCGGACGCTCGAATCGGCAAAGGGCCACCTGCGCGTGACGGAGACTCTGGAAAGCGACGTGTTCGGCCGCATCGCCTCCGACCTCACCGACTTCATCGCGGGGTTCGAGCCGCACCGCCTGCGCGCATGCAACGGCCCCGGCTGCAGCCTCGTCTTCTACGACACCGCCCGCAACGCGACGCGCCGCTGGTGCTCGATGGCGGCGTGCGGCAACCGGCACAAGGTGGCGCGCCACCGCGCCCGCAGCGCTGCCAACTAGGCTAGCCGGCGCTTGCGTGCCAGCGCGGCCTGTAGCCGCGCGCGAGGATGATGAGAAACAGCGGCGGGGTGATGAGGTCTGCCTGGCGCACCGCGCTGCGCGGCAGCGCTTCGGTGTAGCCGTCGAACGACCAGCGCAGCAGGCGTTGGCCGCGCACGGCATAGGCGGCGCCGTCGATCGCGATCATTGCGCTGTCCGGCAGATCGGCAACGATGTGCTTCTGCGCGACGGCGTCCCTGCGCGAGGCGCGGCGCTCATCGTGCAGAATGCGGTCCGCCGCGTCCGCCATCAGCGGTGGCTCCGCCAGCGAGAGGAACTGCAACGCCTCCTGCCGCCGGCAGAAGAAGCACGGCCGATGCCCGGCGCTGAGCGCCGTCACCTCATCGAGGAAGAAGAGCGAGGTATAGCCATCGCCCATGGCCTCGTGCTGATTGCCCTTGTAGTGGATGTCGCAGCAGATCCAATGCCGGCTGGCCCACCGGCGCTTGCCGAGGGTGCGATCGTCCCGATGGAACTTTCCGCCGCGATTGCCCATCATGGTTCCGCGCGCCGCAGTGGCGACGAGCTCGCCGAAGGGGTTCACGCGGTTCTGCAGGGGCATAAGGGTCTCCGCCATCGTCGGTGCCAGACACTGCGCCGGCAGTGTGACGGAGTGTGTCAGCTGCCTTTACCGCGCGACCCGGATCTTGCACCGGATCCGCGTGCCGCAAGCTCACGACCTTGTTCCCGGCTCCCAGAGCGGGCGCGCCATGGTTTCGGCGTAGCTCCGGAACATCAGGTTGAACGAGAAGCTGATGCGCAGCTCCTGGCTGGCATTGGCATCGACTGAATGGCACAGCCAGGCGGGGAAGAGCAGCAGCGTTCCTTCGGTGACCCGCACCACCACCTCGTCGGTGTTCTCCGCGGTCAGCGCGGTGACCGGCGGGCGGACGATGCCGGCCTGGGGTCTCGGATCGTGGAAGTCGATGGTGTCGGCCCCCGGTGGCGTCCTCACGTAATAAACGCCGCTCAGATAATTGTTGGGATGGCTGTGCTCGGGATGGGCCGCACCCGGCGCATTCACATTGGCCCAGCAGCCACTGACGAGGATGCCGGCATGGCTGACCTTGAGATAGGAGAGCGCGCCCTGCGCCGCCGCCTGGACGCAGTCGATGAGCGCGCGGAACGGCGCGCGTTCATGCAAGTCATGTGGCGATTGCCAGCTCTGCTCAGGACGCAACGACGAGAGCGGCGCGCCGATCTCCCCGAGCGCGGCGATGAGGGCGGCGTTCATCGGTTGGAACACGCCGCGTGCCAGCTCCGCCTTCCACACGAAGGACGGAAACATGCGCAGGATGTCGGTCTTCTCGAACCGCACGCTGCGCGTGAGTTCTGTGCGCTCTGACTCTGTGCGCTCGGGCATGGCCACGGCCTCTCGCGAGGCAAAGTGCACCGTCAGTATACGCCCCTGGCACAAGCTGGGAAGGAGCGAAGCCGGGGCGAGGCCAGCCTAACTCCTAGGGCTGGTCGCCCGTTCCGTGGCAACCTGGGACCCGTGGTGTGCCGACCAACGGCGCTCCAGCTCAGCGCAGAAATGCTCGACCTGTTGTGCGTCGAAGGCCGCCTTGGGGAATGCATATGTGTGGATGGAGGAGACCCGAACTGCAAAGAAAGGGTCCGAAACGGTTACCTGAAGAATGCATTGCCAGGAGAGATGTGTCAGGCACTCTTTCCCTTCGATCGTCAGGCCCCTTCCGTCGATCGCGTAGCGAGAGCCTGCTTTGGACATCTCGGCGTTACCGCGCCCCGCCACTATTCGCACCCGGGATTGCATCGCGGAGAAGGCTACGAACGCGAGCGGGATCGTCGCCGGGCTCCAGGTGTAAAACGAACTCGCGTCAGCCGACTGGTTCGCGAACTCGATCAGCGACACCATGGCAAACAGCAAGGCGCCAGACACGAGCAGCTGGAACGCCCAGAATAGTGGATCACGACGGCAGGTCGCAGCGATGTGACGCCATGCAACGGTGCTCATCTGCTTGCCTTCGGCCAGGGTCGTGTCCCTGGCCTGCACGATCGACAGTGGCATGGATTCCGCCGCTGCAACGGTCATTTCACCCCCCAATCACCTGGATCCATCGAACCGAACTCACTTAATTCCTTCGAGCAGAGCGAACAGCAATCTCGGGAAATTTCATTCCGACCCTAAATCCCCCATTCCGCACAGCGTCTACGCGAGGAGTCGCTCTGCCATTCCCCAGGCGACGTGGTTCGCAGGATCGACTGCAAAGCCATTGTCCAGAGGAGCGTCGCTCGGCGCGAGGAGAATGTGAACAGAGGTCGCCTGTTCGCCACCAAGTGGAAATCCGTGCCAGCGCGAACGCAGCAGAACGCGCTGGTAGAGGCTGTTCTGGTACTCGATCGGCTGATCCAGGTGGACCAAAGCCCATTCGATATCGTTGCTCGAGCGAACCAGGCGCTCGATCGTACCGCGTCGAGGCAGCTGGCCGGCTAGTTCTTCGTTCTGATCCAAATATGAGAGAAGCAGCCGCATGCTCACCGCCCCGGCAACACGCGCCTGTAGGTCAACGCCTCCGCCACATGGATCTGCTTGATGGCGCCGCCGCCTTCCAAATCGGCGAGCGTGCGCGCGACGCGGAGCACGCGGTGGAAGCCGCGCGCGGACAGACGGAAGCGTTCGATCGCTTGGGTGATGAGCTTGCGGCTGGCCTCGTCGAGCGAGGCGACCTGCTCCAGCAACTCGCCGTCGCATTCGGCGTTGGTGCGGATGCCGTTGCCTTTCTGCTTGTAGCGCTCGGTCTGGATGGCGCGCGCCTGCGCCACGCGGGCGGCGACTTCGGCGCTGCCTTCGGCGGGCGGCGGGAGCGTCAAATCGGTGGCGCTCACGGCGGGCACGTCGATGTGGAGGTCGATGCGGTCGAACAAGGGGCCGGAGATGCGGCTCTGGTAATCCTGCGCGCATTTGGGCGCGCGGCCGCAGGCCTGCACTGGGTCGTCGAGATGGCCGCACGGGCACGGGTTCATCGCGGCGACCAGCTGCACGCGCGCGGGATACGTGACATGCGCGTTGGCGCGGGCGATCGAAGCGCGGCCCGACTCCAGCGGCTGGCGCAAGGCCTCGAGCGTCGCGCGTTGGAACTCCGGCAGCTCATCGAGAAACAAGACACCGAGATGCGCAAGCGAGATCTCGCCGGGCTTGGCGCGCTGCCCGCCGCCGACCAGCGACGGCAGCGAGGCCGAATGGTGCGGATCCCGAAAGGGACGGCGCCGGCGCAGCTTGCCATCCTGCAGCAGGCCCGCCAGCGAATGGATCATGCTGGTGTCCAACGCCTCCGCGGGATCGAGCGGCGGCAGCAATCCCGGCAGGCGCTGCGCCAGCATCGACTTGCCGGAGCCCGGCGGGCCCACCATCAAGAGATTATGATTGCCCGCTGCCGCGATCTCCAGCGCGCGCTTGGCGCTCTCCTGGCCCTTGATGTCGCGGAGGTCGGGATAGATCGCATCTTCTTCGGCGAGCTGCGGCTTCGGCGCGGAGAGGATCTGCCGCCCCTTGCAGTGATTGATCAGCGCGATGAGATGATCGGGCGCGAGCACGTCGAGCTCGCCGGCCCACGCTGCCTCGCCGCCTTGCACCTTGGGGCAGATGAGACCCATTCCTTGGCGCGCGCCGAACATCGCAGCGGGCAGCACGCCTGCGACCGGCGCGATCGAGCCGTCGAGCCCGAGCTCGCCCAGGCACACGTGCTGCGCGACATCATCGGGCGTGAGCGCGCCGAGCGCGATCAGCATCGCCAGCGCAATCGGCAGGTCGAAATGCGTGCCTTCCTTCGCGAGGTCTGCCGGCGCCAGATTCACGATGATGCGCTTGCCCGGCAGCGCCAGGCCGATCGCCGTCAAGGCGCCGCGCACGCGCTCCTTGCTCTCCGCCACCTGCTTGTCCGGCAAGCCGACGATGGCAAAGGCGGGAACGCCACCCGCCATCTGCACCTGCACATCCACGCCCAGCACATCGATGCCCTGGAATGCGACAGTGCGGACGCGCGCGGTCATGAGTGCGAAGCAGTTCCCCGGTTTGAAGCCGGGGCGATGATGCCATGCTGGCGGTTGCGCTTCAACAACCGAAGGTGGCAATCTGGCGCGCCCTAGCAGGCGGACGCATCAGAGATGGAATTCGCCAGGATTTGCTTATCGCTATGGCATGCCATAGGCTCGCATGCGTTCCGCCAGATCGAATGAATCAGCCGCGATCTCTTCACTGGTCTTGACGTGCAGATCCGCCGCGCTTGGATAAAGTGGCTGCGCCGTAGGTGCGTGAGCCGCGCAAGCGCTGCAAATGCAATATCTGGCACGATCGTTCTTGCGCTCTTGCGACCGCGCACCTTACGGTGCGCCACCCCTCGTCCGACTCCGGCTAGGCGCGGCTGTGCCTCGCCAAACCTTCGTATCCTTCTCCCGCAAGGGGAGGAGGGGTCGCGGCTGGTTCCTCATATGCGATTGCCGTACCTCGACGCAGCGGAAGGCGCGCCTCATGGAAATTATCGACGAATGCCCGATCCATCGCACGCGGACGTCTGAAATCAGGATCGGGACCAGCCTGTCGGCCGGCTGAGAGCGGATTTCGCGCCGATTTCTGGGGTTTGGACGCGCCACTTGCGGAACTGGTTGCGCCGTCAGGGGTTGACGGCGCATGCCAAAAGACAGGCGAAGTCATGTCGGCCGGCTGGCCCGGGCAGCCGCGATCGGCCTGGGAGGGCTGGTCATCCTATTGGTGCTGGCGACGGGTGGCGCCGCTCTCTGGCTGTCGCGTGCCGATCTGACGTCGATCGCGGAGCGCGGGGCCAGCGATACGCTGGGGCGTCGCGTCAGCCTGGGCAGCCTTCACGTCGACTGGGGCAATCCCCTCGGCATCGAGATCAGGGATCTCGCCATTGCCAACGCGAGCTGGGGCAGCAAACCCGAAATGATGCGGGTCGGGCGGATCTCGGCGCTCGTCGACCTCGGCTCGCTGTTCCGGGGCGTGCTCCACTATGAGCGGCTGCGCATCGCCGATGCGGCCGTCGTGCTGGAGCGCGACGGGGGTGGAAACGGGAACTGGACGTTCGGCGAAGGCGCGACCGGCCTCGCGCTGTTTCCGAAGAATCGGACCGAGTTTCCGACGCTGATCGATTTCATCGGCGATCGCGGGCTCATCACCTATCGCACGCGCAGCGACACGCTGCTGAGCATCAGGCTCGATCATGTGGCGATCTCCTCGCCCACGGAAGATGCGCCCGCGCGTCTGCGGGCCGAAGGCGCCTACAACGATGTTCCGGCGCGCCTCGACGCCGAGACGGACTCCTACAGGACGCTGCGGGATGACAACGTGCCCTTCGGCGCGCGCTTCACCCTGGGTGGACGCGATACCGACATCGCCTTCAACGGCAAATTATGGAAGCCGCTCGACTTCGATGGCGCACGTGGTGAGCTCTCGATCAACGCTCGCACGCTCGCTGACATCATCGGCGTCATGAGTGGCAAGACGCAGGCGAACGTGCCGCTCTCGATCGGCGGGATCCTGCGGCGCGACGGCGATCTGTGGTCGCTGGCCGCGGCGAAGGGCCAAGTGAAGCAATCCGACTTCTCGGGCGCTCTCTCGCTGAACGAAGGCGAATCCGGCCAACCCGACGACATCGCGCTCGATCTCGCTTTCAGCACGCTGGATATCGATGATCTCGCGCGCTCCTTCGCCGGCGGAGACGGCCCGCCGAGGCTAAGTGCGATCCCCCTCAAACCAAGTGCGCTGACCGTGGACATGACCGCTGCGCTGACGGCTCTGCGCGCCACCATCGGCGGACGAGACCTGCACAGCGCCGCTTTGCAGGGCCGCCTGGCAGGCGGCCAAGTGCGGGTCAAAGACCTGAGCTTTGCCTTGGGCGGAGGCGGAACGGTGCACATGGCGGCATCGCTCGCCGATCGCGAGCTCAATATGCAGGCGCGCCTCTCGCGCGCGAGGGTGAATGCGGTCGCCCGCACCTTGGGCGCTACGGACGGCGAGATTCGCGGCCGGATGGACGGTGCTCTCACCTTCTCCATGACGGGACCGACGGTCGGCGCGGCGTTGAAGCGCAGCGAAGGTGCCGCCGTCCTCGCGCTGCGCAATGGCGCGATTGCGCGCAGCCTGGTCGAGCGGTTGTCCGCCGACCTGCGCAGCCTGTTCCGCAGCCAGGAAGGAACCGTGCCGGTCTCCTGCCTGCTGGGCGTGGTGACGATGAAGAACGGGCTTGCCGTGCTCGCACCGCTGCGCCTGGAATCGGCCGATGCGACCGCGACCGGCGGCGGTGAGATCGACCTGCCGAACGATAAGCTCGACGTGACGATCAAGACGGAGCCGGGCAGCACCAGCTTCTTCGCGCTCGACATCCCTGTCCGGATCAGCGGCCCGTTCGGGCGGCTCAGTGCCGAGCCGCTGGCCGACGACGATGACTACCCGCTGAAACAGCCCGCTGCCGCGCACGAGTTGCCGCCGGATCTGCTCGAGATGGCAAACGGCAGCCGATGCTGGGAGTGAGGGGATGAGCGCCACATATGAAAGGAGAAGCGCCCTTCATCACCTTCAATCCCCGCCGCAATTGCCGCTGCTGGCGATGATGTGCAGGATCTGCACCGATTGCGGCAACTCGATCAGGAACTCGGGATCGCGGTCGAGGTGATGGATCTGCTTGGGGTCGCTGCCGGTGAAGCGCGCCATCGCCTCGATGCTCTCCCAATAGGAGATGGTGATGAACTCGCTCTCGCCATCACGGTCCTCGCGCAGCGATTGGACGCCGAGCGCTTTCTCCTCCAGCGGCTTGATGCCCACCTCGTAATTGTAGCGCGCATACTCGTCGGCCTTTGCCGCCGGCACGCGGCCGCGCCAGATGCGCGCGATCCTGGGTTTGACGGCGCGATCGCTCATCGTCACCTCCCTCGCCGAGCTCTGCGCGGAGAACGCACCCGGCCTTCAGCCGTTCCCGATCGGCCGTGTCAATTCCCGATCGGCCGTGTCAATTCCCGATCGGCCGTGTCAATTCCCGATCGGCCGCGGCGATTTCCGCCGCCGCCTTCCCGAAGGGCGGCCGTGCCCGCAGCCGGTCATACCAAGCGGCAAGAGCCGGATAGTCCCGGATCGATGGCCCCTTGAGCCGCTGGGTCCACAGGACGGTCATGAACATCGCGATGTCGGCGCAGGAGAGATCGCCGCACAGAAAGTCGCGCCGGCCGAGAATTTCGGCGAGCGCGGTGAAATGATCGCGCAGTGCGGCCTCCGCCCGGGCGCCAGCCTCTTCGTCGGCCGCGCGCCGCGCCGGATCGGGGTGCGGCGGATCGGTGCGATAGAAGAAGGTGCGCGCGTGGGGAAACACAACTTCATCGGCGCGCAGTTCCATCATCCGGCATTGCGCCCGCGCCACAGCACCTTTCGGCATCAAGGGCGGCGTCGGATAGGCTTCCTCCAGATACTCGAAGATCAAGGTCGAATCGAACAAGGTGAAGTCGCCGTCCACCAGCACCGGCACCTGTCCCTTGGGGTTGGCGGCCAGCACGTCCGGATGCTTCGGCTGATAGCCGCGCTCCTGCGTGAACGGCACCATCACGCGCTCGAACGCGACGCCCTTTTCGCTGAGGGCGATCTCCACCTTGCGCGAGAACAGGCTCAACGGCCCGGAATAAAGTTTCATGACTTGTGCTCCGCTGCGCTCTCACAACGGAGCATGGATCGGGACGCTGTCAAGTTCTGACAGCAGATGGCGGTGTCCCAGTTCAAATTCCTCGAAGAGCGATGATCCACTTGACCTGACCCTTGGGGCTGGCTCGATAAGGACAGGGACCAACGGAGAAGGGGTGATTCGTGAGCCCAGCCAGGAGTCTTAGTCCCTCGCAAGCGGCGTCCAAACTTGGTGTCTCAGCCAAGGCACTGCGACTTTACGAGCAGCGCGGTCTGATCGTGCCGGAGCGGACTTCGGCGGGATGGCGAACTTACGGCCCTGCCGAGATGGCACGGGCTGCCGAAATCGTATCGCTGCGGGCGTTAGGGCTCAGTCTCGCGCAAGTGGCGCGCGTGCTCGGTGGCGATCCTAGCGACTTGGAAGCCGGTTTGGCGGCGCATGAGGCATGCCTTCACGTTCAGGCGCAGCAGATTGCCAGCACCTTGGAGAAGGTGCGCCGCATTCGGTCCGATCTCGCGCGTGGGCAGGCGCCAGCCTCCGCAGAATTAGCCCATGTCATCGATACCCGCGCCCACCTCACGGTTTCCTTTGATCTTCCCTGGCCTTGGGGCGGCGAGATGTTCGAGCTACGCGATATCCGGCCGCTGAATTACATCACCGGCCCGCTCGGCAGCGGCAAGACGCGGTTGGCCAAGCGCCTGGCCGAAACGCTTCCCGAAACTGGATTCCTTGGCTTGGAGCGGTTGGCCGACAGCGCGAAAGCGCGTTCTCATCTCGACGCCGATGCGGCACTGAAAGCACGTGTCGAACGAGTCCTGGCTTGGCTCATCGACGATGGCGCTCAGAGGTCAGATGCCTTGATTGCTCTAGTCGTGGCATTGGAGGCGGAAGCGCCGAGAGTGCTTGTCATCGACATGGTCGAGCAGGATTTGGAGCAAACGACTCAAATGGCTCTTATTGCCCACTTGCGCCTGAGGATGCGGAAGGATCGTGCTCTATTTCTCCTGACCCGCTCGTCGTCAATTCTGGACCTGGATGCTGTCGGCGGTGGCGAGACAATCTTACTGTGCCCAGCCAACCATAGTCCGCCAATGTGCGTTACTCCCTATCGGGGGAGCCCGGGTTACGAAGCCGTTGCCACCTGCCTCGCCGCTCCCGAGGTCAGGGCCAGAACGGCCGGTGTCATAGCGTGGCGACCCGACGCGATCGGATAAGCAGCCCGAACGCCCCTCATTGGGCGGCAGCGATCCACATGCGATTGCTGGAACTGGATCGTCGCACGTGCCCTTGCCTACTCCGCCGCCTTTTTCTCCTCCAGCCGCAGCAGCTCCTTGAGCTCGGCTTCGTCCAGTGTCTCCTTCTCCAGCAGGCGCTTGGCCGCGCGCTCGAGGGCGGCGCGATGGCGCGTCAGAATCGCGACCGCGCGCTCGAAGGCCTGATCGACGATCTTGCGCACCTGCCGGTCGATCGCCGTCGCGGTGTCGTCCGAAAAGTCGCGCTCGCGCGGGCCGGCGAGCAGCGGGTTGGGGCTGAGCAAGGAGCGCTGGTCCTTCTCCAGCGCCACATGGCCCAACTCCTCCGACATGCCATATCGCGTCACCATGGCACGCGCGGTATCGGTCGCCTTGCCGAGGTCGTCCGCCGCGCCGGTGGAGAGATGCTTGAAGATGATCCACTCAGCGGCCCGCCCACCCAGCAGCACGGCCATCTTGTTCTCCAGCTCCTCCCGCGTCATCAGGAAGCGATCCTCGGTCGGGCGCTGCACCGTGTAACCCAGAGCGCCGATGCCGCGCGGAATGATCGAGACCTTGTGGATCAGGTCGGTGCCGGGCAGGGTGCTCGCGACCAGCGCATGGCCGAGCTCGTGATGCGCGACGATCTCGCGCTCGCGTGGATTGAGCAGGCGGTTGCGCTTCTCGAGGCCGGCCACGATGCGCTCCACGGCGTTCGTGAAATCCTCCATCGTGACCTCTGCCGCGCCGCGCCGGGTCGCCAGCAAGGTCGCCTCGTTCACCAGGTTGGCGAGATCCGCGCCGGTGAAGCCGGGCGTGAGGGCCGCGATCTTCTCCGCATCCACATCAGCGGCCAGCCTGGCCTTCTTGAGATGCACGCCGAGAATCGCGATGCGCCCCGTCTTGTCCGGCCGGTCGACCAGCACCTGTCGGTCGAAGCGGCCGGCGCGCAGCAAGGCGGGATCCAATATCTCCGGCCGATTGGTGGCGGCGAGCAGCACCAGGCCGGTCGAGGAATCGAACCCGTCCAGCTCCGCCAGCAGCTGGTTCAAGGTCTGCTCCTTCTCGTCATGGCCGCCGTAGGGGCCGAGGCCGCGCGCTCGCCCGAGCGCATCGAGCTCGTCGATAAAGATGATCGCCGGCGCCCTGCCGCGCGCCTGCTCGAACAGGTCGCGGACGCGCGCGGCGCCGACACCCACGAACATCTCCACGAACTCCGAGCCGGAGATGAAGAGGAACGGCACTTTCGCCTCCCCGGCGACCGCCTTGGCCAGCAGCGTCTTGCCCGTGCCCGGCGGTCCGACCAGCAGGATGCCCTTGGGCATGCGCGCGCCGAGGCGGCCGTAGCTTTGCGGATCTTTCAGAAATGCGACGACTTCCTTCAGCTCGTCCTTGGCTTCGTCGACGCCGGCGACGTCGTCGAACTTCACGCCGGTGTCCGCTTCGACCAGCACCTTGACCTTGCTCTTGCCGATCTGCATCAGGCCGCCACCGAGCCTGCCTGCCATCCGGCGCATGGCATAGATCCAGATGCCGACGATGATCAGCGCCGGCAGCACCCAGGAGAGCAGGTCGGTGAAGAACGTGCTCTCGATCTGGCCAGTGACGCGCACGTCATGCTGCCGCAGCTGCTGCGCGAAGTCGGGCTCCACGCGGGTCGTGACGAATTCCTGCTTGCCGTTCTCCAGCGGCTCCTTCAGCCGCCCCTGGATATAGTTATCGGAGACGGAGACCTCCGCAACCTGGCCTTCCTCCAGGTAGCGCTCGAACTCGCTGTAGGGAATCTGCGCCACCTGCCGCACGGTGGAGATCGTGCTCTGCAGCAGCAGGATGCCGATCAGGGCAAGAACCCAGTAGCCGATCTGGAACTTGGTCTGTCGTGTCATGGTGCACTCCGGAGGCTCACTCGCCTGCTTCCAGAAAACAGCCAGCCCACCCCTCGCGCTCCTGACAAACTTCGACAACAGGCCGCGTTAGGCTCCGCTCATCGGGATGGGAGGAGAGCCATGGCTGGCGCGGCGCACGCGGCGGGCAAGACCGCATCCACCAATGACGGGCGCAACGACTTCGATTTCTTCATCGGGAGCTGGACCTGCCGCCACCGGCGGCTGCGCACGCTTCTGAAGGGCGCGGACGATTGGTACGAGTTCCCGGGCACCTCGGTCGCGCGCAAGATCCTGGGCGGCATCGGCAATGTCGACGAGAACGAGTTTCCGACCCAGGGCTTCAGCGGCATGACCCTGCGCTTGTTCGACCCCGCGGAGCGCCGATGGGCGATCTATTGGGCGAACAGCGTGACAGGCCTGCTCTTCCCGCCGGTCTTCGGACGCTTCGAAAACGGGGAAGGCCGCTTCCATGGCGACGATGAGCACGAAGGCCAGCCGATCAAAGTCACGTACCTGTGGTCCCGCATCACGCCGAATTCATGCCGCTGGGAGCAGAGCTTCTCGCGCGACGGCAAGGCGTGGGAGACCAACTGGATCATGGAATTCACGCGGGCATAGGCATGCCTAAGCCGATTCCCCTCTTCCGTCATTGCCGGGCCGCCATGCAATGGCGAGACCCGGCGATCCAAGTTCTGGCGCAAAAGACAGCCACGGCGACTTGGATCGCCGGGTCAAGTCCGGCGATGACCGAAAGAGAAGCGACAGGCGGTCACCTACTCCGCCGCGCGGATCTTTTCGCTGCTACTGCGTTCCAGCGAGGCCGTTCGTCGCCGCTCCTCTTCCGCATTCGCCTGCGGTGCCTTCTCGACTTGCTCCGGCGCGCGGCGTTGTGGTGCTGGGGTGTCGGTGATGACGTCGAAATCGTAGGTAACGGGCTTCATGGCGGCTCCTCTTTCTGTTGAGCGCCGCCCGGTCATCTGATCGTCATTCGCTGGAGGGGTCCAAAACGAAAGGCCGCCGGATGCGGGCGGCCTCGTCTGGATCAATCTCGGGTGCGCGATCCCTAGGCCGCTGGCATGTACCAGCGGTACCAAAATCGCTGCCCCAGCGGATTCAAGATCTGCGGGGCGAGGGTCGGGATCAATCGCATGAGGCAACCTTAGGAGATTTCATGGTTGAGCGCAAGAACCGGAGCGTCGCCCGGTGGGGCGTTCAGCATAGTCGTTCCGATAGGAACTCCGAGGAGCGCACCATGCAATTCCGCATTTCCGGCCTGCCCGCCGAGCCGTTTCAGCACCTGTTCGGCCTGAGCGATGAAGACCTGCGACGCCATGGCGCCGTGCGCCGGATCGCGGAGAACAGCGGCTATCCCTGCCGCGTCAGCCTGACCGACGCCCAGGCGGGCGACGAGGTGATCCTGGTCAATTACGAACATCAGGATGCCGATACGCCCTACCGTTCGCGCCACGCCGTCTATGTGCGCCACGGCGAGACGCGCTACGACAAGGTCGGCGAGATCCCCGAGCAATTGCGCAAGCGCCTGCTCTCCGTGCGCGCGTTCGACGAGAGCGGCATGATGGTCGATGCCGACGTGATCGAAGGCCGCCTGCTCGAGGAGATGATCGGCCGCTTCTTCGCCAACGATGCGGTGGCGTATCTCCACCTGCATTACGCGCGGCCGGGCTGCTATGCAGCGCGGGTCGATCGCGGCTAGTCGATAGCGTAGGTGGCCTGGCGTGGCAGGACGGAGTTCGCCGGCGCGAACAGGGCCCAGCTGATGCCGCTCGGATGAAAGATCAGGGTCGAGTGTCCGTCCAAGGCGAATGAGACGAGCTGCTCCAGCACCTTGCGGCCGAAGCCGCTGGAGACGACCTCGTGCACGTTGGGCCCGCCTTCTTCGCGCCATTCGAACTGGAACTCGCTGGCCTTGCCGTGCGCACCGGCCGGCACCAGCGACCAGCTGATCGTCGCCTTGCCGTTCGGCGCGCCGAGGGCGCCGTATTTGATCGAGTTGGTCGCGAGCTCATAGAGCGCCATGCCGATATACTGCACCGCCGTGGACGAGATCATGATCGGCGCGCCCAGGATCTCGCAGCGCGCACCGACCCCGAACGGCTCCAGCTGCGTGCGCACCACAGCGTCGATCGTAGCGCCTTCCCACCTGGTGTTCACCAGCAGGTCTTGCGAGCGCGCCATCGCGCGCAGGCGAGCCTCCAGTTCTTCCACCAGTTTTTCGGGCTGTGCACTCTTGGCCGTCTCGCGCAGCACCGCCGCGATCACCGCATACTGGTTCTTGGCCCGATGCGACACCTCGCGCAGCAGCAGCGCGATGCGCGTCTCGTTCTCCTTGCGGGCGGTGATGTCCTGGGTGACGCCGGTCATGTGCCGCGTCGCCTTGTCGACCACGGCGCGATAGGTTTGCAGCCAGACGGTCCTGCCATCCGGCCGGGTGAAGCGGAACTCATCCACCGGCGCCATCTCCGCCTCGCCGGCCAGGTAGGCGCGCAGGCGCGACATGCGCGGCAGGTCGTCGGGATGCACCCGCGCGAGGTAGTCGTCGATCGACGGCGGCGTATCAGGATCCAGGCCCGTCACGTCGTAGAAGGTCCGGTCCCAGCGAACCTCCTGCCCGATCCACTCCCAGGTCCCGGCATTCGCGGCGCGTAGCGCGAGACTGAGCCGCTCGCGCTCCGCCCTCAGCCGCCCGATCGCATTGTCCAGCAAGTCGACAATGAAGATGATGAGCCCGCTGGTGGCGAGATAGCCCGCGACCTGCACCAAGCCCCAGCCGCTGCCCGGCAGCGCGAATTGCGGTTGCAGGAAGAACGGCGCGGCGAGGCCCGTCGCAACCAGGGCCAGCAGACCGGCAGCACGGCCGCCGACAAACGCGCTGAGCAAAACGGCTGAAAAGAAGGTGAGGAACGGCGGCAATTCCGGAAGCGCGGCGCGCGCCGCGATGGCGCCGGCGACCAGCACCGCCGCTGCGGCCAGACCAAGCGCACGATGCCGCCGTAGGCGCGGCAGCCGCCGTTCGATCCACATGCTCCCCCCACTCCCCGGAAGGCCGATGCTAGTGCGTGGATGGCTGCGGCGTAAAGCGGTTTGGCACCAGGCGGGCGGGCGCGGCGCAGCACCCAACGCACCGGGCTGCCAAAGGATCCTAGGATCGCAAAGGTGCCGGCCGCACCGAATCTTGGACCCCCCGAGGACTTGAAGCCGCACGCCGCCTGACGCCATGCTAGCATTTTGGACTGCCGCATCTGGAAAGGTGCAGATGATGCCCAGACCTTATTCCCTCTCCTGCCACTGCGGCGCGATCAAGCTGGAAGTCGATGCCGAGCTCGCCGGCCTGGAGGAGTGCAATTGCTCGACGTGCGCGCGCTCCGGCTTTCTGCACTGGAGCGTGCCGATGGAGTCCGTCCGTCTCGTCACGCAGAAGCGCAACATCTCCACGTATCTGTGGCGCGATGCCGGTGGCGGTCATCAATTCTGCCCGACCTGCGGGACGGGTTTGATGCGCACCGGTTATCGCGATCGCATCTCCATCAATGCACGCTGCATCGAAGGGATCGACGTCTTCACGCTGGAAGTCAAACGCTATGACGGGCGCACCTTGATGCCGCCGGGCCCTACCATGTAGCGGCTTCTGCGCCGCGGTTCGCGTTCGCCTGGCTCTTAGTCTTGCAGGGTCAATTCGAAAAAGACGAGCCAATCCTTCACGTCATCCGGCAGCGCGTAATAGGGCGCGATGCGTTGGAAGCCGGCGCTCTCATAGAGCCGCATGGCTTCGCGCTGCCGTTTGCTGGTATCGAGCCGCATCCGCCGATAGCCTGCATCGCGTGCTTCCGCGATGATACGCGTCGCCAGGGCGCGACCGATGCCCGTGCCGCGAAAGGAAGCGGGCACGAACATGCGTTTCATTTCGCAAACCCCATCGCCCAGGTCACGCAATGCGACGCAGCCGGCCGCTTGACCATCCTGATAGGCGATCAGCAAGCGGCCCTGCGGCCGCGCATATTTGCCCGGCAGCCCCTCTAGCTCCTGATCGAAGGCGCGCCGGTCAAAGTAGCGCTCGATCAAAGTGACGTCCTCGACATGCCGCTCGTGATGCCACGCCACAAAGGCGCGCATCAGCGAGCGGACGTCGTCCAGCTCTCTCGGAGTCACCGCTTCACGAATCAGGGCCATCGCACGATGCTCCAAGCCGGGCGGAACAATCGGTCACGGCCGATAGAAATAGGGGTCGAGAACCCGGACTTCGGTGATCTTGCCCACCGGCAGGTTGTTCTTGGCACCAACCCGGCGGATCGCTTCCGGATTGGGCGCGTCATAGACGCAATAGGTGCGCCGGTTGTTGTCGGTGCTGACATAGGTATGAATCCAGGTCACGCCGTCCGACAAGTTGACGTCGATGACGCCAGCCATGGCCTTGGCGCCATCGGCATTGACGGGCACGTTCAGTCCGTCGGGAAATTCACGCTCCACCACATAGCGAGGCATGTGCTTCACCCCTGCAAAAAAGTCTCCGGGCAATTCCGGTGCCGCGTACCCTAGCGAAGGCGCATCTCGGACAAATCGGGAGAGTTCCCTATTTTTTCGGCCCCACACGTCTAACTCCCTTTCCGGCGGGCATTAAGCGCACAGTGAGCCCCTTTCCCCCTTGTGAGCGAAGGTTGGGATGGGGGGTGCCGCCGCACCACGGCAGACAAGACGTGATGAATGGGTGGTTGGAGCGTGCTAGCGATCGCCTTGCTGCTTCGCCGCGCAGAGTCCCAGCCGGTTGGCCATGGCGGCGGCCTCGCCGCGCGAGCGGACGGCGAGCTTGGCGAGGATGGCGGAGACGTGGTGGTCCACCGTCTTTTCCGACACGAACAGCCGGCGCGCGATATCCGCGTTGCGGCAGCCTTCGGTGAGGAGCGCCAGCACCTTCATCTCCCGATTGGTGAGACCTTGCGGGTTCTGTCGCGTTTGCCCATGAGGTCCGCGCGCGATGCCGCGTGCGCCGCTCGCCCGCAGCTTGCGGCGGACCATGCCGGCCATCGGGCCGGCGCCCAACCTTTCAAGGATCTCCAGCGCGCGGCGCAGAGCCTTCTCTTCATCGCCGTCGGCGAGCGCCGACGCCTGCTCATAAGGGCAGCCGAGCGCTTGCCAGGCTGCCGCGGCGGCGCGCCAGTTTCCCGCGATCTGCAACGCAAAGGGCTTGGCGAGCTCGTCCAGCTCGTCGATCCGTTCACCGCAACGCCAGAGCCACAAAGCCAGCTCGCCCTTCACCCAGGAATGCGAACCCTTGCCTGCGAGTTCGTAAGCAGGGCGGACCTCTTCCAGCCGTTCCGCAAGATTGCCGCGCAGCCACGCCGCCTCCGCTCGCGCGACGACCACAGGGGCGAGCCTCTGCAACTCTCCGGTCGGCAGTGCCAGCGCCCGCGCCTCGTCAAGCGGCGTCTCGACATCGGGGTCGCCGCGGCGCGCCCGCACCAGCCCCAGCACGATCAGCGCGGTGATCTTGCTGACCGGCGCGATGCTGGGATGGCGGATGACGGCCTCCGCATCCTCCGCAGCCTTGTCCCACGTCCCTTCCAAGAGATGCGCCACGGCGCGGAACGGTTTCATGTAGCGCACCCAGGATGCAAGGTCGTGTGCCTCGCAATAGGCGATGCCCTCCGCCAGATATCGATTGGCGCGTGCAAGATCATATTTCCGGACCGTGCTGGTCGCGAGGTTAGTATAGGCACGCGCCGCGTGCTCTTCGAAGCCGCCGTCCAACGCCAGCTTCAGTGCTCGCTCGACATCGGGCAGGCCGCTCTGGTCTGCCTGCATGCGCGCGGTACCGACATTGTTCAGTGCATGGCTGAGAATCTCCTGGTCGCCGAGCGTGGTCGCGAGATCGATCGCCTTCCTGCCCCAGCTGAGGGCCGCCTCTACATTATCCTCGAGCATGCCTAGCTGTGCGCGGTTGCTGTAGGCCATGGCGAGCTCTCGCCCCGGCACCAGCGCGCTCAGGATCTCTACCGCTTCGCTGGCGTAACGCTCGGCGTCGGCCTTGTTGCCCCAGAACCAGGACAGGCGCGACAGCCAGCGCGCGTTGTCGCCTTCCTTCAAGCGATTTCCGCTCGTGCGCCGGAGAGCGAGCGCCGCTTCGCGCGCCTTGATCGCATCCTGGATCTGGTCGGTCAGGTAGCATTCATAGGACAGGCGCTCATTCAACTCCGCACGTGCCTCATCAGGCAGAGAGCCCGCATGACGAAGCGCCGTCGCATAGTGCGCCGCCGCTTCGCGGTGGGATCGCAGCGCGGCCGCGCGCTCGGCCGCGAGGGGCGCGAAGCGCAGCACCGCCGGGCTGTCGCCGGCGAGGTCCGCGTGATGCACGAGGCGCGCGGTCGGAACATCAGCTCTCTCCAGCAGGGCGGCGAGGATGCGCGCATGCAGCGCCTGCCGCTGGGGCAGCGGCAGGTGCTCCTCCACCGCGCGGCGCGCCAGCTCGTGACGGAAGGCGAGCGAGCCATCCTCTAGCGCCACCATGCCGACCGCGAGGCAATCCTGCACCGCGGTGCCCGCGCCGGGCGCGAGCCGATCCAGCAGTTCGCGTTCCATTCTGCCCGGCACCAGGGCCGCCAGGTTGGCGATGGCAAGCGCGTCCTCTGACAGCCGCGCCATGCGCGCGATCACCGCATCGCGTACCGTCTGTGGCACATTGTTCTGCGACCCCGCCAGCACCTCGGTCACGAAGAACGGATTGCCGCCAGTGACCGCGTGCAGCTCTTTCGCCGAACGACCCATCTCTTCCGCCAGTGTCGCCACGGCCTGCTCGCTGAGCGGCGCGAGGTGCAGCCGGTGGACAGAACGCGATGGCAGGTCGCCGATCACCGAACGCAACGGGTGCCGGGGTCCGACTTCGTCATCGCGATAGCTGGTCACCAGCATCAGGCCCAGCCCCTGCAGCCGGCGCCCCAGGAACTTGATGAGGTCCAGGGTCGCCTCGTCCGCCCAATGCACGTCCTCGAAGATCAGGATGGCGGGCGCGGGCAGGCGCGCCAGTCGGTCAATGGTGATGTTGAACAGCGCCTCGCGTTTGGTGGCGGTCTCAAGCGCCGCTGGGAATTCGCCGCCGATCTGCCGCGCGATGTCATAAAGCGGCGCCAGCGGATGCGGCGTGAACAAGGCCTCGCACCCGCCCCACAGGACTCGCGCCGGCAGGCCCTTGGCAGCCCGCTGCCCGGCCGCGAATTGCCGCAACAAAGCAGTCTTGCCGATGCCGGCCTCGCCATACACCAGCACCACGCGCCCCTCTCCCGCCGAGATGCGCTCCAGGCAGGAGTTCAGGGCTTGAATATCGGACTCTCGCTCGAGCAGGCGCATGCGCAGGGATCTTCCCCCAGGTGGACCAGCCCTCAGTGTGCAGACGCGGGCAATCTTACAAGAGAAGTGTGGTGCGGCCAAACGGGGTTACCGAGGCCCTACGCTGCCGGCGCGATCACGTGTCGCCACAGCTTCGGCGCGTCCTGGAAGCGGCGCGATGCAGGGCGCCGGATGCCTAGAAATTCAGCCCGAAGTTCATCGAAGCAATGTGGTTTGCCGGTGTGGTGACGGGTGCATCCGTCAGGGTCCGGTCGTAGTCATAGCCGGCGGAGATGTGCCATTCCGCACCGGTGGTGGTAGATATCTGCCAGTCGCTCCTGAGTTTGAGGAGGTGCCGCAGATCGTGCCGGCGCGCGTCCGCATACTGGTCAGTATAGCCGCGCTCCGTGGTGGTGAGCTTGTAGCTGCTGTCGATCCGCCATCCCGGGGCCAGCACCAGATGCGCCGTCACACCCGGGCCCTGGCTGAAGCGGTACTGGGAGGGCAAGGGACCGTCTGTGGTGTTGAAACCGTAGGCCAGCTCCAGCGCGCTCTTGTCGAACAGGTCGATCTTGACGCCCAGCCAGCCATAGGTGCTCTCGCGGTTGTCAGTATAGAGCAGCTCCGAGACGCGCCAGGACTGGCCCAGGGTCGCGGTCAGGTCCACGCCCCGGCCGATCTCCTGCCACAACTTGCCTTCCAGCGCGTAGTCCATGCGCTCCAGGACATCTCTCTGCATCGTCGCGTAGAGCGATGGCCGCAGGAGCAGGCCGCTGCCGCCCTCCTGGTATTGGAATGCCGCGTCGCCGCCAAACCGACCGCTCGACAGGATGCCGTCGCCGTCGATATGCGTGCGGCTGACCACGCCACTCGGCTTCAAGGACATGTTGTTGCCGAGTTCGAACTTGTGGCTGCCGGTGACACCGGCAGCGACGCTGGGCGCGGCATCGCCATTCTGCCGCTTGCCCCCGACCACGACCGGAACGCCCGCGACATTCAGGCGGCGCTTCTGGTTCATGTCCACTTCGTCGGCCAGGCGGTTGCTCGTGATGTCGAGGAAGAGATTGAGCGGTTGGGCGGCTTCCTTGCCCTTTTCCCCAGCTGCCGAGACGATGATGACGCTGAGATAGAGCGACACCGCGCAGAGCGAGGTGCGACACCATCGCCTTAGCAGCGCCCGACATGCACTCTCATCACGTTGCAACCACGTAGCGCGGCGCCCCGAATATGAGGGGCGCACCGCGACTGGGCGCAAGATCATATGTGATTCCCCGACAGCCTTAGCCGATAGACTGCACGAACGTGGTTAGTTTTTAATTAAGGCGCAGTGATGGCATTCACAGCGAAAGCGGTCGTCACAGCGAAAAAAGTTCGCGCTGACGTAGAGTCATTCCAGGGAAGCTAGTTCGATCGGACTAGGCGCGCGATGATCGCATCAGTGTTTCGCGCCGCCGACATGGTTGTGCTGAGCACGACCCTGTCGATCAGGGGCGGGGTGGGCGTGAAGCGGCGCGCGTTCTCTACAGCACGTGGATGACCTGCCCGGTGAGCAATCCCTCGACCGACTTCACGTAGGCATTGGCGGCGCGCTTGCCGGGGACGGCTTCGTGGCCGAGGAAGTAGGGGCCGTAGGAGGGCAGCGATTCTTCCAGTAAGCCTGGGCTGATCGAATTGATGCGGATGCCGCGCGGCATCTCGATCGCCGCGGCGCGCACGAAGGAATCGATCGCGCCGTTGACCAGGCTGGCGCCGACGCCGAAGCGGATCGGATCGTGGCTCAGCACGCCGCTGGTGAGGGTAAAGGAGCCGCCGTCGTTCACGTAGTCGCGGCCGATCAGGACCATGTTGACTTGGCCCATCAGCTTGTCCTTGAGGCCGATGCCGATCTCCGCCTCGCTCAGCTCGGCGAACGCCCCGAAATGCACCTTGCCGGCGGTGCACATCACCGCATCCACCTTGCCGACACGTTCGAACAGCTCGCGGATCGAGCAGGCATCCTTGATGTCGACCTGCACGTCGCCGCTCTTCGATCCGGCCTTCACGATCTCGTGCCGCTCCGCAAGGGCGGCGGTGACGAGCTTGCCGATGGTGCCGGTCGCGCCGACGATGAGGATCTTCATGTCCGATGCCCTAAAGGCTTGGGTTCATACGAATTGCGGTGGCACGATCTCCGTCACCACCTCGGTTTTGACCGAATTGGCGATGAAGCATTCCTCGTGCGAGCGGTGATGCAGCGCTGCGATGTCCGCCTCACTCGGGCGCTTGTCGCCGGAGAAGACGATGGTGGGATGCAGCGTGACGCGCGCGACATAGAGCTTGCCGGCTTCGTTCTTTGCCATCTCGCCGCGCGCTTCGTCTTCATACGAGTCGATGGTGAAGCCTGCGCGCGCCGCGAAGGTTAGGAAGAACAACAGGTGGCAGGAGGAGAGGCTGGCGACGAAGGCCTCTTCCGGATCGACCGCCGCCGTAATTGAATAGTTCGGCACCACGAACGGCGAGGACGAGGCCGGCACCTCCAGGCCTTCATCGAAACGCCAGACGTGGCCGCGCGAATAGCGGTTGTCGGTGAAAGCCTGATCGCCCCGCCGCCACAGCACCGTCGCACGATATGCATGCGCCATGAGTCGCTCTCCTTGGAATGAAGGCGCTAGTCTGTCGCGATGCGGCGCTGCGATGCAACCCTCTCATGACGTTTCCATGCGCAAGATCCGAAACCTTGCAGGCAAATTCGTGGGTGGTCGTGCCAAGCACGACCATGACGAAAAAAGGGATTAGCGGAGCAGCACGCGGTGTCGTAGCGAGCGTAAGCCGTTCGCGACGTCAGTTCAGCGCCGTCTTGCCGTCGCCTTCGCCGGTGGGCTGCGCGGCGGCGGCCTGCTTCATCATCTCCTCACGCTTGTCGCGATAGAGGGCGGCGAAGTCGATCGGATTGATCAGCAGCGGCGGAAAGCCGCCGGCGGAGATCGCATGGGCGATCACCTGGCGCGCAAAGGGGAAGAGCAGGCGCGGCGCCTCGATCATGATGAGGGGCAGCACGACTTCCTGCGACACGCGGCCCAGGCGGAAGATGCCGCCATATTCGCATTCGGCGACATAGACCACCTTGTCGCTGGCCTTGGCCTCCACCGCCAGGAACAGGACGATCTCGATCTCCGGCGGGGTGCGCGGCTGCACCCGGACGTCGACCCGCACCGTGCCATGCGGCACCTCCTTGAGGGTCATCAGCGAGTCCGGGCCGCCCGGATTCTCAAACGACAAGTCCTTGACGTATTGGGTCACGACGGTGAGGGGGAAGCCCTGGGACTGCGGATTGCCGGCCTCGGCGCCGCCCTGCTTGTCATTCTCGGCCATAATTCAACGTCCTGATGGGGTTTGGTCCTTTGGCCGTTCCGCTAGCACTTCCCGGCGCCCGACGCAATCACGCGAGGCCCAATCAAGCCAAAGCGGACCGGAATTCACATTTGGGATTTGGCGGGTCGGCTGTTAAGGTGGCGGACGTGACGGTACGCGGGCGGACGAGAGCCCGCGAAGGTGGTGTAAAATGCGCCTGTTTGTGGCCCTGGCGTTGCCGGATCAGATCCGCTGGCAACTGCGTCTAGTGTGCGGTGGGCTGGCGGGCGCGAGCCGGTGGGTCCCGCCGGAAAACCTCCACATCACGCTGCGCTTCCTGGGCGAGGTCGATGGCCGCGACGCGCATTACGTGGATGCGGCCCTCGCGGGCATCCGGGCGCCGCGCTTTTCCTTGCGGCTCAAAGGGGTGGATGCCTTCACGTCCGGTCAGCGGGTGAAGGCGGTCTATGCCGGGGTGGAGAAGCAGCCGGCGCTCCAGCACCTGCATGACAAGGTGGAGTCCGCCGTCGTGCGGGCGGGCCTGCCGCCGGACGGGCAGAAATACACCCCGCACGTGACGCTGACCCGTCCCAAGGATGCGCCTTTGAAGAAGCTGCAGCACTATCTGGCGGAGCACAGCTTGTTCAAGACCGAGCCCTTCGAGGTCACCCATTTCACGCTCTATTCCAGCGAGATGGGCGGGGAGCAGTCGGTCTATACGGCGCTGCGCTCCTATGCACTCAGCGTGCCCGCCGGGGTCATCGAAGCCGCAGCGGAAAGAGGCGACGCGCTGTAGCTGTGGCCTAGGCCGTGCGCGGCGCGATCTGTGTGCGGAACACGATCAACGCGAAGGTGAGAAAGCCCGTGAGGATCAGCAGCGATCCAATGGCGGCAACCGGCGCCAATGCCTGATCGCCAGTGAGGCCGATCCCGGTCAGGCCAGTCATGAAGACCAGCAGCCCGGCGAGGCAAAGCCCGTACTGAACCTTGGGCAGCACGCCCACGCCTGCTTGCGGCGCAAGCGCGTAATAGCCCCCGAAGATGAAGAACGAAACCCAGCCGAGCAGGTTCAGATGCGCGTGCATGTGCGCCAGGCGGAAATCCTGATTTATGCCCATGAAAATGCCGAGCAGGATTCCGGCGATGGCGAGCAGGATGGCGGTGCGAAAGAACAACGATGGCATGGACATGATCGGAGCCCCTCAGTGTAGCCGGACCAGGATACACGAAGAGCATGCCCACTGGAGGTTGATTCTGATGTGACCTGCGCCACATCGTCCTCAGGTTCGTGCGGCAGCCTCGCGCGTGCCGAACACGATGACCGCAAACAGGACGAAGCCAATCGCAATGATGAAAGCGCCAATGATACGGATGGGATCGAAGAACGGATTGCCCCATTCCGTGCCGGCGATGCCGACCGCTTCGACGATGACGCCGACGAGGGCAACGAAATAGTGCAAGCGCGCCAGGCCGGGTGTGGCAGCGCCGAGGGTGCGATAATAGAGCCCATAAAGCATGAAGGAGCCCCACCCGAGGATATTGAGCACGATTTCGGCATGCAGGGCGCGGTAGTCATGGGTGGCCGTCATCCAGAGCGCCAGGCCCGCAGCGACCAGAGCCAGGATGACAGATGTACGGAAACACAGCGACGGCATGGGTGCCTCGCGGGTTGTGGATCCTGCCGGCACAACCGCGGGGGTGTCGGGAAAGTTCCAGAAGTCTGAAATCAGAGGTCAGAAGGCGGACCTGACTGCATCCGACTTCTGATTTCTGAGTTCCGACTTCAGACAACCTTCAATCGCACATCGATATTGCCCTTGGTGGCGTGCGAGTAGGGGCAGACCACGTGCGCCTTCTGCACCAGGCTTTCGGCGGTGGCGCGATCGAGGTCGGGAATCTCGATCGCGAGCTCGACATCGATGCCGAAGCCTTTGCCGTCGTCGCGCGGGCCGATGCCGACGGTGGCAGTCACCGACGTGTCGTCGGAGATCTTCAGCTTCTCCTGCCCGGCGGCATATTTCATCGCGCCGAGGAAGCAGGCGGAGTAGCCGCACGCGAATAGCTGCTCCGGGTTCGTGCCTTTGCCGCCGGATCCGCCCAGCTCCTTCGGAGTCACCAGATCGAGATCCAGGGTGCCGTCCGCAGTCTTGGAATGGCCGGTGCGGCCGCCGGTCGAAGTCGCTTGCGTGGTGTAGAGAACCTTCATTGCCTCTCTCTCCCTGATGACGGACGCCCTCGCGGGCGATCATGCGCCTTCGCGGCGCGCTTTCAAGCCCGGATGCATGACGGAAGATTTGGTTTTGCGCGGCGCAATCAGATCGATGCGCAGGAAGGCGACAGACGGGAAGCGGGAGCGTCCCGTCAAGGACGCTCCCGCTCGAGATAACGCTTTAGACCTTCTTCAGGTTCTCGGCCGAACTCTTGCCGCGCTTCGGATCGCGCTGCTCCTCGTACGAGACTTTCTGGCCTTCGTTCAACGTGCCGAGCCCCGCGCGCTCGACAGCCGAAATGTGCACGAACACATCCGGCCCACCGGATTCCGGCTGAATGAAGCCGTAGCCCTTGGTGCTGTTAAACCACTTGACGGTACCGATCGGCATCGCTCACTCCCAAATATGATTGCACCGCGCCGCGTCCAACGGCGCGTCACACTGTCTCCAGGAATAGCAGCGAAGTCGGTCGTCCTAGGGCGTCGAAGTCGGCAATCCACAGCAGTATGACTAAGAGACCTTAGTCCGCGGCGCGGAGGGGGCCAAGGGGAAAAACAGGAATCAGGGACCAGGAATCAGGTACCAGAAAGGGCACGGAGGCAGCCGTTAACGCCCTTCTGATTTCTGATCCCTGACCTCTGTCATCTGACAACCGCCGCCGTCTGGCCGAACAGCACCTTGCGGGCTTCTTCCGTCATGACGGGCGAGGCGCTGCTGACCTCCTTGCCCTTCTCATAGGCGCGGATGGTGGCGGGCCGGTTCTGAATCGTTTCAAGCCAGCGCTTGAGGTGCGGGAAGGCGTCGATGTCCTGGCTCTGGTTCTTGTAGGGCACGATCCAGGGATAGCAGGCCATGTCGGCGATCGAGTATTCGCCGGCGACGAATTCGCGGTCCGCCAGGCGCTTGTTGAGCACGCCATAGAGCCGATTGGTCTCGTTGATGTAGCGCGTGACGGCGTAGGGAAGCTTCTCCGGCGCGTAGTGCGCGAAATGATGGTTCTGGCCGGCCATCGGGCCGAGGCCGCCCATCTGCCAGAATAGCCATTGCCGCACCTCATTGCGCTTGCGCAGGTCGGTCGGGAAGAACTGGCCGGTCTTGTCGCCGAGATATTCGAGGATCGCCCCGGATTCGAACACCGAGATCGGCGCGCCGCCGTCCTTGGGCGCGCGATCGATGATCGCGGGCATCCGGTTGTTGGGCGCGATCTGCAGGAAGTCCGGCTTGAACTGGTCGCCCGCGCCGATATTGACGGGCATGATGGTGTAGGGCAGGCCGGTTTCTTCCAAAAAGATGGTGATCTTATGTCCGTTGGGTGTCGGCCAGTAGTAAAGCTCGATCATCGTGACACTCCGAATTGGGTGACCTTGAACCGGTTGGGGTTATGTTCTATGGTTCTAGAACACAGCAGATAACCTGAGTCCGGCCCTTTGCAAGTGCGAATTTGTCAGGAACCAATTTTGTGAGGGGCAATTCCGTGATCCCGAATTCATGGTCATGACCGAGCGCGATTTCACACAGCCGGATATCGAGGACGTAGCGCTCCATGCGGTGCTGTTCGCCCTGAGCGATCCGACGCGCCTGGCCATCACACGCGCGCTCGCGGATGGGGAGGAGCATTCCGCCGGCGATCTGGCGGGCGACATCCCCAAGTCCACCATGAGCCATCATTTGAAGATCTTGCGCGAGGCGGGCATCACCACCACCCGGCCCGAGGGCATGCGCTGCCGCGTCTCGCTGCGCCGCGCGGAGCTCAACCGGCGCTTTCCAGGATTGCTGGCGGCGATTTTGAAGAATGCGGGGTAGGGCGCGTCGCTACCCACGCACTCTCTTTTTTGTCATCCCGGGCTTGACCCGGGATCCATCGTCGAAGCGCTCGTGCGACTGCGGAATAGGCCCCGGCTCAAGGCCGGGGTGACGATTGTGTGGTGGCAATGACGGTGCGTCGCGCGTCGACGCATGCGGTCAGATCACCCCAGCCAGACCGCGTCCTTGAGCTTGGCGATGAACGTGGCGTGGGCGGCGAGCTCTTCGGCGCTGGCGACATGCGGGCGCGCGGGGCGGACAATGCGGCCGACGACATTGAGCGCGGCGCGCGCGGCCTCTTCCGCGGCCGTCGTCAGGCTGAGTCCGGTCTGCGGCCCACCAAGCAATTGCAGATAGACCTCGGCCAGCAACTGCGCGTCGAGCAGCGCGCCGTGCAGCGTGCGCTGGGTGTTGTCGATGGCGAAGCGCTTGCACAAGGCATCCAGGCTGACGGGCGCGCCGGGAAACTTCTGGCGCGCGAGGCGAACGGTGTCGATGGCGCGGTCGAGGGAGAGAGTCACGCGCTTCAGCAGATTGAGCTCTGCATTCAGGAAGCGCATGTCGAACTCAGCATTGTGGGCCACCAGCGGCGCATCGCCGATGAACTCCATGAGCTCGTCCGCGATCTCCGCGAATCTCGGCTTGTCGCGCAGGAACTGTTCGCTCAGGCCGTGGATGCGGAATGCCGCTTCCGGCATGTCCCGCTCGGGATTCAGGTAATATTGCTTCTTGCGGCCGGTCGGGATCTGATTGACCAGCTCCAGGCAGGCGATTTCTACGATCCGATGCCCCTCGGAGGGCTCGAATCCCGTCGTTTCCGTGTCAAAGATGATCTCCCGCATGGCGGCAGAAATAGCGGACAAGTCTGAGTCGCGGCAACTCGGAAACGCGGCATCGGAAGCCGGCACCGGTCGGCATTGATTTGAGGCTGGGAACGGCGTCAACTCCGGAGCGACTTCCGGCTTCGCGGGTTCATCCTTCATGGCACATATCCATACACCCAACCCGAACAATCGCTTGTCAGCAGAGACCTCACCCTATCTGCTGCAGCACAAGGACAATCCGGTCGATTGGTGGCCCTGGGGAGAGGAGGCGCTGGCCGAAGCCAAGCGCACCGAACGGCCGATCCTGCTATCGGTCGGCTATGCCGCCTGCCACTGGTGCCACGTGATGGCGCACGAGAGCTTCGAGGACCCCGAGATCGCGGCCCTCATGAACAAGCTGTTCGTGAACATCAAAGTGGACCGCGAGGAACGGCCGGATCTCGACCAGATCTATCAGCAGGCTCTCGCCCTCCTGGGGCAGCAGGGCGGCTGGCCTCTCACCATGTTCCTGACTCCGGAGGGGCGGCCGTTCTGGGGCGGCACCTATTTCCCGCCGGCGACCAAGTGGGGGCGGCCGGGCTTCCCGGAGGTGCTGACCGCCTTGGCCGAGACCTACGCCCAGGAACCGGACAAGGTACAGAAGAATGTCGACGGGCTGCGCCAGGCGATGGCGAAGCTCGCGACCCCGCACGCCGGCGACGCAATCTCCATGGAGATCACCGACCAGATCGCGCGGCGGCTCCTGGAAGAGGTCGATTTCCAGAACGGCGGCATCGGCCAGGCGCCGAAATTCCCGCAAGTGCCGCTCTTCACCTTGTTCTGGCGCGCCTACAAGCGCACCAAGGACATGCGCTTCAAGGACGCGGTCGCCACTACCCTGACACGGATGTGCCAGGGCGGCATCTACGATCATCTCGGCGGCGGCTTCGCGCGCTATGCGGTGGATGCCAACTGGCTGGTGCCGCATTTCGAAAAGATGCTCTATGACAACGCCGAGCTGGTTGGATTGCTGACTCTAGTGTGGCAGGAGACGCGCGACCCGCTCTACGAGGCGCGGGTGCGCGAGACCGTCGGCTGGCTGGAGCGCGAGATGCTGGCCGCGCCGAACGAGCGGGACGAGCGCGCTTTCGCCGCTTCGCTCGATGCCGATTCCGAAGGCGAGGAAGGCAAGTTCTACGTCTGGACCGAGGCAGAGATCGACGCGATCCTCGGCGTCGAATCCGCCTTCTTCAAGCAGCACTACGATGTCAGCGCCGAAGGCAATTGGGAGGAGCACACGATCCTGAACCGCTCGCAGCGTCCGTCACTGCTGGACGCGGCGGGCGAAGGGCGCCTAGCGGAGGCGCGCGAGAAGCTGCTGGCAGCGCGCGCCAAGCGCGTGCGGCCCGGCTGGGACGACAAGGTGCTGGCGGATTGGAACGGCCTGATGATCGCGGCGTTGGCAGAGGCCGCGGTGGTGTTCGATGAGCCGGCCTGGATGGAGCGGGCAGCGGGCGCATTCGACTTCATCCGCACGACCATGATGAAGAACGGGCGGCTGTTCCATGCCTGGCGCGCGAACAAGCTGCAGCATGCGGCGACGCTCGATGATCATGCGCATCTGGCGGCGGCGGCACTGGCGCTGCTCGAGGCTACGGGCGCCGTGCATTACCTGGGCGCGGCGGAGGAGCTGGTCAGGTTGCTGGACGCACATTTCTGGGACAAGAAGCATGGCGGCTACTTCATGACCGCCGATGATGTGAAGGACGTGATCCAGCGCCCGAAATCCGCAGGCGACAGTGCCATTCCCAACGGCAATGGCGCCATGGTGGGCGTGCTGGCCCGGCTCTATCACCTGACGGGCGAGGAGCGCTATCTGGAGCGCGCAGGCGCGCTGGTGGCGGCCTTCTCGGGCGAGATCAATCGCAATTTCTTCCCTCTCGCCACCCTCATCAACAACAACGAGTTCCTGGAAGCGACGCTGCAGGTCGTGGTGGTCGGCCCGCTAGACAGCGATGCGACCCAGGCTCTGGTGCATGCGGTGCGTGAGCGCTCGCTGCCCAACCGCCTGCTGCAGGTGGTGCCGCCCGATGCGCAATTGCCGGAGAGACATCCGGCCGCCGGCAAGGGCATGGTGGACGGCAAACCGGCAGCCTATGTGTGTAAAGGCCAGACCTGCGGGCTGCCGGTGACGCATCCGAAGGGCTTGGGCACCGCCCTTGCTCTTGGCTAAAGAGCCGGAAGGTAGGATAGAATGTTGCAGCACGTAGACATCGTCGGGACCGGCACGCCGCATCGGGAAGAGGGGATGGCGACCGCAGCCTTGCAAACCGAGATCGGCTGGATCGAGGTCAGCGCCGACAGCGACGCGATCACGCACCTCCATTGGCGCGGCGTGCAGCCGCAGCGCCTACAATCCTCAACGCTGGTGAAGGAGGCGGTGAAGCAGTTGCAGGCTTATTTCGATAAGCGCCTGATGCAGTTCGACGTGCCGATCGCCGCCGACGGCACCGGCTTCGCCAGGGATGTGTGGGACGTCATGCTCTCCATCCCGTACGGCCAGACCCTGACCTATGGCGAAGTCGCCACGCGCCTGAACGCGCCGGCGCAGGCGGTCGGCCAGGCCTGCGGCCAGAACCCGATCGCCATCATCATCCCCTGCCACCGCATCGTCGGCACCAACTGGCTCGGCGGCTATTCCAGCGAACTGGGCATCAACGCGAAGGAATACCTGCTGGACCTCGAGCGCGGGCAAGGCAGGCTGTTCTAGGCAAATACTCTTCTCCCACGAGGGGCAGGCCATTCCAGGTCGCTGGCAGCTTTGACATTCCTGTGCGTGGCTGATTCTATCGGCGTCCCATTCTCTCTTCGGCCGCGAGCGCTTCCTTGGGACCCGTCCTCGATCCAGTCGATTCCGATTCCACCGTGCCACAGAAGGTCGACGTCGTCGTCATCGGCGGCGGCATCGCCGGGGTCTCGACAGCCTTGTTCCTGGCTCGGCGCGGGATCTCCGTCGCGTTGTGCGAGAAGGGTGTCATCGGCGGCGAGCAATCCAGCCGCAATTGGGGTTGGTGCCGCACCATCGGGCGCGATCTGCGCGAAGTGCCGCTGGCGATGGAAAGCCTGCGGCTGTGGGCCGGCATGAATGCGCTGGTGGAAGCAGAGACCGGATTCCGGCCGGCCGGCATCGCCTATCTCTGCGACGATGCAAAGGAGTTGGCGGGCTATGAATCCTGGCTCGCTAAGGCCGAGGGTCAGTGCCGCGACTATCAGCACCACGCGCGCATCCTGCCTGCGAGCGGGATCGACAGTCTGGCACCGGGCGCTGCCAAGCGCTATGCGGGCGCGCTGCACTGCGCGAGCGACGGCCGGGCGGAACCACAAAAGGCAGCGCCGGCAATCGCCAATGCGGCGCGCCGCTTCGGCGCCAACATCCTGACCCAGTGCGCAGTGCGCGGCCTCGATCTCGCGGTCGGGCGCATCGCCGGCGTGATCACCGAGAAGGGCCGCATCGCCTGCAATGCGGTGGTGCTGGCGGGCGGTGCGTGGTCGCGCCTGTTCGCGTCCACCGCCGGCGTGACGCTGCCGCAGCTCAAGGTGCTGTCGACGGTGATGCGCACCAATCCGGTCAGCGGGGGTCCCGAAAACGCCTTGTGGGCGGCCGGCTTCGGCATCCGCCGGCGGCTGGATGGCGGCTTCACCATCGCAAACGGCAGCTCCAGCCGCGCCGACATCGTGCCCGATTCCTTCCGCTTCTTCGCACAGTTCCTGCCGGCGCTGAAGATGGAATGGAAGTCGCTGCGCATCCGCGTCGGCAAGCGCTTTCTCGACGAATGGCGGCAGCCGGGACAGCTGACGCCCGATCGCGAAACGGTGTTCGAGCGCGTGCGGGTGCTCGACCCCGAGCCGGAGACTTGGCTCAACGATCGCGCGCTGGCGACAGTCCAGGCGACCTTCCCGGCGCTGAAAGGCGCGACGATCGCGCAGCACTGGGCCGGGCTCATCGACGTGACACCGGATGCGGTGCCGGTCATCTCGCCGGCAGCGCAGGTGCCGGGCTTCTTCATCGCCACAGGCTTCTCCGGCCATGGCTTCGGCATCGGCCCGGGCGCTGGCCGCTTGATGGCCGACCTGGTCAGCGGCGAGCAGCCGGTGGTCGACCCCGCGCCCTACCGCCTGTCGCGCTTCTTCGACGGATCGCCAATCCGGTTCGAGGCGGGGTTGTAGGTTGCGTCGCAACGCGGCCGGGGCTTGAGTGCGCAGTCCTAATTTGCGCCAAGCCCTCCTCAGGTCACCCTGCTTACCCAAGCTTTCTCAGCTGTGCCGCAACGACGTGGCACGTCTCACTGTTAGCTGCGCATCAACACTAGAGCTTTTGCTTGGGAGGAAGTCATGGTCCAAAGCGAAGCCGCCGGAGCGGCTGCGAGTACGGAATCCCTGAAGGACAGCGCCGCGCAAACGGCCGACCAGCAGAAGGAAACCGGGGCCCGGCAATTGTCCGGCATCGCGGGGGCAGTCCACGCTGCCGCCGACCAGCTGCAGGATCAACTGCCCAGGGCAGCCACCTATATCCATGACGCCGCCGAACGCATCGACCACGCCGCATCCGATCTGCGTGACCGGAACCTGAGCGAGATCGCCGACAGCATGCGCCGCCTGGGGCAGGAGCGGCCGCTCGCCCTGTTCGGCGGTGCAGTGCTCGCCGGCTTCGTCATGACGCGGTTCCTCAAGAGCGCGCATGACGGCGATGAGCACGGCCCCGCTTCCGAGAGGACTTGACCCATGGCAAAGTATAACGTCCGGCCGATCCCGGAAATCTTCACCGATCTGGTCGCGCAGGTGACCACACTCGTGCGCAAGGAAAGCCGGCTCGCCCGCGCCGAGGTCTCGGAAAAGGCCGGCCGCGCCATCTCCGGCATCGCCATGATCCTGCTGGGCTCGGTGCTGCTGATCCCCGCCCTGGTCATCCTGCTGCAGGCGGCGATCGCCGGGCTGGTGGAGAACGGCATGGAGCGGGCGGTCGCGTCGCTCATCGTCGGCGGCGGCGCTTTCATCATCGGCATGGTCATCGGGCTCACCGGCTGGAGCTGGGTCAAGCCCGCATCGCTGGTGCCCGACAAGACCATCGACCAGTTGAAGCGCGATGCGGAGGTGCCGCGGCATTCCAGCGTCACGGCACACTACGGCGAGACCGGCGGATCAACCAGCGAACGGATGGCGGGACAGGAGACGGCACATGGCGAACGCAGAGACCGCGCGGCTTGAGCGCGAAGCCGAGGAGACGCGTGCACAGCTGGAGCAGACCCTTGGCGAGCTGCGCGCGCGCATGTCGCCGGGTCAGCTTTTAGACCAAGCGACGAACTATTTCCGCAACAACAGCGGGCGCGCCTATCTCGGCAACCTGCGCGACGAGGTGGTGCACAATCCGGTGCCCGTCGCCTTGATCGGCGCCGGGATTGCGTGGCTCGCCATCTCCGGCACGATGGGGCGCCGCCGTAACGGCAACGGCCGTATGGAGCGCGACTGGGGCAGAACTGCCGGAGTCGCCGACGACCTCAGCCATGGCGGCCGCGGGCCATCGGCCATGCGCCGCGCGCGCGAGACGGCAGAAGACTGGGCTGGCGAGGCGCGGGATGCCATGTCCGGCACCCTTGAAAGCGCCAAAGAGATGGGCGACCGCGCGAGTACGGCCCATGACGAGGCGATCGGGGCAGCGCGCCAGACCGCTAAGGGCTGGACCGAGGAGGCGAGCTCGACTGTGCATCAGGCGCGGGATCGCGCGGCAGACATGTACGACCAGACGGCTAGTGGGATTCGCCGGGTGGCCCGCAGGGCGGCCGGCTACGGCCGCGCCGCGCGTCGCGCGGTCCAGTCCGACGGCGCATTGGTGAATTTCTGTCGCGAGCAGCCGATGCTGGTTGCTGGGCTCGGTGTCGCCGTCGGTGCAGTGCTTGCCGCCATGATTCCGTCCAGCCGCGCCGAGCGCGAAATCATGGGCGAAACCAGTCGCGACGTGCAGGACCGTGTGCGCGAAGCAGCCTCGGAAACCATGCGTGCGGCCAGCGGAGACAGTGAAGGCGATCGCGCTGGAGCGCGCGCCAGCGAGAGCGCGAGCGAGCGGCGCTACGGCGATGCTTGGCAGCGGGAAAGCGGGCAGAGTGGGGCGGCGCGAGACGATACTGCGCGCATTGGCGAGGACCGGCGCGGCGAGCCCTATGCCGCACGCGAAGCCGCCACCGATATCGAACGTGGCGTGCAGCGGAGCGACCGGGCCTCCAACGTGGAGGCCGAGCCGCAGAGCGCGCCTTATGCTGAAGCAGCGGAAGCCGGCGCGGCGGGCACGACTCCTGCACGCGAGGACGAATCGAAGCAGCGCACCTGAGCAGAGCTCAAGGGCGGCACTCCCATGAACCGCCTCACGTCCTGGCTGATGACGGGGGTGACCGGCTGGCTGGCGCTCAAGTCCCTGCGGGCGCAGGAAGAAACGGCGCTGCTCGCGGCCGACGATGCCAGGCGCTTTCAGCACGCCGAGGGGGGCCACCGGGGCCGCACCGCCGATCGCCCGGCAGAGATTCCGCCGCGCGGCTGGAAGGACATCCTCGTCCGCACCTATCGCAGCATGAGCGCCGACCGTGTGATGCGCGAAGCGGCCGGCGTCACCTATTACGTGCTGATGGCGCTGTTTCCAGGTCTCGCCGCGCTGGTATCGATCTACGGCTTGGTCGCCAATCCGGCCGATATCGAGCGGCAATTGGCGGGACTCACAGGCGCCATCCCGCAGGAGGCGATCTCGATCATCCGCGGCCAGCTGGAACATCTGGCATCGCAGGACCAGCGCGCCCTGAGCTTTGCCTTTTTCGGCAGCCTTCTGGTCTCGCTGTGGAGCGCCAATGCCGCGATCAAGGCGCTGTTCGATGCGCTCAACGTCGTCTATGGCGAGCGGGAACGGCGCAGCTTCATCAAGCTCAACGCTATGTCGCTTCTTTTCACAGCCGGCATGATCCTGTTCCTGGTGCTGGCGATGATCGGCATCGTGGTCATTCCGGCGGTGCTCAACTTCCTGGAGCTGGGCGGGGCGGGCGCGCTCATCATCAATGTGCTGCGCTGGCCGGCGCTGCTGGCGATCGTGATTCTGGGGCTCGCGGTGCTCTATCGCTACGGCCCCGATCGGCAGAATGCGCGCTGGCGCTGGATCACCTGGGGCAGCGTCGCAGCCGCTATCCTGTGGCTCCTCGTCTCCATGCTGTTCTCCTGGTACACCGGCAATTTCGGGAACTACAACAAGACCTACGGCTCATTGGGCGCGGTTATCGCCTTCATGGTATGGACCTGGCTCTCCACCACCGTTGTGCTGATGGGTGGCGAGCTCAACGCCGAGATCGAGCACCAGACCGCCAAGGACAGCACCACCGGCTGGCCGCAACCCCTTGGCCGCCGCGGCGCGCGGATGGCCGATACGGTCGGACGACCGCAGGATTGACGCTGGTGGTTGCAGAACGCGGCTCGTCAATCTCTAGTTCGCACCGTGCGAGCCGGGGGAGCCGATGTCATCCATTGCAATCAAGGGCGTTGTCATTGCGGCGCTGTTCGATGTGGTCCCCGTCGGCGGCTATCTGGCTGCTGCGAGGAATCGCGCAAAGGGCCGGTGGTCAACGGAGCGCTCTCCGCTTTCCTATGCATGCTGATCAGCCTTTATTCGCTAATCACCCTTGGTCCGGAATACTGGATCGACGGTGTGATTAGGCTGGCTACTATGCCGCTTCTGGGTCTGCTGGGCGGATATCTGTACCTGCGTCGGATGCGCAATTTTCTCCAAGTCCAGAATTGACGTCGGGTGCCACGATCCCGGGGTTGCTGTTACACTAGGCTCATGACCATGACCTGCATTGCGCAGAGCAAGAGCCTCGCGATCTACGATTACCGCTGCCGGATCGGGCTCGGTGCGACGCCGTTCGTCGAGCGGCACAATCGCAGCTCGATCTCTTTCGTGCGCAAGGGGAGCTTCGGGTATCACACGCGTGGCAAGTATTTCGAGCTTGTCGCGGGCTCCGTCCTGATCGGGCGCGCAGGCGATGAGTATGTGTGCAGCCATGATCATGTGTGCGGCGATGAATGCCTGTCGTTCCAATTGGCGCCGGAGCTGGTCGCGGCAATCGGCGATGACGATACGATCTGGTCGGTCGGCGCACTGCCGCCTGTCCCGGAGCTGATGGTGGTGGCGGAGCTGGCTGAGGCGGCCGCCGCGCGGCAGAGCGACGTGGCGCTGGACGAGGCCGGGCTGCTGATGGCAGCACGGTTCGTCGAGATCGCGGGCAGCACCCATCGGGCGAAATCCGCCGCGGCGGAGCAGAAGCCTGTTGTCACGGCCACGCGCGACCGGCGGCGCGCGGTCGAGGCGGCGCTGTGGCTGGAGGAGCATGCGCATCAGGCGATTGATCTCGACCGCGTCTCGCGCCAGGCGGGACTGAGCCCGTTCCATTTCCTGCGCCTGTTCGCGCGCGTGCTGGGCGTGACGCCGCACCAATATCTGGTGCGGTGCCGCTTGCGTCATGCGGCGCGGCTGCTGGCCGATCCCGCGCGCAGCATCACCGACGTCGCCTTCGACGTCGGCTTTGCGGATCTCTCCAATTTCGTGCGCACCTTCCGGCGCGCTGCTGGCGTCAGCCCGCGCGTCTTCCGCAAGGCCGCAAAGGGCGAGCGCAAGATCCTCCAAGAACGCATCGCGGCCTACGCACTAGGCTGACCTCCTCATCGAACGAGGAGATTAGCGATGTACGATCACGTCGGTTTGCATGTGAAGGATCTGAAGGCGAGCGTGCGCTTCTACGAGGCGACGCTGACGGCCCTGGGTTACGTGCTCTGTTCGCAGGATGCGAGCGGCGCCGGCTTCGGCCCGAAGGGCGCGCCGGCCCTGTGGCTCTATGCCGACCAGGGCACAAAGGCACCGGGCGCTCATATCGCCTTCAGGGCGAAGAGTCGCGCGGCGGTGGACAAATTCTACGATGCCGGCGTGAAGGCGGGCGGCAAGGACAATGGCAAGCCCGGCCTGCGCGCCGACTACAGCCCGACCTATTATGCGGCCTTCTTGAGCGATCCCGACGGCAACAACGTCGAAGCCGTGTGCCTGGCATGAACGCCGTCGCCACCGACTATCTGATGATGCTGCACGCGCCGATCGCCGGCGCGCCGCAGCGCATCGATGACACGCTGACGATCTTCCATTCCGACAGTGGACGCGTGGAGGGGCCGCGCATCAAGGGGTCGATCCTGCCACCGACCGCCGATTGGCTGCGCGTCGTGCCGGGCGGCAGCCTGCGCGTCGACGCGCGTATGAGCATACGCACCGACGATGGTGCGGACATCTATGCGCAATATGGCGGCGTGATCGTGATCGCGCCCACCGACTTCGCACGCATGGCGTCGGGCGAGACCCTCGTGGGAGAGGGGATGTATTTCATCACCACGCCGGTCTTCCAGACCGCGGACAGCCGCTACGCCTGGCTCAACCGAATTCAGGCCATCGGCAGGGCCGTCGCGCTTAAAGGCGGCGAAGGCGGCTATGTCCGGTACGAGGTGTTCACGGTGAAATAACCCGATCGTCTACCGGGGATTCTACGGAGCGGTACTCTACAGATGGCGGAACCTGTGCCGTTTCGTCTAGACTGCCCGCATGAACCGGGTTCGGCGGCAGACGGAGCGTACCTGGCGGCAATGGCTTGGTCTTTGCCTTGTCCTGCTGCTGACCTTTGCCCCGCCATTCAACCTGGCGGGGGTGGACCTCGCCCTGCAGGCTCAGGCCGAATCCGGCGCTCATCAGGCCCACGGGCACGACCGTCACAGCCATCACCATTCCGGGCTCGCGCACCACAGTTCGGGCGGCGGCTGCCTGGAATGCCTGGTGCTGGGCGGGATGTCGCTGGCGGGTGCGGCGGCGCTGCCGCATCCCGCACCGGCGCTTCATGCCATTGGCTCGGGCTGGTCCTTCGAGACTCGCGCCTGGGATTCCCGCGGCGTAAGGATCATCGTCTGCCGCGGCCCGCCCGCTCTCGCTTGAGATCCTGATCAATCCATTCCCTTTCACTTGATCTCAAGGAGCGCCGCCATGCGCGGACTGCGAATGTTTGCCGTTTCTATGGTCACCTTGGCTGCCGTCGGCAGCGCCCAGGCTCATGTCACCCTCGAGCAGACCGAAGCCGCGGCCGACTCCAGTTTCAAAGTCGTGATGCGCGTGCCGCACGGTTGCGAGGGCGCGGCCACCAACGCCGTGCGCGTGCAGATCCCCGAAGGCCTGATCGTCGCCAAGCCGATGCCCAAGCCCGGCTGGCAGGTCGAGCTGAAGGAAGGCGACTACGCCAAGAGCTACGATTACTACGGCACGCCCGTCACCAAGGGCGTGAAGGAGATCGCCTGGACCGGCGGCAGCCTGCCGGACAATTTCTATGACGAGTTCGTGTTCCGCGTGCGCGTCACGAACTTCGAGCCGGGCACCAAGATCTACCTGCCCGTGGTGCAGGAATGCGGCAGCGCCGCCGAGCGGTGGATCGAGATCCCGGAAGCCGGCAAGTCGGAAGAGGACTACGAGTATCCGGCGCCAGGCTTCACCGTGACCGAGCCGAAGGGTCACTGATTGGCCCGCGCGTTCGCGCGCTTGAGGACCGGCGCCGGATTTCTGGCGCTGGTCCTCGCCTTCCTGCTGGCCAGCCCAGCGGGCGCGTGGGCGCATGCCGTGTTGCAGGGGACGAGTCCTGCCGCCGACTCCGTCCATGCGCACGCACCGGAGCGCATAGAGCTCATCTTCAACGAGCCGGTGCAGCTGCTGGACTTGCGCGTCATCGACGACAGCGGGCGCGATTGCTCGCCGCCGACCACACCGAAGGCGCGCGATGGGCGCGTCACCTGGGTGATGCAGGATCACCTGCCGGACGGCCGATACCTAGTGAGCTGGCGCGTCGGCTCGCTCGACGGCCATGTGATCAGCGGCAGCTTCACTTTCGCGATCGGCACGGCGGGCGCGGGTGCGATGCCGGCGCAGGTACACGCCGAAGAGAGTCACTGGCCGGTACTGGCTTTGCACGCGCTCGCCCGCCTCGCGCTGCTGTTCGCGTCCGGCACGGCTTTATTCCGACTGCTACTAGCGCCGCGGTCGCTTGAGTCCCCGCTGCATCTGGCGACACGTTGGATCGCCTTGTCAGGCGTGCTCGCGATGATCTTGTTCATCGGTGCGGAAGGCGCAGTGCGTGCCGGACTGCTGTCGCATGCCCTGCTTTCAATCGAGAGCTGGCAGGCGGCACTCGCGGCACCGAACTTCGAGTGGCGCGGCTTTTCAATCATCGGCTTGGCGCTGCTTGCCGCCCGCGCAACCCCCCTCAGCCAGTGGCTCGGCATTGCCGTCTCACTGCTCGGCATGGCCGATAGCGGTCACGTCCTTGCCGTGCTTCCGGCCGGCATGGGACATGGTCTCATGATCTTGCACGGCCTGACTGCGGCTCTCTGGATCGGCGCCATCGGCCCGCTGCGGCTCGCGCTGAAGCGCGATGCAAGCGCCGAGACCGTGGATCTGTTCCGACGGTTCCAGACCTATGGCGCGCTGGCGATGGCGGGGACGCTGGCAAGCGGCATCCTGCTAACAATCCTCCTGCTGCCGCGCGTGGCCGATCTGTGGCAGAGCGCGTACGGCCTGCGCCTCTGCGCGAAGCTCGGTGCGGTGGCGGTGATGCTGGGCATCGCGGCGACCAACAGGCTATGGCTGACGCGCCGCGCCATGACTGGCGCGCCAAGCGCGCGCGCTCTGTTGCGTCGGGTATTGGGCCTTGATATGGCCGCCGCCAGCCTTGCGACCATGCTCGCCGTCGGCCTCTCTCTCGGCCCACCGCCGTCCGCGCTTACGCTGACGATCGCGCATGATCGCTACGATGTTGCCCTGTCATTCAGCCCCGGGAGGATCGGCGACAACGATCTGTCCATCGCGCTCACGCCGAAGGAGGGCGCCCCGGCCGACCCGAAGGAAGTGGTGCTGCGCCTCTCCGCGCCGGGAATCGAGCCCATCCTCCGCAAAGCGGAGCGGACCGGGCCCGGCCGCTATGGGCTCCGCGATCTGCCCCTGTGGGTCGCGGGTCCTTGGCAGCTACAGCTTGGGATCCTGGTCGACGATTTCACCAGGCTCCGGCTTCGTGCGGAGATCATACTGGTGCCCTAGGATTGCGGAGCCGCCCCCGCTGTTGTCATGATGGGTGCCGCGCCAGTCTTTTCCACTTCCTGCCGGAGATCGCACCATGGCCACCGAACAACACGATGTCGTCATCCTGGGCGGGGGCAATGCGGGCATGGGCGTGACGGGGCCGACTCGTGCCGCCGGGCTCTCCGTCGCGCTGATCGAGCCCGCTGAGCTCGGCGGCACCTGCCCCAACCGCGGCTGCACGCCGAAGAAGGTGCTGGTGGCCGCCGCCCATGCAATGGATGAGATCGCGCGTGCCAAGCACCATTGCATCGCAGTCGGCGAATCGAAGCTGGACTGGGCCGCTTTGATCGACCGCGAAAAGGCGATGATCAAGGATCTTCCGGCGCGCATGGAGCGTGCGTTGGAGGGCCGTGGCGTCACGCTGATCCGCGGTCACGCGAAGTTCGCCGGCCCGCGCACGATCGTGGTGGACGGCCGCGCCCTCGAGGCGAAGCACATCGTCATCGCGACCGGCTCAAAGCCGCGGAGCCTGCCGATCGAGGGCGCCGAGCATCTCATCACCTCCGACGACGTGCTCAGCGAACGCACGCTGCCGCGCGAGGTCATCTTCATCGGCGGCGGCGTCATCGCCATGGAGTTCAGCCACGTCTATGCGCGCGCTGGATCCAAGGTGACGATCCTGGAGGTGCAGCCGCGCGTGCTGGGTGAGTTCGATCCTGACGCGGTGGCGGAGATCGTGGGGGAAAGCGCTCGCATCGGCATCGACGTGCGCACCGACGTCAAGATCAAGCGCATCGCGCCGTTGAACGGGCGCCTGCGCGTGACGTTCGAGCAGGGTGGCCAGGAGCACGCGCTGGATGCTGACCGCGTCGTCAACGGCGCGGGCCGGATCGCGGATGTGGATACGCTCGATTTGGCAGCGGGGCAGGTGGACCAGGAGCGCGGACGGATCAAAGTCGATGAGCATCTGCGCTCGGTATCGAATCCCGCCGTGCATGTGTGCGGCGATGCGCTCTGGTCGTCACCACAGCTCTCGCCGATCGCCACCTATGAAGGCGGGATCGTCGGCCGCAACATCGTTGATGGGCCGCGCCACAAGCCGGGCTATCTCAGCATCCCGTCCTGCGTCTATACCGTGCCGGCGCTCGCCAGCGTCGGCCTGACCGCCGCCAAAGCGGCGGAGCAGGGACGCCGCGTCAAGGTGCATACCAACGATCTCATGAACTGGCTGTCGACCCGCACCTACGCGGAAACGGCGGCGTGGTCGCGTGTCGTGGTAGAGGAGGAGAGCGGCCATATCCTCGGTGCGCAGATCGTCGGCCATGCGGGCGAGGAGCTGATCCACATCTTCGCCCTCGCCATGAAGCACGGCATCACCGCGACGGCGCTGCGCGACACGGTCTTTGGCTTCCCGACCTTCTCCGCCGACATCAAGAGCATGCTCGGTTGACCCTGCCTTGACTCCACACGGGCGGCTCTGCCACTGTCCGGCCGTTACGTCTTCAGGGCGGGGTGGAAGTCCCCACCGGCGGTAGGGCGCACTGGTGAAGAGCCGGCGCGCCGAGCCCGCGAGCGCCGCGGAACGCCTGTTCCGCGGGTCAGCAGACCAGGTCGAATGCCTGGGCCGACGGTCACAGTCCGGATGAAAGAAGACGAGAGCAAGGACGCAGCCGCCCAGTCGGGGCGGAGTTCCGCGTCCTTGCGATCCGTGCCCTGGAACGTTTTTCGCAACCAACGTCTCAAGCGAGGAGCGTTTCACTATGTCCACCTCCCACCTGATTGAAAGGCGTATTGCCGCCGCGTGCGATGCCATGCGCGCCGGCTTTCCCGTCGTGCTGCTCGATGACCATGATCGCGAGGACGAAGCCGACCTGATCGCGGCGGCGGAAACCCTGTCGCACGATGTGATGGCGCGGCTGATCCGCGATTGCAGCGGCATCGTCTGCCTGTGCCTGGATGACACGCTGGTGCGTCAGCTCGATCTGCCGCCGATGGTGGCCAGGAACGAGACGCGTTTCGGCACGGCCTTCACCGTCTCGATCGAGGCCAGGATCGGCGTCACCACCGGCGTGTCGGCGGCGGATCGCCTGGCGACGGTGCGCGCCGCCATCGCCGACGGCGCGCGGCCGGAACACCTGGCGCGGCCGGGCCATGTCTTTCCGCTGCGCGCCCAGCCGGGTGGTGTGCTGACCCGCCGCGGCCACACTGAAGGCGCGGTGGATCTGGCGCGGCTCGCGGGGCTGAAGCCCGCGGCGGTGCTGTGCGAGCTGATGGACCGCAAGGGCGAGATGCTGCGCGGCAAGCGCGCGAAGGCCTATGCCCGGCGCAACGGCTTTCCGGTGCTCACGATCGCTGAGCTGGCGGAATATCTGGGGGCGGTCGAGCTGGCGGCCTAGCTGGCAAGAACCATCGCTTCCCCCCTCACCCCAACCCCTCTCCCTCGAGGGAGAGGGGCTCTTCGCACGAGCCCAGCAATAGCGTCCCCTCTCCCCTCGACTGAGAGGACAGGGTGAGGGGGCGGCGATGCAGCGCGTCGCAGCGACTGGTTACGCGCCGCTCTTTCTTTCTGCTATGGTCGCGCATCCAAGCAAGTTGAGGCGCGATATGGCGGTGAAGGATAGCGGAGGAGCGCAAGTCGGTGCGCTGGGGGCGCAGCCGGGGCCGCAGGGTGCCCAAATCCAGCAGCCGCACTTCATCCGCATGTACCGCGACACCTTCAGCAAGGAATTGTGCGAAGAGGTGATTCGCCGCTTCGAGGCGGATGAGCGCAAGCATGCCTCGACCACCGCGACGCGCGACAAGCCACGCCTCAGGTCCGGCACCATGCTGCAGATCGGCGACCTGCCGGAATGGCGCGACATTGCCGATGCATATTCCGCCGCGCTCGAGAAGAACCTGCAGGCCTATGCCGAAGCCTTCCCGACCTTGAAGCAGCTCATCTCCACGCCCGCCACCAAGCGCACGCCGCCGCTCCTGGAGCGCATCGAGCCGGGCCAGGGCTTCGGCATGCACATCGACGCCTCGGTCGCCGGCACGCACGACCGCATGGTCGCCGTGCTCATGTATTTGAAGGACGTGGAGGAAGGCGGCTTCACTGAGTTCCCGTTCCAGTCCATCCGCGTCAAGCCGCGCGCGGGCCTGATGCTGCTCTTTCCGCCGTACTGGACCCACCCGCACCAGGGCGTCAGCCCGGTCAAGGGCGTCAAATACAATCTCACCAGCTACGTGGTGGTAGACAACAACTTCCGTCCGCCGCGCTAGGGGCATGAGCATCATCTTCGCCTATCTCGACGAGCCGCCGTTCTGCGCGCCGGGTCCTGACGGCCCAATCGGCTGCGATGTCGAGGTGGCGCGCGCTGTACTGCGCGCGATCGGGGTCGAGCGCGTTGAGACCAGGCTCGTCACCTTTGCGGAGCTGCTGCCTGGCGTGGCGAGGGGCGCGTGGCACATCAATACGCCACTCTTCATCACGGCGGAGCGCGCCGAGCTGGTCGGGTTCAGCCGGCCGGTCTGGTCGCTCGCGGATGGCTTCATGGTGAAGGCGGGGAATCCGAAAGCGCTCACCAGCTATCGTGCGCTCGCGGATCATCCCGATGCGCGGCTGGTCGTGGTCGCAGACCAGGTGCAGGAGCAGGGAGCACGGGCAGCAGGCCTGCCGCCGTCGCGCGTCCTGCGCGTGCCGACCCAGGCAGAAGCGGTGCAGGCCGTCCTGGACGGACGCGCCGATGCCTATGCCACCGTGGCGATGGCGCATCGCGGGTTTCTGCGCGCTGCGCCGGATGCGCGGCTCCAAGTCGTAGATTTCGGCGCGCAAGGCGGCGCCGCGGCGGAGGGCGCGTATTCCTTCGCCAAATCGAACGATGACCTGCGCCTCGCCTTCGATCGCGAACTTTCACGCTATCTCGGCTCGCCGGAGCATCGCGCCATCATGCGGCGCTATCACTTCGCCGATGCCGATGTCGACCGCGTGGCCCCGCGCCGCACGCAGGCATAAAGCGCGCCGACCAGTCCAACCTTGATGGCGGCGAGCACGGTGAGCGTCGCGAGCGTACCGCCGGCACCGAAATGCAACATCGCGAAGGCGCCGATACTGGGTGCTGCAGCCTGCGCGATCAGACTGGGGAAGGCGAGCTTACCCATGGTCGGCGCATAGTTCTTGGGATCGAACAAGGCGAGTGGCAGGGTGGCCCGCGCAATCGATTCGATTCCGAGACCCGCGCCATAGAGCACGAGTGCCAGGGATAGGACCGGCAGGTTCATCCACAGGGCGCCGATGCCGCACAACATGAGCAGGGCGGATGCCACCATGGTCCAGATCGGATGGTGATAGCGCGCGATCATCATCTCGACAAAGCGCGCGCCCACTTGCGCTGGTCCCACGAGCGCACCCAGAGCAACCGCGGCAGCCAGCGCGATGTCGTGCGCCTGCAGGATCGCGAGCAGATGCACGGAGAGAATGGTCGAGATGAGCGAGCTGAAAGTGACGACGGCTGCCAGCAGCAGAAAGGGCAGCGTGAGCCCGGCGGTTCTAGGCGACTCCGTCTTCACGGGGGCGGCTGTGCCGCGCGCGGCACGCTCGCCGCGCAGGCTGACGAGATAGAGCGGGAGCACGATCGATAGGTGGATGAGCGCATAGGTCACGCAGGCACCGCGCCAGCCGAGCTCCGACACCAAGAAGGCGGAGAGCGGCCAGCACGCGGTGCTGGCGAAGCCGCCGAACAGAGTGAGCGCAGCAATTGCGCGGCGCGCCTGATCGCCATAGAGCTGGCCAAGCGTGGAGAAGGCCGCGTCATAAAGGCCGCATGCCATGCCGAGCCCCATGATCACCCAGCCGCAGAGATAGACGAACAGGTTGGGTGATATCGCCAACACGATCATGCCGCTTGCCAGCAGCACCGCGCTGGCGGCGAGGATGGTGCGACCGCCTTGCGCATGAATGCGCCGTCCGATCAGGGGCGAGATGAGGCCGGCGACCAGCAGGCCGAGCGACAGCCCGCCGATCACCCAGCTGAGCGGCCAGCCGGTGTCTTCCGCAATTGGCGCGGCAAGCACCGCCGGCAGATAGTAGGACGAGCCCCACGCCAGGATCTGCGCAATGCCCAGCGCGCTGACCACGAGGCGGGGGGATGGTGATGGCGCGATGTTATCCTCTGTCGGCGCGATGGCGGTCATGCATGATGTGCGTCTAACGTCAACGTTACACTCCTCCCACCAAGCTGGGGGAGGGCTGGGGTGGGAGAAGCGAGCGAAGATTCTCTCCCAGCGAGACTGTGGCTTCCCCCCTAACCTCCCCTGTGTCGGTGGAGGAGACCTTTGCTTGGCGCGTCACGAGCAACCGCAGCCCTGCTTGCCGGCTTGCTTCGCCACCGCGTCCTTGATGCAGCAGGCATCGAGCTGGGCGGCGATTTCCACGGGCGCGGGGCCGCCGCAGCAGCCGGCGCCATCCTCGATGGGATCGGTTTCGCAGATGCCGGTTTCCGGTAGCGTCAGGTGCACCGCGTCGGCGGCTTCCATGTCGCCGGCCAGCGCAGCGGCCACGGAGCGCGCCTGCTCATAGCCGGTCAGCAGCAGAAAGGTCGGGGCGCGCCCATAGCTCTTGACGCCGATGGTGTAGAAGCCAGGCTCCGGATGTCCGGTCTCGCGATGGCCGTGCGGCGGGACCGAGCCGCAGGAATGCAGGTTGGGATCGATCAGCGGCCCGAGCGCCTTCACGCTTTCGAGCCACGGATCGAGCTCCAGACGCAATTCGCGCGTGAGGCCGAGGTCGGGCCGCTGGCCGGTGGCGACCACGATGCGATCCATCGGGTCCGTCGTTACTGGACCGTTCGGTGTTTGGCCGAGGAGGACCACGCCGCCCGGTGCGCGCCGAACTTCGCTTGTCGCGAAACCCTGGATCAGTTTGACCCTGCCGCCGTCCACCAGCTCGCGCAGGCGCATGCCGAGCGCGCCGCGCGCCGGCAGCTGATCGTTCTCGCCGCCGCCATAGATCTTGTGCATGCGCGTCGCCCGCACGATCCAGGTGATCTCGGTCTGCGGCTGCTGATCGGCGAGCTGCACGAGGTCGAGCAGCACGTTGATCGCGGAGAAGCCGCCGCCCGCCACGGCAATGCGGCGGCCGGCATAATTCGCACGCTCGCGCCCCAGCACGTCCGGCATGCCATAGAAGATGCGCTCGGCGAATTCCGCTTCACCGTCCGCCGGCAAGCCGGAGGCGCCGAGCGGATTCTGATGCTGCCACGTGCCCGAGGCATCGATCACTGCGCGCGCTAAATCGTAGCGCGGCGCCTCGCCCATCCGTGCGACGGTCAGGCGGAAGGGGCGGCTCTCGCGGCCCTTGCTGGCCACCTTGTCGATGCCGAGGCGGGTGATGGCCTCGACCTTGGCGCCGGTTTCGATGTGCGGCGCCAGCTCCGGCACCCGCGCGAGCGGCTTCAGATAGAGCCGATAGATGTCATCGCCGGTCGGCAACACATCGGACGGTGGCGCCCGCCAGCCGTGCTCGGCCAACAGGCGGCAGCTCGCGGTATCGGTGGCGAACTCCCAGGGCGTGAAAATCCGGCAATGGCTCCAGTCGCGGATGTTGGCGCCGACGGTCTCTCCCGCTTCATAGAGCTTGAAGGGCATGCCGCGTTCGGCGAGGTGGGCGGCGGCGGCGAGCCCGATCGGGCCGCCGCCGATGATCGCCACGGGGAGCTGGTCCATGATACTCATCTGTTTCGCTCCTTCCAGAATCTTAGAAATAGCTGGTCAAAAAAAGAGCCTCACGCCGCCCGCTCATCCGGCCGGCAGGCATCGAGGCAGCATTCATCCACCAGGTAGCTGACCAGCTCGTCCATAGCCGGGTAGTTGGCGCGGCAGATCAAGGTCGTGGCCTGCCGCTCCTGCGTCACCAATCCGGTCAGGATCAGGCGATGCAGATGATGCGACAGGGTGGAGGCGGCAATGCCGATCTTGTCCTGGAGCTGCCCGACCGCTAGGCCGTCCTCTCCCGCCCGCACCAGCGCACGGTAGACCTTCAACCGCGTCGGGTTGCCGAGGGCTTCGAGTTGCTTCGCTGCTTTTTCGACTTTCATGGAAATAGAGATATGGCGGGCGTCGATCGAGCGTCAAGCCCTATTTCGATGTCTATCGAAATAATGCCCTAGGCCACCAGGGCGGCCAGCACCGCATCCAGGCGCTGGCGTCCCTCTGCCGTGGCAGCGAGGCGGTCACCGGAGAGCGTGAGGAAGCCGCCTTCGATGAGGCGCTGGAGGCGGGCCGGGTCGAGCGCCTCTGCGAACGGCTTGGCCGATTCCTCCTCGATGCGGGTCATCGGCACGCCTTCCTTCAGGCGCAATCCCATCATCAGCATCTCGTTGAGCCGCTCGGGACGGGGCACCAGATCGCGCTGGCGCGTGGCGTGGCCGTCGCGCTCCACCAGGTCGAGCCAGGCTTCCGGCGCGCGGTGCTGGCGGGTGGCAAACTTCTCGCCATTGATGGTGAGGCGGCCATGGGCACCGGGACCGACGCCGACGTAGTCGCCATAGCGCCAGTAGGTAAGGTTGTGGCGCGATTCTTCACCGGGCCTGGCGAAGTTGGAGATCTCGTAATCGGCAAGGCCTGAGGCGCCGAGCCGCGCGACCGTTGCTTCGTAGAGCTCGGCCGCATGTTCCTCGTCCAGCACGCGGAAATCGCCACGCGCGACGGCCTGCTCGAACTGGGTGCCGGGCTCGATGGTGAGCTGATAGAGCGAGATGTGACCGGCAGCGAACTCAAGGGCGCGGTCGAGCTCGTCTTGCCATTGCTCCAGCGTTTGGCCGGGTCGGGCATAGATCAGGTCGAAGGAAAAGCGATCGAAGGTCGTCGCGGCCATCTGAACTGCGGCAAGCGCTTGCGCGGCATCATGCTGCCGGCCGAGGAATTTGAGGTCGCGGGCGATCAGGCTCTGCACGCCGAGCGACACGCGATTGACACTGCCTTCCCGGAACGCGCGGAACTTCTCGATCTCGGCCGACGTCGGATTGGCTTCCAGGGTGATCTCGATGTCACCTGCGATCCGCCAGAGGTCGCGTGCACGTGCGATCAGCGCCGCCACCGTCTCCGGCTCCATCAGGGACGGCGTGCCGCCGCCGAAGAAGATGCTGGTGACTGTGCGGCCCTGCGTGTCGCGGGCGTAGTGCTCGAGTTCGCGCAAGAGCGCGCTACGCCAGCGTGCGTGATCGATACGCTCGCGCACATGGGAGTTGAAGTCGCAATAGGGACACTTCAACCGGCAGAACGGCCAGTGGATATAGATGCCGAAGCCGAGGCCAGGCGCGCTCACACGACGTCTTCCTTATGTCGATGCGCGCGCAAAATTCTACGTGCGGCGATCATCGCCTGTGAAGCACGCCGCCATCAGCTGGCGGAAGCTTTCGGCGCGGTGGCTGATTTCGCGTTTGTGGTCGGGGTCCATCTCGCCGAAGGTGATGTCGTAGCCGAGCGGCTGGAAGATCGGGTCATAGCCGAAGCCGCGTGCACCGCGCTTCCCGTTGATGATCTCGCCTTCAACCCAGGCCTCGAACAATTCGCAATGCCCGTCGGGCCAGCAGAGTGCCAGCGCGCTGACAAAGCGCGCGCGACGGTTGGTGTGCGGGCTGAGCTCGCGCAGCACGCGATCCATGCCGATGTTGAAGTCGCGCGCCCCATCGCCATTCTTGTCGGCCCAGCGCGCGGAGTAGATGCCGGGCGCGCCGCCCAGCGCCTCGACCGACAGGCCGGAATCATCCGCCAGGGCTGGCAGGCCGGACGCCTTGGCCGCAGCGACCGCTTTCAGCTTGGCATTGCCGATGTAGGAATCCTCGGTCTCTTCCGGCTCGGCGAGGGCGAGATCGCTTGCCAGCACGACCTCGATGCCGAGGGGTGCCATCAGCTCGACCATCTCCTTGAGCTTGCCCTTGTTGTGGCTGGCGATCACCAGCTTCTTCTCCGTGAAACGGCGCGGCACGCGCAGCACCTTCGCCATCAACAGGCAGGGATTCGCCTCGTTCCACAAGGTGGGGAACACTTCCAGCGGCACGAAACCTTGCGCCGCGTAGAAGCGGTGCGTGCGCGCGTAAAGCCGGTCACCGGCACTCGGCGCCAAAGTCTTCACGGTCAGGATGCGCGTCGCCTTTTTCGTCAAATGCGTCTCGACTTCCTCGAGCAAGCGTTCGCCGAGCCCGGCGCGGTGATGCTCGGCGCGGATCGCGATCAGATGCAGCTCCGCCGTCGCCGGGAAGTGCTGCAGCACGGTGACAAGGCCGGCCACCTCGTCACCCTTGCGCGCCACCCACATGCGCAGATCGCGCCCCTCGCGGCAGAACTGGTCGATAGCCTCCGGAATGCCGAACCAGTCCGGCAGCGACTCCAGCACGGAGCGGCAGATACGCTCCTTCGCATCCGGATCGTGCTCGCGGGTGATGGTGTAGGTGGCCTCGGGCATCTTCCTTTTACCGTCGTCACCGGGCGAGGAGCAGCGCGACGAGACCCGGTGATCCAAATTTTTGTTGCTGTACCACTGACCGTCACTTGGATTGCCGGGTCAAGCCCGGCAATGATGGTATTAGAAGGTACGCTAGCACATTACTCCAACCCCAGCACGACGCGCTGCAGGCGGGTAAGCTCGGCGACGCCTTTGCGGGCGTAGCTCAGCAGCTGCATGAACTCGGCCTCGCTGAACGGCTCCCGCTCGGCGGTGCCTTGCACCTCGATGATGCCGCCCTTGGCTGTCAGCACGAAATTAGCATCCGCCTCGGCGGTCGAATCCTCCGCATAGTCGAGATCAAGTACCGCCTGCTTCTGGTGGATGCCGCAGGACACCGCCGCGACCTGATCGTTCAGTGGAATCTCGTTCACCGCGCCCAGCTTCTTCATGTGGCGGAAGCAGAGATAGAGCGCGACGTAAGAGCCGGTGATGGCGGCAGTGCGCGTGCCGCCATCGGCCTGCAGCACGTCGCAATCGATCTTGATCTGGCGCTCGCCGAATCCCTTGAGGTTGGTGACGGTGCGCAAGGCGCGGCCGATCAAGCGCTGGATCTCCTGGGTGCGGCCGGACTGCTTGCCCTTGGCGGCCTCGCGCTCGGTGCGCGAATGGGTGGAGCGAGGCAGCATGCCGTATTCCGCCGTCACCCAGCCCTGCCCGCTATTGCGCAGGAAGGGCGGCACCTTGTCGTCGATCGAGGCGGTGCACAGGACGTGGGTCTCGCCGAATTTGGCGAGACACGAGCCCTCCGCATATTTATTGACGTCGATCAAGAGCTCGACGGCGCGCATTTCGTCCGCCGCCCGGCCAGATGGGCGCATGGGTCGCGCTCCTTGTGATTAGGGTCAAAATTCGGGGCGGAAGCTACACCACGCTTCTCCGCCTGTCATCCCGGCCGAGCGCAGCGAGAGCCGGGACCCATGCGGAAAGCGGTGACGCACCATAGGTCCGGCTCTACGCCGCTGCGCGATTTGGCCGGGATGACAGACGTGGGGGCGTCATTTGTACCGCCGGCTGCGGGACCAGCGCGTGCGGTCGTAGTATTCCGGCGGCCGTTTCTTCACCCAGGCGATGAACTGGGCCAGCATCGGGTGGGTGCGCAGCTTGTCAAAATCGGAGAATTCCTCCGCCAACTCGCGCTCGCTCAACATCGCATGGATGGCGCGGTGGCAGATCTTGTGTACGGTCACGGTCGCGCGCCCGCCATGGCTGCGCGGGAGGGGATGGTGCTCGTCGAGGCTCGGCCCCGTCACCATCGGCCGGTCGCATAGCGGGCATGGGCCAACGGCAGCACCATCGGTGGCTGCAGTGCGCCTGATCCGCCGCCTGGTTTTCATCTTACGCATGGCGAGCGACTGTGCCGGCGGGATCTCACGCTGGCAACGGTGAGTTGACGTTGCGTTCCCCGCTTCCTAGATTCGTCCATCCGGAGGTCGAACTGCCATGCAATTCAATCCGAAGGGTGGAAACAGCAACGTCCCGACGATCGCCGGGCATCGGCCAGTGCTGGCAGAGATGTCGGAGCGGTCACGCGAGATCTTCCGCCAGATCGTCGATGCTTATGTCGAGACGGGCGAGCCGGTCGGCTCGCGCACGTTGTCCCGGCGCCTCGGCCACTTGTCGCCCGCAACCATCCGCAATGTCATGGCCGACCTGGAGGAAATCGGGCTCCTGTTCGCGCCCCACACCTCGGCCGGACGGCTGCCGACGGAGTTGGGGCTGCGCCTGTTCGTGGATGGGCTGATGGAGGTCGGCGGCCTCACCGCGGAGGAGCGCGAGGCGATCGACGGGCAGTGCAATGCCTCTGGCCGCTCCTTCCCCGAAGTGCTGGAGCAGGCGACCACCCTCCTCTCCGGCCTGTCGCGGGCCGCCGGCCTCGTGCTGGCGCCCAAGAGCGACCGGTCGCTGAAACATATCGAGTTCGTGCATCTCTCGCCGGGCCGCGCTTTGGTGGTGCTGGTGACCGAGGGCGGCATGGTCGAGAACCGCCTGATAGACGTGCCTATGGGGCTGCCGCTTTCGACGCTAATCGAGGCGACGAACTACCTCAGCGCGCGGCTGGTCGGGCGCACCATCGGCATGGCCCGCGTTTCGATCCTGGAAGAGCTCGAGAGCCAACGGGCGGAACTCGACTCCCTCACCCGCAAGGTGGTTGAGACGGGACTCGCCACCTGGTCCGATGGCGAGCGGGCGGAAGGCGCCTTGATCGTGCGCGGCCAGTCGCACCTACTGGACGACGTGCAGGAGGCGGCGGATCTGGAGCGCCTGCGCTCGCTGTTCACGGCGCTGGAGACCAAGGAGCAACTGCTGAAGCTGCTGGAAGCGGCCGATCAGGCCGAAGGGGTCCAGATCTTCATCGGCGCGGAAAGCAATCTGTTCGGCCTTGCCGGCTGCTCGGCGGTGATCTCGCCCTATCGGGACAGCCAGCGGCAATTGGTCGGCGCCGTCGGGGTCATCGGCCCCAGCCGGCTCAACTATGCCCGCATCATCCCGATGGTCGATTACACCGCCAAGGTAATCGGGCGGATTCTGGGCTGAGCCAATTTGGTTTTTTGTTGCATTTTCGACGCCGAACCGGCTTCCACTTCGGCGGAAATGCTCGGGGCCCATTCGTTAACGTGCGGCGTCTTGACCGGATTTAGCGATTGACCATCTATGGCTTGGCCCTAAAACAGCGGCCATTCCCTTAAGACGAGACGGAATACTGGATCGCGACATGAGCGACGAGAAGGACAACACCCAAATGCCAGAGCCGGCCAACGATCCCGGCCCGATCGACGACGGGCAGGAGGTTCCTGCCGCCCCATCCTTGGAGGCGCAGCTCGAGGCGGCGAAACAGGAAGCCGCACAGCTCAAGGATCAGGTGCTGCGCGCCTTGGCCGAGGCGGAGAACGTGCGCCGGCGCGCCCAGCGCGAGCGCGAGGATGCCGCCAAATATGCGATCACCAATTTCGCGCGCGACGTCCTGCAGGTCAGCGACAATCTGCACCGCGCCCTGGAAGCGATCCCGCAGGCGGCGCTGGCCTCTGACGAGGCGCTCAAGAACCTGCATGAGGGTGTCAGCGCGACTGAACGCCAGCTCGATGCCGCGCTGGAGCGCCAGCAGGTCAAGCGCATCTGGCCGATGGGCGAGAAGTTCGACGCCAACCTGCATCAGGCGATGTTCGAAGTGCCGACCACCGAGCATCAGCCGGGCACGGTCGTGCAGGTGATGCAGGCCGGCTACACGATCCACGACCGTCTGTTGCGCCCCGCGCTGGTGGGCGTCGCCAAACAGCCTACCGGCGAAGCACCGCCGCAAGGCAGCGGCAAGGTCGATACGATCGCATAATCAGAGAACAGAGATCAGATGACAGATGTCAGAAGTGAATTCTGACATCTGATCTCTGACATCTGGCTACTGAACTTTGATATCCCGCAAAAACCGATCCACCTCGCTGCGCAGCGTCTCGGACTGCTGGCCAAGCTCCTTGGTGGCGGCGAGCATCTGACCGGCGGCGTGGCCGGTATCGCCGGCGGCTTGCGTCACGCCGGTGATGTTTGACGACACGTCCTGCGTGCCGGCGGCGGCCTGCTGGATGTTCCGGGCGATCTCGCGTGTCGCAGCACCCTGCTCCTCGACCGCGCTCGCGATCGATGCGGCGACGTGATTGATCTCGTTGATGATGGTGGTGATGCCCTGGATCGCTTCCACCGAGTTCGAGGTGGCGTTCTGGATCGAGGCGATCTGAGCGGAGATCTCCTCGGTCGCGCGCCCGGTCTGGTTGGCGAGGTTCTTCACTTCCGATGCGACTACGGCAAAGCCCTTGCCGGCTTCACCCGCGCGGGCCGCTTCGATCGTGGCATTGAGCGCCAGCAGGTTGGTCTGGTTCGCGATATCGCTGATCAGCCTCACCACCTCGCCGATCTTCTGGGCGGCGTCCGCCAGGCTGCGCACCTGCTCGTTCGTGCGCTCCGCCTCCGCCGCAGCCTTGCTTGCAATGTCGGCGGATTGACCGACCTGCCGGCTGATCTCGGAGATCGATCCGGAGAGCTGCTCGGTTGCCGCGGCGACGGTCTGGACGCTGTTGGTCGCCTCTTCCGAGGCGGCTGAGACGATATTCGCCTGGCGGCTGGTCTGTTCGGCCGTCGCCGACAAGGCGGCGGCGTTGGCCTCCATCTCGCCGGTCGCGGTGGTGACGGCCGTCAGGGCCGTGGTGACGCTGCGGTCGAAGGCGGCGGTGCGCTGCTCCAGCTTTTCGGCGCGCTTGGCCTTCGCCTCCTGCTCCTTGCGCCGCTCGGCAGCCAGGCGCTCGGCACGAACGGCGTTGTCTTTGAAGACCTGCATGGCGGCAGCCATGTTGCCGATCTCGTCCTTGCGCCCGAGCGCCGGAATCTTGATATCGAGATTGCCCGATGCCAACGTACCCATGGCTCCCGTCATCACGTCCAACGGCGCACAGATGCTACGCACCATCACGAAGACGAGGCCGGCGAGCAGGACCATCGCGAGCACAATGACCGCGATCAGGCCATTCCCCGCAAGGGCAGCGGTGCCTTGAGCGGATTCATTGGCGGATTGCGCGGAGGCGGAGATGAGATCGCTGAGCTTGCCCAGGCTGTCTTCCAGCTCCTCGAAGGTCGCAAGGAACGGCGCGTATTGGGCTTCAGCCGCGGCCGAATCCTTTTCAGCGAGAGCCATCAGGGATTCGGCCGTTCTGATATAGGTGTCCAGCTTCGGTTCGACCTCCGAAATCGCGCCACGGACCTCCGCGCTCACAGCAAGTTCCTTGTTGGCGGCGATCCGGTCGCGAAAATTCTGGCTATGATCGGCGAGATCAGCCTTCGCCTGCTTCATATCATCCGCGTTGCTGTCCCGCGCCGCGCGCAATGCGGTCAGGATGTCGGCGCGCAGCGCGTCGTGCATCATGTCGCTCTCGAGATGATTGCGCAGCGCGAGAGACGTGGTGGCGACGCTATCGAGCTCGGTGCTCTGTCGGGAAATTCCCCAGTAGCCGATTGCGCCGATGAACAAGGCAATCGCGGCCATCAGGCCGCCGAAGCCATAGAACTTCCGGCGGATCGTCAAGGACTTGAACATATGGGGTATCCTTCCTCTCGCGCTTCGAGGCGCCAGCCACGCTTGCAGGGTTGCGCAAGAGGTAGTCGATTAGGCTTAAGATCGGGTAAAACCGCCATGGATGCTTCCGCCTACATGGCTGTAATACCTAAGAATTAGCTCCTGGCTCCATCGCCTCTCGTTGGCAGCGGCGAAGAACCTGCTATGAGTGTCCGCGGCGGGCAGCACGGCGACGAGGCAGGACCATCATCACACGGGAAAAATCCGGATCGGCGGCGGCGGTCGACGCCCGCAGCGATGCCGACGCGCGGCCGCAGCAGCGGCTGAAAGGCGCGCTCATCCTCAGTCTGGCGGTGGCGGTGACGGCGCTGCAGGACGCCTTCATCAAGGATCTCAGCCAGTCCTATCCCGTGCATCAGATGCAGACGTTCCGTGCCGGCGCGGCTTTGGCGCTGATCTTCGGCTGGATCGCCGCCAATGGCGGACTCACTTTGCTCCTGCGCACGCGGCCGAGCGGGCTGTTGCTGCTGCGCGCCGCGATCCTGTCGCTGGCCAGCCTCAGCTTCTACATTTCGCTGGCGGCGATGGAGTTCGCCGATGCGGTCGCGATCTATTTCTCCATGCCGCTGATGGTGGCGGCGCTGTCTCGGCTGGTGATCGGCGAACGGGTGCCACCCTGGCGCTGGACAGCGGTCGGGGTCGGCTTCATCGGCGTCGTCATCGTGCAGCATCCGGGCGTTGGGGTGTTCGAGCCCGCGTCGCTGCTCGTGCTCTTTGCCACCTTGTGCTACGCGCTCGGACTCATGCTGACACGCCCCGTCGGCATGCGGGTCAATTCGGCGGTCATGAGCTTCTGGCAGCTGGTCGGATTCCTGGTGACAGGCCTGTTGCTCAGCCTCGTCTTCGGCAGCGGCGCCTTCCATGATGCGGCCCACCCGAGCCTCAGCTACCTGACCGGCGGTTGGATCACCCCGACGCTGCTCGATGCTGGCAAGCTGCTGGGCTTCGGCGCATTGGCGGCCCTGGCGTCGATCCTCTATACCGCCGGCTACAAGGTCGCGGCGCCCAGCTTCGTCGCGCCGTTCGAATATTCCGCACTGATCTGGGCCAGCCTATGGGGCTACGTCATGTGGGGCGATATCCCTGGCGTCAGCACGCTGGGCGGCGCCGCCCTGATCGTGGCGGCGGGGCTTTGGATGATCGCGCGCGAAGCACGCCAGAAATCGGGAATCAGGGATCAGTAATCAGATGAGAGGAAAATGCGGTGTATTCTCTTCTGATTCCTGATACCTGATCACTGATAACTATGACGCGATCTACCCGCTGTATCGATGGCTGAAAGACCGACCCGCCGCCGCCTGCCGCCACTCAATGCCCTGCGCGCGTTCGAGGCGGTCGCCCGATCCTTGAGCTTCACCAGGGCCGCCGACCAGTTGCTGGTGACGCAAAGCGCCGTCAGCCGGCAGGTCAAGAACCTGGAAGACATCCTCGGCGTGCAGCTGCTGAAGCGCAAAGGACCGCTGGAGCTGACGGAAGAGGGGCGCAAGCTGCTGCCGGTCCTGACTGGCAGTTTCGACAAGATCGCGGAGGTGATCGCCGGCATCAAGGCGACCCATGCCAATCCGCCTTTGACCTTATCGCTGCCGCCGACCTTCGCGCGGAGGATGGTGATGCCGCGCCTAGCCGACTTCCAGCGCCAGCATCCCGATCTCGAGATCCGCATCGACACCCCGCCCAGCAACATCGACTTCGCCAGCGCGCCGGTCGATATGGCGATCTTCTTCGGCACCAACACGGTCGATGCGCTGATCGTCGATCTGCTGATGCGGGAGGAATTCACACCGGTCTGCTCGCCGAAAGTGGCGGCCGGCGCCGGCAACAATCTCGCCGAGTTCCTGCGCACGCGGCCGCTGCTCCATGTACGCCAAGGCGACGACCTCTATCAGTGCTGGACAATCTTCGCCGCGCAGACCGGCCTCGATGACCTGGTGGTCGATCGCGGCATCGTGCTGGAAACCGCCGACCTGGTGATCGAATCCGCGATCAACGACGGCGGCGTCGGCATGCTCGATCCGCGGATGTATCCGGAGGAGATGAAATCCGGCCGCCTGGTTGCGCCGTTCCAAGTGAGTGTGAAGTCCGGCCGCTCCTACTTCCTGGTGAGCCGCGCGGAAGAGATCGAGATCCCGCGCATCGCCGCGTTCCGGCAGTGGGTGATCGAGCAGTTTGCCAACTCCGCCTAAGCGGGGTAGGGAGCCTGGGCGCGCAATTCACCCCGCGCCTGGCGGACAATCTGCCATCCACCGCTGATGCTGAGGCTGGCCATGATTGCGGCGACCACGAGGTCTGGCCATCCGGTGCCGGTGCCGAACACGCCGGCTGCGGCCGCCAGCACCGCCAGATTGCCGATCACATCATTACGCGAGCAGATCCAGACGGAGCGCATATTGGAGTCGCCGCTCCGGAAACGGAACAGCATCAGCGCGACACCGGCATTGGCGAGCAGTGCCGCGATGCCAACGACACCCATCACGTCTGCCCTGGGCAGCGTACCGGCACCGGCATGCCAGATGGTCGATCCCACGACCCAGAAACCCAGGGCGAGCAGGCCTGTCCCTTTGACCAAAGCGGCGCGCGCACGCCAGGCGAGACCGAGGCCGGCAACACCGAGGCTGATTGCATACGTGCCTGTATCAGCCATGAAGTCCAGGGCGTCGGCCTGCAGAGAGGCAGAGCCGACCGCGAGACCCGCCACGATCTCGCCCGCGAACATGATGCCGTTGACGGCCAGGGCAATCCAAAGCGCGCGGCGCCATGCCGGGGAATTCAGGCCCTTGTCGCCTGTTTCCGCAGAACATGGTTCATCGTGACAGCATCCGGCCAACGAGCCCTCCATTTGAGACAAGCTGTGAGCTGTTGATCCCTATATGGAGCTTCCAACCATCGGAGGGTAGGGGCGAAAGCTGTGTGCATCACTCCGCCAGCAGCTGATCGAACAGCAGCATCTCCGCATCGCGCAGGACGACCTGATCGGGGCGAGTCCACAGGTGATAGCGGCCGGCGATGTCGAGGTGGCCGCGGCAGGCGAGGCACTCGATCTGCTGAACCAACGGGATCAGCAGGCACTCGTGGGCAATGGCGCGGCACGCCTCCTTGAGCAGCCGGCCGCGCTCGCTCCGGTCCAGGCTGCGCGCGGCGCGCCGCACCGCCTGGTCGATTTCGGGAATCGCGATCAGGCCGTAGTTGCAGGCGCCGAAGCCGTGCTCCGGATCAAAGGCGGCTGCGAAGTCGCGCAGGATCATCTCCGCATCCGGCAGAAACGGCACCCAGCTGGTCAGGAGCAGGCCGAAGCTCGGCTGCGGATCGTAGCGCGCGAAGTCGCGCAACGGGCCATAGTTCGGCTTCAGGTGGATGCCGGCAGTGGCGAGCTGCACGGTCAAGGCGCGCAGCAACTGCCGGTCGTCGGATTCGACGTCGTCGATCGCGGCGGTCGCGAGGGCGAAGCCGTCGGGATAGCCGGCGGTGGCCAGCAGATGGCGGGCGAGCTCCGGGTCGTACGGATCCGGCAGCAGATTGCGATCGGCGCCGAAGAAATGTGGCGGCACCGGGCTGCCCAGTATCTTGCCGCCGCCCATCAGCGCCTTGTCCACCAGGAACGCGCGGTCGATCGCCAGCGAGAGCGCGCGCCGGACCCTGACGTCCGACAGCGGGTTGGCATCGATGGGTGTGCCGTCCGGCAACCAGGCCATGCCACGCGCGCCGGGCAGGATGTTGGGCTGCAGGAAAAAGACGCAATCCCTCTGTGGCCGCAGAATCCGGATGGCGGAGCCCCGCTCGAGCTTTCGCGCCAGGGCGCGCCCGACGTGTGGCGTCACGTCGACCCGGCCGGACAGCAGCGCTTCCTCCGCTTCGGCCGCCGTGCGGAATCCACGGCCGATCACCACTTTCCACCGTGCCGGCTGCTTGCCGGTCCGGTGATGCGCGACCAGGCGCAATCCGTGCGGACCGTAATCCACCATGCGATAGGGGCCGGTGCCGATGGCGTGCGCCAGGTCGAAGGCGCCGACCGGCAGATCGCCCGCCGCACGATGAATGATGGGAATCGCGGCGAGCTGCTCCAGGAACAAGGGAGCGGGCGCGCGGCTGCGCAGCACGACCGTATGGTCGTTCGCCGCTTCGCAGGCTTCCAGATCGGGCGCGGTCGATTGCATCTCGCACGCGGTATCGTCCAGCATGCGCCGCACCCGGCGAAAGGTCGCGAGCACGTCGGCCGAGGTCAGCGGATCGCCGTTCTGGAAACGCGCGGTGCGGTCGAGGCGGAACATCCAGGTGCGCGGATCGATCTGCTGCCACGAACGTGCCAAGCACGGGCGCGCATAGCCGTCCTCGCCGATCTCGGTCAGGCATTCGAACACGCTGCCGATCAGGAAGCTGTCCGCGTCGACCTGCTGCAGCAGCGGATCCAGCGCCGGCAGCGATTGGGTGAAGCCCATGGTCAGCAGTTCAAATTCACCCGGTCGCTCCGTCTGACGCTGCGTGCGCAGGTCGGGCAGCCAGACCGATATGCGCGTGCCCTTGCCGACCTCGCTGTCGACGCTGATGCTGCCGCTCAGGCGATCGACCAGGCCCGCGGTGATATAGAGACCGAGCCCGTGGCCGCCCGCCTGGCGCGATTCCTTACCGCCGATCGCGGAGAAAGCTTCGAACAATTGCGCCTTGCGCGCAGGCGCGATGCCGCTCCCGGTATCCGTGACGGTGAGGCGCAGGCTGTTGTCTTCGTCGCGCACGACGGTCACCGCGACTTCGCCCTTGTGCGTGAACTTTGCGGCGTTGCTGAGCAGGTTGATCAGGATCTGCGCGACCCGGCGGCGGTCGGACGTGATGGAACCGGAATCCGGCGGCAGCAGCAGGATCAGGTTGTTGCCGTTGGCCTCGATCGAGGCGCGCTCCAGTGCCGCGACGTCCTCGATCAGCGGCGCCACCTCGAACAGCTCGGTATCGATCTCGAGATTTCCGCTTTCGATCTGCTCGCTGGTCAGAATGTCGCCGACCAGGCCGATCAGATGCTTGGCCGCGGTTTCGATGGTCGCAAGCTTGTCGGTCTTGCCGGCCGCGTCGGTCGGCAGTTCGGGCTGCCGCAGCAACTGGGCATAGCCATAGATGGCGTTCAGCGGATTCTTGAGTTCATGGGCCAGCACGGCGATAAATCGGCTCTGGGCATCGCGCTCGGCCCGGATGGCAGCCGCCGCCTCCGCCGCGCGCTCCGCACTGTGCAGCGCATCGGCCGCCACCTCCCACGCAGCACGCAGGCGTTCCAGATCCGGGTGTTTCTGATCGGCCGGCCGCTCGGCCGGTGGCTCACTCTGGGACAAGCTCGCTCGTTCCGCACTCACGCGTCACCGGACCCGCACGAATCCGGCTAAACCATTGATCTTCATGCCTAATCCATACCGAATTGTTAACGCCCTCCGCCCGCTTTCCGGCGCAGGGAGAAGCCGTCCCGGACGCAATCTTACCCCGGGACGCGCGACGTCAACAGCGCGCTTATCCGGCGGAACGCCGCTCCCGGCGCATGCGGCGCTGGACTGCCTCGTGGTCGCCGACGGCGTAGCAATAGCGGCAGCCATGGACGCAGCTGTCATAGGCGCCGATGTCGCGGGATTCGGCGCACAGGCAGCCGGGCCGGTTGCCCTTGAGGGCGGCGGCGACCGGCCGGCCAGCGATATCGCCAAGGCGGACGGCATCGACGCAGCGCGCACCGGGCGTGTTTGAGGTCGCGGTGAGGTCCGGCTGGGTGCAGAGCGAAAGGGTGATGCCGCGGTGTGCAGCCGTTTCACGGAGAGCGATGATGAGGCCGGTCCGTTCCTCCGGCTCCGGTTGGCGACAGGTAATGCCGGCCTTGGCCAGATTGCGTGCCGACTTGGCATAGAGCTGCGCGAAGGAGACAACGACTTCGTCCGCGATGCCCGCCAAGGCATCGGCCAGACGCGCGAAGTTCGCGCGGTGCCAGTCGGTCTCGGTGTCGGGCGTCAGCAGGATCGGATCATAGCGCCACACCACCACGCGCGGTCCGTAGCTCTCGGCAATGGCGCGCGCATTGGCGATGGCGAGCGATGGATCGATGACGTTGGTGTCGATGGCGCGCGGATAACCGATGATGGTGTATTGCACCACGAACGGCTTGCCCTGCGCCGCCACCGCCGACAGCGCCCGCGAGAAAGGCCGCGCATTGCGGGTCCAGAACACATAGCCATCCACCGCATCGGCCCTGAGGTCGACCGTGTACGGGCGCTGGCTGTAGGGATTGGTCACTGCCACTTCGCCCGCTGCGAGCGCCGCCAGGAACCAGTCGCCATGAAAGGCCGGAATATCGCTGCGATAGCTGGCGGAGATGATCATGGCGTGATGATAGCGTGACTGCCGATGCGCGCGGTAGCCGATGGCTGCGCTATTGGCGCTGCACCGTTCCGCCGGTGCGGGACGATGCAGCCTTTCGAATCCTGGCCCGCAGCCAGAACGCAATCGCCACGTCGATCGCGGCGACGGCATAGAACACCAGCTGCAGCACGATGGCCGGTGTGCCCGTGAGGCCGATCAAGCCCGGCAGGAAGGCGCCGATGGCGGCGGTGATCACGGCACCGACCAGGACGGCGGCCATCGTGATGGTGGCGACGCTCGAGGGTGGCTTTCGAGTCTGGTCCGGCATGATCTCTATCAACGCATGCGCTGCACTGTCGGGGCGCGGTTAACGGGCAGTCCCTTGCCGGTCCTGCTCGGCCTGGCCTGTGCCGGGCGTCCGGCCTGCGGCGCGGCGGCCCTGGGCCGCGCGGCCGGCGCGGTCCGGGTGGCAGCGAGCCGCTGCAGGACGCGGGCGGCGCGGATGAAGCTCCAGAATGCCAGGGCATAGAGCAG